>CAWGKG010000020.1:0-404260 GCA_963823035.1 uncultured Gemmatimonadales bacterium
CCATTCCCCGAGCGGTACCGGGCTCTCCTGGACCGTCCCTCGCCGGCCACGTGGCACTGGCTGCGGCTCTTCTACTACGGGGCTCGCTCGACCGCCTGGTACTACTCCCTGTTCCCCAAGGAGATGGTGGGGTCGCGACTGGCCGGCGACATCACGCCCGCCTACTCGACCCTCGATGCCCGCGGGGTGTCCTACGCCCGCAGCGTTCTCAAGCCCAACTGCAGGGTGCTGCTCCTGGTGCGTAATCCGGTGGAGCGCTTCTGGTCGGGCATCAAGATGCTCTACCGGTGGAAGGCGGGGAGCGTCCCGGTCGACGCTCCCGAGACCCTCTTGAGGGAGCTCGAGTCGCCCTCGCACCGCCTGCGCGGGGACTATCCCAGGATGGTGCGCCTGTGGCGGGAGGCCTTCGGTGAGCAGTTCAGGGTCTTCCGCTACGACAGCCTCGTGAAGGACCCGGGGGCCCTCCTGACCGAGGTCGGCGACTACCTCGGCATCGAGGTCGATACCCACCATCCGCGGCTGACGAAGCGATCCAACGTCGATCCCGCGCAGACGAGCATGCCCGAGGAGGTCACGGGCGATCTTGAACGGCCGCTATCGGGAGGAGATCGAGGAGTTGGAGGCGCTGATTCCGGGCATCTCCGAGGGGTGGCGGCTTGACCGGGGGCACCCTCCGTTGAATCCGACCCACCCGCCCGCCATCGCGCTCGGATCCGGTGTGACGCTCCTGGGGGTGACACGAATCCTGGGGCGGCAGGGACTCCCCATGCGGGTGAGCGTCTCCGAGACGGACTTCGTGGCGTCGTCACGCTGGCTCCCGCGAGATGCCCGACTCCCCGCGATCGGCCCCGGCGTCGACCTCCCGGAGTACCTGGCGAAGCTGCCTCTGGACGGAGGCGTCCTGATCCCGTGCTCGGACGAGCTCGCGCTCGCCGTCGCGGAGCTGCCCGCCGACCTGGCGAAGCGCTTCCCCAGCTACCAGCCCGATGCGGCGGTGCTTCGACTCCTCGTCGACAAGGGTGAGTTCCTCGGTGCGCTGGTCGGCGCCGACATCCCCCACCCGCGCACGCACCTGGTGGAACGCGCCGACGACCTCGACGGCATCGGTGACGACGAGCTGCGGTTCGCCTTCGTCAAGCCCCGCGACTCGCAGCGCTTCCAGCGCGAATACGGCGTCAAGGGGTTGCACGCGAAGGGGCGGGAGGACCTCCGCGACGTCCTGTCGGAGCTCCTCGCGAAGGGGCACCGCCTGATGGTGCAGGAGTACGTGCCCGGTCCCGCGTCCAACCACTACTTCATCGACGGGTTCATGCTGGAAGGGGACGACACGCTCACCCTCCTCGCCCGGCAGCGGCTCCGGATGTACCCCGTCGATTTCGGGAACAGCACCTTCATGGTGTCCGTTCCTCCCGACGAGGTCGCCGGCGCGGTCGAGTCGCTCCGGCGCCTGCTGCGATCGCTCGGGTATCGTGGCATCTTCAGCGCCGAGTTCAAGCGGGATTCGCGCGATGGCGTGTTCCGCATCATCGAGATCAACGCGCGCCCGTGGTGGTACGTGGAGTTCGCGGCCCGCGCGGGGTTCGACGTCGTGAAGCTCGCCTACCGCGCCGCCCTGGGACTCCCGCTCGATCCACCCGTCGGATACCAGATCGGCAAGACCATGATGTATCCCTACTACGACTACCCCGCCTGCCGGGCCCTCACGTCCGGGACGGGGAGCCGCGCTGCGGCGGTTCCTGACCGACCTCGCGGGCGCGGATCAACCCGTGTTCTGCTGGGACGATCCGGGCCCGTCGGTCCGGCACTGGGCTCGACAGATGCCGGGGATCGTGGCCCGGCGTCTCCCCGGCCGCCGCGCCGCGGCGTCGCGCTGAGGTCGGCGGACACCATGGGTGCCTCCTACTCCTGCGGCCTTCTGCCCGAAGCGCGCCACGACGAATGGACGCGCTTCGTCGAGCAGGCTCCCTTCGGGTAGCATCTACAACACGCCGGCGTATCTGGCCGCCCTGTGTTCGGCGACGGGTGGCCGTTTCAGGGTGCTCGCGGTCGAGAAGGGCGAGGAGATCGTGGGCGGTGTGGCTCTCTACGAGGAGGACACGCCCGGAGGCACGCGGGTCTCTCCACGCCTGCTCCTGTACTACAACGGTCCGGTGCTCGTCGGCCTCGATTCCCGGTATCCGTACCGGGCGACGTCGGAGCACGTGCGCATCCTCGGGGAGCTGCAGGCGTGGCTGAGCGGCGCCGGCTACGGTCGTCTCACCCTGAAGTGCCCTCCCGGATTCCAGGACGTGCGCGCACTCGTGTCCGCGGGGTGGGCGGTCCGGCCGACGTGGTCGTACGTGGTGCCGATCGCCGACCTCGACGAGAGCTGGAGCCGCATCGAACAGAACCTCCGGCGCCTCGTCCGCCGCGCCGAGAAGGAGGGCATCACCGCCACCGAGGACGACGACTTCGAGAGCTTCTTCCGCCTCCATGCGTCGACGATGGATCGGAAGGACCGGGGGGTCTACCTGGGCGCGGACCGGTTCGAGCGCTACTACCGTGCCCTCTCCGAGCAGGGAAAGGCGACGCTCTTCCATGCCCGACTGGCGGACGGCACGGCGGTCGCCACCGCGCTCGTGCTCCTCGGCAATCATGCCGGTGGCCCACACGGTGTCGGCCGCGGCCGACCCCGAGCACCAGTCGCTCGGCACCAACCCCTTCCTTCGCTGGCGGAGCTTCCGGGCCCTTCACGAGCGGGGGTTCCGCGGGCGTCGACCTCACGGACGCGACCCTCAATCCCGTCACGCGGTTCAAGGGCCAGCTCGGAGGCGATCTGGTGATGTCGCTGGAGGTCGACGCGCCGCGCACGGCTCGCTTCCGTCGCTGGGAGAGCGACGAGTCGCGTCTACGGGCGCCTCAGGGCGATGCCCGGCTCGGTCGTCAGGCGCGTGCTCGGCGCACGGAGGGGACGGAGCGACATGACGGGCCTGGACGCTCTTTGCGCCAGCCTCGCGACGCTCGGCGTCCGCCACGTCTTCGGACTGCCGGGCACGCAGAATGCCGATTTCTTCGGCGCGCTGCCGGATCACGGGATCCGTCCCGTCCTGGCCACGCACGAGCTGTCCGCCTCGTTCATGGCGAACGGGTACGCGCGGGCGTCGGGCCGGGTGGGCGTGCTCGCCACCATCCCGGGCCCCGGCTTCACGTTCGCCCTGCCGGGCCTGGCCGAAGCTCGCCTCGACTCGGTGCCGCTCCTCCACCTGGTGGGCACGCCCGCCAAGGGGACGAAGCGCTTCCTGCACCAGGCGATCGATCAGGCGGGCATCGCGCGCCCCCTCGTCAAGGCGGTCGTCGAGCTGGACAGCGTGGGCGGGATCTCAGCGCGCGTGCGCGAGGCCCATCGCCTTGCGCTCGCCGGGGAGCCGGGGCCGGTGCTCCTCCATCTCGATCCGGCGGTCCTGGGCGCCGACGCCGCTCCCGATGCGCGGGCGTCGACCTCCGAGGCGGAGGCGGCTCGCCCGCCCGCACCGGAGTGGATGGCTCCGCTCCGTCGGCTGCTGGCCGCCTCCAAGCGCCCCGTGCTCTTCGTCGGGCGGGGGCGCGCTGGGGTGTGCCGCGGCCGTCGAACAGCTCGCTGAACGGCTGGGCGCGCCGACGTTCACGACGCTGACGGCGAGGGGGGTCCTCGCGGAGGACCACCCGTGCTCGCTGGCCTTCGATGCCGACCGGGGCGGGCTCGCGGAGCTGAACGCCCTCCTCGATCTCTCCGATCTCGTGCTCGCCCTGGGATGCAAGTTCAGCCACAACGGGACGTCCGGATTCCGGATCCACCTTCCCCCGGACCGGCTCGTCCATGTGAACGCGGATCGCGAGGCGCTCGGGTCGAGCTTCCCGGCCCGGCTCGAGATCCAGGCGGACGTCGGGGAAGTGCTCGATCGTCTCCTCGACGAAGCCTCCGGGGATCTCGCGCCCCGGTGGACGCCGGCGGAGCTGGCCGAGCTCAAGGCGGGCATCGGCCGGGTCCGGGAGCCACGCGTGCCGGAGCCACGCTTCGCCGGGATCCCCGGCCACGACGCCGAAGCGTTCTTCCGGGCGCTCCGCCGGGCGCTGCCGAGAGAGGCCGTCGTCGTCACGGACTCCGGGCTCCACCAGGTCATGACGCGACGGTACTTCGAGGTCGCTGAGCCCACGGGGCCTCATCGCGCCGGCCGACTTCCAATCGATGGGGTTCGGCATCCCCGCCGCGCTCGGCGCCGCGTTGGCCGAGCCCTCCAGGCCCGTCGTGGCCATCGTGGGAGACGGCGGGTTCCTCATGTCGGCCATGGACCTCGCGTGCGCCGCCAGGGAGGAGATTCCCGTCGTCGTCATCGTCTTCAACGACGGCTACCTGAACCTGATCCGCATGCAGCAGCTACAGGATCGTGGCCGCGGCTCGGCGGTCGAGCTCGCCACGCCGGATCTGGAGATCTTCGCCGAAGCGATCTCCGTCGACTACGGCCTTCTCGAAGGCGACGTCGAGTCGACGATCCGTGCCGCGGTGTCGTCGAGGGCACCCACGCTCCTCGAGGTGCGACTCGGCGATTCGCTCGGGATCCAGGCCCGGCGCGCCGGAGGGCTCGCTCGGGCGACGGCGCGCCGAACGGTGGGCGGGACCGTCCTCGGCCGCGCGCTCAAGCGCGTGAGGCGGATGCTCAGGGGAAGGTGAGTCGGGAGGGGCGCCGGGCGCGCCCTAGGCCTTCCGGAGAACCCTGTCGTAGAGCTCCGCGTAGCGTTCCACCATGCGCTCCAGGGAGAAGTCGCGGAGCACGCGCTCCCGGGCCGCTCGGCCCATCTGCGCGGCACGGTCGGGCGACCGGAGCATCTCCTCGATCCCCCCGGCGAGCGCGGCGGGATCGCGGGGAGGAACGAGAATGCCGGACCGGCCGTCGTCGACGATCGTCTCCGGACCACCGGATCGGGTCACCACCACAGGGAGGCCCGTCGCCATCGCCTGCACGGTGGAGAGCGAGAAGCCCTCGTCGCTGGACGACAGCACGAACACGTCGAGCGCCTTCAGGATGTCGGGGATATCCTCGCGGAACCCCAGGAACGTGGCCGCCCCTTCGAGGTCCAGGGAGCGACGGAGGCGAAGCAGATCCTCGTAGAGGGCGGCTTGCGGGTGTCCAGCGATGACGAGGTGCGCTTCGGGATGCGACTTCCGCACCAGTGCGAAGGCACGCAGGAGGTTGTCGTAGCCCTTCGGGCCGGCGGATGTTGCCGACCGCTCCTACCAGCGGCGCCCCGTCGGGGAGGTCGAGCTCGCGACGCAGCGCATCGTTCCTGCCCGGCGCGAAAGCGAACGCAGTCGATGCCGTTCGGGATGACCTCGGTGCCGGCCCGGTCCAGCCCCACCTCGGGCGAGCGGAAGTACTCCCGTAGCGGCTCGGAGACGAAGACCAGCCTGTTCGCGCGACCACCGAAGCACCCGGAGCTTGGCGCGGCTCATCCCCTGATTGGGCCGGACGTCGGCCATGCCGTGGAAGGTGCTGACGACGCCGAGGCGCGTTCCCAGACATGCGATCGCGGCGTACACGGAGGATGCGAGGAGGTGCGTCTGGACGAGATCGACGCCCTCCGGCCTTCGCCATCCGGCGAATCGCCGCCGCGTACGCGACGTCGAAGGAGCGATGCGTGGCCAGCTTCCGCGGGGTCGACGCCCTCCCGGCGGAGCGCCTCCGCCAGCCAGTCCTCGACCGGCACGACGCCCACGGAGTCCCATCCGTACTTCGGGAGACCGGTCACGAGCTGGAGGAAGATCGTCTCCGCGCCACCCGGACCCCCGGTGTCGATGAGGTGGAGCGCCCTCCGTCGGCGTTCGGCCATCCGGCTACGAGAGGCTCGGCTGCTCGCGGAACCACTCCAGGAAGCTACGGATCCCGTCGCGGAACTCGGTCGTCGGCCGATAGCCGAGGAGGGCCTTGGCCTTGCTCACGTCGCGAACGTGCGCTCGACGTCGCCGGGCTGCTGCGGGAGCTGCTGGATGGTGGGCTGCACGGCCAGCTCCTCGGCGAGCGTGTCGATCATCTCGCGCAGCCGCACCGTGCGGCTCTCGCCCAGGTTCACGATCTCGAACACCGGGTCGGGGGCCCTGACGAAATCGAGTGCGCCCGTCACTCCCTGGAGGATGTCGCTGATATACGTGTAGTCCCGCTCCGTGGTCCCGTCTCCGAACATCGTGATGGGCGCACCGTCCCTCATCAGGCGGGCGAACTTGTGGATCGCCAGGTCCGGTCGCTGCCGCGGCCCGTACACGGTGAAGAACCTCAGCGCGACCACGGACAAACCGAACAGGTGGTGGTAGGTGTGGCAGAACAGCTCCCCGGACCGCTTGGTCGCCGCGTAGGGAGAGATCGGGTTGTCCACCAGGTCGCTCTCGGAGAACGGACCCTCTGCGCGGTTCCCGTAGACGGAGGAGGAGGAGGCGAAGACCAGGTTCCTGATGCCGCGGGCTCCTCATCCACTCGAGGAGGGTGACCGTCCCGCCCAGGTTCACGCTCGTATAGAGCTCCGGGATCCGCGATCGAGGGGCGCACGCCCGCGCGCGCCGCCAGATGGACCACGGCGTCCACCGAGTCCGGTAGGCCGCGCAGCGCGTCGCGTCGCGCAGGTCCATCCGGGCTTCGTGGAATCCGGCATGCTCGCGCGCGGCCGTGAGGTTCCGCTCCTTGACCGCCGGGTCGTAGAAGTCGTCGAAGCAATCGAGGCCCACGACCTCGTGGCCCTCCGCCAGAAGGCGCTCCGTGAGATGCGATCCGATGAATCCGGCGGCTCCGGTCACCAGGACGGACATGGTATCGCTCCAGTTGCCTCGTTGGGCTGTCGCGTCGGCGTGCGTATGCATGCGATCCACGTCTACTTCGATGCGAGAGCGGCTTCGTAGACCTGCATGACCGTTTCCCCGTAGGCCTCGGCCCCGTAGCGCCCGACGAGCTTGTCTCGGGCCAGGTCTCCCATCCCGCGTCGACGGTCGGGGTCCTGCAGCAACTCCACGAGGCGGGCCGCGAACACCTCCGCGTCGGTCGGGTCCACGACGAATCCATCGATCCCGTCGTCGATGAACTCCTTCGGCCCGCCGAGATGCGAGGCGACCAGCGGAACGCCGTGGCTCATCGCCTCGAAGATGACCCGTCCGGAGGGCTCGGGCGCGATCGACGCGTGCGCCACGATGTCCACGGCTTCGTAGTGTGCGTCCACGTCGTTCACGTAGCCCGTGAATCGAACACGATCCTGCAGTCCGCACTCGGCGATGAGGGACTCGACCTCGTCTGCGTACTTCCGCTCACCGTCCGAGATGTCGCCCACGATGAGAAACCACGCGTCGGGTACCTCCTTCGACGCCATGGCCGCGGCACGCACGAACTCCTTCTGACCCTTCCAGGGGATGATCCTCCCGAACATCCCCACCACGGGGACGTCGGGCGGGATCCCGTACCGTCGGCGCGTCTCCAGGCCGACGCTGTCCTCCGTCGCGTCGGGAATGGCGGGCGGCGTGGCCGCGACGACCAGCTCCGGCGGCACGCCGTCTTCGATCGCCCGCGAGCGCACGTACTCGGACACGGAGACGCAGTAGCACGGGTGCCGATCGGAAGAGGAGGCGCTCGATGTTGAGGAGGCGAGGGAAGTAGCCGCGGAAGAACCGTGACCGTCCGCTTGCCCAGCAACGCGCATACGATGGCGGCCTCGTCGTTCCCCCACCCGTTGTTCATCTGCACGAGGTCGACGCGGTACCTCAGGATCGTGTACAGCACCTTCAGCATGTACGGCACGTTGACCAGGAGCCGTGTCCCGTAGATCGCCATGACCAGGAGCTTCTTCAACGGGCCGCTCCGCCCGGTGAGCAGAGCGCTCTTGAGGGTCGCCATCCTCTTGTAGTCGAAGATCTTCCTGGCCACCACGACCGGCGTGAAGGCGTTGGCCTCCTTGAGCTTGCTCCGCACGTGCTCCTCGGAGGCCGCCGTGGCGAAGACAGCCCGGAAGCGCCGCGCGATCCAGGACGCGAATCAGCGCGGCCGTGGAGACGATGGAACCACCGAACGTCACGGCCTCGTCCAGGATGAGGACCGTTCGCGGCCTGGACGGTGCCTGTCCCTGCTCGTCGTGCTGAGAGCGACGCTGCTGATCCAAGGGATCCGGGTCAAGAGGAGGCGGTGGGCGCTCCACGGGCGCGCCGGCTTCGTGCAGGGCCGGCATCACGGTGCATCCACCCTGGAAGGTGGCTTCTCGTCGACAGCACTGCAATGTTGGGGCCGCTACCGGACCGGGAGGACCGCCGACGGCGGAGCAGGACTCCCGAGCGGCGCGAGCCGGGGAACCGCGGCCCGGGCCCGAGCCCGCCGTGCGCTCCGCTCCGTGATGAGGTACACGGCGGCCGTGAAGCTCAGGTTCATCCAGAAGAACGGATAGTACAATACCGTCACGAAGAAACCCGCGACCAGGTACCCCACAAGGGCCGCATCGAGCCCGAACGCGAACGTCCGCAGGAACGGGCCCCACTCGGGGATCACCTTCGCTCGTTTTCGGGTGCGGTGGTTGGCCACGAGCGTCCCACCGATGAGCAGGACGAAGCCCATCAGGCCCGTGTACCCCAGCTCGGCGCCCGCCTCGATGAAGATGTTGTGGGGCACCTGTCCCCTGGGGTTGTAGTAGCGACGGTAGTAGGGATACCAGTTCTCGTAGCCGACGCCCAACGCCGGGTGATCGTGCATGATCTTGAGCCCGTCTTTCCAGTACTCCAGCCTGACCACGGACGTCTTGTCCTCGCCCATCTCGTTGAACCGTTCCTTCTGTTCGGGCGGAACGAGGAACCACAAGGCGGGGAGGAGGACGCCGACGAGAATGAAGCCTCGCCACCTCCTGCGACTCTGGCCGTTCACCACGAGTAGCGTCATGGCGCCGGCGAGCTGACCACCGCGGGACGAAGACGCCACGATGGACAGGGCCGCCGTTCCCGGCAGGAGGGCCAGAAGCCCATACGTCTTCCACTTCGGCCACCTGTCGCGCAGGGCGAGGATCATATGCAGCGACATGGGCAACATGATGGCCATCTGGATCGCGAACTCGCCCGAGTTCTCGAACCATCCCGGCGCCCCGGTCGCTCCCCAGTCCGCGAAGCCGAAGCCGCGCGCAGACCAGGATCCGCGTTCCGTGCTGCGACATCTTGAGGCTCCACAGCAGGAACGTCAGGAAGAACAGGAACAGGCGCTTCTCCGTCGTGATGATGACCGTGCAGAGGTAGTAGAGAAGCAGCCAGTTCACGTACGGAAGGAGGTGCGCGATCGCCCATCTCGGATCGTAGGCGACCGCGATCGAGGCCAACACGATCCCGGTGTACAGCAGCAGCAGGCCGTCCAGGAAGAAGAACCGCCGCCTGCTCGCCGGCTCGAAGAACGACGCCAGAAGGGCGAGCGCGATCGTCACCTGGCCCCACGGAACCACGTCGAGGCCCGGGTAGACCTGCTGCGGACGCACGTACTCGATCATCAGGTACAGGCACAGGGCCCAGAAGGCGACCGACTCCTTCCGGAAGGCCGTCCAGAGCGCGCGACGGCTGAAGCTCGAGCAGCGGCCCGAGTGGCCGGTTGTCCCCGACGGGGTCTCATCGAATGGGGAGGTACGGCGAGGGGAGGGTCCTAGAAGACACGATGTCTCCAATATCATAGCTCGCGCGGCGCGTGGGCAACGTCGTTGGCGGACGCCGCTCAGCGGCTGTCTCAGCAGGTCGCGGAACCAGTTGGCCGACTCGCGGAGGAACGGGCCCGGATCGCTCGGCCTCAGCACCTCGAACCGGTCTCCGGGTCTCCAGGGCACCAGGAAGCGCGACAGCGCGCGCAGGCGCCCGGGAAGGTCGGGGTGCGCGGCGCGCACCCTTCGGGGCGTCCTGAGAATCCACAGAAGGTGATCCACATCCCCCCAGAACCACCTACAACGTATCCCCTCCCGGAACGAGTCGATCGCTTCGCATGGCTCGCCGAGAGCGGCGCGGATGAGCATCTGCGGGAAGTCGACGCCGGCGTCGATCGCCAGTTGCAGCGATCCCCAGAGCCGTCCGTTGATCTCCATGAGGTAGGGCGACGCCCGTGCGCGCGTCCTGCTTGAACTCGACCATCGCCGCACCGCGCCAACGGAAGTGGGCCAGGAGACGCTCCGAGTACTCCCTGAGGTCCGGCGCGACGGCCACGGCCTCCCGGTAGACGCTCACGCCCCCCGTTGGTGGTTTCTCGCGTATCCGCCTGTGCGCGAATGCGGCGAGCGTCCGGCCCTCCCACGCGAGGAGGAAGACGCCCAGGCCGGGGCCGACGATCCGCTCCTGGACGAGCATCGGATAGGCCCGCTCGGGATATCTCCGGAGGGCCTCCCGAAGGCCGTCCGCATCCGTGACGATGGTGACCCCGAACTTGCGGACGCCCTCGTCGGTCGAGACGGCCGACCGCGCGGGCTTCAACACGAGCGGGAATCCGAAGTCGTCGAGGAGCTCCGTGTCGGCCTGCGGGGGTTCCTCGATCAGCACGCCGCGAGGAATGGGCACGCCGATCTCCGCGGCGACGCGCACCAGTCCGACCTTGTCGGAGATGGCCCGGTAGTCCGAGAGCTCCGGGAAGGGGATGACGAGGTCGGGATGGCTCTCTCGGAGGGAGAGCACCAGAGGTGCGGACACGTCCGTCATCGGGAGCACGATCTCGATCCCTTCGCGCTCCACGGCGTCCGCGATAGCCTGGACGAAGGCGGAGGGGTCGACGAGCGGATCGGGGACCCTCAGGGACTTCCTGCAGAAGCGCGAGGCTCCCGCCAGGGGGCGGGGGCTGGCAGAGCACGCCAGAACCTCATGGCCTGCACGGCCGAGGGACCGCACCGCCGCGAGGCTGGAGCGTTGCTCGGCATCGGTGACCAGGACTCGGGCCAAGGCGCGCAGGCGGCGGGGAGGGGAGGGCCGGGGGGACACCGACGACGAATCCTAGCAGCTTCCCTCATCCGCGAGAACGGGTCGGGACCTGGGCTCGCGGGGGCCTTCGACGCCTCGTGGTCCCGCAACCTCGGTGGCGGCAGAGTTCTTGATTCTCCCCTGCCCTGAATTAGGGTACACCAGACAAGCGGGCGGGGCCTCGCCTTCCCTGCGTTCCCGATATCCTCCGGGCAGCTTCAGCCTTTGGGATCCTCTGAGGAATCGATCGGAAGTCGGTCGGATCCTCGGATAGCCCACGTGGCGCCCGTGCGGCCGTAGTGGAACCGTCAAGTGGTGATGCTGGAGATCATCGATCTCGGGCCTTTGATTCGGACGCTGAGAATCGTGGCTCACGCTCCAAACCTGAAGGCACGCGCGGCGGCTAGCGCGGGAGTCATCATTGGAAACCGTCTATCGACGTAGCCCGGCGTGGGCGCAGGAAGTGATGCTCAACGCCTACGCGATGCGCGTAGGCTGGCATCGCTATGGTAGACGGTATCGACGGGCGGTGAAGAAACTGCTCGAGCAGGACCGTTGGTCGCGCGAACGAATGCGTTCTTATCAGGATGAGCGGGTCCGAATGCTCGTCAGACTCGCGTACGACAAGACCAAGTACTATCGCCGGGTCATGGACGGCCAGGGGATCACGCCCGGCGATATTCGGGGCGTTGAGGATCTTCGGCTTCTGCCGATCCTGCACAAGTCGGATGTGCGGTCGTCGGAAAAGTCGATGATGACGGAGTCCCGTCCTCCCGAGGGTGGCTTCACGGGCATACGAGCGGGACTACCGGCAGCCCACTCGGGCTCTGGTACGACCGGCGTACTTGTATCCAAACCAACGCGGTGGACCGAAGGCAGAAGATCTGGGGAGGGATGCGGGATGGTGACTGGATCGGCGTCTTCCTCGGGCGGGTGGTCGTGCCACCTCAAGCCGGAAGGGCCCTACTGGCGGGCCAATCACATCCAGCGCCAGGTCTGGTTCTCGAGCTTCCACATGGGCGATGACCGCCTACATGCCTATGCGGAGGAGATCCGTCGACGAAAGCTCCGCTTCCTCGAAGGCTATCCCGTCGACATCTGTTCATTCTAGCGCGCCACCTCTTCGACCGTGGGAAGCGGCTTGCCATGAGCTCCGTATTCACGTCGTCGGAGACCCTCCACAGGGTTCAACGCGAGACCATTCGCGAGGCCTTCGAGTGCGAGGTCTTTGACTTCTACGGGCATGCCGAACGGACCATCTTCGCTTCGGAGTGCGAGGCGCACCAGGGGCGTCACATCGCCGAGGAGTACGGCTTCGTCGAGAGTCGTCGATACTGCCGGCAAGGCGGTCAAGCCCGGCGAACTGGGCTACCTTGTCGGAACGAGTCTGCACAACACGGCGATGCCCATGATCCGGTATCGCACCGGTGACATTTCGAGCATCGACGAGACTCCGTGTGTCTGCGGGAGAACATCGCGGCGAATCGCCGACGTCACCACGAAGGCCGAGGATATCCTGGTGACGCCGGATGGTCGCCTCATCTCTCCCTCCATCTTGACGCACCCCTTCAAGCCGTTCGACGGCCTGAAGACGGTCTCAGATCATTCAGGAGATCCGAAACGCTCGTCCGAGTGAAGCTCGTGCCCGGCGGGGCTTTTCCGAAGCCGATCGCGGTCAACTCGCGCGCGGGCTCGAGGAGCGCCTCGGTCCGGGGATGCGCATCGTGATCGAAGAGGTAGCAGACATTCCCCGGAGGCCTCCGGCAAGTACCGCTGGGTGATCTCGAAGGTAGATCATTCCAGGCGTGTCGATTGGGGCAAGAGGAGGAAGGCCATGACCGAAGACCGCCCCCGGTTGCTCTTTCTCTGCCAGAATCTGCCCTTTCCGCCCGACGGCGGAGCCCTCATTCGGAGTTTCCACACGCTACGTCTGTTGTCGCGTCAATTCGAGGTGACGGCTCTCTGTTTTCCTCGTGCCGCGACGCGTACGAGTCCCGGGGCCGTCGAGTCGGCCGTCGCGGCAGCTCTCCGACTATGCTGCGGTCGAGGCCTTCCCCATTCCGCAGGAAGGAAACCGGTTTACGGTTCGCCTGGGATCACGCGCGTAGCGTCTCGACGAGCCGCGCCTACACTCGATGGACCTACGATCGCGGCCGTTCCGCGGCGACTGCAGGAGCTAGCTGGGACGGCCGGCGGTTCGACCTGGCTCACGTCGATAGCCTGGACCTCGTCGCCTACCTTGCCGGCGTGTCCGACCTTCCCGGTAGTTGTGGCTCACCACAACGTAGAATCACAACTCCTTCGGCGACGCGCGCAAACCCTGGGGGAATCCGCGCCTCGTACATCGCGCAGACAGGCGGACCTGACGAGAGACGAGGAGCGAGTATGGTGCCCCCGCGTGACGCTGAATGTGGTGGTGTCGGACGAAGACGGGGCAGTATTGAGGGAGATCGCACCCGCGGGGCGATACCTCGTGGTTCCCAATGGCGTTGACACCGCCGAGTTTGAACCGGGCCCGCCTGGAGCCCGCGGAGCGGAGTCGTGTTCGTGGGAGGGGCCACGTGGTTTCCGAATCGCGACGGGATGGAGTACTTCGCGAAGGACATCCTCCCACTGATCCGAGAAGCCAAGCCGGACGTCGAGGTAACTTGGGTGGGCCGGATACCGGAGACATTGCGCGAGAAGTTCACAGAGCTGGGGTCACCGTAACCGGATACGTCGATGACATCCGTCCGCACGTTGCGCCTGCGGCGTGCTTCGTGGTACCGCTGCGGGTCGGGGGCGGCACGCGACTGAAGATCCTGGATGCATGGGCGTTGGGGAAGGCCGTCATATCCACGTCCGTCGGCTGCGAGGGGCTCGCGACCGAGGCGGGCGTGAATATCGTCATCGCGGACGATCCAGAGGCCTTCTGCAAGGCGTTGTTGATGTCTCGACGGACGCCGAGCTTCGGATGCGACTGGAAACGGAGGGCCGCAGAACCGCTGTTCAGCACTATGATTGGGAGGTTCTGGGTGGGCCAATGCTCCGGGCGTACGAAGGGCTGCTCAACGCCGGGGCCGCTTCCCCAGTGCGATCCGAATCTGAAGATCTGGACTGATGACTTGATGGTCGTGGAGACCGTGCCAGCCGCTGTGAGTTGCCCAGTGGCTGGCACGGTGCATCAAACCTCTACTTCCATCCCGGATCTCATCGTAGAACGCGACGTCGTCCACGAAGAGCTCCGTCATTTCGGTGAAGCCGGAGTTGGACCAGCCCAAGATGTAGCCGTGTTGCAGGAGGCTCTGTCGGAGTCGCCCGAGCGTTCCAGAAGTCCCCGTCGATCTTCTACAGGACCAACTCTCCGTTGACCCACATCCTGCAGACGCCATCGAATCTCGGAGGCCCGGTGGCTGCCTTGAACTCCATGCGGACGCGGTGCCACTCCCCTCGCGTGAGCGGGACCTGCGCATCGCCGATGAAGGGGTCGTGCGCTGCCCGATCTGGGCGTTGAATCCGTTGCTGGTCATGACGTGGACGTGTAGGTCGTCGTAAGCGGGCGCAGCCTGCTATCGCCCGCCTTCACGTTGCTCGGCCTATACTCGAATGCGAACTCCCAGTCGCCACTTCTCGCCGTAGTCGTCCCGCCAGATCATGACGAACTTGTTGTTTTCCGCCGTGAGTTGCCGCCACCGGTGACAGAAGTTCGCCGGCACGTAGAGCATGTACTCGATCCACACTGCCGGGAGGTACTCACCGAAGGAGAACCGCTGTTCCGACCATCGACATCTCTTCGGGCGCGTCGGGGCCGTAGCGTGAACTTCAGGCTGTAGCCGTCCAGATACCCGCGGTCGCCGGACGACCTTGGCGTCGGCGCCGCCACCCCACCCGTACCCGTTCTGGGGGAAGCGACTTGACCCCACTCGGCGAAGCCGTCGCGGAAGGCCGGCTCGACCGTGTCCGGCGCAGACCACCGGTTACCGTGAGCGACGCGCTACCGAACAGCGCTGCCGGAGGTCGCCCGGACACTCGCTGTCCCGCCCGCTACCGCCGTAGCCAGGCCCGAGGCGTTCACGCTCGCCACGGACATGTTGCTCGAGCTCCACGCCACGGACGCCCCAGCGATCGCGAAGCCGTTGGCATCCTTGACCGACGCGGTGAACTGACGTGGTCGCGCCGGGGGTGAGCCCCGTGACGGAGCCCGGCTCGACGGTCACCGAGCTGGCGACCTGAGCGACCGTGACCGGCACCGTGTCCGCGCCGCAGCAGGCCGCGCTCACGGTCACCAGGGTGGTGCCGGCCGCCTTGGCCGTAACGAGGCCGGCGGCGCTGACCGTCACGATCGCGGTGTTGAGACTCTTCCAGGTGAAACCAGGGCTCGACACGGTGGCTCCCGTCCCATCCTTGGCGACGGCCGTGATCGTAGCCGTCGCGTTGATTGCGTTGAGGGACACGCTGGCCGGCGAAGCCTCCACCGTCGGCGTACCGGAGGGCGGTGCGGGCGTCGTCGCGTCCGAGACCGTATTCGAAAGCGGACCGAAGACGGCGTCGACGGCCAGCGTGCCACGGTAGGATATCAGCCTGAACTGGTACGGCGTATCGGATGCCAGACCGGTGAAGGTGTATTGCCGGGCGGTCCCGATCGAGGTCCCGGAAACCGAGACCTCCGTGGCATACCCCGCTGACCACGCCAGGGTCGGCGAGCCGTAGCGCAGGGCGTACTGGGCGGCACGACCCAACCCGTCGTCCACCTGCGTCCAGCGCAGCGTCACGCTGGTGGCGCTCACGGAGACGACCTCGAGGTCGCTGACCCCCGCGGGCTTGGCCACGACGGGAATCGTCACGGAAACGGCTGCCGAGGCGGTCGCGGTTCCCGACCTCGCGGTGATGGTCGCCGAGCCCCCGGCCCCCGCCGTCACCACGCCTGCGGAGCTGACGCTGGCGACGGACGCCGAGCTGCTCGACCAGGTGACGGTCGGGCTCGTGATGGTGTATCCCTTCGGGTCGTGAACCGTCGCGAGAACGGACGCCGACGCACCGATCTCCAGGTTGAGGGTCGCCGGGCTGAGGCTGATCGACTGTGGAATCTGCGCCACCGACACCTGCACCGTGTCGGCTGTGACGCAGCAGGTGGGGGAGACCACGACGAGGGTGGTTCCGTTCGACTGCGCGGTCACCTTCCCGTCGGCTGCCACCGTCGCGACCGCCGGGTTCAGGCTCTGCCAGGTGAGCGCCGCCGACACGGGAGAACCCGCCTCGTCACGCGCCACGGCGGAGAGCTCGGCGACCATGCCGAGCGCGTTGAAGGACACCGTCGCGGGGCTCACACTCACGCTCGTGACCGCGGGTGCGGAGGTGCCGGTCACGGAGACGTCGACGGTGTCCGTCGCTTCGGCACAGCACATCGCGGACACCACGATCCGGGTGGCGCCGGCCGCGATGGCGATGACGCGGCCCGTCGCGTCGACCTGGGCGATGGAGCTGTCGAGGCTCTTCCACGCGAAGGCGCTGGTCACCAGGTCACCCGACGCGTCGAGCGCCACGGCCATGAGCTGCGCCGCGCCCCCGATCGCGTCCAGCACGATCACCTCGGCGGACGCCGACACGCTCGCGACGGCTGCCGTCGGCGCGTCCACGACCACGCGGACGGTGTCCGACGCCGCGCAGCATTCGGCCGCGACGATCACGCTGGTCTCGCCGGGAGCCATCGCCGTCACCAGCCCGACGTTGTCGACCATGGCGATCGCGGGGTCGAGGCTCTGCCACACGAATGCGCTTGCGACCGGCGTACCGACGGCGCTGAAGGCCTGGGCGTGGAGCGTCACCGTGGCACCCGGCTCCGAGAGCTCGGCCACAGCGGGCGTGGCGGTCACGATGGCCACGAGGGGTGGTAGGGCGTCGGTGGTGACGGAGACGGCTTGGGCCGCGGCGCCGAGCACGGCGTCGGATCCGAGCGTCCCTCGATACGACATGATGCTGAACTCGTAGCCCGTGGCGGGTTCGAGGCCCGAGAACGTGTAGTCACGGGTGGCCGCTACCGCGGTTCCGGAGCTCAAGACCTGGCTCGAAGCCGCGTTCGCCCACACGAGCGGTGCGGTCCCGTAGCGGAGGGCGTATTGGGCAGGCGACCCCTTGCCGTCGTCCACCTGGGTCCACCGAACGGTGACGGTGCTCTCCGTTACGTCCACGACCTGCAGGTCCGCTACGGTCTCGGGGGCGGAAGGAACCGAGACGGCCAGGGAGGCCACGCCGGTCGCGCTCTCGTACTTGGCCGTGAGGGCGGCCGTGCCCTGGGACATGGCTCTCGCTCGCCCGCTGGCGTCCACCTCGACGACCGTGGAGGGGGTCGCCGACCAGGTGACCACGGCGCCTGTGATCTCGTTGCCCCAGTGGTCGTAGACCGAGGCGGAGAACTGCTGGACGTCATCGGTCAGGAGCGTCGCGGAGCTCGGCGTGATGCCGATGTGCTCGGCCGCGCCCGGGTCGGCGTGGGAGCTGAACGTGGCCTGACCGGCGAGGTTTCCGGTGCCGGGAGTGGTCGAAGCGCCGGAGCTCGCGCTCGCCAGTGTGACGGTCGCTTCCTGGTCGCCGGCCTCCGAACCGAGGCGCCAGAAGACCTCACTGCGTCCGTGGCTGTCCGTGACGGTCGTGAGCTCCGGCTGGGCCTCCGTGTCGCCGTCCGTGGTCGGGGCGCCGCCGCCGTCGGAGAAGGTCCAGAACAACTTGACGCCCGGAACCGCGGCGCCCTCGGCGCTCGTGACCTTGGCGATCAGTGCCCCGGGCAGAACCGCGTCCACGCGGCCGTACTGGTCCTGGCCGTCGAGGGCCTCGATGCGGCCGCTCTCGCGGACCGTCTTCGCGTCGACACCCACCACCCTCGAGCTGCCGTCACCGCAGGCGCTGAAGAACAGCGACGCGCCCAGCACGAGGAAGAGGAGCGGCAGTCTCTCGAGTGCGCCCGTGTGGCCCTGAGCGGCGCCTTGCCGCCCGCCTCGCCGCATGATCGGGGTCATCTCGGTCATCTTCTATCTCCACGCACCCGATGAAACGCCGGGTCGCCCTGGTTCGCGTATCCGAGGAAGTCCCCCTCGCGGGAACTCCTCTCCTGGGTAGCGAAACGGGCCGCCAGAGAGGCTCCGGACCTCGTGGGTCCAGATTCGCTGGCGACCCGGCGAGCGTGGTGATCGAGACGATCACGGTAGCCCCGTGGCTCTGCGTCACCGCCTTTCGACGGTTTTGCTCTGAGTCAGCTGTTGCTGAGAGATGATCGGCGGCACCGAGTCAACCCAGCGGACAGATACGCACGGGCTGTGCCATCTTCTGCGAAGTGCGTAACTTGTGGATACACAACCACTTGAACGGATCGACACTGGTGTTTCGGGGGAAATTGTTGACGCGCCGGGGAAAGGAGTACCGCCGCGCAGGATGGGTCGGGTGACGCTCGGAAGGGAGGTTGAGCCGTTGCCGGAACGACGTTCCAAGAGACCGGGCCAAGAGCGGATTCGTCGTGCCGTGGGTTGCGAGTCCCGCATGCTGCGGCCGGAGGGGTGAACCGCGTACTCTGGCCAGTCAAAGCGATCAGGTACGACATTAGTCCAGGGGGCGTTGACGTTCGCCCTCATCCCGACCATGGAGAACCGCTTGATATCACTCGAGAGCGTCTACCGTAGGGCTCCTGCTCGGATGCAGGAGCTCCTGCTCAATGCGCAGGCGGTGCGGGTCGGATTGCACCGATACGGTCGGGCCTATCGCCGGGCCACGGAGGAGCTGCTTGGGCATGAGCGCTGGTCGCGCGATCAGATGCGTGGATATCAGGACGCGCGCGCGCGCGATGTCGTCAGGGTCGCGTACGAGGGTACGGAGCACTATCGCCGCGTCATGGACGAGCGAGGGATCACTCCGGAGGACGTCACGAGCGTCAGCTGACCTCCAGAACCTGCCCTTGTTGGAAAAGGCCACCATAAGGGCGTCGGAAGAGGCACTGATGACGTCGCGGCGGCCGCAGAGAGGATGGCTGCACGGACACACGAGCGGGACGACGGGCTCTCCCCTCGGGATCTGGTATGACCGCTGGACCTGCATCATGACCAACGCGGTCGACCGCAGGCAGAAGATCTGGGGTGGCATGCGCGAGGAGGACTGGGTCGGGCTCTTCCTCGGACGTATCGTCGTGCCCCCCTTACACGACGACGGGCGATACTGGCGCGTGAATCACGTGCAGCGGCAGGTGTGGTTCTCCAGCTTCCACATGAGTGACGATCGCCTCCCGGCCTACGTCTCCGAGATCCGCCGGCGCGGACTGCGGTTCCTCGAGGGGTACCCTTCCACCCTGTACATCCTCGCGAGGTATCTCCTCGACCGCGGGGAGCGGCTCGGCATGCAGGCCGTGTTCACCTCTTCCGAGACGCTGCACGAGGTGCAGAAGGAGGCCATCCGCGGGGCGTTCGAGTGCGAGATCTTCGACTTCTACGGCCACGCCGAGCGAACGATCTATGCCGGCGATTGCGAAGTCCACGAGGGGCGCCACATCGCCGAGGAATACGGGTTCGTGGAAGTGGTCGACGCGACCGGGCAGCCCGTGGCCCCGGGGGAGACCGGATACCTGGTCGGCACGAGCCTGCACAACACGGCCATGCCGATGATCCGCTATCGGACCGGCGACCTATCCCGGATCGAGGAAGGCACTTGCGCATGCGGCAGGACGTCGCGCCGAATCGCGGCCGTCACGACCAAGGCGGAAGACATCGTGGTCACTCTGGACGGTCGCATGATCTCTCCTTCGATCTTGACGCATCCATTCAAACCGCTGCACGGACTCGTCAAGTCCCAGATCGTCCAGGAGACCGACGACCTCGTGCGCGTGCGCCTGGTCAGCGGCTCACACTTCGACCAGGACGATCGCGCGACGCTGACCGCAGCCCTCGAAGAGCGTCTCGGCCCGGGCATGACCGTCGTCATCGACGAGGTGGACGATATTCCCAATGAGGCATCCGGCAAGTTCCGCTGGGTGATCTCGAAGGTCGACCATACCCGCAGGTTCAAGTGGGACGGGGAAGGGCGTTCTTCCTGACTCGAAGACGATATGCTTCCCGTCTCCGGGCCCGAGCACTCGACGCCGATGGTCCTCGAATACCCCAAGAGGTTCTGAAATGAGACTACTGTGGGTGTCGCACCTCCTCCCCTTTCCTCCGCAGGGTGGAGCGAGGCAGCGGTCCTTCGGTCTGTTGCGCGGTCTGGCTCGCGAGGCGGAGGTGACCTTCGTGGGCTTCAATCAGGCCGACTTCTGCTCCCCCGAGGAGATCGACGATGCGTGCAAGGGACTGAGCGACTACTGCACCGTGGCATTCACGGAGTCCATTCCCTCGGACACCCGATTCCAGGGCAAGCGCAGACTCGCCTTGAAGTCGTTGTTCACGCGCCATCCCTACACGATCAATTGGTTGCAGAGCCGGGCGTTCGCGCACCGTCTTCGTTCCGTGGTGGCGGATGTTCAGCCGGATCTCGCGCACTTCGACACGATCAGTCTGGCGCCGTATCGACGGCTCGTCGGGGACATCCCGGCGACGCTGAACCACCATAACGTCGAATCCCACATGCTGTTCAGGCGCGCGGAGAAGACCTCCGGCACCGCCGCGCGCCTCTATTATCGACAGGAAGCACGGCGTCTGGACCGCTACCAGACCGAAGTCGCCGGGGACTTCGCCATGCACCTGGTGTGCTCTCCGGAGGATGAAGCACGCTTGCGCCCGAGCGCCCCGGACGCCCGCATCGAGGTCATCCCGAACGGCGTGGACATCACCTACTTCCGGCCGCTCGATCCCGCTCCTCCGAAGACGCCGAAGACCCTCATCTTCGTGGGTGGGTTGAGTTGGTACCCGAATGTGAGCGCCGTGCAGTTCCTCGTTGAGCGTATCTGGCCTCGCATCCCCGACCCGGATGCCAGGTTGACCATTGTCGGAAGGTCTCCACCAGAATGGCTCACCGCGGTCTGCAGGCGCGATCCTCGAGTCACGGTTACGGGCTGGGTCGACGACGTACGACCCGTGATGGCTCGATCCACGGCCTTCGTGTGTCCGATCTTCGATGGAGGTGGGACGAAGTTGAAGGTGCTGGATTCGCTGGCCATGGGGGTTCCGTTGGTGGCGAATCCGATCGCGTGCGAGGGTATCGACGTGGAGGACGAAAAGAACGTACTGCTGGCCTCCACCGAGGAGGAGTTCGTTCGACAAATCCGCAGGATATGGGACGATCCGGCCCTCGGCCCTCGGCTCGCGGCGCGCGGTGTGGAGTTGATCCATGCCAAGTACTCGTTCGATGCGATCGGCAAGCGGCTCAGCGCCTTCTACGCGGAACTGGTCGAGTCGGCACGGACCCACGGTGGCAGTCCCGCCAACGCCTGACGGCACACTCGGAGGAAATGAAGATGGGCCGCATACCTCGCGTGACGCCCGGGCACAGGCGGGCGTCACGATGAGCGCGCACCGCTT
This sequence comes from uncultured Gemmatimonadales bacterium, assembly GCA_963823035.1. Taxonomy (GTDB): domain Bacteria; phylum Gemmatimonadota; class Gemmatimonadetes; order Longimicrobiales; family Gaopeijiaceae; genus SZUA-318. The sequence continues at coordinate 21,406 of CAWGKG010000020.1, forward strand.
GCGGAGGGCTGCGATCGCCTTCTACTCGTGGCTCATGAAGTTGCGGTTCATTCGACTCCGGGACCTCGAATGGGGCGAGCGAGTGGTGGTCAAGGGGTCGCCACTCATCGAGGTCGTGAAGGGTGCTCAGGTCACGATAGGTGACGACGTGACCCTGAATTCGAGGAACCGCGGCTACCACATCAACATGCACAGTCCCGTCAAGCTCGTAGCGGACCAACCCGGTGCCAGCATCCGAATCGGAGCGTCCACGCGTGTCCATGGATCGTGCATCCACGCGTACTCGGAGATCACCATCGGTGCGAACTGCTTGATCGCGGCGAACTGCCAGATCATCGACGGAAGCGGTCACGAGCTGAGCTTCGAGGACCTGGAAGGGCGCATGCGGACGAGTGCGAGTGGCCTCCCGATCGTTATCGAGGACTTCGTGTGGCTCGGCGCGAACTGCATCGTGCTGCCCGGCGTTCGCATCGGGCGAGGCGCCGTCGTGGGTGCCGGGAGCGTGGTGACGAAGGATGTTCCGCCGATGGTGGTGGCGGCGGGAAACCCCGCGAGAGTGCTCCGGCGCTTCGACGATCCGACAGCCCCATCCGCATAGCCATGGCGGCGAAGCGCGCTGGCATCGAGGGGGAACGGACCGGCATGACCACGGCCGGGGCGCGTGCCGACGATGGGGAGGCCCGGGAGCGGGGCCCGCTCAGGGGAAGGCCTCGGCTCCTCTTCCTCTGCCAGACCATGCCCTACCCGCCGGACGGGGGCGCCCCCATCCGGACGTACAACGTCATGCGGCTGCTGGCCCGTGCCTTCGACATCACCGCCGTCTGCTTCCATCGAGGGGAGACGGGCGACGACGGTGCGGCGCTCGAGCGCAACTTGAGGGAATTGGGTAAGATCGCCGAGGTCGAGGCCTTCCCGTTCCTCAGACTCTGAGTCGGCTCCGCCTTCTGTGGGACCACGGTCGCAGCGTGATGGCCCGTCGGGTCTACACGCGCTACCTGTACGAGTCGCGCCCGTTCAGGGCACATCTCGCCGGGCTGTTGCGGGAGCATGACTTCGATCTCGTCCACGTCGACAGTCTCGACCTTTCGGGCTACCTCCCGGCCCTGCGCGGTCTCCCGGTGGTCTGCACGCACCACAACGTCGAATCGTCCTTGTTGCGACGGCGAGCGCAAAGGGAAGGGTCCCCTTGGCTGCGGGCCTATCTCCACTTTCAGTCCGATCGCATGCAAGACGAGGAGTGCCGATGGGCGGGGAAGGTCGACCTGAACGTCGCCGTGTCCGACGACGATGCGCGTCGGCTTCGGGAGCTCGTGCCGGCCGCGCGCGTGGTTGTCGTGCCGAACGGCGTCGATACCACGGCCTTCCAGCCGAGTGACCGCGAGGATGAAGGTGGTCTCGTCTTTGCCGGCGGCTACAGCTGGTATCCGAACCGGGATGCCATGGAGTTCTTCGGGTCGGAGATCCTCCCCCTCCTACGCAGGAAGGTCCCGGGGATCGAGTTCACCTGGGTGGGCCGATGCGACGCGGCCGTTCGCGGGGAGTTCGAGCGATCCTATGGGATGCGCCTGACGGGCTACGTCGACGACATCCGACCCTACGTTCGGAAGGCGGCCTGCTACGTGGTGCCGCTGCGCGTAGGTGGAGGCACCCGGCTGAAGATCCTGGACGCGTGGGCCATGGGTAAGGCCGTCGTGAGCACTTCCATCGGGTGTGAGGGACTGGAGGCCGTTGACGGAGAGAACATCCTGATCCGGGATACCCCGGGCGAGTTCGCAGCGGCCATTCGCCAGGTGCTTTCGGACGAGGCCCTCCGTCGGCGGATCGGTCGAGGAAGCGCGGCAGACCGCCCTGCGGCTCTACGACTGGGATGTGATCGGCGAAGCCCTCATCGAGGGGTACCTCACGATCGCCCGGGCATCGCGCTCACCGACGTAGCGCCTACGCCGGTGAGCGGTCACTCGATCCCTACCAACCCGGGTCGTGGTCGTAGATCGCGAAGTCGTCCACGAAGAACTCTGTCCGCTCGGTGAACCCGGAATTGGACCACCCCATGATGTAGCCGTTCTTCAGGGCGGTCTTTGACATCCTGCGAGCGTTCCAGAAGTCCCCGTCGGTCTTCGAAAGGACCAGCTTTCCGTTGACCCACATCTTGATGACGCCGTCGAGTGCATTGGCGCCCGGTGGCTGCCTTGAACTCGATGCGACGCGGTTCCACTTCCCCGCGCTTGAGCGGGCCGCGCATCACCGATGAAGGGGTCGGGCGCGCCGATCTGCGCGTTGAACCCGTTGCTGGTCATCCGAGTCGTTGGGTGCGGCGTGGAGGTCATCGGGCGCAGCCTGCTGTCGCCCTTCTTCCCGTTGCTCGGCCTGTACTCGAATGCGAACTCGCCAGTCACTCTTGTTGCCGTAATCGTCGCGCCAGAAGCTGGCGAACTTGTTGTTTTCCGACTCGCTGCCTGCTTCCGGTGATAGAAGTTCTCCGGCACATAGAGCATGTACTCGATCCACACTGCCGGCAGGTAGTCGCCGAAGCGCGAACCGCTGCTCGGACCAGGACATCTTCCCGGGCGCGTCCGGGCCGTACGTGAACTTCAAGCTGTAGTCGTCGGAATACGCTCGCTCGCTCGACACCTTGGTGTGCGGCGCGGACCGCCATGAGTATCCGCTTCGCTCCGCGGCTGCGGGCCCCCGTGGAGAAGTCGTCCTTGAAGACCGGCCCCGCCCGAGCCCCCCGACCCCGCACCCGCCCGTCACCGAGTCGGAGACCGATAGCGACGCGCTGCCCGTGACACCGCCCGACGTCGCCTTGATCTTCGTACTTCCGGCTGCCTTCGCCGTCACCAGCCCGGAGGCGGTCACCGTGGCCACGGACGGGTCGGCCGAGCTCCACGTCACGCTCGCGCCCGGGATGGCGAACCCGTTCGCGCTGGAGGAGTCGGGAGCTCCACGTCACGTTCGCGCCCGGGATGCGCGAACCCGTTCGCGTCCTTCACGGACGCGGCGAACTGCTTGGTGTCGCCGGGATGCATCTGGCCGGGGGACGCCGGGGACAGGACGACCTTGTCCGCCACCGGATCGACCGTGACCACCGTCGTGTCGGCCCCGCAGCACGACGCGGTGACCACGATCTTGGACTCTCCTCGGGCACGGGCGGTCACGCGCCCGGAGGCGTTGACCGTCGCGACCTTGGTGTCGAGGCTCTTCCAGGTGAAGCCGGCGTTCTTCACCGACGCTCCGCTGGCGTCCGTGGCGGTGGCCGAGAGCGTGCGCGAGGCCTCGAGCGCCTCGAGGGACACCCGTGCCGGTGTCAGTCCGACGCTTCCGCCTTTGCCGTTCTTCTTCTTGGACGCCGTCGTCGTCCCGGACACCTTGTTCGATCGATCGCCGAGCACCGCGTCCTTCCCGAGCTCGCCCCGGTAGGAAACCAGCCGGAACTCGTACTTCGTACCGGCTCGAGTCCCTCGAACGTGTAGCGCCGGGGGCCGGTGTCCGCAGTGCCCGGCAGCGAGACCTCGGTGGCCTCGTCCGCTTGCCAGGAGATCGCGGGCGTGCCGTACCGCAGCGCGTAGTTGGCCGGGTGCCCGGTGCCGTCGTCCACCGGGGTCCACCGCAGGGTGACCGAGGAGGCCGTCACGGTGGTCACCTTCAGGTCGGTCACCGTTGCCGGGAGGGCCACCGCCTTGTCCCCGGTGCCAGCGTCGGCCACCGACAGCGTGGCGCTGCCCGCGACCCCACCCGAGGTCGCCTTGATCTTCGTACTTCCGGCTGCCTTCGCCGTCACCAGCCCCGAGCCGTTCACCGTGGCCACGGACGGGTCGGACGAGCTCCACGTCACGTTCGCGCCCGGGATCGCGAACCCGTTCGCGTCCTTCACGGACGCGGTGAACCGCTTCGAGTCCCCGGGGTTCATCTTGCCGGAGGGACGCCGTGGACAGGACGACCTTGTCCACGACCTGATCGACCGTGACCACGGTCGTGTCCGACCCGCAGCAGGCGGCGGTGACCACGATCTTGGCTTTCCCCGGAGCCCGGGCCGTGACGCGCCCCGAGTTGCTGACGGTCGCCACCTGGGTGTTGAGGCTCTTCCAGGTGAAGCCGGCGTTCTTCACCGACGCGCCGCTGGCGTCCGTGGCGGTGGCCGAGAGCGTGCGCGAGGCCTCGAGCGCCTCGAGGGACACCCGTGCCGGTGTCAGTCCGACGCTTCCGCCTTTGTCGTTCTTGCGGCTTGGACGCCGTCGTCTCCGGACACCTTGTTCGATCGATCGCCGAGCACCGCGTTCTTCCCGAGCTCGCCCCGGTAGGAAACCAGCCGGAACTCGTACTTCGTACCTGGCCTCGAGTCCCTCGAACGTGTAGCGCCGGGGGCCGGTGTCCGCGGTGCCCGGCAGCGAGACCTCGGTGGCCTCGTCCGCCTGCCAGGAGATCGAGGGCGTGCCGTACCGCAGCGCGTAGTTGGCCGGGTGCCCCGTGCCGTCGTCCACCGGGGTCCACCGCAGGGTGACCGACGGAGGCCGTCACCGTGGTCACCTTCAGGTCGGTCACCGCTGCCGGGAGGGCAGCCACTGCATGGTCGGCCGGCGTCGCGGTCGCGGTGAAGACCACGGATCCGATCCCGGCGCCGTCGGCGCGGGCCATGTAGATGCCCGGCTGCGTCCCGAAGGTCAGCGTCGTCTCCGCGTACCCGCGCGCGTCCGTCTTGCTCGAGGCCGGCGAGAAGCTGCCGCGCCCGTGCCCGGCACCGACCAGTTCACGGCGGCACCGACCACCGGCGTGCCGGAGGCCGTCGTCAGCGCGCACCTTGAGCGGACGCGGGAGCGTCGAGCGGATCGCGCCGACCTGTCCATTGCCCGACGCGATGGCCAGGTCGGCGCGATCTTGCTGGAGCCGGAGACCCGGACGATGGCGGTCTCCTCCAGGTTGGCGGCGCTCGCCGTGAGCCTCACCACGCCCGGCGTGTTCGCCGTGAGCTCACCGTTGCCGTCGACGCTGGCCACCGAGGGATCCGACGACGTCCACGCCACCTGGAGCTGGGAAACCCGGTTGCCGAACTCGGTCCCGCGGTGAGACGGAGAACGACGCGACATCGCCCACGTCCACCGTCTCCTTGGTGGGGCTGAGATCCAGCGCCGTCGGCCTGGCCCGGAGCGACCGAGGTGTCGAAGGTCACGTTGGCAGGAGGCGGCATCAAGTTGGCGGCGTCCTGCCCGGCATGTGCGGTGGTGGATAGGCCTGGCCACGGTCGCCGACGCGTGCTGGGGTCCGACGCCCGAGCCGACCTGCCAGCGCACCGAGGAGCGTCCGTCCTCGCCGGTCACGAGGTCAGGGTCTCCGCGGCGTCTGCGTCGCTCGGCGCTGGCATCGTGACCCTTCCCGGAGCTGAACGACCAGGTCACCTGCACGCCCGCCAGGGGGTTCCCGAAGCGAGTCCGGCAGCTCCAGCGTCAGGGGGTCCGAAAGCGGCTCCCCGGCGACCGACTCGCTGGTCCGCTCCCTCGACGGCTCGCGCCCTGGCGGAGGCGATGTCCGGCAGGGCTTCGACCGGGAAACGTCACCGCCTCCATACCTTGCACGGACGCGCGCACGAGCTGTCTGCCGGGCCTCCCGCCCAACGTCCAGGCGCTACGCGCCGTGCCCTCGGCACCGGTCAGTCGCCGTCTCCTGTGAGAGCGTGCCGCCCCCGCTCACGACCTCGAACCGGACGGGCACGCCTTCGACCAGCTTCCCCGCTCGTTCAGCACCTGTACGGCAGGCTGTCGTTGAAATCCCTGCCGACGACCCCGGTGGTCGCCGGGCGAGCCGACGCGCCGAAGCAGGGCCGGCGGGGCAGGCGAGACCGAGCCCACGGCCTTCGCGGTCGAGGCTCCCACCTCGGCGGTGACCGTCACGTTCCTGTTCTGGTTCAACGCCACCAGCGTCCGGCCGTCGAGCACCTGCGCCGCGGACGAGGGCTCCACGACCCAATGGATCCGCGAGGCGGGGATCGTGAGCTCGCCCGTCTTCACCTGGAGCGAGACGGAGTCCCCCTCTCGAAGGTGGAACGCGGCCGGGCTGAGCTCGATCGGAGGGGAGCTGCGCCCGCCGTCGAGCTCATAGGCCACGACGTCGCTGATGCGACGTCGCTGCAGCCGGCGAACGTGAGGAGGAGGAGGGACGGAGCGACGATCTGGGAGAGCGTGCGGGTAGTTCTCGGCATGTCTCGGGACCGGGGGGCTAACGCCCTCGAGTTGCGGCGAACAGGACAGGAATTGAACGGCTGTTGGAGTTCCACAACAGGCAGCAAGTCGCGTGCCGATCCTTCTATTCTGCGGCTTTTCGAAGGAGTGTGGCGACACCCCTCCGGTCCGTGTCGTCTACCCACGAGTGCGTCGGGAGCGTGAAGAGCTGCCCCGCGAGCTCCCTCGCGCCGGGCGTGGGACTTCCTCCACTTCCGGCCAGCCGGCCGCCGAGCGCGGGGAGCTCCGGGAGCGACCTCGGGTAGCCCGCGGCCAGCCCCAGACGGCGCCCGGACCGCACCAGCTCGTCCCGCGTGGTCGCGTCCCGGGCGATCGCGGGCAGTCTCAGGTAGCCGCAGATCCCGCCCGCGATCGGTCGTGGCACGCGGCCGAGGGTCGGGAGACGTTGGGGCTCCGCCAGCACGTCGGCCTGCCACGCCGCTGCCGCAGCACGCCTCGCTCCCACCTCGCCGCCCGCCAGATCGACGACCGCGAGCGCGGCGGCGGCGGCGAAGGGGGCCATGGCGCCCGTGGCGGTCGGCACCTTGTAGTGGGTCTCGCCGAGGGCGAGCGCGGGAATCGAGGACGGGAGTCCGTAGAGCCAGGGACGCCCCAGCGCCCACTGCGCCAGGGACAGGGCGAGCGCGCGCACGTTCTCGGTGAGGCGGCTGGCGCGCGGGTCCATCGAGCTCAGGGCCAGGTCGCTTCCCGGCCGCTCCAGGTAGCGGGATCGCAGCAGGAGCGCGCCACCGCCTCCCCCGGTCCAGCCCTTTCCACGCCCGAAGCTGAGCACCGTGAGGTCACCGAACGATCCACTCTCCTTCCCCGCCCAACCGCTGCCGAGCCCCTGCGCCGCATCCTCTACGAGCAGTGTCCCCGCGGCTTCGCATTCCCGGCGGAGCCAGCCCCAGTCCAGCGGAAAGCCGTACAGGCTGTTGGCCACCAGCACGCCCGCTCCATCGGCGAGCGCGCGACGAACGCTCTCGGCGTCGGGGCAGAGCGAGCCCGGGTCGAGGTCGTAGAACAGCACGGAGACGCCGGCCCCCACGGCAGCCGTGACGACGTCGTAGCAGGAGTAGGCCGGAAGGGCGACGGGTCGACCCGCCCACGGCTCCGTGGCGGAGGCGAGGGCGAGGGCGGTCTGGAGCGCGTGGGTCCCGCTCGACGTGAGCAGGGCCGTCGGAGCCTGATATCGGGTGCGGAGCAGGCCCGCGAGATCGTCTCTCGCCCGCCCCGGCGTCAGTCCGGCGCGCACGGCGGCGCCGATCAGCTTTCCGGGCGCGAGGGGGGAATAGGCCGGAAGCTGGCAGCGGCTCACGGCAGCAGGCGGGCCAGCGGCGGCCCGAGCCGGTTCGTCACCGCGACGGGGAGGCGGCTCCAGACGCGGGTCGCCAGCCTGAACTTCGCCGAGTCGGGGTTGGGGGTCGATGCGACGCCTGCCGGGGACCACTGGCTCCAGGGGAGGGGGAGATCGTCGCCGCCCCACTGGCGCTTGAAGCGATGCGTGCCGGAGTCGGGGGAGCACCGGCCGAAGTTGAAGGCGCTCGCCCCCTTCCGTATCGATTCCTCCATCAGCGACCAGTAGAGCAGCATGTTCGGCGCCATCCGGCTCGCTTCCCGAAGCGCGCCTGCCCACGTGATCTCGAACTCGCCGTTCCAGAGGAAGCCGCAACCGGCCGCCAGGGCCGTGCCCTCGTGCTCGATCACGCAGAACGTGACGTGATCGTGGAGATGCTCGGCGATGGAGGAGAAGAACCGCCGTGGGAGCACGGGCGTGCCCAGGTCGCGCATGGTCCGCGAGAACACGTCGTAGAAGGGGTCCAGGTACTCGTGTCCGAACCGGGCGACCATGCCTTCCTTCATGGGCCGGCGGACCTGGCTCCTGACCTTCGCCTTCAGGCCGTTCTCCCAGAGCGCCTCCGCCGACGTCCCGAGCGGCATGAGCACGGTCAGCTTCCGATCCGAGGTCGCGAAGCTCCCCGGCACCGGCGCTCGGCCCCGGAGCTCGAGGAGGTCCACGCCCGCCCGCCGTGCCTCCGCCACGGCCTCCTCGCCGAGCGCGGCGCGCGCCTCCTCCGTGCCCAGTGGGCCGCCGTCGTTCAGAAAGGGCATGGACAGCAGATAGTCGCCGAAGAGACGGCTTCGCACCCGAACCAGCGGCAGCAAGCCGCACGGGTGGCCTTCCTCGTCGACCGCCAGCCGGTAGAGCGTCTCGTGGCCCATGGCGTCCTGCATCACGTGACGCCAGCCCGCGAGATGGCAGGCGGTGCCGCCGGGCAGCTCCGCGACGAGGCGGTCCCAATCCCCGTCGGATCCTTCGAAGGGGACGACCTGGAGACGAGGGGTCATGCCTCGGGAACGCCCGTCGGTGTCAGAAGGGTCGCGACGGTCTCCCGGATCGGCCTGAACCGGTACCGACGGGTCACGGCACCCACGCGCCGCCACATGTGGCGGATCCCGCCCCGCATGCGCAGCTGCGTGAGCCACGGTCCGGGGAAGGCCGGCAGGGCACGGTCGAACTCCCACGGGTGCATGTAGAGCGTGCCGGGCACCCCACGCCGTGCGGCGGAGGAGAGCGCCGCCCGCAGGAGCGCCACGGGGAAGAAGCGCAGGTAGGCGCCGCCGGCGGCGGGGAGGATCAGGCTGCCGACCCGGAGGGTCGCGGGGGGTACTTCGGCCAGCCGGCCCCCGGGCCGCTCGAGGACGTGAGGGTCTCGATCGGCGTCGGGGTACCCGTAGGAGGGGTGGACCTTCACCGGAAAGACGCTGGAGTCGTAGCGATAGCCCTCCTCGAGCAGGACGTCGAAGGCCCACTCGAAGCCCGGCAGGATGGAGAAGCTGGGGGCGCGGTACCCGATCACCGCCTCGCCCGCCTGGTCCTCCAGCAGCGCGCGGCTGCGCCGCACCTCGTCACGGAATGCGTCGGGCGTGAGATGCGTGACCCTGCGGTGCGTCCATCCGTGCGATGCGATCTCGTGACCCGCCGCGGCGATCGCCTTGACGAGCGACGGCTCCCTCTCGGCGAGCCATCCGAGCACGAAGAAGGTGCCGCGCACGCCTCGGCTGGCGAGGTGATCGAGGATCTGCGGCACGAGCGTGGTCGATCGCCGCGGCAGCTCGTCCCAGGAGTCCGGCGGGATGAGGGTCTCCAACGCGGTCGGGTGGAAGAACTCCTCGACGTCGACCGTGAAGTGGTGGAAGCTCTCGGATGAGGTCAAAGGGGCTGCTCTCTCCCGGGCGCGGCCCGTGGTGCACCGCGGCGGGCGACGAAGGGGAGGAGCGCGCCAAGGCACCGGTCGATTCGCTCGAAGGAAGAGCGAAAGACCTCCGGAGACTGCCCCCAGGGATCCCGGATGGTCCGACGGCCCGGCCTCTCGGGATCGAGGTCACCCAGCGACGATGATCGGGGCGTTCCGCCCACGGCGTCCCGACGTACTCGCCGCGCCTGGCGCGGGTCCATGACCACGACGAGGTCGTGGCGGCGGACGAGCTCCGCGGAGACCACTTTGGAAACGTGAGCCGCGACCTCCACGCCCCGCTCGCGCGCGATGAGCTGAGCGTCTTCGGGAGGGTTCCGGTCGGGACCGATGAAGCCCGCGGAGTCGACGCGCGTCTCGGGCGACATCTTGTGAAACGAGGCCTCTGCGTACGGACTGCGGCAGACATTGCCCAGGCAGATGAAGAGCACCGAGTCCACGGGCCACGCTGCCTCGAGTCGGTTCGTCGCACGCGCGCGCCGCAAGGGATGGAGGAGGGCATTGCCACGCTCCAGGATCCCCCGCGCAAAGGACCGCAACCATCGGACCATGTGACGAAGCTATTCACGACCCGCTCGCCGTACCAGGGTCGGGCGGCCCGCGCTCGCTGGGGTGCCGGCTGCCCGATTTCCCCGCCGGGGCCGCGCAGCCGCGTCGGCCAACTCGCTGCGGATCGGCTGCGGATCGGCGGTTGCCGCAGTCGCCGGAGCGGCCGTACCCTTTTGCCGCCTCCCGGACAATAGTCCCCTCCTTCGCAAGGGTCGTGCCGCCGCGTTTGGCGCGCGTGCCCAACCGCGGTGGAATCAACGGCGTCGGCAGCGAAAGTGGTCCGTCGACCCTCCGCCGAAGGGCCGTGGCTCGCGGCAAAGATTGCCCATGCGGGGACCGAAGGGACGGGATCGGAGGCGATCCGGGAAGCGGGCCTTCACGGAGTGTGGCAGGCCGAGGATGCGGGTGTGGTGACTTTGTATCATCGAGGCCGGACATGCTGGAATGGCGCGCCTTGTGGGCTTCGGCACGCTAATTGCATTAAGTGCGGACGCTACTTCTCGTCCGGCTGTGGCCGCGCGATTTGGGGGGCCGCGAGAAGGGCGCCCCTTGAAGTACCTCGACCAAGACACGCTGCGTTCGCGCCGCCCGGTGCGACCTTTCCGAAGGACTTGACCCTGATGAAGCGACTGTCCAGAAGCTGGCTTCTGGCACTTGGCGTCCTCGCCGTTGCGAGTTGTGAGCCCACGCGCCTGACGGAGGTATCCGAGATCCCGCAGGTGAGCGAGGCCCCGATCGGGGATCCGCTCGGCCTGAACCTCGCCGACCAGGCGGTGTCCTGGAGCTACTCCTACCCTCTCTCCGTCAGTTCCTCGGGGCACTACCTCGTGGACGAGACCGGCAAGCCCTACCTGCTGGTGGGCGATGCGGCCTGGTCGATGATCGGGCAGCTGAACAAGGCGGACGCGGATCGTCTATCTCGCCAGTCGCCGGGCCATGGGCTTCGACGCCATCCTCACGAACCTGATCGAGCACAAGTTCGCGAAGAACGCGCCCGCCAACATCGCCGGCGCGGCTCCCTTCACGGGCAAGGCGTTTGCGACGCCGAACGAGGCGTACTTCGCGCACGCCGACTACATCATCCAGTCCGCGGCGAACAACGGCATCCTCGTGTTGCTGGCGCCGCTGTACCTCGGCTACAACTGCCTGGATCAGGGGTGGTGCGCGGAGGTGAAGGCCGCCACGCAGGCGGAGATGTACGCCTGGGGTCGATGGGTCGGGAACCGCTACAAGAACTTCGACAACATCATGTGGGTGATCGGGGGTGACACGGATCCCTCCCCGGTGAAGGCGAAGGTCCAGGCCATGGTGGACGGCATCCTCTCCGTGGATACCCGGCACCCCTTCACGGCCCACAACGCGCGCGGCCAGACGGCGGTCGCAGCCCTGGGGTGGGGCTTCGTGGCTGAACGTCAACAACATCTACCCGAGGCAGCACGGACTACGCGAGCGCCCTTTCGGCGTACGACGGTCCCTCGCTGCCCTTCTTCCATATCGAATCGCGCTACGATGGCGAGGGTCCGAATGCGCAGCAGTTGCGGTACCAGACCTACGGAACGAGCCTCTCCGGCTCGTTCGGCCACGTGTACGGCAACTGCCCGATGTGGAGCTTCAACGCGCCCTCCGCTTCGAGCTTCTGCGACGTGCCCGGGTTGAGCTGGCAGAGCCAGCTCGGCGTCCAGGGAGCGCTGAACATGCGCTACGCCCGGCTGCTCTTCGAGTCCCGGAACTGGCACAAGCTGGTGCCCGACCAGGGCCATACTGCCGTAACCGCCGGCCTGGGAACCAAGGGTGGGACCGACTACGTGACGGCCGCCTATGGGTCGGACGGCTCCTCGATCATCGCCTACCTGCCTTCCTCGCGTACGGTCACCGTGAACGGAGGCGTCCTTTCGGGCAGCACCATGAAGGTGTGGTGGTACAAGCCCGCCACCGGAGTCGCTACCTCGGTGGGCACCTTCCCGACCTCCAGCCCCAGGACCTTCACGCCCGCCGCGTCGGGCGACTGGGTGCTCGTCGTCGACGACGCAGCGCGCGGTTTCGGGGCACCGGGCGACCTCGGAGCGCTCCGCCCCACCGAACGCGCCCCCGACGGCGAGCTTCACACAGACGTGCACGGGCCTGAGCTGTCACGTTCACGGACGCGAGCTCCGACAGTGACGGCAACATCGCGAGTCGCTCGTGGACGTTCGGTGACGGCGGCACGTCTGCCGCGACCAACCCGACGCACGGCTACCCATCGGCCGGCACGTACACGGTGAAGCTGACGGTCACGGACGACGGCGGGGCGACGGCGTCGTTCACCAAGAGCGTGACCGTGACGGCGGTCGGGAAACGCGCCACCCACGGCGGACTTCACCGCAGACGTGCACGGGCCTGAGCTGTGAGTTCACGGACGAGAGCTCCGACAGCGACGGTGGCATCCCGGGCCGCTGGTGGACGTTCGGGGACGGCGGCGCGGCTCCCGGGCGCACGCCGACCCACACGTACGCCGCGGCCGGCACCTACGAGGTGAAGCTGGCGGTCACGGACAACGACGGGGCGACGGCGTCGATCACCAAGAGCGTGACCGTCGGCGCAGCGAAACGCGGCGCCCACGCGCGAGCTTCGCCGAGACGTGCACGGGCCTGAGCTGTCACGTTCACGGACGCGAGCTCCGACAGCGACGGCAACATCGCGAGCCGCTCGTGGACGTTCGGGGACGGCGGCACGTCTGCCGCGGCCAACCCGACGCACAGCTACGCCTCGGCCGGCACCTACACGGTGAAGCTGGCGGTCACGGACGACGACGGGGCGACGGCCACGGTCACGAAGAGCGTGACCGTCGCGGACCGGGAACGCGCCACCGACGGCGAGCTTCACCGCGACGTGCACGGGCCTGAGCTGTGCGTTCGCGGACGAGAGCTCCGACAGCGACGGTAGCTCCCGGGCCGCTGGTGGACCTTCGGGGACGGCGGCGCCGCTCCCGGGCGCACGCCGACGCACACGTACGCTGCGGCCGGCACCTACGACGGTGAAGCTGGCGGTCACGGACGACGACGGAGCGACGGCGGCGTCACCAAGAGCGTGACCGTGGGGGAGCGAACGCGGCGCCGACCGCGAGCTTCACCGGCGGCGTGCACGGGCCTGAGCTGTGCGTTCACGGACGCGAGCTCCGACAGCGACGGCAACATCGCGAGTCGCTCGTGGACGTTCGGGGACGGCGGCACGTCTGCCGCGACCAACCCGACGCACGGCTACGCCGTCGGCCGGCACGTACACGGTGAAGCTGACCGTCACGGACGACGACGGGGCGACGGCGACGGTCACGAAGAGCGTGACCGTCGCGGCGGCGGGCAACGTGCCACCTACGGCGAGCTTCACGGCGACGTGCACGGGCCTGAGCTGTGCGTTCACGGACGAGAGCTCCGACAGCGACGGCTCGCATCCCGTCGCTGGTGGACGTTCGGGGACGGCGGCGCGGCCCCCGGGCGCAACCCGACCCACACGTACGCCGCGGCCGGCACCTACGCGGTGAAGCTGGCGGTCAAGGACAACGACGGGGCGACGGCGTCGTTCACCAAGAGCGTGACCGTCGGGGGAGCGAACGCGCCGCCCACCGCGAGCTTCACCAAGACGTGCACGGGCCTGAGCTGTCAGTTCACGGACGCGAGCTCCGACAGTGACGGCAGCATCGCGAGTCGCTCGTGGACGTTCGGAGATGGCGGCAAGTCCACGGCGCGCAACCCGACCCACACCTACGCCGCGGCCGGCACGTACACGGTGAAGCTGACCGTCACGGACGACGACGGGGCGACGGCGACGGTCACGAAGAGCGTGACCGTCGCGGAGGCGGGCAACGCGCCGCCGACGGCGAGCTTCACGCCAGACGTGCACGGGCCTGAGCTGTGCGTTCACGGACGAGAGCTCCGACAGCGACGGCTCGATCCCGTGCCGCTGGTGGACGTTCGGGGACGGCGGCGCGGCCCCCGGGCGCAACGCCGACGCACACGTACGCCTCGGCCGGCACCTACACGGTGAAGCTGGCGGTCCAGGACAACGACGGGGCGAAGGCGTCGTTCACCAAGACGGTGACCGTCGCTGTGACCCAGGGGCAGGCATCGTCGCGATAGGTCGCTACCCGTGGCGGGTCGCCTTCGCGACGGGGCGCAGGAGCTCGTGCTCCACGAGCGCCCGCGCGGCGCGGTCGAGGAGGGTGAACTCCACCCCCGAGCGGTCCGCGATGTCCAGCAGGGTGTGGTTCCCGTCTGAGTAGCTGAGTACCCAGAGCAGGGCCATCTCGAAACCAGGGGGGCTGGTGCCCCCCTGGTTTCCGTAGAGCCCGCGTCGGCCGAGCTGGGGCTCGCCCCTGGGGCTGAGGTTGAGATACGCCCGGTCCCGCTCCAGCACCTGGACGATGGCCAGGGCCTTGCCCAGGGAATCCGCCAGTGCCTCCGGCCGCACGAAGTCCACGTCGTCGGCCGATGTGTGGTACTCCGGATAGCGCCCGTTGGGCGTCCGCGTCAGGCAGCCCACCGCGAGATCGAAACCGGGCGAGCAGTACTGACGCTCGTCGTACCCGTAGGGCACGAAGTCGAGCAGCGTGTGCTCCCCGGCGGCCCGGAGCACGAGCGCTGCGGCCCGGTCCACCATCCGGTTCCCGAGCCGGCTCCGCTTGTACGTGGAGGGCCCCGGGTCTCCGAGGCAGCTCAGCACGAGCCCATGCCTCACCCGGGCCACGCTCTCCGGCGCCCGGGATAGCCACGTGAGCGAGCCGATCGTCCCCGGGATGAAGAGGAAGCGCATCCCATGCCGGCGAGGTACGCCGGCGAGCTGCTGCGCCAGCCACACGGCCACGGCGATACCGGAGAGGTTGTCGTTGGCGAGCGACGGGTGGCAGCAGTGGCAGGAGAAGAGGATGTCGCCGGGATCGTCCGAGGGCTCGCTGGGGGGCAGGTAGACCTCGCCGTACGTGAGGTGGCCCGGAGCGAGCGTGGCGTCGATGCAGACGTCCCACTCCGCATCCGGAGCGGCCTCCATGGCCTCGAGCGTCTTCTGTCGCAGGCAGAATCCCCACGACTCGCTGTAGTACGACGTACGATAGGGGATTCGATCCGGCGCCTCGGGGAGCGTGTGGAGGTGGGGGCGCAGCTCGGCGAGCTTCATGCGGTCCGCGCACGGGGACGCTGTAGCTGACCACGTGGAGGGAGTGCGCCTGGAAGTCGACGATCCGCTTTCCGGTCGGAGTCCGCGATCCATGCGTCCCGGATGTTCCACTCCCGCGGCACCGTCCAGTCGAGGACCGGGGTCCCTGTCGGCACCTCGTGCATCTCGAGCGGAGCCAGGGTCTGCAGGTGGCGCAGGGTGGTCCGCAGCCCTTCCCCGGTGATGCTCCTGCAGATGGGGTAGAGCTCCCGGATGAGCGCGTGCATCGCCGCGCCACTCCCGGGCTCGGGAGCGTAGCCCTCCTTCACGCGCCCCCCTCGGGAACGTAGTCCGGATACGACGCGTCGCGCTCGTTCATCGTGGGATCGGGCAGCGGCCATTCGATGCCGAAGGCGGGGTCGTTCCAGCGCAAGCCGCGACCCGCGGCCGGCGTGTAGAACTCGCTCATCTGATAGAACACGTCGGTATCGTCGTCCAACGTCAGGAAGCCGTGCGCGAATCCCCGCGGGACGTAGAGCGCACGCAGATCGTCCGCGTTCAGCTCGACGCCGAAAGTGACGCATGTGGGTGGGTGATTCGGGCCGCAGGTCGATGATCACGTCCCAGATCGCTCCCCGGGTGCAGCGCACGAGCTTGACCTCCTCGTGGGGCGCGGCCTGCCAGTGCATCCCCCTGAGGGTCCCGCGCCGGCGGTTCCTGGAGAAGGAGCACTGGGCCATCTCCGTCTCCAGCCCTCGCTCGGCGAATTCCCTTCGGCACCAGGCGCGCGCGAAGAAGCCCCGCGCGTCCTCGTGGCGCTCCAGCTCCACGAGCCAGGCGCCGGAGAGGGGGCTCGGCGTGAAGATCACGGCAGCACCGTGGTCTCGGGGATCGGCACCACCAGGCGCCCGCCCCATTCGCGCACGTACGCGAGCTGCTCCTCGATCTCGTCGCGCAGGTTCCAGGGCAGGATCAGCACGTAGTCCGGCCGCGCGTCGCGGATGCGGTCCGGCTCGTAGATGGGGATCCGCGTGCCGGGGAGCAGCTTCCCCTGCTTGTGGGGACTCCGGTCCACCGTGAAGTCCAGGAAGTCCTCGCGGATCCCACAGTAGTTGAGCAGCGTGTTCCCCTTCCCGGGTGCGCCGTAGCCCACCACGCGCTTGCCGGCGCGTCGGGCCTCGATGAGGAAGTCGAGGAGCTTGCGCTTGGTCTCCTTCACCCGCTCCGCGAACGAGGCGTAGTACTGCGGCGTGTCCACCCCGTCCTCCAGCTCCCGGGCGCGGAGCTCGAGCAGGCGGTCGGTGCGCGGCCGGTCGGACTCCTCGTCATGGCGGGCCCAGATGCGCAGGGAGCCACCGTGTGTGGCGAGCTCCTCGACATCGAACAGGGTGAGGCCGTGGGCGGCGAAGATCCGCTCCGACGAATACGAGGGAGAAGTAGGAGAAGTGCTCGTGGTAGATGGTGTCGAACTGGTTCTCTTCGACGAGCCTCTGCAAGTGCGGGAACTCGATCGTGACCGTCCCGCCCGGAGCGAGGAGCAGCTTCAGCCCAGCGACGAAGTCGTTCAGGTCGTGGACCTGTGCGAGGACGTTGTTGCCCAGCACGAGGTCCGCCGGACCCCGGCCGGCGACCAACGCCCGGGCGGAGTCGCGTCCGAAGAACTCCACCCGCGTGGGAATCCCCTTGGCCACGGCGGCCTTGGCCACGTTCGCCGCCGGCTCGATACCGAGGACGGGGATGCCACGGTCGACGAAGTACTGCAGGAGGTAGCCGTCGTTGCTGGCTACCTCGACCACCTGGCTCGAGGCCCCGAGTCCCAGCCGCTCGACCACGAGATCGACGTACCTCCGGCAGTGATCCAGCCAGGAGTCGGAGTAGGAGGAGAAGTAGGCGTAGTCCGTGAAGATCTCCTCCCCGCTGACGTACTGCTCGATCTGCACCAGCCAACACCGTTCACAAACCCAGACGTGCAAGGGGTAGAACGGCTCCACGGCGTTGGCCCGCTCGCGGGACACGTAGCTCTCGCACAGGGGCGACATGCCGAGGTCGACGAAGGTGCGCTCGAGGGGGGCCCCGCAGAAACGGCAGGCGCCGGACGCTGGAACACCGGGTGCGGCAGCGGGCCAGGACGACGGAGTAGCGTCATTCGCAGGTGAGGTCATGCGTTCCTTCGACTCCGGGGCGGCGTCGCCGGTGGTCGGATCGGGGTACTCGGGGGTCATCCGTCCGATGCGCGGCCGGCGGCCACGCGTGGCAGGCGCGTAAGTTGAAGCGCGGGGTGCGGATCGACGCCTCGAGCAGCGTCGAAGAACCGCTGTCGCAGGGAGTCGAGGATCGGAGATCGATCGGGAAGTGTAGCGCCGTCGAGGCCCTTCACAGGCACGATCTCGGACAGCGTGCCACATATCGCGAGTTCGTCGGCAACGTGCAGCTCGGTCCGCTCGATCGGACGCCGGACGAACGGAATGCCCATGGACCCGGCAAGGGCCTCGACGATGTCGACGGTGATGCTCTCCAACACCCCTTCGGATGCCGGCGTGGTAGTCACTGTGCCCCCGCGAACCATCAAGACGGCCGATCCGGTGGCTTCCGCCACTCGGCCGAACTGATTCAGCAAGACCATCTCCCCGTGACCTCGGGCGTCACCTTCGATGCGGGCGAGCCGTGCGACCTGATAGTTCGCGCTCGTCTTGATCCGCGCCGGAAGGGCGTTGTCGGAACTCCGCTGCCAGGTGCTGATGCCGAGGGTGATGGGATCGGGTGGGGTCTTGGGATGGTTGAAGGCCTTGATGACGAGGTCCGACACGTTCTCGTGGTGCCAGTGGCCCTCGACAACGAAGAGCGTCGGCCTCGCCCACATGTCGTGTTCCGGGACCAGCAACTCGTTGACGAGCAAGAAGATCGCGGACTCGAACCTCTCGTAGTCCACGTCGGTCGGGATCCTCAGAAGGCGCGCTGAACGCAGGAGTCGCTCGAAGTGCTGGCGCAGCTTGACGAAAGCGAAGGATCCGTCCACCTGCCAGTAGCCCTTGACGCCTTCGAAGACGTTGAGCCCTCGATTCACCGCCTCGGAATCGACATGCAACATCGCGTCTTCCCAGAGACGCAGCCCTCCCCCCATGTACACGTACTTCGGCTTCTGCAGCTTCGTCATCGCTTCTCTCGATCGATTGGACCTTCGATGGGACTATCCCTTCACGACGCCCTGGAGAATGAGGACCCAATCCTCATTGCTGGGAGGCGCGAAGGCATCGAGCGTGGTTGCTTCCACCGGCCTCCGTTGACCTGTTCGTGGATCGAACCAGATACCCTCTCGCGTCGCGCGAAGTCGAGTGGGGGCGAGGTCCAGCTGCCGGCCCCCACGGACGTACGCGATGAGCAGCGAGTCGCTGGGCGCCCAGGCTACGGCCGGGGCGCCGGGGTCCCCCTCGGAAGGCCACAGCCCATCCTGAGCGAGGGGCTCCAGGTGGTGGACGGGAAAGGAATCGACCAGCATCCGCGCGAGCGCCAATTGGCTGGCCACCCGACTCTCGAGCACCTCCGGCCACTTGCGTCGTCGGGCGGCCTCCGAATCCCCGAAGGTCGCAGCGGACGAAGCTCCGAACGACCAGACGGGGAAGGCACCGTAGAAGTGTCCGCTGCCCCCGCTCAGAAGGCTCCAGTATACCTGGGCCCGGAGCATCTCGTCGGTCATGTCATGCTCGTTCTCGTAGTAACCCTCGATCCAGAAGGTCGGCATGACGGGCCCGTTCTCGCCCGATGTTCGTTGCGCGTCGAGGAGGAGCCTGGAGGGTCCATGAACAGGGTCCGAATACGTCGAGTTGACGTCCAGCCAGGGCTCGTTGTAGGAATCCAGCGCGGAGTGATTCCGGCTCGCGTGAGCCGTGAAGATGGATCCGGGCGCCCGCTCTTCGATTCCCTGGACGACTGCATCGATCTCGCTGCTCAGCGTCACCCCCTGATACGCCGGCTCCCAGTCTCCGCCCATCACCCAGATCACGTTGCCCGCGGCCCCCAGACGCCTTCCCAGCGAGTCGCCGTACGCTCGGAGCCTCGTCGGTCCGTTGGTCTTCATCTCCTGCGACCAGCCTTGGTCGTTGAACTGGTAGCCGACGTACGCGGGCAAGAGGAATACGACCATTCCCCGTGAGCGGGCTTCCGTCACCATCCATTCGAGGTACGCCCAGTACTCGGGGTTCAGGGCGGTGAAGTCGAGAGATTGCGCATCTATGCTGCGAAGGAAGGGCGGTTGGCCGTAGACGTTCTTCGGGGCCCGATCTCCGAACAAGTGCTCGATCGCGTTGAACGCCACAGCGTTCACACCTTGCTCCGCCCTCTTGTCCAGGTACCTGAGGACATCGCCCGAGTCGAGCTGTACCGCCAGACTCCATGGAGTGTCCCCGATGAGAACGAAGGCCTCACCGGCCGCGTCCACCAGTTCCCGGCCGCTCACTGCAATAGGGAACTCGGCGGCTGGTCCGGGCTTGTACGGCAAAATGGGGTCGGTCTCGCTGGGCAGGTCGTGTTGGCAGCCGATCGCCTGGACACAGGTGAAGAGAGCAATCAGCCATAGAGGCAGGCGCCTGGGACAGGCCCCCATCGGAGTGGATGCGCTGCTCAGCTCGGAAGGACCTGGTCGAGGGCGGGCTTGAGCTCGAGGGCGAGGTTTCGCGCGAGCTCGAACGCCTGATCGTCCACGCCCTGCGACACGGGCACGACGATCCGCACCAGCGCCTCGTCGGTGCGCCGGCGAAGCGCGGCGTCCCGGAGGAGGTCCCACTTCACCAGGTACTCGTTGTAGGCGACGCGCCCACGTCCCTGGTACCAGTAGAGGACCAGCGCGCGGTCGGCACCCTTCTGGAGGATGTACTGGTTCACCGTGAAGGCGTCGGCGCCCGAGCCGATCGTGGTCGGTTCGGAGGAGAGTGCCTCCCACCCCGCGCCCGGAAGGCAGTTCTGCGGGGAGTGGATCGTGCGGCCGCGGCTCTGCTGGTCGTAGAAGCCGAAGTAGACGGACGCCCACGGGATCGCGGCTTCGGCCGCCTTGGCCGTGTCCGCCTCCTGGTACACGCGCAGGGCGTAGTCCGTGAATCCGGCGACGTCGGCTTCCGCGTCGGAGACCGTCACGTCCTCCCCGCTCATGCCCGCGACCTGTTCGGGGAGCGCGGTCGCGAGCGGCTCACGCAGCTCGGGCACGAGCTGCTGGCGCACGAAGGAGAGCAGCCCCACACCCACCCCCAGGATCACGGCCGGGAGCCACCGGCGAGCGCCGCCGCCGCTCATGCCGCGCCCACCGGCTGTCGGCGATGGCGGATCATCCATCCCTCCCCACGCGCGAGCACCCACGTGAAGGACCCGAGGATCGCGAAGGCCGCCACGAACATGACCCACCCCTCCGTGAGGTGCATGAAGCCCTCACCGAGCTTCGGGTCCACGAAGAACACCAGGAATCCCGTCAGGAAGACGCGGACGCCGTTGATGAGGATCGCGACCGGGATGGTGAGGGCGAGGAGGAACACCCGCAGAGCCGGATAGCGCAGCCAGATGCCGCCCATCAGCAGCCCGAGGGAAGTCAGCGCCGTCAGGGATCGCAGCCCCGAGCAGGCCTCGGTGACGAAGAGCGACTGCCCGGGGATGTGGATCACGTTCCCGGCGAGCTGGACGGGCACGTCGCGCCACTGGAGCAGCGTCGCGCCGATCGCCGAGGCCTTGAGCTGAAGGGGGAACGCGAGCGTCGTCAGGATGACGGCCGGCAGCGGTACGCAGAGCACCAGGAGCGCCAACGGCAGCCACCACTTCAGGATCTGACGGAATCCCCACGCATAGATGATGAGCGCGATCGCCGCCCCGAGCAGGGACATCCGCATCGTGAACAGCTCGGCCGCCAGCGCGGACATGACCCTGAGGAGCACGGCGGCACCGAGGAGCGAGGAGCCCGAGCACCGGTTGCGCCCGCCGCTCCGGGATGAGGCCCGTGCGGTACATGAGGTACACGGACAGCGGCCCGAGCAGCAGGCCGTGCCCCGCCTCGGGGTCGCTCCACCAATCACGGAGGAGCGTCGTGAACGGTTCCCAGAAGAGCCAGACAAAAGCCAGGCCCCCCACCAGCAGGGGGGCCTGAACCAGGAGTTGGCGCCGGGACTTGGACTCGTCTACGGTCGCGACAGAGGTCATGTAGGAAGTCTACATCGCTCCCTTTCGGAGCACCATCACGGCGGGCGTCTGCGCCATGATCACGAGGTCCTTCACGGCAGAGCGGCGACGGATGTACTCGAGGTCGAGGTCGACCTTCTTCTTCACGTCGTCGATGCTCTGGTCGTAGGGGAGCCGCACCTGGGCGAGACCCGTGATTCCCGGAAGGACCTTCTGGCGCTGACGGTACTCACCCAACTCCGCACTCAGGCTCGCGAAGATCTTCGGCTGCTCGGGGCGCGGCCCGACGATGTTCATGTCGCCCTTCAGCACGTTGAAGAGCTGGGGTAGCTCGTCCAACCGGGTCGCGCGGAGGAACCGCCCCACCGACGTGATGCGCGGATCGTCCTTGGCGGCCCACACCTGGGTGCCGGGCTGGTCGACGTACATCGTGCGGAACTTGAAGATCGTGAAGATCTTGCCGCCCTGATCCGCCGCGCGGCGGCACTCGTCGGGATTCTCGCTGCGGCGCTGATCCCGTCGGTCGATCCCGACGCGGTCCTGCCGGTAGATGGCAGGTCCGTTCGAGGTGAGCTTGACGAGCGCCCACACGGCGAACATCAGCGGTGCGGTGAGGATCACGGCGATCGAGGCCACGAGAACGTTCAGCACGCGGCAAGCCCGATCGCGGGCCCGATGCGACTGCTCGGGGGAGGGCTTCTGGCGCCGGGAACCAGCAGCCAGCCAAGCCGGGCGGGGGGCGGCCAGAACCATGGAATCGCCCGCCTGGGAGCGAGCATAGCTCTGCCGTTGTGTCGTCTGACTCAAGCCTGACTCCTGCAGTGGATCAAGGACTCTGATCCCGGAGCCCCCCAGTCCCGGGTCACCGCGGTGGACACGGTTGTGCCTGGGTATCTGCAAGAGTCGTTCACATTCGGGGTGTACCGGCACAAATGACCTTATCTCTTTGTATGGCAACGGGTTAGGTGTGATATATGTGATGGCGTGGATCGCGGTCGAGGCTTGGGTTTGTGGGCGGCGCGGAACGTTTGTGGTCCATTTGCCACAACGCTTCGGGTTCGCGGGCGAGGTCAAGGCTTGCCGCGTCGCAGGAACGTATCGACTCGGCGCCGATTGCGCAGCGGTGCTTCAGCGGGGTGCCGGCAGGTCCAGCGTGAAGGAGAAGCTCGTGCCCCAGTCGCCCGTGTCGATCTCGAGGTCCGAGCCCATCATGCGGACGATCCGGCGTGCGATGGACAGCCCGACGCCGCTACCCGAAAAGAAATGGCCCGTGCTGTAGAGCCGCTTCTTGAAAGGATTGAAGAGCTCACCCTGCCGCTCCTCCGAGATGCCCCTCCCGGTGTCGAGCACGTAGAACTCGACCTGCGTCGCGGAGTGTCGCTTCACCCCGATCTCCACCCACCCCTCGTCCGTGAATTTCAGGGCGTTGGTGGTGAGGTTCAGGATCACGCGCCCCAGCGCGATGGGGTGGCCGTGCGCCCGATCGTACTCGGGAACGGCGATGCGGAGCTCGACGCCCTTCTCGTCGGCCATCGGCTGCACCATCTCCTGCACCCCGCGCACCATCTCCGAGAAGGAGTAGACCTCGGGTTCGGAGTCGATGAGCCCGCGGCCCTCGCGGGCCAGGTCGATGACGTTGGACGCGAGCGACGCGAGGCCGAGCGCCGCGCTGTAGATCAGCCCGAGCTGGCTGCGCTGCTGGTCGTTGACCTCACCGCTGTGTCCGGTCCGGAGCGTCTCGGACAGGAAGAGGATCGAGGTGAGGGGCGAGCGCAGGTCGTGCGCGACCTCCACGAGCAACTGGAGCGCGTCGGGCTGTGCGAGCCGGCCGGCCAGGCTCGTGAGGTCGTCCCCCAGGACGCGTTCCAGAAGCGCCTCGAGCGCGCGCACGACGGCGAGCGTCGAGGCGGATGCATCGGCGGGGACCTCCAGTTGGAGCACCGAGCCACGCAGCGCTCGGATCAGACGGGCGTCGAAGGTCGCGGGCTCGGGTCCGTCCTGCCACTCGTCCGCGGTGCCGGCGCCCAGGATGCGGTACGTTTCCCGGACCACGGCACGGAGGCCACCCACGGCCTCGACCCGCGCGTTCCCGGCGGCTTCCGCCGGGGCCGCGTGGAGCATCGCGAGGAGCCTCTCGGAGGCCTCCTCGAGGATCGCCTCCGGGGTCGGGGAGGCGCTGTGCACTTCGACCGCGTCTCGGGCCATCAGTGCATGGCGTCGCTGGCCACTTCCGCCTCGCGAATCAGGCGGTCGCGACGGGTGCCGTGCTTCTCCATCAGCCGGTAGAGGGTGGTCCGATCGACACCGGCGAGCTTGGCGGCGTCCGAGATGTTGCCGCCGGCCTGGCGCACCACGTGCCTCAGGTAGGCGGTCTCGAACTCTCCGACCACCTTCTCGCGGGCCGTGCGGTAGTCCAGGTCCATCACGCCGTCGCCGTAGAAGGGCGTCTGCTCATGCACCGTCTGCGGCTGGTCGTCGATGAACGGGATGTCGGAGGCCAGCACCTCGGCTCCGGGCGCGATCAGCACGGTGAGGTGCTCCACCACGTTCCGGAGCTCGCGTACGTTGCCGGGCCAGGGCGCCCGCCGGAGCGTTTCGATGGCTTCCTTCGAGAAGCGCGGCGGTGGTGCCGACGGGTCCCGATGGGCGGCCCAGAACTCGCGCAGGAAGCGCTCCGCCATGAGCGGGATGTCGTCCTGGCGCTCCCTCAGAGGCGGGATGTGGATGGGTACGACGCGCAGGCGGTAGTGCAGGTCCTTGCGGAGCTGCCCGTCCTCGATCGCTTCGATGGGATCGCGGTTCGTGGCCGCGATGAAGCGCACGTTGACCACGGCGTCCGTCTTCACCGAGCCCACCCTGCGCACCACCCCGTCCTGGAGGACACGCAGCAGCTTCGCCTGCGTGGGAAGGGGCAGCTCGGTCAGCTCGTCGAGGAAGAGGGTGCCGCCGTTGGCCACCTCGAGCAGGCCCTGCTTCTCCCGGACGGCGCCGGTGAACGCCCCGGCCACGTGGCCGAACATCTCGGACTCGAGGAGCGTCTCGGGGATCGCCGCGCAGTTCACCGGAACGAGCTCGCGGCTGGCGCGGCGGCTGTGCCGGTGGATGAACTGCGCGATGACTTCCTTGCCGGTCCCGCTCTCGCCGGTGATGAAGACGGACGCATCCGTCTGCGCCACCTTCGTCGCGACGTCGAGCACCTGCCGGAACGCCTCGCTCTCGCCGAGCAGCGTCGGGCTGTGCGGGTCGACGACCGCGTCCTCGGTCTGAGCGATCGTGCGGCTCTCACGCGCCACGATGACCGCATGGGCCGCCCGCCCGACCAGGATCTGGAAATGGGTGGCCGAGAACGGCTTCGGCAGGTAGTCCCAGGCGCCCTCCCGAAGCGCCGTCACGCTCGACTCCACGCTCGGGTTGCCCGTCATGACGATCGCGACGGAGTCCGGGTGGACGTCGAGCGCAGCGCGCAGGATCTCCAGCCCGGACACCTGCGCCATGTAGAGGTCGAGCAGGAGGATGTCGAAGCGCTGGCGCTTGACCAGCCGGATGGCTTCGTCGCCCCGGCCGCACACGGTCACGTCGAAGCCCTCGGACGCCAGCAGGGAGGCGCAGCTCTCTCGCAGGGAATGCTCGTCGTCGACGATCAGGATCTCGATCGTCTTCCGCTGCTCGGCGTCGAGCTCGATCAATTCCCGTCCGGGGGAGGCCGGGAGCCGCGAGCTTCCTCCACCGTAGCCACGGCGGAGGGCCGCTTCCGCGTCGGGCCGTCCTGGCGTGCGGGGGGGGGCGCTCATGAACACACCTCTTGTGGACGAGGCCAGATTTTCTGACTGTTGGCAAGATGGGGAATTCTCGCCAACGAGGCGAGGCTCCAAACTTCTCCGTACTGTTGCGACCACGCAAGTCTTTCGTTCAACGTGACAACGGTTGCGGCGCAACGAAGTGTGCGCCATCCGCAACAGCGTTTCCGTGGGTTGTTCCGCCCCCACCTCAGAGATTCAACCGATGGCTGACGATAAACTCATCCCCACTGGCGCCCAGGGTTCAGACGAAGCGCCTCTGGTGGGGGCAGGTCCCATGGGCATGCCCGCGGGGTGGGGAGGGGTGGCTCCTCTCGCGATGGAGGAACCCGAAGAGGAGAGCGTCGACCTACGGCGGTACCTCGTCGCGGTATGGCGGCGGAAGTGGCTGCTCGCCATCGCGCTCGTGATCGGTCTCGGGATCGCGGCGTTCCTCTGGACGCACGTCCAGGTCCAGTACACGGCGGTGGGCAACCTGTGGATCCAGAAGGACGGCGGCGGCGGCGAGTCGGTCGAGCTCCGGCGACGTGGAGCCGATCCGGCAGAGCGGCCTCTTCTCGGCCAACGCCTGGATCGAGCTGCTCCGGTCCTACGCCGTGCTGGACTCCGTGGTGATCAAGGAGCACATGTACCTGACGGCGCCGCCCAAGTACGAGCAGGCCTTCTCTACGTTCGAGCTCCAGACGCGCTTCGCGCCCGGAGACTTCCGCCTCACCCTCGCCGACGACGGCCGTGGCTACACGCTGTCGAGCGGCGACGGGGCCTTCATCGAGAGTGGCACCGTTGGGCGACTCGATCGGCACGCAGGTCGGTTTCCGGTGGGCCCCTCGGCCGGGGTCGTTCCCGGCCGGCGTCAAGGTGGACTTCACCCTCGTTCCGCCTCGCGAGGCGTCCACCGCGTTGTCCAACCGCGTGGCTACCGCGCATGGACAAGGACGGCAACTTCATCGGCCTTTCCCTGCGCGGAACGAATCCCCAGAAGATCGCCTCGGTCCTGAACGCGATCATGGACCGGCACGTGGCGATCGCGGCGGACCTGTCGAAGCGAAAGCTCGACGAGGTGGTGTCCATCCTCGATGAGCAGCTCAAGTACGCCCAGGACGAGCTGGAGAGCGCCGAGCGGCAGCTCGAGAGCTTCCGGGTCGCCACCATCACCCTCCCCTCGGACAACGCGACACCGATCGCACCCGGGCTGGAGCAGACGCGCGATCCCGTGTTCGGGAACTTCTTCCAGATGAAGGTGGACGTCGGTCAGATCGCGCGGGACCGGGAACGCCTCCAGAGCATCGCCGATACTCTTGCCCAGGGGACCATGAGTCTCGAGGCGCTCCAGGGGGTCGCGGCTGCGACCTCGTCCCTCGAGCTCTCGCGCGTGCTCCAGGAGCTGGTGGACGCGCGCGCTCAATTGCGTGCCCTGCGCGACCGCTACTCGGACGACTACCCACCCGTCCAGGACCAGCTCACCCGCATCCACACGATCGAGACCGAGGCCGTGCCCCGGGTACTGACGAGCATCCTGTCCGAGCTGAGCACCAGGCAGCGGAGCCTTCAGGCGAGGATCGACTCCGCCTCGGCGGAGCTGGCGGCCATCCCGCCGCGCACCATCGAGGAGGCCCGCCTCCGGCGGCGGGTGGCCATCCAGGAGACGCTCTACAACGAGCTGCGCCAGCGCGTGGAGACGGCGAGGCTCGCGTCGGCCAGCTCGATCCCGGACGTGACGATCCTCGACCGGGCTTCGGTGCCGCACACGCCGAGCGACGACTCGAGACTCCCCCTGGCGGCGATGGCCATCTTCGGGCCGTTGGCCGTGGCCGTTCTGCTGGCGATCCTGATGGACCGCGCGGACCCGCGCTTCCAGTACCCGTCCCAGGTGAGCCGCGAGATCGGCCTCGACATCCTGGGGAGCATCCCACGGATCGGAAACGGAGACGGGTCGGCCGGGGAGGACAACGCGCAACACGTCCTGGAGGCGTTCCGGGAGCTGCGCCTGACGATCGGCTTCGCGTTCGGTTCGGCGGGGCCCCTCACGCTCGCGATCACCAGCCCCGCGCAGGGGGAGGGGAAATCGCTCATCTCGACGAACCTGGCGGTGGCCTACGCGGAGATGGGGCGGCGCACGCTCCTCATCGACGGCGACACCCGGCGGGGTGACGCGCACAGGCTGCTCGCCCGGCAGCGCGCGCCGGGCCTCACGGACTACCTGCGCGGGAACGTGCAGATGGACATCATCCAACACACGGAGTACGAGCGGCTGCACTTCATCGGCTCGGGCACGCGCAGCGGCACCACGCCGGAGCTGCTGGCGTCGTCGAGGATGTCCACCTTCCTGGGGACCCTGAAGCGCTCCTACGACGTCATCATCATCGACACCCCGCCGCTCGCGGCCGGGGGAGACGCGGTCCTGCTCGGGGCGCTCACGGGCAACCTCGCTCTGATCATCCGGACCGGCTCGACGGACAAGCTGCTCACGCTCGCGAAGATGGAGCCCCTGACGCGCCTGCCCATCCGGCTCCTGGGTGCGATCCTCAACGACGTGGAGCCGAAGGGGTCGGGCTACAGCTACTACTCGTCCTACCTGCCGGGATACGAGCCCGGGCACGAGGAGGAGGAGCTGGACGAACGGGGTGTGGCCCGGTCCCCGCTGCTCGCGGAGGCAGGCGGAGGCGATCAGGCGCCGTAGGCGCGTACCGGGAAGCCCCCTTCATCGACCTGGGCCCGCCGGAGCGCCATCGTGGCCTTGAAGAGGAGATCCTCCGGGTTGACCGGCTCGGTGGCGGCCGTGGCGTAGAAGCCGGCGCGCAGGCGGAACTCGTCCGCCACGAGGCCCGCGGCTCCTGATCCCTCCGGCGTCTCCCGGACGAGGCGCAGCACGCGATCCGCCAGCCGGACCGCACCGTCGCGGTCCGTGCCCGGAGCGACGATCACGAACTCGCCCGAGGCCAGGCGGCCGACCGTGTCGGAGCCCCGCGTCACGGACTTGAGGGCGCGTGCGATGCCCTCGGCGAAGGGATCGGAGGATGCCTGAGCCGCCTCCTCCGCGACCGCACGGTTCAGCCACTCCGGCCCGAAAGCGATGCACGCGAGGGGGCGCTCGAAGCGGATCGCGTCCGCGCTCATCTCGTGGGCTCGCCGGAGCAGTCCGCGGGCGTTGTAGAAGCCCGTGCCCGGGTCGGTGAGCCCCTCCTCCCGAATCCGGTCGGCTTCCTGCTTGGCCCGCACCAGCGTCTCGACCCGTAGCACCAACTCGCCGGGGTCCACCGGGTGGCGCAGGATGTCCCAGGCGCCCGCGCCGAAGGCCTCCATGCGTTCGGCCCTGCCCACGCTGGATGCGGAGATCATGAGCAGGGGCGTGACCGAGTGGACCGTCGGCGCTCGCCGAAGCTCCCGGGCGACCTCGATGCCGTCGAGATCCGGCAGATGGAAGTCGACGATCATCGCGTCGGGACTGACCTTCTGCACCAGATCGAGGGCCTGGCGCCCGGTATAGGCCTTCAAGACAACATGACCCTTCGGCCGCAGGATGCTCTCGATGGAGCGAGACGTCCACTCCTGGTCATCGACGAGCAGGACCAGCGGCGTAAGGGAAGGCAGGTCCATGGTTGCTCCCACAGGCAGGCTCTTGGATGCGGAGCGTCCACTTGGCAAGGCGCGTCTCCGTCTGTACGGGGGAAGCCACCGGCAGTGTTGCAAGTTTCATGCGAGGGGCTGAAGGGACATTCATGGAGAGGTGGCCTCGCGCACAACGACAAGATACGTAAACACTTGCGGCGCTGGAAGCCCCGGCGGAGCGGCTCCGGGAGCCGCTCGAATGTCGTGCAAACCGTGCGTGCCGTGTAGCAAGTCCGCGACCGAGCGGCCACGACTCCGTGACTGTACGACCCCCGCCGATGAGAGTACCTTGGATACCATGATCCTTCCCTCCAGGGCATGGGCCCTTCTGCTGTTCCTGCTGCTGTCGGCGGTCCCGGCGGGCCTGTCCGCGCAGATCCCCGTCGAGTTGGGCGCCAGTGGTGCCGAGCTCTCTCGGGCGAACCTGACCCAGCTCCTGCAGGAGTACGAAGCCGCCGCGACGTCCTCGGCGTACTCCGGCGGGATCAGGGACGCCGCCCGGACGCGCGCCGCGCATGATCCGCGAGCGGCTCGAGAACGGCGACTTCAGGGCCGGCGACCGCGTCGCGCTCTTCGTCCAGGGCGAGCCCAACCTCCCCGACACCGTACTGGTGGAGCCGGGGCCGCAGATCACCCTGCCGCTGTTCGGCTCGATCTCGCTCGCCGGCGTGCTGCGCTCGGAGATCCAGGAGCACCTCACGCGCGAGCTGGGCAAGATCATCCACGACCCCGTCGTGCGCGCGCAGGGACTCATGCGGCTCTCGATCCAGGGCTCGGTGGGAAGGCCGGGCTTCTACGTGGTCCCTGCGGACGTGTTGGTGGGCGACGTCCTGATGATCGCCGGTGGGCTGTCCGGGGACGCGAAACTGGACAAGCTGAGGATCGAGCGTGGATCCCGCCGCATCCTCGAGGGTGAGGGCATGCAGGAAGCCCTGCTCCAGGGGCGGACGCTCGACCAGCTGAACCTGCAGGCGGGGGATCAGATCGTCCTGCCGAAGAAGGGCGGCAGCATCACCGGACAGGTCCTCCGCTACGGGATCGTCATCACTGAGCTCGGTCTCCTCGCTGGAGCGTTCGCCTCACGGCGGCTGAAGCCCCTCAGGACGCCGAAGAAGCTCCGTCTCCGTCCGCCTCCCGCTCGGCCTGAGCCATGGCTTGCCGGATGAGCTCGAGCAGCTCGTCCGACGAGAACGGCTTGCGTAGCACGAACCGGGCGTCGTTCAGCGCCCCGGACAGGATCGGGTCCTCTTCCGCGTAGCCGGTCGTGTAGATGACCGTCATCTCGGGGTGCTCCTCCAGAAGCGCCTGAGCGAGCGTCGCGCCCCAACCGTCCGGGAGGTTGATGTCCATCAGCAGGACATCGATCGGGTCGCGGTAGATCTCGATCAGCCGGCCGGCTTCCTCGGCCGATCCCGCCTCGAGCACCTGGAAGCCGCGCCTGCGCATGAGCGTCGAGAACGAGCCACGGATCCCGGGCTCGTCGTCCACGAAGAAGACGACCGGCGCGCGGCCGGCGTTCACGGCGCGACCCTCGCTCATGACCGCGTCGCCTCCGGACGCGGCGACGATTCCCCTGGGGGCATCGGCCGCAGCCCTCGAGGGGGCCTCGTCCATCAGCGCGCCGGTCTTCCATGAGCCGATGCCCAGGGAGAGCAGCACCAGGAAGGCCGTGAAGTGCTTCGCCTCGGAGATCGCCGCGCCCGCGATGAAGGCCGACAGGCTGTCCGGCGGGCGCATCGCGCGCATCTGCACCACGTCCAGGGCGAACATGCCCATCACGAGGACCAGGACCAACGCGCCCAGCAACTCGAGCGAGGCGATCGCCCGGAGCGTCACGCGGCTTCTGCGCCCGTAGGCCACGAAGGTCGCGAGCACGAGCCCGAGGATCGGCGTGTGGAGGAACCCCGCGAGGATTCCCCCGAAACCGTAACGCCACCGCACATCCCCGGGCCGAAAGGGCATCGTGTTGGTCAACAGGTCGACGGCCGGCCAGAAGATCAGGATGAACGCGAAGAGATACAGGCCACGAACGACCCAACCTGAAATGTCGGTCTTGGACAATCGCATGGTGGACAATCTGGGGTCCGTGCCTGCTTCCCCGCAAAGGTTGCGAACCGCGTCACCTCAAAAGACAAGGAGTGCGGGCCGGCTTGCACCGACCCGCACTCCCGAGTTTCGTACCTGCGTGACCCGGGCTTGATGCGATCAGACGTCGCTGATCTCCCGGATCTGCTTCCGGCGAGCCATGGCGAACAGGAAGAGCATGCCCGTCGCGAGGAGCACATAGGTCTCCGGCTCGGGCGTCACCGTGGTGCCCGGGGTGCGCACGAGCATCTCCTGCGCCGAATACCGGCTGTCCTTGTCGACCGGGGTCAGGATCGACCACTCGGCCATGTCCAGGCCACCGAAGCTCGAAGCGCTCATGAGCGCGGCATAGGCCAGGAACGGATTTGCGAGACCGGTCGCCACCGCGTTCGTGGGCGACACTCCGCCACTCGTCAGCTTCCAGATGGCAGCGTGGATCCCGGACCACATGTAGGTCTTGTCGCTCACGTGGCTCGCGAAGTAGCTCCCGAACGTGTGGGTCGCCGCGCCGTCGTACGAGACGGACGACAGCAGGTCCCACGAATCGAAGAGCGAGGCCAGATAGGCCACCTGCGAGTACGTGGCGAGGCCGGCGTTTCCGAGCCTCGTCTGGGAGAGGTCTCCGCCGCCGATGTTGGACTCGTTGATCGTCCACACCTCGCCGCGGCTCACTTCGTGCGCGAAGTCGATGCAGTACATCGTGAACATCGGTTGCGTCGGGTCCGACACGAGCTGGCCCGTGTACGGGCCGAGGTAGACGCCGCCCCAGGCCGCCACGACCGCGTCGGCGGTGCCGACCATCTTGATCTGGTCGCCGTCCTGGAAGGTGACGTCGTCTTGGGCGCGGACGTGGCCCGGTAGGGCCAGTATCGCCAACGCCGCTGCGTAGAAGACAAACCGCTTCATGAAACTCACGTCCGGGTTTGGGGGGGAGCCCGAGGTACAGTACTTCACGGAATCTGTCTGCAAGGCGTATGCCCTCCCGGGCCACCCCGTGCGGGTGGGTAGCACAGAGGCGTTTCGGCGGGGAGTGAGAGGTCCATCAAAGCGTTGTGGCACATGCAGATGGCACCCTTCGCCCTCCTGGCCGTCGGCACCCACTCGTGCTCGACGCGATTCATGGCACGGGTTCGCATTTGTGACAAATCCGCGACACGGATTCCTTCGCGCTACGACATCGCCACGAGGGGTGCCGAAACCGCACGACGCGAGCGTGCCGGGGCGGGGCCGCGCCCGCACGGAGCCTGCACGCTGGTCGGCTGCGCCCCTTTTCCTTATCTTCCTTGGTTCCGATTTCCCCCCTCGGAAGACTGTCCACTCCCTGGAACCACGCAAGCCATGACCAACCACCTCGTCGCCCCCTACGGGGGAGTCCTTCAGAATCTCCTGGTCGATGACGCCCGCGCGGCCGAGCTCAGGACGACCTCCGCCGACTGGCCGTCCTGGGACCTCACGGAGCGGCAGCTCTGCGACGTCGAGCTCCTCATGAATGGAGGGTTCTCCCCCCTCACCGGGTTCATGCGCCGGGACGACTACGAGGGCGTGGTGGAGGGGATGCGTCTGGCGGATGGCACGCTCTGGCCCCTCCCGATCACGCTGGACGTGACGGAGGCCATGGCGGAGAAGCTGTCCGAGGGCGGGATGCTCGCGCTCCGCGATCCGGAGGGCGTCATGGTGGCGGCCCTCCACGTCGAACAGATCTGGCGCCCCGACCTCCGGCACGAGGCCGAGGCGGTCTTCGGCAGCGACACCGGCGCCGCCCTCGAGGAGCACCCCGGCGCCCGCTACCTCCTGGAGCAGTCCAACCCCGTGTACGTGGGTGGCCGCGTCGAGGGCGTCGAGATCCCGGCGCACTACGACTTCCAGATGCTGCGCCTGACGCCGGCCGAGAGCCGTGCCCGCTTCGCCAAGCTCGGCTGGCAGAAGGTCGTGGCGTTCCAGACGCGGAATCCGATGCATCGGGCCCACCAGGAGCTCACGCTGCGAGCCGCCAAGGAGGTCGAGGCCAGCCTGCTCATCCACCCCGTGGTGGGGATGACCAAGCCGGGCGACGTGGACCACTATACGCGCGTCCGCTGCTACCAGGCGCTGCTGCCGAGCTATCCGAAGAACACGGCGATGCTCTCCCTCCTCCCCCTCGCCATGCGCATGGGTGGGCCGAGGGAAGCCGTGTGGCACGCGATCATCCGCAAGAACCACGGGTGCACGCACCTCATCGTCGGCCGTGACCACGCCGGTCCCGGATCGGATTCGTCCGGCAAGCCCTTCTACGGCCCGTACGACGCGCAGGAGCTGTTGCAGAAGCACGAGGAGGAGCTCGGCATCTCCATGGTGCCGTTCAAGCTCATGGTGTACGCCCCGGAGCACGACTCCTACTACCCCGCGGACGAGGTTCCCGAGGGCGTGGAGACGGTGAACATCTCCGGCACCGAGCAGCGCCGCCGCCTGCAGCTCGGCATCGAGCTTCCCTCCTGGTTCACCTTCCCGGCGGTGGAGGAGGAGTTGCGGAAGTCGTCGCCGCCGCGGCACCGTCAGGGTCTCACCGTGTTCTTCACCGGCCTCTCGGGCTCGGGTAAGAGCACGATCGCGAACGCGCTCATGGTGAAGCTGCTCGAGATGGGCGGCCGGCCGGTCACCCTCCTCGACGGCGACCTGGTGCGCAAGCACCTGTCCAGCGAGTTGGGCTTCAGCAAGGAGCACCGGGACATCAACATCCGGCGCATCGGCTTCGTCGCCTCGGAGATCACGAAGAACGGCGGGATCGCCATCTGCGCGCCGATCGCTCCGTACGACGGGGTGCGCCGCGAGGTGCGGGAGATGATCGAGCCGCTCGGCGGGTTCGTCCTGGTCCACGTCGCCACCCCGCTGGAGGTGTGCGAGGGCCGCGATCGGAAGGGCCTCTACGCCAAGGCCCGCAAGGGGATCATCAAGGAGTTCACCGGCATCAGCGACCCCTACGAGGAGCCCACGGACGCCGATCTGGCGATCGACACCACGGGGATCTCTCCCGAAGAGGCCGCCCACCAGATCATCCTGCACCTCGAGAAGGAGAACTTCATCGGGGTGTCCGCCTGACCCATGGGCGTCGACGCCTGGTTGACGCTGCTGGTCATCGGCGGCGTGTTCGTCGTGATGGCGAAGGACCTGGTGTCGCCGGCCGCCGCCCTCTTCTCCGCCGTCACGATCCTCCTGGTCGCGGGCGTGCTCACGCCCGCGCAGGCGTTCGCCGGGCTTCGCCAACCCGGCGCCGATCACGGTGGCCGCGCTCTACGTCCTGGCGCGTGCGGTGGAGAAGAGCGGCGCGCTCCAACCGGTGGTGAGCGCGATGCTGGGACGCGGCAGCGGGCAGCGGGCGGTCCTCACCAGGCTGTCCGTGCCCGTCGCCGCGGCGTCGGCGTTCCTGAACAACACGCCCATCGTGGCGATGCTGGTTCCCCAGGTGACGGACTGGGCGGAGCGGAACGGGCAGTCACCGTCCCGCTACCTGATGCCGCTCTCCTTCGCGGCGATCCTGGGTGGCATGGTGACGCTGATCGGGACGTCGACGAACCTGGTGATCTCCGGGCTCCTGGAGGCCAGCGGCCGGGAGCCGCTGGGGATGTTCGAGCTGACGCGCATCGGGCTGCCCGCGGCGGCGCTGGGCGTGGGGCTCATGGTGCTGCTGGCGCCGATCGTCCTTCCCGAGCGCAGGATCCCCCGTCAACAGGCGGAGGCGGCGGCCCGGTCCTTCACGGTGCAGATGAAGGTCGCGACGGGCGGCGCCCTCGATGGGGCGCAGGTCGAGGCGGGCGGACTCCGGCACCTGCAGGGCGTGTTCCTGGTGGAGATCGGCCGGGACGACGAGACGATCGCGCCGGTGGGCCCCACCACGGTGCTCCAGGGTGGTGACCGGCTCACCTTCGTGGGGCAGGTGGACACGGTGGTGGACCTGCACGCCATCTCGGGGCTGGAATCGGCCGAGCATACGCACCTCCTCGAGTTCGACAGCCCCCGGCACACCTTCTTCGAGGCCGTGGTCGGTGAGACGTCGCCCCTCGCCGGCACGTCGCTGAAGGAGGCGGACTTCCGCGAGCGCTACCAGGCGGCGGTC
Organism: uncultured Gemmatimonadales bacterium; assembly: GCA_963823035.1. Lineage (GTDB taxonomy): Bacteria > Gemmatimonadota > Gemmatimonadetes > Longimicrobiales > Gaopeijiaceae > SZUA-318. The sequence goes on from CAWGKG010000020.1 coordinate 56,282, forward strand.
GTGGCCATCCACCGCGCGGGCGAGCTCGTGCGCGGGAAGCTGGGTCAGATGCCGCTGCGGCCCGGTGACACCCTCCTGCTGATCTCGGACGAGGGCTTCCGGGACCGGTGGCGCGACCGCAGCGACTTCCTCCTCATCTCGCGGCTCGGGGGCACGCCCCCGGCGGTCTCGCGGAAGGCCGGGATCGTCGCCACGGTGGGGATCGCGATCGTGGCCGGCGCCGGTCTCGGGCTCATGCCCGTGCTGCACCTCTCCCTCCTGGGTGCCCTGGCGCTGGTGGCGTTTCGCGTGCTCACCCCCGGGGAGGCGAAGAACTCGGTCGACATCGAGGTCATCGTGGTGATCGCCTCCGCGTTCGGGCTGGCCGCGGCTCTGGAGGCCTCCGGGCTGGCGCACGCCCTGGCTTCGCCGATCGCTGGCGGGACGCTGGGGGCCCTCGGGCCGCGCGCGGTGCTGGCGGGGCTGGTGCTGGCCACCATCGGCCTGAAGGCCGTGGTGACGAACAACGCGGCGGCGGCGCTCATGTTCCCGCTCGCCCTGTCCACCGCCGCCGAGCTGGGGCTGAACGTGCGAGCCGTGACCGTGGCGATCGCGATCGCCGCGTCGGCCTCCTTCCTCACGCCCATCTCCTACCAGACGAACCTGATGGTCTACGGGCCGGGAGGGTACCGCTTCGGCGACTACGCCAGGCTCGGCATCCCGCTCACCATCCTCGTGGTCGCGCTCGTGCTGATCCTGGTCCCGATGGAGTGGGGCCTGTAACCGCCTTGGTCCGCCGGCCTACCAGAATCCCCACGCCCCGCGGAGCAGCACCCACACGCCGAGCGCGCCGTTCGTGACGGCGTGCGCGGCGATGGCGACCCACAGGCTTCCGGTGCGCCGGTAGAGGAGCCCGTAGGCGAGGCCCGCGAGAAGGCCCGCCAGCCAGAGACGGTGCTCCATCGCGAAGACCGCGGAGGAGAAGAGGAGCGCCTTCCACCCGACCGAGCGGGGATCGACGTCCAGGAAGCGCGTGCGCTCGATCCAGCGCAGGATGAACGAGCGCCAGAAGAGCTCCTCCATCACGGGCACGACCAGGGCCGAGCCGGCCAGGCGGGTGAGCGCCAGTCCCGCGTGGATGCGGCCGTCGACGCGCGGGTCGAAGCCGTCGCTCTCGCCGACCACGAAGGGCGGGAAGTCGAGGAGGATCCAGATCACGAACACGCCCACGCCGACCGCGACGGCCGCGCCCCACGCCGCGGCCCCCACCCGCGGACCGTCGCGCAGCTCCTCGTAGCGGCGGAGGAGCAGGAGCATGACGACGGCCGTGACGGCCGAGCGGACGGCGTACAGCCAGCGCTCGTCGACGCCCAGGGCCGGGCCCACCACAGGCTCCAGGGCCATCAGGGCGATGAAAAGCGCGAAGGGGAGTACGCGGGGCCACCCGGCGGGAAAGCCGCCGGCGGGTCGGATCGTCTCGCTCAAGGTCGGCCGCTACCGTTTGGATTCGTCGAGAAGGCGGAGGCCCTCCATGAGCACCGACTCCGTGGGGTAGTCGATGGTGGCCTCCGGGAAGCGCGTCTCCTGGCGCACGGTGAACTCTCCCTCGTCCTCCCAGGCGATGACCTCGTGTACGGCCCGCTCGCCCTCGATGTCACCGAGCTTGGCGTGCGTGAGTCGGCCCTTCTGCATGTAGATCACCGCGGGCTCGGACTCCGGGCGTGACAGGTCGATCCGCACGGTCTTCAGGCCCTGGCTCAGCATCTGGATCAGGTCGAGGAAGGAGAAGACCTCGAAGGTCGCCGAGAACTGGCCGGCCTGCGACGTCTCCGTCGCACGGTCGCGGGAGCGTGAACGGATCGCGCGGTTGATGCGCGCCGCCACCAGGTCGAAGTCGTGGGGTGGCCCGAACACGTCGTCGACGCCTACGTCCAGGAGGTTGAGCACGAGCGACGGGTCGGTGGAGTCGGTGAGCACGAACAGCAATGCCGCTCCGCCCAGCTTGGTCACGCGGCTGAACTTGTCCACCTGGGTCGGGAACTCCTCGTGGTCGATCACGATCGCGGCGGGAGGCCGCCGCTCGGCGATGGTCTGAGCGTCGGCCAGGTCGTTCGTGGTGATCACTTCACGCCCCACGCGGCCGAGCGCAGGGGTGAGCGACCGGTCGATGCGCTCGGCCCCCACCAGCAGCACCTGCCGGTCTCCCTGACTGTCCGCCACGCCCCCGCGGTCCGCGATCAGCCGGAGGTAGCCCTCGATGAACTCCTGCGTGGCCAGGCGTCCGCCCTTCTCGCGCAGGCGGGTACGCAGGCCGATCATGCGCTCTTCGTCCGTGCCGATCAGCGAGGGCACGTGGTTGTGCCGATACCATGCGACCGAGAGGATCTGAGCGGCCAGCACGGTTTCGGCCGGCCAGTCGTCACAGTCGGAGGGGTCGACGCGCCCGCTGAAGAGCGCGTAGCATGCGGCGAGCAGCGCGTCCAGCTTCCAGGGGAAGCGTATGCGTGTCGCCAGCTCGAGCGAAGACGCGAAGGCCGCGAACGGCTCCGCCGTCCCCACCGGGTCGACGGAGGACGCCACCTGCGCGGGGAGGAGGAGGTGCACGCCGAGGTGGAGGCCGTCCCTCGCGACGCGGCGCATGCGGTGGCGCTCCGCCATCGCCATCACGTCCGCCGCGATCAGGCCGTACGGAGGGGAGGCGCCCAGCTGCGCGCAGCGGTAATCGGCCAGCGCCTGCACGGCGCTGCGCAGGCTCGCGCTGGTGGCGTCGTAGGGGAGAGGATTCTCCAGGAGCGCGCCGCTCACCGAGGAGAAGACCACGACCTCCATCGAGGGCGTTGGGATGCGGCCCTGCGCCAGCCACCCGGTGAAGGCTTCGACCATCTCGCTGGACAGGAGCACGGTCTGGTACTCCGTGGCGCCCAGCTCGGCGCGGACCTCCTCCAGCGTGGAGACCACCGTGAGCTCCCGGCCCTCCCGGTGGAAGAGCGGCGGGAGGAAGTTGCCCCGCGACGCGGCTGCGGTGACCATGAGCACGTTGCCGCCGGGGCTCTGCCCGTCGTCGGCGGCTTCGCCCTGCGCCCCATCGCTCGGCGCCTCCGCGGCGAAGAGCTCGGGCAGGACGATCCGGTGGGCCTCGCCCTGTCCGGGTGCCAGCCGCGCGCCGAGGTTCTTCAGGAGCCGGTCGGGGGCGAGCGCGACGCGCACGCCCTTGGCGTCGAAGGCGTCCTTGACGCGGCGCACGGTCTCCTCGTCGGCCGGGTTGGCGACCGCCAGCGAGAGCACGCGCTGCTGCTCGTTCCAGGAAAGCGGCACGGCCAGCCCATCCGCCACGACATCGGCGGGCATACGCGCCACGAGCTCCCTGGAGATGGACTTCTCCTCGGGCTCCAGGGTCGGGATGCGGAACTGCTCCGCCAGCGCCTCGAAGAGCTGCTGCTCCGTGATCACGCCCATCTCCAGGAGGTTCCTGCCGAGCCGTCCTCCGTGCGTCTCCTGGCGGCGGAGGGCGCGCGTGATCTGGTCCTGGTCGGCGTAGCCCAGCCGGTGGAGGATCTGGTCGAGTCGAGCGGTCTTCCTCATGCGTGGCGTTCGGCTACCGCGTCGGCCCGCCCGTGGGCTCGCGCCCGCCCGTGCGCGCGTAGGCGAGCATGGCCGTGGGGTCCTCGGCGTAGCGCGCGGCCTCCTCGCCCGTGATCACATTCGAGGCGATGAGGTCCTTGAGGCTCTGATCGAGGAGCTTCATCCCCTCCTTCTTTCCGGTCATGATCACGTTGTTGACCTGGTGCCCCTTCGAATCGCGGATCATCGTGCGCACCGCGGGCGTTCCGACGAGGATCTCCATCGCCGCCACCCGGGCCTTCCCGTCCTTGCGGCGCACCAACTGCTGCGAGCAGATGCCCACCAGCACCTCGGAGAGGGCCACACGCACCGCGGACTGCTGCTCCACGGGGAAGGCGTCCGCGATACGGCTGATGGTCTGTGCCGCCGACTTGGTGTGCAGGGTGGCCATCACGAGGAGCCCGAGCTCCGCCGCGGTCAGCGCGAGGGAGATCGTCTCCAGGTCGCGCATCTCCCCGACCAGGATGACGTTCGGGTCGGCGCGCAGCGCGCCTCGCAGCGCGTCCGCGAACGTGAGGCTGTGCTCGCCGATCTGGCGCTGATTGATGAGGCACTTCTTGTTCGTGTGGATGAACTCGAGGGGATCCTCCAGCGTCACGATGTGGTGGTTCATGTTCTCGTTGAGGTAGTCGACCATCGCGGCGAGCGTGGTCGACTTGCCCGAGTTCGTGGGCCCCGTGACGAGGATCAGGCCGGAGCGGCTCTGGACCATCTTCTTGAGGACCTCGGGCATGCCCAGCTCGTCGAGCGTGGGCACCTCGTGCGGGATGGCGCGGAAGGCCGCGGCCAGGCCGGGGTGCTTCTTGTAGGCGTGGATGCGGAAGCGGGCTACGCCGTCGATCGTGTGGGCGCAGTCGAGCTCGCCGTGGTGCTCGAAGTGGCGGATCTGGGCTTCGGTGAGCAACTCGTACATGAGGAGGCGAATCTCCTCGGCCGCCAGCTCACGGTGCTCGGCCCTCTGGAGCGCCCCGTTGATGCGCAGCACGGGAGGAGACCCGGCGCTGAGGTGGAGGTCGGACGCCCCCTCCGCGCGCATGATCTTCAGGAATGTATCGATCTTGGCCATGGCCGGACCTTCCAGGTGGTTGCACTACCTCACATGGTGGGGCGGGCCAGGCGTCAGGCGCGCCCGAGGATCGCCTCGACGAAGTCCAGGAGACGGCCTCTGAGCCACGAGGCGTCCAGTCGGTCGACGGGGCAGGCACCCAGGACCACGCGCACGGGCGGTTCTTCGGCGAGCCAGTAGGCCGCCTCGACCTGGGCGCCCTCACCGTGCTTCACCACGAACTCCAGCGTGGCGCGCGTCCGGCCCTCCTCCACCTTCAAGGGCCCCGGCTGTGGCCAGAAGAGGACGCGCAGGGCGGGCTCGGAGAGGTCGAGCAGGTCCTGGACGCGCAGCCTGTGGTTCGCCGTCCCCAGACGCCGCTCCATGCGCTCGATCTCGGGGATGCCTTGCGCACGGATGAACGCAGCGGGGTCGGTCGAAGGTTGGGGCTCCTCCTCCGGCGCCACGGGTGGAGGGGTCCTTGGCCCGATGCGCTTGCGCGGGCGCCTCATGGAAGGAGGCTCCGGTACCGTCGTGCCCGGGCCCACGGCGGCCTCGACGCCCGGTTCCGTCCAGGGCTCGAAGACGTCGAAGAGGTCCTCGGGGGTATCGGCACTCACCTCATTCTCCTTCCAGCGACTCCCGCACGAACTGCATGAGCTGCTCCTTCACCCAGATATCGTCCACCGCGCCGTGGCGCGCCGTGCCCTGCACGTGCATCCGGTCGAGCCCTTCGGCCGTCCACCGTCTGGCGCTCAGGGTGTCCGGATCGGGGTCGCCCCACACCAGCTCGAGGCTCGACCGCTCCGGCTCGACGTCGTCGAGTGGGCCGGCCTTCGGCCAGAAGTGGATGCGCACGCTGGGAGGGTAGGCGTCCAGAAGCTCCTGATGGATGATCTTGTGGCCGGCCTCCTGAAGCCGCGAGGCCACTTCGCGTGCCGGACCTACGGCATATCTACGCAGAACCTCGGCGCCGCGCTTGCGCGAGTCCTCGAGACGGATCGCGCGCTGCACCTGGCGTCGGGTCTCCTCCTGTTTTCGGCGTTCGTAGCCCGAAAGGAGGACGTCGAGACGATCTCCAAGTTCTTCCACGGTCGGTTGGTCTGATGGGGGGAAAGGTCAGACGTAAACAGATGTTGTGGGATTTGAAATATGCCCCACGGCGCGCGAGGGCGCCATGGTCCCGATCACCGACTCCGAGTGTCGGCTCGTCTGCGGCGCAACATGAGGAACGCCACGTCGCCCGCCTCTGCCCGCCACGTCGCGTCGAACCCCGAGGCCTCCAGCCACGTGGCGAGGGCCGCGAGACGATAGCGCGTCGTGACGGCGAGATCGAGCCGATCGCGGTGCACGGGGGTGCCGGTGAGTCGCATCGAGCTGTGGAGTCCCCTGCAGCGGATCACGAGGTTGATCGCGCCCGGAACGACGGTCACGGAGCGGTCCACCGAGATGTCGATCCGCACGTCTTCGGCGGTGGCGAGCGTGGCGACCTCGGCGGGGCCGAACACGAAGCGTCGAACGGTCGGCAGGTCGTAGCTCTCGCACAGCCCGGCTCGTTCGACCAGCACGGACGGGTCGGCCGGCACGGACTCGAACGGGTGCAGGCGCGCGTCGAGGAGGAGGTGGTCGCCTGCCCGCATGAGCGCGCCGATGCTGCCGATCAGCTCCGCCTCGCGGTAGTTCCCCAGCGTGAATCCGGTGAGCGTGAAGAGGCGCGGTGCCCCTTCGCGCGGTTCGGGGATTCCCCGCACCTGCGCGTCCGTGAAGTCGGCGCACACGGCCCGGATCGGGAAGGCCCCGTCGATCCCCTCGGCGGTGGCGATGCGGTGCACGGCGCGGCGCAGCAGCTCGAAGCTGAAGTCGATCCCGCAGTAGCACTCGACGCCCGGACCGGCCGCCAGCCCCCGTAGCAGCCGCTCGTCAACGCTACCGTCCCCCGGTCCGAGGCTCACGACGGTCACCGGCGCGTCGGCGCCGAGGGCCCCGACCAGGTCGCCGAGGACGGCGTCGATGGAGCCGAGCAGGCGCTCGTGCCCGTACGCGGGATCGTCGCAGACGTCGAGCCAGCGCTGCGCGCAGATCGGGTTGGCGTAGTGGTAGCGCAAGTCCGGTCGAACGGCGCGCTCGAGGTCCGCGTACACGGCGCCCGGGACGGCGTTCAGCTTCCCGTACATCGTCGCATCGACCGTGAAGGTCACGCGCCCGTTCGGCGCCTCCTGCCGTGCCATCCCCGCTCTCCCCTCCTCGGCAGCGTCTACTGGAGCCCCACCCGCTGGAGGAGCGCCGGGAAGCGCGGATCGTCGCGCAGCGGCCCGAGCATCGGATCGACGCCCATGTTCACGACCTGCCAGGTGCGCTCGTCCAACGCAGCCCGCAGCTCCTCGAAGGCGCGGTCCTTTTCGCCGAGCGCGCCGTATACGATGGCGTACTCGTACCGGGAGACGTTGGATCCCGAGTCGGATTGCCGCCGGAGCTCGGCGAGGAGGTCCCGGGCCTGGGCGATGTGGCCGCCCATGGCGAGTGCGGCGGCATAGTCCGCGATGCGCCGGCTCGCTCGTCCGGAGAGGACCATGGCGTGCTCGAGCACGTCGGCGGCGCGGTCGTAGTCGCCGATCGAGAAGAGGAACTGCCCCAGGAACCAGTTGGCGAGGGAGTCGTCCGGCTTGCGCGCCACCGTGGACTCGAGCACCTCGCGGGCGTCGTCCACGCGGCCGGCGCAGGTGAGGATCCACCCGTGCACGGCCCGCACGGCCAGGTTGAGGCTCGAGATCTGCTCCGCCTGCAGGATCTGCTGCTCGGCCTCCGCGAACCGGCGCTGCATCGCGAGCATCTCCGCGTACCACTGGTGCGCGGTCACCGACGAAGGGTCGAGCTGGAGGGCGCGCTGGAACTCGCGCTCCGCCCCGCTCCAGTCGCGTTCGTAGTCGCGTAGCACCAGGCCGAGCGAGGCGTGCGCGTCCGCCAGGCTTTCGTCCAGCGCCAGCGCCTTCTCGGCAGCGGTGCGTGCGCGCGGATACGCCTCGGCCGGCGTGAGGCTCCCGTAGTAGTGCAGGAGGATGTAGGAGCTGGCGAGGCCCACGTAGGCCCGCGCGAAGGTGGAGTCGGACTCGATGACCTCGTTGAAGAGGCTGATGGCCTTCTCCAGACTGGTCGCGGTGCGCTCACTCCACTGGTACTGCGCCTGCTGGTACATCTGCACGATGCGCAGGCGCTCCCGCTCCGTGGTGCTCAGCCGGAGCTGCAGACTCTCGGCCGCGTCGAGCGCGATGCGCTCCGGAAGCTCCATCGCCTGCGTGGTCGGGCTCTGGTAGTAGCTCCCCCACACGTAGGCGCCGGTGCGCACGTCGGTGACCTCCACCGAGACGTTCAGGTTCGAGCCCTGCGTGCGCAGCTGCGTGGTGAGCACCGCGTCCACGCCGAGTTGCTCGCCCAGGCGGATGGCGCCCCGGTCGTCCCCGCCGTACGGCTCCACCGCCTGGAAGGAGAGCACCGTGAGCCCGGGGATCTGCGAGAGCGACGCGATCACGCGCTCCGCCAGCAGGTCGCACAGGTAGACCGTCCCGACGGCCTGGTCCTGGTCGGCGCAGGGGAGGACGGCCATCGAGCGCAGGGGGCGGGGCGAGGACAGCGACGGTCCGGCGAGCTTCCACACGGCGAACGCGGCGACGAGGAGCACCGGGATGCCGAGCAGCGCCCACCGCCGCCGGCGCGGACGGGCGGCCGGCGGTCCCGGGGATGTCCCGCCCTTCGGTGCGGAGCTCAGGTCGCGGCTGAGCCCGCGCAGCGCCGCCAGGAGGTCGGCCGCGGTCTGGTAGCGCGTCCTGCGGTCCTTCTCCAGCGCCCGCGCGATGACGTGCTCGAGCTCCGGCGGGAGGGAGGAGTCGAGCGTGCGGATGCCGGGAACCGGATCGGGGGAGAGGAGGCTCGCCACCACCGACGACATCGTTCCCTCGTACGGGGTACGCCCGACCGCCATCTCGTAGAGCACCACGCCCAGTGAGAAGATGTCCGAGCGTGCGTCCACATCCTCGCCGCGGGCCTGCTCGGGCGACATGAACGCCATGGTCCCGACCGGCGCGCCCGTGGTGAGGCGGTTCTTCTCCCCCCCTCCGTACCGCCCTCGGCGAGGCGCGCGATGCCGAAGTCGAGCACCTTCGCGTCGCCGCGCTTGTTGATGAAGACGTTCGCGCTCTTCACGTCGCGGTGGATCACTCCCTGCCGGTGTGCGGCGTCGAGCGCATCGGCCACCTGGATCGCGACGCTCAGGAGGTGCTCGGACGTCGAGGGGGCCCGACTCGAGGGTCGACTCCAGCGTCTTGCCGTCGAGCAGCTCCATGACGATGAACGGCCTGCCCTCGTACGTCCCGGTGTCGTAGACCGTGCAGATGTTCTTGTGGCTCAAGCGCGAGATCGCACGGATCTCGGTCTCGAAGCGCTCACGGAACTCCGGGAGGAGCGCCAGCGACGGGTGGAGGAACTTGATCGCCACCTCGCGGCCGAGCCTGGGGTCGGACGCCCGGTGCAACTCGCCCATGGCTCCCGCGCTCAGGAAGCCCTCGACGACGTAGTGGCCGAGCCGGGTGCCGGGTGGGTAGGGCATCGTGACTAGCTAGCCAACCAGGATCCGCGCCGTCGGGGACGACCGTGGGGCGCGAGCGGGGAGTCTGTCCCGGCGAAGGGGCCGGACGCGTGAGGGGGTACCATGCGGCCGGCCGCCCCCGGCCGCAAGCGCATCCGCGACGTCCGCTGGTCGTGACGGAAGACCTCCCGTAAGATTGCGATTCGGTCGCTCCGGAAGCTCCGCCTCATCGTCCAGGTTGGCTCCCCATGAGAAAGCTCCTCGTCGTCTTCGCGCTCCTGCTCGCCGGATGCGCCTCCAGCGAGACCGCCGGCCCCGAGGTGGCCCGCCAGGAGCGGCGGGCTCAGGACGTGACGATCATCCGCGACGACTGGGGCATCGCGCACGTGTACGGGAAGACGGACGCCGACGCGGTGTTCGGCATGATCTACGCGCAGGCCGAGGACGATTTCAACCGCATCGAGGTCAACTACCTCAACTCGATGGGGCGTCTGGCGGAGGCCGAGGGCGAGGGGGAGATCTGGCGCGACCTGCGCATGCAGCTCTTCATCGACCCGGAGGATATGCAGGCGAAGTACGCGTCGAGCCCGGACTGGCTGCGCGCGCTCATGGACGCCTGGGCGGACGGCCTGAACTACTATCTGCATACGCATCCCGACGTGCACCCGCGGGTGCTCACGCGCTTCGAGCCGTGGATGGCGCTCACCTTCAGTGAGGGAAGCATCGGCGGCGACATCGAGCGGGTCTCGCTGCGCGACCTCGATGCGTTCTACGGCAGTCGCGGCCGCGAGACGACCGGGTCGGCTTCGGCCGCAACGGCCGCGCACAATGCCACCGAAGAGGCCCTCGACGACCGCCTCGCACTCGCCGGCGAATCCCTGCGCGACGAACCCACCGGCTCCAACGGCTTCGCGATCGCGCCGTCGAACACAAAGGACGGCCACGCGCTCCTCCTCATCAACCCGCACACCTCCTTCTTCTTCCGCTCCGAGCTGCAGATGGCGAGCGAGGAGGGGCTCGACGCCTACGGCGCCGTCACCTGGGGGCAGTTCTTCGTCTACCAGGGCTTCAACGACAAGGCGGGCTGGATGCACACCTCCAGCGGCGTCGACAACATCGACGAGTTCCTGGAGACCGTGACGCCCGCGGGCGGCGGCTACACGTACCGGCACGGGAGCGAGGAGCTGCCGCTCGAACAGCGCGACGTCACCCTCCGCTACAGGACCGAGGCCGGAGGTACGGCCGAGCGGACGTTCACGGTCTACCGCAGCCTGCACGGGCCCATCGTGCGCGAGGCGGACGGGAAGTGGGTCGCGGTGGGCCTCATGGAGAACCCGGTCGACGCGCTCACGCAGTCGTATTCGCGCACCAAGGCGACCGACTACGCTTCCTTCCGCACGTCGATGGAGCTGCACACGAACTCGTCCAACAACACGGTCTTCGCGGACGCCGACGGCGACATCGCCTACTTCCACTCCAACTTCATCCCGAAGCGCGACTCCCGCTTCGACTGGACGAAGCCGGTGGACGGGAGTGACCCGGCCACGGACTGGGGCGAGCCGCTCTCGATCGACCAGACCCCGGGTGCGCTGAATCCGCCGAACGGGTGGATCCAGAACACGAACAACGCCCCATGGTCGGTGACCGGGCCGAACAGCCCGAAGAGGGCCGACTATCCGCCCTACGTGGAGTCGGGGACGGAGAACCCGCGCGGCCTCCACGCGCAGCGCGTGCTCCAGGGGAAGAAGGACTTCACGCTCGCGTCCCTCATCGAGGCGGCTTTCGACCCCTACCTCACGGCCTTCGAGCCGCTGGTGCCGGCGCTCGTCCGCGCGTACGACCGCACGCCCGCGTCCGATCCGTTGAAGGCCGCGCTGTCCGAGCAGGTCGCGGCGCTGCGCGGGTGGGACCTGCGCTGGAGCGCGGAGTCCGTGCCGACCTCGCTGGCGGTGTTCTGGGGAACGGAGCTGTTCGAGCGCGTGGCGGCCGACGCGCGCCGCGCGAACCTGTCGATCTACGACTACGCGGCCGATCGCACGCCGCCGAAGCAGATGCTGGAGGCGCTGAAGGCGGCGTCGGACAAGCTGGCGGCCGACTTCGGGAGCTGGCGCACTCCCTGGGGCGACATCAACCGCTTCCAGCGCCTGACGGGAGACATCGTGCAGCCCTTCGACGACGCCGGGCCGAGCATTCCCGTCCCGTTCACCTCCTCCCGCTGGGGCTCGCTCGCGTCGTTCGGCGCGCGGGCCTATCCTGGCACGAAGAAGTGGTACGGCACGAGCGGGAACAGCTTCGTGGCGGTGGTCGAGTTCGGCGACAGCGTGCGCGCGCGTGCCATCACGGCGGGCGGCGAGAGTGGAGACCCCGCCTCGCCGCACTTCAACGACGAGGCAGAGCGGTACGCCTCCGGCGACCTGAGGCCGGTCTACTACTACCGGTCACAGCTCGAGGGGCATACCGAGAGAGAGTATCACCCGGGCGGTTGAACCGCCCGGCAGTCCCCCCAACGTTCTACGAGCGAATAGAGGCACGAGCGAAGCAGCGGGAGGGACCTGGCGGGTGGGCGCGCCGACATCGGCGCCCACCCGCCTTCTTCGTCAGCGTTGGTTCGCTTCGGCGCGCGTGCCCTGGCCGAAGGCGGTGCCCTCGATCCCGCGGAACGTGACCGCCCGCGCCCGTCCGTCCACGTCGAACTCGAAGCTCACGCCCACCTCGATGTTGAAGAGCCGCGTGCCGTGGTACATGCCCGGGTTGAAGCGTTGCATCCCGGCCGGCACGAGGTCGAAGGTGAGCTCGTCGCCCGGGTGGATCGGGAAGGGCATGCGACCCCGCAGGGTGCCGTCCGGCCCTTCCGTCACTTCGAGCCAGGCGTTCGTCGGATAGCCAACGCCGTCGATGATCCGCAGGTCGTACGTGCCCAGATAGGGCGCGCGATCCTCCGCGGCGAGCGTCGCGGCCTTCGTGGGCTCCACGAGCACGTCGACCGGGACGGCCGTGGTCCCCCATCGCATCTGCAGCACGGCCGCGTCGCCGGATACGGTCGGGAAGGACCACGTCAGCATCTCGGCGTGGGTGGCCTCCCTCGGCTTCACGGCGATGTGGATCTGGCCGTCCGCCGAGTCGGGTTTCTGGAAGTGGAAGAGCTTCGGCTCCGGGTTGAGCGTGAGCGTCCACGACGACGCGCGGTGCGGGATCATCCACAGGGAGTACTTTCCCGCCGGAACGTCGACGCCGTTCAGGCGGACGTCGCGGTTCGACTCGAGCGTGGTGGCCCAGTTGGCTCCTGGCGTCCAGACCACGTCCCACGGGACGAGCACGCCGAACAGCTCCCGACCCCGTGCCGAGGGGCGCGAGTAGGCCATCGAGATCGTGGTCCCGTCGAGCGTCTGGCTGACGGCGCCGGCCTCGCTGCCGCGGATCTGGGCGGCGCCGGGCGTGGCGCTCGCCGCGGAGAGCAGGGTCGCGGCGTACGCCGCGACGCCGATGCGTGATAGCGTCTTCATGAGTCGTTCCCCTGTTCGTTTCGTCGATGGAATCGGCGGGGTGCCCCCTCGGGCCGCCCCGCCGTCGCGCTCAGGCGAATCGGCGATCGATCGCCGCGCGGATCTCGTCGAGGGTGCAGCCGTCCTGGTGGAGTTCCCATGCCAGCTTCCCCTCACCCGAGCAGATGTCGCAGTACTGGGCCATCCCGGACTCCCCGTAGCACGAGAGCAGCGAATACATGCCGGGGAGGTCGGCGCACCCGCACTGACAGCGGATCCCGTCCACCACGTGGGGGATCTCCCGGATGTGGTCGTAGAGCTCGGCGGCGTGGGGTGCCACGCGCTCGCGCCGAAGCACGACGGAGGCGTCGATCCCCGGTCGGGGGTCCGGGTGCCGGAGGCGCGGCCCGCGAACGCTCGCGGCCGCGTGGGCCGGGCGCAGCGAGGCAAGGCCCCACACGCCGGCCAACAACGCCAGCGCACGCCGACGGCTCATCGTCGGGCCGGATGCCATGTCCCGCCCCGTCTCCCCGGTGTGCTCCCTGCCCATCCCCACCCCCCGCCGTCCCGGGCCGCACGAAGGCCCGCCTCGCGACGTGCTCCCTCGCGGCGCACGCGTTCCTCCGGGGCTACCGGATCACGGGCGGGATCGGCTCAAGTGACTCGGGCGCGCGTCGGCTCACCGGGGCCCGGGGGGAGGCTCCGGCTCGTCCTGGTTCGGCGCCAGCGGCGACGGTCCGAGGCCGGAGAGCCAGCGCGCGAGTGCCAGCCAGAAGCGCACACGCAGGCCGAGGATCGGGCCGTCCGCTCCGGGATAGCGGGCGCGAAGCCACGCGGCCGGCGGTGTCGCGACATGCGTGATGTCCCGGAGGGCCGCGGACGCCCCACCCCCGAGACGCCAGCGCAGCAACAACCCTCCGAGACGGCCCTGGGTGTCGGAGATCGAGCCCAGAAGCCGTTGGGGACCCAGGTGGCGGCGCTCCGCCCTGCTGGGATGGCCGGACGCGCCGATCGCGGCCCGCACGTCTTCCGCGAAGGGCACGCCGTAGAGGTGCGCCAGCACGCGTACGATGGTCGCGAGCCGTCGCTCGCCACCGCGCCGGCGTGCGTGACGATGCAGCGCGTCCAGGTCGAGCAAGCGGGGCCCCAACCGGCAGAGGTCGCCCACACCTCGCAGGTGGCGAACGACGCGCACGTGCTTGAGGAAGTGGTCGGCGAGCACCACGAAGTGAGCCTCGGTGCCGGGGATTCCCTGCTCCATGTCCGCGCCGTCCCACAGGGGATCCGGCTCCTCCGAAGCCGCGAGACGGAGCGTGCCGTACATCGAGCTCCAGTGGAGGTCGACCGTGCCGCCGACTCCCGGTCGGTGCGGAGCCGTCCTCCAGCGTGAACGCCGACACCCATTCCATGCGGGACGGATCCCACGGCGTCCACGGCGTGAATCCGGCCGCGCTCAAGGTGCGGACCGCCGCCTCGGCATCCCGCGGCGCGACGAGAAGGTCCACGTCTTCGAGCACGCGCTCGCCGGGGTCCCGGTAGGTCCCGTCCAGCAGGAGCGCGGCGCCCTTGAACACCACGGACGGGATGCCGGCTCGCGTCAGCGCGCCACGTGCGCGCCCCAGCGTCTCCAGCCGCACGCCGCTTTCCACCGCGGTGCGCACGTAGTGCGGCTCCAGGGCGGCGCGCAGACGAGCGGGGAGGGGGGCGGGCTCGCCCAGGGCGACCGCGCGGCGCTGCCGGACCACGGCCGTCCCCGCGAGGCCGTGGTGCAGCAAGAAGGTCTCCACGAACCGCCAGTCGGGTGGTTCGGCGGAGGGATCGTCCCCAGCCTGGGCGGACAGGACGCCCCCGTTCACGGCCCTGGCCGTCGGGCCGCTCAGGAGGCTCCGGAGAACGTCCAACGTCGCCGTGTTCGTCAAGGCAGGAGCTCCTCGAGCGTCCGGGCGGCGGCGACGGCACTCCCGAAGTGCACGTCGACGACCCTCGCCCCGTCGAGGAGATCGGCGAACCGGGGGAACGACGCCAGCGGGGAGGCACCGGTGTCGAGGACGGAGCCGACGAGGAGCTGCAGGCCGACCGCTGCCGAGAGAGGCTCGACCCGCACCCCCGCGCCCTCGACCCATTCGATCCGCGCCACCACCGCCGCCCTCGCGCCGGGCTCGGCCCAACCGGCGGTCTCCGCCGGATCGTAGCGTGCCTCTCGCGTATCGGCGTCGAGGAGCGCCGGCGCGGCGACGACGGCGCCCACCTCCTGGAGTCGATCCGCCCCCACCCTCACCGGGCGGGGGAAGGGCGAGAGCCGCCCCCCGTCCTCGAGGAGGACCACGTCGTCGCCCAGGAGGGGGAGGCCTCGCCTCGACCACGCCAGCGCGAGGCTGGACTTCCCCGATCCGGACGGGCCGAGCGCGAGGATCGCCCGAGCGCCTTCGGTGGGCGACCGGACAACGGCGCCCGCCGCGTGCAGGTGGGTCCGCTCGTGGTGCCCGCCCAGGAGGAAGTGGGTGACGCCGAACTCGAGGGCACCGACCAGCTCGGCGGGGGTCCGGAAGCGCTGCACGACCGGATCGGTGCGGGCACGCAGTTCGTACCCGCCCGCGGTCTGCGACACGGACAGGTCCGCCGGGGGGCCCGCGTGGCCGGGCGGGAGTTGCGCGTCCCCGAACATCCCGCGGACGGCATCGATCACCGGTCCCGCGGGTGCCTGGATCGTCAACGACCGTTCCTGGATCCCGAAAACGACGCGCAGGGGAAGCTCCGCGTTTCCACTGGAGGACCGCACGCCCTTCGGCGTGAGGTCGGCGTGACCGGGGGGACGCTCAATGGTAGCGCCTGAAAGCCCGGGGCTCCACAATCCCCCCATGACCGGGAATCTCCCCCCACGCCCACGTACCCGAGACGACGTGGTCTTCCGCCGTCTCGGCGAGGAGTTCGCGATCCTCGATCCCGAGGGGCAGGTCGTGCACGTCCTGAACCCGACCGCGGCAGCGGTGTGGGTGCTCTGCGACGGAACCCTGCAGCTCGACGGGATCGCCGGGGAGGTCGCGCGCGTCTTCGACGTCGTCCGATCCCGACCGGGTGCGGGCCGACGTGACGGACGCGGTCTCGACCTTCGTGGATCTCGGACTTCTGCGATGAGCGTCCATCATTACCGCGGCATGCCGCTTCTCCTCCTCGGCCACTCCCTGCTATCCGCGCCCGTACCTGCGACCGGGCCGGGAGAAGCCCGCGTGGGTGTCCGGACGGCCGACTCCCTCGTCGCGGCGTGGGTCGACGCCGAACGGGTGCCCGGGGCCGTGCTCCTCGTGTCGGACGGAGGCACGGTCGTGTTCGAGCGCGCGTACGGATGGGCCCAGCGCTACGCGTTCGGGGGCGGCCAGTACGGCGCCTGGAAGACGGCCGCGCCCACCGGCCACATCCGCCCGATGGACGAGCCGGTGCCGATGACGCGCGAAACCGTCTTCGACCTCGCTTCGGTGACGAAGGTGATGGCGACGACCTTCGCGGTCATGCTGCTCGTGGACGACGGCGCGCTCGACGTGGAGGCGCCGGTCCATACCTACCTCCCGGACTTCCGAGGTGGAGGGAAGGACGCAATCACCCTGCGCCACCTCCTCACGCATCGGGCCGGTCTCACCCCGTGGCAGCCGGTGTACTACCACGCCTCCGATGCGGACGGCGCGTACGCCTACATCCGCGACCTGCCGCTGGCCTGGGGGGTGGGAGAGGGCCGGCACTACTCCGACCTCGGCTTCATGCTGCTCGGCCGTATCGTGGAGCGGGTGGCGGGCACCACGCTCGACGACTTCCTGCGCCGCCGCCTGTACGGTCCCCTGGGCCTCGAGCGCACCGGCTTCCGCGCGGGCTCGGCCGGAGGGGGCGGAGCAGTCGGCGACGGTCCCTTCGCCGCGACGTCGCACGGCAACCCCTACGAATACCGCATGGTGCACGACTCCACCTTCGGCTATCGCATCGCGGGCGACGCCGACGCGTGGAGGGGATGGCGGCAACGCACCCTCCTGGGCGAGGTGAACGACGGCAACGCCTTCCACGCTTTTCGTGGGATGGCCGGCCACGCCGGTCTCTTCTCCGACGCGGGCGACCTCGGCGTGCTCCTCCAACTCCTGCTGACGCGCGGGGAATACGGCGGACGGCGCTACCTCCGCGCGGAGACCGTCGACGCCTTCCTCGAGCCCACCGGCGACGGGCAGGCGCTCGGATGGCAGGTACCGGACTACGCGCCCGCAGGGAGCTTCGCGCACACAGGCTTCACGGGCACCTGGGTGCTCGGCGTGCCCGCCCGCGGTCTTGCCGCGGTGCTCCTGACCAACCGGCAGAACGGCGGCGTCGACGCGCGCGGCCTCTATCCGGACCTCGGCCCCCTGCAGCGCGGGGTGGCCGAGGCTCTTCTGTCGCGCTAGCGACGCTGCGGAGGCCCGGAGCCTCCCTGGCCGCCCGCCGCCGCCCTGGACGCCTCGGGTGCGGCCACGCCCTCCAACCGCGGGCCCAGCACCTTCAGCACCTGGGCGGGGAGCGCGCTCGTGAAGTCGTACG
Organism: uncultured Gemmatimonadales bacterium; assembly: GCA_963823035.1. Lineage (GTDB taxonomy): Bacteria > Gemmatimonadota > Gemmatimonadetes > Longimicrobiales > Gaopeijiaceae > SZUA-318. Next base: position 73,539 of record CAWGKG010000020.1, read on the forward strand.
AGCCGGCGCTCTCTCCCGGGACGTAGGCCACGACGACGCCGAAGTAGCGGTCCCCGGCGAAGAAGACGAGCGTGGAGGTCCGGTTGACCACCCGTGACGCGACGAGCGCGCCGCTCCGCCCGAACACGCGGTAGCGGTTGTCCCCTGTGCCGGTCTTGCCCCCGAGCGTGAGGGGGGTGCCGTCGGGGGTCACGAACGCGCCGCGCGCGCGCCGGGCCGTACCGTTCTCCACAACGTCGATCATCGCGCCGCGCGCGGCGGCCGCCACGTCCTCGCTGAGGACCCGAACGGGCTCGCCCCGCCGCTTCGTGAAATGGGTTTCGTAGGGGGTGCCCTGCGCGAACCGCAGCGCATGCACCCTCGCCACCGGGTAGCGGAGCCCGCCGTTCATGATGATTCCGGCCAGCTCGGCCAGAGCGAGCGGTCGGTCCCCCGAGCTCCCGATGGCCGTCCCGAGGGAGGGCACGATGTTGGCGAACGGATAGCCCACCCGGCGCCAGCGGCGCAGGATCCCCTGGAAAGCCTCGATCTCGAGCATGGTGCGGATGCGCGCGTCCTGCGCGTCCCTGCTGCGTGTCCGGAAGAGCCAGCCGTAGACCTCGATGCGCGCGTCGCGGCTCTCGGCCAGCACCTCCTCGAGGGTGGTGCCGGGGTGGTGGAGCACCCACGACGCCACCCAGAGCTCGAGGGGGTGGATCCGCGCGAGGTAGCCCAGGTCGGAGAGCGTCTGGGCCGTGGGGTCGGTACGCGCGTAGAGGGCGGCCATCGCCTCGTCGGAGAGGCGGTCGTCGGGCGCGTGGTCGCGGACGAACTCCCCGAAGAGCGTCTCGTCCGCGTCGGGGGCGACGGTGCGGAATGCCCACGCCAGCCTCGTGCTACCGAGGCGCCGTTCCTGGACCAGCGCGTCGAACACGTCCGGCCCCGTCTCTCCCTGGTACTTCCGGAAGAACGAACGGACGAACGTCGCGCCCTCCTGGTCCGCGAAGCGCGTCAGGTAGTCCTGGCGCAGCGGATCGGCCTGGTTCTCCAGGACGCTCGCCGTACCCGCACGCGCCTTCTCGTACGCCACCAGGTCGCGCATCAGGCGAACGAAGGGGAGGTTCACCGACTGGCGAAAGGCCTCGCGAATGGGCAGCACCCGACCGTTGAACTGGGCGTCGAAGTTCGCGAAGGTCTGCACCCCGCCCCCGGTCACGAAGCGCTCCGCGGGAGAGGCCGAGTAGCCGCGGTCGAGCGCGGCGGAGAGCATCTCGGGAACCGTCGCGTCCGGGTGGGCCAGCAGGTGGTCCACCGCCCAACGGGTCAGGCGGTCCGACGGCGCCACGTTCAGCGCCGCGAGGGAGTCCGGCGCGAGGGGGGAGAGCCCCTCGTGAAGCTCCTCCACGATCTCCAGGTAGGTCACCAACGTGCGCAACTTGGCGGTGGAGCCGAGCTCGAGGCGCGACGAGCCCGAGAGGCTGAGCGGGCCCTCGTAGTTGTCCGTCTGCACGCGGACGGCATTCCCGTCCGCCGTCCGCTCCATGAGCGTGACGGAGTACAGCACCCCCTTCGGGTCACCCACCTGCAGCAGCCTCGGCTCCGCGAACCCGTGGGTGGCGATGAAGCCCGGAATCGGCGAGCGAGCGCAGCACGCGCGTGGTCGCATCGTGCCACTGCATGTCCAGGTCGGAATGTGCGACCAGGTCCAGGCGGTCGAGGTCGTAGAGGCCCGGCACGCCCGTCAGCGTGAGGAGCTGCGAGCGCACGAGGTTCTGCGCCTTGCGCGTCACGAAGGAAGGCGGCGCGCGCTCCGGCGCCCGGTCCAGCGGGCGGACGGAGGGCCGCGCGGCGCGCGCCTCGTCGGCGAGCCAGCGGGGGACGATGCGATCGGCCACCAGCAGTCCGAGATAGGCGTCCGTGAGGTCGCCCAGATCGGCGCGCCCGTCGCGACGCGCCAGGTAGTAGCTCGGCCGTCGATGCGCGAGGAGCAGGCTGAGCACCTGCCGGTAGGTGCGGGCCTTCAGCGCCCGTCCCGCCGAATCGGTGGGCTCGTTGCGCAGCACCTGGTTCACCTGGGCGAGCTCGACGCCGTACCATGCCCAGAGCCCGTCCGCCGTGCCGATCACCTCGCCGTGTCCCGTCTGGGCGGCCAGGGGGACGGAGTTCAGGTAGTCCGTGACGATGCGGCGCCGCTCCTCGAGCGTGTTGGGGCCGCGGCGATAGGCACGCAGGGACGCCGTGAGCATCTGGTGGATCTTGTCGACCGGGGCACGCGTGACGCCGTCCGGCGAGTGGCGGAACTTCTCGATCTGTGTGGCGAGCGTGCTTCCGCCCGGGACGTTCCGGTCCACGCCGACGACGCGCAGCCCCAGCTCCGCCACGCTGCGTGCCAGCCGATCCCATTCGACCGCCGGGTTCCGCCGGGGCTGCTCCGGGTCGAGGAAGTCGCGGCTCTCCACGTACAGGAGCGTCTGCCACAGCAGGCGTGGAATCGAGTCGAACGACGCATAGGCGTGCGCCGGGTACACCTCGCGCAGCACGCGCCGACCCTGGTCGTCCAGCACCTCGAGTCCCGCCGAGGTCTTGGCTCGGTACACGACGTACGCCCCCATGCGGGTCGACTCGAGGAGCGCCCCGCTGAAGCGCGCCTGGTCCGTGAGGTCGAAGCCGAGGGTGTCCAGGCGGCGCCGCAGCGCCGGGATGCGGGTGTATCCGAGGCGAACGTCGTAGGGACCGGCGTTGGGGAAGACGATGCTGTCGCTCGCTCCCCGACCCAGGCGGAAGTCCAGTCCGCGCGCCGCCCGACTGAACACCCACGACTGCAGAGCCGAGCTTCGGGCCTCCGCGATCCCCGCGACGAGCACGACGAGGAGCATCGCCACTCCCGCGGCGAGCCAACGCCCGCACCCCCAGCGCCGGTCGGGGGGGGCTTCGTCCTTCCTCTGCCTTCTTTTCACGCGTCGCCACGGACCACCCTTTCAGCGCATTTCGTCTTGCCTGGCAGGAAATCTAGCTGGACGGGGCACGCGACGTGGCGTCGCGGAACGATGCTTGCGAGGAGGGTTCACGCCGGACACCGTGAGCCCCATGTGTCGGTCCGGCACCTACGGAGAGAGGTGGGTCGAGATGACGGCATGGTAGGCATGAGGCGAGACGAGCGGGGCGAGACCCGCTCCAAGGAGCCACCCGATCGCCCCAGGTCCATCTACGAGATGGTGGTCGAGAGCGTGCGCGACTACGCCATCTTCGCGCTCGACCCTCAGGGCCACGTCACCACCTGGAACGTGGGTGCCCGCAGGTTGAAGGGCTACGTCACCGACGAGATCGTCGGCCGGCACTTCTCCGTCTTCTACCCGGCCGAGGACGTCGCGTCGGGCAAGCCCGCCTATGAGCTTGCGGTCGCGGAGTCGGAGGGGCGCGTCGAGGACGAGGGGTGGCGCGTGCGCAAGGACGGCTCGCGCTTCTGGGCCAACGTCGTGATCACGGCCCTGAGGGATGACAGCGGCGCGCTCACCGGGTACGCGAAGGTCACGCGCGACCTCACCGAGCGTCGCGCCGCCGAAGAGCGCGCCCTGTTGGACGCCCGCCAGCTCGCGGAGGCCGAAGCGGCGAGCCGTGCCAAGAGCGACTTCCTGGCCGCCATGTCGCACGAGCTGCGTACGCCGCTCAACGCGATCGCGGGCTACGTCGATGTGCTGTCGCTCGGGATTCGTGGCCCGCTGACTTCGGAGCAGGCAGACGACCTCGAGCGCATCCGGCACAGCCAGCGGCACCTCCTGGCGATCGTCAACGATCTCATCAACTTCAGTCGCATCGAGGCGGGACGGATCGCCTACCACGTCCGGCCGCTGGACACCGGGGAGGTGCTGGACACGGTTCGGGCGATGCTGGAGCCACGGGCCACCACCAAGGGGATCGAGGTGGAGTGGCCCTCGTCGGAGGCCCTGGACGCGCATGCGATCCTGGCGGACCCGCCCAAGGTCGAGCAGATCCTGGTCAACGTCATCGGCAACGCCGTGAAGTTCACCGGCCATGGCGGGCGCATCCGCGTCACCTGCTCCGGGGACGACGCGGGCGTCCGCATCGAGGTGGTCGACAGCGGGATCGGCATCCCCGGCGAGCGGCTCGAGAGGATCTTCGAGCCGTTCGTCCAGGTGGGTCGTTCGCTCTCCTCCCCCCGGGAGGGCTCCGGCCTGGGGCTCGCCATCAGCAGGGACCTCACGCACGCGATGGGTGGGAGCCTCACGGTTCGTAGCGAGATCGGCCACGGATCCACCTTCACCCTGGTGCTTCCCGCCGTGCCGCCCTCCCCGGCCGGGTAGCGGCAGCCGCCACGTCCTGCAGCCCGACCCCATCACCTCGAGGCCACTTTGAGCGTATCGGATTCCCCTTCGACCCTCGTCATCGTCAACCCGGGAGCCGGCGGCGTGGCGAGCGGCGCGACGCTGGCGCAGACCCTCGATCCACTGCGCCCTGCCCACGTGGTCGAAGCCACCGGACCGGGGCACGCCCGCGTCCTCGCGCGCGAGGCGGCACGATCGGGCGCAACGCGCATCGTCGTGGTCGGAGGTGACGGCACCCTGCACGAGGTGGTGAACGGCCTCGAGGCGTCGCCGTCGTGCGCGCTCGGGATCATCCCCGCGGGCACCGGGAACGATACGGCCCGCTCGCTCGGCATCCCCCTCGAGCACGATGAAGCCGTGCTCCTGATCGCGAAGGGAGAGGCGCATCCCACCGACCTGATCTCCGTCGAGGTCGATGGGAAGGAGGAGTACGCCATCAACGCGGCCTGCGGCGGATTCGGCGGCGAGGTCAACGAGCGGATGACGGACGAGCTCAAGGCGCGTTGGGGACCCCTCGCCTACATCCGCTCGGCGGGCGACGCCCTGACCGACATCCCGGTGCACCGGGTCCGGGTGCGTATCGACGGCGGCGAGGAGGAGGAGCTCGTCGTGCTCAGCCTCGTGGTCGCGAATGGGCCTTTCGCCGCCCGGGGTGTGTGCGTGGCGCCGGGCGCCCGGCCCGACGACGGACGCCTCTCGGTCCACGCCGTGCTTCAGGCGCCGATCGTGGAGTTGCTGGCGGTCGTTCCCGGCGTGTTGAAGGAAGAGGTGCCGGAGAGCGACCACTACAAGGTGTGGCGTTGCCGCCACATCGACGTCTCGTCGGAAGACACACTGGACGTGAGCGTCGACGGCGAGCTCCGCAGCGGGAGGCGGTTCCGCTACGAGGTGGTCCGCGGCGGGCTTCGCGTCTACAGACCGTAGTCGGGCGGGCGGTCCACCCTACGGAGCTTCGCCGAGGCGCTTCTCGAACCAATGCTGGGCGTACGGGTCGTCGTTGAAGGCGGGCACCTCGCGGTACCCCGACGTCCGGTAGAGCCGGATCGCTTCCGAGAGTGTTCCGTTGGTCTCCAGGCGCACGAGCGCGTACCCGAGCGTGCGCGCTTCGGACTCGAGCGCGGCCAGCAGCCGTCGTCCCACACCCAGACCGCGCGCCGAGCGGTCGACCCACATCCGCTTGATGGAGGCTACGCCGTCGTCGAGTCCCTTGACGGCACCGCCCCCTATCGGCTCCCCCTCGGCCCGGGCCACGAGGAAGACGCCGCGGGGCGGGACGAGGGCTTCGTCCTCGGCCGGGAAGGCTGGCCGTCGGGTCGAACCCATGCGGGAAGCGCTCGTCCAGTTCCGCGAAGTAGCTCGCGACGCAATGGCGGGCCGGCGCCGAGGAGGGGTGGACCCGCTCGATGCGCATCCCCGAGAAGCGGAGGAGGCGATGCACCTCGTCCATCGCCGCCACCAGGCGCTCACGCTGCGTGGGCGTCAGGGGCTCGAGGATCTTCTCCGCCACCCGGTCGGCGCGCCGGTCGGTCTCCGCGACCTCGTCCTGGCCCGCTTCCGTGAGGCGTGCGTAACGTACGCGCTCGTCGTCCTGGCCGGCCTCCACCTCCACGAGCCCCTTCGCGGCCAGCGCGTGGATCAGGCGGCTCAGGTAGCCGGAGTCCAACTCGAGGCGGTCGCGCAGGTCACGCAGCTCCGCGCCTTCCGCGCCGACCTCCCAGAGCAGGCGCGACTCGCCGAGCGGCCGGTCGCGGCCGAGGAAGGAGGCCTCGAGCGCTCCGGCACGTTTCGTGACGACCCGGTTGAAGCGGCGGACCGCCGCGATCTGGTCGGGATACATTTGTCTGACTTTAGTCAGAGACTCGGCCCCGGGCAAGCACCCGATGCGTCTTCGGCACACGCACGCACGCGGGGTGTTCCACGACGGCACACGCTTCGTTCCGAGCTCTGCTGGAGGTGACCGTGGGAAAGAAGATCCTGATGCTGGTCGGCGACTTCGTGGAGGACTACGAGGTCATGGTCCCGTTCCAGGCGCTCCAGGCCGTCGGCCACACGGTGCATGCCGTCTGCCCCGGCAAGAAGGCCGGCGACAAGGTGCGCACCGCCATCCACGACTTCGAGGGCGACCAGACCTACAGCGAGAAGCGCGGCCACGACTTCGCGCTCAACGCGACGTTCGCCGACGTCCGGGCCGAGCAGTACGACGCTCTGGTGATCTCGGGCGGACGCGCCCCCGAGTACCTGCGCCTCGATGAAACGCTGCTCGATGTCGTGCGCCACTTCTTCGCCCACGACAAGCCGACCGCGTCCATCTGCCACGGCGCCCAGATCCTCACGGCCGCCGGCGTGGTGAAGGGTCGCAGGGTGTCGGCCTATCCCGCGGTCGGCCCCGAGGTCACGCTCGCGGGTGGCGAGTACGCCGACATCGAGATCACCGGCGCCGTCACGGACGGCAACCTGGTGACCGCGCCCGCCTGGCCGGCGCATCCGGCGTGGCTCTCGCAGTTCCTCGCGGTGCTCGGCACCACGATCCACACGGACGAGAAGGCGGCGGCCGCCGGGGCCTGAGCCGTGCCGGGCGCTTGGAGCGCCGGTCGTGTCCGGCGGAGCGCGCGCGGCGCCAACACCGACCTCGCTCCGGATGTCTGTACGGTGGCGCCCCGGCGCCCGTCAGCTTCCTCCTGTCGAGAACGAGCCATGCAACGATACCCCCGTTCGATCGCAGCCCCTCTGGCCGCCGCCGCCCTCCTCCTCCTCGCCGCGCTCCCCGCCGCTGCCCAGCGGCGATCCCTCGGCGTCGACACCACCGGCTTCGACCGGTCGGTGCGCCCGCAGGACGACTTCAACCGCTTCGTCAACGGCACCTGGATCGCGCGCACCGACATCCCTTCGGATCGATCCAGCTACGGCTCCTTCGACGCACTCCGCGTCAAGAGCGAGGCGGCCATCCGCGAGATCGTGGAGGAGGCCGCTGCCGCGCACTCCCGCCCGGGCTCCGAGCTGCAGAAGGTGGGCGACTTCTATGCGTCCTTCATGGACACCGCCCGCGTCGAGCGGCGCGGGCTCGAGCCCCTGCAGCCCGAGCTCGACCGCATCGACGGCCTCGCCACCATGGACGACCTCCCAGCCCTCCTGGCCCATCTGCAAAAGGTGGGCGTGGGGGGGCCGATCGGCGTGTTCGTCTCCCAGGACCAGAAGAACTCCGACGCCTACATCGTGTCGGTGAGCCAATCGGGGCTGGGGCTGCCGGACCGCAGCTACTACCTCGGTGACGATGCCCGACTGGCCAAGGTGCGGGACGACTACGTGACCTATCTCACGCGTCTCTTCACGCTGGCCGACCGCTCGGATGCTGCCGCGGCGGCCGGCCGCATCCTCGCGCTCGAGACGAGGATCGCCGGGGCGCAGTGGGACCGTGCCAGGAATCGCGACCGCGACGCCACCTACAACAAGGTGAGCGTGGCCTCGCTCGACGGGACGATGCCGTCCTTCGCGTGGGCGACGTTCCTCCAGGAGAGCGGGATGGGCGGCGCGGCCGACGTCGTCGTACGGCAGCCCGACTACCTGGAGAAGCTCGACGCCATTCTCGCGTCGACCCCGGCCTCCACCTGGCGCGACTATCTCACGGCGAGGCTGCTGAGCGCCTACGCGGACGAGCTACCCTCCGGCTTCGTGGACGCCAGCTTCGAGTTCCGGGGACGCACGCTGTCGGGGCTCCAGGAGCAGCGGCCGCGCTGGAAGCGCGGCGTGTCCGAGGTCGAGGGTGCCCTTGGGGAGGCCGTGGGCAAGCTCTACGTCGAGCGCAACTTCCGGCCGGAGGCCAAGGCGCGCATGGACGCGCTGGTGAAGAACCTGCTCGTGGCCTTCCGTGCGGGCATCGACGACCTGGAGTGGATGAGCCCGGCCACCCGTGCGCAGGCGCAGGAGAAGCTCGCGAAGTTCACCGTGAAGATCGGCTACCCGGACGAGTGGCGCGACTACTCGGCCCTGGAGGTCAGGCGTGACGATCTGCTCGGCAACGTGATGCGTGCCAACCGCTTCGGCTACAACGACATGGTCGGCCGCCTCGGCGGTCCGGTGGATCGCACCCGCTGGGGCATGACGCCGCAGACCGTCAACGCCTACTACAACTCCGTCAACAACGAGATCGTCTTTCCGGCGGCGATCCTCCAGCCTCCCTTTTTCAACGTGGAGGCCGACGACGCCGTCAACTACGGCGCCATCGGCGCGGTGATCGGGCACGAGATCAGCCACGGGTTCGACGACCAGGGCCGCAAGTCCGACGGTGACGGAAACCTGCGGGACTGGTGGACCCCGGCCGACGCAGCGGCCTTCGAGGAGCGCACCACCCGCCTCGGCGCCCAGTACGCGTCGTACGAGCCCCTCCAAGGCATGCACATCAACCCGGGCCTGACGATGGGGGAGAACATCGGGGACCTGAGCGGTCTCGCGGTCGCGCTCCGCGCCTACCACATGTCGCTCGACGGGAAGGAGCCCCCGGTGATCGACGGCTTCACCGGTGACCAACGCTTCTTCCTCGGCTGGGCCCAGGTATGGCGCACCAAGATGCGGGACGAGGCGCTCCGGCAGCAGCTCCTCACGAACCCGCACTCGCCGGGTGACTACCGCGCGTTCGTGCCGCTCCGTGACCTGGACGCCTTCTATCGTGCGTTCGACGTCAAGCCCGGTGACGGGATGTACCTCCCGCCCGAGGAGCGCGTGAAGATCTGGTGAAAGCCGGGGGCGGCGCGTCCGCCCCCTGGTAATTTATTCAGACGTAGATATATTCATATGTATTAGATTCCCGTCGGACCCTCCCGGCCTTCCAAGGCCGACCGCCACGCCTCGGGACGGACGGCCCCCACGGGCCCGAACGCCCGGACGAACGATATGACATCGCCGAAGCTGCCCGCCTGGTTCCGGACCCTCGAGGTGGCCCTCTGGGTCCTCGTGGCCGGGGCTTTCGCTTTTCGCTACCTCCCGGTCGAGGCGCTCGGGCGCCCGACCGAGGAGGGCGCTGCGCCCGACTTCTCCGTGAAGACCTTCGCGGGCGACAAGGTGCGCCTGCACGACCTGCGCGGGCAGGTCGTGCTCGTGAACTTCTGGGCCACATGGTGCCCGCCCTGCCGCCTCGAGATGCCGGGCTTCCAGTCCGTATGGGACGACTACGGTGACCGCGGCTTCACCGTGGTCGGGCTCGCCACCGACCTCGGCGGCTCGGGCCAGGTGGCGGCCTTCGTTCGCGACCACGGCATCACCTATCCGGTGGCCATGGCCACGGACGAGGTCCGGCGGCTGTACGGTGGCGTCGACATGCTCCCGCAGTCCTTCCTCCTCGACAAGCACGGCCGCGTCCGCAAGACGGTGGCCGGGGTGTTCAGCGAGGGGACGCTGCGCAAGCTCGTGGACGAGCTGCTGGCGGAGGGGGAGACCTCATGACCGTACATCCCGTGGTGAGGCTGGGGCTGCCCACGTTCCTCTTCGCGCTCCTGGTCGCGGCGCCCGGGAAGCGATCCGCCGGCATCGGCGCCGAGCCGACCCCGATCGCCGGCGCCGCCGAGGAGCCGCCCCCCAACGTCCCGCTCACCGAGCTCTACCACGAACTGGCGGTGGGCGACGAGGCGGGCGGCCCGCACCTGACCGTGGTCGAGTTCAGCGACTTCGGCTGCCCCTACTGCGGCGTCTTCGAGCGCGAGACGTTCCCCGCCCTGCGCCGGGAGTTCGTGGAGACGGGCCGCGTGCGCTGGCGCTTCGTGCCCTTCGTGCTCGGGATGTTCCCGAACGGGCTGGAGGCGATGCGTGCGGCGACCTGCGTGGCGGAGCAGGGGGACGAGGCGTTCTGGAAGATGCACGACATCCTCTTCGAGAAGCAGGACGTGTGGAAGGCCAGCCGCGATCCGGACCAGATCTTCCGCAGCTACGCGGTGGTGTCCGGTGCGGACGGCGACGCCTTCTCGGTCTGCTTCGACGACGCACGCTCGGCGGATCGGGCCACTGCGGCCAACGCGCTGGCGCGTCAGGGCGGGGTGCGCTCCACGCCGACCTTCTTCGTCGGTCGGCAGATGGTGCAGGGCGCGCTGCCCGTGGAGGAATTTCGCAAGGTGCTCGAGGCGGCGCTCAGGTAGCCGGGTCGGGCGCGGCTCGCAGCGACGCCATCCCGCCCCGGAGGCGACCCGCCCCGACTTGGACACCCTCGTCCTCTGCTCCTAGATTCCGATCCATGACGCTCCTACCCGTCGACGCGCGCCCGAGCCTCTTCGCTCCCCCGAATCCCACGGGGAACTGAAACCCGGCGGCCGACGTCGACCGACATCGGCCCGGAAAGGCCTTCGCGCTTCCGAATCGACCGGGTGTTCCCCGCCGCCGCACGCCCGGACGACAACCGTATTGGAGCGCACATGCCCGAGATCAAGGTACCGGCCGACCAGGTCTTCCCCATCCTCCAGAGCAACATCCTCGTCGACGGCTTCCATCTGGTCATCGACCTCGAGAAGTCGCACGGCTCCACGATCGTGGGCGCCCTGGAGGGGAAGGAGTACCTCGACTGCTACGGCTACTTCGCCACGCTGCCCGTAGGCCACAACCACCCCAAGATGGAGGACGAGGGCTTCCGCAGGTCCCTCATGACGGCCGCCCTCTCCAATCCGGCCAACAGCGACATCTACTCCCGCCAGTTCGCCGCGTTCGTGAAGACGTTCCGCGAGATCGCCGTCCCGGACGACTTCCGCTACCTCTTCTTCATCGCGGGGGGCGCGCTCGCCGTCGAGAACGCCATGAAGGCGGCTTTCGACTGGAAGGTGCAGAAGAACCTCGCCGCCGGCGTCGAAGGCGGCGGCGACAAGATCCTGCATTTCAAGGACGCCTTCCACGGACGCACCGGCTACACCCTCTCCGTCACGAACACCGATCCCGCCAAGACGCGCCACTTCCCCATGTTCGACTGGCCTCGGGTGTCGAACCCGTACGTCGACTTCCCGGTCGACGAAAAGGCCGCGGCGGAGAAGGAAGCGGGGGCCTGCGCAGAGATCGAGGCGGCCTTCGAGCGGGACCCGCACGGGATCGCGGCGATCCTGATCGAGCCCATCCAGGGCGAGGGCGGCGATCAGCACTTCCGTCCGGAATTCTTCGCCAGGCTTCGGGAGTACGCGGACCGCTACGACGCCCTTCTGATCTTCGACGAGGTCCAGACCGGGATGGGCACGACCGGGAAGATGTGGGCCTACGAGCACATGGGCGTCACGCCCGACCTGATCGCCTTCGGCAAGAAGACGCAGGTGTGCGGTGTGATGAGCACGCGCCGCATCGACGAGGTGGAGAAGAACGTCTTCCGCGTATCGAGCCGGATCAACTCCACGTGGGGCGGTAACCTGGTCGACATGGTGCGCTGTGCGCGTTACCTGCAGATCATGCAGGAGGACCGCCTGGTCGAGAACGCCGCGTGCGTCGGAGAGAAGCTCCTGGACGGGCTGCGGGCACTGGCCGGGAAGCACCCCGAGGTCACGAATGTGCGGGGGAAGGGACTGTTCGTGGCGGTGGACCTCCCGGACGGGGACACGCGGGCACGCATCCGGCAGGGGTGCTGGGAGCGCGGCCTCGCCGTGCTGGCCTGTGGAGCCCGTTCGCTCCGCTTCCGTCCCCCGCTCGTGTTCACCGAGGGGGAGGCGGAGCGCTCGCTCGCCGTGCTCGGTGAGGTGCTGACCGAGGCGAGCTAGGGCCGCCTCAGCAGCCTGCCCGCGGGAGGCCGAAGGTGGTGGCGGCGAGGCATACGAGCGTACCTCCGTCGAGGACGCCGTCGCGTCGCTCCATGCGACCCGACATGTCGATGAAGAGGTAGCCGAACGTTCCGGGGGCGCCTGCCGGCGTCTCCGGGACGGGCGCCCCGGGTGGCAGCTCGACCACCACGGGCGGCGTGTCCTGCGGCACCACCCGCACACCCAACGACTGGAGCGTGGGCTGCGCGGCGAGGAGCGATTGCCGGAAGCGGCGGACGGCGTCCGCCTCGCCGGCGGTCGCCAGGGGGTGGAGGGGATCCACGTCGAACCAGGCGAACATCGTGGGCGCGAACACCATGGTGGTGTCGCGGCCGCTCACGACCACCGGCCCCCGGTCCTCGATGACGAGGAGGGGCGCGTCGTCCGCGGTGCGCGACTCCGGCCCAGCCTTCGCCCTGCACCCCGTCAGCGTGACGGCCAGCACCGCGATCAGTGGACCCGGCCTGCAGCGCGCGTGACTCATCTCCCTCCCTCGGGCGGAACATCGTTGTCCCGGAAGGGTGCAACATACTAAATTAGTCTATCCTAAATATTTTCAGCCACTCCGGGACCTTCCATGGTCGACCCTGCTACGGCCCTTCTCGTCTTCGGCGCGCTCGTGCTGGCTGCCGCGATCGCGCTCTGGCCCCGTTGGGGCATGGTGGCGCGCATCCGGCGCCTCCGCCGCCTGGACGAGCGCGTGCGCCTGGAGGACGCGCTCAAGCACGTGTACATGTGCGAGCGGCGCGGCGGGCCCTGCACGCTGGAGAGCCTGGCGGGCCGGCTGGAGGTGTCGACCGGCCGGGCGGCGGGGATCCTCCAGCACATGGCGCACCTGGGCCTCGTGCAGGTGGGAGGCGAGGATCCGACGCTCACCGACGACGGGCGCCACTCCGCGCTGCGCATCGTGCGCACGCACAGACTGTGGGAGCGCTATCTCGCCGACCGGACGGGCGTGCCCGCGGGGGAGTGGCACGACCACGCCGAGCGGATGGAGCACGCCCTTTCCGCGGAGGAGACGGACGCGCTGGAGAGTCGGCTCGGCCATCCGCGCTGGGACCCGCACGGTGACCCGATTCCCACGGCGGCGGGGGAGATCCCGCCGGTGCGCGGGATGGGTCTCTCGGCCGCGGGCGCCGGCGACACCGTGGAGGTTCTCCACCTCGAGGACGAGCCGCGGGAGATCTACGACGCGCTCCTCGCGCACGGCCTCGCGCCGGGCGACGTCCTGGACGTGATCGCGCGCTCCGAGCGCACCGTCCGCCTGCGTGCCGGCCGCCGGGAGTGGGACCTCGACGCCGTGGCGGCCCGCAACGTGACGGTCCGGCGCGTTCCCGCCGGTCGCAGCGCGGGCGAGGCGAGCGCTACCCTCCTCGACGCCGAGCCCGGCGAGCCCGTGCGCGTGCTGTCGATCGCTCCGGCGTGTCAGGGCGCGCAGCGTCGGCGCCTTCTCGACCTCGGGGTCGTGCGCGGTACCGTGATCGTTCCGGAGCTCGTGAGCATGTCGGGCGATCCCGTGGCGTACCGCATCCGCGGTGCGCTCATCGCGCTCCGTCGCGAGCAGGCCTCCTGGATCACCGTCGAGCCCGCCGACGACGAGGAGGAGGTCGCATGAAGGTGGCCCTCGCTCCGGAGCCCTGCGCGGGTTGCAGCGAGCATCGGAGCCAGAGCCTCGTCCGTCTCGGGCTGAGCCCCGACAAGTGGGACGTGCTGGTGGCGCTCGCCGGCAACCCCAACGTGGGGAAGAGCACGGTGTTCAACGCCCTCACGGGGCTGCGCCAGCACACCGGGAACTGGCCGGGGAAGACCGTGGTTCGCGCCGAAGGCGCGTTCGCCCACCAGGGTCGACGGGTGAAGATCGTCGATCTTCCCGGGACGTACTCCCTGCAGGCGGGGAGCACCGACGAGGAGGTCGCGCGCGACTTCATCCTCTTCGGTCGTCCGGACGTGACCGTCGTGGTGGTGGACGCCAGCCGCCTGGAGCGGAACCTGAACCTCGTCCTCCAGATCCTGGAGATCACCGACCGCGTCGTGGTCTACCTCAACCTGGTGGACGAGGCGCGCCGCCACGGCATCGGCATCGACGCGAAGAGGCTCGAGCGGGAGCTGGGCGTGCCGGTGGTGCCGGGCGTCGCGCGGGAGAACGTGGGCGTCGAGGAGCTGCTCGACGTGGCCATGCTGGTGGCCTCGGGCGAGCGGCCCACCACCCCGTACCGCATCGAGCGCCACGCACCGGAGATCGAGGCCGCCATCGACCGGCTCGTACCCTTCGTCGAGGAGACCTTTCCGGGCGTGCCCAACGCCCGCTGGGTCGCGCTCCGTCTGCTGAACGCGGACGAGGCCGTCGAGGAGGCCGTGAAGACGGGCGAGCTGGGGCAGCTCACCGAGATCCAGGACAGCGGGCCGCGAGGGACGGGTGTGGAGGCCACGCCGGACTTCGAGCACGAGGCGGCCCGGCGTCGCCTGCTCGACGCCGCACGCGAGGGGCGCTGGGAGCTGCCGGCGGACTTCCACGACGCGCTCATGGAGCGCACCTACGGGGTCGCGGAAGAGCTGGCCCGGCGAGCCCAGGTGAGCGGCCTCAAGAAAGCGGGCTTCGACCTCGACCGGACGCTCGACCGGCTCATCACCAGCCGATGGTTGGGCCTGCCGCTCATGCTCGTGATCCTCGCGCTGGTGTTCTGGATCACGATCCAGGGCGCGAACGTCCCGTCCGCGTTCCTCGCGTCCGTGCTCATCGACAAGGTGCATCCGTGGCTGATGAGCACCGGCGCAGCGATCGGCATGCCATGGTGGCTGAACGGCTTCCTCTTCGACGGCGTGTACCTCGCGACCGCGTGGGTCGTGAGCGTGATGCTGCCGCCGATGGCGATCTTCTTCCCGCTCTTCACGCTGCTCGAGGACTTCGGCTACCTCCCGCGCGTGGCCTTCAACCTGGACTCGCTCTTCCGGAAGGCCGGGGCACACGGGAAGCAGGCGCTGACCATGTGCATGGGCTTCGGCTGCAACGCGGCCGGCGTGGTATCGACGCGCGTCATCGACAGCCCGCGCGAGCGGCTGATCGCGATCATCACGAACAACTTCTCGCTCTGCAACGGACGCTGGCCCACGCAGATCCTCATCGCGACGATCTTCATCGGCGCGCTCGCGCCGCCTCCGGTTGCCGGGCTCGTGTCCGCCGCGGCCGTGGTGGGCATCGCGCTGCTGGGCATCGCCTCGATGTTCGTCGCTTCGTGGGGGCTGTCGCGCACGGTCCTGCGCGGCGAGGCCACGAGCTTCAGCCTCGAGCTGCCGCCCTACCGGCCGCCGCGCGTGCTGCAGACGCTGTACACCTCGCTGATCGACCGCACCCTGATCGTACTCTGGCGGGCCGTGGTGTTCGCCGCCCCCGCGGGCGCGGTCATATGGTTGGTCGCCAACATCCACGTGGGTGGGCCGAGCCTCGCGGAGCACTTCGTGGGCTGGCTCAACCCGATGGGCATGCTCATCGGCCTGAACGGCGTGATCCTGCTGGCCTACGTGGTCGCGATCCCGGCGAACGAGATCGTCATCCCCACCGTGCTCATGCTCACCGTGCTGACGGCGGGGATCGCGGGGGCGGGGGCGGGCACCGGAGTGATGTTCGATACCGAGACGGCGAACGCCACCGGGGAGTTGCTGCGGGCGGGCGGGTGGACGCTGCTGACGGCGGTGAACCTCATGCTGTTCAGCCTCCTCCACAATCCGTGCTCCACCACCATCTACACCATCTACAAGGAGACGGGGAGCAGGAAGTGGACGACCGTGGCCACGCTGCTCCCCCTCGCCATGGGTTTGGTGGTGTGCTTCCTGGTCGCCCAGGTCTGGAGGCTGCTGGCGTAGCCTCGACCGCTCTACTCGCGGATCATGAGCTCCGCCACCTGGCCCCGGTAGAAGCTGGACTCGATCGTCTGAACGGCGTCCACGAGCAAGTCGCGGGTCGGCCCCTGCGGGTGGTACCTGCGGGCGACCTCCGTGAGGATCTGCGCCTTGTAGAAGTCGCTGTCCATCCCCGAGGCGGCCCGGATCACGGCGCCCACCTGGGCATCCGGGAGCTCGCCCTTCTCCACCAGGCGACCGAGCGCCTGCGCGCGGTAGTGGTCGGAGTCGATCCCGGCCGCCACGTCGATGTAGGCCCCCGTCAGCTCGTCCGAGTCGAGCGCCTTCGAGGACACGCCCTCCAGCACGGCGTCGATGTAGGAGTCCGAGCCCATGTCGCCCGCCGCGCGTAGCACCACGGCCAGCTCCGCCGAGGCGAGGTCGTTGCGCGACAGCAGCGCGCCGAGCACCTCGGAGCGGTAGTAGTCGGACTCGATCGAAGCCACCGCGTCCAGGTACCGGGCACGGATCGCCGGAGCGAGGGCATAGCTGTTCGCGACGGCGCCCAGCACTTCGGCGAGGTAGAAGTCCGAGTCCATGGTCGATGCGGCGGCCACGGTCGCCCCCACCTGCTCGGGGGAAAGGCCCCCGCGGTCGAGCGCGACCTTGAGGACCTCGCTCCGGTAGAAGTCCGAGTCGATCCGCCCCGCCGCGCCGAGGTACGCGTCGAGCATCGCGTTCGACGCGAGATGGTCGACGGCGAACGCCTTCAGGATCTCGGCGAGGTAGAAGTCCGAGTCGACCCGGTCGCGGGCCCGCTCCACCACGTCGAGGGCCTGCGCGTCCGACAGGTCGCCGGCCTGCTTCAGGAGCTCCTGCGAATAGGTGGCGAAGACGTAGTCGGAATCGAGCTGGTCCAGCTCGTGCAGGACGGCCGGCACGCCACCCTCGCTGCAGGAGGGCCGCCACGCGCTCGTGCGCCATGAAGCCGGCCCGACGGAACACCTGCAGCAGCATCCCCTCGTACCACGCGCGAGCGGTCGCGTCGAAGGCCTGCTCGTCCCGGTTCACGCGGTACTCGTAGCTCGGTCGTCCGTTCGCGTCCGCGGTGATCTCGAGCATCCGGCGGGTGCGCCCCTCCGTCTCCTCGATGCGCAGGAGCGCATCGCGGTCGAGGCGGGCCACGTCACGGAAGTCCGAGGTGAACTCGATGTCTCCGTCGACACGCACCTCGACGTCGCATCCCGGCTTCGACCACTGCAGCGTGCGGCGGTCGTTGTTCGACTGGCTCGAGACGTTCTCCCAGCCGTCGCGCTCCGTCCCGCAGCTGCCGGCCTGGAAGGTCGGGCCGACCGCGAGGGCGGTGTTCACGCCCCGAGACGCGTCGGCCGAGGCCACCACCGGGGTCGGTCCGGAGGCGCGCGCCTCCGGCGCCACCCGCTCGGGGACGTCCGCCACGCGCGGAGCCGGCGCCAGCGCGCCCAGGGCGGTGACCAGCAGGACGGCCATCGCGACGGCGCCCGCCGCCCGGACGGGGCCGAGCCTTCTGCGTCGCGTCGCGTCGAGGACGGCACGCAGGCGGCCCGACAGGCTCGAGGGCCGGGCCATCGCCACGGCGGCGCGCGGGGTGGCGCGGTCCGCGCGGAAGGTGCGGGCCAGGGCCAGCAACTCGTCGGCGTAGTCCGACGGACGGGCGCCGGCGCGCAGGACGAGGTCGTCGCAGGCGTATTCGCGCTCGGCCCGCAGCCGGGTGGCCGCCAGCCAGGCCAGCGGGTTGATCCAATGCAGCGCGACCGTCACCTCGGCCACGACCTGGGCGAGGCAGTCGGCGCGGCGCACGTGCGCCAGCTCGTGCATGAGCACGGCGGCGAGGCGCCTGCGCGACCATCCCTCGGCGCCGGCCGGGAGGAGGACGACGGGGCGGATCCATCCCCAGCTCACGGGCATGGCGTCCGACGCGCCACGGAGTAGCCGCACCCGCCGCCGGATGCCCAGATGGCGCGACAGCGTCTCCGTGAGCGTGCGCACCTTCCCCGGGGGGAAGGCCGCCGTGCGTGCCTCGAGTCGCCACGTGGCGAGCAGGCTCAGGGCGACGCCCACCAGGAGCGCCATGGCACCGAGCGCCCACAGGCCGAGGAGGATCGCGCCTCCCGCCACCACGGTCCGAGCGGGGGTCACGGCGCGGGTACTCGCCGCGGCCGCCGCGCTCGGGCGCGTCCGCGTGCCCGGCGGAGGCGGCGCCCTCCGTCGTCGGCGCGGCTCGCCCGCTCGCCGCCGTCCCGTCGGCGCGGGCCGTCGCGATCGTGATGGGCGCCCGGTCTACCGACGGCCGCTCACCCGGGATACCCGCCCGCGGCGTCGCCCACGCCGGGAGCGGCGCCGACCAGTGGGGCGTGGCCGCCTGGACGAGGGGGAGGACGAGGAGGCCCACCACACCCAACAACCACACCCAGTGACGCCCCGCGGCCGAGCCACGCCGGAGGGTCAGAACCGTCAGGCCGACGAGCGCGAGCAGCGCAAGCCCCTTCAGCTCCAACGCCACGAGTGCACCCACCCAGCGATCGGCGACTTCCACGATACCGGTCATCACTCCCCCCTCGTCCTCGCGTCCTCGATGAGCGTAGCCAGCTCGTCCAACTCCTCGTCCGACAGATCCCCCTCCGACAGGTCCAGCACCGCAGCCACCGCCTTCGACGGCGATCCGTCGAAGAACGTTCGCATCATCCGGCGCAGCACCGTCTCCGTGGTCTCCTCGAGCGGGCGCAGCGGGAAATACACGTAGCGGGCACCGTCCCGCTCGTGGCCCAGCTGTCCCTTGTCCTCGAGCTTGCCCATCATGGCCCGCACCGCCGAGTAGCTCGGCGGTTCGGGGATCTCCTCCAGCACGTCGGAGACCGACACGCGGCCTCCGCGGTACACGGCGTCCATGATCTGCCGCTCGCGGCGGCTCAGGTCGACGTAGGATCTGCGGCCCATGGGCTCGTTCTCGGTAAGTGCTACGAAACTAGCAGCGTGCTAATTTTGTAGCACCGTGCCGCGGCGTTGTCAAGCATGACGACGTCGCGCACACGCGGACGTTTCGGAGATGAACCGTTCTCGCCATCTTTACGAAGATCCTCCCCTTCTCGACTGCCCGGGCCCCGCCCGGCCGCGCGCCGCGGCCGATCCTCCCCGCCCGATCAGGAGGGTCATCCATGGTCGAAATCCGGATCCACGGTCGGGGCGGTCAGGGCGGCGTTACCCTGGCCAAGCTCATCGCCACCTCCCGCTTCCTGACCGGTCGGTCCGTGCAGGCGTTCGGCCTGTACGCCGCCGAGCGCTCCGGCGCGCCGGTGCAGGCGTTCTGCCGCTGGGACGACGCGCTGATCACCAACCGCAACCTGATCTACGAGCCGGACCACGTCGTGGTTCTGGATCCCACTCTGGTCGGACCGGCGATCCTGGGCGGATTGAAGCCGGGCGGGTGGATCCTGGTGAACACGGACGAGGCCCCCGACGCGGCGGCCGCCAGGTTCCCGCGCAACCGCGTGGCCGTGGTGGACGCGACCGCGATCGCCCGCGGGCACGGGCTCGGTACGCGCAGCGTTCCGATCGTGAACACGGCCCTCGCCGGGGCGGTGGGCCGCATCCTCGGCTTCCCGCTCGACGAGATGTTGGCCGCCCTCGCCCAGCTCGGGTTCGGAGGTGGCAACGTCCACGCCGCGCGCGACGCGTACGCGGCGGTGGAGACACGCGAGGCCGTCGGCGACGTCACCGGCGTCGGGGACCACCCTCGGCCCTCGACCTTCGGGAGGGGTCCGAGCTTCGTGGACGGCGCGGGCGGAAAGCAGCCGCTGGTGAAGACCGGTCAGTGGGCGTCCGAGCAGCCGAAGCGGCAGCAGTACGTGCCGCCCTGCAACCACATCTGCCCGGCCGGCAACGACGTGCAGGGCTTCCTGCACGCCCTCGCCGAGGAACGTGTGGACGATGCGCTCGAGATCCTCCTGCGCACCACGCCCTTCCCGGCCACGTGTGGACGGGTGTGCCCGGCGCCGTGCATGGCGTCGTGCAATCGCGTGCAGCTCGACGGGGCCGTGAACGTGCGCGAGCTGGAGCGCTTCGCGGGTGACCGCGGCAGGGTCGAGCTCCTCCCCTCCGAGATCCGTGATCAGCGGGTCGCGATCGTCGGGTCCGGCCCGGCCGGGCTGACGGCCGCCTACCACCTGGCGCTGTACGGCTACGGTGTGACGATCTACGAAGCGGGCTCGCATCTGGGCGGTCTGCTCCGCGCGGGCATCCCGGAGTTCCGGCTGCCGCCCGACGTGCTCGACCGCGAGGTCGAGCGCATCCTCGACCTGGGCGTCGAGGTGGTGAGCGGCGTCTTCGTGAACCGCGAGCGGCTGCTCACCATCGCGCGCAACAACGACGCCGTCCTGGTGGCGACAGGGCTGCAGGAGCTGCGCGCCCTGCGGCTCGGCGTCGGGGACGACGAACTGGTCATGCAGGGCATCGACTTCCTGGACCGCGTCCGCTCCGGCGGGCACGCGCGCATGGACGGCGAGCGCGTGGTGGTGGTCGGCGGCGGCAACACGGCGATGGACGCAGCGCGCTCCGCCCTGCGCCTGGGTGCCTCCGAGGTGCGGGTGGTCTACCGCAGGACGCGCGAGCAGATGCCCGCGATCGCCGAGGAGATCGACGAGGCGATGGAGGAGGGCGTGGCCTTCGACTTCCTCACCCAGCCGGTGGAGATCCAGCGGATGGCCCAGGCGGATGGCGACCTGGGCGAGCAGCACCTGATCTGCCGGCGCATGGAGCTGGGCGAGCCGGACGCCTCCGGACGCCGCCGTCCCGTGGACGTCCAGGGCTCGGAGTTCGCCGTGTCGTGCCATCGGATCGTCCTCGCCCTGGGGCAGTCGCCCGACCTGTCCGTCTTCCCCGAGGGGACGGAGGTGCGCGAGGGCGAGCGCCTCATCGGCTTGCTGGAGACGCCCGTCTACGCGGTGGGCGACCTGGCGAACAACGAGGGAACGGTGGCTGCGGCGATCGGCAGCGGGAGGCGCGCCGCGATGCACATCCACCAGACGCTCACCGGCGAGGTGGTGGAGGTCGGCGAGGCCACGCGCGTCCGCTCCGACGTGGACGTCTGGCACGACGAGGTGATCCGCGGGGAGGCCCTGCGCATGCACCTCTTCGAGCGGGCGCCGGTGGCGGGGGGCGCCGCGATCGGCATCGAGCGGCGGGTGACGTCGTTCGACGAGATCCACCAGGGCCTTCCGGACGCGTCGGAGGCGAAGCGCTGCCTCTCCTGCGGCGTGTGCAACGAGTGCGACATCTGTGTGACCTACTGCCCCGAGGGGGTCCTCAAACGGGTGGGTCACGCCCTGGTCTTCGACTACGCGTACTGCAAGGGGTGCGGCATCTGCGTCAGCGAGTGCCCCCGCAACGTCGTGTTCATGAGCCATCTGTAGGACCCGAGGGGGAGCGTATCATGCCTCTTGAAGTCGTTACCGGTAACCACGCCGCCGGACACGCGCTGTCCGTGGCGGGCGAGGCCAACCGCGGCGCGCGGGGCGCGGCCTGCGGCATCTATCCGATCACGCCGCAGACGGAGATCGTCGAGCGGGTCGCGGCCTTCCCCTTCACGAAGGGGGCCGTGGTGCCCGTCGAGAGCGAGCACTCCGCCATGGGCGTCACGATCGGCGCGTCGCTTTCGGGCGCTCGAGCCTTCACGGCCAGCTCCTCGAACGGTCTGGCGTACATGGTCGAGAACATCATGGTCGCGGGCTTCTACCGCCTGCCCATCGTCATGGTCGCCGTGAACCGCACGCTCGGGCCGCCGTGGAACATCTGGGCGGACCAGGGCGACACGCTGATGCTCCGCGACTTCCCATGGGTGCAGCTCTACGCCTCGGACAACCAGGAGGTGCACGACCTCACGCTGTTGGCGTTCCGCCTCGCGGAGGACCACCGCATCCTCCTCCCGGTGCTCGTGTGCATGGACGCCTTCATCGTCTCGCACACGCAGGGCGAGACCGACATGGCCACGCAGGAGCAGGTGGACCGCTATCTCCCGGAGCTGGCGCTCCCCCACCGGCTCGACGCCGCTCGCCCGCGCACCATGGGGGGGATGGTCTGGCCGGACCAGACCACGTCGCACCGGATCGAGATCCAGGAGGCGATGGAGCGCGTACCCGAGGTCTACGAGGAGTGCCGCGCCGAGTTCAGCGGAGGTGTTCGGCCGCGACCCGGGCGGCGCGATCGCGACGTTCGACACGGAGGACGCCGACACGATCCTCGTGGCTTCCGCCTCGGTGGCCACCACGGCCCGCGAGGTGGTGCGGCGCCGCCGTTCCGAAGGCGAGGCGCTCGGGCTCGTGAAGATGCGGATGTTCCGGCCGTTCCCGGAGGCCGCCCTGCGCGACGCCTGTACCGCGGCGGAGCGCGTGGGCGTGCTGGACCGCGACTATGCCGCGGGGATGGGCGGTGTCTGGTGGCAGGACGTGCGCGCAGCGTTCCAGGCCCACCGCGACGACCTGATGGTGCAGGACTACCTGGTGGGCATAGGCGGCGGTGACGTGACGCCCGAGTCGGTCGACCGCGTCCTCGAGGATCTGGGCGCGCGAACCGAGGCGGGGCCGCCCGTCTGGAACGACGTGGCCGTCGAGCAGGAGGTGGGCGCATGAGCACGGTGATCGAGGGGCGCGCGAACGGCGGGGTCTTCACCACCATGCCGGAGATCCCCTGCTCGGAGGAGTGCCTGCTCCGGGCGGGCAACACCAACTGCGGCGGGTGCGGCATGAGCATCGCGTTGACGATGCTGTCGCGCGCGCTGGCCGAGGCGGGCGACACCTGCTCGCTGGCGATTCCCGCCTGTTGCGGCGCGGTGACCGCGGGCGCGTTCCCGACCACGAGCTACGGCGTGCCCACGGTCATGACCACGTTCGCGTCGGCCGCGGCGGTGGCCTCCGGGATGGCCGCGATCCGCGACCTGAACGGGGAGCGCGGGCAGGTGGTGTGCTGGGCGGGTGACGGCGGCACGTACGACATCGGTCTGGCCACCGTGTCCGCCGCCGCCGAGCGGAACGAGGACATCGTCTACGTCTGCTACGACAACGAGATCTACGGCAACACGGGCGGGCAGCGCTCGTCGGCCACCCCGCCGGGTGCGCGCACCACCACGACCCCGAAGGGCAAGCGCGAGGCGAAGAAGGACATGGTGGCGATCATGGCGGCGCATGGCATTCCCTACGCCGCCACGCTGTCGATCGCGCACCCGATGGACTTCCGCCGAAAGCTCCTGACCGCCTTCGAGACGCCGGGGATGAAGTTCCTCCTCATCCACTCCCCCTGTCCGACGGGATGGAAGTCCGATCCCGCCGACTCGGTGGAGCTCGTGCGTCTGGCCGTGCGGTCCGGGCTCTTCCCGCTGTACGAGGTGTTCGACGGCCGGCGTTACCGGATCAACGCGCAGCCCGACTGGGCGGATCCGATGGAGTACTTCCGCCGCCAGCGTCGCTTCCGTGAGGAGGAGATCGACCTGGCCGCGACCCGCCGCGTCTGCCGCGAGCGGTACGAGCGTCTGGCCCATATGGCGGAGGTGTTCCCGGCGTGACGGTGGCGACCCGATCGACGCCGAAGAAGCTTCCGCCCACCGCCTACGAGCTGAAACCGGGGGAGACGTACATCCCCTACACGGCCGGTGAGACGCTCTCCGAGTTCACGTGGAAGGCCGTGCTCACCGGTATCGTGCTGGGCATCGTGTTCGGCGCGGCCAACACCTACCTGGGGCTCCTCGCCGGGCTGACGATCAGCACCTCGATCCCCGTGGCCGTGCTGACCGTGGTGGCGTTCCGCGCCTTCGGTGCGGCCGGGCTGCGGCACTCCATCCTCGAATCCAACATCTCCCAGACGGTCGGTTCCGCCTCCTCGTCGGTCGCCTCCGGCGTGCTGTTCACCATCCCCGCGCTCTTCATCTGGGGGATGAACCCCGCGTGGGCGCAGATCACCCTCCTCGCGATGGCCGGCGGGCTCATCGGCGTGCTGTTCATGATCCCGCTGCGGCGCTTCCTGATCGCCCAGGAGCACGGGAAGCTCCCCTATCCGGAGGGGATGGCCTGCGCCGAGGTGCTGGTCGCCGCCGAGGGAGGGGGCAAGCAGGCGCACGGCGTGTTCTGGGGGATCGGCGTGGGGATGGCGTTCCAGCTGCTCGTGCAGGGGCTGAACGTCGTCAAGTCGACCTTCCAGATCGCGCTTCCCTTCAAGGCGAGCATCGCCGCGCGCGTGAACGCACCGCTGCTCGGCGTCGGCTACATCCTCGGCATCCGCATCGCCACGGTGATGGTCGCGGGCGGTGCGCTGTCGTCGCTCGTGCTCATCCCGCTCATCAACCTCTGGGGACAGGGCGTCGCCCAGCCCGTCTTCCCCGAGACGGTGAAGCTCATCCCGGCGATGACGTCGGGTGAGATCTGGGACCGCTACATCCGCTACATCGGTGCGGGCGCCGTGGCGACGGCCGGGATCATCACGCTCGTGAAGTCGATCCCCACGATGATCGAGTCGTTCAAGCTCGGCCTCGGCCAGATCAAGAGCCGCGTCGGGCAGGCGATGCCCGAGATCGACCGCACGGAGCGCGATCTGTCGTTCCGCACGGTGCTGGTGTTGCTGGTGGTGATCGTGGCGGCGCTGGCGATCGTGCCGGGCGTGCTCGGCTACCTCGACTCCTTCGTGGCGCGGGCCCTGGCCGCCGTGTGCATCGCGGTGTTCGCCTTCTTCTTCGTGACGGTGAGCTCCCGCATCGTCGGCCTCGTGGGCGTGACCTCGAACCCGACGTCGGGGATGGCGATCGCCACGTTGCTCGGCACGTCGCTCGTCTTCCTCCTGATGGGGTGGACCGACACCCTCGGGAAGGCCACGGCCCTCATGGTCGGCACGGCCGTGTGCATCGCCGCCTCCATCGCGGGCGACACCTCGCAGGACCTCAAGACCGGCTTCATCCTCGGCGCGACACCCTACCGGCAGCAGATCGGCGAGCTGATCGGCGTGCTCACCTCGGCGGGCTTCGTCTGTCTGGTCGTGATCGTGCTCAACAACGGCACCCCCGGCGGCCTCGGCGGTCCCGAGCTGCCCGCGCCGCAGGCGGTGCTCATGAAGCTGGTCGTGGACGGCGTGCTCGATCAGAGCCTGCCGTGGGCCCTGATCTTCATCGGCGTCGGCATCGCCGCCGTCGCGGCTCTGTTCCGGGTGCCGACGCTCCCCTTCGCGGTGGGCGTCTACCTTCCGCTCTCCACGATGGGCGCCGTCTTCCTCGGCGGCCTGTTGCGCTGGCTGCTCACGCGCGACCGGAGCGCCGAGGTCGCGGAGTCGCGCCGTGAGCGGGGCATCCTGTTCGGATCCGGCCTGGTGGGTGGCGGTGGGCTGACCGGCGTGCTCCTCGCCATCTGGGTGGTGGTTGTGCGCGACGGGCACCCGATCGTGGGCTTCCCGCCCGCGCTGTCCAACCCGCTCGCCATGGCGCTCGCGGCGCTCACGATCGCCGCAGGCCTGGGGGCGATGGCGTACCACGCGACCCGGAGAGGCGAGTAGCCGCATCGGGCGGCGGCACGGACCCTGCGGGGGGGTGAGGCGTACGCGCTGACGGTCCTCCCCGGTCGGGAGGGCGGGGGCGGCGCCCCCGATCGCCACCCACTTCCCCGGATCCACCATGCCCGATCTCGACACCCTGATCAGCCTGATCACGACCACCGTGGCCACCTGGCTTCCGCGGATCGCAGGTGCCCTGGCCGTCCTCCTGGTCGGCTGGCTGATGGCGAACTGGGCCAAGGCGATCGTCCGCAGGACGATGGCTCGCGCGAACGTCGACGAGACGCTCGTACCGTTCGCTGCGAGCGTGGTCCACGTGGGCCTCATCGCGCTGGTCGGGATCGCCGCGATCTCCACGCTGGGGGTGCCCGTCGGCTCGTTCGTCGCCGTTCTCGGCGCCGCCGGCCTCGCGGTCGCCCTGGCGTTCCAGGGCACCTTCTCGAACTTCGCGGCCGGCGTGATGCTCCTCACCTTCCGGCCCTTCAAGCCCGGAGACTACGTGGACATCGCCGGCACGGCCGGGACGGTGAAGGAGATCGGCATCTTCACCTGCCTGATGGCCACGCCCGACAACGTCCAGATCCTCGTGCCCAACTCCGACGTGTTCGGCCAGACCATCAAGAACTACTCGGCCAACGACACGCGCCGCATCGACCTGGTGGTCGGCGTGGGCTACGACGACGACCTGGGCGTCGCCGTACGCACGTGCATGGACGTGATCACCGCGGACGCGCGCGTCCTCGCCGATCCCGCACCCACCGTGGCCGTGAGCGAGCTGGGCGACTCCTCGGTCAACATGGTCGTGCGCCCGTGGGTGAACGCGGGCGACTACTGGGCCACGCGCTGGGACCTGACGCGCGCGCTCAAGGAGAACCTCGAGGCCGCGGGCTGCTCGATCCCGTACCCGCAGCGAGACGTGCACCTCTTCCAGGAGGCGAGCTGAGAGATCGGGCGCCGACGCGCCGGACCCGTCAGTCGGCGCGCATCGCCTCGACGGGGTCCGTGCGTGCGGCTCGCGTCGCGGGTACCACCATGGCCAGCAGCGTACACGCAGCCAGCAGGGCGGTCGCGGCCAGGAAGGCGATGGGATGCGCACCGTCGAGGCCGACGATCCCGGCCTTCAGCAAGCGCAGCCCCGTCCACGCCAGGCCGCCACCCGTGACGAGACCGAGCAGGAGCGTGACGACGCCCCCTCGCAGCGCGAGCGCGAAGATCGAGCGGCGCTCCGCGCCCAGGCTGATGCGGATGCCGAACTCCCGCACCCGGCGCACGGCGAGTTGGGCGGCCACGCCGTACAGGCCAACGGCCGCGAGGAGGGCGGCCGTGACGGCGAACGCGGCGAGCAGGACCCCGATCATGCGCTCGCGGGCCACCGCGTCGTGGTAGCCGTCCGCGACGGTGGCCATCTTCAGCACGGGGACCTCGGCGTCCACGGAGCGCACGGCCTCGCGAACGCTTCCGGCCACCGCGGAGGGGTCTTCCGTGCGAATCATCACCACCCTACCGCCTCCCCGATCCCGTAGCACGTACATCTGGCCGTATCCCGGGTCCGTCGGGCCACCGCGCCCAGATGTCGCGCGCCACACCGACCACGTGCATCCACGGCCCGGTCTCGCCCATGCGGAAGCGTCCACCCACGGCGCCCCCGTCGGGGAAGTACTTCTTCGCGGACGACTCCCCGAGGATCATGGGCTCGGGGTCGGCTCCGACGTCGTCCTCCACGAAGGGTCTCCCCTCGACGACCGACTGGCCGACCGCGGAGAAGTAGCCGGGGTCGACCGAGTTCCCGAAGAGGGGGATCGCCTTCCCGGCGTCCTCCGTGGGAGGCTGACCCTCGGCGCTCGCCGCGCCGAAGAAGATCCCCGCGGTGGGTGGCGCGCCCGTGGCGATCGTCACTGCGCGCACGCCGGGAAGGCTCCTGAGCCGAGCGCTCAGGCGTTCCAGCACGTCTTCTCGGGCGGTCTCGTCGGCGAAGCGCCAGTCCGGAAGGCGAAACGACACGGCGAGGAGCTCGTCGGCGGCCAGCCCGGGGTCGCGTTGCCGCAGCCGGTTCAGCTCGGCCGTGATCTGGATGGCACCCGCCAGCAGCGCGAAGGAGAGCGCGATCTCTCCGACGAGAAGGGCGCGGCGGAGCGCCACCGAGTCGCCGCCGGCCGTGCCGGAGCGCTCCGTGAGGACCGCCCCGGGGCGCGTGCGCACGCGGCTGAGCAGAGGGATCATGCCGAAGGCCAGAGCGGTGCCGACCGCCGCCGCCACCGCCGCGATCGTCACGGCGGGGTCGAGGCGGAGGCCGTCCAGGATGCGCAGGTCCTCCGGCCGGAGGCGGTGTACGACGGAGAGCGTGCCCGCGGCGAGGGCGAGCCCCAGCGCGGAGGAGACGAGCGCCAGGAGCGCGCTCTCCAGGAGCAGCTCGCGCCCGAGGCGGGCCCGGCCCGCGCCCAGCGCCGCACGCACCGCGGTCTCCCGGCGGCGCAGGTCTCCGCGTGCGAGCAGCAGGTTGGCCACGTTGATGCAGGCGATGAGGAGGAGCAGCAGCGACGGCCGCGCCGACGGCCTTCAGGGGGCTGCGCAGACGTACGGTGGCGAACTCCTCGACGGGCATGAGGCGGGTCTGCCACCTGACCGGGCCATCCGTGTCCTCGGCGGCCAGGTCGAGGGCGTGCATGCGCTCCTGCGCCTGCTCGACGGTGAGACCCTCGCGAATCCGCGCGTAGACCTCCTGGCCCCTCGCCTCGGCCTCGGCCGCCAGGGGAAGCCAGACGTCGACGGCGCGATCCGAAGGGTCCGGGGCGCCCAGCCCCTGGGGAGCCACGCCGACGACCGTGCGCGCCTCCCCCTCGAGCGTCAGCGTGCGCCCGAGGACGTCGCCATCGCCTCCGAAGGCGCGTCTCCAGTAGCCCTCGGAGAGCACCACCACCCGCGCGCCGTCGCCGGCGAGGTCGGCAGGAGTGAAGAAGCGCCCGAGCAACGGGGGCAGGCCGGCGAGCCTGGGCAGCTCCTCGTCGATGTAGGCTCCGCGGAGCATCCGGGGACCCTCGTCCGTCGAGCGCGCGATGTCGCCCCAGCTCACCCCGGCCACCCCGTCGAAGGCGTCCGAGGTGCGGACGCGATCGCGGGTCTCCGTGTCCGGGCTCAGCATCATCCCGCTGTCCTGCGAGCGCCAGATCATCACGATGCGATCGCTGCCGGGGAAGTCGATCGGGCGCAGGATCACCCGGTCGACGAACGCCGCGAAGGTGATCGTGGCGCCCACCCCCAGGGCCAGCGTTCCGGCCGCGAAGGCCGAGAAGCCGGGGCTGCGCCGAAGGGAGCGAAGCGCGCTCTTCATGTCGTCCCACCACCCGTTGCCACCCATGGCGCCCCCCCTGTTGGATCCCGTCGTCCTCAGCCGCGCTCCGGTGCGGGCGAGGTCCCACGCCTCTTCGGCCCACGCCAGCGGCACGCGCCATCGCCCGCGCCTGCGCTCGTCACGCAGACGCTCGCGGAACACCCGCTCCATCTCCGTCCCGTGCCTTTCCCGCAGGACGCGCGGAAGGAAGAGCCGGAGCAGGCCATGGAGGCGCGAGGGCGCGTCCGGTCGCACGGGCCGCTCACCCGTCCCGAGCGGGGATGAGACCGTGTCGGCGCGCGTCCGCAAGCAGGCGATCCATCCGCGCGGCCTCGGCCGCCACGGCCGCCCGACCGCCGGCCGTGATCCGGTAGTATCGACGCCGCGCGTCGTCGTCCCCCGCCGGCCGATCGCTCGACTCCTCGATGAGGCCCCCCTCCATCAGCCTTTGAAGCGCCGCGTAGAGGCTTCCGGTTCCGGGCACGAGGTGGCCGTCGCTACGCTCCTCGATCTCGCGCATGAGCGCGTATCCGTGGAGGTCCTCCCGGCCGAGCGAGACCAGGATCGCCATCGACAGAGGGCGTCAGGGGGGAGTCATGTGGCATCAGGATATTCCGATGAGAACTATAACGATGAACGGAATATTGGCGGCAGCGTCGGACCACGCAACCCGGGCGTTGCGGCCGCGCGACGCTCTTTTCCGTAACCGTCCGCCGGGCCTATACTTGAGGGATGACCTCGATGGCTCCGCGGCGGGGCGCCGCGATCTACCTGCGATATCCGGAGTTCCCATGAAGAAGGGCCTGCTCGTCCTCACCGGCGCGGCATTGCTCGCGCTTCCCGTCACGGCCTCGGCCCAGGGCTTCGGCGTGGCCGCCCGGGCCGGCACGCTCGGGCTCGGTGCGGAGGCCGCGCTCGGCCTTTCCGACAACCTCGTCGTGCGCGGCGGACTCGGCCTCTTTCCGATCGAGACCGACGCCACGCGATTCTGGGACATCGGCCAGGGCGTGGACGCGACGCTCAAGTTCCCCGACACCTGGTACAACGTCGGACTCGACCTCTACCTGGGCGGCAGCTTCCGCATCGGCGGGGGGATGCTGTACAAGCCGGACAACCCGACCATCACCGCGACGCTGCAGCCCTCCGGCGAGATCGACATCGGCGGACAGACCTATGGGGTGGACGAGGTCTCGGAGGTGGTGGGGTCGCTCTCCACCAAGGCCTCCGCTCCCTACGTGCTGATCGGCTTCGGGAAGCACACGAGCCCGGGCGTCGGCCTCTTCCTGGACCTGGGTGTCGCGTTCATGGGGGACTCCCAGGTGACGCTCGAGGCCACGAAGGGGAACGAGCTCCTCATCGGCAGCGAGGCGTTCCAGCAGAGGCTCCGCCAGGAGGAGCAGAACCTGGACGGCGACCTCCCCGCGTGGGCCAAGAAGTACTGGCCGATCGCGAGCATCGGGCTGCGCATCGGGCTCGGCTAGCCCAGTCGCGGGATCAGTCCTCGAGCACGCCCGCCACGGCGGAGAGGAGCTCGGGGATCTCGAACGGCTTCGCCAGGAAGGGCACGCCGTCCCGCTCGAGCTCCCGCCGGAAGGAGTCGGGGCTCGAATAGCCCGACATGTACAGCACGGGCGTGTCGGGGCGCCGCGCGAGCAGCGTGTTGGCCGCCTCCCGTCCCCCGAGTCCCGGGAGCACCAGGTCGCACAGGATGAGGTGGATCGGACCGCTCCGGGACTTCAGGAGATCGAGCGCCTCCATCGCGTTGCCCGCCTCCACCACGTCGAAGTCGTGGAGTACCAGCGCACGCCGGATCGACGAACGCACACTGTCGTCGTCGTCCAGGATGAGCACGGTTCTCTTGCGGCCGCGCACCTGGACGGACTCCGTCTCAGCCGTCATCGTGCCTTCCCGTTCACGGTGGGGGGCGGGATGATCAATAGTGACCCCGCCCGCAGCCCCGCGAAAGCTCCGGGGGATCGGGACGGCGCGAATCCCCGGCCCGGCGGCCCCCAACCCCTGACCCGAGACCGACATGAGCGCACCGATGAGCGAGCACCGGTTCACGGCCACGAACTCCACCGGTGAGGTGGGGGCGGTACTCATGCGGCCCTCGGCCGCGCGGGCACTCTACGTGTTCGGGCACGGCGCCGGTGCCGGAATGCGCCACACCTTCATGGCGGCGGCAGCGGCCGCCCTGGCGGCGCGGGACATCGCGACGCTCCGCTATCACTTCCCCTACATGGAGGCCGGCCGCCGCGGACCGAACCCGGCCCCGGTGCTGGTCAAGACGGTGCGCTCCGCCGTGGCGGAGGCCGCGCGGCTGGCGCCGGACCTGCCGCTGCTGGCGGGGGGGAAGTCGATGGGTGGCCGCATGACGAGCACGGCCGCCGCGTCCGAGGCGCTCCCCGGCGTCCGGGGGCTGGCCTTCTTCGGATTCCCCCTCCACGCCGCCGGACGGCCCTCGGCCGACAGGGGAGCGCACCTGAAGGACGTCCGGTTGCCGATGCTCTTCCTGCAGGGGACACGCGACAACCTCGCCGACCTCTCCCTTCTCGAGCCGCTGCTCTCCGAAGTCCGTCCCGCCCCCGAGCTGCACGTGGTCGAGGGCGCCGACCACGGTTTCCACGTCCTCAAGCGCTCCGGGCGGACGGACGTCGAGGTGCTCGAGGAGCTCGCGGACGCCTTCGCACGCTGGGCGGGCGGTTTGACGGGGTAGCGCGAGCTACTCGGCCGACAGCGCGCGCACGGGATCGACGCGCGCCGCCCTGCTTGCCGGGATCCACAGGCCGAGGAAGGAGACGCCAGCGAGGATCAGCGTCACCAGGCCGAAGATCCGTGGATCGCGGGCGCTCACCCCCACGAGGATGCTGCCCATCAGACGTGCCAGCGCCAGGGCGGCGACCAGCCCGAGCGCCAGCCCCACGGCCGCCCGTCGCCCGCCCTGGGCCACGACCATGCGCACGACGTCCGCGCGCTCGGCGCCCATCGCGAGGCGCACGCCGATCTCCCCCGTGCGCCGCCCGGCCGCGTAGGCCGTGACGCCGTAGATGCCGACGGCGCCCAGCAGGAGCGAGAGGAGCGCGAAGGTGGCCATGAGGTTGCCGATCACGGCGAACCCGCCGAGGCGCCGCCGTACGACCGCGGTCATCGTCTCGATCCCGTAGAGGGGGATCTCCGGGTCCACCGACCAGACCGCGCTCTGGAGCGCGGGCACGATGTCGGTGGGCGCGCCCTTGGTCCGCACCACCAACGAGCGCGTCGCGACCGATCGCTGCGAGAGGGAGGCGTAGAGGGACGGCTCCGGGGGGCGGGAAACGCTCCGCTCCAACATGTCGTGGACGATGCCCACGATCGGCACCGGCGTGCCGACGGCGCCCACGAGGACCGACTGGGCCAGGGGGTCGGCGCCTTCCGGAAGGTACTGGCGCACGAAGGCCTCGTTGACCACCGCAACCGGAGGCGCGTCCGGGCCGTCGCCTTCGCGCAGGGGACGACCCTGCACCATGCGGAAGCGGAGCGCGTCGAACAGCCCGGGTGACGCGTAGGTGAGCCGCACGACCCGCCGGGTCTCGTCCGCGCCCACGATCCGGACCTCGTCGGCCCAGTTCGAGCCCATGAGGGGGTGGCTCTGCGTGCTGCCGACCGCCACCACGCCGGGAAGGGCACGCACCCGCCCCTCCACCGCGTCCCAGAAGGCCCGCACCTCGTCGTCGGTGCCGTAGACGGCGTGCGGGGGCGCGATGCGCACCACGAGCACGTTCTCGGGATCGAAGCCGAAGTCCTGGCTGCGCATCGCCGCCAGGCTCTTCATGAGGAGCCCGCCTCCCACCAGGAGCACCACGGCCAGCGCCGTCTGTGCGACCACCAACGTGCCGCCGATCCGGCCCGCGCGCCTGCTCGTCACGGAACGGCCCCCCTCACGCATCGCCTGCACGGCGCTCCCCGACACCCGCAGGGCGGGCACGAGGCCGAAGACGAGGGCGGAGAGGGCCGTGACGGCGACGACGAACGCGAGGACGGTGCCGTCCATCCCGAAGGTGAACACCGGGGGGATGTTGCTGGGCAGGCCGGCGACGATGGCGCGGTATCCCCAGACGGCGAGCAGCGTCCCCAGGCCGGCGCCGACCACGGCCAGGACGAGGCTCTCGGTCAGGAGCTGGCGCACCACGCGGACGCGCCCCGCGCCGAGCGCCGTGCGCACGGCGAGCTCGGTCGACCGCGCCTCACCCCGGGCGAGGAGCAGGTTGGCGACGTTCACGCAGGCCATGAGCAGCACGAAGAGGACAGCCACCATCAGCACCGCGGACGCTCGGGCGGCCACGTCGCCCACCAGGTCCTGGTGGGTGGACACCAGGCTCACCCCCCAACCGTGGTTCGTGTCGGGGTGCTCGTTCCCCAACTCCGCGGAGATCGCGTCGACCTCGCGGCGGGCCGCGTCGAGCGTCGCCCCGGGCGCCAGCCGGGCGACGGCCTTGGCGTAGTGCCCGCCCCGGGCCGACAGGTCGGGGCGCTCCGTGAGCGGGAGGAACGCGTCCGGCTGTTGGTCCAGGAAGCGGAAGTCCGCCGGAAGCACACCCACCACCGTGAAGGCGTTTCCGTCCAGGGTGAGCTGGGACCCGAGCACGTCGGGGCTCCGGCCGAAGCGCCGCTCCCAGAACCCGTCGGTGAGCACGGCCACCCGGTGGTCCGCGCCGAAGTCGTCCTCGGCGAAGCCTCGCCCGACCGCAGGCTCGCGGCCCAGGAGATCGAACACGTTGGGGGTGGTACGGACCGCCTGGACCAGCTCGGGCTCCCCGGAGCCCGTCATGTTCAGCCCGTCGTCGTAGTAGACCATGGCGTCGGCGAGGGTGTGCGCGCGGGCGCGCAGGTCCCAGATGTCGGCCGGTCCCACGTCGGTATCGTAGTAACCCAGCTCCGGGTTGACGGCGCTGATCGTGACGAGCTCGTCCGGCGCGTCGTACGGGAGGGGCGCCAGCACGAACCCCTTCACGACCGTGAACACGGCGGCGTTCGCGCCGATGCCGAGCGCCATCGT
Organism: uncultured Gemmatimonadales bacterium; assembly: GCA_963823035.1. Taxonomy (GTDB): domain Bacteria; phylum Gemmatimonadota; class Gemmatimonadetes; order Longimicrobiales; family Gaopeijiaceae; genus SZUA-318. The sequence continues at coordinate 107,367 of CAWGKG010000020.1, forward strand.
CAGGACGGCGGTCGCCGCGAACACCGGCCTCTTCGCGAACCCGCGCAGCGCGAACCGCACGTCGGCGATGAACGTTCCCATGATCTCGCTCCCTCCCCCGATCCGATGGCTCGATGGGCCCTTCCACCGAAGGGCCAGCCCATGTCCGAGCGCGTCCGCGACCGCGCCGATCCAGCAGCCCATCCTTCCCACCCGACCCCGACGCGCCGCGTCCCGTCGGAGGAGCGCGAGGAAGGCCTCCTCCATCTCGGACCCGAAGCGCTCGCGGTGCTCGGCCGGCCAGACACGCAGCAGCAGGCGGTAGGCGCGCCGCGCGCGCCGCTCGTCGCGCACGGTCATACCTGGCGGGGCTCCCCGCCCACGCGCTTCGCACGCGCCACGCGTACGAACGTGGCCATGCGCTCGACCTCCTCGTGCAGCGCGAGGCGGCCCTCGCGGGTGATCGCGTAGAACCGTCGCCTGCCTCCCTCCGTCGGCGCGTCCGGGGGCGGGTCCACCTCCTCGACCAGCCCCCGCTCGGCCATCGCGCGGAGGGAGCCGTAGAGCATCCCCGGCCAGAGGCGGACGGTGCCGTCCGTGCGCTCGAGGACCTCCTCCATGATCGCCGTGCCGTGGAGTGGCGCGTCGGCGACCGACAGGAGGATGTGGAACCACTGCGGCTTCAGGCTGTCGCTGTCGGGCATGCTCTGCCGCCTGGTAGGGGCGCGGGGACGGAGTCGTAGCCTCATCGCTACGATACGCTATATATACGGAAGCGTAGCAATAAGGGTTTCAGGATCCGGGCCTGCGACGCTACCACCGGGAAGCCTACTCCTCTCGCAACGCCCGGGTGGGCGCGATGCGGGTGGCGCGGAGCGCCGGGAGCCAGCTCGCCAGGCCGCCGACGACCAGAAGGGCCACCGGCAGGAGGACGAAGGTGGACGGGTCGCGCGGCGCCACGTCGTAGAGCATCGCGCTCACGAGGCGGGTGGCGAACCAGGCACCGAGCAGCCCCGCGGCGATGCCGAGCAGCAGCGGCCGCGCCCCCTCGGCGAGGATCATGCGCACGACCGACGCCGGGCGCGCGCCGAGCGCGACACGGATGCCGATCTCGCGCGTCCGTCCGGCCACCGAGTAGGAGATGACGCCGTAGAGGCCCACCGCGGCCAGCACGAGTGCGAGCGCGGCGAAGGCTCCCAGGAGGTTCGTGGTGAGGCGCGGCCGGGCCATCGTGCCGGCGACGGCGTCCTCCATCGTCTGGAGCCCGGTAGAGGGGAAGGTCCGGGTCGAAGTCGCGGACGGCTTCGCGTACCCCGGCGACCAGGGCCAGCGGGTCACTGCCGGTCCTGACGGCCAGGCGCAGGGTGCGATGCCAGTAGTAGGCGGATGCGCCCGCCTGCGCCGCGGGGATCCAGGCGAAGGGATAGGGGTCCTCGGCCAGGCTGGTTCGCACCGGATCGCGCGCCACACCCACGACGGTGATCCAGCGGGTCTCGCCGCCATCGCGGCCATAGCCCCACCGCTTTCCGATCGCGCTCTGGCCCGGCCAGTACGTGGAGGCCATCGACTCGCTCACGACGCCCACGAAGGGTGCGTCCTCCGTGTCGCCGCGCTCGACACCCCGACCGGCGAGGAGGGGGATGCCCAGCGTCTCGAAGAAGCCCGGGGTGACGGCCGCGATGCCGGCGTTCCAGGCCCGGTCGCCCTCACCGCGAGGGGGGCGGTCGTCGAGCTGGAAGTCCCACTGCGACCACCCCCGCCGACGAAGGGAAGGGTGCTGCCGGCGGCGACGGCGCCCACCCCGGGTGCGGCGCCCACGCGCTCGATGAGTGCGTCGAACGCCTGGGGGCATGGTCTCGTCGTTCGGGATAGGACGGAGGTGGGCAGGGTGATCGAGAAGACCAGGAGGTCGGCGGTGTCGAGACCGCGGTCGGTGCGGTCGAGCGCCACGTAGCTCTTCACGAGCAGCCCGGCCACCAGGACCACCACGAGGCTGAGCGCCACCTCGCCGGTCACGAGCCCACGGCGGAGCAGGCCGCTCCCGTGCTTGCGCCCCACCGCGGCCGGAAGAGGCGGTCTGTGACAGAGCGCGCCGGCCGGCCAGCAGGCTGGGCGCGATCCCGAAGAGCGCCGCGGTGAGGAAGGCCACGCCCACCGTGAAGAGGAGGACGCCCCGGTCCATTCCCACCAGCGTCGAGGCGCGGCAACGCGGTCGGCGCCATACGCGATCATCGCCTGCGTGCCGACCTGGGCGAGGATGAGGCCCAGTACCGAGGAGATGCCCGGAGAGCACGAGGCTCTCGGTGAGCAGCTGACGCGTGATGCCGGCTCCGTCCGGCCCCGAGCGCCGTGCGGACGGCGACCTCGCCCTGTCGGCGCTCCGCCGCGCGCGAGGAGGAGGTTGGCCACGTTCGCGCACGCGACGAGAAGGACGAGGCCGACCGCGGACAGGAGCACGAGGAGCGTGCGGGGGGCGTCGCCGACGGCGGCGTGCATGGCTCCCTCCGCCCAGACGAAGTGTCCCACGTTGTGCTCGTATTCGGCCGCCCAGCGCGCCTTCGAGCACGGCGAGCTCGGCGTCGGCGTCGGCGAGGGTCTTCCCGGGCGCGAGCCGGCCGATGCCGTAGATCCCGTGTGCCGCACGGCCTCCCTCGTTGCTGCGGTCCCGCCTCATCGGGCAGCCAGGCCTTCGTGTCTTCCGGGGAAGCCGAAGCCACGCGGCATCACGCCTACGACCTCGGTGGGCACGCCGTTCATCTCGATCGTGCGCCCGACCAGCGTGGAGTCGGCGCCGTAGCGGGAGGTCCACAGGTCCCAGCTCAGCATCGTCACGCCCGGCCCGTCCGGGGCGTCCTCCTCGGGCGTGAAGGCGCGGCCGATCCACGGCCGCACGCCGAGCAGCGGGATGACCTCGTCGCTGACGAACGTCACGGATACGCGCTCGGCATCCAGGCCGTCGCCGGTGAGGGCGCGCGAGCCGCCGGGCTGATAGGCCCCCACGCGACGGAACGCTTGCGTGGACTCCTGGATGTCGAAGAACTCCGGACCGGAGAGCGCGAACTTCGGGATGTCGAAGCCCGAGGGTGGGAGATAGCGCGTCCAGAGCATCACGCAGCTCATCGGGCCGCTCGAAGGGGAGTGGGCGGAGAAGCACGCCGTTCACCACGCTGAACACGGCCGTGCTGGCGCCGATCGCGAGCGCCAGGGTGAGGATCGCCACCGCCGCGAAGGACGGCTCCTGCGGAGCTGCCGGAGCGCGAAGCCCAGGTCCTGCACCGTCTCCTCCCACCACCGTCTGCGTTCCATCCGCCCGTCCCTCCTCTTCCCCTCGGTGCGCATGCGGGCCTTCACCCGCTCGACGTCACCCAGGCGACGCATCGCTTCGGCTCGGGCCTCCTCCTCGCCCATCCCCTCCGCCACCAGCTCCCGCACGCGCATCTCGAGATGGAAGGCGATCTCCTCCTCGACCTCGCGCTCGACGGGCGGGCGCCGCAGCCGGTCGTCCATGCCCAGCCTCAGCTCGGCTTCAGCACCGACGTCACGGCGGTGCTGAAGCGCATCCACTCGGCGGTCTCCGCCTGGAGTGCGCGCGGCCCTGCGCCGTCAGGTGGTAGAACTTCGCGCGACGCTCCAGCTCGGAGACGCCCCACGCGGCGCGCAGCATCCCCTTCTTCTCGAGGCGGTAGAGCGCCGGGTAGAGCGAGCCCTCCTCGACGGCGATGGCCTCACCGGTGCGCTCCTCGATCCAGCGGGCGATGGCGTAGCCGTGGCGCGGCCCGTGGGAGAGCGTCTTGAGGATGAGCGTGTCGAGCGTCCCGTGCAGAAGCTTCTGGCGAACCTTCGTTCCCACGGACGGCTCCTCGACGCCGAAGGCCTGGATCTCTGGGCAACGAGAGGATAGCCCTCCGTTGCCTAGAGAGTCAAGGCAATCGTCATCAGTCGCTCCGGAGCGCGGTCGCGGGAGGGATGCGCGACGCCCGCCGCGCGGGGAGGAACGTCGCCGCGAGCACCACCGCCGCCAGGATCGCGGTGACCGCCACGATCGTGACCGGGTCCTGCGGCTCGATGCCGTAGAGGAGGCTGTCGCATGCGCGCGAGCGCCCAGGAGCGCGGCCACCAGCCCGCCCGCAACACCGAGGGCGGCGGGCACGACGCCGTCCAGCAGCGCCATGCGCACGACCGCGCCGCCGCGGGCGCCGAGCGCCACGCGGATGCCGATCTCGCGCGTGCGGCGGCTCACCGAGTAGGCGACCACGCCGTAGAGGCCGATCGCCGCGAGGATGAGGGCGAGCACCGAGAAGGAGCCGATCAGGGTGAGGTAGAAGCGCGTGGGTGCGGCCTGGCGCGCGACGGCGTCTTCGATGCGCTCGACGTTGGTGATGGCGAGCGTCGGGGTCCATCTCCTTCAGGACGGCACGCGCGGCCGGGAGCGCGGTGCGTGCGCCCGGGCGCGAGCTTCATCGTCACGTACATCACCTCGATCCCGAACTGGGCGTTCGGGACGTAGGCCGTGGGGTCGTCCGGCTCGGTGGCGCTGTGCGAGCGCGCGTTGCCCACCACGCCCACGATCGTGCGCTCGGGGTCGTCGTCGAAGCCGATGGCGATGTCGATCTTGATGCGTCGCCCGAGGGGGTCGACGTCGGGATAGTAGCGGTCGGCGGCCGCCTGGTTGATGACGGCCACGCCCTCGGCGTCCCGGCGGTCGGCGTCCTCGAACCATCGCCCACGCACGAGCGGGAGGCCGATCGCCTCGCGGTAGCCCGGGCGTCGCGGGACGCACCGCGAGGTCCGGAAGGTCGGCCGGGGCCACCGGCGGACGGTCCAGCAGCGCGGTGGTCGGCGTCGAAGCTTCCGGCACCCAGAGGCACGCCGAACGCCCGAGCCCGCGCGCGTCCACCTCGGGCAGCGCGGCGACGCGCTGCTCGAGCTCGTCGAAGAAGCGGATCGCGGCGTCGGACGTCGTAGCGGGTCTCCGGCAGCGAGACGCGGAAGCGCTCGACGCGCTCGGTGGAGAAGCCGAGGTCCTGCGTGGCGATGCTCCGCAGCGTGCCGAACATGAGCCCCGCGCCCAGGAGGAGCATCAGGGAGAGCGCGACCTCGGCGGAGAGGAGGAAGGAGCGGGACAGCCCGGAGCGCCGGCCGCCCGCGGTGCGCCGGTTGCTGCCCATCGCCTCGCTCAGAGGGACGGCGTGCGAGCCGGAGCGCCGGGACGAGGCCGAAGAACGCGGTGACCGCGAGGACGACGAGGAGCGCGAAGCCGAGCGACCCTCGCGTCGACGCCGACCGCGTCCAGGCGCGGGATGCCCGCCGGCGCGGCGGCCACCATCAGCGAGACGCCCCACGCGGCGAGCCCGACGCCGAGCACGCCGCCGACCGACCGAGAGGAGGAGGCTCTCGGTGAGGAGCTGGCGGACGATGCGCACGCGCGGAGCGCCGAGCGTGGCGCGCAGCGCGACCTCGCCGACGCGCTCGGAGGCGCGCACGAGGAGGAGGTTGGCCACGTTCGCGCAGGCGATCAGGAGCACCATCGTCACCGAGCCCATCAGCACCCAGAGGGCGGTCCGCACGTCGGCGACCTGCGTGTCCAGCAGCGGCTCGAAGCGGGTTACGACGTCGCGATGCGAGTCGGGGAACGCCTCGGAGAGCTGGGCGGACGCCGCGTCCATGCGGGTCGCGACCTGCTCCAGGCGTGGCGCCGGCCTCGATGCGTCGCGATCGCCGCGCATGATGCGGCAGCCGTGCCCGCATGTCCGCGGGTCGCTGTTGGCGCGGCATCCACATGTCGACGCCGTCCGGGATAGTCGAAGCCCTCCGGCGCGACGCCCACGATCTCCCACCGCTCGCCGCCGAGCGTCAGCGTCCGGCCGATCGCCGCCGCGTCCCCCGAGAGCGGGCTCTGCCAGAAGGCGTACGAGACGACAGCGACGTTCGGGCCCGCCCGCGCACGTCGTCCTCCGCGGTGACGTCCCGCCCGAGCGCCGGCTCGAGACCGAAGACCGCCAGGAGACCGTTCGTGACGCCGGCGCCGATCACCACCTCGGGCTCGCCCATGCCCGTGAGCGTGGGCCGGCTGGTCGCGTAGCCGGCCACCTGCAGCCCGGGCACCTCCTCCTGCCAGTAGCGCACGTCCGGGTGGTCGATGCCCCGCGAGCGGCTCCGTCCCGGGTGTCCACCTGCTGGAGCACCACGAGCCGGTCGGGCTGCGGGTAGGGGAGCGGCTCGAGCAGCACCCCGTTCACCACGCTGAAGATCGCCACCACCGCGCCGATGCCGAGCGCGAGCGTGCCGACCGCGGCCGCCGCGAAGCCCGGCCGCCGCAGCAGGCTACGCGCTCCGAACCTCAGATCCTGGATCCACCCGTCCATGCTCGTCCCCTCCCGTAGGATCGTTCCCCGCTTCTGTCGAGCGCCACGCGCGCCCCACTCCCGTGCCGCGTGCACCAGCGCGTCCATCGTCGCCTCGGCGCGCAGGCGCAGCTCGGCGCCTCGCCGTCCGCGCACCTCCGCGCACCGGTCCGCGTAGAGGCGGACCATCTCCTCCCCGTAGTCGCTCGCGGAACGCGCGAGGGAAGAGGCGGAGCAGCCTCCGGTAGAAGCGGGCGTCGGACGGTCATGCGTCAGCCCAGCAGGTCGCGCGCGCCGGCCAGCAGCCCCTCCAGGCGCAGCGCCTCGGCGCGCGCCACGGCTTCACCCAGCCGGCTGATGCGGAAGTAGCGGCGGCGCTCGTCCTCGCCCTCGCCCAGCCCCTCCGTCTCCTCGATCAGCCCCTGCTCGGAGAGCGTGCGGATGCGCCGATAGAGGTTGGCGGGGAGCACGCGGCCCGGCCGGCCGGGATCACGCTCCAGCTCCTTCACGATGGCGTAGCCGTGCAGCTCCCGGCCGCGCAGGACCAGGAGGATGCGGAAGGCCTCCGGATGGAGGGGAAGGTGGCGCTCGACGTCGACGTGCGGGTCGGGGCTCATGCCGGCTCCGGTGGGAGTGGGGTACGCCCCGGCGGCGAGCCGGGCGCATGGTGTCGGTCTGACACTAATGTCGATCCGACACTAATCGCCGAGCGGCCCGGGTCAACTCCGGGGCCGCGGCGGCTCAGGTCGCGTCGGCTCCGTCCTCGGCCAACACGCGGTCGAGCGTCTCCACGAGGCGGGTGGCGTCGGCGCGCGAGAAGGGAAGGGGCGGCTTGATCTTCACGACGTTGTCGTCGGGACCGTCGGTGGAGAGGAGGATGCCGTGGTCCTTCATCCGACCCACGACGTAGCGGGCGATCCCCGCGGCCGGCGTGCGCGCGTCCGGATCGGAGACCATCTCGACGCCGAGGAAGAGGCCGCGCCCGCGCACGTCGCCCACGGCCGCGGTGGCGCTCGGCCACGGTGCCGAGGGCGCGCAGGAGCGGGTGCCCACGTCGAGCGCGTGCGCCTGGAGCTCCTCGTCGCGCAGCACGTCGAGGACCGCGAGGCCGATGGCCGCGGAGACCGGATTGCCCCCGAAGGTCGAGAAGAACTCCATCCCGTTGGCGAAGCGCTCGCGCGACCTCGCGCGACGTGACCACCGCGCCCATCGGGTGGCCGTTTCCGATGGGCTTGCCCAGCGTGACGATGTCGGGGACGACGCCCTGCGTCTCGAAGCCCCACATGTGCGATGCCGACGCGCCCGAAGCCCACCTGCACCTCGTCGGCGATGCACAGCGCTCCCGCGGAGCGCGCGTGCGCGTAGGCCGCGGCCAGGTAGCCCGGCGGGAGCTCGACCTGGCCGCCGCACGAGAGGAGCGGCTCGCACAGGAAGGCCGCCGGCGCGAAGCCCGCCGCCGCGAGGTCGGCGAAGGCGCTCGCCGACGTGCGCCGCGTACTTCGCGGCGCGCTCCGGGTCGTCCCGGCGATGGAGCCCGCGGTAGTCCTCGGGCATCGCGGCCGCGCGCACCTGATCGGGCGGGCCCGGATCCCCCCTTCCGCGCGAACTTGTAGTGGCTGACGTCGATCGCGCCCCTGCGTGTTGCCGTGGTAGGCGCCCTCGAGCGCCACCACGCCCCGCCCGCCGGTGCAGGTGCGCGCGATGCGCAGCGCGAGCTCGTTCGCCTCGCTCCCGGAGTTCACGAAGAAGCAGACGGACAGCGGGTCGGGGAAGAGCGCGCCCAGCCGCTCGGCGTAGTCGAGCACGGTCTCGTGCAGGTAGCGCGTGTTGGTGTTGAGCACGGCCATCTGGCGGCGGCCCGCCTCGACCACGCGCGGGTGCTCGTGGCCGACGTGCGCGACGTTGTTCACGCCGTCCAGGTAGGCGCGGCCCCATGACGTCGTAGAGGTGGGTGCCCATCCCACGCACCACGTGGATCGGCTCCCGGTAGGACAGGCTCAGGCTGGGCGCGAGCAGACGGGCCCGGCGCTCTGTCGAGGTCCGCCGGCGGCGTCCAGGTCGTGTCGTGCGGGAGTCGGAGGAGGAGGTTCGGGTCCGGCGAGAAGGCCGCCCACACCTCGAGCTCCCGGGGCGCGGCCACGCCCGGGAAGTCGTGCTCGAAGCCGAGGAGGTCGGTCACGATCTGGAAGTGCAGGTGCGGCGGCCAGTCGCCGTTCTCGGGGTACGGACCGATCCGCGCGAACGCCGTGCCGGCCGCCACGCGGTCGCCCGCGGCCAGCTCCGCGACGGAGCTGCGCTCCAGGTGACCGTACAGCGTCCAGAAGGGGCCGTCCGGACCCTCGTGCTCGAGGATCACGGTGGGCCCGTAGTCGAGGCGGCCGGCGTTCTCGTGCACGCTGCGGACCCTCGCGTCGAGCGGCGCGCGCACCCACGAGCCCGCGGGCGCGAAGAGGTCGATGCCCAGGTGCACGGTACGGCGCTCGGGCATCTCCGCCGGCCGCCCCGCGAAGGCGTCGGTCAGGTAGAAGCCGCGCGGCTCGCGGTAGCGGCCGACGCCGAGGCTCGCGCCGCGCCGCGTCATCTCCTCGAAGACCCGGCGGCTGAAGGCGTGGGTGTCGTCGGTGTCGCGTCCGGTGAGGAGCGTGCTTCCGACGCTCAGGTCGAGCACCGCGATGCGGGCCGGGTCCGTGGGCACGTCCATCACGGACTCGACGCGCTGATCGGGAAGCCACGCGCCGAGGGCGTGCGCCCGCGGCGACGGGTCGAGGCCGCACGCGGTGCGCAGGACCGCGGCCGCGAGCCGCGGATGGACGCCGGCCGTGGCCTCGAGGAGCCGCCACGCGGGGGCCTCGGACACGATGAGGTACGCGTCGGGCTCCGAGGCCCCGCTCCGGCGCGACGCCGAGATCGTCACGGACGCGCCGAGGCGGGCCCGCACGAGCGGGAAGAGCGCGTCCAGCTCGGCGGCCGGTAGCGGCCGCGCGGCGTGGTAGCCGGCCGCCACGCGTGCCGCTGCGGCGAGCGGATCGGGTGCGTCGAGGATCGCGTACGCGACCGCGATCGCCAGATCGAACACCGGCGGAGCGACGTGGGCGTCTCCGAAATCGAGGATGCCCGAGACACGTCCACCCTCGTCCACGAGGAGGTTGTGGTCGTTCAGGTCGCCGTGCACGAGCCGCGCGGGCGACCCGGCGAGCGCGCCCCGGGCCGCACGGAAGTCGGCGAGCACGCCGGCCAGGAGCGCGCGGCGGTCCGGCTCGTGCAGCGTGAGCCCCGACTCCATGACGGCGGCGGCGTTCGCCAGCGACCAGACGAAGTCGTCCCGCGGCGGCGGCTCCTCCGGGTAGTCCGCGAGGCGCAGCGGCGAGGGCGGCGGTGCGCCGCCCGACGTCCTCGAGGGTGGCCGCGAAGCGCGGCCGCACGTCGGCGAGCACGCGGCCGGGGAGGTACTGGAGGACGCGGATCCGCCAGAGGGGGCCGCCGTCGGACGGCCAGTGGAGGATCGACTTCCCACCCACGGTCGCGCGGAGGGCGGGGACGGGAAGGCCGTCGGCGCCGCGCCAGCCAGCCGAGCAGCCGCGACTCGAACTCCAGTTGGGCCTCGGGGCTCCTCGGGCGACGATACCTTCGCGACCCACCGCTCGCCGTACTCCGTCTCGAGAAGGAAGTTCGCGTCCCGCTCGCCGGGGAGGGCGACGAAGCGCGCCCTGGAGGCCGAAGCCTCGCTCCACGGCCTCCGCCACGGTGGCGGCATCGATGTCGGGTCGCTGCTGCGTGCGGATCATCGCCTCGGTCGCTAATCTGGTGGGCCGTAAAATGCCTGGGGCGCCCTTCGCGGAGCCAGCCCGAGGCCGAGGAACCCGTGATGGAGCCCCTCCCATGTATCGATTCGTCGTCCGCCGCCTTCGCCCTTCCTCGCTGCTCCTCCCGCTCGTTGCCGGGCTCACGATGCTGCCGGCGACGCGCGTCGCGGCGCAGATCCCCGACGAGTACACGAACCTCGAGGTCCTGCCGAAGGACATCACCCGCGAGCGACTCACCGGCGTCATGCGCGGCTTCACCGAAGCGCTGGGCGTGCGTTGCTCCACCTGCCACGTTGGCGAGGAGGGGCTCCCGCTCGCCACCTACGACTTCGCCTCCGACGACAAGCCGGCCAAGCTCAAGGCGCGCGAGATGCTCAAGATGGTGCGGGCCATCAACGCGGACTACCTGGCCAACCTCCCGCAGCGCCGCGAGCCCAACGTGGCCGTGACGTGCTCCACCTGCCACCGCGGCGTGTCCCGGCCGGAGCCCATCGAGTCGATCGTCGAGAACACGATGAAGGGCGAGGACCTGGACTTCGCGCTCCAGAAGTACCGCGAGCTCCGGGACAAGTACTACGGCTCCGCGGCGTACGACTTCACGGACGGGCCGCTGGCGCGTCTGGGTCAGCGGCTCGCGGCGGACGACGCGGCGGCGGCGAAGAAGATCCTGGAGGTGAACCTCGAGTTCAATCCCGAGTCCGCGGCGAGCCTCGATGTCCTGGGCGGCATCGCCGAGCGCGAGGGCGACAACGCCGCGGCGATCGGCTACTACAAGAAGGCGCTGGCGATCAACCCGGAGGACCGCCGGGCGCAGCAGCGCCTGAACGCGCTCGGCGGCGGCGCATAGGCCGCCGCCGAGCGGAGCGCCCTTCGCGTCACTCGGACTGGAGCGCCTCCCGCGGATCCACGCGGGTGGCCCGCCAGGCCGGCAGCGAGCCCGCGAACCCGGCCGTGACGAGGAGCACCGTGGCCACGGCGACGTAGACGGCCGGGTCGCGCGCGGGCTCGTGGAAGAGGAGCGGCTCCACGAAGCCCGCCCCGGCGGCGGCCGCCGCGAGCCCCAGGAGCGTGCCCAGGGCGACGAGTCCGAGCGCACGCCCGAGCACGTCCGCCACCAGGCGCGCGCGTCCCGCCCCGAGCGCCGAGCGGATGCCGAACTCCCGCTTGAGGAGCACGACCTCGAAGGCGAGCACGCTGTAGAGCCCCCACGCCGCCACGACCAGCGCGAGCAGGCCGAAGACCGAGAACATCGAGGCTCCCAGCTTCCACGAGCGGAGCTGGGGGTCGACGTTGTCCTGGAGCGAGCGGGCGGAGAGGAAGCGGATCCGGCTCGTGCGCCAGCGTGGCCAGCTCCGCGCGCAGGGAGCGCATCGCATCCTCGCGCGCGTCGCCCGTCGTTCCGGCCATGATGCCCTGCGGGGGTCCGCTGGAACGCCGGCTGGGACTCGTTGACGTAGTAGAGCCAATGCGGCACCGACTCCTCGAGCTCCTCGCGTCGATGGTCCTCGACGATGCCGACCACCGTCGTGCACGGCGGGTCGGCCACGTCCTCCTCGAAGTACATGCACGACCCGAGCGCGTCGCCCGTCGGCCAGATACCGACCGCCATCGATCGGCTCACCACGGCTACGGGAGGTGCGGTCTCCGCGTCGTCCGACGCCTCGAAGGCGCGCCCCTCGACGATGTCCAGCCCCATCGCCTGGAAGAAGCCCGAGGAGACCTTGTTGGCGTAGGGCCCGCCGGACGGCGGCAGCCGCATGGAGTCGACGCCGGGCACGCGGGGACGCCCGATGGAGACGCTGGACTGGAAGGGCACGGTGTACGTGAGCCCGGCCGCGCGGACGCCCTGGAGCGCGGCGCACGCGCTCCAGCGCCCTCCTTGTAGATCGCGGTCCGCTCCGGCGCGGGTAGCGCCTCGTTCCATTCGAAGCGCAGCACCGCGACGCGCGAGGGATCCCAGCCGAGGTCCAGCGTGCGCGCGCGGCCCAGGCTGCGCACGAAGAGCCCCGCGCCCACCAGGAGCACCACGGAGAGGGCCGCCTGGGCGACGAGGAGCGTCGACGCGCGTCCGCGACCGCGCCGCGCCCGCTGCCGGGCCCCCCGCTCTTCAGCACGGCGGCCACGTCGGCGCGCCCGGCGTGCAGCGCGGGCACGAGGCCCGCGAAGAGCGCCGTGAGCACCGTCGCGATCGCGAGGAACGCGAGCAGGCGCGGGCCGGGTCCGCGCTGCCGGTGAACGCCACGTCCGGGAGGAGGACACGGTACAGCGCGCGGCCGCCCGCCTGCGCCACCACGAGCGCGGCAGCCGCCCCGAAGACCGCGAGGACGAGGCTCTCCGTGAGCAGCTCCGCCGAGGAGCCGCGCGCGGCTCACGCCCAGCGCGACCCGCACCGCGATCTCGCGCCTCGCGCGTGCGGCGCGCGCCAGCAGGAGGTTCGCCACGTTGAAGCAGGCGATGAGGAGCACGATCGCCGACACCGCCGCGAGCCAGCGCGCCACGCGGGACTCCGCCGAGGGGTCGGGGCCCTGAGCGGCGATGATCGGCGCGACCAGGATTTCGGCGTCCTCCGAGTAGCTGGCCCTGGGCGATGAGCTCCTGGCGTCCCGCGCGGTGGGCGGCGGTCGCCTCCGCCTGCGCAGCCTCCGCGGACGCGCCGGGCGCGAGGCGGGCGACGGTGTGCAGCCACCACCAGTTCCGCTCGTTGCGCCACTGCGTTCCGCCTGTCTCGATCTCCTCGGCGCGCTCGAGGGGGAGCCAGAGGTCCACGCGGGAGAGCGTGGGCCCGGTGAACCCTTCGGGGGCGACGCCGATGACCGTGTAGCGGCCCTGGCCCACGTCGACGGCCCGGCCGAGCACGCCCGGGTCCTTCCCGTACTGCGTCTCCCAGAACTCCCAGGAGAGCACGGCCACCTCGTTCGCGCCGGGTGCGTCCTCCTCGGCCGTGTAGAAGCGGCCGAGCGCCGGTGCGCACGCCCAGGAGGGGGAAGAGCGACGCGGACGCCATCTGGACGGTCACCTCGCGTGCCTCCTGGCCGCGCCCGAACATGGCGCGGTCCTCGCTGTAGGCCGCGACCTCCGCGAAGCCGGAGACGTGCCGGAAGTCGTCGTAGTCCGGGTACGTCAGCGTGCGCCCCGTCTCGACGTTCCCCGAGCCCAGGTAGGTGCGCCGCAGGTACAGGAGCCGGACGTCCCGGGCGTCCACGACGTGCGCGGGCGGGCTCAGGAGGAGCCGGTCCACCACCTCGAACATCACCGCGTTCGCCCCGAGCCCCAGCGCCAGGATCGTGATCACGGCGAAGGAGAAGCCAGGTGCGCGGCGGATGCCGCGCAGCGCCATCGTCACGCTCTTCCACATCGTGTCCATCGTCGCGCTCCTCGTCCTCTGCCTCACCACCCTGTCGTCGATGTGCTCCAGCGCCCTCCGGTAGGCCGCCATGTCGCCGAAGCGGGCGCGCGCCAGGCGTCGCGCCTCCGCGGGATCGACGCCCGCCGCGACCAGCTCCTCCATCACCCGCTCCACGTGGTAGCGGAGCTCCTCGTCCACGTCGCTGCGCACGTCCGGTCGGAGATCGCCCAATCGGAACAGGCGCCGGATCCCCTCGGGCAGCCTCACGTCACCCCCGCCCGTCGCCGCCGGCGACCGGGCCGGTCGCCAGCACCTTGAAGACGGCGGCCGCGTAGCGGGACCACTCGCGGCTGGCGTCGGCGAGGCGGCGCTCCCCCTCGGGCGTGAGGGCGTAGTACTTCGCCCGGCGGTTGTTCTCCGAGGTGCCCCACGTCGACTCGAGCCAGCCGCGCCGCTGCATCCTGTGCAGCGAGGTATAGAGCGCGCCGTCCTCGATCTCGAGCGTGCCGTCGGTGGTACGGTGGATCCACTCGGCCACGGCGTAGCCGTGGCGGGGCTCGGCCTGGAGCGCCTGGAGGACCAGCACGTCCAACGTGCCCTGGAGCAGGCTCATCTGCCTCGGTGACACCGGCACCTCCCTTTCGCGAGCCGATAGATCCCTGAAACGTTCATGGAAAGAACTCCGAGAGAGCCCCGTCCTCGGGGAGAGGACGGGGCTCTCCTCCATGAATTGTTCATGGGAACCTAGGGAGGCGACCCGAGCGGGGTCAAGAGACCTCGGCCGTGCCGAGGTCCGCGATCCGGTTCAGGGAAGGCGTGCGATCAGGAAGGTGTAGGTGTCGTCGAGCGCCCAGTGCGCCGCGTCGGCACCGAGGCGATCGGCCACCGCCCGCCCGAGCGCCGCGTCGGGCGTCACGACCGAGATCCCCACCAGGCCGTGGGTCGAGGGCTCCCCCGGGAGGCCGTCGGGGAGGGACCATCGCTCCCAGTCGAGCCGGTATCCCGTGCCCTCGAACCGGAAGCCGTCCGGGAGGTAGCCCTCCAGCTCGGGAGGCACCTGCCCCGCGTATCCGTCCGCCGGCCAACGAAGCCGCTCGAGCCGGAAACGCTCGGCGGCGCGGCGCGCGGTGCCGACGGCCTCCGCGACGTCGGCCGCGTGCGCTCGGAGCATCATCTCGTGGATATCGGGATAAGCCACGCGCGCGATCGTGATCAGCGCGATCAAGGCCGTGAGGAACTCCACGACCGTGAAGCCACGGCGCCCCTCCCGGGCCGCGCTCAAGGCCGGCCCCCGTTCGTGGACGGCGGCAGGATCAGCCCTGCCACGCCCGCGGCGAACGTCGACGCCGGCTCCTGCGAGCGGTACCGGACAAGCACGCGGCGGCTGCGACCGCTCAGCACGTAGTCGTGGCTGTCCAGGCGCACGTACTCGACGCCCTCGAAGGGCGGGCCGGCCTCCGGAAGGACACCGGGGAGACGGCCGTGCTCGGTCCGATAGGCCTCGATCGCCTCGATCTGCAGGTAGACCCGGAATCGCACGGCCTGTGCCTCCGAGGCCAGCGGCGGCGGCTCGGGAGCGGAGATGCGCGTCCAGGCGGGAGGGAGCAGCCAGATCCAGGCGGCCGCCACCCACAATCCGATCGTCACGCCCTTCCTCAGGCGACCTCGGCGCCTGCGTCGCTCGTCGGCCTCGCGCGCCGTGTCGGCCCGCTCCGACTGATCGCGCAACACGGCAGCGAGGGCGCGGGCGCGCTCCCGCTCCTCGCTGACACGCAGCGTCGGATCGACGTCGTCGATGTCGACCATGGGGGGCTCGTGGGAAGGCGGGCTGGTGGCGTGGAGGGGGCGAACCGCCTGCTTCCCAATCTAGGGCAGGGGTCGTCCGCGTCCCACCATCGACTGCGCCGTCGGTCGCATTCCAACCCTCTCTGACCCCTTGTAGTCTTATGCATAAGAACACTATGCTTCGGCGGTTCGCACCCGGCCGGAAAGAGGAGTGTGCACGATGGCTGAGCCGTCGCTGGAGCTGCTGAAGGGGACGCTGGACGTCCTGATCCTGAAGACGCTGAGTGGGGGTCCGATGCACGGGTACGGCGTGTCCCGGTGGATCCGTGACGCGACGCGCGACGCCTTCCAGGTCGAGGAGGGCGCACTCTATCCGGCGCTGCGCCGGCTGGAAAAGCGCGAGCATGGTCGAAGCCGCGTGGGGCGTCACCGATACGGGGCGCGAGGCGAAGTTCTACAGCCTGACCACGGCGGGGCGCGCGGAGCTTCGCTCGAGCCTGCGCACGTGGCGGCGCTACGTGCAGGCGATGGGCCGCGTCCTGGAGTCGCCGGCCACGGGATGAGCGGGCGGGGCGGAGGGAGGAAGCGAGGCGGGATCTTCCCCCGCTTCTCGGTCGCCGAGGACGTGGAGCGCGAGATCGGCATCCACCTGGAGATGCGCGCCGAGGAGCTGGAGGCGGAGGGGTGGGAGCCCGGCGCGGCACGGGAGGAGGCACGTCGCCTGTTCGGCGACGCACGAGACGTGGCCCGGCGCTGCCGGACCATCACGACCAGTCACCACAGGGCGGTGAGGAGGACGAAGATGCTGGATGCGATGTGGCAGGATGTCCGCTACGCGATGCGCACGCTGCTGAGGACCCCGGGCTTCGCGGCGGTCGCGCTGGTGACGCTGGCGCTCGGGATCGGCGCGAACGCGGCGATCTTCTCGGTGGTGAACGGAATCCTCCTCCGCCCGCTGCCCTACGACCATCCCGAACAGCTCGTCTGGATCAGCGAGATCAACACACGCGGCCGCAACATGGCCGTGGCGTGGCCGAACTTCGTGGACTGGCGGGAGCAGAGCACGAGCTTCACCGGGATCTCCCCGGTCAACGACTACACGACCACCGTGCTGGGCGGCGACGAGCCGCTGCGCGTGTCGATCGCCGTGGCGGGCGAGGACTTCTGGAAGATCTTCCCGGTACAGCCCCTGCGCGGCCGCCTGACCACGCCGGAGGACCACGTCCCCGGTTCGCAGCCGGTGGTGGTCGTGAGCCGATCCTTCTGGCAGAACGAGCTCGGCGGGCGCGACCTGGACAGCTATTCGCTCGAGGTCGAGGGCGCGCATGTGCGCGTCGTCGGGCGTGGTCCCGGACGGCTCGGTCTACCCGCGCGACGGCCAGATGTGGACGCCGGCGGAACCGCAGAACCAGTCGGACAGCCGCAGCTCGCACAACTGGAGGGTGGTCGGGCGGCTCGCTCCGGGCGCGGGGTTGGAGCGGGCACGGGACGAGATCGATGCGATCACGAAGCGCGTGGTGGCCCAGGCCACCGACGAGGACCCGGAGTACCTCGCGACCGGCGCCGCCACGGTGCCGTTGGCCGACCAGATGCTGGGCGACGTGCGCGGACCGCTCTTCCTCCTCCTCGGTGCGGCCGCGCTCGTGCTCCTGGTGGCGTGCACGAACCTGGCCAGCACGCTCCTGGCCCGCGGCGCGGTGCGCGCCCGCGAGCTGGCCGTGCGCGCCTCCCTCGGCGCGCGCCGTGGGCGGATCGTGACGCAGCTCCTCACGGAGAGCCTCCTCCTGGCGGGGCTCGGCTCGGCGGCGGGCGTGGGCCTGGCGGCCCTGGTGGTGCGCGGCATCCGTGCCGCGGCACCCTCCTTCCTCCCGCGGGTCGACGAGGTGGGGATCGACGGGACCGTCCTGCTCTTCACGGCGGGCATCGCCGTGATCACCGCGCTCCTCTTCGGCCTCCTCCCCGCGCGGCGGCTGAGCGGCACGAGTGCCGGCGAGGCGCTGCGCTCCGGGAGCCGGGGCAACGCGGACGTGACGCGCGGCGGCATCTGGCGCTTCCTCGTCGGCACCGAGGTGGCCCTGGCCCTCGTGTTGCTGGCGGGCTCCGCGCTCCTCGTGCGCTCCTTCCGCTCCGTGATGGCGGAGGACGCGGGCTTCGACGCCTCCGACGTCGACGTGATCCCGATGTCGCTCTCCCAGATCAAGTACGCGACCGCGGAGGACGACGCGCTCTTCTACGACGGGTTCCTGGCCGAGCTGAAGGCGCTCCCCGGCGTGTCGGCCGCGGGGGTGATGAGCACGGTGCCGGTCGATGGTGGGCTTCCCAACGGGCGCATGGAGCTCGACGGGAACCTGGAGAAGCACGCGGACGGCGGGTACGTGGTGGCGAGTGCCGGGGCCTTCGAGGCGCTGGACATCCCCCTTCTGGAAGGGCGGCTCTTCGCGGCGACCGACGGCCCGGACGACCCCCACGTCGCGATCGTGAGCGAGGCCTTCGCGAAGCGCTACTGGCCGGGGGAGAGCGCGGTCGGGAAGTCGTTGACGGGCGGCGGCATGGACAACTTCTACGACCGACGGATCTTCGCGCGCGTGGTCGGCGTGGTGGGCGATGTGCGTCATCAGGGGTTGGCTCGGGAGACGTATCCCACGGCCTACTTCCCCTATACGCAGCGGCCCTTCCGCCTCCGCTATTCGGCGGCGGTGGTGGTGGAGGCCTCCAACGGTGACGCCGCGGGGCTGACGGCGGCGCTGCGGGACCGACTGCGCGTCGCGGACCCGGACGTGCCCGTGCGCATCAGCACGCTGTCCAGCGTGGTGCGCGCGTCTGTCGGGGAGCGGCGGTTCGTGATGTTGGTGCTCGGTGGGTTCTCCCTCACCGCGCTGATCCTGGCGGGCGTGGGGATCTTCGGCGTGGTGTCCTACAGCGTGGCTCGCCGGACGCGCGAGATGGGCATCCGCATGGCGCTCGGCGCCGATCCCGGGGGCGTGCTGCGTCTGGTGATGTCGGCCGCGATGGGCATGGTGGTGCTCGGCCTCGTGGTGGGCGTCGCCGGCGCGCTCGTGCTCACGCGCGTCATGCGGAGCCTCCTCTACGAGGTGAGCCCCACCGACCCGCTGGCCCTCGTGGTGGCCACCCTCCTGCTGGCCGGCGCCGCGCTCGTGGCGAGCTGGCTGCCGGCGCGCGCCGGCACGCGCGTCGATCCCATGATCACGATGCGGTCCGAATAGCCCGGGGGGCGCCGCTCAACGACGGCGGTGGACCCCACCCAGCACCAGCGTCCACGTCGAGTCGCGAACGAAGGAGCGCTCGGAGGCGTAGCGCAGCAGAAGCTCCGCCAGGATGCGGGGGTCCCCGGAGCGCACGGCGATCCCCGCCAGCTTCCCGACCTCGGGGGGTGGGTGTACGACCGTGTCGCGTGCCGGGAGCCGCGCCGGGGTCGTCGGTGGCTCCAGGGACTCGGGGGCTTCGGGCTCCTCGAGGATCTCCCACACGCTCCAGTCGAGCGCCGTTCGAGGGGGGCCGGCGTCGGGCGCGGCGGTGAGGGCGGAGGCCAGCTCCGGCGGCAGGGCGTGCCCCCCCGGATCCGCCGGCCACGTTCCGGTGCGCTCGTGGTAGCGCTCGGCCGCCGCGCGCACGGCGTCGACGGCGTCGACGGCGGCGTCCACCTCCCGGCCGACGCGACGCCGCTGCGATCGAGGGGTACGCGAGGGCGAGACCCACGGCGAGCACGGCGAGGAGGAGGAGGACGTCTCCGGTCGCGAGGCCCATGACGCGCCCGCGATCGCTCACGGCGCCCAGATCCCCAGCCACGTGCCCACCCCACGCTTCAGTCCCCGGAGCGGGATGCGCCGAATCGTAGACGAGGGCGCTCCCGTCCGCCCGTCGCGCCACCAGCTGGTACATGCGGCCGTTGGAGCGCACGAAGCGCAGCCCGGGGATGCGGACGGGGACTTCGGAGAGGGAAGTGGGCAGGCGACCCTCGCGCGCCCGGAACACGTCGATCTGCGACGCCTGCAGGTAGAGGTCGACCCGGAGTCCCCACTCGAGCTCGATGGGGGACGGAACCGGCGGCGGCGGCACGGGGATCCACGCGGGGCGGAGCGCCGCCAGCAGCGCCGCGGCGACGAAGAGCGCCAGCGCCGTTGGGGTCTTCCAGCGCCCGCCGCGCGGGTCCGGGAAGCGGACCCGGTGCCGCTCCTCCTGGCGCTCGGCGTGCGCCAGCGCTTCGGCGAGGAGGCGGTCCCTGTCCTCGACCGGGTCGATACGGTGCACGGACACGTCCTGGGCGTCGGGCATCGAGGCGGCACTCTGGATGAAGTCGCCCCAAGATAAGCCGTTCAGGGCGTGAGCCAGTAGCTCGCCTTGATCACGAAGACGTTGTCCGGGTGGGCGTCGAACATCGCCTCACGGTCGCGGCCGAAGCGGAAGTCCCCGACCCCCTGCGCGTAGTCCGAACGGCTCTGCTGCCACGCCAGGTAGAGCGTCGAGCCGGGGCGATACTCCCAGCGCAGGACCGCAGTGCCCCGCAGCGACCGGTAGTTGAAGTCCGGGTCCGGCGCGGCGCCCTCCCACGGCGTGAAGGTGTAGCCACGCGGGGTGGCCAGGGAGCCGACCTGAAGGAAGTCCCCGCTGGAGATGAACGGCTGCGCGTAGAGCTGGAAGGAGAGCTTCGGCGTGAAGGTGTAGTCGAGGCGCGTCTCCATCGCCAGCGTGGTCTGGCGCAGGGGGGCGAAGAGGTAGCGCGCCCCGTACGTGGCGGTCGCGGTCGGGTCGGCGACGGTGCCGACGTACTGCGCCTGCGTCATGCTCCTCCCGATGGAGGGGCCGATCTGGAGGCGCCACCGGTCCGACGTGCGCACGATCGCGGTCACGTCCAACCCGGTCGCCCAGCCGCCGTATTCGTCGCGCATCCCGTCGATGGTGGTGAAGACCGAGACCGCCTTGCGCGAGTCCGAGCCGACGTGGAAGAAGCCGCTCCAGTTGGCCGGACGTTGCATGAGCGGCCCACCGCGCGTGCTCCGGTCGTCCACGGCGCGGACCTGCCTGGAGATGGCCAGCGCGCCGCCCCAGAAGTCCAGCGTCCGGAAGTTCATCTGCAGGCGCCAGATCGCGAGGATCCGCTGCCAGTCGTAGTTGTGCTCGTAGCGGACGGCGCTGATGAGCGCGTAGTTGCGCAGGAACGTTCCGGGGCGGTTCTCCTGGTAGGTGAGCGTGCCCGCCACGTCGCGCCGGTCCGTCCGGGTCTGGAAGCCCAGGTCGTTCACCTCGAACGCCGGGGAGGTGGCCGCCACGGCCAGGTCTCCACGCCAGTGCTCGCCCCCCTGACGCTCGACAGCGGCGCCGACCGAGTATCCGGTCAGCGTCGTCGTGTTCGGGTCCACGCCCAGGTGGCTGGCGTCCGGCCGCTGGAAGAAGTGGTTGCCCGCGGTCTGCACGGCGACCATCGCCTCGGGCGTCCCCGCCACGCGGCTGTAGGCCGCCGACCCGCGCACGGCCCACGCGCGGCTGGCGGACTCCAATCGGAGGTCGAGCCCGCCCGCGTAGGCCGAGGAGCGCAACGCCGAGCGGAGCGGGTCGGTGGTCAGGTCCCGGTTGGCGGCCGTCAGCATGCCGCCGACGGAGGTCCGCCCCTGGTTCGAGTCCTTGCGCACCCTCGTGACCAGGTAGTTGGTCATCGGCTCCACCCGGAAATCCTGCGGGACGCCGTCCGCGGTCATGTAGCGGGCGTCCTCGCGGTCGGTGAGCGCCTCGATCACGCCGAGCGACCACCCGGACGAGGTCTTGCCGCTGAACTTCGCGGCGCCGAGGATCGTGGTCACGTCGGGAACGTCCGCGGCGGCCGTGGGCGGGCGGAGCTGCGGGTTGCGCCCGATGCGGCGTGTGTAGAAGAGCTGTCCGCCGCTCGTGTTGCGCCCGAAGTCGAAGATCTCCCCGCCCTCGACGAAGAAGGGCCGCTTCTCGTCGAAGCGCGTCTCGTAGACCGTGAGGTTCACGACCGCGGGGTCCTGCTCCACCTGGCCGAAGTCCGGATTGAGGCTCGCGTTCAGGGTCAGGTCGGACGTGACGCGATAGAGCAGGTCGACGCCGCCCGACCCCGACGACTCGGAGCGTTTGCGGAAGGGGTTCGGGCCCGGGATCGACGTGCTCGGAGCGCGCCACGCCGTAGGGGAGCACCTCAAGGCGGTGGCCCGGCCGGAGGTCACGCAGCCCCACCAGGTTCGCGTACGTCGGGATCCCGCCCGGCTCGCTCTTCGGCGTGAAGGAGAGCACGGCGTACTCCTTCCGCCGCCCGATGATGCGCTCGAGCTGGATGCCCCACACCTGCTCCGGTTCGTCACGGAAGCGGAGCTGGCTGAAGGGGATGCGATACTCGGCGGTCCATCCGCCGTCGTCCACGGTGGCGGCCGCCTCCCACACCGCGTCCCACGAGAGGTCGTCGTGCTCATCGCCGCCGGACCCCATCGACTTCACCGCGTCGCGCTGCACGCCGGCCGGGTTCAGGTCGAGGGAGAAGGCCGTGCGATGGTCGTGGTAGGAGTCGATGACGACGCCGAGCCAATCCGAGTCCTGCAGGTCCATGTCCCGCCGGCCGAGCCGCATCGTGGGTGGCCGGCTGTCCGCGAGCCGCACGCCGATGTAGAGCGCCTCGTCGTCGTAGAGCACGCGGGCGATCGTCGGCTCGCTCACGGGCTGCCCCTCCTCGGGATCCACCTGCGTGAAGTCGTCGACCGGTTGGGCCCGTTGCCAGGAAGCCTCGTCGAGGACGCCGTCCACATGGATCGGGCCGGTGGCGCGGGCCGCCTCCACCACCGGCCGGCCCTCGTCGCGCGGCGAGGCGGTGGCCTGGGCGGCCGCCGCGGCGGGGAGCGTCGCCAGGGCGATCCAGGTGAGTCGCATCGTCGGCATCGAAGATCGTCCTCGGTCGGGCTGGGTCGTGGGCACCCGGTCGGACGCGGGGAGGAGGGGGAACGGTTGGACGCGGGGCCCCGCCGCGTGGGCGCTGCGAGCGGAGAATATGGGTCGAGGGCCATCCGAGGGGAACCGCGGTGCGCCGTCGGCGCAGGAAGACCGACCCTGCCCCGGAGCGGTGGCATTGATGGAATCAAACAAGTGTTTTATACATGCGTTTCTCGTGGAGCGCGCAGGGGCGCCTCCCCTTTGTCGAGCGGAATGCCGTCCAGGAGCGCATCCAGGTGAAAGCGAGACGTCTTCTCCCGATCCTCTTCCTCGCCGTGATCGTCGCCGCGGTCGTGTGGAACGTGCGCAGCTCCGACGACCAGGACCTGGTGCTCACGGGGATCGTCACGACCGACGATGTCCTGGTGAGCCCCCAGGTCGCGGGTCGCATCGACAGCCTCTCCGTGGACGTCGGCGACGCCGTCGAGCGGGGACAGCTGGTGGCCGTCATCGAGCCGGGTGAGCTGGCTGCCGACAAGTCCTACTTCACGCACTCCGCGGAGGCCCTCGGCGCCCAGGTGGCGGCGAGCGAGGCGGACGTGGCCGCCGCCGAGGCGCAGGAGGCCGAAGCCCGGGCCGGCCTGCAGAAGGCGGAGCAGACGCTGCGGCGCAACGAGGCCGTGGCGGGCACCGGTGGGATCACCGACGAGGCGCTCGACCAGGCGAGGACCGCCGTGGAGGTCGCGCGCGCCCGGACCGAGGCCGCCACCCGCAAGGTCGCGGCGGCACGGAGCGGCCTCTCGGCCGTACGCCAACAGCGTGACGCGGCGGCCGCGCAGGTGACCAAGGCGGACGTGCGGCTCGGCTACACGGAGGTGCGCGCTCCCGTCTCGGGGGTGGTGGACGTCCGGGCGGCGCGCCTGGGAGAGGTGGTCGGGGCCGGCCAGCCGATCGTCACGCTCGTGGATCCGGACGATCTCTGGGTGCGGGCGGACGTGGAGGAGACGTACGTGGACCGCATCCGCGTGGGCGACCGCATGACCGTACGCCTCCCCTCCGGCGAGGAGCGCGAGGGGACGGTCTTCTATCGTGGCGTGGACGCGCAGTACGCCACGCAGCGCGACGTGAGTCGGACCAAGCGCGACATCAAGACGTTCGAGGTACGGCTGCGCGTCGACAACCGCGACCGGCGCCTGGCGCTCGGGATGACGGCCTACGTCCTGCTCCCGGCGCCGGAGAAGGCGTCTTGAGCGCCATCGACGTACGGGAGCTGACGAAGCGCTTCGGCGACTTCACGGCGGTGGACGCGATCTCCTTCGACGTCCGCGAGGGTGAGA
The DNA here is from genome assembly GCA_963823035.1 of uncultured Gemmatimonadales bacterium. GTDB lineage: Bacteria > Gemmatimonadota > Gemmatimonadetes > Longimicrobiales > Gaopeijiaceae > SZUA-318. The sequence goes on from CAWGKG010000020.1 coordinate 130,855, forward strand.
TCTTCGGGCTTCTCGGCCCCAACGGCGCGGGCAAGTCCACGCTGATCCGCATGCTGACCACGTTGCTGAAGCCGACCTCCGGCCAGGCGACGGTCGGCGGCTTCGACGTCGCGACGCGCGCGGACGACGTGCGACGGACGATCGGCGTGATCCCCCAGGCGATGACGACGGACCTGGAGCTGAGCGCGACCGAGAACCTCCTCATCTTCGCGAAGCTCTACGGCGTTCCCCGCGAGCGTCGGAAGGAGCTCATCGCCGGCCTCCTGGAAGCGGTGGAGCTGTCGAAGTGGGCGGACGCGCCGGTGAGGAACCTCTCGGGCGGGATGCGCCGGCGCGTCGAGATCGCGCGCGGACTCGTGCATTCGCCGCGCATCCTCTTCCTGGACGAGCCCACTACGGGCCTCGACCCCGTGTCGCGCACCGCGGTGTGGGAGATGATCAACCGCCTGAAGGAGGGCCACGACCTCACCGTCCTCCTCACCACGCACTACATGGACGAAGCGGACAAGCTCTGCGACAGGATCGCGATCGTGGACCACGGTGAGCTGAAGGCGCTGGACTCCCCCCTCCGCCTCAAGGCTGCCATCCCTGGCGAGAACACCCTCGAGGTGAGCTTCGGGGACGCCCCTGCGGACTGGACGGCACGCGTCGAGGGGTTGCCGGGCGTCGAGGGCGTGACCGGGGAGGGAGAGGTGCTGCGCATCGCGAGCGCGTCGGGGCCGGCGACCACCACGGCGCTCATGGCCGAGGCGGCCGCGTCGGGCGTGACCGTGCGCTCGCTCTCCGTGCAGAGCACGACGCTGGACGACGTCTTCGTGCACTACACCGGGCACGACCTGCGCGACGCCCTCCAGGAGATGTCCCCCATGGACCGACACGCCATGCTCCGGCGGGGGAGGTAGCCATGGAGCGCATGTGGGCCATCGTGGAGCGGGACCTGAGGCGGTTCCGGAAGAGCCCGATGCTGATCGTCATGTCGCTCTTCATGCCGCTCGTCCAGCTGGTGGTGCTCGGCCACGCGTTCGGGGGACAGGTGAAGCACCTGCAGGTCGCGCTGGTGGACCAGGACCACGGCGTGCCGGCGGTCCAGCTCCAGGAGTTGGGCAACGCCGTGGCGGCCAACGCCCGCACCTTCACGTGGGTGCGGTTCGAGGACGAGGGGCTGGCCATGCAGGCGCTTCGTGACGGACGCGTGAACGGCGTATTGACGATCCCGCCGGGCTTCTCGCGCAGGACGCTGGTCGGTGACGGGCCCCGGGTCGCGCTCATCGAGGACAACACCGACGGCTTCGTGTCGGCCACGCTGGCCTCCACGTTCGCGGGTATGATGCGTGCGTACGACAGCCCGGCCATCGCGCCGGCGCCACGCGTCGCGGGCGTACCCACGCTGGACGTGGTGGAGCTGTACCCGTACGTGCCCTACATCCAGTACCTGCTGCCGGGCACGACGGTGATGTCGATCTTCATGATGGTGATGATCGGTGGCGGCATCATCTTCATCGACGACAAGGCGCGCGGCCTGCACGAGGGCTACCTGGTCACGCCGGTCACGAGGCTGGAGCTCATCATGGGCTTCAACCTCTCGGGCGCCATCAAGGGGATGCTCTCCGGCGTCATGGTCATCACGCTCGGCGCGGTGATCGCCGGCGTGCCGCACGCCTTCGCGCCGGACCGCATGCTCAAGCTCCTCGCGGTGGTGGCGATCACCTCGGTGACGCTCGTGAGCATGATGTTCCTGCTCATGGTGCGCGTGACCGACCCGCTCCTGCCACGGGCGCTGTTCGGCGTCCTGAACACCCTCCTGTGGTTTCCGAGCGGGGCGGTCTACCCGCAGCAGGCCTTCCCCGAGTGGATGCGCGCGATCGCCGTGGTCGACCCCTTCACCTACGCGGTGCACGGCCTGAAGAGCGTGCTCCTGAAGGACGCGGGCTTCGGAGCCATCGGATTCGATCTGCTCTACCTGACGGCGTTCTCGGCGGTGACCATGCTGGCGGCCACGCTGCTCTTCAAGCGGGAGCTGTGATGGACCGCCGGTGGACGGCGCCGCCGGGAGGGGAGCGCGACTGACCGGACCCCGCCACGCGACAGCGCCTCCTCGACGCTGGGCTACGCCTCTTCTCGGAGCACGGATATCACCACGTCACGGTGCGCGACCTGTGTCGGGAGGCCCACGCGAACCTGGCGGCGGTGAACTACCACTTCGGGGGCAAGCTCGAGCTCTACGAAGAGGTGGTGGGTGTGGCCCTCGCCCGGCTGCGTGCGGATCCTACCATCTCGGTCTCCGCGGAGGCGTCGGCGGAAGAGCGCATCCGGCACTACGTGCGTGAGTACGTCCCCAGGCTCGCGGCACCGCAGGGGGACGGCGTGCGCTTCCAGAAGCTCATGCGCCACGAGATCAGCGAGCCGACGCCCGTGGCACCGCGGATCGCGGAGGAGGTCATTCGCCCCCGTATCCGATACCTGTCCAAGGCCGTCGCGGAGCTGCTGGGCGTCGAGCCCACGGATCCCCGGGTCGGGCGGAGCGTCGTCAGCCTCCAGGCCCAGTGCCTCTTCCTCATGCCGAACAACTTCCGGAAGGTGGCGATCCAGGGGGCCACCGATCCCGGACCGGAGGAGATCGCCGCCTGGGTCGAGCACATCATCGACTTCACGCTGGCGGGCATCCGGCGGCTCGGCGAGGCCGACGCGTAGCTCCACCTCCGCCGAGACCGGATCGTGACCGGGCCGCGCCTCGCGCGCGGCGGCTCACGGCGTATGTTGCGGCATGGTCACCGCCCTGGTTTTCGCCGCGCTGCAGCAGGTCCCTCCCCCCGAGCCACGCCGGTCGGTGCCGGACCCAGGGGTGATCGCGACCGCCCAGGAGGTGACGCCCGCCGGGGTGCAGACGGTCTTCGACGGGCGCGTGGCCGGCGTGCGCTTCGGCGCACGGGCCTCCGAGATCTGGGTGGCGGTCCCGGGCGGAGCCTACCACCTGGACTGGCGGGCCGACCGCGTCCTCTCCGTGGGCCGCTTCGACGGCACGCCCGGGGTGCATGGGCTCGCGATCGATCCCGCCACCGGCGAGGTGTTCGTCTCGTCGGTGGGGCGACTGCCTCCCGAGGTGGCCACGAGCCGTACGCCGGACGTCCCGCTTCCCGAGGACGCGCGCGTCATCGCCCAGCTCGGTGTGTACGACGGCGCCGCGTCCGGCGGTGACGCCCTCCCTCCACTTCGCACCTCGAACGCGCTCGGCGGCTACATGGCCGGCGGACCCGCCGTGGCGCGCCGCACGAACCGGGGCGGACATCGCGTGGCGATCGTGCCCCTCCCGGCCGACGACCGGGTGGCGGTGGTGGACGCGGCCACCGGAGCGCTCGTCCACCTGGTCGGGGTGGGCGTCCTCCCGGTGGCCGCGGTCGTCTCGGCGGATGGGACCGAGGCGTGGGTCACCACGTTCGGGGGCGAGAAGCCGACCAGCAGGGACCGGGCGGCCAGCCAGTGCTGTGACCCCCGCGCGGAGCCGGTGCGCGTGGACGAGCGCGGCATCGCCGACGCGGGGACCGTGACGCGCATCGACCCCGTGTCCGGAAGGGTCACGGCGACCGTGGAGGTCGGCCGTCACCCGACCGGGGTGGCGTGGGACACGGCACGCGGACGTCTCTACGTCGCCGATGGCAATTCCGACCGCGTGAGCGTCGTGGACACACGCGCGGCGCGCCTGGTCGACGCGCTCGAGATCGCACCGTTCGTCGAGCGGGGCGTCGGACTCGCGCCCACGGCAGTGGCGCTCTCGCCCGACGGTGGGACGCTCTACGTCGCGCTCGGCGGGGCGAACGCGGTCGCCGTCTACGACGTCGCGCAGGCGGCCGGGGCCGGCGTCCTGAAGGGGCTCATCCCCACCGGGTGGTACCCTTCCGCACTCGACGTGAGCGCCGACGGCACCACGCTGGCGGTCGGCACGCTCCTGGGCGTGGGCTCGGGGGAGGGGGAGACGTCCGGCTCGCCGGGACTGCGCGGTCGCTACGTGCACGCCGTGCGTGGCTCCGTGAACGTCGTGCCGGTTCCGACCGAGTCCGAGCTGGCCGCCTACACCACGTCGGTCGCGCGCAACGGACGGCTCACGCTCGCGGGCGGCAGGAGCGGGGCCGCCACCCTGGAGCCGAGGCCGGGTGTGCCGGCCCGTGCCGTCCCCGAGCGCCCCGGGGAGCCGTCGCTCATCGACCACGTGGTGTTCGTGATCCGCGAGAACCGCACGTACGACCAGGTGCTCGGGGACATCGGCCGAGGCGCCAGCGACAGCTCGCTCGTCATCTACGGCCGCGACGTCACGCCCAACGCGCACGCGCTGGCCGACCGGTACGTGCTGCTCGACCACTTCTTCGCGTCCGGGGGCAACTCGGCCGACGGGCACCAGTGGCTCACGCAGGCCAACGAGACCGGGTACCCCATGTGGCCGCTCTACAGTGGGCGCAGCTACCCCTTCGACGGCGTGGACCCGCTCACGTACTCCTTCGGAGGCTTCCTGTGGGAGGCCGCGGCGTCGGAGGGGAAGAGCGTTTCGGTGTTCGGCGAATACGCCCCTTCGCCGCCCGATACCGATCCTGAGATGCGCCGCCGGCTGCTCGCCGCGTTCCGCGAGGGCTCGCACGACCACGCCTGGTTCCGGCGTGAGCTCGCGACGATGTACGACACCCGCTCGGAGATCCCCTCCCTCGACCGGGTGCTCGTGCGCGAATACCCGGGGTGGACGATGGACACGCCCGACGTGGTGCAGGCCGAGGTGTTCCTCGACCACCTGGACGAGTGGGAGGCGGCCGGCTCGATGCCCCATCTCGTGTTGATCGTGCTGCCCAGCGACCACACCAGCGGTACGTCTCCCGGTTGGAGCACGCCGAAGGCGTCCGTGGCGGACAACGACCTCGCGCTGGGGCGCGTGGTGGAGGGGCTCACGCACTCCTCCTTCTGGGCGTCGATGGCCGTCCTGGTGGTGGAAGACGACGCGCAGAACGGCGTCGACCACATCGATGGGCACCGCACCGTGGCGCTCGCCATCTCACCGTATGCGCGCAGGGGGGTCATCGACAGCACATTCTACAGCCAGCCGAGCATGGTGAAGACGATCGAGCTCATGCTCGGCCTGCCCGCGCTCAGCATGTTCGATCTGGTGGCCACGGACATGCGCGCGAGCTTCATCGGCCCCGGTGGCACGCCCGATGCGACGCCCTTCACGGCCCTCCTTCCGGCGCAGTCGCTGTACGAGATCAACCCTCCAGCGAAGAACCTGCGCGACGACGCCCGGGAGGCGGCCCTCGCGTCGTCCCGTATGCGCCTCGACATCCCCGACGCGGCTCCGAGCGACCTCCTCAACCGGATTCTGTGGCACGACGCGCGCGGTTGGGACACGCCCTTCCCCGGCGTGCGCAGGGCCCTCTTCTTCCCGATGTCCGTGGACCTGGCGGACGACGAGCGCGAGGAGCGCGAGCCGCGGGAGCCGGGCGGACCCTAGCCGTTGTCCGACCAAGCTTCGCGCCCAGGCGCGCGTCCGCCTTTACATTCCTCCATGCCGAACCCTCCCACGCGGCTGTCCCGCTTCCTCTCCGAACTCCGCCGAAGGCGCGTCGTGAGGGTGACGGTGCTGTACGTGGCGGCCGCGTTCGCGGTGCTCCAGGCGGCGGATCTCCTCTTCCCGGTGCTCATGCTACCCGAGGCGGCGTTCCGGGTCCTCGCGATCGTGGCCATCCTCGGGTTCCCGGCGGCCCTCGCGCTCGGCTGGGCCTTCGACGTCGTCCCCGCGTCCCCGGCGCCGGCTTCGCCCGTCGACGGAGGTGCGCGGGCGTACGCGGGGCAGGCCGCGGAGCCCGTCGCCCCCGCCCACTCCGTCGCCGTTCTCCCCTTCCTGAACATGAGCGCGGAGGCGGAGAACGAGTACTTCAGCGACGGCTTGTCCGAGGAGATTCTGAACGTGCTGGCGAAGGTGCCGGGACTGCGCGTGTCGTCGCGCACCTCGTCGTTCGCCTTCAAGGACGCGAGCGTGGACGTCCGCGAGGTCGGGCGACGTCTGGGCGTGCGGGTCGTCCTGGAAGGGAGCGTCCGCCGGGAGGGGGAGCAGATGAGGATCACGGCTCAGCTCGTGGACGCCTCCACGGGCTTTCACCTCTGGTCCGACGTCTACAATCGACGCGCACGCGACGTCTTCGCGATCCAGGCGGAGATCTCGGTGCGCATCGTAGAGTCCCTCGACCTTCGCCTGGGCGAGCGGGCGGCGCTGGCCCTCCGAGCGGCGCCGGTCGAGGACCTGCGCGCCTACGAGCTCTACCTGCGCGGGCGGTACCACTTCAACCGTCTGACACGCTCGGCGCTACAGAACGCCTGCGTCCTCTTCCGGCGGGCCATCCAGCTCGAGCCGGGCTTCGCTCCCGCCTACTGTGGGCTCTCGGATGCGCTCGCCGTGATCCACGTATGGATCGATCGGGACCCGGAGATCCTGCGCGAGGCGGAGCGGGCGAGCGCGCGGGCGGTGGAGCTGGCGCCCGAGCTGGCCGAGGCGCGCACGTCGACGGCCTGGGTGCACTCCCTCATGCGCCGCTTCGACGAGGCGACGGCGGACTTCGAGCAGGCGCTCGAGCGTGATCCCACGCTCTACGAGGCGCTCTACCTCTTCGGACGGTCGCGCTTCGCCGAAGGGAAGCTGCAGGAGGCCGCCGAGCTCATGGAGCGCGCGCACGCCGCGAGGCCCGACGAGTTCCAGGCGAAGAGCCTGCGCACGATGATGCTGCGCACGCTGGGTCGACCGGAGGAGGCTCGGGCGAACGCCCGCGAGGCCGTGCGGCTGGCCGAGCGTCACCTCGAGCTGAACCCGGACGACGTCCGTGCGATCTACCTGCGGGCGCAGGAGCTGGTGGAGATCGGACGGACCGACGAGGCGAGGGAGGCGGCGGCGCGCGTGCTCGCGATGGAGCCGGACGACTCGGGCGTCCTCTACAACATCGCCTGTCTGTACGCGCGGCTGGGTGAGGTGGGGCCGGCGATGAACGCCCTGGAAAGCGCGTTGGACGTGGGGGCCCTGCAGCGGGACTGGCTGGAGAACGACCCGGACCTGGACCTCCTGCGCGCCGAAGCGCGCTTCCAGTGGCTCATCGGCCGGATGGCGTAGATCCCTTCGTCCAGAGCTGGTTGTCCCGATCCACGTCCGGGAAGAGCGCATCGGGATCGATCTCGACGCGCGTCACCTCCGGCGCGGCGGGGAGCCTCACGACGTGCCGACGCGCGCCCTCCAGCCAGACGGCCACGGGCACGTCGACGCGCTGGACCGAGCCGTCGGCCCGCGTCACGGCCAGGAGCACCGGCATGGGCGCCATGCCACGGTCCTCGATCGTGATCGCGACCGAGTCACCCTCCGTGGCGACGCCCGCCACCGCCTGGTCGAGCGACCATCCCTCGTAGAACCACGTGCGCCAGAACCAGGAGAGGTCGCGACCCGTCACCTCTTCGATCGTGTTGAAGAAGTCCTCCGGGGCGGGGTGCAGCCCGATCCACCGGTAGCCGTACTCGCGGAAGGCGCGGTGGAACGTCCCCTCGCCCAGGACGCCGCGGAGGGCCGCCAGCACCTGCGCGGTCTTGTTGTAGTACATCACGAAGTAGAGCGAAGACGGGAAGCGGTCGCCCGCGCGCATGAGCCCCATGTCGTCTCCGCGCCGCGCCGCTGCGACGTAGAGCCGGCGCTGGCCGGGCTCCGAGTCGTTGGGGCGGCCGCCGGCGCGCGGTTCACCGTAGAGCGGCCGCATGGCCTGCGCGACATCGAACTGCGTGAAGCCCTCGTCCATCCACGGATGGCGCGTCTCGTTCGAGCCGACCTGCATGGGAAACCACATGTGGCCGGTCTCGTGCATGAGATCCCCGGCGAGCGACAGCGTATCCGCCCAAGGCTGCATGAGCGTCATCATGGGGTATTCCATGCCGCCGCCGTCGAGCACGCCCTCCATCGACGTCATGTGCGACCAGGGATACGGCCACAGGTACGCGGACAGCTGCTCGATCGCGTCGCGCGTGTAGCGTGCGCCGCCGACCGCCCATGCGGCCGCGGGCGCGCTGCGCCTGTAGAAGCTGTGGATCGCGACCGTATCCGCCGTGGCGCCCTCACCGACCAGCGCGCGCGTCGCGTCCCACACATAGGCGTCGCTCGTCCCCCACGAGAAGTCGCGCACGTCGCGAGCGGTGAAGTGCCACGTCGTGGTGGGCCCACCGGGCGCGAAGGTGTCCTCGGCGTGTGGGCCCGGCTCCTCCACGCGCACGACGCGGCCGGTCGCGTGCGCCTCCGCCAGACGGTCGCGCGCGGCGGGGGAGAGCACCGCCTCGGGGTTTCGCAGCTCACCGGTCGCGCCCACCACCCAGCCGTGCGGGACCGTGAGGCGGACGTCGTAGTCGGCGGGCTCCATGTAGAACTCCGCCTGCAGGAGATACGGGTCGGCCACCCATCCGTGCAGGTCATCGTAGACGGCGATCTGCGGGTACCAATAGCCCATGAACCAGACCCGGCCGTCGTGGCCCTCCCGTCCGTCGCCCGGGGCGGGTGCCGGGGCGTAGGACCAGTCCACCTGGAGCGTGGTACTGTCGCCCGGCAGCAGGGGTCGCGGCAGCGCGATCCACATCACGGTGCCATGGACCGCGTACCGACCCGCGCCGGGCGCTCCAGGCGGAGATTCCGTGACGGTCAGCATGGGATCCGAAGGTGGCTCCGCGTCGAGCGTGCGCTGGTCCACCGCGACCCGATCGAGCGTCATGCCGCCCGTGACCGGCGCCGCGCTCAGCCTCGGGCTACCCGGCGCGAGGGCGTTCTGTCGCACGTGCACGGCGAGCTGGGCGAGCGTGTCCGGAGACAGGTTGCGGTAGACCACGCGCTCGGACCCGTGTACGCGTCCCTCGTCGGGGTCCAGGCGGGCGTCGATGTCGTAGCGGGGGTGCTGGACCCACGCACCCGCCCCGGGGCGACCCGAGCGGGTGCGCGTGCCCCGCGCGACCGCCCGCGTGAACGCCGCGCTCTCGTAGACCGGCCCGGGTAGGGGGCGGCGGTCGGTGCCAGCGGTGGCCGCCGGATCGACCGCGGGGGAGGGAAGCGTCTGGGCCCGGGCGGCCGGAACGACCGCGAGCAGCGGGACGGATACGGCGAGGGCAACGACGCCGCGCCGAATCCGTGACGCTGCCGCGGGGTGGGCGCGCTCCGGTGGCGTCGGGGCGATCATAGGATGATCCGCACCCCGCCCAGATCCTCGACCCGGTGCGGGAAGCGATCGCCCGGCGTGCCGATGAACATCGCGTTCTTCGCCACGCTGAGGCGCTGGGAGAGGCGCTCGATGAGCTCCGGGCCGAACGTTCCGCGCACCGCCAGGAAGTCGATCTTGAGCTGCGGGTAGAGGTGGTCGACCGTTCCGAGCTGTGTGGCCAGATCCGCGGGAATCTCGCCCTCGTTCTCGTAGACGTTCACGACCTTCATGCGGTTCGTCTGCTCGTTCTTGAGCACGTAGAGTGCGGCCCGGTTCAGCACGGAGATGTCGTCGCCCTTCGTGAAGTACACGACCTCGCGGCTGCTGATCTGCTCGATCTTCCCGTAGATCGTGCGCCGGATCCACTCGTTGGCCGCCGTGACGCGGTCGACGAGGGCGCGCGAGAAGAAGAGCCCGACCCGCAGGATCTCGACGCGGAGGAACATCGCCATCACCGCCGCCAGGCCGATGATATAGTACGTGGCGAAGACCTCCACGTTGAGCGGGTCGAGGAGGATGTTGCCGAGCAGGCCGATGAGGACGGCGATCAGCGCCATGATCGCGGTGGGCCAACTGGCCCGCACGGAGCGCGGCAGGCGGCCTCGCGTCTTCTTCAGGAGCATGTTCCCGATCGCATAGAGCGCCATCACGCTCAGGAAGGAGAGCGTATAGACGCCGGCGAGCGTCTCGATGTCCCCGCGCGTGACGAACAGGATCGACGTGCACAGGGCGAAGAAGCCGAGGATGATCCAGTGATTCGTCTTCCTCCAGCGGTTCTCCACGAGGAGGAACTGCGGGAGGCACCGGTCCAGCGACATGCGTCGGACCAGCCCGGTCACGCCGACGTAGCTGGTGAGCACCGCGCCCGAGAGCACGAGCACGGCGTCGAGGCTCACCCACCACCCCAGCGAGGGACCGGCGGACAGCGTGCCCATCTGGGCCAGGAGGTCGCGCGGCACCTCCTGGATGGTCGCCAGGGGGAGGAGGCCCAGCGCCAGCAGCGCGATGAGCGGATTGAACACCGCCACGGCCGCCCACATGTTGCGCAGCGTCTTCGGGAAGACGCCCTCGCGTTGCTCCTCGATGAAGTTCGCCGAGCTCTCGAAGCCGCTGATGCCCAGCATCGCGGCCGCGAAGCCGAAGAAGAGCGCGCGCAGCACCCCGCGCGGGCTGGGCAGCGCCCAGTTGTGCAGCAGCGTTTCGGGGTGGCGCGCCACGGCGACCCCCGCCACGACCGCCAGCACGGTCAGCGTCGCCAGGTGGAGGAGGAAGATCCCCAGCGCGACCGCGGCCGACTCGGTGATGCCCACGATGTTCAGGACGGCGAAGAGGCCGAGAACGCCCACCGTCGCCCAGATGATGTTGATGCCGGCGTAGAGGTTGTGCGTGTAGTGCATCGCCTCGTTCGCGCTGATCACCGCGGTGGCGATGTAGGACAGCAGCGTCAGGACGGCCGCGCCGGCCGCCAGCCGCTTCCCTGTCGTGTTGAGGAGGACGGTGTAGCTGCCGCCGTTCAGGGGCAGCGCGCTACCGACCTCGGCGTAGATACGCCGGAAGAAGTACAGCACGACGGCGACGATGACGAGGACCACCGGAGCCAGGGCGCCGGCCTGCGCGGCGCACAGCGCCGAGACGTAGAGCACGCTGGACGTGATGTCGTTCCCGCAGATGGCGGTGGCGCGCCAGCTTCCCAGCGTGTGCTTGTGGGCCTGGTCGAGGTGGGATACCGCGGTGGGGCCGGTGCCGAGGTCGGTGATCCTCCTCGCCTCCCCCCAGCCGGCGAAATCCCAGGGCTCTGCAGCGTGCGTACCGTCGGCCATCGAAGCTCCCGTGAACGTGCGCGGAAATCGCGGAGAATGTAGCGGAGGAGGGGCCTTCGGGCCCATCGGCGCAGCATCGGCCGGCTCCTCGACTCAGAAGCCGATGCCCAACCCGGCGCCGAGCGTCCTGCTGGAGGTGAAGCCCAGGTACGGGCGGCCGGAGGCGTCCAGCACGAACCACGCACCCAGCTCCGCCCCGGCCACGCGCGCGAAGCCCGGATAGATGTTGAGGCCGATGCGGCGATCCGTCCCGGCGTCCCAGGTCAGGCCCGCGAGGAGGATGCCGTCACGGTCCAGCCAGAGGCCGGCGGAAGGCGCGAACGCGGCGTACTCCAGCGCCGTGTACGGATCCAGCCACCGCTGGCGCGACTGCATGCCCACCGACACGCTTACGTCCAATCCGTCGGAGCGCGGGATGGAGAGCCCGCCCTCGACGCCCATCCCCGCGCGCAGGAAGAGACGGGCGCGGTCCGTGAAGGGGATCGGCGGCTTGAAGACGATGCTCTCCCCGTTGTTCATGAGCAGCCGGTCCGTGAGGGTCACGGACGCTTGCGTCGGCCAGAGCGAGGCGTGCAGCCAACGCGCGAAGAAGCGCGCCACGAAGTCCTGCTGGAAGAACAGGACGCCGAGCGGGTCGAAGATGTACAGGTCCACCACCGCGCCCGCCGTGCCGTCCGCGACCCCGGGCTCACCGATGGGCATCTCGTAGGCCTCGTTCACCAACGACGAGGCGTACGTGACGAGCGCGGCGGTCACGCTCGGGAGCGGAACGCCGTGCGCCTCGTTCCACTCCCGCAGGCGCCGGTAGACGATGCCGCCCTCGACGATGTGGCCGAAGTAGTTGGGTACCCACTGCGAGTTGTTGAACCCGCCTTCGGCGAAGGGTACGGCCTGGAACCGCAGCACCTCCTTCCATCCCCCGGCCCTCCTGGCGAGCACGCCCGGATGGTCCAACGAGGCCTTCACCGCGCTCCAGCCGTAAGGGTAGTCGAAGAGGTTGCGCCCCCTCCCCTCCCACTGGGAGATCGCGAAGCCCTTGTTGAAGAGCACGTCCAGCGGTCCGGCATAGGCGTCGGTGCCGTACGCGCGGCCGTGATAGAAGAAGGGGCCACGGTCAGCAGCGGAGTCGGCGCGCGCCGCGGGTGGAGCCGGCGGCGGCGCGGCGGACTGGACATGACACGCCAGCGCGCCGAGCGAGAGGAGGAGGGCTGTCGCGCGCCGGCGGCGGCGGGGCCGGGTCGGGCTCCGTCGGACGTAGGACGGCGGTCGCGCGCCGGGCTCACGATCCGGCGGGCGCCGTCAGGGTCGAGCTGTGGCGGGTAGAGTCGATCTCGCACGAGCGGCGTCGATGTCCTGGGCAGGCGACAACGTCTGTCGCGGCTCTCAACCTACCCCGGCCCGCCCTCCGAAAGAAGGGCTCGCGCCTGGTCGATCCGCCGTCGCACGCCCGGATCGAGGGGCTTGCCGCCCGCCCCCAGCGAGGTCTCCATCTCATCGAGGTGGGCCATGGCCTCGGCGCTCCTCGCCGTGTCGGATCAGGAGATCGACCAGGGAGAGCCGGGTCGAGATCGTGCGGGGATGGTCCGCCCCCACCGCCTCCGTCGAGACGCGCACCGCCTTCTCGTAGTCCGCCAGCGCCCCGTCCGGGTCGCCGAGCACGTCCTCGACCGACGCCACGCGGGCCCACAGCATCGCGACGTCCTGGTGCACCGGACCGTAGAGCCCCTCGAGGATGGTCTCGGCTCGCCGGAAGTGGGCGAGCGCATCCGCCGGACGGTCGGTGCGCGCCTCGACGTCGCCGAGCACGCGCAACGTCGCGGCCACGCTCTCGTGTCTGGGCCCGAACAGCGCGGTGCGGATGTCGAGGGCCTCCAGGAGCAGGGACTCCGCCTCCTGGGTCCGCCCGAGCGGGACGAGCTCGTTGGCGAGCAGCGTCATGCTCTGCGCGACCGAGGGGTGGCGGGGCCCGAAGAGCCGCCTTCCGTCGCTCGAGGAGCTCTCGGTGCTCCCGCGCGGCTGCCGCGTGATCGCCGCGCGTGCTCTCCATCGCGGCGAGGTTGCTCTGCACGATGAGCGTGCGCTGGTGGTCCGGCCCCAGGATCTTCCGGAAGCGGGCCAGCGCCTGCCGGGACATGTCGACGGCCCCGTCCAGATCTCCCATCCGGTAGAGCACGACCGCGAGGTTGCTCATGGTCGTCGGCACGCCCACGTGGGCTTCGCCGAGGAAGCGGCGACGCATCGACAGGGACTCGCGGTAGAGCCCGGCCGCCTCCCCGTAGTCCCCGGCCGCTTCGCGCACGACGCCGAGGTCGTTGAGCGCCCGGGCCAGGCGGGGGTCGCCTTCCTCCGGAAACGCCTTCCGGCCCAGTGCAACCGACTCGCGGAGCACCCGCTCCGCCTCGGCCTCGTCCCCGCGTTCGTGCAGGATCCAGCCCAGCACGTCGAGCGACGCTGCCACGTCGGCCTCCTGCGGCGTCGGCAGGCCGCGCCGCAGATCCAGGGCGCTCCTCGCCAGCGGCTCGGCGCGGTCCAGAACCCCCAGCTTGTCGTAGCCCTCGGCCAGGACGGCCATCATCTCGGCGCGCGTCTCGAGGTCGGGATAGGCCCCTTCCAGGTTCGACGCCCGGCGATCCAGCAGCTCGCGCGCCGTGACGGTGTCGCCCGTCGGCTCGTCGGGCCCCGTGGCGCTGAACATCTCCAGGAGGAAGGCCTGCGCCTGGAGCGCCTTGTCGCGCTCCCGCGAGACGCGCGCCGACTGCTCGCGGATGCGGCCGTTCTGGCGGAGGGTCATGGCGGTGGAGCCGCCGAGCAGGAGGATGAAGGCCGCGGCCGTGGCCACGGCCAGCGGGCGGCGGGTGACGAGCTTCCCGGCCCGGTAGGTCAGCGTCGGCCTGCGCGCGCTCACGGTGTGCCCGGCGAGGTGGCGGCCGACGTCCTCCGAGAGGGCGAGGACGGAGGCGTAGCGCTCGCCCGGCTCGCGGCGGACGGCTGTGAGCACGACGGTGTCGAGGTCACCGGCCAGGGCGCGCCGCAGATGCGGCCGCGTCGCCCCCACCGCAACGCTGGGAGGGACGGGGTCCGACTCGAGGACCCGCCGCTCCGTCTCGCCGCGGCTCTCGCCCTCCTTCCTGAAAGGGTGCGTGCCGGTGAGGAGCTCGTAGAGAAGGACTCCGAGCGCGTGGACGTCGCAGGCCGTGGTGATCGGCAGGCCCAGGATCTGCTCGGGCGCGGCGTATGCCGGGGTGAGTAGCCGTGTCTCGGGGCGGGTGTGGCCGCTCCGGTCGCCGTCCGCGTCGAGGATCTTGGCTGTGCCGAAGTCCAGCAGCTTGGGCGCCCCGCCCGACGTCACCAGGATGTTGGCGGGCTTGATGTCCCGGTGGACCACCAGGCTTCGGTGCGCGTGGTCGACTGCGGAGCAGACCGTGCGGAACAGGCGGAGCCGCTCGACGAGCGTCAGCCCCCGCTCGTCGCAGTAGCGCAGGATGGGCACGCCGTCGACGTGCTCCATCACGAAATAGGGCAGGCCCTCCTCGGTGGCGCCGACGTCGCTGAGCGCGGCGATGTTGGGGTGCCTGAGGTTCGCGAGGATCTGCCGTTCCGTACGGAATCGGCGGATCACGTCCTCGGTATCGAGTCCGCGCCGAACCACCTTGAGCGCCACCCTGTGCCGGAAGTCCTCCGCCTCCCGCTCGGCCAGGTAGACCTGACCCATACCGCCCCGGCCGAGTGAGCCCACGATCCGATAGGGGCCGATGCGCTCGGGCAGGGGTGGCGAGGCCTCGTCGTCGGCCTCCTGGTCGGCCGGCCACCCCGGCGTGCGGTCGAGGAAGTCGGGCTCCTCGGTGCTCTCCGCCAGGAGGCTCTCCACCTCGCGGCGCACGTCGGGATCGTCCGTGCAGGCGCGGTCCAGGAAGTCCGGGCGCTCCTCGGCCGGTAGCACGAGCGAGCGAGCGAGGATCTCCTCGACACGCGCCCACGCGTCGCGGGTCATCCCGTGGCTCACGACGACGCGCCCTTCCGCTCGCCCCGGCCGGGCGCCGGGCCGCGCAACTCGCGCCGGAGCCAGAAGCGGGCGGCGGTCCAGGCGCGGCGCACGGTCACGGCGGACGTCCCCATCACCTCGGCGATCTCCTCGTAGGTGAGTCCCCCGAAGAAGCGGTAGGTGACCACGTCGGCGCCGCGCTCGTTGAAGGCCTTGAGCCGCTCGAGGGCCTCGTCGAGGGCAAGGACGTCGATGGCGTCCCCCTCCCCGGGCCCGCCCGCGAGGCCGTGGAAAGGGACGTGCTCGGCACCACCACCCCGCTTCCGCGCGTTCCGCATCTCGGCGTAGTTCACGAGGATGCGCCGCATCGCCTGCGAGGCCACCGCGTAGAAGTGCGCCCGGTTCTGCCAGTGGACGTGCCGCTGATCCACCAGCCGGAGGTACGCCTCGTGGACGAGCGCGGTCGTATTGAGCGTGTGGTCGTCGCGTTCCCGGCGGCGCCGGCTGCGCGCGAGCCGGCGGAGCTCGCCGTAGACGAAGGGGAAGACCCGGTTGAGCGCGTCGACGTTGCCGGCGCTCGCATCCGAAAGCAGCTGGGTGAGGTCCTCGGCGGGTGTCTCTGGCTTGGTCATCGCCCGCGGGTAGCTAGGGGGGGCGGCGCTCGGCGCCTTCGGCGCGGCGGGGGTCGGCGCCGAGCGCCTGACGTCTTGCAATAGGGGGAGCGCCCCCCGGGGGTCAAGGACCGTGGTCTCGGCGACCCGATGATCACTTTCGCCGCGTTTTCCTGCGTAGGTCTGCGAGAGGGTCCGTACCCCCTCGAGACTCCCCTGCCCGGAGAACCGATGCGAGCCCGAGACCACAGGACCGCGCGCGCCTGGACGCTACGCCTTCCAGCCCTGTTTCTCACCGCGGCCCTGGCCGGCTGCGGCGACAGCAGCCCGTCCGACACGGGCCCCACACCCACCTCGGTGGCCGCGGCGGCCGGAGACGCCCAGACGGCCACCGTGGGCCAGCTGCTCGGCACGGCCCTCGCGGTGGTCGTGACCGGGTCGGACGGGCAGCCGTACCAGGGCGCCGCGGTGTCCTGGCAGGTGGCGTCGGGAGGAGGCTCGATCTCGCCCGCGTCGTCGCAAACGGACACCCAGGGGCAGGCCACGGCCCAGTGGACGCTCGGCACGGGCGCCGGCGCCCAGACCGCGACCGCCACCGTCCAGGGGCTTCAGCCCGTGACGTTCTCGGCCACCGGCACGCCGGGTTCGGCCGCGCAGGTGGTGGTGACCCCCGGGTCGGCCACCATCGACGCGTTGCAGGGAACCCTCCAGCTCGACGCCGAGCTCCAGGACGCGTTCGGCAACGCGATCCCGGGCGCCACCTTCACCTGGAGCTCGAACGACGAGTCCGTGGCGACCGTGGACGCGAGCGGGCTGGCCATGGGCGTCGCGGTGGGCACCGCCCAGGTGAGCGCGGAGGCGGACGGAGAGGGCGTCGGCGGGAGCGCGGCGGTGGAGGTGCGGCAGGTGCCCGCCAGCGTGGCGATCACACCGGCGGACCCGCAGGTGACGTTGGGCGGCACG
Organism: uncultured Gemmatimonadales bacterium; assembly: GCA_963823035.1. Taxonomy (GTDB): domain Bacteria; phylum Gemmatimonadota; class Gemmatimonadetes; order Longimicrobiales; family Gaopeijiaceae; genus SZUA-318. The sequence continues at coordinate 147,470 of CAWGKG010000020.1, forward strand.
TTGCAGCTCGCCGCGGAGGTGAAGGACGCGAACGGGAACGACCTCCCGAGCCCGGACGTCACGTGGACGTCCGCCGACGAGTCGATCGCGACCGTCGACGCGGACGGGCTGCTCGAAGGTGTGGCCGAAGGGCAGGTGGACGTCACCGCCGCGAGCGGGACGGCCAGTGGGAGCACCACCGCGGCGGTCATCCTCGAGGCGGACGACTTCGAGCCGAGCACCGACATGGACATCGGCGGGCAGATGACGGTCGGGAAGCTCACCGTTCCGGCGGGCGTCACCCTCACCGTCACGTCGGACCTGACGCTCACGGCGCTCGAGGACATCGACGTGCAGGGAACGATCACCGGTGACTGCGTCCAGATCACGGTGCAGGGGCGGGCGGCCGCGACGTACGCCGGCACGGTGAGCAACGCCTGCTCCGCCGAGAGCGAGGACGACCTCCCCGACGTGGTGCTGGTGAACGACGGCGCGCTCACGGTGGATGGGGCCGCCTTCACGTACGCGGGCGACGTCGAGATCAAGAACAACCCCACCGTGACGCCCGACGACTTCGTCGATCTCGAGGGCGTGGCCGCGCGGAGCGGCAGCCGCGGCACCGCTGGACCCGCTGGACCCGCATTGGCGCCCGGCGGGGGTCCGTGCATCGTGATCGGGGGGACGTTCGCGCCCGCCTCGCCCGCGGGCCGGACCGGGTCGGACGGCACCAGCGCCGGTGCGGGGGGCGGCAACGCCGGGGACGTCAGGCTCACCTGCGACGGCGACCTCCAGATAAGCGGAGGATCGACGGTCGAGGGGCGCAGCGGTGGCGACGGCGGCGACGGCATGAACGCCGATCCGAGCTCGGACGACGCGAGCACCCGCGGCGGCGACGGCGGCGACGGCGGTGACGTCGACGTGCGTGCCACCGGCGACATCACGTTCGACGACGCCGGCGGCGGCACGACGATCACGCTCACCAACGGCGGCAACGGCGGCGACGCCACCATCCTCGGCAAGGACCCAGGCGGGAGCGCGACGGCCACGGGCGGCGACGGCGGCGATGGCGGCAACACGCACGTGTCGGCCGGCGGATCGATCACGATCGATCCGGGCGGGCTCACCCTCGTGGTGGGGAAGGGCGGTGACGGCGGGGAGGCGATCGCCAATGCCGGCAACGGGAAGGACGCGGACGCCGCCGCGGCGACACCCGGGGGGGGCGCCACGGCCACCGGCGGCGCGGCGGGCCACTCGGTGCTCGGTACGCTGCGTGCGCGCGGCGCGGTGAACGGGCGCGGCAACATCGTGGTGACGGGGGGAGACGGCGGCCGGGGTGGTGACGCCACCGCGGTGGGAGGAAAGGGCGGGGATGGCAACCTGACGTTCCCCGACGGCGCGGGCGGCGGCGCCATGGCGGCGCACGGCGGGAAGGGCGGCGACGCCCGCACGAAGGACATCACCGGCACCACGGTCGGGACGAGCGGGGACGGCGGGGACATCCGCGTGGTCAACGGCCGCGGCGGCGACGGCGCGGACCGCTGCTCGATTCCCGACAGCGGTGGCTCCGGCGGGGACGGCGGCTCGGCTGCGGGCGCGCCGGGTGACGGCGGCGGCGGCGACAACCCCGGGATGAAGGGGAAGATCACCGTGGCCGAAAACACCGGGAACGCCGGCGACGGGATGAACGGGAACGGGCCCGGAAGCGGCGGCAGCGCCGGCGCCGACGACCTCGCGACCGGCTTCGACCGGACCGACGAAGGGCTCTTCACCTTCCAGAACGGGGTCGACGGCGCCGACTGCCCCGCGGGGACGAAGCGCGAGGCCAGGATCCGATTGAGCGCCGTGGAGAACACGAGCGGAAACGTGCCCTTCGGCACGCAGACGCTCCCGCTCGACGACGTCGAGACGGACGAGCAGCTGGGTACCGTGCCCCTCACCACGGTGGGCTCGTCCGGCAACCACTACTGGGGGAGCAGCCCCGACCGCATCGGCGTTTCGGGCGGCAACGGCTTCGCCGTCGAGCTGGCGGAGCTCCAGCTGACGGGCGTCGACCCGTTCCAGGTGCAGGACGCGCGAGGTCTGCGTCACCAACACCTTCGGCGTGACGCCGTCCAACCCGATCACGCTCGAGCGGCGCGACGCCGATGGGGTGACGCTGGCGAACACGGAGATCGGCGATCCGTCCGCCGGCGGCGGATGCACCAGCTTCGGCATCGAGGCCGGCACGGCGGTCCTCGTCTTGATGGCGCCGTCCGGGGCCGTGGTGGACTTCCGCGACCTCGTGTTCGGTCTGTTCGGCGTGTTCCCCTGACCGCGGGGCGCTGAACCAAGGAGGGTGGGGCGTCGGGCGGCGCCCCATTTCCTCTTGCGCAAGAACATACCATACGGTATAGTAGGTCAACGACGCGACGCTCAACCCCCGTCCAAGGAGGAGGGTGCCCCATGTCGACGCTCACACGGTTGCATCGCGCGGCGTTCGTGGCCGCTCTGCTCGCCGCCGTCCTTTCCACGCCGGCGCGTGCGCGGGCCCAAAGCGGGGTGCAGGTCCGGCTCGCCGAACCGGGCGAGGTCCAGGAACTCCGCCTCGCCGACGGCTCGGCGCTGATCGGGCGTGTGGTCGAGGTGGGAGACCCCATCCGCTTCGAGCTCGTCTCGGGCGGGGTCGTCGAGGTGCGTCCGGCGCAGGTCCGGGGCCTGCGCACCGTGAAGGGCGACATCCACGACGGGGAGCTCTGGTCTCCCGACCCGAGCTCGAACCGCCTCTTCTTCGGGCCGACGGCCCGGATGATCGGCGCCGGACATGGCTATCTGGCGGTGTTCGAGGCGATCTTCCCGTCGGTTTCCGTGGGGTTGACCGACCGTGCGACGATCGGGGCGGGGACGCTGCTGATCGGCGACCTGGGGACGGACAGGCCCTTCTGGTTCGTGCCGAAGGTCCAGGTGGTCGCGCTGGAGCAGGTGGCGGTCTCCCTCGGCGCCCTGGCGATCGTGGGTGGCGACGACACCGCCGGCATCCTGTACGGGGTCGCGACGCTGGGAGCGCCGGACCACGCCGTCACTATGGGGCTGGGCTACGGTTGGGTGAATGACGAACTGGCGAACACGCCCGCCATCCTCGTGGGTGGGGAGGCCCGTGTGGCGAAGGGCGTGAAGCTGATCACGGAGAACTACCTGATCCCCACGGGGGACGGAGACTCCGCGGTGCTCCTTTCCGCTGGACCCAGGTTCTTCAACGAGCGACTGAGCGCCGACCTCGGGATCGCGGTGTCCGCTACGGGCGGCGGTGGCTTCTTCCCGCTCGTGAACTTCGTCTACAACTGGTGAGGCGCCCTACTCGCGCACCAGCTTGCGGTAGCGCACGCGGTGCGGCTGGTCCGCCTCGGCGCCCAGGCGGCGGTGCTTGTCCTCCTCGTACTCCTGGTAGTTGCCCTCGAACCAGGTGCACGCGGAGTCGCCCTCGAAGGCGAGGATGTGCGTCGCGACGCGGTCCAGGAACCAGCGGTCGTGCGAGATCACCAGCACGCAGCCGGCGAAGTCGAGGATCGCGTTCTCCAGCGCGCGCAGCGTGTCCACGTCCAGGTCGTTCGTGGGCTCGTCGAGCATCATGACGTTGCCGCCCGACTTGAGCAGCTTCGCCAGGTGCAGCCGGTTGCGCTCACCGCCTGAGAGAACGCCGGTCTTCTTCTGCTGGTCGGCGCCGCGGAAGGCGAACCACGACAGATAGGCGCGCGGGTTCACCTCGGCGCGGCCGAAGTACAGGATGTCCGCTCCGCCGCTCACCTCGTCGAACACGGTCTTCTCCCCGTCGAGGGCCTCGCGCGACTGGTCCACGTAGGAGAGCTCGACCGTCTGGCCGAGCGTGAGCGTGCCCGAGTCCGGCTTCTCCTCGCCGACGATCATGCGGAACAGCGTGGTCTTGCCGGCGCCGTTGCCGCCGATGATCCCGACGATCGCGCCCGGTGGAACGTCGAAGGAGAGGCGGTCCATCAGCAGCTTGTCGCCGAATGCCTTCGTCACGCCCTGCGCCCGGATGACGGTGTCGCCCAGGCGCGGCCCCTTCGGGATGAGGATCTCGGCCGTGCGCAGCTGCTCCCGCTCGTCGGCGGACACCAGCTCCTCGTAGGCGGTGACGCGTGCCTTCCCCTTCGCGTGGCGGGCACGCGGGGACATGTGGATCCACTCGAGCTCACGATCGAGCGTCTTCTGGCGCGCGCTCTCCTGCTTCTCCTCGACGCGCAGCCGCTCCCGCTTCTGCTCGAGCCAGGAGGAGTAGTTGCCCTTCCAGGGGATGCCCTCGCCGCGGTCGAGCTCGAGGATCCACTCGGCCACGTTGTCCAGGAAGTACCGGTCGTGCGTGATCGCCACGATGGTGCCCGGGAAGGCACTCAGATGGTGCTCGAGCCAGGCCACGGACTCGGCGTCCAGGTGGTTGGTCGGCTCGTCCAGGAGGAGCATGTCGGGCTCCTCGAGGAGCACGCGGCAGAGCGCGACCCGCCGGCACTCGCCGCCGGACAGCGTGGTCACGTCCGCGTCCCCCGGCGGGAGGCGAAGCGCATCCATCGCGATCTCGAGCTGCCGGTCCAGCTCCCACGCGTTCGCCGCGTCGATCCGGTCCTGGAGCTTGGCCTGCTCCTCGATCAGGGCGTTCATCTCCTCGTCCGAGGAGACCTCGCCGAACTTCATGTTCACCTCCTCGAAGCGCCTGAGGAGGTCGCGCGTCTCCTTCACGGCCAGCTCGACGTTGCCCTTCACGTCGAGCGAGGCGTCGAGGACGGGCTCCTGGGGGAGGTAGCCCACACGCGTGCCCTTCGCGGCCCACGCCTCTCCCTGGAAGTCGGTGTCGAGGCCGGCCATGATCCGCAGCAGCGAGCTCTTGCCCGCTCCGTTCGGCCCGACCACCCCGATCTTCGCACCCGGATAGAAGGAGAGGCTGATGCCCTTCAGGATCTCCCGCTTGGGCGGGACGATCTTGGAGAGGCGATGCATGTGGTAGATGAACTGGGGTCCGCTCATGGTCGTGCTTCGCGGTGGAGGTCCTCGGGACGGGTGGGGGGAGAATCTAGCAGGAGGTCCCCACCGGGTGTACGGCCGGGGGCCGCGGGCCCGGCACGCCACCGGCGGAACACCGCGGTGGAGAGGGGGCGGTTCGGAGGCTACCGCGCCGGTGGGTGGCGCAGCCGGAGCGCCCGCGGTGTGATCCGGTAGGGCGGAGGCTCCCCGCGGGCTCCGAGCTCCAGGCGCAGCTCACCGTGGTTGCGGAGCTCCACCAGTCCGCGGTACACGGCCGAGTCGCCCCCCATCCGGATCCGAAGCCGTAGCTCGTTGGGGTAGCCCTCGACGAGCGTGTAGGCGAACTCCTGTCGTGAGCTGTCCACGACCCGGTAGCCCAGGTCGTCGGAGCCGAAGTGGTACACCACGTTGCCGCCCCCCCCGTCGTCGCCGAGCCACGTCCCCGACAGGAGGCTCGCGGTCCGGGGCGTCGCGTCGAGGCGCCCGAGCGAGATCGCCGCGACCAGCCCCAGGGCCGCGAAGATCGCGAGCGCCATCCAGGCCGCCGCCCGCTCCTTCCGGGCATCGCCGATCCCTCTCACCTCGTCCATGGCCGAAGCGTAGCGGGGGCGCCGTGAAGGAAGCACAAGTGTCGGGCGCTTCTCCGTGAAGGACCCGCGGTCGTCGTGCCCTTCCCGTTTCCCTCATGCCCGGGACCCGGCTCCTTGTGCGATCCTCATGGCCTCGCTGGGAGATTCCCCACCATGCACGACGGAAGGGATGCTGTACTCGGCTTGTCGTCCGGCTCATCCGGGAGGGTGCCGCCGCTCCGGTTCCGGGGGCTGCGCGCGGTGGTCGTCGGCTGTGGCCGCGTAGGGTCGCATGCCGCCGGCCTCCTCAGCGCGGAGGGGGCCGAGGTGGTGGTGGTGGACCGCGATCCCGAAGCGCTCGACAGCCTCGGGCCGGAGTTCAGCGGCTTCAAGGTCGCCGGGGACGCGGCGGAGCTCGCCGTGCTGCGCCGCGCGGGGGCCGCCGACGCCGACGTCCTGTTCGCGGCGACGGACAGTGACACCCTGAACATCATGGTGACGCAGGTCGCCAGGGAACGCTTCGGCGTCGAGACCGTGGTGGCCAGGGTGTTCCTCCCCGAGTGGGAGGGCGCCTACCGTGAGCTGGGCATCCGCACGATCTCCCCCGTCGCGCACGCCGTGCAAGCGTTCCTCGAAGTGATCGTGGGCCCCGTGGAGCCGTGATGCGCATCCTGCTCGTAGGCTCGGGCCGCTCGGCGTACTTCCTCGCGCGGAGGTTCCTGGACCTGGGGCACCAGGTCACCGTCGTGGCCGCCGCCGCCGCCGACGCGCGCCGCCTCGCTCGCTCGCTGGAGGGCGCCACGGTGGTGGTCGGTGACGGGGCGCGGCCGGACGTCCTCGACGATGCCGGCGCCCTGCACGCCGACGTTGTCGTGGCGGCGACTCCCGACGATCACCGCAACCTGGTGGCGTGTCAGATCGCACGCCGGGTCTACTTCGTGGGGCGTACGATCGCGGTCGTCGAGGACCCCGACAACGAGGAGGTCTTCCGGCGCCTGGGCGTGGACGCCGCGGTGTCCGTTACGGACCTCCTCACCGGCATCGTCGCGCGGGAGGCGGTGGTCGACGACATCGCCCGGCTCGTGGCCTTCGCGGGCGGCCGCATCCTGGTCACGGATCTCTGCCTCCCGGCCGGCTCCGCCGCGGCGGGTTCGACGCTGGCGGACATCGGCTCGGCACACGGGCTCGTGGCGGCCGTGCGCCGCGGTGAGCGTGTGTTCATACCCCGGGGCGATACGCGTCTCGAAGCCGGCGACCAGCTCGTCGTGGTCACGGTGCCCGACGCGGACGACTCGCTCGTGGACCGGCTCCTCGGGACATGACCCCGTCCGGTCCGGGGCGGCTCCCCATCCTCGCTCGCCGATACGGCGAGATCCTGCGCCACACGGGGAGCGTCGCGGTCGTCTCCGGGTTGGTGATCGCCAGCCCCGCACTCGCGGTGGGCGCGTTCCCGTCCGAGATCTCCACCCTTCCCGCGTTCCTCCTGCCGGGCGCGGCGCTCGGACTGCTCGGGCTCGGGCTGAGGCGGCTCTCACCGGCCGTGCCCACGCGCGGCTCCCTCGGGCTGGCCGAGGGGTCGCTGATCGTCCTGCTCTCGTGGTCGCTCGCGGTGGTCTTCGGCGCGGTCCCGTTCGTCCTGGTCGGGGGACTGGACATCACCGGGGCGGTGTTCGAGTCCACGAGCGGGTGGACCACGACCGGGCTCACCGTCGTGGACGTCGGCGCGGCGCACCCCACGATCCTCCTTCTCCGGAGCGCCCTCCAGCTCGCCGGGGGCGCCGGCCTGGCCATCCTCATGCTCAGCGCCCTCGTGGGCCCCGCGGGCACCGGCATCAACACGGCCGAAGGCAAGGAGGAGTTGCTGGTGCCGGTGGTGGATCGCTCCGCCGTGCTCGTCGTCCGGATCTACGGTGCCTACGCCGTGCTCGGCACCGTGGGGCTGCACCTCTCGGGGATGTCCTGGTTCGACGCCGTCAACCACGCGCTCACGGCGGTCTCCACGGGAGGCTTCTCCACGCGCGCCGATTCGATCGGCGCCTGGGATTCGCCGGCCATCGAGGCGGTGACCATACTCCTCATGGTGCTCGGGAACCTCAGCTTCGTGACCGCCTGGGCCGCGCTCCGGGGCCGTTGGCGGGCCGTGCTGACGAACGGGGAGGTGCGGACGTCCGCGGTGCTCGGCCTGCTCGGCGGGCTGGTGGTGTGGTCCGGCGCAACACGCCTGCTCTTCCCGCAGGCAACGAAGGCGTTGAGGGTGGCGCTCTTCGAGACGGTGACCGCGCTCACGACCACGGGCTTCTCGACCGTCGCGTACACCGGCTGGCCCTCCGTGGGGTGGTGCGTGCTGATCGTCCTCATGATCGTGGGCGGTGGCACCTGCTCGACGGCGGGCGGCGTGAAACAGTACCGGGTCCACGTGCTGTTCCGGTATCTGCTCCACGACCTGGGGCGACGCCTCGGACCGAGGCGTGCCGTCACCGAGCCCTTCCTGCGCGAGGCGGCCGACCGGCGCTTCCTGGCGGACGCGGAGGTGGCCCGCATCGGCGCCTTCCTGCTTCTGTACCTGGCTGCGCTCGGACTGGGTACGGGCGTGCTGGCGGCATACGGCAACGGGGTGCGTGAGAGCCTCTTCGAGTTCGCCAGCGCCCTCGGGACGGTGGGGCTCAGCATCGGCGTGACTGCCCCGGACGCCCCGCGCGGCCTCCTCTGGGCCGAGACCCTCGGGATGCTCCTCGGACGGCTCGAGTTCTTCACCGTCTTCGTCGGCGTCGCGTGCCTGGCTCGGGACGGCCGCCTCGCGCTGCGCGCGGCAGGGGCCCGCCCGCGCCCCGGGGTCCGGGGCCGCAAAGTTCGCGGTGCGGTCGCGGCGCGCCCTTGATGTCTCCTTCACGGTGCCCGTCGACCCCTTTGTGCCTTCCTGATGGCCCCGTCGGACACTTCATGGCTGGACCCGGATCGTCGCCTCTCCGACGCGGACCCGACCATGGACACCCCACCGACCGACACGACGCCCTCGGGACGAAGGCTGGCGGTGCTCTCGCTGGCCGCCCTGGGCGTCGTGTACGGCGACATCGGAACGAGCCCCCTGTACGCGATCCGCGAGAGCTTCCACGAGAGCTACGGCCTGGCGGTGACCGCCGAGAACGTGCTCGGCGTGCTGTCGCTCATCTTCTGGTCGCTGGTGCTGGTGATCTCGGTGAAGTACCTGGCCTTCGTCCTGCGGGCCGACAACCGCGGCGAGGGCGGGATCCTGGCGCTCACGGCGCTCGTGACGCCCGCTCCACGACGGCCGCGACCAGGCCGCGGGCTCCTGGTCATGCTCGGCCTGTTCGGCGCCGCGCTCCTCTACGGCGACGGGATGATCACGCCGGCCATCAGCGTGCTGTCGGCCGTCGAGGGGCTCCAGGTCGCCACGCCGGTCTTCCAGCGCTAGGTCGTCCCGCTCACCGTGCGTCGATCCTCGTCGGGCTCTTCCTCTTCCAGCGGCGCGGCACGGAGGGCGTGGGCAAGGTGTTCGGCCCGATCACCCTGGTCTGGTTCGCGGTGCTGGCCGCCCTGGGCGTCTACCAGATCGTCGCAGGAGCCGTCGCGTGCTCGCCGCCGTCCTGCCCACGCACGCCGTGCGCCTTCTTCGTGCACAACGGCCTGCGCGGCTTCCTGGTGCTGGGCAGCGTCTTCCTCGTCGTGACCGGCGGCGAGGCCCTCTACGCGGACATGGGGCACTTCGGCACGCGCCCGATCCGCCTGATGTGGTTCGCGGTGGTCCTGCCGGCGCTCCTGCTCAACTACTTCGGCCAGGGGGCGCTCCTCATCCGCGACCCCGGCCGCCATCGAGAACCCCTTCTACCGGATGGGGCCGCGACTGGGCGGTCTACCCGCTGGTCGTCCTCGCCACCGCGGCGACGGTGATCGCGTCGCAGGCGGTGATCTCGGGCTCGTTCTCCCTGGCCATGCAGTCCGTGCAGCTCGGCTACAGCCCGCGCCTGCGGATCGAGCACACGTCCGCGAGCGAGATCGGCCAGATCTACATCCCGGCGGTCAACTGGGCGCTGATGGTCGCGTGCATCGGGCTGGTGGTCGGCTTCGGCAGCTCCAGCGACCTGGCCGCCGCGTACGGCGTCGCGGTGACCACCACCATGGTCATCACCACGCTCCTGTTCTACGTGCGTCGCGCGCGAGCGCTGGGGCTGGTCGCTGTCCGGTCGCGCTGGGCGTCGCCGCGCTCTTCATGGTGGTGGACCTGTCCTTCTGGGTCGCGAACCTCACGAAGATCCCGGCGGGCGGCTGGTTCCCGCTCGCTCGTGGCCGGCGTGGTCTTCCTCGCTGATGACCACGTGGAAGACCGGCCGCCGGCTCCTGGCGCGCCGCATGAAGGCGCGCGAGCTCCCGCTCGCGGACTTCCTCGAGAGCATCCGGGCGCATCCGCCGACGCGCGTGCCGCGGCACGGCGGTCTTCATGTTCGGCGACGCCGACGGCACGCCCCGGGCGCTCCTGCACAACCTGAAGCACAACAAGGTCCTCCACGAGCAGGTGGTCTTCCTGTCCGTCGTGACCGAGGACGTGCCCCGCACGTCCCCGCGTCGGAGCGCGTCACCGTCGTGGCCCGGGCGGCAGGGCTTCTAGCTCGGTGATCCTCCACTACGGCTTCATGGAGGACGTCGACGTCCCCGCCGTCCTCCGCGAGCTCGACGGGCAGGACGGCCTCCGCCTGAAGCCGATGGAGACGACCTACTTCCTGGGCCGGGAGACGCTCGTCCCCAGCGACGACGGCTCCGGGATGCTGTTCTGGCGCGAGCGGCTGTTCGCCTTCATGAGCCACAACGCCCGCTCCCCGGCGTCGTTCTTCCGGCTGCCGCCCAACCAGGTCGTCGAGATCGGGGCGCGCATCGAGCTGTGACCGCCGGGGAGCGAAGGGCCGCTCGCAGGGGGCCGAGGGAGGGAGGGACGAATCGGAGGGGACCGAGGAACGAGCTTCCGCCACCCTGGCACCCGAGGCACTTTCCGATAGCTTCCCGCACATGAGCGGCACGGTTCTGATCGTCGACGACGAGCCCCACATCCGGCGGGCCCTGCGCAACGCGCTCGCCGACGACTTCGAGCGAAGATCGTCGAGGCCGGAACCGCCTCCGAGGCCGTGGACCTGGCGGCCGCGCACCGGCCCGACCTGATCGTCCTCGACCTCGGGCTCCCCGACCGCCGGGCCAGTGGGTGTGCGCCGAGATCCGGAAGTGGTCGGCGGCGCCGATCATCGTGCTGTCGGCGCACCACGCCGAGAGCGAGAAGATCCGTCTGCTCGACGAGGGCGCGGACGACTACGTGACCAAGCCGTTCAGCCCGGCGGAGCTCATGGCCCGGGTGCGCGCCCAGCTCCGGCGGATCTCGCCGCGGAGCTGCCGGGCGAGGACGGAGTGGTCCGGATCGGCGAGCTCGTCATCGACCCCGGCGCGCGCACGGTCCGCCGCGGCGACGAGGAGATCCATCTCACGCCCACCGAGTGGGACCTGCTGCGCGTCGTTCCTGCGCCACGCCGGGAAGACCCTCACCCACCGCCAGCTCTTCTCCGGCGGTCTGGGCCGCTTCGTCGGGGGACCCGCAGCAGTACCTGCGCGTCTACGTCGCGAACCTGCGCCGCAAGCTGGAGCCGGACTCGGTCCGGCCCCGCCTGATCATCACCGAGCCGGGGGTGGGCTACCGCTTCGAGATCCGTGACTGAGCCGCACGCGGGCCGCCTCCGGGGGCCGCTCCCCGGCCTCGCTCCTGTGGACGCTCGTCGCCGGCGTCGTGACGCTGCGCCCTCTGGACCTACCGCGACGTCCTCGACCAGGCGCACATGGCCCTGGCCTACCTGCTCGTGGTCCTCGGCGGCAGCGCCCGCGAGGGACGCCTGGTGGGCCTGGTCATGGCCGTCCTCTGCTTCCTCCTCTTCAACTTCTTCCTGCTCCCGCCGTTCTACACCTTCGACATCGCGGACCCGCTGCAGTGGTGGGTCCTGGTGTCGTTCCTGATCACGGGCACGGTCGCCGCCGAGCTGCTGCACCGGGCCCAACGCGCGGTCGCGCTGGCCGAGCAGAGGGCCGTCGAGATCGAGCGTCTGGCCGAGGAGGCCGAGCACGTCGAGGCGCTGCGCGAGGCCGATCGCCTCAAGGACGCGATGCTCGCCAACGTCTCCCACGACCTGCGGACGCCGCTCACGTCCATCCGGGCCGCGGCGGCGGAGATCCGGCTCAGGGGAGCGAGGCCGCGGCGATCATCGAGGAGGAGGCGGAGCGTCTGAACCGCTTCGTCACCGACCTCCTCGACCTGTCGCGGATCCGGGCGGGCGCGCTCCCCGTGGAGCCGGCCCTGAACGCCGCGGAGGACCTCGTCGGCGCTGCCCTGGAGCGCGTGCGTGCGCTCCCGGGGGCGGAGCGGCATCGTGGTGGAGCTGCCTCCGGGCAGCGACGTCCCCGTGGGACGCTTCGACTTCGTCCAGGCGCTGCGCGCCCTCGTGAACCTCGCTGGAGAACGCGCTCCGGCACTCGCCCGAGGGCGCGCCGGTCGAGATCGAGGTGTCCCGCCGGGGAGGAGTCCTCCTCTTCGAGGTGAAGGACCGCGGCAGCCGGGGTCGCCGAGGCGGACCGCGAGCGGCTCTTCGAGCCCTTCCAGCGGGGAAGCGGCGCCATCGGGCGCCAGGGAGCCGGGCTGGGGCTGGCGATCGCACGCGGGACGGCGCGCGCCCTGGGGGGCGACGTCGAGTGGCGCCCGCGCGAAGGGGGAGGGAGCGTCTTCACCCTGCGGCTGCCGGCCGCGGAGCTGCCCGAGCTCCCTTGACACCGTCGACACGGGCGCGGGCCGTTTCTTCGTGCCTCCTTCACGGCGCCGGCGTGAGCTTCCTGGCGACGCCCGCCAAGGAGACGACCCGTGCCGGCACCCCGCCCCGAACCCCGCTCGCCCGACGACATCCGCGGGCTCGACGCACTGGAGCGGTTGGCTCCGTGGATCGTCGTCGTGCTCGTCGTCGTGCTCGTCGTGCTTTCCATCGTGTCCACGATCCTGGGTGCACCATGGTGGGCGTGAGGGCACCCGCGGCCTGCGGCGAGCCTGGCGCCCGAAGGGAGGGGAACGCCCGAAAGCCCCTCCTCACCGTCCTGGTCGTGGGCGACGAGACCGTGGAGGGGGTGGTCCGCGATGCCCTGGCCGGGCTTGATGCCGGGCTGATCCTGCGGAAGTCCGGTGAGGGCCTCGGCAACGCTCTCTCCGACCCTGCCCTCCGGCTCGGCGTTGTGGATCTGCGCTCGGGCACGCGCGCGGCGCTCGAGCGACTGGACCGGGAGCGACCGGACGTCCCTGTCGTCGCGCTCGTCTCCGCCGGCGCGACGAGCGCGGCTGTGGACGCCATGAAGGCCGGTGCCGAAGAGGCCGTCGAATGGCCCGTGGGCACGGGGCGGATGGGGGACATCGTCCGGCGGCTCCTCGGCCGCGACCGTCCCGCCGCGGATCGGGAGTACGCGGCGCGCGTGGAGGCGGCGCGCCTCTCGATCCTCGAGCGGACCTTCGCCGTGGCGAGAGCGCAGCTGATGCGTGCCCTGGAGATCGACGTCCTGCGTCCGGAGGCCTTCAACCTCCTCGGCGTCCTCGACCAGGCGCGCGGCGCGCGCGTCCCGGCCCAGACATGGTGGCGCATGGCGCTCCTTGTCGACGGGGCCTATGCGCCCGCCCGGCACAACCTGACGCGATCCGTCCGACGCCCCGGCCCCTCCGGTCCCCTCCTCCTCCGTTAGCCCGCCCCGCTCTCCCGCTTTGAGCCGCCCGCCCTCCGGCTTATCGTATCCCGCGGCAACCGAGGCGAAGCCCCCTGAACGGGAGTCGGCACCTGAAAGCTGGTGAGGGACCGGGCGGGTCTTCCCCCTTCTGGGGAGGTGCCAGCCCCTCGAACGAGTACCTCTGGCAGACCCGGAGGACCGGAACGTCCTATCTGCGCCGGCTGCTGACGCCGTCGCGGCTGCTCGTCCTGTCGTTCCTGGGGCTGATCCTGATGGGCACCTTCGGCCTCATGTGGCTGCCCGGGCTCTACACGGGACCGGGCCTCGGCTGGATGGACGCGCTCTACACGTCCACCAGCGCGGTGTGCGTGACCGGGCTGATCGTCGTGGACACCGCGACGTACTTCACGACCGCCGGACAGGCCTTCGTCCTCCTCCTGATCCAGCTCGGAGGGCTCGGGATCCTCACGTTCACCACGCTCGTGATCCTCGCGCTCGGCCGGCGCCTCTCGCTGCACCACGAGGCGGTCACGGCCAGCGCCGCGGAGGTCGCGCCCGAGGTGGATTTCCGCCACCTGGTGCGCAACATCGTGCGCTTCACGCTGGCGTTCGAGATGGTCGGCGCGCTGGTGCTCTTCCTGATCTGGCTGCGCCGCTTTCCGGTCGGTGCCGCCGCCTGGCACGCGATCTTCCAGTCGGTGAGCGCCTTCTGCAACGCGGGCTTCTCCACCTTCTCGGACTCCCTGACCGGCTTCCAGGGCTCGCCCATCGCGCTGACCACCATCGGGGGGCTGATCGTGATGGGGGGGCTGGGCTTCCTCACGCTCGAAGAGTTGCACCTGCGCTGGAAGCGGCGGCACGAGAAGAGCCAACCACGGCTCTCGCTCCACTCACGCCTGGTGCTGGTGGTGACCGTCCTCCTGCTGGTGGTGGGCGCCGTGCTCTACGCGCGGTCTCGAGTGGAGCAACACCCTCGGCGGCATGTCGATCTTCGACCGGGTCGTGAACGCGACCTTCATGAGCGCGACCGCGCGCACGGCCGGCTTCAACACCGTGAACTACGGCGCCACCGCCGACAGCACGAACTTCCTCACGATCCTCCTCATGTCGGTGGGCGGGTCGCCGGGCTCCACGGCCGGCGGGCTCAAGACCACCACCTTCGCCGTCCTCGGGCTGACCGCCTACGCGCGCTTTCGCGGACGGCACACCACGAGCCTCCTGGGCCGGTCCATCCCGGACGAGACGGTGCAGCGAGCCATCGGCCTGTTCGTGGTGGGCTTCATCGCGGTCACCACCGGGATCCTCCTCTTCGCGATCGTGGAGCTGCCCCCGGTGGGCACCGGATCGTCGAGCGGCTTCCTGGGCTACATGTTCGAGGCGGTGAGCGCGTTCAACACGGTCGGCCTGTCCATGGGTGCCACCGGGCGGGGTGACCGGGTTCGGGAAGGCCCTCACGATCCTCCTGATGTACATGGGCAGGGTGGGTCCGCTGACCGTGGCGGCGGCCATCTCGCTGCGGCGCGACGTGGTGGGCGAGGAGTTCAGGTACGCCTACGAGGACGTGATCATCGGATGAGAGGAGCTGCGCGTTGAAACGCTTCGTGATCGTGGGGCTCGGCAACTTCGGGGCGAGCGTCGCCGAGACGCTCCACTCGATCGGGCACGACGTGGCCGCGCTGGATCGGAATGCCGAGCGCGTCGACCAGATGGCGCGAATCGTCAGCCGGGCCGGGGTCGGCGACGGGACCGACGTGCGTACGCTGCGGCGCATCGGAGCGGAGGACGCGGACGCCGCGGTCATCAGCACCGGGGACAACATCACCGCCAGCGCGCTCACCGCCCTGGTGCTGCGGGACCTGGGGATCGAGGAGCTCTACGTGAAGGTGGTGTCGCACGACCACGCCCGGCTCATCGAGAAGATCGGCGTCACCGAGACGATCTTCCCGGAGCGCGAGTCGGGAATCCGGCTCGGCAAGCGTATATCCAGCGCGTCCCTCCTGAACTACGTTCAGCTCGGGCAGGACTTCGGCATCCAGGAGATGGCGGTGCCGTCCGACTGGGTGGGACGCTCGTTGCGCGAGCTGCAGCTGCCGCGCGCGCACGGTATCTCGGTGGTGGCGGTGCACGACGTGTTGATGGACGCCATCTACCCGGTGCCCGACCCGGACGCGCTCCTGAAGGATTCCGATGCGCTTCTGGTGGCGGGGAGCGACAAGAGCCTGGCCAAGGCCGCTGCCCTGCAATAGGAAATGGCCCCATGGACGTCGAGCCTGAGCAGCCCCGTTTGAACATGCCGGTCGGGAGTCCACCGCGTTACATTGGTGGCAGGTGGCGGAAGCGTGAGCCACCAGCGGCTTGGGATGGAACCGAACCCCAGTGGAGAGCTTCGAGCCCGTGACGACCACGGACGGTGGTACGATCCTCGTCGTCGACGACGACGAGGCGGTTCTACAGGTCGCGTGCAAGGTGCTGTACCGCGGCGGGTACGAGGTCGTACCCGCGACAGGCGGTCCGCAGGCCCTGCAGATCGCCGAGGATCGGGAGGGACGGTTCGATCTCCTCCTCACGGACCTCGTCATGCCGGTCATGAGCGGACGCGAGCTCGCCGAGGCGATCGTGGCGCGCTATCCGGCCATCCAGGTCCTCTACATGTCGGCCTACACGGACGACGAGATCGTCCTCGACGGGCTCAAGACCTCGGACGTGAACTTCATCCCCAAGCCGTTCACCGTGGAGGGGCTCAGGGACAAGGTGCGCCGCGTCATCGCCCGTCAGGCCGACTGACGTCCGGCGGTCGGCTCAGCCGCCGCCCCCGCCCGGGTCGCGCCCGCCGCCACCCGCCAGCTTCCGGTAGTACTCCTCGACCAGCTTCCGGTAGGCGTCGGGCACGTCGTCAGATCCGCTGAGCGCGGCCCTCCGCTCACCCGGGCCCTCGACCTCGCGGCGTAGCCCGAACTCGAGCCGCTTCAGGGACTCCAGGATCTGCTCCTGGAGCGCCGCGACCTGCGCCGGGTTGTCGTAGATCGGGTTCTGCTGCAGGCGGCGCATCGCGTCGAGCACGGCGTTCAGCTCGGTCACCTCCGCACCGGCGAGGTTGAGCTGGTTGCGAAGGTCACGCACCTGGCCTTCGCGCGCTCCGAACTCGCTGCGGAACTGGCGGACCTCCTGGTCCGAGAGCCGCCGCGGATCGCCGCGGGTGGCACCGTCGCCGGAGAAGGGAGGAACCTGGCCGCCGATCTCCGTCGGCCGGTCCGAGCCACCGCCCGCGGGCTGGCCGCCCTGCTGGCCCTGTTGGCCCTGTTGGCCTTGCTGCTGGCCTTGTTGGCCTTGTTGGCCTTGCTGGCCTTGCTGGCCTTGCTGGCCCTGTTGGCCTTGCTGCTGACCCTGCTGGCCCTGCTGCTGGCCCTGTTGCTGCCCTTGCTGCTGGCCCTGTTGCTGCCCTTGCTGCTGACCCTGCTGGCCCTGTTGCTGCCCTTGCTGCTGACCCTGCTGGCCCTGTTGGCCTTGTTGCTGGCCTTCCTGCCCGGTGGGCTCGCGCAGGCGGCGGTCCATCGCCTCCATCCCGCGCACGAGCTCGCGCGTATCCTCGAGCGCCTTCTTCATCGGATCGGCCTGTCCGCGCTCCCCGGCCGCGTCCGCCGCTTCGGCCAGCTGGTCGTGCAGCGCTTGCAGGTCCGCCTCGATGTTGAGCTCCAGGGTCGTCGCCGACTCCTTGTCCCACTGCTCGATGGTGCCGCGTGAGTACTGCAGCTTCTCCTTGAGCTTGGACTCGCGGATCTGATCGGCCGCCTCCTTCAGCTTGTCCGCCGCATCAGGCTGCTCGCTGCGCGCCACCGACGAGGCACGATCGAGATCCCGCTCGAGGCCCGCGACCGACTCGGTCATCTCGTCCTTCCGATCCCTCAGGCGGGAGAGTCTGGTCGGACCGCTCCTGTCCCTGCTCGGGGAGCTCGCGCACGTCGCGCTGCACGTCCCGCTGCTGCCGCTGGAGCTCGTCCACGCGATCGAGCGCGTCCTGCGCGTCCCGCTTGGCGCGGTCCTGCTGCGCCTGCTCGAGTCGGCGGCGCGCCTCCTCCAGCCGCTCCCGGGCCGACGCCGCGTCGGACGAAGCCGCGTTGCCCGACTGCGAAGCGGCGCGGCGCATGGCGTCCGCCGCCTGCTGTAGATCGCGCGCGGTCTCCTCCAGTTGCGCATCGTTCGACTCCCGAGCCAGGCGACGCAGCTCGCGCGCAGCCTCCTCGGTCTCCTCCGCCAGGTCGCGCTGGCTGTCGGCGCTCCCCTGGCCGCCGGACTGGCCGGCCTGCGCGCGGCGACGCTGCCGCTCGGCTTCCTGCTGCTGCCGGCGCGCCAGCTCCTTCAGCTTCTCGAGCGTCTCGTCCACCTGGTCGTCCGCGGTCTGCTGCTGTCCCCGCTGGACGGTCTCGTACTGGTTCTTGAGCTTGTCGAGCTCCAGCTCGAAGAGGTCGGCGAGCTCGTCCGCGGCGGCCGCTTGTCCACCACCACCACCACCGCCCCCTGCCGACTGCTGCTGGACCACGTAGCGCTCGTAGGTCTCCTCGGCCTGCTGGAGGTAGCGCAGCGCCGTCTGCTCGTGGGGGAGGGCGTCGCGCAACTGCTCGTCGTCGAGTTGCGCTTTCGCCTGATCCATCGCCTCGGTCGCGAGCGGGAGCACGGCCGACACGTCGCGGAAGGCCGGGTCGGTCTCCGTGATGCCGCGATTCCCCATCCGCTCGAGCAGCGTGGCGACCTGACCCTTCAGCTTCTCCTGCGCCAGGGCGACGCTCACGACGTTCTCGCTGAACTCCGTCGGCCCGTACGTGTCGTGCTGGCGGACCAGGTTGAAGGTCGCGGCGATGATCTGGCGCTGGAGCTCGGAGAGCGCGGTCTGCTCGTTCTGCTGGCCGCCCCCCGGCATCCCCCCCTGCGACTCGCCCTGACGGTACGTGCGGTCGAATGGACGGATCTGGAGGAAGTAGATGTCGCTGGTCACCGCTTTCGAACCGGCGCGACCCCGGTTGTCACGCACGAGTCCGTAGTAGGAGACCAGATCGCCCGGGCTCGAGCTCCCACTCCTCGAGGAAGAGCGTGTGGCCCGCCGAGACCTCGGGGAGCGGCGGACCGCCCCCCTCGAAGATCGAGACGGTGTCCTCGGGCCCACCGTTCACCGAGTAGACCAGGCGGATGTCCCCGATGCCGTAGTCGTCGTCGGCGCGGGCCTCGAGGTAGACCTCCTCGATCGGTGAGGCCGGCGTGTCCCGGCCCGGCTTGGAGAAGCGGATCGAGGGCTCCTGGTCGTCGAGCACGTCGATGGTGTACTCGGGAGACGCGGCCACCAGGTCGCCATTGTCCCGGGCGAGCTTCACCGAGTAGAAGCCGCGCTCCGCGACGGTGAACGAGCCCACCAGCGTCCCGTCGCCCTCGGCGGACAGCTCGGTCGCGTCGTCGCCTCCCATGACCAGGCGGCCGCCCGGCGCGGGAAGCGTGGGGGTGATGCGCACCTCCACCACCGTGCCGGGAAGGGCGGCCACGTCGCCCCCGTCCTCCACCGTCCGGGGTGAGAGCCCGGTGTAGGAGGGGAAGCGATACGTCAGGTCGAGCCGGTCCACGTACGGGAGGTCGGCCACGTCGATCGCGAACGTCGGCGAGCGCACCCCGGAGGACTCGACGAAGTACTGCGTCCGGTCGGACACGCCGATGAGCAGGACCTCGAAGCCCCCCTCGTCGTCGGGAAGCATGCTCAAGCGCTGGAAGGACGCGTCCGGACCGCTGCGCGTGAAGACGGAAGCGTCTCCGGCGTCGAAGCCCGCGAGCCGCGCCGTGACGAGTTGATCCGTCCCGCGCGCGATCGTGGCGTCGCCGGGCGTGACGCCGATGGCGTACGGGTTCACCGAGGCCGCGTCGCGCGTCGGCATCAGGAGCGCGCCGAGCCCGTTGCGCAGGTGGGCGGGCCCGAGCATCAGGAGCGCCACGGCGGCCACGGCCACGGCGGACAGGGCGCCCCCGAAGCGGTACAACCCGCCCTGATCGACCCGGCGCCCGTCGTCCACCCTGTGGGCCTGGTCGAGCGCCGTGCGCACCAGCCGCTCCATCAGGGCCCCGGACGCCCCCGTGGACGGATCGACTTCGAGTGCGCTGACCACGGCGTGGTCCAGCGAGGGCTCGTGCTCCTCCAGGTAGAGCGCCACCTGCCGGTTCCCGACGCGGCGCATGAGCGGCCGCACGAGGAACCAGACCAGCGAGAACAGGAGGGTGCCCCACGTGAGGACGCGGAGCCAGACGACGGCGTCCGCCGAGAAGCGCAGCCGCTCGAGCGCGGCCGCCGAGAGGAAGAGGACCGCGACGGTGAGCGCAGCGGTGATCGCGAGCCCGCGCAACGCGACGCGCGTGCGCCACCTGCGGCGCACGCGAGCCACGAGCCGAACGACCTCGTCGTGTCTCTGGATGGCGTTCATGCATCCTCTCCCGTCCCGTCGTCCATAGTACGCGTCGTCGCCTCGCGCGACCACGGTACCCGCGCCGCCGTACCTCGTCCTTCTAACCGGTCGCCATCCCCGGGGTCCGCGACCGCCGCCGCGACAGCCAGTTGGAGACACCTGTCTCCGCGAGCAGCAGCAGGAAACCCGCAACGAGCAGGTAGCGCCACAGCGACTGACGGCGTTCCTGCTCGACCCGCGCGAGCGCCGCGGCCTCGAAGGTCGGGCCCTCGGCCGGCCCGACCTCGGGTCCCGTGAGCTGCGCGACCAGCTCCTCCGGATCCATCCGCGCCAGCGCCGACTCCGTGAGGTCCACGTTCACCGCCACCGTGAACGGCCGCTCCGGCTCGCTCCCCGGAGGCCGGATCACGTAGAACCCCCGGTCCTCGAAGGGGACATAGCGCGGACCGTCGCCCGCGGGAAGCGCGATGCTCGTGCCCGCCGGGGTGAGCGCCACCTGGTCCTCACCCTCGGCGAAGCCGGCCGCCTGTGCCGAGACGAGCCCCGCAGCCTCGAGCGCCCGGGGGTCGGCCAGGTCCACCACCTGCCCGGCGGTGACCCAGGGGAGCGCGTCGGCGCGACCGCTCAGGTGCTCGATCAGGCGATGCGCGAAGGGGAGGAAGACGGGCTGGAGCGCCAGGTCGTTCCAGAAGGCGTCCAGCGTCGACGTCCACACCACCACGCTCCCCTCGCCGCGGTCGGCCTCCGCCATGGCCACCGAGCCGTCGTCGAAGCGCGCGAGGATCCTCGCCGAGTCCGCCGGCGTGAAGGCGCGGGCGCGGAAGAAGCGGGCGCCACTGAAGTCGCCGCTGCGGGGGCCGGCGAAGATCTCGAACACCTCGTGTCCGTATTCGAGGAACCCGAGCCGGCCGCCGCGACCCTCCTCGCGATCCTGTACCGGGCCCAGCGCACCCGGGAGGAACCCGGCCGCGGACGCGGGCCAGCTCGCGGCCTCCCCGGCCACGACCAGGAGGCCGCCTCCGCCCTGCACGAAGTCCTCCAGGAGCTGGGCGGACGCGCCGTCGGAGCGCACGTCGTTCAGCACCACCACGCGCGTGCCCTGGAGGTCGGCGGGGCGCACGCCGTCGCCCCGGCGGAGGCGCACGGCGAAGCGCCCCTCCGCGGAGGTCTCCAGCGCGCGCTCCAGGTAGAGGCTCGCGTCGCGGCGGGCCCGACCGCCTTCGATGATCGTCACGGGGATCGAGCTGCCCGGCGACAGGACGAAGTAGCGTGCGTCGTCCCCAGGGAGGCCGTCCGTGGGCACGCGCACCGTCCCGCGCGTGTGCGGGAGGGAGAGCGTGAAGGGTGCGAACGCTACCACCGCCGCTCCGTCGGGCTCGAGGCGCACCGTTCGCTGCTGGAGCGCCTGACCATCCAGCTCCAGGGAGACCGGGACCTCACGCGGTGCGTCACCACCCTGGCGGGCGACGCGCACGGTCGGGGTGACGCGCTCGCGCCCGCCCACCGCCTGGCGGAGGAGCGACACCCCGGCCACCTGCACGTTGTCGGGCACCTCCGCCCCCACCGCCACCGGCGTAACGACCGTGCCCGCGGGGAGGTGGACCCCTTCGTCTCCGGTCCATCCGCTGCGCTGGAAATCCGAGATCAGCACGACCTCGCCGCGGGGCAGCTCGGACTCCTCGAGGATCGTCTGCGCCACCTTGAGGGCCGGGCCGTAGCGCGTGGTCCCCGAGCCGACGGAGGCGGTGTCGAGGGCGGCCTCGAGGCGGGCCCGGTCCGCGGTGGAGCGGGCCGCCACCCGGGGGCTCTGCGCGAAGAGCACCACGCTGGCGCGGTCGAGCGGCCCGAGACCTCCGAAGACCCGCTTCGCCGCGCCCACCACGCTCGCCCACGTGTCCCCCACACCCATGCTGTACGATTGGTCCACGAGCACCACCACCTCGCGCGGGCCGTCCAGCCCCATCGCGCCCAGCTCGGTGTCGTCCACGAAGGGGCGCGCGAACGCGACGGCGAGCACGGCCAGCGCGAGCGCGCGCAACGCGAGGAGGAGCCAGTTCTGGATGCGCCGCCGCCGCTGCTCCTGGAAGGGGATCTTCTGCAGGAACATCAGCGAGGGGAACGCCACGACGTTGCGTCGTTGCTTCCGCGTCAGGTGGACGATGACCGGGATCGCGATCCCGGCCAGTCCCAGCAGGAAGAGCGGGACGAGGAAGGTCAGGCTCATCGGACCCGGCTCAGCCGCTGGCGGGCGGAGAGATAGCGGAACAGCGCCATGTCGAGCGGCTTCGACGTGTCGAGGAGCTGGTAGTCGACGCCGCTCGAGGTGAAGCGGTCCTCGAGCGCCCGCAGGTGCGCGCGCAGCAGCTCGAGATACTCCTCGCGCAGCTTGGCGGGGATGATCGGGATCTGCTCGCCGGTCTCCATGTCCTCGAAGCCCGAGGCGTCCTGGAAGGGGAACTCCAACTCCGCCGGGTCCAGGACGTGGAAGACGATCACGTCGTGCCCCCGCGACCGGAGCGGCACCACGGCCTCCATCACGGCGTCCGGCTCCTCGTAGAAGTCGGAGATCAGGACGAGGATCCCCTTCCGGCTCAGCCGCTCCGTGATCGTCATCAGCGGCGCGCGCAGCGAGCCCTCACGACCGGCGTCGGCGCGGTCGAGGACGTGCAGCACGGTGTCCATGTGCTTCATCGACGGCGGCACGTATTCCACGATGTCGTGGTCGAACGTCACCAGCCCCACGCGGTCCCGCTGCCGATTGGAGAAGAAGAGGAGAGCGGCGGCCAGGTAGCGCGCGTAGTCCAGCTTCGACACCGCGTGGCTTCCGTAGCCCATCGAGCGGGAGACGTCGAGCAGCACGGCGAAGTTCGCGTTGGTCTCCGCCTCGAACAGCTTGATGTAGTGGCGGTCCGTGCGCGCGAACAGGCTCCAGTCGATGCGTCGGATGTCGTCGCCCGGCATGTAGGGGCGGTGCTCGGCGAAGTCCAGGCTGAAGCCCAGGTAGGGCGAGCGGTGCAGCCCGCTCAGGAAGCCGTCGACGACCGTGCGGGCCAGCAGCTCCAGGTTGTCGATCCTGGCCAGGACGGCGGGGTCGAGGAAGCGGGCTCCCTTGGAGCCTGAGCGGGCGCGGGCGTGGGACACCGACCTACATCCCGGAGCGGGGAACGGGGACGGCGTCGAGGAGGAGGTCCACCATCTCGCCGGCGGAGTGCCCCTCGGACTCGGCGTGGAAGTTGGTGAGCACGCGGTGTCGCAGCACCGGCTGCGCGAGGGAACGGATGTCCTCGAACGTCACGTGGTCGCGCCCGCGCGTGACCGCCCGCGCCTTCGAGCCGAGCACCAGGTACTGCGCCGCGCGCACGGAGGCGCCGTAGGCGATCCACTTCTTCACGAAGTCGGGCGCCCCGTCTCCGGGGCGGCTCGCGCGCACCAGATCCACGGTGTACTGCAGGACCTCCTCGGAGACGGGCACGCGCCTCACCAGCTGCTGGAAGGCCACCAGGTCGGGCCCGGTCACCGCGTGGCTGAACGAAGGGTCGAGGATCCCGGTGGTGGCGCGCACCACCTCCATCTCCTCGGCCTTCGACAGGTGCTCGATCATGATCTCGAACATGAAGCGGTCGAGCTGCGCTTCCGGGAGCGGATACGTTCCCTCGAGCTCGATCGGGTTCTGCGTCGCGAAGACGTAGAAGGGCTCCTGCAGCACGTAGGTGCGCCCCTGCACCGTGACGCGGTGCTCCTGCATCGCCTCCAGGAGCGCGGCCTGGGTCTTGGGCGGCGTGCGGTTGATCTCGTCGGCGAGCACGATGTTGCTGAACACCGGGCCGGGCGCGAACACCATCTCACGGCGCCCCGTGTCGGGGTCCTCCTGGATGATGTCGGTGCCGGTGATGTCCGAGGGCATCAGGTCGGGCGTGAACTGGATGCGGCTGAACTTGAGATCCAGCACCTGGGCGACCGTGTGGATCAGCAGCGTCTTCGCCAGCCCGGGTACGCCCAGAAGAAGGGAGTTGCCGCCCACGAAGAGGGTGAGCAGCATCTGCTCGATCACCTCGTCCTGCCCCACGATGAGCTTGCGCAGCTCGCGGATGATCTGCTCCCGCCCGTGCTTCATGCGGTCCGCGAGGGCCACGTCGTCCGGGTTGTCGAGCTGCACCGTTCCGATCACGTCGTCCGCCAAGGGTCGTTCTCCCGTGGGTGGTGGTCTTGCCGCAGGCTCAATGCGTCATGCCGTAGATGATGTAGTTCACCCCGAGCTTGTAGGCGTCGTTGGCCAGGTCCACCGGGTAGTAGCCCTGGTCGCTGAACTCCCAGTACTCGGAGATGTCGTTGTCGTAGTTGATGATCGCCATCAGGCGCTTGGAGCGGTCGTTGTCCTCGAAGACGCCGTACCACACGGGGTCCTGCGGCCCGTACGGCGGGATCACCAGGTGCGGGTCGACGCGGAAGAACGAATCGAAGATCTCGTGCGATTCGTCGAGCTGCACGAGCTGCACGCCCGGAAGCGCGCGGTTCAACTGGAACTCGAGGTTCTCGAGCGCACGCTGGCCGCGGAAGTCGTCGACGATCAGGAAGCCGCCCTTGAGCAGGTACTCCCGTAGCCGGGCGACCTCCCCGTCCGTGGGCTCCCACGCGCTCACCTCGATGATGTAGGCGATGGGGTTCTCGAAGAGGTGCGGATCGTCCAGCGGGTAGATGTTCGACCCGTCCACCAGCGGGTGGATGAACGTCATCGCGTCGAGGAGCTTGGTGAAGTTCCGCTCCCCGCGCGGGTAGTCGTGTGCCCACGGCGGCCCGCGACCCTGCACGCTCCGCATGCCGCGTCGTGAGTACTCGTAGCGGATCCGCATGAAGTGGTAGCGGCCGTCGTACGGCGCGTTCAGCCGTTCCCAGTCCTGCGGCGCGGGGAGGGCGATCGAAGCGGGGGGAGCGTCGTCGCTCTCCGCGGCCGGCACGGCGGACAGCGCCCGCGTCGACGGCGCCTTCGCGGCCGAGCCCACCTCGGCCCGGCGCCGACGCCGTCGCGCCGGACCGTCGTGACGCCCACCGCCGTCGCACCCACCGCCAGGGCGATCGCCAGGGGCCGAACCAGCCACCGCCAGCTCATGGGGCACCTCCGTTTCCGGCTCGGCGCAGCGCCAGCAGGAGCTCGAGCGCGTCGTCGTACTCGGGGGCGATCTCCAGCGCGCGGAGCACCGTGCGGCGCGCTTCGTCGCGGGAGCCGGCGTCCATCTGCGCGACCGCCAGGAGGTAGAGCGCCTCGGCGCGGTCGGGCGGGTCGAGCGCCACCACGGCGGCGCGCTCGCGCACGGTGCCGAAGCGGTCACCCAGGTCGCTGTCCAGCACGGCCAGCTCGCGGTGCACGTCGACGTCGTACGGGTACACCTGGATCGCCTGGAGCAGCGCGCCCGCCGACGCGGCCGGGTTTCCGAGCGAGTCCTCCACGGCGGCCAGGGCGAGCAGCGCGTCGTAGTTGGACTCGGACAGCTCCGTCAGGCGCCCCAGCGCGGCGGCCGCGCGGTCCAACTCGCCCCGCATCCGATGGATGCGCGCGAGGTAGACGTAGGGGCTGTCCGGTCCGCCGTAGTCGGGGAAGATCTCCAGCACCTTGCGCAGGTGCGGCTCCGCGTCGTCGTAGCGCTCGTCTCGCACCAGGAGCGCGCCGAGGATCATCTGCGCCACCAGGTCGCCGGGGTGCGCACGCACATAGTCCGCCATGGCCTCCGCGCCCGCGTCGGGCGACGGCATCTCTCCCACCTTGGCGAGCCCTCGCAGGGGCGAGGCGAAGCGCGTGTGCAGGTAGTCGTCGAACTCGTCGTCGAACGTCTCGAGCGTGGTGCCGAGGACGGACTCGAAGAGCTCCTCGGTGGTCCGACCCTCGCGGTAGCCGTCGAGCATGGTGCGAATGGCGGGGAAGCCGTGCCGGTCCTCGATCAACTGGAAGACCAGCGACGCCTCGTAGTAGGAGAACCCGACCTGCTCGGGATACTCGGGTCGCATGAAGCCGTCGTTGAGCTCGCTGACCTTCTTCAGCCTCCCGTCGCGCAGCGCCTGCAGGAAGGGGATGCTCGCCTGGTGGCCCCACCCGACCCGCGCCTTGCGCTGCTCGTGCACGGCGAGCCCCTCGGAGAACCAGCGGGGCACGCGGTTCTCGGAGATCGCCAGGTGGAAGGCGTGGGCCAGCTCGTGCCACAGCGTCGACGCCCAGTTGTACTCGCCGCGCTCACGCGCCGAGGGGGAGTCCATGACCAGGACGCTCCCGAAGCTGACGCCGAGCGCTCCCAGCCCGGTCTCCCCGAGCGTGCGCACCGAGAAGTCGGCGTGGCTCGGGTACAGCTCGACGCGCACCGGGAGCGCCGGCTCGGCGCCGTAGCGCCGTGAGAGGGAGTCGTACGCCTCTTCGGCGAGCGTCGAGACGTAGGGCGCCAGGAGGTCGGCCTCGGTACCGGCGAGGAAGAGGTGGAAGTGCCTCGTCTCCTTCGTCTCGAAACGATCGAAGGTGTCGAGGAGGTCGAGGCTGTTCTTGAACCAGGGGTTGTACGGGTCTCCGGCGAAGGCGCGCTCCAGGCTCGTGCGCCCCTCCTCGATCCGCCCCGTGCGCAGCTGGTTCATCCCCAGCAGCCCCCACGCCCGCCAGGAGGTCGAATCGAGCGCCACGGCCGTGGCCGCGCGGTCCACGGCCTCCCCGTAGCGGCGCACCTGCACCGCGAGCTCCGCGACCGTCGCGTCGAGGTCCGCGTAACGCGGGTTGAGGCGCAGCGCGCGGGCGCGCGCCTCCTGGAAGCCGGCCGTGTCGTCCGCGAGGAAACGGGCGGCGGCCAGCATCGACAGCGCCTCCAGCGAGGCTGGATCCACCGCGAGGGCGCGCTCAGCCTCGCGGGCGCCGCCCTCGAAGTCCTCGCGGGAGACGTCGAGGCGGGCGAGGAGCGTGTGCGCGTCGGGGTCGTCCTCGTTGACCTCCAGCGCGGCCCGGATCCGCTCCCCCGCGCCGGCCGTGCCGTCGAAGTCGAGCGCGCGCGCCATGCCGAGCAGCGCGCGCGGGTCGTTCGGGTTCAAGGCGAGCACCTTCCCGAACTCCTTCTGCGCCGCCGGGCTGTCGTACTTCTCGAGGAAGAGCGCGCCGGCGAGCAGCGACGGCTCCGTCCATCCCGGGTCCGCCGAGAAGGCCTCGTCGAAGGCGCGCAGCGCGTCCTGGAAGAGGTCCGGATCCGTGCGTCCGAGTCGGTGCACCGCACGCCCGACCGCCACCAGGTCGCGCGCGGACAGCGTACCGTTCGCCTGGTTGTAGACGTCGATGAAGCGGTCGAAGCGCGCCATCGCCTCGTCCACCCGCCCTCGGCGGAAGAGGAGATCGGCGAGGTCGACCTCGGCGGTGAGCCGGTCCTCGCCCGCGGCCTCGACACCCTGCCGGTAGGCCGCTTCGGCTCCGTCGAGGTCGCCCCGGCGCTCGAGTACCCTCCCGAGCGCGTCCGCCGCCGCCCCGGCGTCGGGCGCTTCCCGGGCCACCGCGACGGCGTCGTCGTAGCGACCCCTTCACCGTCAGCGCCTCGATCAGCCCGCGGCGCGCCTCGACCGAAGCCGGCTCCGCGCGCACCAGCGAGCGGTACTCGCGGATCGCCCTGTCGTAGTCGCCCGTGCGCAGCGCGGCCAGGCCCTGGGTCTGGGCCCGCGTCCCCGCCGGGAGGGCGGCGAGGAGGCAGGCCGTGGCGAGCAGGAGGGTCGGCCGACGGATCACGCGCCTCCTCCCTCCCGGGCCTTGATCTCCCGGTTCTTGAGGGCCAGCTCGACCAGCACCGCCTCCAGTGCCTCGTCGTACTTCTCCTCGGTCATGGCGTCGCGTGACGCTCGCAGCCCGTCGAGGCGCGTCATGATCTCCCGGCGCTCCTCGTAGAGGCGCGCGAGCGCGGGGTCGTCGAGCGCGGCCGCGGTCGTGCCCGTGCCGCCCAGGCGGAAGCCCGAAGCCAGGCGGCCGTCGGCGCCCGTCGCGCTTGCGTCCTGGCTGCCTTCGCCGTCGCCGTTGTCGTCCAGGACGGCGTGCTCCACCAGGATCTCGTTCTCCTCCTCGTAGTGGCGCGCCACCTCGGCGCGGGCGTAGAGGAAGGCCTCCAGGAGGGAGACGCGTCCGTCCTTGTCCATGTCGGCGCTCGCGCCGGCGAGCGCCTCCACGAAGTAGCCCGGGAACTCCGTCGCGTTGCGCTCGCGCACGGTACGGGTGGCGCTCACCACGATCCGGTTCGGGCCGGAGAGGGGCGCGATGAAGCCCCCGCCCGAGCTGCCCGTGTGCACGACCGCCACCGTCTGGGTGGGGAAGGCCGCCAGCGCGGCCGCCAGCTCCTCGGCCGAGAGGTCGGGACCCGGGAGATTGAACTGCCCCTCGTCGCCCTGCGCCGTGCCATGTCCGATCAGCACGATGAGGATCTGATCGCGCGGGCCCGAGCGCGCCGCGATCTCCCCGATGGCACGCGTGACGTTCTCCTTCGTGGAGCGGTCCTGCACCAGGCCGGGCGCCAGGTCCACCCGCTCCGCGAGGACGGTCACGTGGTCCGCCGGCACGCCGTCCTTCTCCGTGAGCGTGGCGCGCAGCTCCTTCGCCCAGCCCACGAAGCGCTGGCGATAGGCGTCCGTGCCCCCCAGGCCCACGATCACGAGCGCGTGCGTCTCCTGCGCCCCTGCCGGCGGCGAGACCGCCACCAGGAGGAGGGACGCGGCGATGCCGCCCCACGGCCGATGCCGGCGGGCGCGCCTCACGCGAGCCCCCGCATGCGCCGATAGCCCCATTCGGCGCCCATGAGCGTGAGGATCACCAGGAAGAGGATGGGCATGTCCCACAGGTCGCGCTGCTCGACCAGCGTGACCCCCGCCCCGGTGACCGTGATGTCGTCGGCGAGGGCGCCCACGGTGGCCGGTGTGTAGAAGCGCCCCCCCGTCTCGTCCGCGATACGGCGCAGGACGTTCGTGCGCCGACCGGCGCCGAAGAACTCCTCGTCGCTCGGCGCCACCACCAGGTGGGTCTCGTCGGTACCCAGCACGCGATCGCCGCGCGTCGCCGAGACCTCGATGTCGTACGCGCCCTCCACGGTGGGCACGACGTGCGCGGCGTAATCGCCGTCGCGCTCCACCGTCCAGTCGGCCGGCACCTCGGTCACGGCACCGGTCGGATCGGTCACCTTCACGGTCACCACCGCGTCGTTGACCTCGAGGTAGGTCGAGTCGGAGACGTTCGCGCGCAGCTCCACCCGCTCGCCGCGCTCCACCTGCTCGTGGTCGAGCGTGACCGCCACCGCCTCGGGCACGTCGTCGACCAGCCAGCGCAGCATCTGCCGCCAGAGCGTCTCGTGGCTCTGGTCCTCCAGCGGCACGTCCGCGGACATCTGCCAGAGCCAGGAGTCCTGGATGGTGAGCGCCAGCGCCTTCCCTCGGCCGTAGCGCTGGTGGGCCAACACCACCTGGGGCGGGTCGAGGCCTTCGCCGGTGCCCTCGAGGAGGACCGTCGCGCCCGGCCGCGTCTCGGTGACGCGGTTCACGATCGTGACCGGGGGGAGCGCCGCCCAGCGCGTGCGCACGTCCACGCTGTCGTTGCCGAGCTGCATCGCCGCGTTGGCGGCGCCGGCGGGGGTGGGCGCGACCTTCACCTCCTCGAGGTACCCGTCCGGTGAGGCGGGCGCGTTCGTCAACACGACCGGGAGCACCTCCTCCACGGGCGTGCCCGCCCATCCGCCCTCCGCGAAGGAGCTGCGTCCGCCCATCATGAGCAGGCCGCCGCCGCGCTCCGAGACGAAGTCCGCGATCATCTGGAGCTGGTCGTGCGAGAAGAAGGACGCCTCGACGCCGCCCAGAATGAGCGCCCGGTAGCGGTAGAGCTCGGCGCGCGTCCGCGGGAAGCCGCCCACCAGCTCCTCGCCGTCGTCCACGTCGATACGCAGGAACTTGCTTTCGGCCGTGCGCTGCAGGATCACGAGCTGCACGTTCTCGTCGTCCCGCACGGCGCGCCGCATGAACTTCACCTCCCAGCTCGGCTCGCCCGGGAAGTAGAGGATCTTCTCGCGGTCGCCGCGCACCTCGACCTGGACGTCGCGGGCGTTGTTGCGGTCGACGCGCTCACCCTCCTGCACGGGGATGCGGAAGCGCACCCGGTGCGCGCCCGCGGCGTCGAGCTGGAATCCGATGCGCGCCACCACGGGCTCGCCGTCGGGCCCGAGCGTCACGTTCTGCTCGGCCAGCAGGCGTGATTCGTCCTCCACGATGAGCGGCACGGTGCGCCGGTCCATCCCCGTCTGCGTGACGACCACGTCGACGAGCAGCGTGCTCCCCTCCAGCACCGCGCGCGGCAGCTCCACCCGTCCGACCTCGATGTCGGGGGCGAGCGACTCCTCGCCCAGCCCCACGGTGAAGACCGGCACCCCCGCCGCCTGCAGCGGGACGAGCGACTCGGTGAGGGGCCGGCGCCCGTTGTCCGCGCCGTCCGTGATCATCACGAGCCCGGCGAGCGGGAGGCCGGAGAGCTCCTCGCGCGCGCCGTCCAGCGCCGTGCCCAGGTCGGTGTGCGTGCCGTCGTAGCGGAGCTCGCCCGGGCCCTCCAGTCGTGTCGCGCGTGAGGAGAAGCGGAAGAAGCGCAGCGTGAACCGCTCGGAGAGCTGATGCAGGAGGTCGCTCTGCTCGGGGGAGAAGGCGTCCGCCACGAAGGCGCTGCGGGGTCGGCCGTCCGGCGTCCGCGATGCTCATGCTGCGCGAGTCGTCCACCAGGATGCCGACGAAGTTCTGCTGTGGCACCACGGTCGACAGGATGAGCGACGGCTGCAGGAGGCAGAACACGAGCACGCCCAGGAGGAGGACGCGCAGCCCTGCCATGACGACCCGGTCCGAGCGCGCGGCGCGCCCGCGGGCGATCGTGTAGGTGGCCACCGCGGCTGCGCCGAGCAGGCCTCCGGCCACCAGCCACAGGCGCACGGCCGTGGGGCTGGTGAAGGCGAAGTCGCCCTGCTCGAAGACGAGAGGGCGGTACTTGAACAGGAACTCGAAGAGGCCGCTCATGGAGCCCGGGTCAGTGGCTCATGCCGTAGACGATCATGTTGGTGCCCATCTCGTAGGCGTACGTCGAGAGGGGGAGGGGATACATCGGGTCCTCCGCCCACTCCCACGCGTCGCCCAGGTCGGTGTTCCAGTTGATGATGACCATCAGCTCCCCGTCGTCGTCGAAGATGCCGAGGACGTGGGGGACGTATCCGTCCTGCTCCCAGGTGTGCCCGTAACCCCGCGTCACCGCCTCCCCGTTCCTCACGTTCGGGACCTGCAGGATGGAATCGATCTGGTAATAGGTGGAGAAGAGCGGATGGTCCATGGGCAGCTCGACGATCGGCCGCCCCGGGAGGACCTTGCGGATGTTGTACTCGAACTGTCGCCACTCGTAGGAGCCCCAGAAGTCGTCGACGACCAGCAGCCCCCCGGCGTTCAGGTAGTCGCGCAGCCCGTGGATCTGCTCGGGGGTCAGGTCCATGTGCCCGACCTCGACCGCGTAGACCAGGGGGAAGCGGCGCAGCTTCGGGTCGGCCAGGTCGACGGCGTTCTCGAAGTCGTAGGCGTCCAGCGCGGACCAGCCGCTTCAGCACGACGAGGAACTGCCGGTCGCCCTTGGGGAAGTCGGTGGACCAGGCGTCGAAGCGCCGGCCCCAGCCCCGGCCACCACGCCTCCCGCCGCCGCCGCTGCTGTAGATCGCGCGCGTCCAGTAGAAGGAGTGGCGCCCGGGAGGCTCGTCGGCGGGCGGGAAGCGGAGCTGCAGGTCCTCGGACTCCGCGCGCGAAGGCCGCCGGATCCGGGGGAGGGTGTCGCGCGGGATCTGCTGCGCCAGGAGTCCCGCGCCGATGTCCCTCGCCGTCCCGGGCTCGCCCGTGCGATCGCACCCCGCGGCGAACGCGGAGACGACGAGGACCGCCAGGGTCGAGCTGGCTCGGGAGGGTAACCGCATGGCCTGGTCTGCTGGAGTCGCGCGGGCGGCGGGTCCCGTTTGCTACTTGGGCCGTAGGGGAAGGTTCCTGGCCCCGGCCGGGTCACCGTCTCTTCTCCTTCGACCCCCGGGCCGCGCTTCGCGTTGAATCCTCCGACCCGTCGCCACGTAGGTACGGCTGTACTTCTGAACGCGGAGGCGCAGATTCCGAGCATGAGCCGCAAGAAAGGGCAACCCCTGGTGATGGCGTCGCGCAGCGTCACGCTCCGCGACTTCTTGATCTTCCAGCTCAAGCTGGTGGTGGACGGGGCGAAGGACACCCTGGTGTTCTTCCTGTCCATCGCGGCGATGGCGCTGGACTTCATCTCCGGTCGGGGTCGCCGGCCGCGGCTGTTCTACTCCGTGATGCGGATGAGCGAGAAGTTCGACCTCTGGCTCAACCTCCACGGAATGGTGGAGCGGATCGAGCAAGGGGAGGACGAAGACGGGCTCTTCGGCGTGAGCGAGGCGGGGTCCGACTCCCTGGTCGGGCAGATCGAGCAGCTCGTGCGTGGGGGAGACACCCCGCGGGCTCGGGGAGCGAAGCGGGTGGAGCGGCCGGAGGACGACGCGTCCTGACGGAGCGCCCTGCGCTCTCGAGTACGTTCGCGCACTTTCGCGGGCGCGGCTTGCCCTCCAGATTGGCGCCGTTTTGCGTCACTCCCGAGGAGGCACCCCCGTTGCGTCGCTCGAGCTCGACCGCTGTTTCCGCCGCCGCCTTCCTGATCGCGGGCACGCCCGCGTTCGCCCAGGTATCCGCCACCCGAAGTGAAGCCGACCGGCTGCGCGTCGAGGCGGCCGA
This sequence comes from uncultured Gemmatimonadales bacterium, assembly GCA_963823035.1. Lineage (GTDB taxonomy): Bacteria > Gemmatimonadota > Gemmatimonadetes > Longimicrobiales > Gaopeijiaceae > SZUA-318. The sequence goes on from CAWGKG010000020.1 coordinate 179,988, forward strand.
AGCCACCGGGGGCGTGCGGGTCGACGGCGTGCTCGACGACGAGGTGTGGAGCCGGGCACGCCCCGTCACCGGCTTCGTCCAGGCCGAGCCCCGCGAGGGGCAGCCGGCGTCCGAGCGCACCGAGGTGCGCGTGGCGTGGGATGCGGAGAATCTCTACATCGGCGCCTATCTGCACGACGACGCCCCGGACGGGGTCGTGGTCACGGACATCAAGAAGGACTTCGTGGAGACCGAGCAGGATGCCTTCTCGGTGATCCTCGACACCTTCCACGACCGCAGGAACGGCTACCTCTTCAGCACCAACCCCGAGGGCGCCCGCGCGGACCAGCAGGTGGCCAACGAGGGGCGCGAGATCAACCAGAGCTGGGACGCGATCTGGCGCGTGCGCTCGCGGCGGGTGGACGACGGGTGGACCACGGAGATGGCGATCCCCTTCCGGGCGCTGCGCTTCGACGAAGGCGTGGACCGGCCCTGGGGGATCAACTTCCGCCGTCGCGTGCGCCGGAAGAACGAGATCGACTACTGGTCGCCGGTGCCTCGCGCGTACGAGCTGACACGGCTGTCGCTCGCCGGTGACCTGTACGGTCTGCCGCGCGCGTCCGGGGGGCGGGACCTCAGGGTCAAGCCGTACGTGATGGGCGCGGAGGTGCGCGCGACCGGCGAGGAGGACTACGAGACCCGTCGCGAGGCCGGCGTGGACGTGAAGGCGCGCGTCCTCGACGCCTTCACGCTGGACCTGACCGTCAACCCGGACTTCGCGCAGGTGGAGGCGGACGTCCAGCAGGTCAACCTGACGCAGTTCAGCCAGTTCTTCCCGGAGAAGCGCGAGTTCTTCCTGGAGAACTCCGGGCTCTTCTACGTGGGCGACGCGGCGCGCAACAACCGCGTGAACGCCGTCGCCCACGCCGGACGAGGACCTCCTCCTCTTCTTCTCACGCCGGGTGGGCGTGGCCGACGACGGGCGCGCGATCCCGATCGTGGCGGGCGGGCGCCTGACCGGCCGCGTGGGCGGCACGAACATCGGCGCGATCGCGATGCGCACGGAAGACGTCGGCGGCCTTCCGGGGAGCGACTACACGGTGCTCCGCGTCCGCCAGAACGTCTTCGAGGGGTCGGACATCGGCGGGATCTTCATGATGAAGGATGCCCGCCGCGCCGTCCCCGACCTCGGCGACGACTACAACCGGGTCTTCGGCGCCGACGCGAACATCCGCTTCTTCGGCAACGTGGACTGGAACACCTACGTGGTGGGCACGCAGTCGCCGGGACCCGACCAGGGGCAGTACGCCTGGCGCACGTCGCTCAACCGCGAGTCCAACTTCGTGCACGCCAAGTTCGGCGCGATGCAGCTCGGCGAGAACTTCCGCGACGACCTCGGCTTCTACCGGCGCACGGGCGTGCGCAAGTACTTCATCGACTTCGGGCTGCGCCCACGTCCGGAGACGATGCGCCGTCACGGCGTGCGCGAGATGCACCCGCACATCGTGTGGAACTACTACGAGGACCTCTCCGGGCGGATGGTCGCCAAGAACCTCCACTCCGGGTACACCTTCTTCATGAACGACGGGGGGTACTGGGAGCTGAGCGTGAACCCGGCGTTCGAGCGGATCGACGCGCCGTTCGCGATCTCGCCCGACATCGATCCGATCCCCGTCCGGCTCCTACGGCTGGACCGCCTACCAGCTCCGCGGCAGCTCCGATCCGAGCCGGCGCGTCTCGGGCGGCTTCACCGGCATCGTGGGCGGGCTGTGGAGCGGAACCCAGCGCACCGTGAACGCCAACGTCACGCTCCGGCCGTCCTTCCGCTTCTACCTGGAGGCGCAGCTCCAGCGCACGTATGGCGAAGCTGGACCTTCCGGACGCGGACTTCACCAAGACGTTCTGGACGTTCCGCTCGAACTTCTCGTTCAACACGAACATGTTCATCGACGCGCTCGTCCAGTACGACCCGGGCTCCGAGCTGGTGAACACCAACGTGCGCTTCAACCTGATCCACCACCCGCTGAGCGACCTCTTCATCGTCTTCAACGAGCAGCGCTTCGCCACGGGTGAGGGCATTCCCGCCGGGGCGCGGGCTGACGATCAAGGCGACGCAGATGGTGGCGTTCTAGCCCGGACGCCCGTACCCTCCCGCGAATCACCTCGTGGGACGACGTAGGTATCGTCGGATGCGACACTGGCGTGCGGCAGCGCCGGAACCTTAGTCTGCTCGTTCGAGGTTGCTGTAAGATTGAAGGAATTCGTCGCGGCGTCTGGTCCCCCCCGACGCCGCGGCCGTCGGCTCCTCGCGTGAGCCGACCCGGGTGGGCATCTCGCCACCCGCTCTCGTGAGGGTGAGCCGGGGCCGTGCGCTTCCGATGCGCCGGACCGGCGGAGATACGCGATATCGGCAGCAGGGGCTGCCGTGTACCGGGCCGGGATGGGAGGCGAACCATCACCCTGAACAAGGGGGGACCGCATGTCCAAACATCGTTCGTTCACGTTGATCCTGGGGCTCTGCCCTGTTGCTCCCGGGCCTACTGTCGGCGCAGGAGACGCTGGTCGTGGGCACCGTGAAGAGCCGCACGGGCGAGCCGGTGCGTGGCGCGTACGTGTTGATCCAGTCGATCAACATCGGCACGCTCACCAACGACGCCGGCAACTACCGCCTCACCGTGCCGGCGCGCCCAGGCGTCCGGGACGGTCACGCTCGAGGCGCAGAGCATCGGCTACAGCGCGGTGAGCGTCGAGATGGACCTGACGCCGGGCACGACCATCCGCCACGACTTCACGCTCACGGAGCAGGCGATCTCCCTCCAGGAGGTCGTCGTCACGGGTACGGCCGGGCGTCTCGAGCGCAAGGCGCAGGCCGCGGTGGTCGAGAAGCTCGACGCCGCCCGCGTCACGGAGGTGGCGCCGGTCAACAACTTCCAGACGCTCCTGCAGGCGCGCGTGCCGGGCGTGCACCTGGACGCCGGCTCCGGCTCGGTGGGCACGGCGCCCACGATCCGCATCCGGGGGCAGGTCGTCGATCTCCCTCTCCAACGAGCCGCTGGTGTTCATCGACGGCATCCGCATGGACGCCAGGCAGGGCACCGGTGAGGAGGGCGGCCAGGTGTTCAGCGTGCCTGGGTCAGAGCGTGAGCCGCATGAACGACCTGGCTCCCGGAGGACATCGAGTCGATCGAGGTCGTGAAGGGCCCGGCGGCCGCGACGCTCTACGGCGCCGACGCGTCGGCGGGCGTGATCAACATCATCACCAAGCGCGGCCGCGCGTCCGGTGGCTTCACGCAGACGGTCTCCGCCGAGTACACGGGCCTGGACACCAACTTCACTCCGCCGGCCAACGAGGCGGCGTGCTCGGCGTCGCGACGTGACCAACGCCGAGCGGATCCTCTGCTTCGGCAAGACCGAGGGGACGCTGGTGACGGACAATCCCCTCGAGCGGCTCGACGTCTTCCAGCCCGGGCACGGACGCAGCCTGTCGTACTCCATCCGCGGCGGCGGGCAGAACTACGGCGTGTTCCTGTCGGCGACGCGCGGACGACGAGAAGGGCTCGCTGCCCAACAACGAGTTCCAGCGGTTGAGCTTCCGGTCGAACTTCGACTTCATCATCAACCAGCAGCTCCGCGTCGAGGCGGGGTGGGGCATCTCGAAGACCAAGACCCGCCTGCCGTACTCCGACAACTCGGTGTACGGCATGGTGGCGGCGGGCTTCCTGGGGAACCCGCGGACCGTGGGCACCGTGCGCCAACGGCCTCTACTCCGGCGCCGGCGTGGGCGGCATCGACGGTCGCGCGCAGCATCGAGAACTTCGACGACGCGTTCCGCTTCCAGCCCCGCATCGCGGTGAACTGGGCGCCGCGCCAGAACCTCACGAACAAGTTCACGCTGGGCGCGGACCTCACGCGCACGTCGCGCGTGGCTGTTCTTCCCGAAGAACGACGGCAACTGGTACGCCTCGGACGCGTCCAACTCCGGCACGATCGACGAGGCGCGCCGCGCGGACAACCGCTGGACGATCGACTACCTGGGCAACCTCACCCTGGACCTGACCGCGGACCTGCGCACGGACATCTCCTGGGGGCTGCAGACCATCGTCACCAAGACAGACCAGGTGAGCGCGCACGGTGAGGGGCTGGTGGCCAACGCCGCGCGCTCCGTGGGCGCCGCTTCGACGCAGACCGGCAACCAGTTCGTGAACGAGAGCCGGTCCAACGGCGTGTTCGGCCAGCTCCAGACGAGCTGGAAGGACAAGCTCTTCATGCAGGTGGCGGGGCGCCTGGACCGCAACTCGGCCTTCGGCGTCGAGTCGCAAGTACTTCTTCAGCCCGAAGGCTGGGCTCGTCCTACGTGCTGTCGGAGGAGGGCTTCTGGCAGAACTCCGCCCTGGGCGACCTGATCAGCACGTTCCGCGTGCGCGGCGCGTACGGCACCACGGGCCGCTCGCCCACCAGCGGCGCGCTGGCGACGTACAACACCTCGCCGTTCGTGCTGTACAGCGACGGCACCGTGAAGCCGGGCGTCACGCCGCACGATCCGGGCAACACCGAGCTCAAGCCGGAGCGCGGCACCGAGGTCGAGATGGGCTTCGAGGCCGGGCTGCTGGACGAGCGGGTGAGCCTCGAGGTCACGTACTTCGACAAGACCACGACGGACGCCATCCTGCGCCAGCCCATCGCGCCGTCGCTGGGCTTCGACCAGAACCCGTACGTCAACATCGGCAAGCTCACCAACAAGGGGCTTCGAGGTCGCGGCGTCCGCCCGCATGCTCACGATGCAGGACCTGGGGTGGGAGCTGCGCGGCACGCTCGCGACCGTGAAGAACGAGGTGGTGGACATGGGCGGCATCGAGCCGTTCGGGACCATCACGCGCACCCGTGAGGGAGCGCCCGTCAACTCGTTCCACACCTACGTGGTGCGGCGGGTGGACGAGGCGAACGACGTCGCGATCGTGTCCGACACGCTGGAGTTCATCGGCAACACGATCCCGGGCTGGGAGAGCACGCTCACCTCGACGGTGAACTTCCTCCGGTACTTCACGCTCTACGCGCAGCTCGACATGCGGGGCGACGTGCTCAAGCGTGACTTCTCCTCCGACTTCCGCGATCGGCAGTTCCGCAACTCGCCGACGTGGAACCACCGCGAGGAGCTGAGCGCGGAAGAGCGGCTGCGCCGCTTCGGGCCGTTCAAGACGGAGAGCGGCGACGACATCACGTTCAGCCAGGTGAACGGCATGTACATCACGGACGCGAGCTACGTGCGCCTTCGCGAGGTCTCGCTGAGCATGTCGGCACCCGAATCGCTGGCGCGCGCCATGCGCGCGCGCACGGCGAGCTTCACCCTCGCGGCGCGCAACCTGAAGACCTGGACGGACTACACCGGGCTCGATCCGGAGACGACCTACGTCAACGGACCGGAGTTCTTCACCGTTCCCGCGGAGCGGCGGTTCTCGTTCCGCGTGAGCCTCACCTACTAGATGGGAGGAGGCATCATGAGACGGCGAATCCATCGTATCGCTACCTTCGCGGCCCTTCTCTCGATCACGGGCTGCACGGATTCCTTCTTCCAGATCACCGACCCCGACGAGTTGCAGGCGACGGCGGTCGATCCCGAGGCGGACGGTCCCGCGCTGGCGCGCTCCGCGTTCCAGAACCTCGCCACCGCGTACGGCAACGTCGCGCTCTACGTCGGCGTGGTGGGCGTACGAGGCGCGCGTCGGGGACACCTTCCCGACCCGCAACGAGTTCGGTCGGCGGTTCATCGACGACACGAACGGCACCCTCAACACCGAGGGATGGAGCCCGCTCGTCCTGGCGGCCAGCACGGGCGAGCAGGCGGTGGGCATCCTCCAGAGCGTCGGCGGCCTGCCGCTGGCCATCGCGGCCTTCACCGAGGGCTACGCGCTGGAGCTCATGGCCGAGACGTTCTGCGAGGGCACGGTGGCCGCGGACCCGCAGACGCCGGGGCCCAGGATGTCGACCCAGGAGATGCTGTCCCTCGCGGTCGAGCGGCTGACGCTCGCCAACACCGAGGGCAAGGCGTCGGGCACGGACGAGGGCGACGCCCTCGCCACGGCCGCGATGGTGGGCATCGCCCGCGCGCAGCTCCAGGCCGGGAACACGTCGGCGGCGGCCGCCGCCGCCGCGCAGGTTCCGGCGGACTTCGAGTTCGACCTCAAGTACGTGGACGACGCGGCGAACCGTGGCCGGCTCGGCAACAACCTCTGGAACTTCACCACGTCGCGGACCTCGCTGGTCGTGCCGCCCGAGTACATGGCCATGGCGGACGCGGGCGACCCCCGCATCAGCTACGAGGATGCCGGCAAGCTGGCTCAGGACTCGGAGCTCGAGTTCATCAAGCAGCTGAAGTTCCCGTCGTACGCGGCGCCGATCCGTCTCGCCTCGGGGCTGGAGGCCCGCTACATCGCGGCCGAGGCCACGGGCAGCATGGCCGACCAGCTCGCGCTCATCAACGAGCGGCGCGCGGTGGGCAACCAGGGGGACTTCACCTCCTCGGACCCGGCCGCGGTCTTCGCCGAGCTGATGGAGCAGCGCGTGCGGGACTTCTGGCTCGAGGGGAAGAAGATGGGCGACTACCGGCGCAACGGTGACGCCGTGCCCTACTTCCTCCCGGACAACAGCGAGTACTACAAGTCGGGTGTGGGCGACGTGGGCACGCAGAAGTGCTGGCCGGTGCCCGACGTGGAGAAGCGGACGAACCCGAACTTCGGATGACCTGAACCGCGGTGCGGCCCCCGGGGGAAGCCTCCGGGGGCCGCGCTCATTCCATACCATGGGTTTTTCGGCGAGGGGCCGTGTGGGGGTGGTGACGGTGCTCCTGGCGTTGGGTGTCGTCCCGGGGGCGGCGGCGCAGCGCGCGCCGGTGGCCGTGATCGGCCACCTCTACGACCTGGACGACGGCCTGCCGGTCGAGGGCGCGGTCGTGACCGTCGCTGGGACGGCCGCGCGCGCGGTGACCGACACGCTCGGTGCCTTCCGCCTGGCCGGTGTGCCGCCGGGCGCGCACGTGCTCCAGGTCCGCCACATCGCGTACGGCATGCACGAGCACGCGATGGAGGTCCCCGGGGGCATCGACCTCACCCTGGAGCTGCGGCTCTCCCGCCAGGCGCTGGAGCTGGAGCCCCTCGACGTGGAGGTGGCGCGAAGACCGCGCACGCAGAGCACGCGCAGCAACGTGGTCACGCGCCGGCAGATCGCGAGCGTGGAGGACCGGGCCCGCCACATCGGGGACGTGGTGCGTACGTTCATTCCCGGCGCCACCGTCACCGAGACGCAGGGCGGCTTCTTCTGTCTCGAGTTCCGCGGCGCGGCCGGGAGCCGCACGACCGGGTGCAACTTCCCCCTGGTGGTGCTCGACGGCCTTCCGGTCGGGGACGCCTACCACTTCCTCCGGGACCTGCGCGTCCAGGACCTGGAGCGCATCGAGTTCGTGCCCGCGAGCCAGGGCGCGGCGCGCTACGGGATGGGCGCCACGTACGGTGCGCTCGTCATCGATACCCGCCGCTCGGGGATCGTCGCGGCGGAGCCCGACGCGGCCCCGACGCGCTTCCCGGCCTGGGACTGGTCGCGGGAGCCGGAGGGCCACCCGACGTGGCGCAGCATCGCGGGCGCCGGGCTGGGCTCGGTGGTCGGCACGGGCGTGGCGCTCCTGGCGGTCGGCTGCTTCCCGGGCTCCTCGGGAGAGACCGCGCCGTGCGTCCATGGCGTCGGCACGGCCGCCGGCGTGGGCGCGCTCGCACTGCCGCTCCTGGGCTCCGTCCTCGGCGCCCGCCGGATGGGGCGCACCGGAGCATCCAGGGGGCGCCTGCTGCCGAGCCTCGCGATGGCGGCGGTGCCCGCGGCGCTGGGATACGCCCTCTATCGGCAGGGGGCGGGCTCGGACTTCGCGGGGGAGCGCCGCATCGGGAGCGTGCTGGTGGTGCTCGGGACGCCGCTGGTCGCCACGCTCGCCGACCGCCTCTTCCGCGCACGCCGATGAACCCCCATCTCGGGAGATCCACGATGGACGTTCGCCACCCACCACGAAGGAGGACGACGATGACGAAAGCGGCACGCCGAACGGTGCACTGCCTCCTGATGATCGGAGTCGCCCTTCCCTGCGGGGCGGCGGCGCAGGCACCCCTCAAGAAGCTCTCCCTGGAGAGCTACCTCGACATGGAGTCGGTGTCGAGCCCGCAGATCTCGCCGGACGGGACGAGCATCGTCTACGCGCGCGGTTGGGTCGACAGGATGAACGACCGGCACGAGTCGTCCGTCTGGATCATGAACGCCGACGGGAGCCGGAACCGCTTCCTCGTGGACGGATCGTCGCCGGTGTGGTCGCCGGACGGCACGCGCATCGCGTATACGGCGCGGGGCGAGCCGGACGGAACGCAGATCTTCGTCCGATGGATGGACGACGAGGGCGCGACCACGCAGATCACGCGCGTCGAGCACGCGCCGTCCAGCGTGCGTTGGTCACCCGACGGGCGCTGGCTCTCCTTCACGATGTCGGTGGACGACGACGAGAGCTGGGGGATCCACCCGCCGGGAAGGCCCGACGGCGCGAAGTGGACGGCGGACCCGAAGATCGTGACGCGCGCCGACTACCGGCAGGACCGGCAGGGCTTCACGGACACGGGGTGGCGGCACGTCTTCGTGGTGCCGGCGGAGGGCGGCACGCCCCGCCAGCTCACGGACGGGAAGTGGAACCACTCCGGCGCCGAGTGGACGCCGGACGGGAAGGCGCTCGTCTTCTCCGCGCTGCGCACGGCGGACGCCGAGCTCGCATGGCGGGAATCGGAGATCTACGCCGTGGACGTCGCCGGCGGCGCGATCCGGCAGCTCACGCACAGGAAGGGGATCGACACCGATCCGATGCCGTCGCCGGACGGCAAGCTCATCGCCTATCGCGGTGACGACTGGAACGACGACACGTACCGGAACACGAAGGTCTACGTGATGGCGCCGGACGGCTCGAACCCCCGCATGATCTCCGGGGACTTCGACCGACAGGCGTCGGGCTTCACCTGGGCCGGCGACGGCAGCGGGCTCTACTTCACCGCGAACGACGCGGGCAGCCGGAACCTGTACTTCCTCTCCCTGTCGTCGGGCGTGCGCCAGCTCACCGAGGGCACCCAGCTCATCGACATCGGGTCGGTGAGCGCATCGGGGACGCTCGTGGGCACGCGCACCAGCTTCCAGGCCCCGGGGGACGTGGTGGCGCTGAACGTGAAGAGCCCGGGGACGATCCGGCAGCTCACGCACGTGAACGACGACGTCCTGGCCGGCGTGACGCTCGGCGACGTCGAGGAGATCCGAGTACGGGTCGGTGGACGGCTTCCGCATCCAGGGTTGGATCGTCAAGCCGCCGGACTTCGATCCCGTCGAAGAAGTACCCGATGATGCTGTCGATCCACGGTGGCCCGCACAGCATGTACACGGTGGGCTTCAACTTCGGGTGGCAGGAGCACGCGGCGAACGGATACGTGGTGCTCTACCTGAACCCGCGCGGCAGCACCGGATACGGGAGCGCCTTCGCCAACGCCATCAAGAACGCGTACCCGGGGAAGGACTTCGACGACCTGATGAACGGCGTGGACGAGGTGCTGCGTCGCGGCTACGTCGACGAGGAGAACCTCTTCGTGTACGGCTGCTCCGGGGGCGGCGTGCTCACGTCGTGGATCGTCGGCCACACGGACCGCTTCGCGGCGGCGTCGGCCAACTGCCCTGTGATCGACTGGATCTCGTTCGTGGGCAACACGGACAGCCCCGGCTGGTATCGGAACTTCGAGAAGCTGCCGTGGGAGGATCCGAGCGAGCACCTGCGCCGCTCGTCGCTCATGTACGTGGGCAACGTCAAGACGCCCACCATGCTCATGACCGGCGTGAACGACCTGCGCACGCCGATCCCGCAGACCGAGGAGTTCTACGAGGCGCTGAAGATCGAGGGCGTGCCCACCGCCATGGTCCGCTTCAACAACGAGTGGCACGGCACGTCGAGCACTCCGTCGAACTTCCTGCGCACGCAGCTCTACCTGAGGGAGTGGTTCAAGCGGTACGCGCGGGGTGCCGCGGTCACGGAGGAGCCTTGACGGTGATGAAGACCACGGGGGCACGCGCGAGACGCATGCGAGGAGTGGGCGCGGCCCTGCTCTGCGGGACGTTGGTGGCGTGCGCTTCGGGAGGTGGAGGATCCGCTTCGCGCACCCACAACAGCCGGAGCCCCATCACGCGGGCCGAGATCGGGGATCGTGGGTCGCTCGACCTCTACACGGTGGTTCAGCAACTGCGGCCGAGCTGGCTCCAGAACCGTGGCCAGGCCACGCCGGTGGGTGGCGTGCGCGTGGTGCGCGTCGCGATCGACGGGCGCCTCCAGGCGGGCTCGGCCGAGGTGCTGCGCTCCCTGCGCGGTGCGGAGGTCCAGGAGCTCCGCTACCTGAGCGGGCAGGACGCGCAGACGCGCTTCGGCATGGACACCGAAGGCGGCGTGATCGCCGTGACCACCGACCGCGGGGGGGGGGCGGCGCGGGATCCTGAGTCGGCGGCGGCCCGGCGACGGGTCGCCTCCCTCCCCCGGGATGCGGGAGGGCGGGGGTGGACGTAGCTTTCCGCGTTCCCGCATCCTTGGGGGCCGGGTGCCGCGGTCGCGGCGCCGCACGAGCGCGAAGAGGGAGGCGACATGGGGAGGTGGCGTCCCGCGACCGGGTCGGCCGCGTTGTTTCCGGCCGTTGTGCTGGCCACGTTGTTCGGGGCCTTCCCGACCGCGGGGCAGGAGCCCGCGCCCATCGCGGCGGGGCGTGCTTCGCCCCCGGGGACCTACGGTGACATCGACGTCTTGCACTACGACATCGAGATCGGCCTGCCCGCGCCCGGAGGCACCTCGATCGAGGGCAGGGTCACACTCCTCCTGACGCCCGCGCACCCCCACGTCGATCACGCCGTTCTGGACCTCACGGGCCTCGCGGTCGAGGGTGTCACGGTGGACGGGAGCCCGCGCGACTTCGCCTACGCGGAGGGCCGGCTCTCCATCCCGCTCGCGACCGGCGCGACGCCCGCCGACACCTTCCGGGTCGAGGTGCGCTACGGCGGGGTGCCCGACGACGGCTTGATCTTCCGGCGCAACGTCCACGGACGGCCGTCCGTGTTCGCCGACAACTGGCCCAACCGCGCGCGCTTCTGGTTTCCCTCCGTGGACGATCCGTCGGACAAGGCGACCGTCACCTTCACGGTGCACGCGCCCGCGTCGTGGGTCGTGGTGGCGAACGGGGTCGAGGTGGGGGCGCCCACGGACGGACCGGCGACCCGGAACGGGACGCCGCGTCGCACCTGGACGTGGTCGATGGACGTCGCCGCGTCGTCGTACAACTTCGTGATCGGCGCGGCCGACATGGTGGAGATCCCGCTGGGGGAGGCGGCCTGTGGCGCGGCGCCGGCCTCCCCGCGTAGCGATGGCTGCGTGGAGGTGTCGGCCTGGTTGCTCCGTGAGGACACCGCGCAGGCGCAGGTCTCCTTCCAGCGCGCGCCGGCGATGGTCGACTACTACGCGGAGCTGATCGGGCCCTTCGCCTTCGAGAAGCTCGCGCACGTGCAATCCGCGACGCGCTTCGGCGGCATGGAGAACGCGTCGGCGATCTTCTACACGGAAGAGGGCCTCGCATCGGGGCGGGACATGGAGGGCACGGTCGCCCACGAGACCGCCCACCAGTGGTTCGGAGACGAGGTCACCGAGGCCGATTGGCCCGAGCTCTGGCTGTCCGAGGGGTTCGCCACCTACTTCGGTCACCTCTTCTTCGAGCACGCGGACGGCGTCGACGAATTCCGGCGCCGTATGGAGGAGAGCCGCCGCGACTACCTCTCCTCGGGCGTGACCGGGCAGGCGGTGATCGACCCGGACGAGCAGGACCTCTTCGCTCTCCTCAACGCGAACAACTACCCGAAGGGCGCGTGGGTCCTGCACATGCTGCGGGGTATCCTCGGGGACGACGCCTTCTTCGAGGGCATCCGCGACTACTACCGACGCTACTCCGGGCGCAACGCCACCACGGACGACTTCCGCGAAGTGATGGAGTCCGCGGGGGGCGCCGACCTCTCGTGGTTCTTCGATCAGTGGCTGCGCGAGCCGGGCTATCCCGTCCTGAACGTGGACTGGTCGTGGGACGCCACCACGAAGGAGACCACGGTGACGGTTGAGCAGGCGCAGAACGCCGACTGGCCGGTGTTCCGCCTGCCGCTCGAGATCGCGATCGATCGAGGCGGGAGCGGGGGGGAGCGCCACGACGTCGAGGTGGTCGGCCGCGTCCAGCGCTTCCGCTTCTCCACGGCGACGGCGCCGACCGGCGTGACGATCGACCCCGACGGCTGGGTGCTGAAGGGCGACGGGCGGACCCAGGAGGTCGGCCCCAGCGGCTCGCCCGCCCGGGGCCGATGAGGGCACCGACCTCGGCCGAGCGCGTTCCCGTCTTCAAGATCTGCTGCATCCAGGACGAGGCGGAGCTGCGCCTCGTGGCCGAGGAGGGAGCCCGCTTCGCCGGCCTGGTGGGGTGGATGCCGAGCGGCCCGGGCCCCATCGCCGACGAGGACATCGCGCGCCTCGCGGCCGCCGCCGCAGGGGTCACGCCGGTGCTCCTCACCGCACGTACCGAGGCCGAGGACATCGTCGCGCACGTGCGCGCCACCGGCGTCGGTGGCGTCCAGATCGTGCGACCCGTTCCGCCCTCGGTGCGCTTCGCGCTCCGACGCGAGCTACCGGCGGTGGAGATCCTGCAGGTCGTCCACGTGGAGGGTCCGGGCTCCGTCGACGAGGCCGCCCTCGCCGCGCAGGGGGCCGACTGGCTCCTCCTCGACTCCGGCCGCCCCTCGGCGCCCCTGGCGGAGCTCGGCGGCACAGGACGCGTCCACGACTGGGTGCTCAGCGCCCGGATCGTGGAGGCCTCGCCGATCCCGGTCCTCCTCGCGGGCGGGCTACGGCCCGAAAACGTCGCCGACGCCGTGCGCGCGGTGCACCCCGCCGGGGTCGATGTCTGCTCGGGGCTGCGAGACGCCGAGGGCCGGCTGAGGCCGGAGCGCCTGCGGGCCTTCGTCGACGCGCTCGCTCAGACCGGAGCTCGAGCCCCTGGAGTCCCTTTCGGCGGCAGGCCGCCACGAGCTCCTCGAGGCTCGCGTCCGGAGCCGCCGAGGAGGAGAGCGTGAGCCTCACGACGTCCCCGCGGTCCGCGCGATCTCCACCCGCCAGACGGAGGGGCCGCGCTCCCGGTAGCTCCACGCGAACGTACCCGGCCGCTCCGCCGCGAACTGGTACTGGAGCGGCACGGGATCGTGATCGTTCACGAGGACGAACGACTCGCCCGGCGCGAGCGCGTCGAACGTCGCGAAGATGGCAGGGTGCTTCTCCCTGGGAGGGATCGGCCGCACGTCCAGCACCCGCTCGGCGGGCGCGGCGCGCCGGATGAAGACCCGGACCAGGTCGCAGGCCTGCTGCCGGACCTCGTAGGTGAACCCACGCTCCTCGAGCTTCGGGAGGAGGAAGCGGGGCACGCGCTCGTTGATCTGGACGAGGGTGCCGCCTGCGTCGAGCGCCTCCAGGGCCTCCAGCGTGCGGACCATGGGCTCGGGCGGCTCGAGACCGCGGACGTCCAGGACGACCACGCCCTCCCCGATGTCCGTGGTCCGGATCGTGGGCGTCGGCCTCCGCGTCGGCCTCCGCCGTAACCGCTTCTCCGGCTCGGCTCCGTCCGGAGCTGAAGAACCAGATGCGCCAGTCGTCGTCCGCGAGCTGCTCCGTCCAGTGGTCGAGGCCCTGGGCCGCCATGACGCCGTAGAGCGGGCGGGGCTCGAAGATCGCGCGCAGCCGGAGCACGCCGTCGGGCGGCAGCTCGCGTTTGGCGGACATGATGCGGGCGAACGGCTCCCGTCCGGATCGGAGATCGTCCCGGACGTCCACGTCGACGATGCGCTCCTCGTCCAGGTCCTGGATGAGCGCGGGCATTCCATCACGGGTCAAAGTGCACCTTCCTCGATGAGGCCCGGATGCCAGCGCGGCTCCCAGACCAGGTTCGCGTTCACGTTGTCGACGCCGGAGAGGGCGTAGACGGTGGCCAGCACGCTCCGTCGGATGACGTTGTGCAGGGGGCATCCCGGCGTGGTGAGCGTGAAGGTCACGGTCACCTCGGAACCTTCGACGGCCACGCCGTAGACGAGGCCGAGCGAGACGATGTCGACACCGACCTCGGGGTCGATCACCTGCCGGAGCGCGTCGCGCACCGCGTCTCGCGTGGGAGCGATCGCGATCATGGAATGCGGACTCCGTGGGAGAAGGGAGGGTCGCTTTCGGGCAGCGGCACGACCGCGGTGGCCGCGGTGACGGTGGGGTCGGGTCGGCGGCGTGCGAGCGCCACCATCTGGGCCGCGAGGATCGCCGACCCGATCGCGAGGAGGGCTGCGCCGCCGCGGGCCATGCCGGCCACGCCGAAGCCGACCCCGGCGGCCGAGCGCCGTGGTGCCGACCGCGAGAAGGACGCCCGAGGCGGTCGCCCAGCGTGCCGAATAGAGCTCGGCGACCTTCGGGACGGGCTGCCGCCCCGCCAGGGGGCCGAAGCGGTGATACCAGACCAGGAACGGCACGATCTTGTAGTGGTGGGCGGCCACGAACAGGCTGATGCCCAGCACCAGGAGGAGGACGTACGCGGTCGCGATCCTCGGCCGGGAGAATCCCGTGGCGAGCAGGTAGACGCCGAGGGCGACCGCGGCGCCCAGGACCGTGAGAGCGGCACCGGCCAGGCGCATCCCCGGGATCGAGTTCCCGACGACGCCTCGTGTCGATAGAACGCCCGCGCCTGCGCCAGGAAGGCCACCACGCCCGCGAGGATCAGGGTGGCCGGAAGCCAGCGGACCGCCGCGGCGGGTACGTGGTGGAGCGCGAACAGGAGGGCCACCCCGGTCGCCAGGAGCGCGACCGCGGCCTTGCCCGGACGCTCGTTCGCGCCGTGGCTCAGGAGGAACATGGGGAGGAGGCGGTGGCCCACCCCGACCATGACGATGAGGACCCACCCCACCAGCGCGACGTGGAGGTGCGTGGCCAGCGCGACCAGGCGGGCGCCTCCGATGAAGCCCCAGCGGAGGTTCCCGGCGAGGGCCCATCCGATCACGACCGTGAGCACGAGGAACGTGCAGGCGCACGCCAGCGCCCACCACGTCACGTCCCGGGTGCGGGCGCGGCGGAGCGTCGCGGCCAGGTTGGCCGCGAAGAGCAGCAGCGCGAATCCGAACAGCGACGCGCCGGCCACGATCGCCGCCGGCGTGTAGTGGGCGAGCCCGGCCACGAACAGGGTGAGCCCCGGCGCGTGGATCCACAGCGTCGCGCCGGGCGACGCCCTCCCAGCGGATCGACTCGCCCAGCGCCACCGGCAGGAACTGGTAGAGCGCGCCCATGATCGAGGTGGTGATCCACCCCAGCGTGAAGAGATGGGTCACCGCCGTGACGCGCGGGAAGGAGGTACGCGCCCAGCGACAGCTCCGGCGAGACCAGACGACCAGACCCGCCGCTCCGAGCACGAAGAAGACCGTGGCGACCGCGAAGTGCGCGCCGGGCAGGGAGAAGGGCGGTGGCGCGGCGACGCCGAGCGCGTCGACCGGCGCCGGCCGCCGGGGTCGGCGTCACGCGGCGCCTCCCGGGCGTGCGTGCCCGATCGCGTAGGTGCACGCCGCGTCTCCGTCGGGGAGGTATTCGACGCGCGCGAGCTTGTCGCCCGACCAGCGCGCGCACGAATCCGATCTCGGCCCGACACGGGGCGGACGTGACCGCGACCAGCTCGCGCAGGGGGCAGTGGCAGAGGCGGATGCGGGGAGCCTCGTCGGAGCTGCCGTCCACCACCTCGGCCATGTAGCCCTCCTCGGTGAGGATGCGCGCCGCCGCCTCCAGTCGCTCCGTCCCCTCCATGCCGTCGAGCCGCCCCATGGCCCGGCGCGCGGCGCTGCTTCGCGGGCGGTCGAGGTAGCGGACCAGGACGTCGTGATGCCCCTCCTCACCCAGGAAGGCGGCCAGCCCTCCGAGGACTTCGGCTTCTCGGCTCGGAAAGAGCGACTGGGCCTGTTCGGTGAGACGAAAACCTGCTCGGGGCGGCCGGGCGCGTCCGTGGACCTGCGCGCGCCGGTTCGCGCCGCACGAGGCCGCGCGCGCATGAGCGCGTTCACCTGCGAGCGGACGGTCTCCACGCTCAGGTCGAAGGCGCGGGCCAGCTCGGGACGCTCGCCTCGCCTCTGCCGCTTGAGGCGATCGAGGATGCGGCGGTGCGCTGCCGTCCGTCGGGATCGGCATGGGGTGCTCCCGGTGCGTCGGTTCGGGATCCACGATGGCCCGGGCGCGTAGCATTGTCAAGATAGTCATGATGAAAATCATGAAAATTGGAAGCGTGCGGGTCCGGCACTCCCCGTCCACCCGTAGGGATTTCCCCCACTCCGCACCCAAGGGAATCCCCACCGGGCGCCGCCTCTACCTCCCGACACCCCCCGAAAAGCCTCGTACCTAGCTTCGTTCTGGGCCAGCAGCCACCCGGCTGCACAGACAAACCGACCCTCATCTCTCAGCGGGGGAAGGATGGCGATGAAGCTGCCGACCGTCGGCGCTGCGGCGCTGGCGGACCGAGAAGTATCCGTACGTACCGTGACCGACCTCGCGGTCGAGGTCGTCTCCGACTCCGGGGAGGGCGCACAGAAGTGCGGCCAGATCTTCGGAGCGGTCTCCGCCAAGATGGGCAACGGCGTGTGGACCGTGGAGATCATTCCGGCCGAGGTCGAGCCTCCCCCGCGCACCCCGGTCGGTGCCTCCGGCATCCGGATCCGGCTGGGCGACAAGGAGGTCACGAACTGGGGCGACGACACCAACGTGGTGATCGCGTTCAACGAGCAGGCGCTGCTCGGACGCCATCATCTGCACGCCCTCGCGCCCGACGCGATCATCCTGCTGGAGAGCATGTGGGCCACCCACCCGGACGAGAAGATCCGGAAGCAGTGGGCGGACGCCATGGAGGAGCTCTCCGCCTTCGACTACACGATCATCGAAGTCCCCATGGAGGAGCAGTGCCTCACCGTGGTGGACAACCCCCGCAAGGGGAAGAACATGTTCGCGCTGGGGCTGCTGTGCGAGCTGTTCGGTCGTGACGTCGAGCGGGCCAAGGAGCAGATCGCGCACGCCTTCCGCTCCAAGAAGAAGGAGATCACCGAGCGGAACCACGAGCTGCTCGACCTGGGCGTCGCCTGGGCGAGCGACAACCTCGACATCCGCTACGAGATCCCGACCATGGAGGCAGGTGCTCCGATGGTCGTGATGAACGGCAACGAAGCCGCCGCGCTGGGTGCCGTGGCCGCCGGTCTCGAGCTGGCCGCCATGTACCCGATCACCCCGGCCACCAGCGTGTCGCACATGCTGGGTGAGGTGTTCGAGAAGTACGGCGGCACGCTGCACCAGGCGGAGGACGAGATCGCCGCGGCGGGTGTCGCCATCGGCGCCTCGTACGCCGGCCGGTGCGCGTTCACGATCACGTCCGGCCCGGGCATGGCGCTCAAGACCGAGTTCCTCGGCCTGGCGATCATGACCGAGATCCCGCTCGTGCTCATCAACGTGCAGCGGGGTGGTCCGAGCACGGGGTTGCCCACCAAGGTGGAGCAGTCCGACCTGCTCGCCGCGATCTACGGGCAGCCGGGTGACGCGCCGCACGTGGTGTTGGCGCCGGCGACGATCGAAGAGTGCTTCCACATCATGACGACGGCCCGGCGCATCGCCGAGACGCTGCGCACCGTGGTCATCGTGCTCTCCGACGCGAACCTCGCCACCGGGGTGGCGCCGTTCCTCCGTCCGGAGCTCTCCGCCACCTGGCAGGCGGCGCCGCCCGACCTGAGGCCGCTGCCCGAAGGCGCCAAGCCGTACGACTGGAACGAGAAGACGGGCATCTCGCGCCGTTTCATTCCGGGCCAGGCCGGTGGTGAGCACACGCTCACCGGCCTCGCGCACGACGCGCGCAGCAAGGTCGCCTACGACGCCGAGGCGGTCGAGCTGTCCCACACGGCGCGCAGCCGCAAGGTGGCGGCGTTCCAGAACACACTCCTTCCGCCCGAGATCAACGGGGACGAGGAGGGTGGCGACCTCCTGATCGTCGGGTGGGGAAGCACCAAGGGCGCGATCGAAGAGGCCGTGGAGCGCGCGCGCGCGCAGGGCCTGAGCGTCTCGAACGTGCACCTGACGTTCCTGTCGCCGCTGCAGCCCGGACTCTCCGAGATCTTCTCGCGCTTCAAGAAGGTCATGACGGTCGAGATCAACTACTCGGACAAGAAGGGCGACCCGTTCATCGACGAGCTCAACCGCCGCCGCGGGCAGCTCTCCATCCTCCTCCGCTCCGCCACCCTGGTCGACGTGGATTGCTGGACGCGCGTGCTCGGCGAGCCGCTGCGGCCGACGCAGATCGTCCAGGCCATCAAGCAAAACATGCCCGGAGGTGCGGCATGATCATGGAATCCTCCTGCTCGCTGCTCCACGCCGCCGCCGACGACGACGATCGTGTCTTCGAGATGGGCGACTACCAGGGCCCGGTGGCCCGGTGGTGCTCGGGCTGTGGCGACCACTCGGTCCTCGCGGCCGCCCAGCGCCTGATGGTCGACCAGCAGCTCCAACCGGAGACCACCGTGTTCGTGTCGGGTATCGGCTGCTCCAGCCGCTTCCCGCACTACATGAAGACCTACGGCTTCCACGGCATCCACGGGCGTGCGCTCCCCATCGCCACCGGCATCAAGCTGGCCCGGCCGGAGCTGGACGTCTTCGTGGTCATGGGCGACGGCGACTGCGTCTCCATCGGCGCGGGTCACTGGATCCACGCGCTGCGCTACAACGTGGACATGGTCGCCATGCTGCTGGACAACAACATCTACGGCCTGACCAAGAAGCAGACGTCGCCGACCACGCCCCAGGGCTACAAGTCGAACACGCAGCCCTACGGCAGCTACCTGCCACCCATGAACCCGCTGGTGACGACGCTGAGCGTGACCAACGCCTCGTTCGTCGCGCAGACGGCCGAGTGGGTCCCGGCGCACCTCTTCGCGACGCTCAAGGCGGCGCACGAGCACCGGGGCTTCGCGTTCGTCCGCATCCTGCAGCGCTGCCCGCACTTCACGCCGGACCTCTACACCGACGCCGTGAAGAAGCCGGACCTGGTGCAGATTCTCGACCATCCGGAGGGCATCCGGGTCGAGGGGCTGGACAAGATCTACAAGAGCCAGGTCCGCCACGACCCGGCCGACATCCACGCCGCCCGGGAGCTCGCCGAGGACGCCTCGGTGGTCCGCCTGGGCCTGTTCTTCCGCGACGAGACCCGCCCTCGCTACGAGGAGACGCGGACGCTCGCCAAGCGCACCGCGCGCGAGAAGATGGACCTCCTCAACCAGGATTTCGACCGCTATGCCGTCTGAGACCAAGTCGACAGCAGGCGCCGGCGCGCTGGCGCTGAAGGCGCTGGCGGCACTCGAGCCGCGGGTGGACGCGTTCCACTCCGCCGTGGCCACCGCCGAGGAGGAGATTCGCACGTTCGTGGCGCATCGGCGCGGCGCTTCGGAGTCCCGCACGGAGCAGACGCTGGGGGAGCTCGGACCGTTCGCCGCCGGGCGCATCGATCCGGAGATGTTCGCGACGCTGGTGCTCGACGGCGAGCAGCTCTCGCCCGAGAGCGAGGGCGTGCTGGAGCGGGCGGAGCAGATCCTCTCCGACTTCTCCATGGGTCGCGACTTCCACCACGTGCTCGTGCCCTCGGGAGGCGATCTTCGTGACGTGGTGAAGGACGCGCTCGAGCGCGTGGGACAGGTGTTCGGCGCCGCCCGCGCCGTCGAGCTGGCCCGCTCGGGGACGTTCGACACCGACCGGCACGCCGGGTACCTCTCGGCGCTGACCTTCCGGAAGTGGAACCGCGCGGAGCGCCAGCTGGCGCCGCCGCTCGTGGTGGAGGTGGGCGCGGAGGACCTGCTTCCTGCCGGCCTCGGCGAGTTCCTCGACGGGCTGGTGAAGATCGTGCTCGTGACGCAGGGCCCTACGACGCCCGCGCCGCTCGCACGCCTCATCACCCCCGGGACGTACATCGTGCAGACGGCGGACCCGGCGGAGCTCGCAGGCCTCGCCCGCTCCCCGCACCCGGGCGTGGCGCTCCTCTTCGACGAGGAGCGTCCGGGTCAGGCCCGCTTCGTCCACGATCCGGAGGCCGGCGCGGCTTCCTGGCAGCGGCTCACGGTGAGCCACATGCCGGAGCAGCCGGACGTCGGTCGTGGTCGGCGGGCGCCCACCTGGCTGGAGGAGCTGTCGCACCTCCAGGCGCTGGCGAAGCAGCCGGCGATGGCCGCGGCCGCCGGCAACGGCTCCGCCGCTCCGGAGCCCGGTGAGAGCGCGACGCCGGCCGACCAGCTGGCGGCCTTCCTCCTGAGCCAGCTCGACCTGGAAGGCTGAGGAGAACGACGTGATCGCGCCTGGCGAGCTGATCGGATCCGTCGCGATCCTGGGGGGGGTGGCCACCGTGTTCGGCGCGTTCATCTCCCTGGCCAACGCGAAGTTCAAGGTCTGGGAGGACCCGCGCGTCGACGGCGTGCGCGACCTCCTGCCCGGCGCCGACTGCGGCGCCTGCGGGCAGGCCGGTTGCCGCGCCTTCGCGGAGGCGGTGGTGAACGGCACCGAGCCACCTGCGGGCTGCACGGTCATGGGCGCCGACGCGCGGGCTGACGTGGCGGCGTATCTGGGCGTGGATGCCGGCAAGGCCGACAAGCGCGTGGCCCGCCTGCTGTGCGCGGGCGGGCGCGACGTCGCTCCCTACAAGGGTCGCTACCACGGCGTGGAGAGCTGCGCCGCGGCTGCGGCCGTGACCGGCGGTGGCAAGGCCTGCCCGTGGGGCTGCCTCGGCTACGCCGACTGCGCGGTGGTGTGCGACTTCGACGCCATCGTGATGGGGCCCAACGGACTGCCCGTCGTGGACCCCGAGAAGTGCACGGCCTGCGGCGACTGTGTCGAGGCCTGCCCCCTGGGGCTGTTCGTCCTGATGCCCCAGGACCACAAGCTGGTCGTGCAGTGCAAGAACCTTCTGTCCGGAGAGGCGGCCGAGGCCGTCTGCTCCGTCGCGTGCAACGCCTGCGAGCGCTGTGTCGCAGACGCCGAGCCGGGCCTGATCACCATGATCGACGGTCTGGCCACCATCGACTACGAACAGATCGAGCTGCAGAACCCGAAAGCCATCGAGCGGTGCCCGACCGGCGCCATCGTCTGGATCGAGGGTCAGCAGTTTCCCGAGCTCTTCGTTCCTGCCGGGAGTGAGGCCGCATGAGTAAGGAGAAAGGGGCCGGCGAGGGCCCCAGGTTCCCAGGCATCCTGACCGCCACGGACGGTACCGGGGCGGTGGTGCATGCCGAGACGAACGCCAGCGATGCCGCCGGCGCCTACCCGATCACGCCGTCGACGCAGATGGGCGAAGGTTGGGCGGCGGCGCACGCGTCCGGGAAGCTCAACGTCAACGGCCGTCGGCTGCTCTTCTTCGAGCCCGAGGGTGAGCACGCCGCCGCCGCCGTGACCGCGGGGATGAGCATGACCGGGCTGCGCGCGACGAACTTCTCGAGCGGGCAGGGCATCGCCTACATGCACGAGTCGCTGTACGCGGCCACCGGCAAGCGCCTCACCTACGTGCTGAACGTCGCGGCGCGCGCGATGACCAAGCACGCGCTCAACGTGCACGCCGGCCACGACGACTACCACGCCGTGGACGACACGGGCTTCTTCCAGCTCTTCGGGAAAGACGTACAGGAAGGCGGCGACTTCACGGTCATCTCGCACCGCATTGCGGAGCTGTCGCTCAATCCGGGGCTGAACGCGCAGGACGGCTTCCTGACCAGCCACATGATCGAGACGGCGAGGCTGGCCGAGCCCGAGTTGATCCGCGAGTACCTGGGCGACCCGGCCGACATGATCACGTCGCCGACGCCGGCGCAGCGCCTGACCTTCGGCGAGAAGCGGCGCCGGATCCCGGAGCTGTTCAGCGTCGACTATCCGGCGATGCTCGGCACGGTACAGAACCAGGACTCCTACGCCCAGGGCGTGGCGGCCCAGCGGCCGTTCTACTTCGACCACATCGCCACGCTCTCGGACCAGGCGTTCGCGGAGTTCGCCGCGCTGACCGGCCGCTCCTACGCACGCGCGATCGGCTACCTGACCGACGACGCCGACTGGATCCTCGCGGGGCAGGGCTCCGTGGTCCCCAACCTCGAGGTCGTGGCGGAATACCTGCGCAAGACGCGCGGCCTGAAGGTCGGCGTGCTCAACGTGAGCATGTTCCGTCCCTTCCCGGCCGACCTGATCACGAAGATCGTGGCGGGCGCCAAGGGCGTGACGGTGTTGGAGCGCTGCGACCAGCCGCTCGCCGTCGACCCGCCGCTGCTGCGTGAGATCCGCGCTGCGATGACCCAGGGGATGGAGAATTGGCGGGTGGTGCATCCCACCGGCAACGGCCGCAAGAAGGCCGCGGCCGAGGCGGTCGCGCTCCCCTACCCGAAGCTCGCCCTGATCGATCCGGCCGCGATGCCGGACTTCTACTCGGCCGGCTTCGGCTTCGGTAGCCGCGACCTGCAGCCGGGCGACGTCATCGCCGCGGTCGACAACATGCTCCCCGAAGGGAAGCACAAGCGGCAGTTCTACCTCGGCATCGACTTCATCCGGAAGGGCACGCGCCTGCCCAAGCTCCAGATCTGGCAGGAGCAGCTCCTCGACGCCTATCCGGATCTGGGCGACGCCGCGCTGGAGTCCGCGGGCGACCTGAACCTCCTCCCCGAGGGGTCGACCTCGCTGCGCATCCACTCGGTGGGCGGATGGGGCGCCATCACGATGGGCAAGAACATCGCGATGACGGCGTTCGAGCTGTTCGGCATGAACGTGAAGGCGAACCCGAAGTACGGCTCCGAGAAGAAGGGCCAGCCCACCACCTTTTACGCCGTGCTGGCGCACGAGCCCATCAAGGTCAACGCCGAGCTGAAGCACGTGAACGTGGTCTTGTCGCCCGACGGCAACGTCTTCCGGCACTCCGACCCCCTCGCGGGGATGGAGGAGGGCGGCGTCTTCATCATCCAGAGCCACGAGTCGCCCGAGGAGCTGTGGAAGTCGCTTCCGGCCGAGGCGCGTCGCTTCATCCGTGACAAGAAGGTCCAGGTCTTCTGCCTCGACGCCTTCGGCATCGCGTCGGCCGAGGCTTCGGATGCCGAGCTGCGCTACCGCATGCAGGGCGTCGCCTTCCTGGGCGCCTTCTTCAAGTGCGCGCCGCTCGCGAAGAACGAGGGGCTGGACGAGGCCGGCGTTTTCGAGGGCATCAAGGCCCAGATCGAGTCCAAGTTCGGCAAGCTCGGCCAGCGGGTGGTCGACGACAACATGCGCGTCATCCGCCGCGGCTTCGACGAGGTGACGGCCGTCCCGACGGACGTCGACCACGAAGCGGACGAGGCGAAGGCCGCGCCGGGGTCCCACATCCCGTCGCTGCTGAACACGCCCGATGCCGAGATGGGCATCGGCAACCAGGGACGTTTCTTCGAGCAGGTATGCGCGGTGTGCTCGATCGGCCAGGACGGGATCTCCGATCCCTACGCGGCGCTGTCCGCGATCCCGGCCGCCACGAGCACCGTGCGCGACATGACGAACATCCGCTTCGAGGTCCCGGACTTCGTGGCGGACAAGTGCACGGGGTGCAGCCAGTGCTGGGTGCAGTGCCCGGACGCGGCGATCCCCGGGCTCGTGCTCTCCGTGGAGGACCTGCTCGATACGGCGATCCGCACCACGGGGAACGGCAAGCCCAACGACCGCGTCAAGCAGATCGCGAAGCACCTCGCGAAGGAGTCCCGCAAGATCCTGAAGGGCGTGCCCTTCAAGACGTTCGGCGAGGTGGCCGCGTCCGCCTATGCGAACGTCGTCGGCAAGCTCGGATGGGACGCGGACCGGCGTGCGCAGCTCGACGAGGAGTGGTCGAGGGTCTTTCCCGTCCTCGCCGAGTTCCCGCTCGCCAAGACCACGCCCTTCTTCGATCTCCCCGACTCGAAGGAGAAGGACTCGGGCGGCCTGCTGGCCATCACGATCAACCCCGAGGCCTGCAAGGGCTGCAACATCTGCGTGGACGTGTGCCCCGAGCACGCTCTGATCACCGTCCAGCAGGACGAGGAGATCGTCGACAAGCTGCGCCGCAACTGGAAGTTCTGGGAGCGGCTCCCCGACACCGACGACCGCTACATCAACGTCCGCGACATCGACGAGGGCATCGGTGTCCTGTCGTCGCTGCTCCTCAAGAAGGACAACTACCGCTCGATGGCGGGCGGCGACGGCGCGTGCATGGGGTGCGGCGAGAAGACCGCCGTGCACCTCGTGACCTCGACCGTCGAGGCGCTCATGCAGCCGCGCGTCGACAAGGTCCTGAAGGAGATCGACCGCCTCATCGCCGAGTTGGATCGGCAGGCGCGCGAGCTCGTGGGCTCCGAGGCCGACCTCTCGAAGGCGGCGACCGGGTCCGGCGACGAGGTCGGCGTGAAGCTGCCCGCGGCCAAGAAGGCGCAGCTCGCGCTCCTCGAGAAGTCGAAGGCGGAGCTCGAGCACCTCAAGTGGCTGTATGTCCAGGGCCCGAGCGGCCGTGGACGGGTCAACCTGGGCATCACGAATTCCACGGGCTGCTCCTCCGTGTGGGCGAGCACGTACCCGTACAACCCCTATCCCTTCCCCTGGGTGAACCACCTCTTCCAGGATGCCCCGTCGATCGCCATCGGCGTGTTCGAAGGGCACATGCGGAAGATGGGTGACGCCTTTCTGTCGCTGCGCAAGGCGCGCCAGCTCGTGGACGGCACGTACGACGCCGACGCGTTCCGCCGCCTCGCGGTGGAGTTCGACTGGCAGCAGTTCACCGACGAGGAGTTCCATCTGTGCCCGCCCATCCTGAGCATCGGGGGCGACGGCGCGATGATGGACATCGGCTTCCAGAACCTCTCCCGCCTCATGGCGAGCGGGAAGCCCATCCGGGTCATGGTACTGGACACGCAGGTCTACTCCAACACGGGCGGTCAGGCCTGCACCTCCGGGTTCACCGGGCAGGTCTCGGACATGTCCGCGTGGGGGAAAGCGCATCACGGGAAGTCGGAGGTCCGTAAGGAACTGGCCTTCATCGCCATGGCCCACAGAGGCGTGTTCGTCCACCAGTCCTCTCAGGCCTCCGCTTCCCACCTCATCGAGGGCGTCATCAAGGGCCTCAACACCCGGCGCCCCTCCGTCTTCGTCGTCTACACACCGTGCCCGGTGGAGCACGGCCTCGCGGACGACTGGGCTCCCACGGCGGCCAGGCTGGCGCTCGAGTCCCGGGCGTTCCCCTTCCTGACGTACGACCCCGACGCCGGGAAGGACGTGGCCGACTGCCTGTCGCTGTCCGGCAACCCCGGCCTCGACCAGGTCTGGCCGACCTACGAGCTCAAGTACGTGGACGACGACGGCAAGGACGCGTCCATGGAGCTGCCGCTCACGATCGCCGACTGGGCCGCCACCGAGGTCCGTTTCCGGAAGAACTTCTCGGAGCTCGCGCCCGAGAAGGTGGACGACTCGTTCGTCCCCTTCCACGAGCTGGCGCTCATGCCTCCCGAGGAGCGGGCGGGGAAGAAGGCGTTCATCTGGACGCTCACCGACGACCGGAAGCTCAAGCGCCTCCAGGTGGGCAACGAGATGATCCTGCTGGCCGACGACCGGCTCATGTTCTGGCACCAGCTCAAGGAGCTGGCCGGGCTCGACGTCCCCGAGTCGGTGCACGACACGCTCTCCGGCGAGATGGAGGCCGAGTTCGAGAAGAAGTCGAAGGCGCTCGAGCAGGAGTACGAGGCCAAGCTCGCCGAGCCTCAAGGCGACCTACCCGCGCGCGATCGCGCGGCGGATGGCCGAGAGCCTGCTCTAGATGGGCGACGGCCAGATGACGGTCGCGGACCTGCTCACGCGCGCCGAGTCGACGCGTGGCCTCGAGCCGATCGGGCCGATGGATGGCGTGGACTTCGGTGGGGGCGGCGTGGCTGCTCCGGCGAAGGCGCCCGTAGCCGACAAGGCGCCCTCGGGCGGGAACGGCGCGACGTCGCCGGCGCCCGCGGAGGAGGCGGCCGTGGCGGTGGCGGAGCCGGAAGGGAGGACGACGACAGCCTCGCGATGGAGGCCTACATCGAGACGCCGCGGTGCACCTCGTGCAACGACTGCACGAACCTCAACAGCCGCATGTTCGCCTACGACGACAACAAGCAGGCCTACATCAAGGACGTGCACGCGGGGACGTTCGCGCAGCTCGTCCAGGCGGCCGAGAAGTGCCCGGCCGGCATCATCCACCCCGGGGACCCGACGAACCCGAAGGAGAAGGACCTGGAGAAGTGGGTGAAGCGGGCCGAGCCGTTCAACTGAGCGGCTGACACGCCGAACCCATGGGAGCGGCACGGCCGGGGGGTGGAGACATCCCCCGGCCGCTTTTCGTCAGTCCCCCGAAGCCTTCCCCGGATACCGCTGCGCGACGTCGCGCAGGAGCCGGTTCACGACGTTGGCCGACTCGGGGAAGAGGTATCGGTCGGACATGCGGTTGAGGGCCCGGCGGACGCCGGGGAACGCCCGCGCCACATCGCGGAAGAGGTCGCCCACGCCGAGCGCCTCTGCCTCGCGCGTCTCCGCCGCCATGCGGTAGCCGGTCGCACCCATCCGCTCGTAGTAGGAGAGGGCGGGCGCGCCCTTCCTCTCGAGGCGACGCTCCAGGTAGTCGGGGAAGATCCCCGAGACCCAGAGGGAATAGTTGCCGAGGTGGCAACGGAGGAGGAAGGCGTTCCTGCCGCCCTCACCGTCCGCCCGGGAGACGATGTCGACGAGGTAGTGGAACTCCTCGTCGGCGCGGTCCGAGATCCGGTACGCGCGAGAGCCGCACCCGAAGCGCACCACGAGCGTGGCGATGTAGTCCGCCATCGCGCGGTCGTCGATGGCGCTCTCGAGCAGGGCGTGGCGTACCAGGACGTAGGCGAGGACCTCCGGTGACGCCGCCGCGTGGGGATCGGTCAAGAGGGCGTTGAGTACCCGCGGATCGTCGAGGATCGCGTCGATCCCGTTCTCCTCCAGACGCCGGAGGGCCGCCTGCTCGGTTTCGGGATCGCCACGGCCGATGAGGCGCACGAGGTGGCGCGCCTCCTGTCGGTCGAACGACGCTCGGATCGTCGGCAAGATCATCGCGGACCTCCCCCTCTGCTCCTGGTCGGCACGTGCGCTCGGGCGGGCAGGGCCCCGCCGCTTGCCTCCTCTTCAACCGTTGTTCGTGCCGAACGTCGAGGTCAAGCGTCCCGTGGCCGGCCGCGCCACGGGCGTGGACCCGGTGGAGGCCCCTAGCCGCTCCCCCGGCGCCGTGTGGGTGTTCGTGCCCTTCCGCGTGCTCGTCCTCGCCCTTCGTGCTCGTCGGCGCGCTCCTGCTCCTCGGCGTGCTCGGCGTACTCCGCGCGCCACTGGGCGTACCGGGCGGCGCTCATCCCGGGGAGCTGCTTCACGAAGGCGACGATGGCCCAGACGGTCTCCGCCGAGTGCGTGTCGCCGAAGCCGGGCATTCCGGTGAACTTGATCCCGTGGTCCACGATCCAGAACAGCTCGGCGTCGTCGGTCTCGGCGTCGTCCGCGCCCAGGTCCGGCGGCTCCGGATTCAACCCCTTCCCGATCGAGCCGCGCTCCACGCCGGGAGCCCCGTGGCAGGTCACGCACATCTCGTCGTACTCGCCGAACCCGTGCCGCAGGGCCTCGGGGTCGGTGGGCGCCACCCCCTCCACGGACGACGCGCGCGTCTCGACCGAGCGGTCCATCAGGGCGTGCAGCGCCCAGCGGGTGACGCCGGTGTGGGGGGAATCGGCGGCCACGTCGTAGGCGCCCGAGAAGAGGAAGGCGAGCGCCAGCACCAGGAGCGCGGCGACGGTTCCCAGCACCGACCAGACCACCACGGGGGCCTTCTTCATGCGTACCTCCCTTCGGGGCAGGGCGCGCGGCTCTGCGGCCGCGTCCAGGAGGGGCGAGTGAGGCGCCGCCCCGTCGGCATCGTCTCGCATCGTGCCGTCGGAGGCAAGCGTGGGGACGGACGAGGCGTATCTGGGACTCGGCCGGCCTTGTGACGCGGACGCCGAGGTAGGAGGTTCGAGCGCGAACGCCCGGCCGCGTGCGTCGGCCGGGCCCGTCGTCGACCTTCTACCCGGGCCCGCCGCCCGCGTACGGACCCTCCATGCGAGCACTGAAGAAGGCGCTGGGCCTCGCCGTCCTCGTCCTGGTCGCGGTCGCGCTGGTGCGGGTGGGGCAGGGAAGGCTCGCGATATCGCGCTTCGCGAACGCGCAGGCGGTGCTCGCGCCCCGGTCGGTGGAGGCGCTCGGGCCCCTCCCGGAGCAGCTCGTGGAGAGCTCGGGGCTGGGCGTGAGCCGATCCCACTCCGGGATCCTGTGGACGCACAACGACTCGGGCGACCGTCCACGCTTCTACGCGCTCGACATGTCCGCCCGCCTCGTCGCGACGTACGACGTCGCCGGCGCGTCGGCGCGCGACTGGGAGGACATGGCCGTGGCCGCCTGCCCGGAGGACGCCGGCACGGAGGGCTCCGAGGCCGCCGACTGCCTCTATCTGGCGGACACGGGGGACAACGGGCTGGAGCGCGACGTGCTCACCGTGTACGTGGTGCCCGAGCCCGACCCGACGGACTCGACGCGCACGGCGACCCCATTGGGAAGGCTCCGCTTCCGCTACCCGGACGGCCCCCACGACGTGGAAGGGGTGGCGGTGGCGCGGGAGGGTGACCTGGTCCTCGTCACGAAGGGGCGCACGCCCGACGTCCTGCTCTTCGACCTCCCGAGCCCGGACGTCGTGGCGGCCATGGAGGCCGACACGGTGGTCGAGCTCCCGGCCGGCCGGAGGCTCCCGATCGAGCCGAACTGGCAGATCGGACGCGTGGTCACCGGCGCCGCGCTCAGCCCCGACGGCGCGACGCTCGCCGTGCGCACCTACTCGGAGATCTGGTTCTTCCCCTGGCCGCTGCCGGCCGACCCGGGCGACGCCGCGACGTGCTTCCTGGGCGCGCTGGAGCCCTCCGGGGAAGCGGTCGACTGGGAGGACGCGACCACCCTCCTCCTGACGTCGGAGACCTCCGGAGGCCGGCAGGGACAGCTCACGCGCGTCCGATGCGCGATGGACGGCGTCCTGAGCCCGACGCCCGCTGGCCTCGCTCTTGCATCCCGCCCGGCATGACCGCGGCGTGGCTCCGCCGCGGGGCGCGCGCACTCCGGGCGCGGTTCACTCCGGAGGATCCCGCGAGGAGGTACCATGTTCAAGCTGCCCAGACGCTCGCTGCCGCTCGCCCTCGTGCCCGCCCTCTTCTGGGCGTTGGGCTCGAAACGGCCGGCGGAGCGGTTCACCGCCACCCTCGACGGATCGAGCGAGGTCCCGGCCGTACAGACGAAGGCCACCGGCTCGGCCACGGTCACGATCGACGGTGACCACCTTACCTGGCACGTGGAGGTGACGGGGATCGACCACCCCACCATGGCGCACATCCACGGCGCGGCCGCGGGCGAGAACGGCGGCGTCCTGGTCCCCCTCTTCCGCGAGGACAAGGGCGCGGGCTTCTCCGGGGTGCTCACGGAGGGCAACACCACGGTGGAGGCCGACGTGATCGAGCAGATCCGCGCCGGGAACGCCTACGTGAACGTGCACACCGCGGCGAATCCGCGCGGGGAGATCCGCGGCCAACTCACCCCCGATTCGGGTATGTGAGCGTAGCGTCGCCGACGCGGCTCTCAGCGCCGCGCTAGTCGCAACTCAGGCACTTGTGGTTGTTCGTGGCGCCGAGGCTCTCCAGGAGCGCGATGGTCTCCGGGAAGGGCTGTACGCGCTGCTGCGGGCCGTTGGCCATGTCGACGGTGGTCTGGCCCGTGCGCGCCACGAGGGTGACGTCCGCGCCATGATCCACGAGGTACTGGATGACCTCGTTGTCCCCGCGGGCCGCCGCGTGGTGCACCGGCGTGAAGCCCTGGAAGTCGCGGACGTTCACGTCGGCACCCAGCTCCTCGACCAGGTACTTCACCGCGGGTAGCCAGCTGCCGGGCACGTGGCGGTGCGAGTTGCCGGCGCGCGCCTGTCCGTAGCCCACGCCCGTGGCTGCGTGGATCGGGTAGACACCGGGGCCGTAGACCGGGACCGGCGGAAGGCCGGACGGATCCGCCTCCTTCTTCTCTCCGTCGGGCCTGCCGAACCCGCCGCCTCCGCGCGCGCCTCCACGGCGGCGTGACGGAGGCTTCATCGTCGGGATACCGGGATCCGCCCCGTGGTCCACGAGCAACTGCATCGCGGGAACGTCCAGCGCGTAGGCGGCACGCCAGAAGGGCGTGGCGCCCATGAAGTCGACGCCCAGCAGATCGAAGTTGTAGGACGTGTACCAGGGGTGCTTCTTCAATCGGACGTTCACGTCGGCGCCCTTCTCGATGAGCGCGGCCATGAGGTCGAGGTACGACGTCTCCTGCTGCTTGAAGGCGGTCGGCTGCGGGTAGAACGCCTTCGGCGCCCAGCGGTTGTTGAGCGCGGCGAAGAGCGGCGCCACGCCCGCGTCGCTCGCGAGGTTCGGGTCCGCCCCCTCCGAGAGGAAGACCATCGCCAGGTCGTAGTTGCCGTTGATCGTGGCGATGAGCAGCGGGGTGGTGTGGTCGCCCGCGGTGGGCTCGTTGACGTCCGCCCCGGCGGCGAGCAGCGCCTTCGCCTCCTCGAGGTGGCCGTCCCGTGCCGCGTAGTGCAGCGCGCTCATCCCGCCCTGGCGGCCCACCAGGTCGGCGTAGCCGAAGGGCTCGGGCTCGGGAGGCGCCGGGTTGGCCTCGGCGGCCTGCTCGGCCGGGGCCGCGGCGTCGCGCTTCCAGCTGGCGTCCTGGTCGAGCGGCTCCGCGGGCTTCGCGGCTCCTTCTTCGCGGCCTTCTCCGCGGGCTTCGCGCCCGCGGCCGGCGCCTCGTCGCGGCTCTGGAGCTGCGCGGCCGAGCGGTCCGCCACGGTCTCCGTGGCCCCTCCTCCTTCTCGTCGTCCTCCTCGGGCGGCAGCAGGCCCGCCGCCTCCTTCTTCGCCTGCATGAGCTTCTCGCGACGCTCCTGCAGGGGGATGTCCTCCTTGGCGCGCTCGGCGTAGTCGACCACGGTGGTCTCGAGCGTGACGTCGGCTCCGCGCTGGAGCAGCACCTTCAGGGCCTCGAGCCGGTTGTCGGCCACGGCGAAGATCAGGGGCGTCTGCCCCGCCGCGCTCTCCCGGGCGTTCACGTCGGCGCCGTGGTCGAGCAGCGCGGCGATCGCATCCGGATTGCCGGCGCCGGCCGCGAGGTGGAGCGCGGTCGCGCCGGTGCTCGTGCGCGCGTCCACGCGGCTGCCCGCCTCCAGGAGGGCACGCACCACCCCCTCGCGTCCGTTGCGGGCCGCGAGGTGGAGAGCCGTGTATCCGCCCAGGCGCGTCGTCGCTTCGAGGTTCGCGCCCGCGTAGGCCAGGACGCCCACCAGCGCCGGGTCGGCGTTGCGCGCCGCCCAGTGCAGGGCGGTCATGCCGTCCGCCTGTGCCGCGTTCACGTCGGCACCCTCGCGCAGGAGGCTCCGCACGGACGCCACGTCGTCCTTCTGTGCGGCGTCGGCAACGCGGGTGTCGCCCGGCGGCGCGGCCAGGAGCAAGGTCAGCGCGAGCGCGCTCCACGCGCTCGCTCGGAGTCGACCACCGGATCCATGCAGCATGGTGCTCACCCCCGTGCGCTCATGCGAGCAGCGAGAAATCGCCGGTGCTGTCCCCGAACGTCTCGACGTCCTCGAGACCGAGCTTGTGCATCAAGCTCAGCATCACGTTGGCCATCGGCGTGCCGTCCGGCGCCTTCAGGTGCTGGTTGCCCTGCATGCGCCCGTTCGCGCCACCGGCCACGAAGAGGGGGCAGCGCTTGTGGTTGTGCAGGTTCGAGTCGCCCATGGGCGACCCGTAGAGGATCATCGTCTTGTCGAGCAGGCTGGCGTCGCCCTCCATCGTCTCCTGCAGGCGCTCGAGGAAGTACGGCACCATGCTCACGTGGTACGTGTTGATCTTCGCGAAGTCGAGCACGCGGTCCTCGCGGCCGCCGTGGTGCGAGGCCGGGTGGAATGCGGCGTCCACGCCGCTGCCCGGATAGACCCGGCCGGAGCCGTCGCGCCCCATCTTGAACGAGAAGACGCGCGTCATGTCTGCCGCGAACGCGAGCGTCTGGATGTCGAACATCAGCTTGACGTGCTCCTCGAAGTCGTCGGGCACGCCGGCGGGAGCACCCATCAGCTCGCGGGGCTCGCCGCTCGTGTTGCGGGCCTCGACGCGCTGGATGCGCCGCTCGATCTCGCGGATGTTGTCGAGGTAGCGGTCCATGCGCACGCGGTCGGTCGGGCCGAGCTCGCGCTTGAGGTCGGACACCTCGCCGACGATCCAGTCGAGGATGCTGCGCTCCGTGCGTCGACGCATCGCGCGCTCCTCCGGCGTGCCGCCCGCGCCGAAGATCTGGTCGAAGGCGACGCGGGGGTCGCGGATCATCGGCAGCGGCTCGGTCGGCGACGCCCAGGAGATCGTGTCCGTGTAGACGCACGCGTAGCCGTACGCGCACCCACCCGCCTGGTCCACGTTCTCGATGCACAGCTGCATCGAGGGGATCGGCGTCTCCTGCCCGTAGTGCTTGGCGTAGATCTGGTCGAGTGACGTCCCCGCGTGCACGTCCGAGCCCTCGGTCTGCTTCGGGTGCCGTTGCGTGAGGAAGGTCGCGCTCGAGCGGAAGTGGTCGCCGCCGATCTCCTGCGGCGCCGTCGCCTCAGCCGCGGCCACGTCGGTGTTGCTGACGATGGTCAGGTAGTCGCGGAACGGCTCCAGGGGCTTCAGGCTGCTCGCCCCGAAATCGAAGTCGCGGCCCACCTGGGCGGGCGACCAGAGGTTCTTCGAGGCGCCGAGCTCGTTCGAGCCGGCCGCGCCGTGCACCATCTCGATGCACACCAGGCGGGTCTTGTCGATCTCCGCGCTCGTGCGCGCCCACAGCCGGTGCGCCGGCACCATCGCGTCCAGGAAGGGAAGCGCCACGCTCGCGCCCACGCCGCGGAGGAAGGTGCGCCGGGGGATGTGCCGCTGGGAAAGGAAGTGCATCGCCTGCGTCTCCTGGATCGAGTTGCTTCCGGGCTCGTTCGTTCTGAGTGCATGCCGTCCATCGCGGCGTCTTCGTCCGCAACGGCGGTCGCCTTGCTCATGCGGAAGGCGGGACTACGGATCACGCCGAAGAGGAAGGACGACATGCGGTAGTCCTGCGCGGCCGCCTCCCGCTCGATGCTCCGTACCGTGGGCATGTCGTAGTACTCGACGCGGCGCCCGAGCGCGTAGGCCATCAGGTTGCGGATGAACGTCCGCACGAACACGGTCTTGTGGTCGAGCAACGCCGCCCGCAGGTCGGCCGGGCCGGTAAGCGGCGTGCCGTCGTAGAGCTGCCCGGTGGCGTCCACGGGCATCTCGTTCTCCTTGATGCGCCACGCCCCGGTCACGTCGAAGTTGTCCAGCGCGAGTCCGATCGGGTCGATCACCCTGTGGCACGACTGGCAGACCGGGTTCGCACGGTGCTCCTCCATCCGCTCGCGGGTGGTCAGCTCCCGGCCCCCGTGCGCGCTCGGCGTCTGGTCGAAGGCGGGCACCCCGGGCGGCGGCGGCGGCGGCGGGCTACCGAGCAGCACCTCCATGACCCACTTCCCGCGCAGCACCGGTGAGGTCCGGTCCGCGTGCGACGTGAGCGCGAGCACGCTGCCGTTGCCGAGGAGCCCGCGCCGGTTCGGGTCGGTGAGCGCGACCTTCTGGAAGGCGTCGCCGGTCACGCCGGGGATGCCGTAGTGCCGGGCGAGACGCTCGTTGACGAAGGTCGAGTCCGCCGTGATGAGATCGAGCAGGCTCCGGTCGTTGCGCACCAGGTCGAGGAAGAGCAGCTCGGTCTCGCGGTGCATCGCGTCGGCCAGACGCGCGTCGTAGTACGGGTACAGTTGCGCGTCCGGGTGGATCTTCTCGAGATCCTGCAGCCGCAGCCACTGCGCCGCGAAGCGCGTGCCCAGCGCGTCCGCGCGCGGATCGTCGAGCATGCGGCGGGCCTGGGCCATCAACGTCTCGGGCTTCGACAGCTCCCCCGCCCGTGCCAGCCCGATCAGCTCCTCGTCGGGCGGCTCGGCCCACAGGAAGAAGGAGAGGCGCGAAGCCAGGTCGAGGTCGGCGATCGCATAGATGTCCCCGGCCTTGGCGTCCGCCGGGACCTCCTCGAGCCGGAACACGAAGTGCGGGCTCGACAGGATCGCCTGGAGCGCGGTACGCACGCCGGTCTCGAAGCCGCCGGTCTCCGCGCCCTCGCGGTAGAAGCGCATCAGGTCGCCGACCTCGTCGTCCTCGAGGGGTCGACGGTACGCCTCGCCCGCGATACGCGACACGATCTGGCGGGCGCAGGGCGTCTCCTCGTCGGCCGCCGTCGGCCGGCAGACGAAGATCGCGCGCCGCGACGGCGTGTCGGATACGCCGCTGGTCCGGAACGGGCCGCTGATCGTGAGGTCGCGCAGGTGCGGGCCGGTCGTGATCCCGTAGGCGGTGCCGATCTGCGAGTCCGCGAGGGTGTGGTCGATCGGGGTGATCAGGTCGTCGATCGGGCCGTCGCGACTTCCTGAGGAAGGCGGCGGAGATGCGCTGCGGCCCGGCGCCACGTGGATCGACAGGCGTCTCCATGCGCATACCGGTCGGATCGGACTCCGACATCCACCGGTCGATCTCGAGGAGCGCCACGCGCTCGCCGTTGAGCGACACCTCGAGCTTCTCGTCGGGCGACGTCAGCCCGTAGAGGTTGCCGGTCGGCTCGGGGTGCAGCTCGAGCTCGAAGACGTAGTCGCCGTCGGCGGGGAAGTTGTGCACCACCGAGACCCCACCGCGCGTGCCCAGGGGCGTACCCTCGACGTGCACCATCTGCGAGGCGGTCTTGGGCACCTTGTACGTGGTGGAGCTGGGCCCGGCGGCCGGGTCGCCCACCGCCAGGCGGCTGATCTCGCTCGCGGCGCGCAGGTAGCCCTCGAGCAGCGTCGGCGAGAGCATCTGCACGTCGGCGATGTTGTCGAAGTTCTCGGAGAGCGTCTCGCCGGGCAGGAAGGCGTCCACGTCCACGTCGAGCACGAGCATGTCGTGGATGGAGCGGGCGTACTCGGCGCGGTTGAGGCGCTGGAAGGTGCGTCCGCCCGGGTTCGGGCTCGCTGCCGCCGCCGCGTCGATCTTCGTCTCGAGCGTGGTCGCCAGCGCATCGAGGATCTCGGCGG
This sequence comes from uncultured Gemmatimonadales bacterium, assembly GCA_963823035.1. GTDB lineage: Bacteria > Gemmatimonadota > Gemmatimonadetes > Longimicrobiales > Gaopeijiaceae > SZUA-318. The sequence continues at coordinate 215,356 of CAWGKG010000020.1, forward strand.
GAGGCCTCTTGGCGCCGCTCGGAGGCATCATCCCGGCGCGCAGCTTGTGGATGATCTTCTCGGCGAGCTCGGCGTTCGCCGGGAGCGCGCCGACGTCGAAGTCGGCGAGCGACATGTTGCCGCGGTGCTCCGTGGTGCCGTGGCAGCGCCGGCAGTTGTAGACGAAGACCGAATTGGCCGAGTCCGCCGTCAACGTGTCCGAAGCCGAACGTCCGCCGGCCGCGGAGAGCGGTCGGAGGGACGGAGGGGTCGGTACGGCGGCCAGGGTAACCGCCAGGACGGCTGCGCCCAGCATCGCAGACGTGGCTCTTTTCATTTCCCGCCTCGGCAAACAGCGAACCTCGGATGCCTTCTCCGGATGCGCACCCCGGTGGCTCCCGCGCTTCCCCGCACCCCACGCCGACCCGCGCTCCGGGAGGTCCGGCACGCAACGTGCCAGAATAAGACCGATTCCGGTTGTTGGCCAGCGAGCGGAGGGCGGATCGACGCCATGTGCCGCGAACGGTAGGGAATCTCCCCACTTCTCCGCCGCGACAATCCCCACCGGAGCGGCCCTTCTCCTCCCGACACCCCCTGAAATGGGCGCTAGGTAGCTTCTCGTTGGGCCATCGGTACTGGTGATGAAGCTCCGGCCGCCGGCGCTGTCGCGCGGGCGGATCCGCATCTATGCGGACCTAGGGAGATGGACGTGCTCAACCTTTTTGGCGTCACTTTCCGGCATGGCGTGCACCCGCCCGACTCCAAGAGTCTGACGGAGCACCTGCCGATCCGCCGGATGCCGTTCCCCGAACGCATCGCGCTCCCCCTGCGCCAGCACGCGGGCAAGCCCGCCCGCTGCCTGGTGAAGAAGGGCGACCGCGTCGAGCGGGGCGACAAGATCGCGGAGGCCGACGGCTACGTGTCGGTGCCGATCCATGCCTCCGCGGCAGGGACCGTCGCCGAGATCGGCTGGTGGCCCCACCCGGACGGCTCGATGGCCGAGACCGTCGTGATCGACGTGGAGCGGCACAGCCCGCAGATCCCGCGCCCCCGCCTCGTGCCCGATTGGCACGGCCTCACCCCCGACCAGGTGCGCCGGGCCGTCCAGGACGGCGGGGTGGTGGGGCTCGGGGGCGCGGCCTTTCCCACGCACGTCAAGCTGCAGCCGCCCAAGGACCTGCCGATCGAGTGGCTTCTCGTGAACGGCGCCGAGTGCGAGCCCTACCTGACGACCGACCACCGGACGATGGTCGAGTATCCGGAGAGGGTGCACTTCGGCATCCGCATCATGATGCAGTGCCTCGGCGCGAAGCGGGCGGTGATCGGCGTCGAGATGAACAAGCCCGACGCGATCGCGGCGCTCGAGCGCACACGGCCCACCGACATCGACATCACGGTGCAGCCGCTGATCGTGAAGTATCCGCAGGGCGCCGAGAAGATGCTCATCCAGGTCGTGACCGGCCGCGAGGTGCCTTCCGGCAAGCTGCCGATGCACGTCGGCGCGGTGGTCCAGAACGTGGGCTCGATCGCGACGATCGCCGAGATCTTCGAGACGGGCCTCCCGCTCATCGAACGCGTCGTGACCGTCACCGGCCCCGGCGTGAAGCGCCCCTCGAACCTGATCATCCCGGTCGGCACGATGCTCGGCGACGTGCTCGACTTCTGCGGCGGCATCTCGGACGATGCGGCCGAGATCGTCTTCGGTGGACCCATGATGGGCTCCTCGCAGCCCGACATGCGCACTCCGCTCACGAAGGGCACCACGGGCATCACCGTGCTGACGACGCGAGAGGTGAAGCCGAAGAAGACCTACCCGTGCATCAGCTGCGGGCACTGCCTCGATGCCTGCCCCGTCTTCCTCAACCCGTCTCAGCTCGGCAAGCTCGCTCAGGCGGGACGCTACGACGCCATGCAGGAGGGGTTCCACCTGCAGGACTGCATGCTGTGCGGGTCCTGCTCGTACGTGTGCCCGTCCAACATCCCTCTCTCCCAGATGTTCGCCCTCAGCAAGACGGCGCTGCGGAAGCAACAGCAGACGGCTGCTGCCGCCGAGCGGAAGCCCGGAGTCGCGAAGGAAGGGGACAAGGTCGCCTGATGGACACGCCACGCTTCGAACTCACCGCGGCGCCCCACATCAAGGGCCCGGACAGCACGCCCCGGATCATGTGGTCGGTGGTGGGGAGCCTGGTCCCCGTCGTCCTCGCCGCCGTCTGGTACTTCGGCCCCAGCGCGATCCTGGTCATCGGGGCCTCGACGATCGGCTGTGTCGCCACCGAGCGCCTCTTCGGTCCCGGGGGATCGCTGCGCGACGGTTCGGCCGCCATCACGGGCCTGCTCCTCGGACTCACCCTGCCGCCCGGCCTGCCCATCTGGATGGCGTTCCTCGGCGGTGGCTTCGCGATCGGATTCGGCAAGCTGCTCTTCGGCGGCCTCGGCCAGAACATCTTCAACCCCGCCCTTCTCGGGCGCGCCTTCCTGCAGGCGGCCTTCCCGGAGGCCCTGACCACCTGGCCCGACCTCTCCGGTCCGTGGCAGGCGCTGCGTGGAGACAACTTCGCCTTCCCCCTGATGGGTGCCGACCCCGTGGCCACGATCACGGGGGCCACACCCCTCGGCCTCATGAAGTTCGAGGGCGCCCACACCGAGTTGGCGCGCCTCCTGATCGGTTCCACGGGCGGCTCGCTGGGCGAGACGGCCGCCGTCGTGATCCTGCTGGCCGGGGGCTACCTCGCCTTGAAGAAGTACCTCGACTGGCGCGTCCCGGTCTCGATCTTCGTGACCGTCGCGGTGCTGTCCCAGATCATCCACTTCTTCATCCCCGCGAAGCCCGACGCGCTCTTCATGCTGTTCAGCGGCGGGCTCATGCTCGGCGCGGTGTTCATGGCCACCGACATGGTGACGTCGCCCACCACGGCGAAGGGCGCGTGGATCTACGGCGTGGGCATCGGCGCGATGGTGGTGCTGATCCGGCTGTGGGGCGGGCTCCCCGAGGGGGTGATGTACGCGATCCTGTTCATGAACGCCTTCGTGCCGTTCATCAACCGGGCCACCCAGCCGAGGCTCTTCGGCACGGGGAAGGAGGCCATGGTCCGATGAGCGAGCAGAAGCTCCCCATGGCCGAAGGCGGTGGCCCCCCGCCTGCACCCATCCAGGTGTCGGCCTCGTCGGTGCGGCTGATCGGGACGCTCGCCGTCGCGGGCGCACTGGCCGGTCTCGCCATCGTCATGGCGTTCCAGTGGGCCAACCCGCGCATCGAGGCCTACGACGCCCTGGTGCTCGCCCAGGCGGTCACCGAGGTGCTGGGCGGCGCCGACCACTACGAGACGGTCTTCGTCGAGAACGGCAAGCTCACGGACGCGCCGCAGGCCGACACCGCCGGCCTCGATCGCGTCTACGTGGGCTACGACGACAGCGGCAGGCCGAGGGGCGTCGCGCTCAAGGCGGCGGAAGCCGGCTTCCAGGACGTCATCACGCTGATCTTCGGCTACGACCCGGCGACCGGGGATCTCCTCGGGATGAAGGTCCTGGACAGCAAGGAGACGCCGGGGCTCGGCGACAAGATCCAGAAGGACACGGCGTTCGTCGGAGGGTTCGACGACGTGGGCACGCCGTTGCTCGGTGTCAAGAAGGGCCAGGGCGCGGGCGGCCACGACGAGGTGGTCATGATCACCGGCGCCACGATCTCGTCCCGCGCCGTCATCGGCATCATCAACCACCGGCTGGAGGCGTTGAAGGGACCCGTGGACAGCTACTGGGCGGGCCTCGCGAGCGGGAGCGCGGGCGGGACCGCGACGCATGGGGGAGGGGGCTCATGAGGCAGACCACGCAGCAGGAGGACTTCCTCCGGGGCATCTGGAAGGAGAACCCGGTGCTCGTGCAGCTCCTGGGGCTGTGCCCCACGCTGGCCGTCACGAACACCGTGGAGAACTCGATCGCGATGGGGCTCGCCACCTTCTTCGTGCTGGTCGGCTCGAGCATCCTGGTGGCGTCGCTGAAGCGGTGGATCCCGAAGGAGGTGCGCATCAGCGCCTACATCCTCGTCATCGCCACCTTCGTCACGCTGGCCGATCTCGTGCTCCACGCGGTGGTGCCGGAGATCCACAAGCAACTGGGCGCCTTCATCGCGCTCATCGTCGTGAACTGCATGATCCTGGGCCGCCAGGAGGCGTTCGCGTCGAAGAACACGGTATGGCGCTCGATCCTGGACGCGGTCGGGAGCGGAGTCGGCTTCATCATCGCGCTGCTGATGATGGGCTCGGTGCGCGAGATCCTCGGCAACGGGACCTTCCTCGACCACCCGGTCATGGGCCCGCACTTCGAGCCCTGGGTGATCATGATCCTGCCCCCGGGCGGGTTCTTCACGCTGGGCATCATCCTGCTGACGTTCGGCTGGTGGAAGGAGCGCCGACACGTGCCGGTGCATCCGCGTCGCTGGCCGCACGGCGTGACGACGGCGGTGCAGGGTGAAGCGACCGAAGCCCTCGAAGCGGGCGCGGGAGGCGCATGATGGGCGAGCTCTTCTGGATCCTGATCAGCGCCATGCTGGTGAACAACTTCACCCTGGTGCTCTTCCTCGGACTCTGTCCGTTCCTCGGCGTCTCCGGCCGGGTCGCGACGGCGCTGCGCATGGGGCTGGCGAACATCTTCGTGCTCGTCATCACCTCGATGGTGGCCTCGCTCCTGAACGCGTATGTCCTGCCGTACGCGCCCTACCTGCGGATCATCTCCTTCATCGTGGTGATCGCGTCGCTCGTGCAGATCGTGGAGATGGCCATCAAGAAGCTGTCACCGACGCTCTTCCGTGAGCTCGGCATCTTCCTGCCGCTCATCACGACGAACTGCGCGATCCTCGGGTTGGCGATCTTCCAGACCAACCGCGGCTACGGCTTCACCGAGGGTCTGTTCTTCGCGATCGGCGGGGGCGCAGGCCTGACGCTGGCGCTGGTCCTCATGGCCTCCATCCGCGAGACGGTGGAGCTGTCGGACGTGCCGGCCATGGCCCGGAACATGGGCCTGGTGCTGATCCTGGCGGGGAGCCTGTCGCTGGCCTTCATGGGCTTCGCGGGGCTGTTCAGCTCATGATCGGCGCGATCTCGGTCCTGGTGATGGCGATGCTGTTCGTGGTCTTCGGCCTGCTGCGTCTCGGAAACGGGAGCGGCTGCGGCAGCGGCCACTGCGATTCCTGCTCTCACGATTGCGAAATCGAAGCCGACGGGAGGCTTCCATGAACGTCGATCGCCGTGAATTCCTCGCCCTGGGAGTGGGCGCTCTCGCCGTGGCGTCGTTGCCGCGCGCGCTGCGCCGCCGGGACCACCTCGTGCGCCGTCAGATCCCCGTGATGGGGACGATCGCGGAGGTCGCGGTGCGCCACCGCGACGAGCGTTGGGCACAGCAGGCGATCGACGCAGCGCTGGCCGAGCTGCGCCGCGTGGACCGCACGATGACGCGCTTCAGCGCGGACTCCGACATCGGCCGCACGAACGGCGCCGCCGGTCGCTACAGCGTGCCGATCTCGGACGACACGGCCGCCGTGCTCTTGGCGGCCCTCGCGTGGGCGGAGGCCAGCGATGGCCGCTTCGATCCCTGCCTCGGCCGGGTGTCGGAGCTGTGGCACGTCGGCACCCGCCACGCGCCCCCGACCGCCGAGGAGCTGAAGACCGCGGCGCCGGGGAATCACTATCGTTCGCTCGAGGTGGACCGCGGCGGGTCGGTGGCCCGTGCCTCGCTGGATCGCGGCAACGTGGCGGTCGACCTGGGGGGGATCGCCAAGGGCTACGGAGTCGATCTGGCGGCGCAGGCGCTGCGCGACCAGGGCATCTTCCACGCGCTCGTGAACGTCGGCGGCGACCTGGTCGCCCTCGGTGTGGACGAGAACGAGGAGCCGTGGCGCGTCGGGGTGCGTTCTCCCGACCACCTCGACGAGGTCGTCGAGGTCCTGCGCGTCAGCGACCGCGCCGTGGCCACCTCGGGCGATTATCTGCAGTACTTCCAGTCCGGTGGGCGGCGGTACCACCATCTGCTGGACCCCAGGACCGGAGAGCCGCGTGAAACCGGCATGCGGTCGATCACCGTGGAGGCCACCTCGTGCATGGCCGCCGACGCCGCGGCGACCGCGCTCTTCGGTGCAGGCGACGTGACCGCCCGTGACGTCCTGGGGCGTGCCGCCCCGGGCGCACGCGTCGTTCATCATATCTAGGTCAACCAGGAGGAGCCCCATGGATGCCCGTATCGCGTACTGCGCGACCTGCGACCGCCCGGTCCGCGTGCTCGTGAAGAAGGAGGCTCCCGCCTGGCCCTCGCCGCACGACATCGAGCCGAACGACGTCGTGTGCCTCGAGCACGGGGAGACGTGTTCGAGCGGGACGGTGTGCCCGATCTTCGACGTGCCCAGCGAGCAGATGAAGGAGAACCTCGACGAGTTCCGGCGCAACGCGGATGCGAGCGCCGAGGAGGGTTGATCCCGTGAAGAGCGAAACCGCGTTCTGTTCCGGCTGTGGCCACCAGGTTCGCCTCGTCTTCATCGATCCGCCGCCGCACGACGGTCAGGCGAACCTCAGGGACGGCGCCGAGGTGGTCTGTCTGGACTACAAGGAGGGGTGCACGGCGGGGAAGTGCCCGACCACCGGCAAGCCCGGGATCGTCATGGGCGTCCGGCTGGCGAAGAGCCACCTGAACGACGGCACCTTCAAGACCATCCACGCCCGCTGTGAGGGGTGCGGCCAGGTCTCCGATCTCGAGGTGCTCGACGACACCTTCGCGCTGTGCACGCTGTGCAACACCACCAATCGGTGGGTGACGCTCAGCCTTCCCGACGGCAGCAGGGTGGCGCTCACGGGGCGGTAGCCACGCGCGGCGGCCGAGGTCGGATCGGGGTTCGCGATCCGCGCGCGTCTCAGCGCGCTCCGCCCACGTCGAAGAGCGGGTCGAGGAAGCGGAACGTCCGGTACAGCTCCTCTCCCTCGAGCGGAGGGTCCAGGTGCTGTGCCCCCACAAAGGCGAGCTGGAAGACGCGGGCCAGGCGCCGGGCGGCATCCCCTTCGCCCATCCGCTCGGCGCACAACTCCTCGAGGAAGGCCAGCCGCCGACGATCCACGCGGTCCTGGACCTCGCGGGCGAGCGGCTCGCGTGCGGTCCATCCCCGGATCGCGCGCTCCAGGCGCGCGTTCTTCAGCTCGGACGCCTGCCGGTTCACGGCCCGCATCCGGTCCTCGACCGGCGCGGCGGAGCGTCCCGTCTCGATCAGCCGATCGGTGGCCGCGCGCTCCCACGCCTCCAGGAGCGCCCGCACGTAGCCGGGTCGTCCCTCGAAATGGTGATAGAACGACCCCTTCGATCGGTCCAGCCGCGCGCATAGCGCGTCGACGGTGAGGCCCCCGTCGCCCTCGTCCACGAGGATGCGGAACCCCTTTTCGATCCAGTCGTGGCGGGTGACGCGCGTCATGGACTGTCCTCTCTCGGCCCGTGCGATCTCCGTGTTCATCCAGTCCCCCATCTTCATCTCGGACGGACCCCGTACGCCGGTGCGTGCGATCGCGCCGGCCACGGCGTGCGAGGCGATACGAAGTAACCTACCAAACGGTCTGGTATAGCCCAAGAGAAGAGACGACCTCTATCTTCGTGGTCGCTCGAGCCTGCCGAACTGGCGCGGCGGAACGTCCCACCCCACGCTTCCCATGACCTCACCCAACCGGCCCTCCCACCACCGCGCCGACGGCCGCTTCCGTAATCCCTGGCCTACCGCCGCCGGTGACGACGCGCTGCGGCGGCGCTTCTGGCGCCTGGTCTGGGAGTGGCGCACCACGAAGCGAGCGCCCGACCCGGAGCCTGGGCAGATCCCGCGCGCGACGCCGGCCCTGGCCCATCCCGTGGTCCGGGCGGGCGAGGTCCGCGTAACGTGGATCGGGCACGCGACCGCGCTGATCCAGCTGCCGGGGCTCAACCTCCTGACCGACCCCGTATGGTCGGATCGCTGCTCCCCCGTCGGCTTCGCCGGGCCGCCCCGCTTCGTGCCACCCCCGATGGCCCTCGCGGACCTTCCGACCATCCACGCCGTCCTGCTGTCGCACGACCACTACGACCATCTGGATCGGCAGACCGTGCTGGCGCTGCACGAGCGCTACCGGGACGACCTCACCTGGCTCACGCCCCTCGGTTACCGTGCCTGGTTCGCCGGCCTCGGTGTGCACACGGTGGTCGAGCGGGACTGGTGGGAAGGGGTCGAGCTCCCTGGTGGAGCGTTCGAAGCGGTGGCCACTCCCGCCCGCCATTGGACGCGGCGCCGCCCGTTGGGCACGAACAGCCGCTTGTGGTGCGGCTGGGTGATCCGGCCGCGGGGCGACGCGCCGGGGCCGCGCCTCTGGTTCGCCGGCGATTCGGGCTACTGCCCGGCCTTCGGGGAGATCGGCGAGCGGCTGGGTCCGTTCGACCTGTCCCTCGTCCCGATCGGAGCCTACGAGCCCCGCTGGTTCATGGGCTCGGCGCACATGAACCCGGAAGAGGCCGTTCAGGCCTACCGGGACGCGGGAGGGCGAGGTGGATTCGTCGGCATCCACTGGGGCACGTGGCGGCTGACGTTCGAGGACCCCCTCGAGCCGCCGGCGCGAGCGCGTGCCGCATGGGAGGGGGCCGGACTGCCCTCGGGGGACCTGCACCTCCTGCGCCACGGCGAGACGTTGGTCCGTAGCCTCGCCGGCTGACGGGCTGCGTGCCCGAGGCTAACACAACGGCCTTGCGCGGGGTCTATTACGGACGCCGGTCCCGTGCGGCCGGCGCACCTCACCTCTTTCGGAGTCCGGCCATGAGTCGTGCTTCCATCCTGGCGGCGTTCGCCGCCGTGGCACTGGTGATCCCCGCCGCCCCTGCATGCCGCCCAGGACGTGGACGTGTCCGGGAGCTGGGAGTTGTCGTGGGCGACGCCCCGCGGCGACCAGACCGTCACCGTCGTCTTCGCCCAGGACGGGATGAACGTCACGGGAACCGCCCAGATGCGCATGGGCGAGGCGCCCGTGAAGAACGGCATGCTGCACGGTGACAAGCTCACCTTCGTGCTCGAGTTCGGCCGGGCCGACCGGACGTTCTCGCAGTCCTTCACCGCGACGGTGAAAGAAGGCACGATGGAGGGGACGATCACGACCCCGCGCGGCGAGAACCCCTTCACGGGCAAGCGGAAGGAGGGCTGACCGGGCTCTCCTGCGCGCGGGCCGCTGTCTCTGCCCTTCTAGTCGATGGGGCGGAGGGCGTACTGCGAGATCGCGTCGATGAGGTCGCCCTTGCGGATGGGCTTCGTGAGGTGGGCGTCGCAGCCCGCCTCCATGATCAGCATGGACTCCTTCTGCAGGGCGTGGGCCGTGAGCGCCAGGATCGGCACCGACGGCCTGCCGGACTGTGCCTCCATGCTCCGGATGATCCGTGTGGCCTCGTAGCCATCCATTTCCGGCATCTGGATGTCCATCAGGATGAGGTCGAACGCGGGGCCCTGCTCGAAGGCCCGGACGGCCTCCACACCGGTGGACGCGATGGTCAGGTCCACGCCGTGGTCCCTGAGGTAGAGGCTGACGAGAAGCTGGTTCTCCTCGACGTCCTCGGCGAGCAGCACGCGGGTGCGCCGCTCGTCGCCGGCCGCTTTCTCGGGGAACGATGCGGCCACGGCATCGCCGTGCCCGGGGAGGGGCTCCGCGAGCGCCTCCGCGTCCCTGGGGGTCGGAGCGGTGGCGCGGTCGGCGGGCCACACGCCTCCGATCGCGCGGGCGAGCCCGTCCCGCTGGATGGGCTTCACCATGTACGCCTGGATGTTCATCTCGCGGGACAGCGCGATGTGCCCGGGGCGGTCGAGCGACGTCAGCATGAGGACGGGCGTGGCGAGGAGCCGCGTGTCCCCCATCATCTTCTCGGCGACCTCGAAGCCGTCCATCCCCGGCATATGGCCGTCGAGGAAGACGAGCTCCACGGGCCGACCCTCGAGGACGGCCGATTCGAGATAGGCGAGCGCCGCTCCGCCGTCGGCGGCCTCGGCGACTTCAGCGCCCCAGCTGGCGAGAATCTCGCGCAGGATGAGTCGGTTGGCCGCATGGTCGTCGACCACGAGCGAGCGGACGCCCCGTAGGTCGGGCCGCTCGACGACCTCGCTGGTGGCCGGTACGGTCCCGGTCTGGAGACGGACGGTGAAGGTGAAGCGACTGCCCTCGTCCGGGGTGCTTTCGACGGCGAGCTGGCCGCCCATCACCTCGACGAGCCGCTTGGAGATCGTCAGCCCCAGCCCCGAGCCGCCGTGCTTGCGCGTGGTGGCCGCGTCCGCCTGGACGAAGCGCTCGAAGATCGAATCCAGCTTCTCGGCCGGGATGCCGCAGCCGGTGTCCCATACCTCGACCTGGAGGACGAAACGCCTCCGCCCGCCCTCGGGGTCGGGCCGCACCCACACGTCCAGGCCTACCTCGCCCTCCGCGGTGAACTTCGTGGCGTTGCCGAGCAGGTTGTTCAGCACCTGCCGGAGGCGGGTCTGATCCCCGCACACGCCCGGCGGGACCTTCTCATCGATGCGCGCCACCAGCTCCAGTCCCTTGCGTTGCGCCGCGACGCCGAAGACCTGGACCACGTCGCGCAGCAGCTCATCGAGTCGGAAGGGGGCTTCCTCGATCTCGATCTCACCTGATTCGATCTTCGAGAGGTCGAGAACGTCGTTGATGAGCGTGAGAAGCGCCTGGCCCGCGGACCGGAACATGGCCACGTAGCGTTGCTGCTCCTGGCTCAGCTCGGTCTCCGCCAAGAGGTCCGCCATGCCGATGATCGCGTTCATCGGCGTCCGGATCTCGTGGCTCATGTTCGCGAGGAACTGGGACTTGGCCGTGTTCGCGGCTTCCGCCACCCGCTTCGCCTTGCGCAGCTCCTCCTCCGCGCGCTTCCGCTCCGTGATCTCGCGATAGATCACGTAGGTGCCCACCTGGACGCCTTCGACGCGCACGGGCTGAGCGAGGATGGACACGTCGATGGCGGTGCCGTCGTGCGTGAGGCGAACCGCCTCGGTCGTGACGAGGCCGCCCCGCTCCACGGTCTTCGTGAGGACGCGACCCTCCTCGGCGTCGCCCGGGGAGAGGATCAGCTCATCGATGTCGGCGCCATGGCAGGCGGCGTTCGTGAAGCCGAAGAGCCGCTCGAACGCCCGGTTCACGCGCAGGATGCGGCCGTCGCGGGCCAAGAGGCACAGCGCCTCGAGGGAACTCTCGAAGAGCTCCTCGAAGAACGCGGTCTCCAGGGCCTGCACCGCGGGGGGACCGCCGCGCCCCGCTTCGAGCCGGAGGACGTCCCGCAGTGAGCGCACCTCCCCCGGGCGGAGGGGGGCGGTCACCGGCGGCTCGTCGAACCGAGCGGCGGTGCGTGCGATTGCGTCCATGTCCTTGCCCTCGAACTTGCGTCGTCCGGAACGGAACGACGCTGGCTGATCGGAGCCGGTACTGCCCATGGAACAACATCGAGCGCGTCCCCGGCTCCTCGTCGTCGACGACGACAAGGTGGTCCGTCGTTCCCTGAAGGGTATTGTCGGCGGCATGTACGAAATGCTTGAGGCCGAGGGTGGGGAGGAGGCGCTCCGCCTCCTGGAGGACGACCGGACGCGGCCGGATCTCATCCTCCTGGACGTGCGCATGCCCGGGATGGACGGCTACGAGGTCTGCGCCAAGATCCAGGAACGGGACGATCTGGCGTACATCCCCGTGATCTTCGTCACTTCCCTGGGCTCGGAGGAGGACCGGAAGAAGGCGTTCGCCTTGGGAGGCGCGGCCTACGTCCACAAGCCGTTCGAGGGCGACGCGATCCTCGAGGAGGTGGCGCGGCAACTCGAGACGCAGGGCACCTGGCGCTCGCTGCGCGCCTCGGGGCGCCGCAGCAGGCCCTGGCTCCTCCCCTCCACCTTCGTGGCGTTCAAACAGTACCTCGAGGCCCAGAGGAACGCCTCGCGGACGCAGGCCGCCGCGTGCGACGCGGTCCGGCCCCTCGACGTGTACGAACTGGGAGGGATCCTCCGCTTGCCGAACGACCAGCTCGCGCGCTATATGAGCCACTTCCTCGGCCTGCCGTACGCGAACCGATTCTACGCGGAGGACGTTGGGCTGGGCGTGCTGCCGAAGGCGTTCTGCGAGTCGAACCTCGTGCTCCCGCTACGGGACCGGACGATCGTGCTGTCGAATCCCTTCGACGGGGAGCTCATGCACACGCTGGACCAGACGCTCTGGCACGCGGCGGAGACGAAGATCGCGCTGGCCGAGCCGGAACGGATCCGCCTGCTCCTGGAGGAGCCGTCCGAGGGGATCCTGGGTCCGATAGGGGTGGGCTTCAGGACCATCTCCCTCGAAGCGGAGCGGCAGGAGGACGTCGGGGAGACCGACGCCCTCACGCTGGTCGGCGACGTCTTGCGGGAGGCCGTGCAGGAGCGCGCGAGCGACGTGCACATCGAGCCCAAGGAGCACGGCGCCCTCATCCGCTTCCGCATCGACGGTGACATGCAGGACATCCGCACCATCGGATCCTCGCATGTCGCCAAGATGCTGTCACGGCTCAAGGCGTTGGCCGGGATGGACATCGCGGAGCGGCGCAAGCCGCAGGACGGCGCGCTCATGGCCTCGCTGAAGGACCGGCGCTACAAGCTGAGGTTGGCCACGAGCTCGACCACGGGCGGCGAGACGATCGTCATCCGCATCCTCGATCCCGACGCGGAGGCGCGCCCCCTGGAGGAGCTGGGCATGACGGACGCGCAGTCGTCCCTCGTGCGCGAACTGGCGTCGCGGTCGCAGGGCACCATCCTGGTGGTTGGCCCCACCGGTTCGGGGAAGTCCACCACGATCTTCACGCTCCTCACCACGGTCGACGGGCAGACGCGGAGCATCATGTCCGTGGAGGACCCGGTCGAGTACCGGATCCCCTACGCCAACCAGCAGCAGGTGAACCAGCGCGCCGGGGTGACGTTCGAGGCCCTGCTGAAGTCGGCGGTGCGGCAGGATCCCGACATCCTCTTCCTCGGCGAGGTGAGGGACCCCTTCTCGGCCCGCGCGGTGCTCGAGTTCGCCAGCTCCGGGCACCTGACGATCTCCTCGCTGCACTCCTCGAACGCGACGACGGCGATCTTCCGTCTCGAGCGGCTGGGGATCGAGCGGGGCGCGATGGCGGACTCGATCGCGGCCGTGGTCGCGCAGAAGCTCCTCAAGAAGCTCTGCACCGAGTGCAAGCGGGTCGAGGAGACCACCGCCAAGGAGGCGGAGCTGCTGCGCCGCTTCACGACCGACGTGCCGGAGACGCTCGGCGTACCCCGTCGGCTGTCCGGTCTGCCGCGACACGGGCTTCCGCGGGCGTGAGGGCGTCTACGAGATCCTCGTCTTCGACCGGGAGGTCCAGGACCTGGTGCGGGACGGTCGGGGCATCGCCGAGATCCGGGCCTACTGCGCGGAACGCGGGGACTACCTGGTGAGCGACCACGCGCTCGAGAAGCTGCGGGCGCACAAGTTCGCCCTGCGCGACGTGGTGGACGACGTCCTCCTGGAGGAATCGGTGCCGCCGCGGGGGACGACGCCGACCACCGAAGTCCGCGACCGACACGCGCACGCCGGAGCCGGCGAAGGAGCAGGGCGCTGCGCCGGCAGCGTCGCCTGAGCCCTGGAAGCGCCGAGGGTGGTCCTCGTCGTGGACGACGACGAGGACATGCGCGCCCTGGTCGAGCTGCACCTCGTCCGGTGCCGGGTACCGGGTGCTCGGCGCCGCCGACGGCGTGGACGCGCTCATGCTGCTCGCGCTCGGGGACAGTCGACCTCGTGCTCTCGGACGTGAACATGCCGAACCTCGACGGGCTCAAGCTCCTGGAGATCATGCGGCAGAAGGAGATCGACGTGCCCACGCTCTTCCTGACCGCCACCGAGGACCCGGAGACCGAGGAGCACGTGCTCGCCCATGGGGCCTTCGACTACATGCGCAAGCCGGTGCGCAAGGAGGTGCTGCTCCTGCGCGTCGCGAACGCGCATGCGCGCGCGCGACCCGGCTGCCCTCGTTCCAGGGAACACGTGATGAGTGGATCCGATGCGGGTGGGGACCGGCTCGTGGTGGTCGTACCCGAGGAGCTCGAGCCGCTCATGCCGCGCTTCCTCGAGAAGCGGCACGCAGAGGTCGAGGTGCTGCGCGAGGCGGCCGAGCGCGGCGAACTCGAGACGCTTCGATCCCGCGGGCACGCGCTCAAGGGAACGGCCGGTGGCTACGGCTTCGAGGAGCTTACGGAACTGGGTGCCGCACTCGAGACACGCGCCAAGGAGGGTGACCTCTCCGGCGCGTCCGAGGTGGTCCGGCGGATCGCCGCCTACCTCGCCCGCGTCGACGTGCGTTACGAGTGAGGTGACCCCACCATGCACGCGCACTCCCCCTACGGTCCCCTCGGGTCCGACCTCGAGCTGGCGCGCTTCGCCGAGCTGAAGGCACATCTCCCGGAGATCTACCGCGCCTATCGCCAGGGCGAGGCCGTACACACCTCCGTCGTGGTCCCGTCCATCTCCGTGAACCAGGAGGAGCTGGCCAAGATCGAAGGATCCGCGTTCTACGAGGAGCGGCTGCTCTTCACCCTCATCCGGCTGGCGAATCCGATGTCACGCGTGATCTACGTGACGAGCCAGCCGGTGCACTCCGAGATCCTCGAGTATTACCTGCAGCACCTTCCGGGCATTCCGCTGGGACGCGCGCGCGAGCGGCTCCTCGTGCTCTGCCTCTACGACGCCAGCCCGAAGGCGCTCACCCGGAAGATCCTGGAGCGGCCCCGCTTCATCGAGCGCATGCGCTCGTGGATCGGGGATCCGCGCAGGGCCTACCTCACCTGCTACAACGCGACGGTCCTGGAGCGGAGGCTCGCGGTGGAGCTGGGCATCCCCCTGAACGCCACGGATCCCGAGCTCCTGTGGATGGGCACGAAGTCCGGCTCACGGAAGATCTTCGCCGAGGCCGGGGTGGAGCACCCGCTCGGCGTGAACGACCTGCGCACGCGCGAGGGGGTCGTGGACGCGCTCGATGGCCTTACGCGCGAGCGCCCCGGGATCCGGCGCGCCGTCGTCAAGCTCAACGAGAGCTTCGCCGGGGAGGGCAACGGCGTGTACCACTTCCCGAAGGACCTGCCGGAGGAGCCCGCCGAGCGGCGGGCCGCCGTCGAGCGTGGGCTTCAAGACATGCAATGGCCCGGCAACCGCGAGACGGTCGATGCCTTCTTCCGCAAGTTCGGGGAGATGGGCGGGATCGTGGAGGAGTGGGTGGAGGGCGACGAGGTGGAGTCGCCGAGCGTTCAGCTCCGCGTCCATCCCAATCGGGACATCGAGGTGATCTCGACGCACGACCAGGTGCTGGGGGGCACCACCGGACAGGCGTACGTCGGGTGCCGCTTCCCGGCGGACGACCGCTACCGCGACTCGATCCTCGTGGCGGGTCGTCGCATCGGTCGGGTGCTGGCGCAGAGGGGTGCGGTCGGTCGGTTCGGCATCGACTTCGTGACCACCCGCACGAGCGGAGGGGCGTGGGAGGCCCGCGCCGTCGAGATCAACCTCCGCATGGGCGGCACCACGCCCCCGTTCATGGCGCTCGAGTTCCTGGGTGGTGGGGGGCTCGATCCGGAGACGGGCCTGTACCTCGCCGCGGACGGGAGGCACAAGTTCTACTACGCCTCCGACAACCTGAAGTCGCCGGACTACCGCGGGCTCATCCCGGAGGACCTCCTCGACCTCATGATCGAGTTCGGCCTCCAGTTCAAGCACCAGAGCCTCACCGGTGTGCTCTTCTTCATGATCGGCGCGCTCTCCCAGTACGGGAAGCTCGGCATCACGGCCATCGGCAACAGCCACGACGAGGCCGAGCGCCTCTACCGCTCGACGGCAGCCATCCTCGACAGGGTCACGGGCGCGTCCGCGGAGACGCAGGGACGTCCGCGGTCCCTCTTCGAGCCCGACGTGCCGGTGCTCGTCTAGCGGGCAGGCCCCGATCGAGGCGCCCGAACGCGCGAAGGGGGTGGCGACCCGTGTCGCCACCCCCTTCGCGTGCCCACCCACGCTCGGCTCAGGCGGGCTGCAACTCCCCCTCTTACCACTTCGATGGGGCCGGCCATGGCCTCGCTCTCGGTGAGCTCCTCGCCCGTGGTGGTCACGACCGTGGGCTCCGGTCGGTTGTGGGCGGTGTTTCCGCTCCCATGGGGAATGGCGGGCTGTACGAACTGGCGGCCGATCATCCCCAGCTTGGCGAGCTCCATCTCATTCAGCGACGGGTAGCGCTCACCCATGTAGGCCAGGGTGTCCTCCAGCCACTCCATGCGGTCTTCCATGCGCGCCTGCAAGACACTGCAGCGCATGACATGGCTCATGAGCTCGTCGCGTGCCTGATCCAACGTCGTTTTGCCATACTTGTTGCCCAAAGACTGTCTCCGTTCGTGTTCCGTAGGATCGACCGGGTCCCGGTACGACACGCCGCGGGATCCCGGCCCAAAGAACGGCGCTTTGTAACCTTTTACACTACAATGAGTTGAAATGTTCCATCGCGGCTCGCGCGGCTCGCGCGGTCCTCAGCGGGCGCGCGTCTGGAAGATCTCGCCCACCGTGTCGAACATCGACTTCAACTCGTCGTAGTCGGGGTGCTTCATCCGGATCCACGCGTTGGCCATGTAGCTCGATTCGACCGGCCGGGTCGGCGTGCCCACGGGTGGGATGTGCGCGTCGATGATCCACTGTCCGAAGCGCCGCCAGACCTCGTCCGCCCCCTCGTAGCCGGCGATCACGCCGTCCCGATCGGGTCGCAGCGCGATGATCCCGGCGGAGTAGCGCCGCGAGGACTTCCGCACCGTGCGTCCCCAGCCCACGGCGGTCGCCCACTCCAGGTGGATGTCGATGTCGTTGGCGATCGAGTAGAGATCCCAGGCCCGCAGGCGCGGGGGGCGGCACGCGATCTCCGAGAAGCGATGTCCCTCCGGGCCGAAGAACCACTCCAGGTGCGTGGCCGAGGTGTCCACGCCCACCAGGCGGTTCACCTTCCTGCCCATCTCCAGCACGCCCTGGTACCCGGGCGCGGTCTCGATGCGGTTGGTGGTGATCAGCTGCGGGGAGATCCAGCGGGTGCGGCGCCCCTCCAGCACGGTCGGGTAGCAGTGGGTGATGAACTCGTGGGCCACGCTCGCGCCGATCGTGATCGTGTCGTAGAAGGCCTCGTGGCCCTCGTAGAAGGACTCCACCGCCACCTCGCCGCCGCGGCCCACGCCGAAGCGCTCGAAGGTGGCGAGCAGCTCCTTCACCCCGTCCACGCGGGTGGTGCCTTCCACACCGGCGGCGGCCCGCGGCTTCACCGCCAGCGGGAAGCCGCTCCGCTCGGCGAACGCGAGGATCTCCTCGGCCGAGTCGCTTCCCAGGGAATCGGCGCAGGGCACGCCGCCGGCGCGAAGGACCTCCTTCATGGCCGGTCGATCGTGGCACAGGCGTGCCGTCCGGGTGGACGTCCCCGGGATGCCCAGCTCCTCCCGCGCGTAGGCGGTGGCCAGCACGTGGGCCTGAAGGGTCGCCTCGATGCGGTCCACCTTCAGGTTGTCTCCGATGCGTCGGGTCGCGTCCGCGAGCATCTCGGGGTCGGAGAGCGCGGGAGCCTGTTCGTAGTGGAGGAGCCAGCGGCGCAGCTCGTCGTCGAGAGAGCTCTCCGGCCGCGAGCCGACTGCCGACACGCGGATACCCGCCTGGGTCAGGGCACGTACGTATTCCCTCTGGCTCGTGGGCACCGCGGGCTCCACGAAGACCACGTGCATCGCGTGTCGGCTCCGGAAGTGCGAGGGGGTGGTTCAGGCTCACCCCAAAGGTAAGGCCCCGCGCTCGGCGCGCACGAAGCCGAGGTGGTAACGAAAACGCTGCTGGCGGCCGTGGGGTCGATTCTCCTGGCCTCCTCCTCCAGTCCGACCCCTCCGCGTCGGCGTGCGACGGTAGGTCGGTCGTCCCTTCTGGCGGCTGGCCCCGCGCCGTGGCAGGATAGGGCATGCCCGACCCCGTCATGAACATCGTCCATCTCGTCGCCGAGTACTGGCCCTACGCCCGCACCGGCGGCCTGGCCGAAGCCGTACGCGGAATCGCGACGCACCAGGCCCGCTCCGGGACCCCTACCTGCGTCTTCATGCCGCTCTACCGGATCGCCCGCGAGAGGGCCGGCCGCCTGGAGCCGGTGTGCGAGGTGACCGTCCCCCTCGGTATCGGCCCGCAGACGTGCCGCATCATGTCCGCGCCGGACGCCGACGAGGCGGCCCGCGTCTACTTCGTGGAGCACGACGGTGCCTTCGATCGGCCCGGAATCTACGGGGAGGACGGTGGCGACTACGGTGACAACTACCTGCGCTTCGCGCTCTTCTCGCGTGCGGTGCTCGAAGCGCTGCCGAAGCTCGTGCCGGACGGCGACATCGTGCTCCATCCGCACGATTGGCACGCGGCGCTCGGTCCCGTCTTCCTGCGCACCGTATACGCCGGACAGCCCTACTACGACGCCGTGGCGTGTATCCTTTCGGTGCACAACGTGGGCTACCAGGGGCTGTACGGTCCGGACATCCTCGGGCCCGTTGGGCTTCCGCCGGAGGTCTACCACTGGAGCACGATGGAGTACTACGGCCAGATCAACTGGCTGAAGGGCGGGCTGGCCTACGCGGACTGGGTGACCACCGTGAGCCCGACGCACGCGCACGAGCTGCGCACCCCGGCCGGCGGATTCGGACTGCACGACTTCTTCATCGGGATCGGGGACCGTCTGGTCGGCATCCTCAACGGGATCGACCAGACGCTCTGGGATCCGTCCGTGGACGAGGAGGCGGTGCGTGCATACTCGCGCGACGACCTCGAGGGCAAGAAGGCGTGCAAGGCGTGGCTGCAGGAGCTGGCCGGGCTGCCCGTGAAGGCGGAGGTGCCGCTCGTGTGCATGACCGCGCGTCTGGCCAAGCAGAAGGGGTTCGACCTCATCCTGGGAGACGGGCTCCTGTACAGACTGCCGGGCGCGCAGTTCATCTTCCTCGGAGAGGGGGATCCCTACTACCAGCAGCAGCTCGAGGAGGTGGCGCGCAACGTGCCCGACCGCGTGGCCGCCTTCTTCGACTTCACGGAGAAGCGTGAGCATCGCCTGCTACTCGGCGCGGATATCCTGCTCATGCCCTCCCAGTACGAGCCGTGTGGACTGACGCAGATGCGCGCACAGCGCTACGGGGCGCTGCCCGTGGTGCGGCGCGTCGGCGGGCTCGCCGATACGGTGGAGGACCAGGAGACCGGCTTCGTCTTCGACGAGTACACGACGAACGCCCTCGAGGTGGCGTTGCGGCGCGCCTTCGCGCTCTACCCCGACCGCACGTCGTGGGAGCGGCACATGCGCGAAGCCATGAGCCGGGACTTCGGATGGGCGCGCTCGGCGCAGCGCTACCTCGACCTCTATGAAGCGGCAGTCAAGGCGCACCACAACAGAGACTGACATGGACGTGTCCCGCTCCCATCTTCTCGCCGCGCTCGCGCTGGGTCTCGCCTGCGCGGCTTGCGGCGGCGAATCCAACGGTTCGGGGTCCGGCATCACGGGCGACTGGGACTACTATCGCATGCTCGGCGCCGCAGCCGAGCGGCGGATTCGAGGCGCGCCGCCGCTTCGGCTACGCGCACTTCGCCGAAGGCGCCGCCGAGGGAAGCTGGCTCCGTCGCCGTCGGGGTGACGCGCTCGAGGAGGTGCGGAGCGTCCGCTGTCCACGGCGACTCGCTCTTCGTCGACTTCGCGAGCGGCGCCGCGCTCGAAGGCGTGGTACGTGGCGACACCGTCTCGGGGCACCTCCTGCGCGGGGGTGAGCCGGCCGACAGGGTCTGGCTGGTCCGGCGGACGGAGCCGCCCGTGTGGGAGCCGTACTATCCGTTGTGGAGCGGACCCGTGTCGGATTCGACCTACGCGGTGACCATCGACCCGGCGGTGCCCATGACCGCCCGTGACGGCACCACGCTCATGAGCTTCGTCGGCCGCCCGGTCGGGCGACGGGCCGTTCGGCGTGGTGATGGAGCGTACGCCCTACCTGCGCATCGACACGGCGAACGCGGTGTTCTGGGCAGCGCGCGGCTACATCTACGTGAAGCAGGACGTGCGCGGCCGCGGCGGCTCGGGCGGCGTCCTGGACATGAACGCGATGCAGGAGCAGGACGGCTACGACGCCGTCGAGTGGGCCGGTACGCTCCCGGGGAGCAACGGGAAGGTCGGCATGATCGGCCGCTCCAACCCGGGGCTGTACACCTGGTACGCCGCGATCGCCCGCCCGCCGCACCTGGCCGCGATCGCGCCGGTGGTCGCCACGGCCGACCCCATCCGGCTGGTGCCCTACATCGACATGGTGTTCTCGCCGACCATCGTGCCGTGGCTCTGCTACACCGCGGTGAAGGAGACGCTCACGGACCTGGGCCAGGTCGACGAGGTCGAGGCGTTCAACCACCTGCCCGTGATCGACGCGGCGGAGATGGCCGGGTGCCCACGCCGGCAGTTCTGGGACGACTGGTTCGACCACCAGCAACTCGACGACTACTGGCGTGGGCTGTCGATCGAGGCACGTCTGGATCGCGTGAACGTGCCCGTGCTCGGCATTGCGGGGTGGTACGACGACGCGCGCGGCACGATCCGCAACTTCTCCGTGATGGAGAAGCTGGCGGACCACCCGCCGCTGCGCGTCGTGATGGACCCGGGAGCCCACAAGGGCATCGACTACGTGAACGGGGACTTCGGTCCGCAGGCGCGCTTGGACCACCGCGCGCTCCAGCTGCGCTGGTTCGACCGGTGGCTGAAGGGTATCGAGAACGGCGTGGATACCGAGCCCACGCTCGACCTCTTCATCATGGGCGACGACACGTGGCGGCAGGAGACTGAGTGGCCGCTCGCGCGGACCGAGTGGACGGACTTCTACCTGCACTCGGCGGGTGACGCCAACACCACGGCCGGCGACGGCACGCTCGACACGACGGCTCCGGGGAGCGAGCCGTCGGACGCCTACACGTACGACCCGGGCGACCCGACGCCCTACCTCGTGGACGCGCGGGAGCTCGAGCTGAACCTCAACGAGGACTACGCCGACCTGCACGCCGCGCGCGGCGACGTGCTCGCCTACACGACAGCGCCGCTCGAGCACGACACCGAGATCACCGGACCGATGTCGGCCACGCTGTGGGCCGCCACCGACGCGCGCGACACCGACTGGAACGTGATGCTGCTGCACGTCTGGCCGGACGGGCGCGCGCTTCGCGTCCAGGACGGCGTGATGCGGGCGCGCTTCCGCGACGGCTTCGACCGGCCGTCGCCGCTCATGTCCGGGGAAGGCGTACCGTTACGACATCGACCTCTGGTTCACGGGGATCGTGATCCCGGCCGGCCATCGTCTGCGCGTGGTCGTGTCGTCCGCCGCCTTCCCGAAGTACGACCGCAACCTGAACACCGGCGGGGACAACGAGCGGGACACGGCGTACGTCGCCGCGCACCAGACCGTGTTCCACGACGCGGAGCACCCCTCGCACGTGACGCTGCCGATCATTCCACGGTAGGTCCGACGCTTCTAGCGAAGCACGCTGTTCGCGGCCACCCGCGTCGCCCGCAGGACCGGGCCGACCAGGGCGACCGCGGCCGCGGCGACGAGCACCGCCGCCGCCCCGGTCAGGGCGATGGGATCGACGGGCGACACGCCGAACAGGAGGGAGCGGAGCGCGTGGCCGACGAGGGCCACGCCCGCGCCCCCGACGCACAGTCCGGCCCCGAGCCACAGCGCGCCGCGCCCCACCAGCAGCCACGCGATCCGGCGTGGGCTCGACCCGAGAGCGAGCCGCACGCCGAGCTCGCGTTCCCCGGCCGCTACCATGTTCGCGAAGAGGGCGTAGACGCCCATGGAGGCGAGCAGGAGGGTGAGCGCGGCGAAGCCGCCGATCAGCAGCGTCGGGAGCCGGCGTCCCTGCAGGCCGCGAGCCACCGACGCGCTCAACGGGGTGGCGTCCGCCATCGGCACGCCTGGATCGAGGGCGGTGAGCACGCGTCGGAAGGGCTCGATCAGCCGGGTCGCATCGCCCTCCGTGCGGACCACGTACGCACGGCTCGTCCGCAGCGCGTCCTGGCGATCGGACCCGTAGGCCATCGGCTCTCCCGAGGCGAGCGTGGGATCGTTCCGGACATCGCCCACCACGCCGACGACTACGGCCCATGGCGTCGACGGGCCCGAGCCGATGCGAACCCGTGCGCCGACGGCGTCCCCTGCGGGCCACCAGCGCCGGGCCACCCCCTCGCTGACGACGATCGCCCGGGACGCGTCGGCACCGTCCCGCGTGTCGAAGGTGCGTCCTTCGACGACGGGGATGCGCATCGCCCGGAAGTAGGCGTCCGAGACCGTGGCGAAGGCCACGGACGGCGGGCTCTCCCCGTCGGGCCGCACCCGTCCCTGGAGGGTCAGCTCGTCGCGGCGCATCGCGGGGCTCGGGAGGGCGCTGGTGCTCGCGACCGTCGACACGCCCGGCAGGGCGCCCACGCCGTCGAGGAGCTCCCGGAAGAAGCGGGCGCGGGCCCCATCGGTCGCGGGTACCGGACCCTTCACCGACACGGCCAGCACGCCGGTCGGATCGTACCCGAGCGGGGCCGTGCCCATCGTTCGGAGGCTGCGGGCCAGGAGGCCCGCTCCCGCGAGAAGGCTCAGGCTGAGCGCGATCTGCGTCGCGACCAGCAACCCGCGCAGCCGCCGGGCCCCGCGCCCCTCCCCGGCCAGGTCGCCGGAGCCGCGCAACGTGCGCTGAACGTCCGCGCGCCCGGCCGTGACGGCCGGTGCGATGCCGACCGCGGCCGTGGCGGCCAGAGCGACGACGGCCATCGCCACGAACACACCGGCATCGAGGTCGAGGTCGGCGTACGCGGGGAGGGTACCGGGAGGGAGTCGGCGCAGGGCGGCCATCGCGGCGCCCGCGATGCCCGATCCGGCGGTCGCGCCGGCCACCGCGAGGAGTCCGCACTCCGTCAGGAGCTGTCGCGCCAGCCGGCCCCGGCCGGCGCCAAGCGCCACGCGTGTGGCCAGCTCACCTCGCCGCGAGACCGTCCGGGACAGTATCGCGCCAGCGAGGTTGACGCAGGCCGCGATCAGGACGAGCGCGGCGCTCGCCATGAGCACCAGCAAGGGGAGCCGGGTGTCGCCGACCATCGCCTCGCGGATGGGGACGAGCGTCGCGGTGTGCCCGGCGTCCGAAGCCGGATGCTCGCGTCCCAGCTCCGCCGTGATCGTCGCGAGCTCCCTCTGGGCGGCCGACACCGTCACCCCGTCGCGCAGGCGGGCGACGGCACCGAGCGACCGGGAGCTCCGTGCGCGTTCCGGGTCTCTCAGGGCCCCTTCGATGCCCATTCCGAACCACACGTCGGCACGCCCCACGGGGCCGACGAAGTCGCGGGGGAGCACGCCGATGATCGCATACGGCTGTCGGTCGACGACGAGGGTGCGGCCGACGACGCCTTCGTCCGCGCCGAACGCGTTCCGCCAGGTGGCCCAGTCCAGGAGCGCAACCGGCGCCTCGCTCTCGACGTCCTCCGGGGAGAAGGCACGGCCGAGCACCGGCTCGACGCCCAGCGTCGGAAAGAAGCCGGGCCCTGCGAGGGCGGCCGTGAGGACGTGGGGCTCGCCGGCACCCTGGTGGACCACGTCGTAGGTCGCCGGGAAGAAGACGCCGATCGCCTCGAGCGAGCGCGCTCGCTCGCGGTAGTCGCGGATCGCGCCGGCGCTCAGGGAGGTCCGCTCCACGGTGCCGTCGACGGAGCGTCCGTACAGGCGCGCGATCCTCCCGGAGTCCCGGTAGGGAAGCGCATCCAGAAGCGTCGACTTCACCACGCCGAAGACGGCCGCGTTCGCGCCGATGCCGAGCGCGAGGGTGGCCACGGCCAGGCCGGTGAACAGCGGTGCGCGAATCGCCGAACGGATCGCGAATCGAACGTCCCCCCGGAGGTCGTCGAGCCACACCTGCCGACGCCGGGCTCGTCGCTCCGCCGCGAGCAGGCGGACGCACTCCCCACGCACGTGCCCCACGTCTCCGAAGCGCTCCCTCGCGGCCCGGCCGGCGGCTGCCTCGTCGAGACCGCGCTCCATGTAGTCGCGCGCGCGCCGCTGGAGGTGGAAGCGCAGCTCTTCGTCCACCTCCCGGCGGGGGTCCCGCGAGAGGATCGAGCGCAGCGCCCGGAGGCTCCCGCGGAGGCTCACGTCGCCCGGTCCGGGGCTTCGGTCGTGGTCACCGCGTGACTCACGGCCGCGGCAAGCCGTTTCCACCCGGAGCTCTGCTCGGTGAGCTGCCGCCGGCCCTCGGGGGTGAGCTCGTAGTACTTGGCGCGGCGGTTGTTCTCGGAGGTTCCCCACTCGGCCTCGAGCCAGCCCTTGCGGGCCATGCGGTAGAGCGCCGGGTAGAGCGAGCCCTCTTCGACCCTGAGAACGTCTCCGGTCGTGCGCTCGATCCAGTGGGCGATCCCGTACCCGTGCATGGGCCCCCAGGACAGGGTCTTCAAGACGAGGAGCTCGAGCGTGCCCTGGAGCAGCTTCGAGTCATGGGCGAACACCGCGGCCTCCGGCTCCGGGGGGATCTTCCTATGCACATCTATGGAAGCCCAGGGTAGCACGCTTCCCCTCGATGCGCCAGGGGAAGGGGAGCTACTCGGTCCGCAGCGCGACCAGGGCGTCCAGCCGCGCCGCACGCAGCGCCGGCAACAGCCCCGCCGCCACGGCCACGGCCAGCATCACGGCCGCCGTGGCCGCGATGGCCGCGGGGCTCGTGGGCGCCACACCGTAGAGGAGGCTGCCGACGAGGGGCGCTCCGGCGACGGCCGCGGGCACGCCCACCGCCAACCCGATCGCCGCGAGCACGACCACCTGGCGGAGCACCATCCACAGGATCTGGCCCGGCCTCGCCCCCACGGCCACCCGCACGCCGATCTCGCTCGTCCGTCGGGTCACCGAGTACGAGGTGACCCCGTGCAGCCCGATGCTCGCGAGGAGCAGGGCGAAGGCGCCGAAGAGCGTCAGGAGCTGCGTGAACACGCGCTCCTTGGCGCCGGTCTGGGCGATGATCTCCGTCTGAGCGCGGATCCGTGGCACCGGGATGTCGGGATCGATCTCCGTGACCGCTTCGCGCAGCGGCCCCTCGAGGCGCGCGAGCGGGACATCGGTGCGCAGGAAGACGTGGTAGCCGCCCCACGCCGAGCGCTGGAACGCCGACTCGTAGACCGTGGAGGGGACGGGGTCACGCCGGTTGCGGTAGGGCATGTCGTTGACCACCCCCACGATCTGGACGTCTTGGCCGCTGGTGCGGAGCGTCCGGCCGATCGGTGACGTGCCGCCGAAGATCTCCCGGACGGCGGCTTGGTTCACCACGCCGACCGGAGGGGCGTCCGGGCCGTCCTGGAAGCCCGGCATGCGCCCCTCCAGCAGTCGGGCGCCCATCGTCTCCAGAAAGGCCGGCCCGATGCCGTTCCGGTACAGGGCGACTTGCTTGCCGTCCACGTCGACGGAGGTGTTCGAGACGATTCCGCTCATGGGCGCGTTCTCGACCAGCGTGACCGTGCGCACGCCGGGCACGCGCTGGATACGCGCGATGAGCTCCTGGTAGAGACGCGGATACTCCTCTTCCCTCAGATGCGTGTAGCCCGGATCCACCTGGAAGGAGACGATGCCATGGGGATCGAAGCCGAGCTGCACGCTGCCCAGGTTCGCCACCGTACGCAGGAAGAGGACGGCGCCGAGCACCAGCGGCACGGATACGGCGATCTGTACGGCGATGAGAAGACGACCCGCGGTGAGGCGGGGCGTGGAGCCGCCCCCGCCCCGCTGCTTGAGCCATCCGATGGGGTCGAGGCCGGACAACCGGAGGGCGGGAAGGAGCCCGAACGCCAACGTCGCGACGATGGCGAGCGCGGCGCTGAGCCCGAGCACCTGCGGGTCCAGGCTCACCTGCATGTCGAGGTCGCCGAACGCACCGGAGCCCAGGCTGCCGGTGAGGAGGTTCCGCAGCGCCTTGCGCCCGACCAGGGTGAGCGCGAGGCCGGCCACCGTACCGGCGGTTGCGAGCAAGACCGCCTCCAGCAGCGTCTGGCGCATGAGGCGCGCGCGACCTCCGCCGAGGGCGCGGCGAACGGCCATCTCCCGCTGGCGGCTCACGCCGCGGGCCAACATCAGGCTCGCGAGGTTCACGCAGGCGATCAGGAGCACGATGCCGACGACGCCGAGGAGGAAGTAGAGCAACCGTGCCGTCTCCGCCCGCACGGGCTGTGCGCCCTGCGACCCGTCGATGAGGCGCAACTCGGGAAGATGGCCGTCTTCGGCGACCAGCGGCGACGGCACCGCGCGCATCGCTGCGGCGAGTGTCTGCTGAGCGCTCGCTTCCGAGGTCCCCGTCGGAACGCGAGCCATCAGACGGAGCCAGAACGTGTCGTCCGACGTGAAGAGGGATTCGTCGTCCGTCAGCCGACGGTAGACCGTCGGCTGTGCGGACACGGGCACCGTGATCTCCGTCTGCGGGAAGAAGCCGCCCAGGGAGAGGCCCTTGAACCCCTCCGCGGTGACGCCCACGACCTCGGCGCCGACGCCGTTGATGCGGACCGTGCGGCCCACGATGGAGGGGTCGCCGCCGAACGCCCTCATCCAGAAGGCGTGGCTGAGCACCGCGACGAGGGGCGCGTCGAGCGCGTTGTCGGTGGGAAGGATCGGGCGCCCGAGCGCCATGCGCGCCCTCAGCAACGGGAAGTACCCGCCGTCCGCCAATGCGCCACCGGCGGCCAGGGCGGGCTGGTCGCCCACGGCCACGCTGACGCCCCGGAGGAAGGCGAACGCGAAGACCCCGACCCCGGGCGGCGCGGCGTCGCGCAGGGCCTGGTAGATGGGGTAGGTGAAGTTGCTACGCAGTGACGCGCCCGTCGCGGGATCGCGGTAGTTGGTGGATCCCGTGTTGTTGATGCGGTAGTCGCCGTCACGGCTCCACGCGAGGAGCTTCAGCTCCTGCGGCTTCTCGACCGGGAGAGGCGTGAGCAGCAGGGTGCGCACGACGCCGAACATGGCCGCGTTCGCACCGATGCCGATCGCGAGCGAGAGAACCGCCACCAGCGTGAAGCCGGGGCTACGACGCAGCACCCGCAAGGCGTACCGGAGATCCTGACCCAGACCCGACATGCGCGCTCCTCTCCCGGAGAGACTCTGTCGTTGGGACAGGAGTGGGGCCTTGCGGGTTGCAGGCGGCTGCTTCGGAACTAGGCCTCTTCTACGGTGACCTTCTCCATCACGACGTCCTCGACCGGCCGGTCGCCCCTGGCGGTCTTCACCTGCCCGATCTTCTTCACCACGTCCATACCGCCGGTGACCTTCCCGAAGATGGCGTGCTTGCGGTCGAGCCACGGCGTGGCCGCCAGCGTGATGAAGAACTGGGAGCCACCGGTGTTGGGACCGGCGTTCGCCATCGAGAAGAGGCCCTCGGTGTCGTGCTTGAGGCCGGCGCCGAACTCGTCCGGAATCGAATAGCCGGGGCCGCCGCTGCCCGTGCCGGTCGGGTCGCCGCCCTGGATCATGAACCCCTCGATGACGCGGTGGAAGACCACGCCGTCGTAGAAGCCCTTCTTGGCGAGGTCCACGAAGTTTCCGGCGGTCTTCGGGGCCGAGTCCGCGAACATCTCCGCGGTGATGGTCCCGTGGTTGGTCTGGATGGTGACGGTCGGATTGGCCACGCTACGCTCCGTGTGGGTTTCGATCAGGAGGCGTACGGTACCCAACCCGCGGAGCGGGGTCCAGAGCGCCGGGTGCTCTCGCGGCGGAGAGGAAGACTAGCGAACCACCACGGGCTGGTAGGCGTCGCCCGTACCGAGCGACACGAACGCGAACAGCCCCCGCTGACAGGTGCCCCACGTGCCCGCCTGCGCCGTGTAGCGCATGGCGGCCCGCGGGAAGCCGGTCTGGTTCATCAGCCACAGCTGGCCGAGCGCGTCGACGCCGGGTCCGGCGACCCCCAGCGTGAAGGGGCCGAGTCTCTGGACCGGCCAGGCGGATGCCCCCGGCCCGAGCGGGAGCACGCGGCTGAGCCCCATGCTCGTCAGCGTGCACGACTCCCCTTCGGGCCCCGCCGTGGACAGGCGGGAGAAGCTCGCGGGCGAGGCCGTGGTGTAGCCGTCCCAGGTGTAGTTGGGCGCGCTTTGGTAGTCGCCGATGGTGGCCGACGGAGGGGCTGTCTTCGTCAGCGGCGCGGCAGGGCGATCGACGCCGCCGCCTTCGATTCCGGTGGGCTGGCTCGAGTGGATCCCGAGCAGGCCCAGCCCGGCATGGAGCGCCTGGGTGCAGCCGGTGAGGACGGAAGCGGCTGCGAGGGTGGCGACGAGCGCCGCCACACGAATACGTGAAGTGCGGCGGACCATGATCCACCTCCGCTCGAGGGTCCGCACGATCCTACCTTTCCTACCAGTATAGCGGGTGGGTGTTCGCCGGTGCATGCGGGAGCGTCGACAATTGCCGATCGCCGCGCTTCCTGGGTACTGTTCGGGCCATGACGACCCCCAACCGACTCCTGGTCGGTGCCGCCCTCGTGGTCGGCACCGCTTCGTGCGCGCCGGCGCTCGAGCTCACCCCCACCGACGCGGACGTGGTCCTCGCGCACCAGGCGCTCGACGCGCCGGACCCGTCCCGCACCGGGCCGCATGGCGTGCTGACGCTCTACTACGGCAGCGGCACCGACGAGCGCCGCGCGGTCTATCGTGACTCCGTCTCGATCCGCACTGGGACCGTGGACGCGTCCAAGCTGGTCGACCTTGGCTCCTCGGCGAAGGAGCGCAACGGGTACTGGGGCTTCACGCCGAAGGAGATGCCGCTCAACGCCCGCGTCTGGTATCCGGACGGTCCGGGACCCTTCCCGCTGGTGCTCGTGGTGCACGGCAACCACGACATGAAGGACTTCTCGGACCCGGGCTACGACTACCTGGGTCGGCTCCTGGCCAGTCGCGGGTACATCCTCGTGAGCGTGGACGAGAACTTCCTCAACGGTGGCATCCGCGGGGAGAACGATGCGCGCGGGTGGTTCCTCCTCCAGCACCTGAAGCTCTTCCACGGCTTCAACGAGGAGGCCGGCAACCCCTTCGAGGGGAAGGTCGACATGGCGCACATCGCGCTCATCGGCCACTCGCGGGGAGGCGAGGCCGTGGCGGACGCGGCGGCCTTCAACCGGCTCGCCCGTTACCCGGACGACGCGTCGCTCACCTTCGACTTCGGATTCGACATCCGCGGGGTGATCTCGATCGCGCCGGTGGACGGTCAATACCTCCCCACGGGCCGCAAGGTGGAGATGCGGAACGTCAGCTACCTGACCTTCCATGGCTCGCACGACGGGGACGTGACCTCCTTCCACGGTCTGCGCATCTACGATCGGCTTCGCTTCACGGACGACGACTTCCACTTCAAGTCGGCGATCTACGTCTACCGCGCGAACCACGGGCAGTGGAACACCGTCTGGCAGAACCACGACAACGGGCCGCGCTCGGGTCGCATCCTCGACCTGCGCGCGCTCCTCCCCCAGGAGGACCAGCGCCACTTCGCCGAGCTGTACGTCTCCGCCTTCCTCGACGTCGTGCTCAAGGGTGACAAGCGGTACCTGCCGATGTTCCGGGACCACCGCGTGATCGGGGAATGGCTCCCGAAGACGATGTACGTCACGCGCTTCGAGACCAGCGCCTTCCGGCCCCTCGCGAACTTCGAGGAGGACATCGACGTCACCACCGGCTCCACCGCGGGCGTGACGCTCCAGGGGGACTCGCTGGCGACGTGGAAGGAGGAGACGCTCGAGCTGCGCTCGGCCAACCGGAACAGCACCAGTCAGTCGCAGGAGAACCAGGCCGTGTGGCTCGGGTGGAACAACCGCATCGCGGGAAAGGACACGACACGGACGGGGCCCGCGGCGCGCTTCACGGTCCACCTTCCCGACGGGCTGGCCCGCTCCTGGAGGCTGGACGACGGCACCACGCTCGATCTCATGTTGAGCGCCACGCGTGGCACGCCCGGGCCCAGGAAGGACCCGGCCCAGGACACGACGCAGAAGGCGGGGGATGGCGGCGGCCGGCCACCTCGCCCCAGCGGGAAGGCGGACGACGACAAGCCACCGATCGACCTGTCTGTCGAGGTGGAGGACGCTTCCGGCCAGACGGCCTCGTTGGACCTGCGCCGCTACGGCGCGATCCGTCGTCCGCTCGAGACCCACGTGCTGCGGCGGGCCGACCTGGAGGAAAGGCGCTTCGCGAACCCCTGGGAGCTGATCCTGCAGACGTACTCGATCCCGCTCGGCGACTTCCTGGAGCAGAACCGGCGTCTCGACCTCGGGACCCTGGCCGCGGTGCGCCTGGTGTTCGACCGTTCCGTGGCCGGCGAGGTGGTGGTCGACGAGATCGGCCTCAGCGACCTGGATCCGGCATTCCTGACCGCGCGCGTCGAGCACTGAAGGGCGGGACGCCGCCGGTCACTTGGCGTCCAGCACCTCACGGACCCGGACGGCCAACTCCGCCACGTCGAACGGCTTGTGCAGGAACGGGATCTCACGGGTGAGCACGTCCTGGCGCGTCGCCGTGTCGTCCGTGTATCCGGACATGAAGAGCACCTTGAGCCCGCGGATGGCGTGCCATCGCGCGCTTGGCCAGGTCGCGGCCACCCATCTTCGGCATGACCAGGTCGGTGAGGATCAGGTCGGGAGTCTTCACCCGGTCGAGCAGCGCCAGGGCGTCCTCACCGTTCTCGGCCTCGAGCACCGTGTATCCGTGCGAGCGTAGGATGCGCGCCGCCACGCGCCGCACCGACGCCTCGTCCTCGACGACGAGCACGGTCTCCTCCCCTCCCCGGATGACGTCGACGGATTCGATCTCGCTGCCCGTGGCATCTCTTTCGACACGAGGGAGGTAGAGCGCGACGGTGGTGCCGACGCCCACCTCGCTCTGCACGGTGATGTGGCCATCGAGCTTCTGCACGATCGTGTACGAGGTGGCGAGGCCCAGGCCGCTCCCCTTGCCGACGCCCTTGGTGGTGAAGAACGGCTCGAAGAGGTGCGCCTTCACCTCTTCCGACATCCCCGTACCGTTGTCGCTGATCGAGAGGTAGACGAAGTCCCCGGTCCCCCCGGTCACCGGGCCGTCGGTGTGTCCGTCGACCAGCGTCACGTTCCGGGTCTCGATGACGATCTTCCCGCCCTCGGACACCGCGTCGCGCGCGTTCACCACGAGGTTGGCCACCACCTGCTCCAGCTGACCTCGATCCGCGTGCACGGACCAGAGGTCGTCGGCGAGCGTCGATCTCGAGCGTGAGGTCCTCACCCACCAGCCTTCGCAGCATCCGGTGGAGGGAGCGGACCGTCTCGTTGATGTCGAGCGTCGTCAACTCGACGATCTCCCTGCGCGAGAAGGTGAGAAGCTGGCGGGTGAGCCTCGCCGCGCTGTTGGCCGCGTCCAGCAGGGAGTCGACGGCGCGGGCGGAGGGCGAATCGTCGACCACGGCCCTCCGCGCGATCTGCGCCTCGGTGAGGATCACGGTGAGCAGGTTGTTGAAGTCGTGCGCGACGCCGCCGGCCAGGCGCCCCACGGCCTCCAGCTTCTGCGCCTGTCGGAGCTGGATCTCGAGGTCATGCGCCTCGGTCACGTCCAGCCAGGCGCCGACCACCTCGTGAGGGACCTCCCTGTCCTGGCCGACATGGCGCTGGTCGTCGCGGATCCAGCGCCAGGATCCGTCGTGATGCCGGAAGCGGTACAGCCGGGTGCTCGTTCCCGAGTCGTCCTGTGCGATCCAACCGCCGAGGCTGTCCAGGTCGTCGGGGTGGACGTTCGAGGCCCACCACCCGGGCTCCAGGGCCTCCCCCAGGCGATAGCCGAGAACCCGCAGCACGTTGTCGCTGATCCACTCGAGCTTCGGCTGGGCCTCACCCGGCGTCAGCTCGTAGATGACGGCGCTCGTCGAGCCGATGACGCGACGCAGGCGTTCCTGGGTGGCCCGGTGTCGGCCCTCCGACGCCGTCACGTCCTCGATCCGGTGCTCGAGCTCCTGGTGCGTAGCCTGCAACCGCCCCGTCATGGCATTGAAGGCCCGGGCCAGCATGGCGAGCTCCTTCCCGGCGGGCTCGGCGACCCGTCTGCCGAATTCGCCCGCACCGATGGCGCGCGTGGCCTCGGCGAGCTCGGTGAGCGGGCGGGTGAGGCCGGCGGTCATCCACCACGTCAGCGCGGAGGCCATCACGAGGACCAGGGCGCCCAGGACGACGAGCAGGCGGAGCGTGGAGCGCGCAGGAGCCAGGATAAGACCCGTGGGGTAGGCCGCCGCCACGACCCACGGCGGCGACTCCATGCGGGCGACCGAACCCAGCCAACCCTGCCCATCCGGGGTTCGGTACGCGATGGGCCCCTCGCCCACGGCACGCAGATCGATGGGAAGGGGCTCGACCGCCCCGACCAGGTCCGTCCACACGTCCCCCGCTTCGTTGGCGAGGTAGAAGGTCGAGGCGATACCGATCAACCCCGAGATCGTCGCCTGGGCCGAGCTGTCCGCGTCGAACGGGATCCACCGCACCAGGTGGCCGATGACGCGCTGGCCGTCGGAGGAGCGTATGGCGGCGGCGGCCGGCATGAAGGTCTTCGACCTGCGTGGCGAAGAGGGGGCCGACCGCCGCGCCCCCGGCGGCCCGCACGGCATCCACCACCCGGCCACGCACCGACGGGTCGTCGACCAGGAAGTCGTCCGCCAGGGAGAGGACGGGCCGGCCCGTGCCGTCCCACAGCTCCGCGTGGGCTACGCCGTCCGCGAAGTCCCGGAGCGCTTCCACGGTCGGGTCGCGCTGGGGGGACTCGAGTTCCAGGTACCGCCGGAACGTCGGGTCGGTCGCGCGCGTCTGGACCTGCTCCCGGAGGCGATCGGTCGATCCCCGGAGCGTCCCGGCGAGCTGGTGGGCCGCTTCGGAAAGGCGTTCACCGGCCTCCTCCATCGCGGAGGAGCGCACGCCCCGGTAGGCGGCTCCGCCATAGACGGTGACGACGGCGACGATGAGCAGGCCGATGAGCACCGAGAGACGCTGGCGCACCGACATGATCAACCGCGCACTAGCGCCACCGGACCCCGAACCGATGCGTTCCCTCGCCGAGGGTTCCGAAGTCACGGAAGGCCCACTCGAGCACGAGATCGTCTCCCCAGAAGGCGAATCCGAGCGTCAGGGGGCTCGCCTCGCCTTCCGGCACGCGCTCCACGCCGATCCGCGCCACGAAGGTCCGACCGTTGATCGGCCAGTAGCCGACCTCCAGCCCGGCCCCCGCGAGAAGCTCCCCGTCGTCGCGGCGCGTCAGCGCGCCGGAGAGCCCCACGTCCACCGGTCCGACCGGGCGCCCGTAGGCCCCGGCGCCCAGGGTGACGCGCGTCGGCAGGGGTACGCTGCCCGAGGGAAGCTCCAGGTCCGGGCCGAGGTTGGCGGCGGTGAGGCCGACCGTGAAGCGGACCGACCGTCGTGGCCACGCCGACGTCCACGGCGGCGGTAGCGTCGCGCTGGTCTGCCACGCGCTGCTCGACGAGCTTGGCGGCGGCTCCGACCCGGATGCCGAAGAGGCGGCGTCCGTAGCCGACCGAAGCGACCCGCTCCGAGGTGGCCGGGACCCCGACGTCGAAGAGCAGGTCCTGGCCCGACGGAAGGAGCGTCCCGCCGTCCGAGGCGCCGCCATACTGCAGGGTCTGCAGGCCGATGGCCACGCCGCCGCCGAGCCACGGCATGGCGGCCGAGGCCGTCGCGGACGTGGCTTCTCCGCTCCACGTCTCCAGCTCCAGGCCGAAACCGGACGCGCTGCCCACGAGCGCCGGGTGGTAGAAGAGCGCGTCGGCGTGGTCCGAGCCCATCATGTACGCGTCGCCCAACGCCATCGCCCGCGTGCTCGCCGGCAGCTCGAGCACGAGCGGCGCCCGTCCCTCCGCCTGGCCGGCGGCGGCACGGGGCGTCAGCGGGAGCGCGAACAGGGCGAGGATGTAGAGAAGACGCATGCGAACAGGGGGGGCAGGCGACGAAGAGACCCTCGATGGGCGATCCGCCTCCAAGCTCGGTCCGACCTCCACTCCGGGGCAATAGTCCCGTCCCGGCATTCGTCGGCCGAGGAGGCCTCTCACCGCGTGCGGCCGAGGAAGTCGTCCACCATCCGGCGGGCGATCGAGAAGGACGTCGGCAGCATGGCGGGGAGCCGTTCCGGGGAGAACCAGCGCGCGTCCTCGATCTCGTCGTCGTCGACGCGGATCTCTCCGGACGCCCACCGGGCGATGAACCCCACCATGAGCGAGTGCGGGAACGGCCACGGCTGGCTCCCGAAGTAGCGCAGGCCGTCGACCTCGACGCCCACCTCCTCGCGGATCTCCCGGTGGACGGTCTCCTCCAGGGACTCGCCGGGCTCCACGAAGCCCGCCACCGTGGAGTACATCCCGGGCGGAAAGCCGGGCGAGCGTGCGAGGAGCATCTCCCGGCCGCGCTCGATGAGCACGATCACGGCGGGCGACAGGCGCGGGAAGTGGAGGTGCCGGCACTGGGGGCAGACCATGGCCTCCTCGGAGGAATGGCGCTCCGTGGGGTGCCCGCAGCGCGAGCAGAACCCGTGCGTCCGCAGCCACTCCACCTTCTGCAGCGCCGCCCCCGCTGCACGGAACAGCTCCTCGGGCACGACACCGTGGAGGGCACGCAGCCCCACGAGCTGGACGCCGGGAGGAGGCACGAAGCCCTCCGGGAGGTCGTAGGCGTGGCAGGGCTCGCCGAGCGCCGGCTGCAGGCGCACCTCGGCGCCGGTCATCCCACCCGGATCGGTTCCCAGGATCGCGGCCAGCTCGGATGCGCCGGGAAGGCGCAGGGCACTGTCGTCCCCGGCCGCGAGGAGGATGCGCCGCCCCTGGAAGCCGAAATGCCAGCCGTCGGTGCTCACGGGTGATCGCGTCGGTCCAGCACGGCGGTGCGGTGGCAGCGCGGGCACACCAGCCAGAGCCGGTCGCGCACGTAGGACACGTCCCGACGCGGGGGGACGGGCCTCTCGTCCATCGGGACCGCGCAGCGCGGGCAGAGGAGGGATCCGTTCGCCAGGAAGGTGCGGGTCAGCGCCTTCGTCTCCTCGTCGGTGAACGAATCGGGCATGGGCTCAACAGGACGCACGCTTCGAGTGTCTTCAGGGTCTAAGGATGGTATATTAGCGGGCTCGGCCTCCCCGTTTCCATCCCGAGCGATCGAGACAGACAAGAGAAGGCGAATCCGAACCCCGAGGGCATAGATTTAGAGGATGGTGTATCCACTTCTGATGCAGGTCGTCGCAGCCGCGGCTCTGATGGGTCCCGGCTCGGCAACGGACCACGTGTACGACGGCGCCGCGGGCGATCTCACCGTGGCGACTCCCAGTCTGGCGGACGCGGACATCCGCGTCGACGGGCGGCTGGACGAGGCCTCCTGGCAGCAGGCCGCCGTTCTGGGCTCGTTCACCCAATACGACCCCGTCGAGGGTGCGCCGGCGTCACAGAAGACCGAGGTGCTGGTCCTGGTCGACCGGGGCGCGATCTACTTCGGCGTGCGGGCGTTCGACGACGATCCCAACGGGATCCGGGCGACGCTGGCGGAGCGGGACGAGTTCGACCGCTCCGACGACTACATCCGCTTCGTCCTGGACACCTTCGACGACCAGCGCCGCGCGTACGTCTTCAGCGTGAACCCGCTCGGCGTGCAGCACGACGGCATCTGGAACGAGGGTAGTGGCGGCCGTCACATGGGCCCGCCCATCGACGACAACCCCGATTTCCTCTGGGAGTCGTCGGGCGAGCTGGCCGAGTGGGGCTACCAGCTCGAGGTGCGCATCCCCCTCAAGAGCCTCCGCTTCCCGGAGAGGGTCAATCAGTCGTGGGGGCTGCAGGTCATCCGGAAGATCTCGCGCAACGGCTACGAGGAGTCGTGGGCCCCGATCTCCAACAACGTGGCGAACCAGCTCACGCAGGCGGGCAAGCTCACCGATCTGCGCGAGCTCGACGCCGGGCTGTTCATGGAGATCAACCCGGTGCTCACCGGCAAGCGCGTCGGCACCGTGGACGACGAGACCGGGCTCTTCACGCAGGACAGCCCCGAGGGTGACTTCGGGCTGAACATGACGTACGGGCTCACCTCCAACCTCACGCTCGACGCCACGTACAACCCCGACTTCAGCCAGGTGGAGGCGGACGCGGGGCAGATCTCCGTGAACGAGCGCTTCGGGCTCTTCTTCCCGGAGAAGCGTCCGTTCTTCCTCGAGGGGACGGAGATCTTCAACCTCCCGAAGCAGCTCATCTACACCCGATCCATCGCCAACCCCGTCGGGGGCGCCAAGATGACGGGGAAGGTCGGGGCCTGGCAGGTGGGCTACCTGGGCGCGGTCGACCGCTCCTTCGACGAAGGCGTCGACAACACGGTCGCGAACATCGTTCGGGCCCGGCGCGACCTCGGGGCGGCTTCCACCGTGGGCATGGTGTACACGGACCGGACCCGGCACGCCGACGACTACAACCGGGTCGTGGGTGCCGATGCCCGCCTCGTGCTGGCACAACGCTACACGCTGACGTTCCTCGGCTCGACCAGCTTCTCGGCGGAGCCGGACTCCGCCGCGACCGTCGGCACGCTCTGGTCCGGGCGCGTGGAGCGCGCGGGTCGGGCGTTCGGCTTTTCGGCGGAGATCGAGGACTCGGACAGCGACTTCGACGCTCGCAGCGGCTTCTTCCGCCGCACCGGCGACACGCAGCTGCAGTCCAACGTGCGCTACAACTGGTACGGGCCTTCGGGTGGGTTGGTGGAGCGCGTCGGGCCGAGCCTGGAGATGCACGGCTACTGGGACCACGACGCCTTCTGGAGCGGCGGCGGCGCACAGGAGGTTTCCGCCCAGCTCGGCGGCAGCGTCTCGTTCCGCGGGAACATCAGCGTGTTCGCCAACGCGAAGCTGAAGTCCTATTCGTTCGCGCCCGCGGACTACGACGGCTTCTTCGTGCCGGCTGTCGGGCGGCTCGCAGGCGGCCTTCTATCCGGACCAGGCGCTCTTCGACGCCATGCGGGGCCTCGACGCGAACCTGTGGGTGAACACCTTCGAGCGGATACGCGGCAACGTCCGCTTCGGCTGGGAGGAAGTGCCGATCTTCGCCGGCTCGAACGCGGCGGTGGAGCCGGCGACCTCCTGGTCGTCGAACGTGAGCCTCAACCTCTATCCGACGCGCTCGCTCAAGGCCGAGTTGGGCCTTCGCCACACGACGATCACACGCCATCGGGACGGTTCCGAGTACTCCTCCGCGACCATCCCGCGCGTGAAGGCCCAGTACCAGTTCTCCAGGGCGTTCTTCGTACGCGGCATCTTCGAGTACCAGTCCCAGCAGCGGGGGGCGCTCTTCGACCCCGCGACCGGGGAGGTCGTCAGCTACTGCGGGGACGACGGCTGCGAGGAGCGGACGGGCTCGGACGGATACGACTTCCACGTGGAGGGACTCGTGAGCTACGAGCCCTCGCCGGGGACCGTCTTCTACGTGGGCTACACCCGACAGATGGAGGACACGGAGGCCTTCCGCTTCCGCGAGGTGCGTCCGCTGGCCGAGGGCGTCTTCGTCAAGGTCAGCTACCGATTCCGGTTCTGAGAGCGGCCGCGAAAGTGGTTGCCCCCCGGTCGCCAGTTCTGGTTAAGGTAGGCCGTTCCGGGGAAACGGCCCATTCGACCTAAGGACACGGGTGGCGAAAGAGGCAATCGAGATCGAGGGAACCGTGAGCGAGGTTCTTCCCAACGCGACGTTCCGCGTCGAGTTGGAGAACGGCCACGAGATCCTGGCGTACCTCTCGGGCAAGATGCGGCAGAACTACATCCGTGTGCTGGAGGGCGACCGCGTGAAGGTCGAGCTGTCGCCCTACGACCTGACCCGCGGCCGCGTGACGTACCGCTACAAGTAGACCGCGGTCCGGATGAAACCGTCGACGCGCCCGCGCCGTAGGGCCCCTCGACGGATGGAGAATTCGGCTTTTCCGGAGGGATCACCATGAGGACATTCGCTGCGCTGACCGTTTCGGGCGTGGTGGGGCTCCTGCTCTTCAAGCTCCTCGCCTCGCTCATCTTCCCGCTGTTCGGGGTCTTCATCGGCATCCTGGCCATGACCGTGAAGTTCGCTCTGATCGCCGCGGTGATCTTCTTCGTGTACTCGATGATCAAGAAGAAGAGGGAAGCCGACGTCGCCTGAGCGACCCGACTCCGTCCGGATGAACGGCGCCCCCGGGACCGACGGTCCCGGGGGCTTCGTGTCTTCGGCTACCCCACGAGCTCGCGCAGCGCCGCCACCTGCTCGTCCTTCCCGAGCACGATCACCTCGTCACCCGCGTCGAGCCGGGTGTCGCCCACCGGATTGAAGACGAAGTCCTGACGCGCGTCCGAGCGCTTGCGCAGGGCGATCACGATGAGCCCCGTCCTCTGCGGGATCCTCGCCTCCATCAGCGTCTTGCCTGCGACAGGCGACTTCTGGCCGATCACGGCCTGCTCCATGCGCAGCGCGAGGTCCGACGAGCGCGTCGCGATGTCGAGGAAGGACACCGCGGAGGGGCGGAGCAGCACGGACGCCATGCGGATGGCGCTGCTCACGTTGGGGCTCACCACGTGGTCCGCGCCCGCGCGGTAGAGCTTGTCCATGGTCTCCTCCTCGTAGGCCCGCGCCACGATCTTCACCGTGGCGGCCAGGTCCCGCGCCGAGAGGCACACGAAGAGGTTGTCCGTGTCCTGGCTGAGGCAGGTGACGAGCCCCTTGGCCTGGAGCAGCCCCGCCTCCAGGAGCACCTGGTCGTGCGTGGCGTCGCCCTCGATGACGTGGGCGTCGGGGAGGAACTCGCGGAGCTGCTCGATGCGCTTCGGGTCGCGCTCGATGATCACGTAGTCGCTCCCCATGCTCCCGAGCTCCTGCGCGACCTGTCGGCCCGTCCGGCCGCATCCGCAGACGATGACGTGGTCCTTCATGCGCGCGATCTCCCTCATGTTGCGGCGCCTCCGCAAGGCGTCCTTGAGATCCAGCTCGACGAAGAGTGAGGTGAGGTTGGCGAACCACAGCCCCATCCAGGTCAGCCCGCCCAGCAGGAGGAACATCGTGAAGATCCGCCCTGCGTGGCTCAGCGGCCACACCTCCTCGTATCCGACCGCCGTGAGCGTGATGACGGTCATGTAGAGGGCGTCGCGCAGCCCCTGCGCCTCGATGAGCACATAGCCCGCGGTCCCCCCGACGATCAGGACGAGGAGCAGCGCGAAGGACCAGAGGAAACGGGTGAAGAAGGCCGCCATTCAGGTGCGCAGAATATCCGCCTCTATTGCGGGGATGCGTGATCGCCGTGCCGGGAGTGAAGGCCCCGGATGGCTGAGAAGCTAGGCAGGACGCGGATTTTCGGCCACTTCTTCTCTTGACGCTCAGATGGGCGGCGCTTACCGTAGGGGCTATTGTATGCGAGCGGGCCCGGAAACACTTGATTCACGATGGTTTTCGGGGCTCCCGAGACTCTCTCGGAGAGGGCGTTCCAGGCCCGCGCCTGTGGGCGGCCAAGGCCGCGACCTCTCAACACCTTCGTCACAGGAGTTGCCCGATGAACAAGTCTGATCTCGTGGACGCCCTCGCCGACGCCACTGGCATGACCAAGGCCGATGCCGGTCGGGCCGTGGATGCGCTCTTCAGCCCGGATGGCGGCATCATCGCCAAGACGCTGAAGCGGGGCGGCCGCGTACAGATCACGGGCTTCGGCACCTTCGAGGCCAAGAACAGGAAGGCCCGGACCGGCCGGAACCCCCGCACGGGTGAGACCATCCGGATCGCTGCGACGAAGACCCCGGCGTTCCGCGCGGGCAAGGGCCTCAAGGACGGCATCAAGTAGAAGGACTCCCGCCGGGGCAGATGGGCGCCCCATGGAGAGAACGAAGGGGCCGCGTCGCTCGCGCGACGCGGCCCCTTTGTTCGTCCATCGTACGGCTCGCGAGCGTTTCGGTCAGCCTCGCCTCGGCCCCCGACTCCTCGGCGGGCCCCCCCGTGGGGTCGCGGGGCGCGCGCGTCCCCGGTCGAAGTCCGCGCGTACGGCCCTCCCCCGGATGGTCGTGCCGTTGAGGGCACCGATGACCTTGCGCGCCACGCCCTCGTGGACCTCCACGACGGAGTGCGACTCGCGGATGTCGATCTTCCCGACCTCGTCTCCCGAGATCGCGGCCTCTCCGGTGATCGCTCCCAACAGGTCCTTGGGCGTGAGCCCATCCCGCTCGCCCACGCTCAGGAACAGCTTCACCCAGGCCTGCGGGGCGGGACGCCCGCCCCGGTCGGCGGCGGCGTCGCGCACCGGGGGCGTGGTCGGGGCCTTCTTGCGGAGGAGCGCCGCCGTGGCCGCAGCGACCTCGGCGGGGTCGAAGCGCTCGAACAGCGGCTCGAGCAGGAGGAGGTAGGGGGACACGTCCTCCTCCTCGATCGCGCGCGCGACGAGCGCGCGAAAACGCTCGCCCTCGTCTTGCGGGCGCGGGGTGGGTGGGGCCGGCTCGAGCTTGTAGCCCGTGCGGCGCGCGACGTCCCGCAGGTGCGCCATCTCGCGCGGCAGGACGAGCACCCACCCGCTCCCTGTGAGACCGTGGCGGCGGTCCAGCGAGTCCGGCCCGGCCGGCACGTCGCAGCTCACCACGACCACGCCTTCGATGCCCTCGGCCGCAGCGCGCGCATCCAGCTCGTGGACGCCCAGCCAGACGGGGACGGGGGCGTCCCCGGGAGCACCGGCCGCGAAGCCGTGGAGCGCCAGGTAGTCCCCCAGGTCGGCGGCCCGGTCCTCGCTCCGAGAGAAGAGAAGGACGTGGCGCGCGTCCGACGCGAGGATCTCCGACACCGTCTCGAGGATGCCTTCCTCCATCGGGTCGTTGAGGATCCGGTAGCGGAGCCTGCCGCGGTCGGGCGAGGCCGCACCCACCGGCCCCTCGACGGGCCGCGAGGGCACGGACATGGCGCGGCGCGCGTGCCGCTCCACGAAGTCCTCGACGGCCGGCGTGACCGGCAGCGAGGTCACCACGCGCTGTCCGTCCCGGGGGAGGAAGTCGAGGACCTCCTCGACCGCGCCGAGGCCTCCCAGCCGCTCGATGCGATCCGCCTGGTCGACCACGAGCGCCTCCACCGAGCCGACGTCCACCTCGCCGCCACGAACGGCCTTGAGGACCGCCTCCGGCGTGGCGAAGAGGACGTGCGCGCGCCCCGGGAGCACCCAGGGAGACTCGAGCGCCGCGACCGTGTGGCCGGTGACACCCGCGAGGCGCTGCAGCGCCTCGGCCTGGCGGCGAGCCACGTCCGCCGTGGACGTCAGCACCAGGACCCGCGGCTGCGTGGCGTCGAGGTCCACGCGCTCGAGGAGGGCCGTTCCCCAGGCGACGAGCAGCCCGGCGCCGGGTCCGGCGGCCAGCAGGAGGTTGTTCCCCCGCTTCACGACGGGGATGACCGCCTCCTGCAGCGGCGTCGGGGTCTCGATGCCCTCGGACGCCAGGGCCTCCACCAACTCGGGTGAGAGACCGAGCTCTTCGAAGGAATCCACGTGCGGGTCAGCTCGGATCGGCCGAGCCGGGACCGCCGCGGTCCCCCGGCTCGTAGGGAAGGCGGTTGAGGAACTTCTGCACCTCGTAGTCGAGACGCGACGTCCGCAGCCGGTCGGTCGACGCCACCACGTCGGTGTAGGGACCGTGCCGATGGATGCTGACCGTCACGCTGCCCTCGGCACCCGAGAAGGTGGCGCCGTGGGCGGAGCCCTTCGTGCGGGACACGCCGACGAGCTTCGGAAGCAGGTCGTCGGCACGTTCGAGGATCTCGCTCGGCGCGAGTGCGGTCTTGCGCTGGTATCCGGCCATGGGTGATGAACCTCGGGAAAGGGCGTTCAACGACGCAGAAAGGTGCGCACCGCGTCGCGGTTGTGGAAGCCCCGGAGCACCGCCGGGCCATCGACGAGGAGGGGCGGCTCGGCGGCTTCGGCCGGCGCCTCCCGCGCGTGTGCCGCGACCTCCTCGGCGTAGCGGTCCACGTCGAGCACGACCTTCGTCTCCGTCGCGTCGAGCCCGAGCGCCTGGCCCAGGCGCACCAGCACATCCACCCGACCGATGTCCTCGCCGCGCTCGAAGAAGGCCTCGAAAACGCCGCGATGCGCCTCCGGACCCACGCCTTTCGACGCTGCGTGCGCGACGAACTCGTGGGCCTTCC
The DNA here is from genome assembly GCA_963823035.1 of uncultured Gemmatimonadales bacterium. Lineage (GTDB taxonomy): Bacteria > Gemmatimonadota > Gemmatimonadetes > Longimicrobiales > Gaopeijiaceae > SZUA-318. Next base: position 257,573 of record CAWGKG010000020.1, read on the forward strand.
GCGTCCAGGGGAGGATGCGCGGCTCCCGGAGGGCGGGTTCCCCGAGCGTGCCGGCCACGGTGGTGGCGGTCCGCCAGCGTTCCTGCCACCATGTCCCCTCCGGATCGAGAAGGGGCCGGGGAGGCGGGCGTAGCTCGAAAGGGACGCGCACCGGGGGTACCGAATCCTCCTCCCGGAGGGCCGCGTCGATCTCGCGGTCCATCAGCCAGCTCAACGGATCGACGTAGTCGAAGTAGAAGCGAGGGGTGGTGGGGGGTTCCATTTCAAGGAACCTCGCGGGCCCGGTCGGGTGCCGCAAACCCGGGAATTGCTCGGTCCGGGCCACCCCTCGATATTCCGGTCTCCTGCCCGCGGCCCGACACCGAAAGGTCCTTCATGAGGCTAAGCGCCAACACCGAGCGACTGCAGCCGTCCGCCACGATCGCCGTGAGCACCCTCGCGAAGCGCCTCGCGGAGGAAGGGCGGGACGTCATCAACCTGAGCGCGGGCGAGCCGGACTTCGACACGCCGGTCTTCATCGCGGACGCCGCCGTCGCGGGGATCCGCGGCGGGAAGACCCGCTACACCCCTCCGCCCGGGATCCCGCAGCTGCGCAAGGCCATCGCCGCGCGGCTGTCCGAGCGGGCGGGGCGCACGCTCGACTGGACGGGCGTGGTGGTCACCGCCGGCGCGAAGCAGTCGCTCTTCAACGCCACCTTCTGTCTGTTCGGTCCCGGGGACGAGGTGCTGGTCGCCGCGCCGTTCTGGACGAGCTATCCCGACCTGGTGATGATCGCCCGCGCGGAGCCCGTCGCGGTCTTCGGGGACGAAGACACGGGCTTCAAGCTCACGCCGGCCCACCTCGACGCAGCCGCCACGGAGCGGACGCGCGGGTTGATCCTGAACACGCCGTGCAACCCCACGGGCGCCGTGTACTCGCTGGACGAGCTGCGCGCGCTCGCCGAATGGGCGCGGGACCGCGGCGTCTGGCTCATCTCCGACGAGATCTACGGGAACATCTACCACGAGGACGACCGCGCCACCGCTCCGGGCCTGCTCGACCTCCCCGAGGAGAGCCTGGGGGACTTCGTCCTCGTGGACGGTGCTTCCAAGAGCTACGCCATGACCGGTTGGCGCTCCGGCTTCTCGTGGTGCGTGCCGGAGCTGGCGAAGAAGTTCGCGGACCTGCAGAGCCAGATCACGTCGAACGCGGCCACGCCGTCGCAGATGGCGACGCTCGAGGCGTTCAGCAACGTGGAGGCGGCCACCGCCTCCGTGAAGGAGATGGAGGGCGCCTTCCGGCGGCGTCGGGATCTCGTGGTGCGTCGGATGCGGGAGCTTCTCCCCGACGTCTCCTTCGTCGAGCCCCACGGCGCGTTCTACCTCTACTTCCGGGTGGACCACCTCTTCGACGACGCCGTGGCGAGCGCGACGGCGTGGTGCAGTCGCCTGCTCGAGACGACGGGCGTGGCGCTCGTGCCGGGGGCCGCCTTCGGGGACGACCGGTGGGCCCGGATGAGCTACGCGGCGTCGGATTCCGATCTGGAGACCGCGCTGCAGCGGATCGCGGAGTTCGTCCGCGGGAGCTGAGCGACGCCGCTGCGCGTCAGGTCGAGAGGTGCGACACGACGCACGCCGCCGCCGAGGCGGTGCGCCGTGCGTACTGCCGCCCGAACAGGTTGACGTGTACCAGCAGGTAGTAGAGCTGGTACAGGTCCCGCCGGTAGGTGCGGTACGCCTTCGTGATGGGCTGCACCTCGTCGTACGCCTCGTAGAAGCGTGCGCCGAATCCTCCGAAGAGCTCGGTCATCGCCAGGTCGACCTCCCCGTGTCCGCGGTAGACGGCAGGATCGATGAGGACGGGTGCCCCGTCCGCGGCCGCGTAGGCGTTTCCGCCCCACAGGTCGCCGTGCAGGAGGTGGGGCGGTCCGGCGTCCACGTCCTCGAGCGCTCGGGGGACGAGATCGACGGCGCGCTCGAGGATCTCCACGTCCTGGCGGGCGAACGAGTCCGCGTCGACGGCTCGGCGCAGCTGCGGAAGGATGCGCTGTTCGCGCCAGAAGGAGGACCAGGAGGCCGCGCTCCGGTTCGACTGCGGGAGGGACCCGATCCAGTTGGGGTGCGACCACCCGAAGGCGCTCGACGGGTCCGCCGACCGGTGCAGCCGGGCCAGGCCGCGCCCCAGGCGCTCGTCGTGGTCGGGTGCGGGTGGGCCCGCCGGAACGTGCTCCATCAGGAGCCAGGAAGGGGAGCCCGCGCCTCCGCCCCACGCGAGCGGCTCCGGCACCCGCAGGGTTCCCGCGTCGCGGAGCGCCTGTAGCCCGTTCGCCTCGGCTTCGAAGAGACCGGGCGGGGCGTGGGCGTTCCACTTCAGGAAGAAGGAGCCGCCGTCCGGGGCGTCGAGCCGCGCCCCGTGGTTGATGCACCCGCCGGTCACGCCGGTCACCCCGTCCACGCCACCCTCCACCCCCATCCGCCGGAGCGCGTCCTCGACGCCTTCCAGCACGGGCGGGGGGAGCGCGTCGGTCATGGGTCCGTTCGGAGCTCCTCGAGCAGCCGTGCGCAGGACCGATGCACCATGCCGTAGACGTTCTCGAAGCCGTCCGGGCCGCCGAAGTACGGGTCGGGTACCTCGTCGCCGCCACCGTCGGGGTCGAACTCCCGGAGGAGGTGCAGGCGGGCCCGTGCGCCGTTCGTGACCATGCGCTCCAGGTCGCGCAGGTTCTCCCGGTCCATCGCCACGACGACGTCGAATCGATCGAAGTCGTCAGCGCAGACCTGGCGCGCGCGGCTCGGGAGGTCGACCCCATGGGCGGCGGCCACGGCGACCGAGCGCGGGTCCGGTCGCTCCCCGACGTGCCAGGAGCCGGTGCCCGCCGAATCGACGACGAAGCGCGTCCCCCAGCCCCTCCTGGCGCACGAGATGCAGGAACACGCCCTCGGCCAGCGGTGACCGACAGATGTTGCCGAGGCACACGAAGAGGACGGAGAAGGGGTGGTCGGAGCCGGACTCGGACGCGTGCATCGGGCGAGGGCCTGTGCTGGGCGGAGCGTCTGGCGCCGGGGGACGAGTCGTCCCGGCGGCTCGGACCCAACTTGGCCGTGACCTACAACGTTGGCAAGAAAGCGCCTAGCTTTCGCGACTAAGCCCATGAACGGAGCCATTGTGGAGATCGCCACCTTTCAGGACCTGAAGCTCTCGGACGATCGCCTCGCCGCGGTCGAGGCCATCGGATGGAGCAAGCCGACGCCCATCCAGGCCAAGGCCATCCCCCCCGGGATCGCAGGCGCCGACGTCGTCGGCATCGCGCAGACCGGCACGGGGAAGACCGGGGCGTTCATGATCCCCGCGCTCGAGCGGCTGAAGGCGGGCGGGGGGCTGCAGGTGCTCGTGCTCTGCCCGACGCGGGAGCTCGCGCAGCAGGTGGCGGAGGACACGGCCGCTCTGGCGAAGGGCACGAACGTGCGCGTCGAGGCCATCTTCGGCGGTGTGGGCTACGGCCCCCAGATCGATGCGCTGCAACAGGGCTTCGAGGTCATCGTGGCCACGCCCGGCCGCTTCATCGACCACATGCAGTCGAAACGCGTGGACCTGTCGAAGGTGGCGTACCTCGTCCTGGACGAGGCGGACCGGATGCTGGACATGGGGTTCAGGCCCCAGATCGAGCAGGTGCTGCGCCTGATGCCGGCCCAGCGGCAGACCATGCTCTTCAGCGCCACGATGCCGCACGGCGTGCACGATCTCGCGCTGCGCATCACGCGCGAGGCCATCTGGATCGAGGCGACCAAGTCGGGCACGACCGCGGACGGGATCGAAGAGATCTTCTACTCGGTGAAGCCGGAGAAGAAGCCGGACCTCCTCGTGGAGCTGCTCAAGGCTCCCGAGTGGGACCAGGTGCTCGTGTTCACGCGCACGAAGGCGGGCGCCGACGTGTTGGAGGCCCGGCTGGAGCGGGAGGGCATCTCCACCGACGCGATGCACTCCGACCGCCAGATGAAGCACCGCACGCGGGCGCTGGATCGCTTCTCCGCGGGTAAGACGCGCGTGCTCGTGGCCACGGACATCGCGCAGCGTGGCCTCGACGTCGAGGGCATCAGCCATGTGGTGAACTACGATGTCCCGCTCGACCCCGAGGACTACGTGCACCGGATCGGCCGGACCGGCCGGGCCGGCGCCACGGGCACGGCCGTGACGTTCGTCACGGCGAAGGACCTGGGCGCGGTCAAGACGCTGGAGCACCGGCTGGGACGGACCGTGGAGCGCGTGCACCTCCCCGGGTTCGACTACGTAGGCACACCCCAACCGGAGGGGCGCACGTCCCGCCGGGGGCACAAGTCCCGATCCCCCAAGGGAATGGGCTCTCGCTCGACGGACGACCTGTCTCCCGAAGAGCTCGACGACCTGCTCAACCTCGGCCGATCCTGACCACCACCCACCCCCGAGAGACCGATGATCTTCAGGCGCTATGGAACGGCGTTTCACAGCGTGGACCCCAACTTCGAGTCGAAGGCCCTCAACGAGATCGGCTTCCGTCGCGACGGCGAGCGTCAGCTTTCGGCGGAGGAGTTCGAGGCGTCCTACGCCCATCTCTCCACGCACGAGCTCACCGCCGAGGCGGAGGGCTCCGTCCAGGACCACACCGAGCAGCTCCTCCTGGATCGGCTCGAGTCGCGTCTCCTCGAGCTGGAGGCCGGGCTCGAGCACGACTGCGTCGTGGTGGTGGAGAACAAGGACGGTCCGGATTACCCCAAGACCAAGCAGCAGACGCGCAATGTGATCGTGGACGGTGAGAACCGCCTGCACTTCACCTACACGATTGCGCCCAACCTGCGTGTCGGCGTCTACCGGAAGAAGGCCTAGTGCGCCGGAACCCCGCCCGGAGCCTCCTTTCCGGGCGGGGTCTGCGGCCTGCCCGCAAGGCTGCGGAGGTACCTATGAATGTGGGGCGATCCCCTACATTCCCGAGCCAACTTTCCCCGACAGCACCCCATCCCTCCGTTCGGGTATCATGTTGCAGCGATTTGAAGGGACTGACGGCCCGACGGGACGAGGTCCAGCAACCTCTACCCGCCCTCGCCGGACCTCGGTTCCTGGGCCTGCCGGGAGCTTAGGGCAGGAGCTTCCCGGCGGCCCGAATCTTGATCGGACGGAGCTAGTTCGACGCGGGTCGAGACAACCGGAGGGGCGACACGAGAGGCCCCGACGTGAGCGACCGGGTCGAGCGGGACCCCGCCAGCAGCAAGCCCGCTCCGTCCGATGAATTGGGGAAGTGGATGGTGGAAGGCGCACCAGCCGCCAGCCCCGCAAGCGGTGAGGGGTGTCCTGTTGGCGGGAGGGTCGCAGGCGCCCCTGCCTGGCCCGGTGAGGCGAGAGTCTCACCGGGCCTTTTTTTGTCTTCGAGTCGGGGCAGGTATGGCCGTGGAAGCGGGTTGCTACCGGGTGCGATTTCCGTGAAACTTCAGAGTTGGAATCTCTCCCGCTGACGACAGTGGTGGGGGTGGCCCCTCCTGCCCGCGGCCGCCCCGACTTCGGCTTCTTATACATACGGTCGGGAACCCATGTCCACGACGCTCGAGGGCGCCGCTCCCGCGGCCCCTTCTTCTGATCCGAAGTTTCCGAGGGGCGTGAAGCTCCTCCACGATCCCCAGCGCAACAAGGGGACGGCGTTCACCGAGGCCGAGCGGGAGGCTCTCGGCCTCCGTGGTCTCCTGCCACCCCGCGTGCTCACCCAGGAGCTGCAGGCGCAGCGGGTGATGGCGAACCTGCGCGCCTACCGCGGACGACCTCGAGCGCTACGTGTCGCTCATCGCGCTCCAGGACCGCAACGAGACGCTCTTCTACCGGGTGGTGCTCGACAATCTCGAAGAGCTCATGCCGATCATCTACACGCCCACGGTCGGTCAGGCGTGTCAGGAGTTCGGGCACATCTTCCGGCGCCCGCGCGGCCTCTTCATCTCCGCATACGACCGCGGGCACGTGAAGGAGGTCCTCAAGAACTGGCCGCACAAGGGACGTGCGGATCATCGTGGTCACGGACGGCGAGCGCATCCTCGGTCTCGGCGACCTGGGCGCGATGGGGATGGGGATCCCGATCGGAAAGCTCTCCCTCTACAGCGCCTGCGCGGGGATCCACCCGGCCCAGACGCTTCCCGTGACGCTGGACGTGGGCACGGACAACGAGAAGATGCTCGAGGATCCGCTCTACCTCGGCATCCCGCGCCACCGACTCCGGGGCGAGGCCTACGACGAGCTGGTGGACGAGTTCTTCGACGCGGTCGCCGAGATCTTCCCGAAGGCCGTGGTCCAGCTGGAGGACTTCGCCACGCGCAACGCCTTCCGCCTGCTCGAGAAGTACAGGGTCGGCTTCTGCTCCTTCGACGACGACATCCAGGGCACTGCGGGCGTGGCGCTCGCGGGGATCTTCTCGGCGCTACGCATCACGAAGAACGGGTTGGGCGACCATCCGTACCTCTTCCTCGGTGCGGGAGAGGCCGGGATCGGCATCGGTGAGCTGATCGTTTCGGCGCTCGTGCACGAGGGATGGGACGAGGCCGAGGCGCGGAAGCGCTGCTGGTTCTTCGATTCGAAGGGCCTGGTCGTGAAGAGCCGCAAGGACCTCGCGCACCACAAGAAGGCGTTCGCCCACGACGCCGAGTTCACGGACGACTTCCTCGCGGCCGTGGAGCGCCTGAAGCCGGCAGCCCTCATCGGCGTGTCGGGGCAGCCGCAGAGCTTCACGCAGCCCGTGATCGAGGCGATGGCGCGCCTCAACGAGCGTCCCATCGTCTTCGCGCTGTCCAATCCGACCTCCAAGTCGGAGTGCACGGCGGAGCAGGCCTATGGATGGACCGAGGGGCGGGTCGTGTTCGCTTCGGGTAGCCCCTTCGCGCCCGTGGAGCTGGGCGGACAGCGCTTCGTGCCCGGTCAGGGCAACAACGCGTACGTGTTCCCGGGCGTAGGGCTCGGCCTCATCGTCTCCGAGGCGAGCATGTGCACGGACGAGATGTTCTTCGAGGCCGCGCGCACGCTGGCCGGGCTGGTCTCCGAGGACGATCTGCGCCTCGGTCGGATCTACCCGTCGCTCGAGCGCATCCGTGAGGTGTCGGCGCACATCGCCGAGGCCGTGGCAGGCGTCGCGTTCGAGCGGGGGCTGGCGGGCGTGGAGCGGCCCGGAGGACCTGGGCACCGCGGTGCGCCAGGCGATGTTCCAGCCGGAGTATCCGACCTACCGGTGAGGCTTGGGGGGTGCCGGATCGCGAGGTCCGGCACTCCCGCTCGCCGCGCGGCTCTCCTACGAGCCGCGCACCCCGGACGTGGGCTAGACGAAGAGCTGGATCGCGGACGCCATGCTGCTGACAGGTCGACCGCAACTCCTCGAGGGACGCGATCCCCTTCCACGGTAGGCCGCGAATCTCCTCCTTGCGCGGCGGGTACCGGTACCGCCCACTTTGCCTCGAACCCCGCACCAGGAGCCAGCCGTGCCCGTCCGAACCGCCGCCAGCCTGCCCGCCGAGGAAGTGAAGGCGGGAACCGGTACCACCCGTCAGGTCCTCATCGGGCCGGACGAGGGCCCCAACTTCGCGCTCCGCCGCTTCATCATGGAGCCGGGCGGGGGGATGCCCCGGCACACGAACACGGTGGAGCACGAACAGTACGTCCTGCGCGGCGCCGCGCGCATCACGCTGGGCGACGAGGTCCACCAGGTGAAGACGGGCGACGTGGTCTTCATCCCCGCCGGGATGCCCCACTCCTACCAGGCGCAGGGCGACGAGCCCTTCGAGTTCCTGTGCGTGGTGCCGAATCGGCCCGACACCATCGAGCTGGTCAAGGACGAGCGCCCGGGCACGTGACGGCGTGAGGCCCGGGCTCTCCGTGGCGCTCCCCGTGGCCCTCGCGCTAGCTAGCCGACCATCTCGAGGCCGCCGCCGTCAGCCTCGCAGCGGCGCAGCGCCTCGCTCGTCGCCTCGAGCAGGTCCGAGGCCTCCTTCATCTCCGGTTGGAAGGCGGCGAGCCCGATCGACACGGGCCCGGTCGCGACTTCCGCGAGGGCCGTCTCGACGCGATCGGCCGCGATCCGTCCGCCCGAGAGGTTGGACCCGACGAGGATCACCCCGAAGCGGCCGTCGCCGAGGTAGGCCACCAGGTCCGATGTCCGCGTCATGCCCACGATACAGGCCCCGAGCGCGCGTAGCGCGCCCTCGTCGGGTGCGGGGGCAGAGACGAGCATGAGGGTGAGGGGAACGCCACGGTCGGCCGCGGCGAAGAGGTAGCCGTAAACGAGGTCGAAATGAAGAAGGTTGGCCAGACCCGTGGTCCGGTCCGTAAGGGCCGGATGCCCGATGGCGGGTTCCCTGCCTGGCATGCCTTGAACTCTCCTTGGCCGGGGCTGCTGCGACACGGCTTCATTCGAAATCTCGGACGTACGCCGCGCACGCGCCATGCTGCCGTGGGTGTCCGTTGCCCCCCTCCGGGTCGGCTCCTACCGTTGGGCGCCATGAAGCCCACCGAACCCGGCGCACCCAGGATCCCGAGCCAGCCGGCGGTTTCGTGAGCGCGAGGGGCATCCTCCTCGGCGCCGCGGCCGCCGTGGTGGCCGTGGTGCTGCTCGGTCCGCGCGCCCGCATGCACGGCGACGTACGGTCGGTGGAGGTACCTGCGGACGTGGACGCCTGGCTGCTCGCCTCCGAGGATTCGGTGCCCGGCATCCGCCCCGGCGACGGGAAGGAGGTCGTGTGGGCGCACGCCGACCGGCGGGTCACGGAAGTGTCCGTGGTCTACCTGCACGGCTTCAGCGCCGATCGGCACGAGATCGCTCCCGTCCCCGCCGAGATCGCGCGGGCTCTCGACGCGAACGTGTTCTACACGCGCCTCAGCCGGCCATGGACGCGACGCGGCCGCGATGGGCGACGCCACCGCGCAGGAGTGGCTCCAGGACACGGAGGAGGCGCTGGCCGTGGGAGGGCGCATCGGCCGCCGCGTGCTGCTGATCGGCACGTCCACCGGCGGTACGCTGGCCACGTGGGCCGCGGCGCAGGAGCGGTGGCGCCCGGCTCTGCTCGCCGTGGTGCTGGTCTCCCCCAACTTCGGTGTGCGGGACGGTAGGGCGGACATGCTGCTGTGGCCGTGGGGCGGCCTCCTCGCCCGATGGGTCGCCGGTCCCGAGCGGTGCTTCGAGGCGGTCAACCCCGAGCATCGGAGGCACTGGACAACCTGCTATCCGACGCGGGCGCTCCTTCCGATGATGGCGCTGGTGGACCACGTGCGCTCCCTGGACCCGACCCGGATCGTGACGCCGGTGCTGGTGTTGTACTCGCCCGACGACGGCGTGGTCGATCCGGCCGCCACCGAGCGGGTCTTCGCGGGCTTCGCGTCTCGTATCAAGCGGATCGAGCCGGTGGAGGGGAGCGCCGAGGGCGAGCACCACGTGCTGGCCGGCGCCATCCTCTCGCCGGCCTACGACGACACCGTGGTGACCGACGTGCTGGACTTCGTACGGCCGCTGCGCCCGAAGCGAACCGAGAACGAGGCGGATACACTGCGATGAATCGAGAGCGCTCGCTGTACTGCGGAGACACGGCATGACCGGGGCTACGGGACGTCCGACCGACGGGACACCGCCCGCCCTGCTGGACGACGGCTCGAACCCGCTGCGCCCCGAGGATCTCCTGCGCCGACTCGAGGAGCTCGGCATTCCGCACACGACGCACCGGCATCCGCCCGTCTTCACGGTGGAGGAGTCCCAGAAGCTGAAGGGCGATCTCCCCGGCGCGCACACCAAGAACCTCTTCGTTCGGGACAAGAAGGGCGCGATGTGGCTGCTGGTCGCCCTCTACGACCGCGACGTGGACCTCCTCGCGCTCGCGAAGGCGCTGCGGCGCGTCCGGGCGGTTCTCCTTCGGAAGCGCCGAACGTCTGATGCGGTACCTCGGCGTCACGGCCGGGTCCGTCACGCCCTTCGCGGCCGCGAACGACCACGGCGGAGCCGTCCGCATCGCGCTGGATTCGGGGCTGCGCGAGCACGAGCTGTGGAACGCGCATCCGCTCGACAACGCGATGACGACCGCCGTCCGAGCCGAGGACATGCTGCGCTTCCTCGAGGCCGTGGACCACGCGCCGGTCTGGGTCGACGTAGGAAGGAGCCGCTGGGCCGTCGTACGACGACCCTCTTGTAGCCGGCACGGGTTGTCGCTAGCGTATTCATACCGAACAAACGGAACGGCCGCCGGCACCCCGCCTCGCAGGGTGCCGGCGTCTTGTTGGACGGGGGGCCCGCGGGGGCCCCCAGAGGCTCCGTCCTTGCGAGGGGGAGGGGGGCCTGACGAGAGAGCAGGCATGCTGCGCGTGCCGACCTTCGTGGCGCCCAGCCCCATCGCGGGGGTGGGCCTTTTTGCCGCCACGGACCTGCCCGCCGGAACGGTCATCTGGGAGTACACCGAGGGCGTCGACTGGCGAATCCCGCCCGAGGAGTTCGCGGGATTCCCGGAGCCCTACCGGTCCCGACTTCGCCACTACGTCTACGAGGAGGACTCGGGTTGGCTCGTCCTCTGCGGAGACAACGCGAAGTTCATGAACCACGCCGAGGCGCCCAACTGCGACGACCCCGAGGGGGAGTACACGGTCACCAACCGGCTCGTCCGCGCCGGGGAGGAGCTCACCTGCGACTATCGTACCTTCGATCGCGAGTCGCGCCTGGAGGGGATGCTCTTCACAGGGCACGAGGCGGACGGCACCGGCAACGGGCGGCTGCGAGCGGGCTGATGCCCGCTCACCCGCGGCCTGGTCGACGGCCGTGGGGCCGGACCGTCAGACGGTCCGTGACCGGAGGCCTCCGGTCCTTCCAGGGACGAGCCCGCTCGAGCTGGCCCGCGAGCCGGAACAGGATGTCCTCGGCGCCGAAGCGACCGACCACGTGCACGCCCACCGGGAGGCCGGCCTCGTTCCACCAGAGGGGGACGGACATGGCGGGCTGTCCCGTCACGTTGAAGACGGGCGTCCACGGGATGAAGGAGAAGGCGTCCTTCGCGGCCTGGCCCAGGAGGCCGGCCCCCTTCACCAGCTTCCCCGAGCCGAAGAGCCCGAGCAGCGTGAGGATCCTCCGCTCCGCGGAGGACGGCCCGATCGCTCCGATCGCCGGAGGTGGTGAGGAGAGGGTGGGGGTGAGGAGGAGGTCGTAGCGCTCGAAGAAGGGACCGAGCTGCCGACCCGCGCGATCCAGCTGCCGTAGCGCCACGGCGTACTCGCGTGCGCTGAACGCCTTCGAGAGGAGTCCGAGCGCCCAGGTGGGCGCCTCACCGAGCCCCGCCTCGCCTTTCGCCCGGTCGTTCGCTCGTACTCGTCCAGGTCGGCGCCCAGCTCCGCCGCCACCATGGTGAGGAAGGCGCGCGCGAACGCTTCGCCGTCGAGCTCGGGCGTGGCCTCCTCGACGTCGTGGCCGAGTCCGGCGAGCAGCTGCGCCGCGTCCTGGACGGCGGCCACACAGTCCGGGTGGACCTCGGCCGGCAGCAGGGGATGCGCCGTCCACGCGATGCGCAGCCGACCGGGTGGCTGCTCCACCTCGGTGAGGTACGGGCGGGCGGGCGGTGGGATCTCGAAGGGCGCGCCCGCGTCGGGCCCGTGCGTGGCGTCGAGCATGGCGGCGCTGTCGCGCACCGAGCGCGTCAGGACGTGCTCGACCACCGCGCCGCGCCAGAGCAGCCCGTAGTCGGGGCCGGTCGGCGTGCGGCCGCGCGTGGGCTTGAGGCCGAACAGCCCGCAGCACGACGCGGGGATACGGATCGATCCGCCCCCGTCTCCCCCTCCCGCCATCGGCACGATGCGCGCGGCCACGGCCGCGGCGGAGCCGCCGCTGGAGCCGCCGGGCGTGCGCCCCGTGTCCCACGGGTTGCGGCAAGGGCCGTACAGCTCGGACTCCGTGGTGGGCACGAGCCCCCACTCGGGGAGGTTCGTCTTGCCGAACACGACCAGCCCCGCCGCCTTCACGCGCCGGACGAGCTCGGTGTCGTGGTCGGCCTTCAGGCCCGCGAGCAGGCGGCTCGCGGCCGTGGTCGGGTGACCCGCGTACTGGCTGAGCAGGTCCTTCGCGAGGAAGGGGACGCCGGCGAAGGGCCCGGTCGGTGGGGCGAGCGCGGCGGCGCGGGCGTCCTCCTCCATGAGGTGGACCACGGCGTTCAGCTCGGGATCGAGCGCGCCGCGTGCACTCGAGCGCCAGGTCGAGCAGCTCGTTCGCGGTCACGTCGCCGCGGCGGACCCGCTCGGCCAGGCCGAGGGCGTCGTGCTCGACGTACTCGTCGATCGTCATGGTCGGTCGGCTCCTCCGCCCACGGCGCGCTCCAGGTCCTGGAGCATCTGCCGGGACGGGGCGTGGTCCGGACGGAACTCCACCGCCCGTCGCGCGTGCGGCAGGGCGTCCGCGGGGCGCTCCAGCAGGATGTACACGCGCGCCAGCTCGAACTGGGCGGCACCCAGCCCGGGGTCCTCCTGCACGGCCGAGCGGTAGGCCTCGGCCGCGCCCTCCAGATCGCCGGCGCGCTGGCGCAGGTTGCCGAGGTTGAAGAGCGCCACGGCCTCGTGCGGATCGAGGGCCAGGGCGTGCCGATAGGCCTCCTCGGCGCCGCGCGTGTCACCGCCCCCCGAGAGCGCGATGCCGAGGTCGATCCATCCGAGCGGGTTGGCGGGGGCGGCCGCGAGGCTCTCCCGCAGGAGGCGCGCGGCCTCCGCGAAGTCGCCGGCGCCCGTGCGCAGCACCGCCTGGGCCTCGAGCACGTTCGCACTGCCGGGGCGGATCTCGAGCGCCTTGCGGTAGCCGGCGTCGCCGCGCGCGGCGTCTCCCGAGGCGCGGTAGTGGTCGCCGAGGAAGCCCAGCGCGAGGACCCAGCGGCCGCGAAGCGCGGCGTCGTCGGACGCGGAGTCGAGGGCCGCGACCAGGAGCCGGCGCACCTCCGGCACGTCGCCGCGCGCCCAGTGCAGGGAGGCGAGCGCAAGGGCGCGCACGTCCAGGTCGGAGGAGGCGGCCAGCGCCTCGAGCCGCTCGACCACCGGAGCCGGCAGCTCGGCGTCGGGGGCGAGGTAGCCCGTCAGGAGACGTCCGAGCGCCTTGAACTGCACGAGCGGGTCGTGCTGGTCGGGGCGAAGGAGGACGTCCGCCGCCTCCGTCACGTTCCGCGCGCGCAGCTCGTCGACCTGGCCCTGCACGAGCGGCCGGTGGGGCTTGAGCTCGCCCCACCACTGCTCTGCGTCGTGCTGCAGCTGCAGGGCGGTGCGGTCCTGGTGGCAGCCCGCGCACGCGCCCGTGATCCCGAGGTCGGCGTCGAAGGTCGGGCGCGGGACGGCGATCGTGTGGTCCGAGCGGGCGAACGGGATCTCCGGCCCCACTTCCGGATGCTGCAGGTAGGGCATGTGGCACGACACGCACCGGCTGGCCTCCGAACCGGCCGGATGGTGCGTGTGCGCCGCCGGGTCGATCCCCTTGGAGGGGTGGCAGGAGGTGCACTGGCCGTCGTCGTACGGCGACGGGAGCGGGCGACGGTTGGTGTCCCAGTAGCCCTGGCCGTGCGGCTCGTGGCAGCTGACGCAGTCCATCGGGCCCTGCAGGTAGCACGCGCTCGCGAGGTGGTTGGCCTGGTACGCGAACGTGCGCACGCGCCCGTCCGCGAAGTACGGCTCGTCGCCCAGGACCGGGAAGGAGAGCGCGTAGTAGTCCTCGAGCTTCTCGCCGGGGAGGTACCCCTCCCGCATCACGTCCTTGATCGCGTGGCACCGGAAGCAGACCTCGAGCGAGGCGTCCTTGTCGCGGTAGGCCAGCGACGCCAGGCCGATGTCTCCGCCCTCGGCGCCGGCCTTCGGCCCACGCGACGTGCCGCCGCGCGGGGCCGTGGCACGACTCGCAGTTCACGCGCAGCGTGGTGTACTCGGTCCGGTACGCGTGGGCGGCGGTGTCGAGCGCGGTGTGGATCTGGCTGCCGTGGCATTCCTGGCAGTTCGCGAAGCGGTCGACCGTTCCGATGGGACGCACGGGCGGCCAATCGCCGCAGTCCGCCAGGCGCATCTCCCGCGAGATGGGAAGCCACCCACGGTTCAGGCGGCTCCCCGTGTTGCAGAACCACGCGCGCCTCCCCTTCGACCAGTCCCAGGGGAGGAAGCGCTGCGTGCCGTCGGGCATGCTGGTCAGGAACCCCTGCGTGCCGCCGCCGAGCATGTGTCCGCGCCCGATCACCCCGGCCACCCGGAACACCACCTCGTCGAAGTGGTCCTGGCGCACGACGAACTCGTAGGCGCCCGCGCGGACCGCGGGCACCACCACGCCGTCCGCGAAACGGATCGGCGTGCCGTCGAAGGGCGCGATCACCACGTCCGGGCCGGGCTCGCCGCCCGCGCGCCCGTGCGTGGAGCGCGCCCACGCGGGGTACTGCTCGGCGTGGCACGCCGGAGCACGCCTCGGAGCCGACGAAGTCCGCGCGGGACACCGTGGGCGGGGCGGCCGAGCGGGGGCGCGGGGAAGGGGAGGAGCGCCGTGAAGTCGGGCGGCGATCGCCCCCGCAGGAGGCGACGGCCAGCGGGAGGATCGCCGCGGCCACGCGGCGAGCGCCATCGACGCTCGGCGCGGATGGCCCTCACGGGCGGCTCCGCCGGCCGTCGCTCGACCATGCCGGCGCGCTGCACGAGCACAGCGTCGCGGATGTAGGCCACCAGGTCGCGCACCTCGTCGGCGCCGAGCATCCCGCCGAAGGCCGGCATGCGCGGGCTGCCGTCCAGGACCCACGCGCCCGCCCAGATCCCGTCGAAGAGCGTGTCGTCCGGCCGGGCCGACATGCGTGCCGAGTCGGCGTGCACGGCCGGTTGGACCGGGAGCGCTCCCCGCGTTCCACCCGTTCCCCGACCCTCCGCGCCGTGGCAGGCGGAGCAGTGGCGCGCGTAGAGCCGCGCGCCGCGCGTCGTGTCGCCCGGCGTCTTCCAGGCGCGGTGCTCGGGGTCCACGAGCGACGCGCGCTCGGGCGCGCGGCGCGCGCGTCCGGCGTCGAGGAGGTAGCGCGCGAGCCGCGCGGCCTCGCGCGGCGGCATCGCCTGCGGCGGCATCGGGCTTCCCGGTGCCGCGCGCGGCGGGTCGAGGATCATCTCGAGCACGAAGGAGGGTCGAGCCGCTCGCCGAGGCCGTCGAGGGCGGGGCCGATGCACCGCCCTCGTCGCCGACCCGGTGGCACCCGAGGCAGGCCAGCCGGTCTTCGAGCATCCTGTGCGTTCGCTCGGCCTCGAAGGGGGTCAGGCGTGCGGTGTCGAGGGTGGCGAAGCGGGCGCCCAGGCCGTCGAGCCAGGTGGAGAGGGCGCCGTCACCTCCCGCGGTGAGGCGGAAGTCGGGCATGCGTGCGGCGCCGAGGGTGGGGTGGCCGTCGCCCCGCACGGCGGCGGGGCTCGCGAGGAACCCGCGCAGCCAGCCGTCCCGGGCCCGCACGCCCTCACGGGCGAGGTCCGGTCCCTCGATGGGCGCCGCACCCTCGACGCCGGCGTGGCAGCCGGCGCAGCCCAGCGCGGAGAAGATCCGGCGGCCCGCTTCGGCGTCGGCGTCGGGGTGACGGCTCCGTGCCGCGGCGAGCGCGCCGGACGGCTCCGGGGCGAACCCAGCAGGAGGGCGAGCGCGACCCGCTCTGCCTCGTCGAGCCGGAAGTCCGGCATGCGGGAGCGGCCGATGTCGTCACGGCGCCGCACCGGGATCGCCCAGCCACGCGAAGACGAAGTCCCGGGCAGGGCGGGGCCGCCTCCGCTCCGAGGGCCGGCGCGCGGCTGCGCACGCGGTCGGGTCCCGGGATCCCGCCGTGACATGCGCCGCAGCCCAACTCCGCCGCGAGGGCGCTGCCCGTCCTCCTGAGGAGGGGGGCGCGGGCGGAGGCGGCGGTGCCGTGGACGGCGGTCGTCCGGCCCCCAGGAGGGCGGGCAGGAGCAGGGCCCGGGTGGCCGGGGAAGAGAGCATGGGGGCAACCCTCGGCGCCGCGCCCGCGGTGTCAAGGAGGGGTGGTGCCGACGCCGCGAGGTGGCGACCGTGCGGAGGTGAATGCCGCGCATCCAGGCGAGGAGGGGCGTTGGGAATCGAAGCAGGCAGGCCGGTGAAGCTGGAGGGGCTGGCGGACTACCAGGACGGCTCGGTGGTGAGTCGGCAGCTCGTGAAGAACGGCTCGGGGTCGGTGACCGTCTTCGCCTTCGACGCGGGCGAGGGGCTCAGCGAACACACCACGCCGCACGACGCGCTCCTGATGGTGCTGGACGGGCGCGCGGACGTGACCGTGCTCGGCGCGACGCACGTGGTGCGCGCGGGCGAGGTCATCCTCCTCCCGGGCGGCGAGCCGCACGCGGTGGCGGCGCCGGAGCGCTTCACGATGGCGCTCGTGATGCTCAAGAACGGCTGAGCGCCCCTACTCCGCCCGCAGGACGTGGATCGGGTCGGTGCGTGAGGCCCGCTCGGCGGGCACGAGCGACGCGAGCGCCGCCACCCCCAGGAACAGCAGCCGCGACCGAGCGAGCGCGACCGGGTCGAACGGGCCGACCCCGTAGAGCGCGGCGGCCGCGGCCCGAGCCAGCGCCACCGCCGCCACCAGCCCGATGGGGAGCCCGATCGCGGTGAGGCGGATGCCGTCGCCGACGACGACGCGCCGGATGTCCGCCCGCGTGGCGCCCAGCGCGATGCGCACGCCGATCTCGCGGCGGCGCTGCGCGACCGAGTACGCGATCAGCCCGTAGATGCCCAGCGCGGCCAGCAGGAGGGCGCCCGCGCCGAAGGCTCCCAGGAAGACGGAGCCGATGCCCCACTGGAGCAGGTTCTCGCCCACCACGGCGGTCATCGGGCGCACGTTGGCGGGCAGGTCCGGCTCGGCCTCAGGAGCGCCGCGCGCACGGCCGGGACCACCGCCGACGGGCGCGCCGGTCGGTACGCGCCAGGAGGAAGTAGCGGCGTCCGGCCGCCTGACCGGTGGGCGGTAGAGCTCGAGCCCGGCGTCGCGTCGGACAGGTCCGCTGGCGCGCGTCGCCGACCACGCCGACGACGCGGTAGCGGTCGACTGCTCCGCGCTCGTCGCCGGCGAGGAGCGTGCGTCCCAGGGCGCTCCCTCCCGGCCAGAGCCGCCGTGCCAGGCTCCGTCCGACCACGGCCACGGGCTCGGCGCCCGCGTCCGTCCGCCGTCCGTGAAGACCCGGCCCTCGAGGACGCGGCATGCCCATGGTCCGCGAAGTAGCCGGGGTGCACGTCGTTCTCGACGGCGAGGGGCCACTCCTCCGTGGGCGTGCCCGCCTCTCGGGCGGGGCCACCTGCCAGGTGAACAGCTCGTGGTTGAGCGGGAGCCAGGCCGACGCCGACGCGGCGGCGACCCCGGGCGCGCGCGCGAGCGCCGCGACCGCGCCGGTCGAGCCAGGCCGAGCGCTCCGCCGCGGTCGGGTACTCCGTCGGCGGGCAGCGTGAGCTCCGCCGTCACGACGCGGCCGGCGTCGAAGCCGAGGTCGACGCTCTGCACGGAGGCGAGGCTCCGCAGCATGAGCGCGGCGCCGGTCGTCAGCACGACGGCGAGCGCCACCTGGGCGACCACGAGCGCACGTCGGACCCGGGAGGTGCCGCACGCCCGCGGAGCCGCGCGCCTCCGCGTTCATCCGCGCCCGATCCCGGCGCGCGAGGCCGTCAGTGCGGGCCAGAGCCCGAACGCCACGGGCGTGGCCAACGTCACGGCCAGGGAGAAGGCGAGCACCGTGCCGTCCATGTCGATGCGCCCGACCCGGTAGAGGTCCTCGGGGAGCACCGGGCCGATGAGCCCGGTGGCCCACGAGGACAGGAGCACGCCCGCGGCACCCCCCGACCAGCGCGAGGACGAGGCTCTCCGTCAGGAGCTGGCGCACGATGCGTCCCCGCGGGGCGCCCAGCGCGACGCCCGCACCGCGACCTCGCGGGCCCGGCCGCTGCCGCGGGCGAGCGTGAGGCTGGCCACGTTCACGCACGCGATCAGGAGCACGAAGGCGACCGCGCCCAGGAGGATCGCGGAAGCGAGATCGACAGCACGTCCCAGGCGAAGTTGAGCGCCTCGCGCAGC
The DNA here is from genome assembly GCA_963823035.1 of uncultured Gemmatimonadales bacterium. GTDB lineage: Bacteria > Gemmatimonadota > Gemmatimonadetes > Longimicrobiales > Gaopeijiaceae > SZUA-318. The sequence goes on from CAWGKG010000020.1 coordinate 275,612, forward strand.
GGCTTCACGGTCACGCCGGACATGCGGCCGTCGGCGTCGGGGTAGCGCGCGGCCAGCTCGGCCTGGATGCCGGCGAGCTCGGCCCGTGCCCGCTCGCGCGTCCATCCTGGCGCTCAGCCGCCCGACGATCTGCAGGTTCATGCGGCCGCGGTCGGCCACGCGGGTCCTCCTGGATCGGCAGCCAGAGCGCGCGCGCTGCCGAAGGGGAAGATGAAGCCGCGCCGGCATGACGCCCACGACCGTGCGCTGCACGCCGTCCAGCGTGATCGGCGCGGCCGAGGATCGCCGGGATCGCGCGCCGTAGCGCCGGCGCCAGAGGCCTCGCTGAGCAGGACCACGGGTCGCCGCCCGGGCGGCCCTCCTCGGGGAGGAAGCCTCGGCCCAGGACGGGCTCCGCCGCGAGCACGTCGCCGAAGAGGTTCGCGGTGACGCGGGCGTACTGGACCCGCTCGGGCCCCTCGGTCGCCGGTCAGGTTGCCGGCGCCGTAGCTGTACGCGCCCAGCGCCGCTGAAGGCGTGCGCTGCGCGCCTTCCAGTCCGCGACCTGCGGCCAGGAGAAGCGGTCCATGTCCCAGCCGGTGACCGGGTTCGCCTGGTTCACCTGGACGAGCGCGTCCGGCTGCCCCGTAGGGGAGGGGGCGCAGCAGGTAGGGGCGCATCGCGCTGAAGATCGTCGTGTTCGCGGCGACCCCGAACGCGAGCGTCGCGACGACCAGCGCGCGCGTATCCCGGGGGACTTCCGGATCGACCTCAAGCGCGTACCGCACGTCGCTCGCCAGCAGTCGTCGATCGACATGGCTCTCCTCTCCTCCCGTCCCATCTGCGTGTCTGCACGTCGCGCAGTACGCCCGCGTGCCCTCGAGGTCGCCGAAGCGGCGCAGCGCCTCGCGCGCGCGCTTCCTCCGGGCGACCATCCCTCCTGCCACCAGCTCCTCCTCCGCCTCCTCGAGGTGGAAGGCGAGCTCCTCGTCCACCGACGCGTGCGCGCGTCCGCGGGCGAGCGCGCGGTCCAGGCGGAACGGCGCGCCTGGGCTTCCGCGCGCATCGCTCAGCTCCCGCTCCCCTGGCGGGCTCGAGGATGCGGAAGACGGCCGCCGGCGTAGCTCCGCCAGAAGCTCGGCTTCGCGCGCGAGCTGTCGTTCGCCCGGCGCGGGTGAGGCGGTAGAACTTCGCGCGCTTCCCCTTCTCGGAGATGCCCCACTCGGCCTCCACCCATCCGCTCTCCTCCATGCGGTGCAGCGCCTGGTAGAGCGCCGCGTCCTGGAGCTCGAGGACGCCGTCGGAGCGCGCCCGGATGGAGCGGGACACCGCGAAGCCGTGAAGGGGCCCGGCGTGAGCGTCTGCAGGATCACCAGGTCGACCGTGCCGGGAAGGAGCCCGCGGTGTGAATCGGGCCATTCGATGTCGATCCTGCTGCGGAGGGACGGCGCCCGGTCGGTCGCCGGGCCGGTCGCCGGTCGTTACCTCACTTGGTGAGGTAATGCATGCGAGTCCGACTACGCGCGAGGCGGAGTGCGGGGTTTCACAGGGCGACGGCCTCGAGGCCACGCGGCGGGCGGGAGCCTCACGGCGGAACCGCGTGCGGCCGCCCGGGGTTCGGGTCGGCCGCTGCCTTCCGCCACCTTCCCTCGACGGCCATGGTCATCTCCCTCGCCTACGACGCTCCACCTTCTGGCGCAGGCCGGGCAGCAGGGCGGCCTGGCGGACTCGCTTTCCACGAGCCCGCTGGTCGCGCTCGCCACCCTCTTCGGTGCGGGCGTGCTCACGAGCCTCACGCCCTGCGTCTACCCGATGATCCCGATCACCGCGTCGGTGATCGCGGGCACGGCGCGGGAGGGCCAGAGCCGCGGGCGCACCGTGGGCCTCACGCTGACGTACGCCGTCGGACTGGCCACGCTCTACGCGCTCCTCGGCACGCTGGCCGGGGTGAGCGGATCGCTCTTCGGGGCGGTGAGCGCGAGCCCCTGGGCGCTCGCCGCCATCGGCAACCTCCTCGTGCTGTTCGCGCTCGCGATGCTCGACGTGCTCCCCGTGCCGGTGCCGCGCGCGGCTCATGCGTGGGCGGGGACCCGGCAGGGCGGGTCGTACGGGGCCGTGTTCGTGCTCGGCGCCACTTCGGGCGTGGTGGCCGCGCCCTGCGGCGCGCCGGCGTTCGCCGTGGTCCTCACCTGGGTGGCGGCCACGGCAGGCCGGCCTCATGGGCTTCGTCTACCTCTTCGTCTTCTCGCTCGGGATGACCGCGCTCCTCGTGGTCGTCGGCCTCTTCTCGGGAACCCTGACGCTCCTCCCGCGTTCGGGTAGGTGGATGGTGTGGGTCAAGCGCGCCGCCGCGGTGCTCATGTTCGCGATGGCCGAGTACTACTTCATGAAGGCGGGATACAACCTGTGACGGACCGCGATCGGAGCGTCGGGAGACGGGCGTGGGGTCGGACGCGCGGCGTGGCGTGCGACGCTCGCGCTCGCCGTGACGCTCCTCGCGGCCGGGACAGGCGACGGCGCAGGAAGTGGCGCTGCCGATCGGGACGCAGGCCCCGCCGGCCGCGCTGGAGGACCTGGACGGCAAGCCCGTCCAGCTCCTGGACTACGTGAAGAGGGAAAGCCGGCGCTGGTCGAGTTCTGGGCGACCTGGTGCGAGAACTGCGAGGCGCTCCAGCCCCAGCTCGACCGGATCCAGGAGCAGGACGGCGACCGCCTGAACATCGTGGCCGTCGCGGTGGCGGTGGCGCAGTCGGTGCGGCGTGTGTCGCGTCACCTCGAGGAGCACGACCCCGGCTATCCCTACCTCTGGGACGCCGAGGGCGCCGCCGTGCGCGCCTACAAGGCCCCCACCACCTCGGTGGTGGTGCTCCTGGACGCGGACGGCAAGGTGGTCTACACCGGCGTCGGGGCCCGACCAGGACCTCGAGGGGGCGGTGCGGAAGGTGCTCGGAACGCAGCTGAGGCCGATGCCCGCGCCGCGGACGGTCCGACGGCGCGGGCCCCGCGCTCAGCTCGTCGCCCGCCCGTCGTCCGGCGCGGGCGTCACCCGGTCGATGATCGCGCCGAGCTCCTGGTAGGCCTGCGGATCCACCTGGTTGAACTGGGGGATCACCCCGGCGATCCGGCCGTCCGGCCCGACCACGATCACGCTCCGGCTCTCCACGAAGCCGTTGGCGCGCACGTTGCCGCCGAACTTGGCGTACGTCCCGCCGTTGTTCTCCGCGTCGCTGGCGAAGACGAAGGGGAAGTCCAGGTCCTTCAGCCAGGAGCCGAGCTCCGCGGGCGAGTCGTTCGAGATCCCGACGAGGACGACGTTCCGGCCGTCGTGGAAGAGGCTTGCGTACTGATCACGGTACGCTGTCATCTGGACCGTTCAGCCCTTGGTCCGGACCTTGAAGAAGAAGGCGAGGACGACGGTCTCTCCGCGGTAGTCGCTCAGGCGCACCGGCTGCTGCGAGCAGACCGTAGCGGGTCGCGCCCGGGAGCGCGAAGTCGGGCGCCATCTCGCCGACGGCGATGAAGCCGTCGGCCGCCTCCTGCGCGGCGGCACGTACCGGCGCGACGGCGCCGAGGGAGCCCGCGAGGAGGGTGAGGGCGAGCGTACGACGCATGACGGGTCCTTGGTTGGCGGGAGGACGCTCGGACGGATCGTCGATACCCTACCGGCCTCCCCCGGATCCCGCCAGGCGCGCGGCTCAGCCGCCCCGACCGGGACGGGGCGGCGTGATCATGATGTGCGCCCCCGCCGTCCCCGGGAACATCAGCCAGGGGCCGCCGGACGGCTGCGTGCTCAGCCCCGTGCTCTCCGGCGTCGCGTCCGGCGTGTAGATGGTCCAGCGCAGGTAGGGGTCGGCGACCTCGTTCGTACGCCGCGTCGAAGCCGCTTCCGGTCAGGATGGTAGTTCACCGAGCCGGTGCGGGATCGGCAGCTTCCCGGCCTCGTGCTCCTTCCACCGCGTCTGGGTGCGCTCGTTGCCGGTCACGCCCTGCGCCGAGCAGCTCCCGCCCACGTGCGAAGAAGGCCTCCAGGCCCTCGTGCGTGGCAGGAGACCTCGAAGCCCTCCGCCTTCGGGTCGGGGGCCATGCACACCAGCCCGTTCGTACCCTCGCGCAGGGTCACGAAAGCTCCGGACGCGTCCCACCCCTGGACGGTGGCGGCGGCGCGCATGTCCTCGGGTGCCGCCAGGACGGCCGCCCGGATCTGCTGCTCGGGCGTGAGGCCGCTCCACGAGCGTTGGGCGTGCAGGGGGGTGGAGGCCACGAGGGCCAGCGTGACGGCCGACAGGAGTTGGACGGACATCGGGCGGCGTTCCTCTTCCGGTTTCGGGTGGTGTTCGAGCGCAAGACTAACGCGGGCGGTGCAGGCCGGTCCACGGTCTTCGGCACGTTCCGGCTTGTCTCGGGCGCGGAGGAGCCCCAATCTGACCGCGACCACCACCCCCCATCGCAGGAGGTTGGCGATGCTCCGGTCCGCCCTCCGGATCGCTCCCCTGATCCTTCTCGCGAGCGGCTCCCCTCGCCGCGCAGTCCCCCGCCGCACGCGCTCCGCCCCCTCCACTTCCGATCCATCGGACCCACGAACATGGGCGGGCGGGTCGCCGACGTGGACGGCATCCCCGGTGACCCGAAGACCTTCTACGTCTCGGGCGTCGACGGCGGCGTCTTCAAGACCACGAACGGTGGCACCACCTTCTCCGAGATCTTCAACGACGAAGGCTGGTACTCCGTCGGTGCGCTCACGGTCGCGCCTTCCGATCACAACGTCCTCTGGGTCGGTACCGGCGAGGGCGATCCGAGGAACTCCACGTCGTACGGCAACGGCGTCTACCGCTCCACCAACGGCGGCGCGACCTGGACGCACCTCGGCCTGGACCAGACCGAGCGCATCAAGCGCATCGCCGTGGATCCCCGGAACCCCGACGTCGCGTGGGTGTGCGCGCTCGGCCACGCGTGGGGCGCCAACGAGGAGCGCGGGGTGTTCCGGACGCGGGACGCAGGCTCGAGTTGGGAGAAGGTGCTCTACGTCGACCAGGACACGGGGTGCTCGGACCTGGACATCGACCTGAGCAACCCGCGCGTCCTCTACGCCGGAATGTGGACCTTCCGACGACGCCCGTGGCGATTCGACGACGGAGGGAAGGAGACGGCCGCCTACCGCTCGATGGACGGGGGCGACAGCTGGGAGAAGCTCGACGTCAGCGACGCGCCGATGGCGCGCATCGGCATCCAGGTGGCGCAGAGCCAGCCGGCCACCGTGTACCTGATCTCCGAGATCCCGGACATGAAGGGCGAGCTGTGGCGCTCCGACGACCACGGGGACACGTGGCGGGTGGTGAACACCGACCCGAACATCAACTTCCGCCCCTTCTACTACTCGGACCTGCGCGTCGACCCGAACAATCCGGAGGTGGTGTACACGCTCTCGGGCCGGTTGAGCAAGTCGACGGACGGCGGGCGCACCTTCGAGCGCATCGCGAACGACGTGCACGGTGACCACCAGTCGTTCTGGATCGATCCGGCGGACTCGAAGCGCCTCATCAGCGGCTCGGACGGCGGCTTCCAGCTCTCCTTCGACGCGGGCGAGACGTTCGACGTCGTCAACAACGTCACGCTCTCGCAGTACTACGACATCTTCCCGGACGATCAGGACCCCTACTGGATCTGCGGCGGGCTCCAGGACAACGGCCATTGGTGCGGACCGTCGAACTCGCTGAACGGCGACGGCATCCTCAAGGACGACTGGTTCACGATCTCGGGCGGAGACGGCTTCTACGCGGTGCCCGTCCCCGGCTCTCCGTGGCTCGTCTACACGGCCAGCCAGGGCGGCAACCTGATCCTCAACGACACGCGCACCGGCGCGAGCCGGCGCGTGCACCCCTACCCGAAGATCGTGGGCTCCGCGGGCGACGCGATGGTCGACCACGAGTACCGCTTCAACTGGGAGGCCCCGATCCAGGTGTCGCCGCACGATCCGGCCACCGTGTACTTCGGCGGCAACGTCGTCTTCCGTAGCCGCGACTACGGCAACTCGTGGGACGTGATCAGCCCCGACCTCACCACGGACAATCCCGAGAAGCAGCTGGACTCGGGGGGCGAGATCTACCTCGACAACACCGCGGCCGAGTTCCACACCACGATCTTCACGCTCGCCGAGTCGCCCGTGCAGCCCGGGGTCATCTGGGTGGGCACCGACGACGGCAACATCCAGGTCACGCAGGACGGAGGGGACACCTGGACGAACGTGTCCCCGAACGTGCCGGGGCTCCCGGCCGAGACGTGGATCAGCAAGATCGACCCCTCCTGGCACGACGCGGGCACGGCCTGGGTGGCGGTGGACAACCACCGCCTCGACGACTTCAAGCCGTACGCCTACGTGACCCGCGACTACGGGAAGACGTGGACCAACCTCGCGGCGGGGCTGCCGCAGGACGACTACGTGAAGGTCGTCCGCGAGGACCCGAAGAACCCGAACCTCCTCTACCTGGGGATGGAGCGCGGGCTGTTCGCGTCGTGGGACGCGGGTGAGACGTGGGTGAGCATCCGCAACAACATCCCGCCGGTCTCGGTGCGCGACATCAAGATCCAACCGGACTACAACGACCTCGTGATCGGTACGCACGGTCGCGGGGCCTACATCCTCGACGACCTTTCGGCCTTCCAGCAGCTGCCGGAGGCGATGGAGGACCCGCAGGGCGCGTTCCTCTTCCCGATCCGGCGCGCCACGCGCTGGCAGATGGCGAGCAAGGACGCCAACCACGGACAGCGCGAGTGGATCGGCGACAACCCGCCGGAGGGTGCGCTCGTCCGCTACTTCGTGAAGGACGCCCCGACGCGCCCGCTCACGCTCGAGATCTCGGACGCGCGCGGCCAGGTGGTGTCGACCTCGACGCTACGCGGCGCGAACGCCGGCGTGAATCAGACGACGTGGAACCTCCGCTACGAGGGCGCCGAGCCGATTCCGGGAGAGGGCGGCGGGGGAGGTGGCGGCTTCTTCGGATTCGGCGGGGGCGGGCCGACCGCGCTGCCGGGGACGTACACGGCCACGCTGCGTGGCGACGGGTGGGAGCGCGCGCGCAGCTTCGAGGTGCGCGGCGATCCCCGGGTCGAGATGACGAACGCGCAGTATCAGGCGCAGTTCGACGCCGTGGTGGCGCTGCGCGACCTCACCACCCAGGTCAACCAGGCGATCGGGCTGGCCGAGAGCGTCATGAAGCAGCTCGGGGACCTGGCCGGGACGCTCGAGGCGGCCGGTGACGAAGGCGGCATCGTGCAGGAGGTGAAGGACGCCGACGCGGCGGTGCAGGAGGTGAGCGACCTGTACCTGCGCCGTCCGCCTCCCCGGATGGGATACCGGCAGCGGCCGCGCGTGAGCGAGGAGCTGCGCTCCCTCATGGGCGCGATCGCCAACGTGGAGGCACCGCCCACGGAGCCGCAGTCGAACCGGCTGGTGGAGCTGCGCGGGGAGGCACAGGCGGCGATCGACGCGCTGAACGTGGTCATCGACACCAGGATCCGCGACCTGAACGAGAAGCTCGGAGACCGCCCCCACATCATGATCGCGCGGCCGCGGGTGATCTCGTGACTTCCCGACGCGCCCGAGGGCTCGCCGACCTGTGTACGCTGGCGGCGGCCGCCCTCGTCGCGGCCACGCCGGCGTGGGCGCGTCAGACCACCGAAGCACCCGGCGTCGCCCTGGTGGCGATGCCGTACTCGGGCGCGCGCAACGTGCCCGAGCTGTCGGGGGGCCCGGCCTACCTCCTGGCCGGCGGTCTCGAGGAGAGCCTGCGCGCGGAGGGGTCCGCCTCGGGCGACGCGCACGGTCGCGCTGTCGGCGGGGGACGAAAAGGAATACGGCGAGTGGCACCGGATGGGGCTGGCGAACGGCCACCTCGCGGAGATGGTCGCCGAGAACCGACGGGCCGGGGCGATCACGGTGGGCCTCCTCGCGAACTGCACGTCGGTGATCGGGATGCTCGGCGGCCTCCAGCACTCGGGGCCCGACGCCGCGCCGCGCTCGGTCGGGCTCGTGTTCATCGACGCGCACGGCGATTTCAACGTCCCGGAGACGACGCTGAGCGGGATGCTCGGCGGCATGCCGGTCGCCGTGTCCGCGGGGCTGGCCCTCGAGCGCCTGCGCCGCGAGTCCGGGCTCGACCCGGCGCTGCCCACCGACCATATCGTCATGGGTGCCGTACGCGACCTCGATCCGCTCGAGCGCGAGCTTCTCGAGCGCTCGGACGTCCAGCATCTGAGCACGGAGGACCTGCGTCACCCGGAGGCCGTGCGCCGCCAGATCGAGCGCCTGGCCCGCACGTCCGACGTGATCTACGTGCACGTCGACATGGACGTGCTCGATCCGGCCGAGGTGCCCGGCCATCCGCTCACCGTTCCGGGCGGCCCCACGAGCCGCGAGCTGGCCGACGCCATCGCCGTGATGTTCCACGACCCGAAGGTGGCCGCCCTCGGGATCGCGTCCACGCCGTACGGCGAGCGCGACCCTGACGGCGTGTCGCGGCGGGCGGCCTACAACCTCGTCGACGGCGCGATGCGCGGTGTGCGGGAGCGGGCGGAGACGCGTTGACCCGGACCCGCTCCTTCGGGGTGTGGACGGCCCTCGCGCTCGTGGTCGGGAACATGGTGGGCTCGGGCGCCTACCTGGTGCCCTCGGCGCTCGGGCGCTACGGGCCGATCGGGCTCCTCGGGTGGACGGTGACGGCGGCCGGTGCCATCTGCCTCGCGCTCGTCTTCGGGCGGCTCGGACGGATCATGCCGGCGGAGGGAGGACCGTACGCCTACACGCGGGCCACGCTCGGCGATGCGCCGGCCTTCGTGGTCGCGTGGGGCTACTGGGTGTCGGTGTGGGTCGGCAACGCCGCGATCGCCACCGCGTTCGTGGCGTACCTCACGCCGTTCTTCCCCGCACTCGGGGCCTCCCCCGTGCTCGGCGCCATCGCCGCGGTGGGCAGCATCTGGCTGCTGACCGCGATCAACGTGTGGGGGGTGCGCGAGGCGGCCCTGGTCCAGTTGGCGACCACGGTCCTGAAGGTGATCCCCCTCGTGTTGGTGGCCACGCTCGGCCTCCTCGCGCTCGACACGGCGAAGCTCACGCCGTTCAACGTGAGCGGCGGCTCGGGGCTGTCGGCGGTGACGGCCACGGCCGCGCTCACGCTGTGGGGCTTCATGGGCCTCGAGAGCGCGACCATCCCGGTCGACGAGGTGCTCGAGCCCGAGCGCACCATCCCGCGGGCGACGATCCTGGGGACGGTGGCGACGGCGGCGCTCTACATTCTGAGTGCGGCCGCCGTGATGGGCGTGATGACGTCCGCGGAGCTCGCAGCGAGCACCGCGCCCTACGCCGACGCGGCGGCGCGCATGTGGGGCGGATGGGCCGGGCACCTCGTCGCGGCGGGGGCGGCCACGGCGGGCTTCGGCGTCCTCAACGGGTGGGTGCTCATGCAGGGCCAGATGCCGCTGGCCCCCGCGCGCGACGGGCTCTTTCCCGAGGCGTTCGGGAGGCTGTCCGCGCGCGGCACGCCGGCGTTCGGCCTGGTGCTGTCCAGCGCGTTGGCCACGGTGCTGGTGGCCGCCAACTACACGCGCGGCCTCGTCGGCCTGTTCACCTTCGCCCTCCTGCTCGCGACGGTGACCGTGCTGGCCTCCTACGTGTGCGCCTCGCTCGCGCACGTCCTCCTGATCGTGCGCGAGCCGGCGCGCTTCGGGGGGCCGGGCGCGCGGCGCGCGCTCGTGGTGTCCGCGTTGGCCTTCGCGTACTCCGTCTGGGCGGTGATCGGGGCGGGGTGGGATGCGGTCTTCTGGGGCGGCGTGCTCCTCGCGCTCGGCACGCCCATCTACCTGCTGGGCGCCGGACGGAGGGCCGCCATGCCCGACGTCGGCGCGGAGGTCGGCTGATGCCTGAGCCGGCAGGGGCCTTCCAGTCGGACGTCGGTCGGCTGCGGCGGGTGCTCCTCAAGCACGCGCGCGCCGCCTTCGTGGACCCGGCCTCCGTGGAGGCCCAGTGGCGCGCGCTCGGCTACCTGGCGCCTCCCGACTTCGACGCGGCCTGCAGGGAATCCGACGCCTTCGCCTCCCTCCTGGAGGGCCTGGGCGTGGAGGTGGCATGGACGGCGGCGGACGACGTCGGGCTCGACTCGATCTACGTGAGGGACGCCTCCGTGGTGTGCGACCGCGGCGCCATCCTGTGCAGCATGGGGAAGGTCGCCCGGCGTGCCGAGCCGGAGCGGTTGCGGGCCGCGTACGGCGCGGCGGGCGTGCCCGTACTCGGCGCGATCGAGGGAGACGGAAGGGTGGAAGGGGGCGACGTGATATGGCTGGACGCGCGTACCCTGGCGGTCGGCCGCGGATACCGCACGAACGACGAGGGCATCCGGCAGCTCACGGCCCTCCTGGGTGGCGCCGTGGACGCGGTGCTCACCGTGCCGCTCCCGCACTGGAACGGTCCGGACGACGTCTTCCACCTGATGTCGGTCATCAGCCCGCTGGACCACGACCTCGCGCTCGTGTACTCACCGCTCCTGCCCGTGCCCTTCCGGGAGACGCTGCTGGCACGCGGGGTCGAGCTGGTCGAGGTGCCCGACGCGGAGTTCGACTCGCTGGGCGGCAACGTGCTCGCGGTCGCGCCGCGCGTGGCCGTGGCCGTGGCCGGCAATCCGGAGACGCGCCGGCGCATGGAGGACGCCGGCGTGCGCGTGCACAGCTACCGGGGCGAGGAGATCTCCGTGAAGGGGTGCGGCGGTCCCACCTGCCTGACCCGCCCCCTCGAGCGCGACGAGTCCTGAGCGGGCCGCCACCTCCTCAGCGCACCCGAAGCACGCTCCCCTTGGGGAGGGGCACGAAGACACCGTCCTCCGCGAGCGTCTCGAGCTTCAGCGTCTTGCCGCCGCCCGCCTGGAAGTAGACCACCTCGAAGGGATGGAGGCCCTTGGCCAGCGCGACCTCGGCCGTCTTCGAGACCGGGCCGTGCGGACCGTCGTTGTCGAGAACGACGGCGCCGCCGAAGCGCAGCACCGCCCCGTCGTCCGCGGTCAGGCGGAAGGTGTACACGCCGTCCTCGGGAACGGAGAGGTACCCACCGAAGCGGAGGCCGAACACCGAGTCCGGCGCCATGGCCGGGAGGGCGACGTCGTCGACCTTGTCGCGCCGGAGCAGCTCGCCGCGCCCCTCGACATCCGCCACGCGGCGGATCCTGCCCCGGTAGACGTCCATGTTGAGGCCGTCCTCCAGGGCGGCACCCACCAGGGCGGCGGGACGGGGTGTCGCCCGGGAGAACGCCGCCTTGCGCACGGGTCCCTCCCGCCCGTCGGGGAGCACCATGCGCGCGGCCACCTCCACCGGGCCGTCCTCGACCTTCACCTTCACGGGCCCCGTGTAGCGCGGGGACGAGGCCGACGGCTCCGTACCGTCGACCGTGTAGTGGATCGAGCCGTCCGACGCGGCCCCGAGCGTGACCTTCATGTCGTCGTCCAGCGTCAGGCGGTCCCGGTCGAGACCGAGGACGTCGGGGATGCGGTAGCGGATGCCCTGGGCGTCGAGACGCTCGAGGTGCCACGGAAGGCGGCGCGCGAAGTCGCCGAAGTGGCGCGGCTCCGGGTCCGTCCACACCACTTCGGACAGCGCGAACATGCGCGGGAAGACCATGTACTCGACCTGTTCCGGCGTGTCGATGTACTCCGTCCACACGTTCGCCTGTGCGCCCAGGACGTGTCGCGCCGCGTCCGGTCCGAGCTCCTCGGGCACGGGCTCGAAGGCGTAGACGCGTCTCGAGCGGCGTGAAGCCGCCGATCGCCAGCGGCTCCTGCTCCGGGTCGCCCTGATAGAAGTCGAAGTACAGGTGGCTGGTGGGCGTCATGACCACGTCGTGGCCCTGCTGCGCCGCCTCGATGCCGCCTTGCGTGCCGCGCCATGACATGACCGTCGCGTTCGGGGCCAGCCCTCCCTCGAGGATCTCGTCCCAGCCGATGAGCCTGCGGCCGTGCTCGTTCAGGAAGCGCTCGATGCGCTGCGTGAACCAGCTCTGCAGCTCGCTTCTCGTCGGCGAGCCCCTCACGCTGGATGACGGCCTGGGCCACCTCGCTCTGCTCCCAACGTGCCTTGGGCGCTTCGTCGCCGCCGATGTGGATGTACTCGCCGGGGAAGAGGTCCATGACCTCGGTGAGCACGTTCTCGAGGAAGGTGAACGTCTCCTCCCTGGGGCAGAAGATGTCCTCGAACACGCCCCACTTCGTCCCGACCTCGAAGGGACCGGGGGTGCACGCGAGCTCGGGGTAGGCGGCGAGCGCCGCGAGGGAGTGTCCCGGCATCTCGATCTCGGGGACGATCGTCACGTAGCGCTCCTGCGCGTAGCGCACGATGTCGCGGATCTCGTCCTGGGTGTAGAAGCCGCCGTAGCGCAGGCCGTCGCCCGACGTACGGGTCGAAGTTCTTCTCGACCATCGTCTCCTTCCGCCATGCTCCCACCTCGGTCAGGCGCGGATAGGCTTTGATCTCGATGCGCCACCCCTGGTCGTCGGTGAGATGCCAGTGGAAGCGGTTGATCTTGTAGCGCGCGAGCTCGTCGATGTAGCGCTTCACGAACTCGGGCCCGAAGAAGTGCCGTGCCACGTCGAGGTGCATGCCGCGCCAGGAGAAGCGCGGCGCGTCCGCCAAGGCGGCCGCGGGGAGCTTCACCGCCGCCGCGCCGTTCGATGCCGTCGGCCGGGAGCATCTGGGTAAGCGTCTCCAGGCCGTAGAAGAGCCCCGCGTGGTCGTGACCCGTCACCACCACGCTGTCGCCGGTGACGGTGAGTGCGTAGCCCTCCGCCGGGCCGGCGTCGTCCACGCGCAGGCAGACGGAGCCCTTCACGCACGGCCCGGCCTCCGCGGGGAGGGCCCACCCGGTCGCCGCCCGCACGGGGGCGGCCCAGAAGTCCGCGAGGCGGGCGACCTCCGGATCCGCGTCGTTGCCGAGCGCGATGCGGGTGCGTGGGCCGAGCTCGAAGTCGCCCTTGCCGGGCGTGAGCGAACGGGGGGCCGGAAGAAGCGTGAAGTCGGCGGCGGTGTGCGCGCCTGCGCATCCACCGAGGGAGAGCACGAGGAGGAGCGCGAAGAGAGGGTCGGGTCACGGGGATGGCGATCGATTCGGCGTGGGGGCGGGTGGGCGGTGGGGGCGGCGACGCGCCACGCCCCGTGAACACGTACCGGCAGACCGGTCCGGGGGCAAGGCGCCGAGGCGAAGGACGCCGCCCATGATCCCCCGGTGGGACGCGAGCGCTCAGGCCGCCGGCGGGAGGAGGACGCGTACCATCGTGCCGACGTCCGGGGTGCTGGACGCGGTCACGTAGCCTCCGCCCTGGCGTACGGCGCCGTACACCATCGACAGACCGAGGCCCGATGCCGTTCCGGGCTCCTTCGTCGTGAAGAAGGGCTCGAAGACGTGCTCGAGCACACTGCGCTCCATGCCGGATCCGGTGTCCGCGACCTCGATGCCGACGTAGCGCCCGGCCGGGATCTCGTCTGGCCCTTCGCGCACGACCGGCTCGAGCAGGTCGACCGACCGTACCGCCACGGTCAGGCGTCCGCCGTGCGGCATGGCGTCGACCGCGTTGAGCACGAGGTTCGCGACGACCTGGCTGAGCTGCGCGTGGTCGAAGTGCACGTGCAGCGCCTCGTCCCCGGGCCGCATGTCCAGCTCGATGCGCCCCGTCGTCGAGACGCACGAGCAGCTCCCTGAGGTCGGTCAGGGACTCGCGCACGTCCATGCGCTCGTCCCTGCGGATCTGGCGACGGCTGAAGCCCAGGAGTTGGGAGACGAGGGAAGAACCTCGCCGGGCGGCCTTCTCGATCTCCGCCAGGTCCGCCACCATCTCGCCGTCCTCGGGCGATGCCTCACTGATCAGCTGCGCGTGCCCCATGATCGAGGTCAGGAGGTTGTTGAAGTCGTGGGCCACGCCGCCCGCCAGCCGACCCACGGCCTCCATGCGTTGCGCCTGCAGGAACTGCTCCTCCAGGCGCCGCCGCTGCTCCTCGGCCTCGCGCCTTTCGGTGATGTCGGTGAGCGAGCCGACGATGCTGACCGTGCGCCCGTCCACCACCACCGGTGCCTCGTTCACCAGCACCCGGAGCCTGCGGCCCTTCGCGGTCCTGAGCTCCAGCTCGTAGGGCGGCTGACGCTCGCCCGTCCGGATGGCGCGTTCCGTGGCCGCGAGGCCCGCGTCGTTCTCCGGGTCTTCTTCGAGGAAGTCGGTCCAATTCTTCAGGGCGTCCTCGGGGCTGCAGTCGAAGAACTGCCACGACTGCGGGCTCACGTAGGTCAGCTGGTGGTCGGGAGCGTGCGCGTAGAAGAGGTTCGTGCTGTGCTCGAGGATGGCGCGGATGCGCTCCTCGCGGAGGGCCAGCTCGCGCGTGTGCTCCCGCACGAGCCCTTCCAGGCGCCTGCGTTCACGCTCGAGGCTCCGGGCCCGCAGGAAGGGCACACCGGCCAGGGCCGCCGTGGCGAGGAGCGCCGAGAGGCCGAGGAACCAGGTCGTTTGCCAGAAGGTGGGGAGCACCGTGAAACGCACGCGCGCCGGCTCGGCGCTGACGACGCCGTTCGGGCTCACCGCGACCACCTCGAAGGTGTACGACCCCGGCCCCAGTCCCGCGAGGCTCACCGTCCCCTCCGCGACCGGCTCGGACCACACGCCGCCGTCGTTGGCGAGGCGGTAGCGGAAGCGCACGGCCCGCTCGTCGCGGAAGGTGGGCGACGAGAAATGCATCGTCACGACACCCGGGCGAGGCGGCAGCTCCGCGTCGATGCGCGGGAACCGGCGCGTGCCGACGCTCGGCCCGTCCGCGTAGACGGCGAGCGGTGCGTCGTCGTCGGGTGCGTCGAGGGAGCGGTCGTAGCGGTAGACGCCTGTGCTGCGGCCCGAACCAGAGCAGGCCGTGGGTGTCCTCCAGCGCGGCGGTGGCCGACCCCTCGAGGTCCACGACGCCGTCGCCCGCCCCATAGTGCCTGACGGACCCGGCCGAGTACCGATCCAGGCCGTTCGACGAGAAGAGCCACACGTCGCCCCGCGAGTCCGGGAGCACGGCCCAGACGAAGTCGTTGGCGAGGCCGTCCCGCGTCGTGATCTGCCGGATCGAGTCGCCATCGGCCACGAACACGCCGTCGCCGTTCGTGGCCATCCAGATCCGGCCTTGCCGGGTCCGTCGACGACGTCCCAGACCCACTGGTCGGTGAGACCCTGCTCTCGCCCAGCGACGCGCACGGAGTGGCCGTCCCAGACCCGTCACGCCCCCCGACTGCAAGCCGGCCCAGAGATCGACCGCGGAGTCGACGGTCAGGCTGCTCACGTAGACGTCCTGGAGCTCCGGGACGTCCACCGGACGGATCGCGCCTCGCTCCCAGCGCGCCAGCCCGTGCCTGGGTACCGACCCACACGCCGGTCGCGTCCGGGAGGAGGGAGAGCACGTAGTCGGCGGGGAGCCCGTCCGACTCCGCGACAGACGCGGCTGTCGCCGTCGTGGTAGTAGCACCAGGCCGGAGCGCGTGCCGACCAGCATGCCACCCTCCGGCGGTGCTGCCGAGGGCAGTAGACCCTCGGGTCGGTGATCTCGCCGGGGAGGGGGAGGGCGTCGAAGCGCTCACCCTCCTGCACGGCTGCGCCATTGCGCGTGCCGACCCACAGGCGTCCCGTCCTGGTCGAGGGCGAGCGCACGGGCGGTCTGGTCGGGCAGCCCGGACTCCTCGCCGAGGAGCGCGAACGGTCCAGGCACGAGCTTGGAGAGGCCACCCTCCGTCCCGAACCAGACGACGCCGTCGCGGTCCACGAGCACCCGGTCGGTCGCGGTTCGACGCGAGGCCGTTCGCCTCGGTGAGGCGGACGCACCTTCCCGTTCTCGTAGACGAGCACGCCCTTCGGGCGTCGTGAACCACAGCGCGACCCAGGCTGTCCACCGCCGCGTCGGTGAACACGGGGGGGTCCGCCCAGGTCCGGCAGGGGGATGTGCTCGGCGTCGCCCGTCGTGGTAGCGGACGAGCCCGGCGGAGCCCGCCGAAGAAGCGTGCCGTCGTCGGTCGGCAGCACCACCGCGACGTCCCGGCCGCGCCGGAAGGAAGCGGCCGGGCTCGAAGTCGTCGCCGATGCAGCTCGGCCGACGCCCGCGGACGTGAGGACCGACATCACGTCGAGCAGCCAGACCTTCCGGACCTCGTCCGACGGGCAGCCCGTCCGCCATGCGGAAGGTGCGCACCAGGCGTCGGTTGCGCAGCTCGGTCAGGCCGTTCGTCGTGGCGACCCAGACGCTCCCGTCGCCGTCCGCGAAGAGGTCGTTCACCTCGTCGTCGGCTAGGCCGTCGGCCTCCCGGAGGCAGTCGACGACGCGGCCGTTGGCGACGAAGCAGACGCCACCGCCGATGGTCGCGGCGACCAGGGTGCCGTCCGCCGTCTCGACGACGTCGGTGACCCGGTTGGCGCTCAGCCCGTCGCGCGCCGTGAGCGTGTGGAACGTGCGCCCGTCGTAGCGGCTCAGACCGCCGTACGTGCCGACCCACAGGAATCCCCGGCGGTCCTGGTGCAGGGCGATCACCTGCGGTCTGGGGCAGGCCCTCCTGCGCGCTGTAGTTGCGGAAGTTGAGGAGCTGCGCGGCGAGGGGGGGAGCCAGAGGGTGCGAGCGTGGCCAGCGCGCAGGCCAGGAGGGACGGGACGAGTCGAAGGGTGAGGTTGGACAGGCTCCTCGCCCGAGCGGACGCCGTACCCGACCGGACCCACTCCGGATCCGGTCTCGGGGGCGTCATCGGGTCTGCCTTCGACCATGGAGGCCGCAGTCTGCTCGCGGCGAGCCCGTCGGGCCTCGGCTGGGGCCCGAGGGGCGGCACCAATCGTCCGTTCTCAACGGAATCCCCTCATCAGGTTCCTGGGGGCGCCAGGGAACACGCCTGCGACGCGATGGGTGGGGCGTCGATGGACAGCCCCACGGCGCGCCGCCCCTGCCGCACATCCCCACCATGGGAGTATCGACACGTGCGCGTCGGACCTGAGCGCCTTCGGCCGCGGTGGGTCCGCGATCTCGCGAGCGGACGGGGCAGCCGTGCGCCGCCCTCGCCACGGGAGTCGGCGGGAATTCGACGCACGAGAACCGGTGGAGCGCGACGGCGAGGGGCGCCATCTTCCCCCCATGGAAACGGAAACGCAGGCGCTGCCGCCACGGCCCGAGATGATGGAGGCGTTCCTCAGCGGTGACGCTTCCTACGACGGGATCTTCTTCACGGGGGTCCGCACCACGGGGATCTTCTGTCGCCCCACCTGCGTGGCGAAGAAGCCCAAGCCGGACAACGTCGTCTTCTTCGCGACGCCCAGGGAGGCGGTCCTCGCGGGATACCGGGCCTGCAAGCGATGCCGCCCGCTCCACGCGCCGGGTGAGACGCCGGCGTGGGTGGTGCGTCTCCTGGACGAGGTCGAGCGCGACCCAGGGCGGAGGTGGCGCGACGGCGATCTGCGCGCGATGGGGCTGAGCCCCGGGCGGGTGCGCACCTGGTTCCAATCCCGGCTGGGGATGACCTTCCACGGCTTCTCCAGGGCACGGCGGCTGGGGGTGGCGCTCGGTCGGATCCAGGAGGGCGACGGCGTTGCCCCCGCGGCCTTCTCCTCGGGGTACGAGTCATTGAGCGCGTTCAACGAGGCCTTCAAGCAGGTGCTGGGAACCACGCCGAGCGAAGCGCGGAACTCGACCGTCCTGAGCGTCACCCGCATCGCCACGCCGCTCGGATCGATGGTGGCCGCGGCCGGGGAAGGCGCACTCTGGCTGCTCGAGTTCACGGACCGGCGCAAGCTGCCCACGCAGCTGCGGACGCTCCAGGAGCGCCACGGATGCCTGCTGGTGCCGGGCAGCGATCCCGCTGCTGAGGGCCACGGCGGAAGAGCTGGACGCCTACTTCGCGCGTGAGCTGCGCACGTTCTCGATCCCCTTGCGGGCGCCCGGCACTCCGTTCCAGGAGGCCGTCTGGCGGGAGCTGAGGCGCGTACCGTGGGGCGCCACGACCACGTACGCGGAGCTGGCCGCCGGGCTCGGGCGGCCGGGGGCCGCGCGCGCCGTGGGGCGAGCGAACGGGGACAACCGCATCGCCATCCTCCTCCCGTGCCACCGGGTGGTGGGCAGCGACGGGCGGCTCACCGGGTACGGCGGGGGCCTCTGGCGGAAGCGGCGTCTCCTCGAGCTCGAAGGGGCCGCCGCACGGGTGTAATCCTCCGGAACGCGCGGGCGTAAAGACAGCGACAACCCTACAAACTTGAACAGTTTGAGGGTGAAATCCTGCCCACGACGTCGGAGGTACCGCCATGTCCCGTGCCACGTTCGCCCTCGCGCTCTCCCTCTCGCTCTCCCTGGCCGCCTGCGGCGGCGACAGCCCCACCGATCCCGGCGGGACCGACGGCAACAACAACGGCGGGAGCACCGGGCGCACGGTCAAAGCGGATCCGTCCTTCGCCTCGGACGTCTTCGAGATCTTCACGCGACGTGGCTGCACCGGCTCCCAGTGCCACGGTGGGGGGCAGGGAGGTCTCACCATGAGCTCCGCGAGCGGCGCCTACACGGACCTCGTCGGCGTGAAGTCGCCCATCTCGCAGGAGGTGCGCGTCATCGCCGGCAACGCCGACGACAGCTACCTCGTCAAGAAGCTGGAGGGGACCGCGTCGGCGGGCGAGCGGATGCCGCTGGGCGGGAGCCCCCTGGACGCGACCGACCTCCAGAACATCAAGAACTGGATCAACCAGGGCGCCAAGAACAACTGAGGAGGGTGGGCCATGATGACGCGCGTCACGTCGGCCGCTTCCTCACTCGCCGCGATCGCGGTCGCCTTCGCGGTCGGGTCTTCCCTGCACGCCCAGGAGATGGACGTGGACCGGTCCGCGAACCGGATCGTACGCTTCATCTCCCGCTCGCAGGTGGACGAGTTCGAGGGCGTCACCGACCACATCGACGGCTACGTCCTGCTGGACGGACAGCCGCTGTCGGCGTCGACCGGACGGGGACGACACCGAGCTGTACCTCGAGGTCGACCTGGCGAGCATCGACACCGGGATCGGGCTGCGCAACCGGCACATGCGCGACAACTACCTCGAGGTCGAGAAGTACCCGTACGCGTCGTTCAAGGGTCGCATCGGCGCGGTGCAGGCGAGCGCGGACGGCGGCGGAAGGTCACGGCCTCCGGGACGTTCACGATCCACGGCGTATCGCGCGAGCGGGACATCACCTGCGACGTGTCGCCCGTGGGGGAGGGCTATCACGCCGAGTGCGCCTTCGCGGTGCTCCTCTCCGATCACGACATCGAGATCCCCAAGGTCATGTTCCTGAAGCTCGCCAACGAGATCCGGGTCGAAGTCGAATTCACCGTATCACCCGCCGGGAAGAGCGCGGGAGGGAATCCATGAGAGCGCTGTCGTTCGTCGTCGCGTCGGCCCTGTTCCTCTCGCCGCTCGCGGCCTCCGCGCAGGAGCCCCCCGCGCGTTGGCAGCGGCGGAGCGGGCCCACGGTCGCCCCGGTGACCGTCTTCCATTCCACGCAGTCGGGGAACCTCCCCACGGCGGAGACGCTGCGAAAGGGAGAGCTTCTCTTCGAGATCTCCCACCGCTTCTTCCCGGCCATCTCGCAGGGGGCGGACGCGCTCTGGGGGCTGGACGGTCCGGTGACCAACCGTCTGGGGCTGGCCTACGCGGTGACCGACCGGGCGATGATCGGCGTGCTGCGCAGCAACCTGGACGACAACCTCGAGCTGGACGCGAAGGTGCGCGTGCTCGAGGGCGGACGGGACGCGATGCCGTTCATGGTGGCCCTGATGGGCGGGGTGGCCTTCAACACCGGCCTGCCGGAGGGCGAGGTCTACGACGGCAACGAGACCCAGGCGTACGGTCAGCTCATCGTGAACGCCAAGGTGGGCGAGCGGGTGGCGCTCGGGCGTGGTACCGACGCTCCTGCACAACCCGCGGATCGCCGACACCGACAAGGGGAACGCGTTCGTGCTCGGCCTGAACGCGCAGCTCTATCTGTCGTCGATGGCCAGCCTGTTCGGCGAGTGGGTGGTGAGCCCCGAGAGCGCGGACTTCCCGGACGAGGCCACCGCCCTGCACGACCCCGTGACGCTGGGTCTCGAGCTGGAGACGGGCGGGCACTTCTTCAAGCTGCTGGTGACGAACAGCACGAGGCTGAACCCGACGCAGGAGCTGCAGGGGACGCCCTTCCCGTTCAAGCCCCACGACTGGCGCTTCGGCTTCAACGTCACCCGGCTGCTCAGCCTGGGCGGGTGAGGACGGGGCGGGTCAGCCCGTCCCGACGTAGTTGACCAGCAGCACGTAGAGCACGCCCGCGATCGCGAGGACGGCGGCGATCTTGAGCAGCCGCTTCAGGATCGCGAACGCGATCATCGCGACGATGATCAGGATGGGGACCAGCAGGAGCGGGGTGGCCAGAAGGAAGTCGACGATACCGGTCACGGCGCGTGCTCTCCCGGGGGGAATCCCTGCCGACCCGTCGCGGGTCGTCGCGCGTGCATTATGAAAGCGGGGCCCGGCTGCCGATGTCCAGCCGGGCCCCGTGCGTGGCCTCAGTCGGAGCGGAGCGCCTTCGCCGGGTCCGTCGCGCTGGCGCGCCAGGCGGGAACGAAGCGCCGCCACCGCTCCCACGACACCGAGCACCGCCGCCGCCCCCAGGAGGGGGACCGGGTCGGTCGGCGCCACCTCGTAGAGGAAGCGGGTCAGCACGTCCGAGGCGAGCAGCGCCGCCGCGATGCCTCCGGCCACGCCCAGGAGGACGGGAAGCATCCCACGGCCCACGACGTCGCGCAGGAGAAGGCGCGGGCGAGCGCCCAGCGCCATGCGGATCCCGAACTCCGCCGACCGCTGTTGCACGCCGTACGACACGACGCCGTAGATGCCCACCGCGCCCATGAGCAGGCCCATCGCGCTGAAGAGGGTCAGGAAGAAGCGCAGGCGCAGCGTCTCGGACATCGCCTCGTCGACCACGGTCGTCATCGTCTCGATCCGCCCGACGACGGCGGCCGGCTCCAGCTCGGGCACGATCGCGCGCACCGCCGGGGCGAGGGCCGCGGGATCGCCCGTGGTGCGCAGCACGAGGATCCCGTACGTGGACTCGCGCATCGTCTGGGCCCAGGGGTAGTACGCGGCCATCGGCACGTCGCCTACGAGCCCGTCGACCGCGATGTCGCGCACCACTCCGACCACGCGGATGTCCCCGCTGCCGAATCCGTTGCGTGTGATCGTCCGTCCGATCGGGTCGTCCTCGCCCCACATGCGACGGGCGAATGTCTCGTTCACGACCGCCACCAGCGGAGCGTCCTCGTCGTCCGAGGGGAGGACGTTGCGGCCGCGCACGATCTCCGCGCCGAGGGCGTCGAACGTGTGCGGGTCCGACCGTGCGGTAGTACGCGTTGGGTGCCCGCTCGCCGGCGAGGTCCGGCCGGTCCGAGGCGGTGACCGTGCCCTGCCACCCGCCGTCCTGGATCGGGACGCGGTTGATGAGGTCGGCCGCCTGCACGCCCGGGAGCGCGCGGGCGCGCTCCACCAGGCTGGTGAGCACCTCCCGGCGCCGCGGGCGCGTCCACGGACTGCTCACCCATGAGCACGTCGACGACCAGGACGCCCCTGGGGATCGAGCCCCGGCTCGATGCCGCGGAGGCGATCCACCGAGCGGATGAGCAGGCCGGCCCCGGTCACCAGCACCACCGCGAGGAGCACCTCGGACACCACGAGCGCGCTCTGCATGCGGGCGGATCCCGCCGCGCCCCCGCCCTGACCCCGATGGCCGAGCGCGCTGCCGGAAAGGTCGCCGGCGACGAGCTGCCGCATCGGCGCGAGGGAGATCACGGCGCCGCTGCCGACCGCGAGCACGAGGCCGGCCCCCACCGCGCGCCAGTCCAGCGAGAGGGTGTCGGCGAGTCCGCTGCCCAGGGGGAGGCTCGCCACCAGCACGTTGAACACGGCGACCGCGAGGGCGATGCCCGCCGCGCCCCCGACCACACCGAGCAGCACCGATTCGGTGAGCACCTGGCGCGCCAGCCGCACGCGGCCGGCCCCGATCGCGGCGCGCACGGACATCTCCCCCTTCCGGTCCGCGGTGCGGGTCAGGATGAGCGCGGCCACGTTCGCGCACGCCATCAGGAGGACCAGCCCGACGGCGCCGAGCAGCAGGAGGAGCGGCGGGCGCACGTCTCCCAGGATGTACTCCCTCAGCGGTGTGACGTGCGGGCTCTTCGTCTTGTCCCAGGCCTCGGGATAGTTGAAGCGCTCGCCGAGCGCACCCGCCAGCGAGGCCAGATCCTCGCCCACCTGTGCGGCGGTCACGCCCGGCCCCTGCCTGCCGAGAAGCACCAGCCATCCGTTGCCCTGGTAGCCGGCGTCGTCCGGATCGAGGTTCAGCGGCGTCCACGCCCGCATGTCGGGTGTGGGGAAGTAGAAGTCCCTCGGCATGACCCCGATCACGGTCGTCGGGCGACCGTCGATCTCGACACGCCGTCCGACCAGGTCCGGGTCGGCGCCGAACTCCGTCTGCCACAGTCCGTACGACAGGACGATGACCCGCTCGGAGCCGGGGCGGTCCTCGCCGGGGAGGAACGTCCGGCCGAGGAGCGGTCTGCGCGCCCAGCACGTCGAAGACGTTCGCGGAGGCGATGGTGGCCATCACCAGCGAGGAGCGCCCGTCGGAGCGCATCGTCACGGCGTCGTTCGAGAAGGCGGCCAGCGATTCGAAGGCTCGCGTCCGGTCGCGCACGAAGTCGTACTCGACGCCCCGCCAGTTGTAGTCCATCCAGAAGACGGACAGCTCGCCCTCGTCACGCACGGGCAGTGGGCGGAGAAGCAGCCCGTCCACCACGCTGAAGATCGCCACCGTGCCGCCGATGCCGAGCGCGAGGGTCACCGTCGCCAGCAGGCTGAAGGCCGGGTGCTTGCGCAGCTGCCGCCACGCGAAGCGCACGTCCGCGCCCAGGTCCTGGAGGGCGGTCACGCCCCACGACTCGCGCGTCTGCTCCCGGAAGCGCTCCACACCGCCGAACTTCACGCGGGCCAGGCGGCGCGCCTCCTCGGGCGCGTGGCCGGCCGCCTCGAGCTTGCGCGCTTCCATGTCGAGATGGAACGCCATCTCCTCGTCGAGTCCGCGCTCGAGGTCGTCACGCCGGAAGACCGCACGCACGCGAAACCAGAGATCCGTCATCCACCGCATCGTCCCACCCCCTTCACGCGAGTCCCATGATCCGTTCGACCGCCTCCGAGAGACGAGACCACGTCTCGTGCTCGAGCCCCAGCTGCCCCGCACCGGCCGGCGTCAGGACGTAGTAGCGCGCCCTGCGGTTGTTCTCCGTGGTGCGCCACTCCGAGCGGATCCACCCCTCCCGCGTCAGGCGATGCAGCGCCGGGTAGAGCGAGCCCTGGTTCACCTGGAGGGCGTCCCGGGACACCTGCTGGATCCGCTCGCCGATCCCCCAGCCGTGCATCGGCTCGAGGGAGAGCACCTTGAGGATGAGCATGTCCAGCGTGCCCCGGATCATGTCGGGCGGGTTCTTGGGCATCTCGGGCTCCGGTCTCGGATCGTTCCTCTCGAAAAACGAGAGGAGTCGTCCGTACAGACGGCGCGAGGGGGCGAAAGGTTGCAGACCCGCCCTTGCGCGGCTTCCCCGCAACCCCGAAATCATGGGAACTTCAGCAACGTAGATCCGAAGCGACGGGCCCATTCCGACCGGCCGCCCCTCCCCTGGCCGCGAACCCCACAACGGGAGTAGCGATCTTGAGCACCACGCCGGGGGCGACGACGCCCCCCAGATCGACCAGAAGGGCTTCTTCGGGCATCCCCGGGGCCTGGCGACGCTCTTCTTCACCGAGATGTGGGAGCGCTTCGCGTACTACGGGATGCGCGCGCTCCTCATCCTCTTCATGACCGCGGCCACCGACTACGTCGTGACCGGGGCGGACGGCACGATCCTCCGGTCGAACCCGGGCCTCGGGTTCGACGTCGCGACCTCGGCGGCCATCTACGGGCTGTATACCAGCCTCGTGTACATCCTGACGCTTCCGGGTGGGTGGGTCGCGGACAACCTCTGGGGACAGCGCAAGGCCGTCTTCGTCGGCGGGTGCTTCATCGCCCTGGGACAGCTCACGATGGTGCTGCCCACCACGTCCACCTTCTTCCTGGGCCTGGTGTTCGTGATCTTCGGCACCGGGCTGCTGAAGCCGAACGTGAGCACGATGGTCGGCGAGCTGTATCCGGAGGGGGGCGCGCGCCGGGATGCGGGATTCAGCGTCTTCTACATGGGGATCAACCTCGGCGCCTGGGTGGGGCCGCTCCTCACCGGTTCGTTCGGTGAGAACTACAACTGGCACTGGGGCTTCGGCATCGGCGCCATCGGCATGATCCTCGGGCTCGTCCAGTACAGGATGGGCGACAAGTACCTCGGGGACGCCGGCCACCTCAGGACGGACGAATCGGCGGCGGAGGTCGCCCGCAAGACCCGCAAGTTCTTCGGGAGCTTCGCGGGTCTGATGGCCGCGGTGGTCCTCTTCGGATGGCTGGTGGGGCAGGGCATCATCCCGGTCTCGCTCACGCAGATCGCGACCGTGCTCGGCTACTCCGTGCTCGTCCTCGTGGCCGCCTACTTCGTCTACCTCTGGCTCTTCGGCGGCCACACGGCGGAGGAGAACAAGCGGCTCGGAGTGATCTTCTGGCTCTTCCTGCTCATCGCGGTCTTCTGGTCGGGCTTCGAGCAGGCGGGCTCGTCGCTGAACGTGTTCGCGCGGGACCTCACGGATCGGACCTTCCTGGGGTGGGTGGTGCCGGCGTCGTTCATGCAGTCGATCAACCCGATGTTCATCATCCTGTTCGCGCCGGTGTTCGGCTCCCTGTGGGTGTGGTTGGACAAGCGCCAGGTGAACCCGCCGCTGCCGCTGAAGGCCGGGCTGGGCCTGCTCTTCCTCTCGTCCGGGTTCTTCGTGATCGCGTGGGGCGCTGCCAACGCCTCGTCGACGAGCCTGGTCTCACCGGCCTGGCTGGTCGTGACCTACTTCCTGCACACGACCGGTGAGCTGTGCATCTCGCCGATCGGGCTGTCGGCGATCACGAAGCTGTCCCCACAGAAGCGCGTGGGGCAGATGATGGGCGTATGGTTCGTGGGCGCGGCGCTGGGGAACCTCTTCGCCGGGCTGGTCGCCGGGCGGCTGGAGAACCTGCCGCCGTCGCCGCTCTTCCGCTCCGTCGCGATGTTCGTCGGCGTGGTCGGCATCGTCGCGGTGTTGGCCTCGCCCTTCGTGAAGAAGCTGATGGGTGGCGTGAAGTAGCGGGAGGCGCCCGGCGGGCCGACGCGCCCGCCCGAGCGGGAGGAAAGCCGAAGCGCCCCGGGGGGATCCGACCCCGGGGCGCTTCGTCGTGCGGGAGAGAGATCCGCGTTGGGTCCTGCTAGTCCCCTTCCGCCGGTGCCTTCCTGCGGGAAGAGGCGATCGTACTCGAGCTCGTGCTCGTGCTTCAACCGGTGCACGTCCATCTTGCCCGTGAAGATCGAGGTGTCGAGCGGGAAGACCTCGGGGCGGAAGATCACCCCGTAGGAGTGCCAGAGGATCACGACCATCACCGCGAAGGTCGCTTCCAGCCCGTGCATGAGCCGCATGATCGCGATGAGGAGGCCCGGCAGGTACTGGCTGACGAGCTCCGGGAACATCAGGACCGTCCCGGTCGTGCTCATCACGATGCCGCCCAGGAACAGGCCCCAATACTCGAACTTCTCGGAGAAGTCGAACTTGCCGACGCGCGGGCGCGGCGAACCGAAGAGGTAGTGGCGGAAGGTCTGCAGCACGTCCTCGAAGTCCTGCCGCGTCGGCACCATGGCCGGAAGCCGGTGCTCGCGGACCGCCTTCACGACCGCCTTCGTCACGTGCGCCAGCATGAGCGCGACGAAGAGGACGCCGGCCGTGCGGTGGATGATCCGTGTCGTGCCGATGCCGCCGAAGAAGTCGATGATCGCCCGCGCGGCGCCGAGGTCGGGGCGCGTTTGGGGCAGGCCGGTGATCACCAGCATGAGGAAGGTGGCCATCGACCCGAAGTGCTCCAGGCGCTCGGTCACGCTGAAGCGCGTGACCGTCTGGGGCTTGGGCATGCGCTTGCCGCGCAGCCGCGCCAGGAGCCGACGCATGCCGGCGGTCCGCATCACCCGCGCGCCGTCCCGGCGCTGGTCGATCAGGTGGAAGATGATGTTCAGGAACAGCCCGGTGAGCATGAAGGGGATGAGGAAGTAGTAGAAGCTCTTCACCGCCCAGATGAGGATCTGGTTGTCGGGACCCGCCGGCGCATGGCCGAGCCACGCGCCCGCGAGGCGCTCGTCACCTTTTTCGTGGCAGCGCAGGCACACGTCCGCGACCACGTCGCTCTCCTTCCATCCCACCTGCGTGCGCGCCGTGGCAGTCCGAGCAGACCATCACGGCCGGGTAGTTGCCGCCGACCTGGTCGGCGAGGAACTGCATGGTCGCGCCGTGGAAGTCGTCTTCGTACGACTTCGTCACCGTCTCGGTAAGGCCGTACTTCTCGATCTTCATTCCCTCGGAGTGGCAGGCGATGCAGCTCTCGGTCGCCTTGCGCCGAAGGAGCGTGCGCTCCTTGGACGGCTCCACGTGCGTGGTGTGGCACGTCAGGCAGTTGCGCAGCGCCGCGGCGTCCTCCTCGCTGAGGAACTTCGCGTGGCCACCCGTGAGGACGCCGTTCATCGCGTCCTCGTGGCAGGAGGCGCAGCGCGCGGACATCTCCTCGCCCGACATCGCCACCGGGACGTCGCCCTGGAAGTCGTGGCAGGACAGGCACTCGACGTGCTCGCCCCGCATGTCCTCGAAGCCCGCGTGCGCGGGCGTCATGTCACCGTGGCAGGTGGAGCACTCCCCGTTGCCCGCCATGCGGATCGCCATCTCGGCGGGCCGCTCGGACTCGGTGTGGCAGCGCTGACACTGGAGGACGCCCTCGACGTCGTCGTGCGTGGGATGGACCTTCTCGTGGCACTGGAGGCAGCCTCCCACCACGTCGTGGTCGTGCGCGTCGAAGCTCTTCCCGGAGTGGGAGGTGTGGCACTCGGTGCACGAGGGCTTGTTCGGCCCTGCGTTCGCGTGCAGCGGGTGCTCCATCGTGGTGTGGCACGACGTGCACCTCGCCGAGATCTCCACGGCCGCCTCTTGCGGGACGGACGGATCGGAGTGGATCGAGTGGCAGTCGGTGCACCCTGGCGCATCTTCCGCGGCCACGTCGATGTGCGTGCCCGGCAGGTGACTCTCGTGGCAGCCCTTGCACGCCTCGATGCGACGCGCCTTCGCCGAGTCCGGGTCGTTGGTGAACCCACGGTGGTGGCAGGTCAGGCAGGAGATCGTGTCGGCGTGGGTAAGCGCATCGAGCTTGTCCATCGCCTCCGTCCCGTGGCACTCCACGCACTTGGACGGGATGATCGACTCGCGCTCGGTGCGCGCATCCACCTGGCCCCTGGCCGAGTCCGGTGTCGCCGCCCAGGTCAGGGCGAGGACTGCCGCGACGATCGCCGTACGCATGGCCGTCTTCCCTAGTTCCGGCGGCTCAGGTCGCCGCCGGCTTGAAGGTGTTCCACAGGCTCTCGCCCAGCATCCAAAATAGCGCCCCGAAGCCGATGACGGGGAGAAAGACCACGAAGGCCAGCCCGAGCAGCGGCGCCGCCACCAGCCCCGTGAGAATCTCCAGGGACCGGCGCAGCGCGCTCTTCGGTGCGACCTCGACCGCCTCCGCGACCATCGGTTCAGGCTCCACCGCCGCCTCCACCGCCTCCACCACCACAGTCTCGGGTGTCGGGTCGGTGTGGATGAGCTTCAGGTGCGTGGCCGCCGTCACCACCGCCGCCAGCGTGTCCGGGCTGATGGGCTTGTTCAGGTAGTCGAAGGCTCCCAGCTCGCGCACCTTCCGCTCCACCTCGTCGTTCCCGTATCCGGTCAGCAGGATGAAGCGGGTCTCGGGCTGGGCGTCGTGCAGCCATTCCAGGAGCTCGATCCCGTCTACCCCGGGCATCCGCAGGTCGGACACGACCACGTCCACCGGCTTCGTCCGCAGCGTGGAAATCGCCTCCTGTCCGTTCTCCACCGTGGTGACGTCGAAGCCATGCTCGGTGAGGTAGCGGTTCCAGCTGAGCCGGACGCCTTCCTCGTCGTCGACGAACATCACCCTGTTCGGTCTATCTGTCTGCGCGTTCATCTCTCTCTCTCCGTCAGCGGCACATGGACCCGGACTCCTGCCTCGTCCTTACGAGGCGATCCACCGGGTCCTCTCATGCAGGGTATTCACGACCGAGGCCAGCTGGTCTGCCCCTTCTTCCGTCGCAGCGTCCCAAAGCAGCCTGACGCCGCAGGCGGTGAGGTACTCGGCGATGGGCAGCGGCGGCGGCGCGTCCAGCACCGCTACCTTCTGCATCGCCGGGTACTCCAGGCTCATCCGCCCGAGCGTGGCCAGGAGGATCCCCTTGGGAAGGGGATGGAAGTGCAGAACGAGCACGGAGATCGACGACAGCGGCCGCCGCCGCACCATCTCCGCCACGGCTCGGATACCAAGCCGCGGGACCGGTGCGGGCGGCAAGTCTCTCCGCCATTCCCGGTGCTCCTTCTGCGTCCGAGAGCAGGACCGTGGATCCCTCATTCCTGGTTGACACCGCTCTATCCTCCTGCGGCCTTCGCCGCGAGTCGCCGCCGGCCTCGGCCAGCGTCCGTACGCCTCATGAAGCAAGGGCCGTGCCCACTTTGTACCAAAACGGTACAAGCCCGTAAGATGCTGTGGCGTAGAGGATTACAGTGTCTGGAGCAGGATGGGACACGGAGAGCTGGAGACCCCGAGTGTATGTCTCCCATATACAGCGCCGGCCACCGCCAGGAGACGGTGGCCGGCGCGATCTCCGGAAAGTCGTTGCGGGAGAGGGATTCCGTAGATCTACGGAGGAGCGGCGGGCATGTGTAGGTGGGTCATACACCCAGGAAACATCAATCGGGAGTAGGCGTTTCCTCCTCCGAGCCTTCCCCGTCGTGGTCCGGGCTGGTGATCCCGTGCTTGCGCATGAGGGCGTGGAGGTTGGGGCGAGCCATCCCGACGTTGCGGGCGGCCTGGGAGACGTTCCAGGCCGCCGCGCGCAGCGCCTTGAGGACGAACAACCGTTCGATGCGCTCCACCGCGCCGGCGCGCAGCTCCTGCTTCCTCTCGGCCAGGGCGGAGGCGTCGTCGGGGACCTCCTCCCACATTCCGCTCGCCTGCTCGGCCCCGGAGGGAATGGCCTCCAGGTCGATCGTGCGGCCGTCCGCCAGGAGGACCGCGCGCTCCATGGCGTGTTCGAGCTCGCGCACGTTCCCGGGCCAGTCGTGCGCCTCCAGGAGGGCCATCGCCGGTGGGGTGATGACCTCGATCTGCTTCCCGAACTCCTCCGCGAACCGCTGCACGAAGTGGTGGGCGAGGAGGGGGATCTCCTCGCGGCGGTCCCGGAGCGGAGGGAGCCGGATCGTGAACACGCTGAACCGATAGAAGAGGTCCTCGCGGAACGAGCCCTCGTCGACCAGCTCCTGCAGCTCCCGGTTGGTGGCGGCGATCAGGCGCACGTCCACGGACACGGGCTTGTCGGAGCCCACCGGCCGGATCTCCCGCTCCTGGAGGAGCCGGAGGAGGCTTCCCTGCACCTGCGGCGAGATGGTGCTGATCTCGTCGAGGAAGAGCGTGCCTCCCCGCGCGGTCTCCGCGAGCCCCTTCCGGTCCTTCACGGCGCCCGTGAAGGCGCCGCGGATGTGGCCGAACAGCTCCGACTCGAGGAGCGACTCGGAGAGCGACGCGCAGTCGGCGACCACGAACGGGCCGTCCTTGCGGGCGGAGTTGTAGTGGATGGCCCGTGCGATCACGTCCTTCCCGGTGCCGGTCTCGCCGGTGATGAGCACGGTGCTCATCGTCGGGCGCCACCCGCTGCACGAGCTGCATCACCTTGTGCATCTGCGGGCGACGTGCAGATCACGTTGCCGATGCGGTGCCGTGTCTCGAGCTCGGAGCGGAGGCGGCGGGTCAGGTCCACCAGGTGCTTGCGCTCGAGGGCCCGCGCCGTGGCCACCAGGAGTTGCGGTGGGCTCACCGGCTTCTCCAGGTAGTCGAAGGCCCCCAGCTTGATGGCCTCGACGGCCGTCTCGATCGTCGCGTATCCGGTGACGATCAGGACCTCCGTCTCCGGAGAGACGTCGCGTGCCGCCTTGAGCAGCTCGATGCCGTCCATCTCGGGCATCTTGATGTCGAGGAGGAGGAGGTCGTAGCGCTCCTTGCGGAGCATGTCGAGCCCCTGCTTCGACGACGTGGTGGTGGCGATGTCGTAGCCCTCCTCCGACAGCACCCTGCGGATGCTCTCGCAGACCACCTGCTCGTCGTCCACGGCGAGCACCCGCGGTGGCTCGATCCAGCTCTGTACGTCGTCCATGGGCGTTCGGTCTCTTCCGTCTCTATGGGGCAGGATCGATGGGTACGGGCAGGAGGACCGTGAACGTGGTTCCGGTCCGGCCGTCGCTGGCTGCCAGGATGGTGCCCCGATAGCTCCGAACGATCCCGAGTGATACGGAGAGCCCGAGGCCCGATCCCTTGCCTACGGGCTTGGTGGTGAAGAAGGGGTCGAAGACCTTGGTGAGGGCCTCCGGAGGGATCCCCGTTCCGGTGTCCTCGACCCGTGTCCGGAGCAGCTTCGTTCCGGGGTGCGGTGGCAGGTCGATGTTCTTGTAGTCGGTGCGGGCGACCACGTCGGCTTCGATGGTCAGGGTCCCGCCCTCGGGCATCGCGTGCACGGCGTTCATCACCAGGTTCACGAACACCTGGAGGAGCTGGACGTCGTTCGCCTCCACCGCGGGGAGGTCGTCGGGGAAGCTCGTCTCGAGCTCCACGCTTCCGTTCTGGATCTCGACCTTGATGAGGTCGAGCGCCTTGTCCACGGCGTCCGCGATGCGGCAGGGCTCGAGCGTCGGCTCCTGCGACTGCTTCCTCGCGTAGTCGAGCAGCTGGCGGATGATGACGGCGCACCGGTTCGCCTCCCGCTCGATCATGCGCAGGTCATCCTGGGCGGGGGAATCCGGCGGGACGGCGCGCTTCACCAGGTGCGCGAAGGTGATGATCGCCATGAGCGGGCTGTTCAGCTCGTGCGCGATGCCGGCCGCGACCAGCCCGACGGAGGACAGCTTCTCGGCCTGGACGACCTGGAAGCGGGCGTCGGTCAGCTCCCTGCGCCTTCTCGGAGACCTTCTCCTCGAGCGTCTCCGCCCAGTCCTCGAGCTGGTGCCTCGAGCTGTTGAGCGACTCCACCATCTCGTTGAACGAGCTGGCGAGGATGCCGATCTCGCGCGCGGCGCCGCGCGGCACGGGCCACGGCGGGGTTGCCCTGCGCGACGCGGCGCGCCGCCGCGACCACGGTGTCCAGGGGGCGGCGGACGCTCTGGACGATGATCAGGTAGAGGACGCCGGTGATGAGGCTCACCGCGATCATCGAGAAGAGGAACGCCTTCCAGCTCGCGTCGGCCAGGCGCTGCTGCGCGGGCTCGAGCGACATGGCGACGTCCAGGACGCCGAGCACGCTCTGCACCTCCGGGGAGGAGTGGCAGCCCGATCCCTGGCACCCGACTGGTTCGGGATCACCCGGATCGTGCCGAGGACGGTGTGGCCCTCGGCGTCCTGGAACTCGCGCGAGCGTGTTCTCGCGGGTGGAGCTCGCTCTCGGGGTTCGGCCCGGAGTGGCAGGCGACGCACGCCTCCTCCGTGCGGGAGACCGTGAGGCCCGACCTCCTCGGGCCTGGAGGAGAAGGAGATCTTCCCGTCCTTGTTGTAGATGCGCACGCCCTCGATGCCTTCCTGCCGCCCCACCGCCTCGACCGTCTCGCGGATCGCGTCGCGCCGGTTGATCCGCATCTCGTGGCTGATCGTCAGGTAGATCGTCTCCGCGAGGCTCTGCGAGCCGAGGATCGCCTCCTCCAGCGCGTTCTGACGTTGCGTGCGGATGAGGAGGAAGGACAGCACGGCGACACTGACCAGCGCGAAGAAGCCGGCCGGCAGGGCAATGCGTGTTCCGAGCGTGCGAAACGGCACGAAATACCCTCCGAGGCGACGGAGGGTCGCTATCTCGAAAGCTCCCCGGAGCGCGGGGGAGCGTCAAGTCGGGAAAAGCCTGAAACGTCTGAACTTCAGGCGTCCCGGAGGAGGCGCGGTTACGCGCCGAGGCCACCCCGGTCCAGGATGCGCTTGTAGGCCGCCAGGTGCGCGAGGGCGTCGCTCGGGCGCCCGAGTGCCTCATGGAGCCGGGAGAGGTTGAAATGGGCCACGGCCAGCTCGGCGTCGAGGCGGAGCGCGGCCTCGTAGGCCTCGACGGCGCCGGCCCGCCTGCCCTGGTCCTCCAGCGCCACGCCCAGGTTGTAGAACGCCCGCGCGCTGGCCGGGTCGGAGGCGAGAGCCGTCCGGTAGTGGGCCTCGGCCTCCACCACCTCCCCGTCCTCGTGCAGGAGCCGGCCGAGATTCAGGTGGGCTTCGGCGTGGCCCGGATCGAGCGCGAGCGCCCGCTCGTAGGCCTGCTTCGCCCGCTCCGGCGCGTCCCCCTCGAGATCCACGGCCGTGTCGTACCACTCGTCCGCCGTGGCGGGTGCGCCGGAGGAGGGGAGGGGCTCGCGCACCGCGGACGCTCCGCCGATGCTCCGCACGACCGAAGGTGACGGGTCGGCGGGCGGCGGTGCGTCGAGCGCCATCAGCAGCTGACCCGAGCTCGGGTCCCACACGCGCCCCTCTTCACGGATCAGGACCTGGTCGCCCAGGGCCACCATGTGCACGGCCGAGAGAGGCCGGCCGCCGGGGATCTGCTCACGCAGAGCCTGCAGCGTGCGGCGGACGCGCAGCGCGGAGACGTCGGCGTCCAGAAGCTCGCGTGCGGCGCGCAGGAGGGCGATGTCCTGGAAGGAGAAGAAGTAGGCGCCCCGAGGTCCGCGCACGGGCGTGAGGAGGCCGGCGCGCGTCCAGGAGAGGATCGTGGAGGTGGAGAGGCCCAGGACCTCCGCGACCTCGCGGGTGGAGTAGCCGGTCACGGGATCGGCCGGCGGAGGAGCGTCAGCCCGACGCGGCCTTCTTGCGTGAGGACTTCTTGGCTCCGGACGACTTCCCGGCGTCTTTCTTTTCGGCACTGGTCGCGGGCTTGCGGCCCTCCTCCTCTTCGGATTCGGCCAGGGACGCCTTGAGGGCGGCCATGAGGTCGATGATCTGCGTCTTCGATTCCTCGACGGGCGCCGCGGAGATCTCGTGCCCTTCGACCTTCTGCTGGATCAGCTCCAGCGTCTTGTCGTAGACCTCGTCCTTGTAGGCCGAGGCGTCGAACGCGTCCGTGGCTGCCTGCTCGATGAGCTGCTTGGCGAGCTGCAGCTCGGCCTCCGCGACCTCACCCTCCTCGAGGGGCACTTCGTCGAAGCTCTTGATCTCGTCGGCGTAGTAGAGCTGCTCCAGGAGCAGCCCCTCCTCGTACGGGCGGACCATGACCAGGTACTCCTTGCCCCGCGTCGCCTGCTTGGCGATCGCCACCCGCCCGGTCGCGAGCATCGCGGCCGAGAGCAGCCGGTAGGCGCGGGCCCCACCCTTGTCGGGTCCCAGGTAGTAGGCCTTGTTGACGTAGAGCCGGTCGACCTGGTCTTCGGGGACGAAGCCGACGATGTCGATCGAGTCGGACTTCGGCGCCTCGAGGACCTTCAGCTCCTCGTCGTCGAAGAGCACGTACTGCCCCTTGGCGAACTCGTAGCCCTTCACGATGTCCTCCCGGGGGACGACCACGTCCTCCGTGGGGCAGATGTACTGCTGACGCACGCGGGTGCCGCACTCCTTGTGGATCATGTTGAAGGAGATGCGACGCGAGGACTCGCCGGTGGAGTAGAGCTTCACCGGGAGGGAGACCAGCCCGAAGGCGATCGTCGAGGTACCTAGGGCGCGGGCAGACATGGTCCGGGGAACATATGTTCACGCTCGGGCGACGCGCAACGAAAATCGATCGTCCGTGCGGGGCCCCGCGGCCGGTGTCGCGCCCCTCCGCCTCGGCGGCGGCTCAGCGTCCCTCCGGCCTCCACTCCGCGGCGAGCAGGAAGGGTGCCACGCTCGGGCTGGCGGCGGTGGTGCCCCAGATCCGCACGAAGCCCGTTCCTGGAGGGCCGCCGTAGCGTTTGCGCCACGCCGCGTAGGCCCCGTTCTCGTCGACGGCAAGCGGTTCCAACCCTGCCTGGGCCGGCACGTTCCAGTTGGAGATCCATGCCGCGGGAAGCCCGAGGCGGAGGCCCTCCTCCGTGCTCCACGCCCCGGTTCGGTCGAAGATCGCTCCGGAGATCGAGATGCCGAGGAGCCGCTTCCGGCCGCTCCCACGCGACCTGGTCCAGCCCACCCGGGTTCCCGGTGGCGGGATCCCGGCGCCAGGCGTCCGGCGGGACGGACGCCCACACCACGGTCCCGCCCGCGTCCAGGTAGCGGCGGAAGAGGGAGGTCGGGCCGCCCTCCCGAAGGCTTTCGGGAAGCCAGCTCTGGGCGAAGACGACCGAGCCCGGGTCGCCCGAGTCGATGCCCTCCCTCATCCAGGTGGCGAGCGAGGGCACGTCGAGCGTCGTGTAGCCGGCGCGGGCGAGCGTGGACGCCACCTGGTCGCTTCCTGCGTACCAGCTCGCCGCCGCGGTCGTGGAGTCCCGGAAGACCGCGCGGCGGAGCGAGTGGCCGCCGCCGTCGCGCAGCGCGTAGAAGCCGCCGTCCTCCGTGCCGACGAAGAGGACGCCGTCATCGATGGTGGGTGAGCCGTGGCTGGACGCCGGCAGGGTGGTCTGCCAACGCACGGACCCGTCCCGCACGTCCAGGGCACGCACCACCGCGTCTCCGGCCGAGATGTAGAGCGTCGAGTCCACCACGGTGGGCGACGTCCACACGACGTTCTCCGTCATGACGCGCCAGACCTCCTCCCCGGTGGCCGCGTCCACAGCCTGGATCCAGCGCGCGTCCGAGCTGCCCGAGAAGACGCGTCCGTCCGCGACGGCCGGGCTACCGTTCACCCACGAGACCTCGTCGTCGTAGCTCCACAGCTCCCGGCCGGTCGCCAGGTCGAGCGCATACAGCCAGCCGTCGCGCGCGCCGATCAGGACCCGGCCGTCCGCCACGGTCGCCGACGACTGGACCGTCCGCCGGTCGAAGCCGAAGTCGCCCGAGAAGAGCGCCGCGCCGCGCGTGTCGTGCCGCCAGAGCAGCGCACCGGTGGCCGCGTCCGCGCAGTAGACCCGGCCGTCCGCGCTCCCGACCACCACCTTTCCCGCCGTCACGGCGGGTGTGGAGCGGATGCGCCCCTCGGTCGGCAGCGACCACAGCACGGTGCCGGTGGCCGGATCGGCTGCGCGCAGCACCCCGTCCGCCGCACCCCAGAAGACGCGCATCTCCCCGCCGACGGCGGCCAGCGTCGGGGACGACGCGAACACGTCGCCGCTCTCGTGCCCCCACGGCCACGGGATCGTCGGGCCACCGCGGTCCCGCCACACCCCCACCCCCGACGCCCGGTCCACCGCGTGGAGGGTGCCGTCCATGTCGGTCACGAAGACCAGGGAGCCCAGCACGGCCGGCGACCCGTGCGCCGGCGCCCCCGTCCGGTAGCGCCAGAGCTCCGTGCCGCGCACGCGGTCGAGGGCGTGCAGCCACCCGCCTGCGCTCCCCACGTAGACCACGCCGTCCGCCACGGCCGGGGTGGAGCGAACCGGTCCGGGGAGTCCGACCCGCCAGAGGATCCCGCCGTAGCCGTCGAGGCCGTGCGTCGCGACCACGCCGGTGTGCGCCGGCCCTCCCCGGAACTGCGTCCGGACTTCGGGGAGCGCCTGCGGGGCGGCCGGTGCCGCGAGCGTCGAGAGGAGCGCGAGGGTCGCGCCGAGCGAACGGAGATGGGGGAGGATCGGGGGCATGGAGGTCGAATGCCTGGGTCGGGTCCGGAGACGTCTGGCGCACCCGGGGGCGTCCCGGGCGTCGGGGCCTGCGCGGCATCGTACGGTGCGAAGGCCCCGTGGATTCACCGTTCGCGACGAATCGCCACCCTCGCGCGGCGAATCGAGCGCGCGGGTGCCGCACCTACGCTTCGGCGGCCTTCCCGAGGATCCGCTCCAGCGCGCGACGGCGTGTTCTCGGGATGCGCAGCTCCGCCCCGTCGCTCATGACCGCCACCCAGTCGCCGTGCTGGAACGGCTGGACCTCGCGCAGGTGCCCGAGGTTGACGAGGTGCGAACGGTGGATGCGCACGAACGTTCGGCTGGTCGCGAGCTTGCGCTCCAGATCCGACAGCGTCGCGCGCAACCGGTGCGGACCCTCCGTGGTATGCACGCGCACGTGGTCGCCGTCGGCTTCCAGGTAGCGGATCTGCTCGAGCGGCACGAGGCGCACTCGGTTGAGGCCGGGGACGGGGAGGGTGGCGGGGGCGGCGGAGGCATCGCCCTCGTCGGTCTCGAGGGCTCGCTCGGGACCGGGCTCCGTCTCGCCCTTCTCCGCCGCGGGGGCGCCTCGCCCCAGCCAGGCCAGCACCGCCCAGAGCAGAACGGCCGTGGGGGCGTAGCGGACGATGCCTTCGCGTGTGTCCGTGAGCACCCAGGCCCACCCCATCCGCCCGGCGTCCGGCACGCGCAGGGCGAGGTTCGTGAGGACCAGCCAGCCGGCGAGCGCCGTGACGTGGACGGTCGCGTCCCGGGCCACCCGTCCTCCACGGAGGGGGAAGCGCATCCCCAGCCCCATGATGAGCGGTACGGCCACCACCCACATCGAGGCCGGCAGAACGCGCCCCCGGAAGAGGTGCGGAAGGGGCGCCGCCCCGCTCCAGCGCTCGAGGGCGATCTGTGCGGCCGCGGCGAGCGCGAGGGCCGCAGCGGCCCACGCGGCCCGCGATCTCGAAGGTGCGCCCCAACGCACCGGGTTCGACTCGTTCATGCCTCTGATTCCGGGCGCGAAAGGAAAACGTTACACGCTGGCACGTCGGCGGGGCGCACCGTAGACTGCCCCCTCGGCCGCTGCTCGTGGCGGCCGCACATCGCACCAGGCGGGGGTGACCACGATGGCGAACCGAGCGAGTCGTTCCGTGTTGACGTGTCTCGTGCTCCTGGCGGCATCCGCATGCTCGGCCACCGAGCCGTCCGCCGCCACGGCGGGCTACGAGCCCAGCACGGCGAAGGGCGACTGGCCGCTGTACACCGCCGACCTGCACGGCACCAAGTACTCACCGCTGGACCAGATCGACGCCAGCAACTTCGAGGACCTCGAGGTCGCGTGGTCCTTCAAGACCGACAATCTCGGCAACCGCCCGGAGTACAAGCTGGAGGGCACGCCGCTCGCGGTGAACGGCATCCTCTACACCACCGCCGGGACGCGCCGCGCCGCCATCGCCCTGGACGGCGCCACCGGCGAGCTGATCTGGATGTACAGCATGCGTGAGGGGAAGCGGGGTGGATACGCGCCGCGCCAGCTTTCCGGCCGCGGGCTGTCCTACTGGACGGACGGGCGCGGCGATGAGCGGGTGCTCTACGTGACACCGGGCTATCGCCTGGTGTGCCTGGACGCGAAGACCGGCGAGCCGATCGACGCTTTCGGGGACCACGGTGTGGTCGACCTCAAGGTCGGCGTCATCAAGGGGGACGGTGAGCAGATCGACCTCGAGACCGGGGAGGTCGGGCTGCATTCGACGCCGACCGTCGCGGGCGACGTGATCCTCGTCGGCTCGGCGATGGCCGAGGGCTTCACCGTGCCGACCTCCAACAACTCGAAGGGTGTGGTGCGCGCCTTCGACGTGCGCACCGGGAAGATGGTCTGGCGCTTCAACACGATCCCCGGCCCCGGCGAGTTCGGCAACGACACCTGGGAGGACGGCTCCTGGGCGCGGAACGGCAACACGGGCGTGTGGACGCAGATGACCGTCGACGAGGACGCGGGCATCGCCTACCTCCCGGTCGAGTCGCCCACCTCGGACTTCTACGGCGGGGCGC
The DNA here is from genome assembly GCA_963823035.1 of uncultured Gemmatimonadales bacterium. Classification (GTDB taxonomy): domain Bacteria; phylum Gemmatimonadota; class Gemmatimonadetes; order Longimicrobiales; family Gaopeijiaceae; genus SZUA-318. The sequence goes on from CAWGKG010000020.1 coordinate 313,610, forward strand.
GGCCGGGCGACAACCTCTTCGGCGAGAGCCTGGTGGCCGTCGACCTGAAGACCGGCGAGCGGAAGTGGCACTTCCAGTTCGTACACCACCCCGATCTGGGATCACGACATGTCTTCCGCGCCGCTCATCGCCGACGTCGACATCGACGGGCGCGTGCGCAAGGTGGTCGCCGTGCCGAGCAAGCAGAGCTTCCTCTACGTCTTCGATCGGATCACGGGCGAGCCGATCTGGCCGATCGAGGAGACGCCGATGCCGATGAGCGAGGTGCCCGGCGAGAAGACGTCGCCGACGCAGCCCATCCCCTCGAAGCCGCCGGCCTACGCGCGCAACTACCTCAAGGTCCCGGACGACGTCATCGACTTCACGCCGGCCATGCGCTCCGAGGGGCTCGAGATCCTGAAGCGCTACAGGACCGGGCCCGATCTACAACCCGCCCGTGGCCGGGAGCGTGGACGGCGTGCTCGGCGTCGATCCTCGTCGGCAACGCGTCCGGCGGGACGAACTGGCCGGGCGGCGGGATGGACCCGGAGACCGGCATCGTCTACGCGCAGGCGGCCAACTCCTTCGTCTCCGGCGCCTCGGTCACGGAGCCCCCGAGGGCTTCTCCGACCTGGACTACCTGTACGGGTTGAAGGGACAGACCTTCCGCCTCTACCACGCGGCCGGCACCGGCCAGAACCCCGACGCCCCCGAGCCACCGCGCTTCGTCGGGCGATCAGGTGCAGAGCGACGGCGCCGATCCCGCGCCTCGAGGTCGACGGCCTCCCGATCGTGAAGCCGCCGTACGGCCTACTGGCGGCCATCGACCTGCATCGGGGCGAGCTGCTCTGGCAGGTACCGCACGGCGACACCCCGGACGAGGTGCGCAACCATCCGGCCCTCAGGGGTAGGAACATCCCGAAGACCGGCCAGCGCGGAAGCGTCGGCCTGGTGGTGACGAAGACGCTCGTGGTGCTCGGCGATCCGCAGGTGACCACCACGGACGAGCACCCGCGCGGCGCGATGCTCCGGGCGTACGACAAGCAGAGCGGCGAGGAGGTCGGCGCCGTGTGGATGCCGGCGGCCCAGAGCGGTTCGCCCATGACCTACCTGGCGGGCGGACGGCAGTACATCGTGGTCGCGGTGAGCGGCGGACCGTACTCGGGTGAGTATCTCGCCTTCGCGCTGCCCAACACCAACTGAGACCGCTGGAACACCCGTGACGAAGACCCTCCTGTCCATCGCGGCGGTGGCCCTCGCCCTCGTAGCGCTCCATCCGGGGGAGGGCGCCGCTCAGGCGCCCTCCCGCTCCACCTGGGACGGCGTCTACTCGCCCGAGCAGGCCGCGCGAGGCGGCGAGCTCTACATGGGCACGTGCGCCCAATGCCACGGGCCGCAGATGGGCGGGATCGACGCCGCCCCGGCGCTCAGGGGCGGGGGGTTCGCCTCGAACTGGAACGGCGTGACGCTCGGTGACATGGTCGAGCGCATCCGCGTCTCCATGCCGCAGAACAGCCCGGGGTCGATGTCCCGACAGCAGGTGGCGGACGTGCTCGCCTACATCCTGCGCGCGAACGGCTTCCCGCCCGGGGACAAGGCGCTGCCCCGCCAGACCGCGTTCCTCAAGATGATCGCGTACGAGGCGTACCGGCGGGGAGGGTGAGGGTCCGCCACCGGCATCGCCCGCGGACGCAGGGCTCCTCGGGCTCCTACCCTTCGACCTGGCTCTTCAGGTACTTCTCGCCGAAGTCGACGCGCAGCTCGACCCACATCGGCAGGTGGTCCGACATCTGGTAGGTGCGCCACTGGCGGTAGTAGTCGCCCGGATCCTCGCGCGGCGTGCCCCGGCTGGTGATGGTGTACGCCTCGCCCATCTGCGGGACGTACATCTCTTCGTCCTCGTCCCGGAAGACGCACTGGTAGAAGTCGAACACCCCCGCTGCGCTGCACTCCACGGCCGCGCGCGCGTGCGTCGAGAAGGCGATCTGGTCGTAGAAGCGGTCCTTGCGGACGTTGCTCCCCGGAATGTCCTGCAACGCGGCGGGGACCTCGAAGCTCGCGTCCACGATGGCGCGGTAGGTGAGGTCGTTGCGCGCGTAGATGTTGAAGTCGCCGAGCAGCACGAGGTTGGGTGACCAGGCCTCGGGGTGGTTCGCCCGGTCGCGGAGGAACCGCGCCACCGAGGAGATCTCCTGGACGCGCTCCGGCGGCTCGGCCTTGTTCTTCCCGTACAGGATGTGGACGGTCGAGAGCATGAACTTGAACCACCCGGCCTGGAAGGCGGCGAGGTACGGGGTCCGGTAGAGCTGGTCCACGGGCTTCGTGACCCGGCTCCCGTCCGGCTCGACGACCGTCACCGGCGGTAGCACGATCTCTCCGGCCAACCCCGCGAAGCGGACCTTGCGCCCGTCGTAGAGGAAGGCCATGCGCTCGCGGTTGCCGCGCGTCCCCTCGGTCACGTCCGTGACGAGGTACTTCCACCAGTAGCCCAGTTGGCGCTGCAGGCGCTCGAGGGCGGAGAGGTCGCTTCGCACCTCCTGGATGGCCACCAGGTCGAAGTGGGAGACGATCTCCGCGAGGTAGAAGAAGGCGTCGTCGCCGCGCACGCCGTACTTGGTGGAATCGAACTCGCGGATGTTCCATGTCGCGAGCAGCAGCGTCTCCTCGCGTGTGCGCACCGGGAGCTCCGCGAGCTTCTCGCGCAGGCGGAGGAGCCCTGCGGCGATCCGCTGGCCGTCGGGGCCCTTCGGCATCCTGTAGTAGAACGGCATCGCTAGCGCACCCCTGCTACCGGGACGGCCATACCACGCCCTGGTTCTCCGCCGTCACGTCGCCCAGCCCCCTGTAGACGAACTTCTGCACCCGCTTCCCCTCGTAGGTCTCCGTCGTGTAGACGTTGCCCTGGGAGTCGGTGGCGATGGAATGCACCGCGAAGAACTGCCCGGGCTGGCGCCCACCGTCGCCGAACGACGTGATGACCCGGAGCGACTGGCGGTCGATGACGTAGATCTTCTCGTTCTTGCCGTCGGCGAGGTAGATGAACTTCTGCTCGGGATCGCGGGAGAACGCGATGTCCCACACCGAGCCGTCGCCGAGCGTCTTGGGCGCGATGCGCACCTCCTTCACGAAGGTGCCGTCCTTCTGGAAGACCTGGATCCGGTCGTTGGGTCGATCGCACACGTAGATGAGGCCGTCGTTGGACGGCATCGCGCAGTGCACCGGGTTGCGGAACTGCTGCGCCAGCGGCGCGTCCGGGTCGTAGCGGCCCAGGTCGGCGTCGTCGGGCTCGTTGCCGTACGCGCCCCAGTACCGTTTGACCGCGCCGGTCTCCATGTCGAGCACCGCGACGCGCTTGTTGCCGTAGCCGTCGGCCACGTACGCCTCGTGCGCGTCGTAGTCGAAGTTGATCTTCGCGACCCGCCCGAAGTGCTCGGTGCTCCGGCTGTCGACGGCCTGGTTCGCCTGCCCGATCTGCATCAGGAATTGGCCGTCGTGCGTGAACTTCAGGATGTGCGAGTCGGTCGGCCCGTTCCCGCCGATCCACACGTTGTCCATGTCGTCGAGCGTGAGGCCGTGATTGGACGCAGGCCAATCGTAGCCCTCTCCCGGGCCGCCCCAGGCGTTCACGAGGTTGCCGTCGGGGTCGAACTCGAGGATCGGCGGGGCAGGGACGCAGCACTCGCCCGTCGGCGGGTCGGTGGCGGCGCCCATCTCGGTGCGTGCGTTCAGCGTGCCGGCGCCGCGATGGATGATGAAGACGTGGTCGCGCGAATCGACGCCCACGCCGATCGTCGAGCCGAGGATCCAGTGGTTGGGCAGCGGCTTCGGCCAGAGGGGATCGACCTCGAACACCGGCACGGTTCCGGTCGCGGACGCGGCTTCGGCCGCGGACTTCTCCATGGCGCAGGACGCCAGGCCGAAGGCGGCGGCGAAGGCCGCCAGGAAGCCGGCGAGGATCAGGTTCCGCTTCATCTCGTTCTCCTGTCCAGGGAGGGTGATCGGACCGTGGAGCGGACCGTGCCGCGGGGGCCGACGCGAAGCGCTCCGCGTTTGCGTGGTGGCGGAGGGCGTGGCATTGTCCCGCGTTTCCGGACCCCGAGGACCGACATCCTACGGGCGCCGCCGGAATCCGTCCAGTTGAGGTTCATCGGCATGAGGGCTCACCTCCGCGTCCACGTCATGGCCCGAGCGGGTATCGCGGCCGCCGCGCTGCTCGGCGCGCTGCCGCGCCCGGGCGTCGCGCACGAGGTCCCGGCGGGCGTCGCGGTCCAGGCGTACGTGAGGCCCGCGGGGCGGACGCTGCGCCTGCTCGTACGCGTGCCCCTGGAGGCGATGCGCGACGTGGACTTCCCCATGCGCGGGCCCGGCTACCTGGTGCTGGACAGCGTGGCGCCCTACCTGCGCGAGGCGGCGCGCCTCTGGATCGCGGACTACGTCCAGCTCTACGAGGGGGACGTCGCGCTGGGCGCGGAGGAGCTCGTGGCCGCGCGCGTGTCCCTCCCTTCCGACCGCTCCTTCACGAGCTGGGAGGGCGCACTCGCGCACGTGACCGGGCCGCCCCTGGCGGCGGACACGCAGATCATCTGGAAGCAGGCCCTGCTCGACGTGCTCTTCGAGGTGCCGATCACGTCCGAGACGTCGCGCTTCTCGATCGACCCCGCGCTGGCGCACCTCGGCGTCGAGACCGTCTCGGTCATCCACTTCCTTCCCCCGACCGGCGGCGAGCGCGTCTTCGCGTACCGTGGCAACCCCGGCGTCGTGCGCCTCGACCCGCGTTGGTCGCAGGCCGCGCTCCGCTTCGTCCGCCTCGGCTTCCTGCACATCCTCGACGGGATCGACCACCTCCTCTTCATCCTCTGTCTGGTCATCCCCTTCCGGCGGCTGCGCGGCCTCCTGCCGGTCGTCACCGCCTTCACGGTGGCCCACTCCATCACGCTGATCGCCTCCGCGGCCGGGCTGGCCCCGAGCGCGCTCTGGTTTCCGCCGCTCATCGAGACGCTCATCGCGGCCTCGATCGTGGTCATGGCGCTGGAGAACATCGTCGGCGCTCGCCAGGATCGCCGGTGGATCATCGCGTTCGTGTTCGGCCTGGTGCACGGGTTCGGCTTCAGCTTCGCGCTCCGCGAGTCGCTGCAGTTCGCCGGCACCCACCTCCTCTCGGCGCTCCTGTCGTTCAACGTCGGCGTGGAGCTCGGCCAGATCTTCGTGCTCCTGTTGGCCATCCCGGTGCTCGACTGGCTGTTCCGGCGCGTGGTGGCCGAGCGCATGGGCACGATCATCCTCTCCGCGCTGATCGCCCATACAGCGTGGCACTGGATGACGGCCCGGGGATCTCGTCTCCTGCAGTACGACTTCAACCCGCCGGCGGTGAGTCCGGCTCTGCTCGTCCTCGCGATGCGGTGGGGGATGCTCCTGCTGATCTGCGTGGGCGCGGCGTGGGCGCTGTCGGGCCTCGTTCGACGGCTCCGGGAGCGTCCCCGTGCCGAGGCTCTTGATCCTCACGCCACGTGAGGTTCTAGGCTTATACCAGCAGGCATCGCAATGACCGAGAGGAGACGACACGATGGGCGATAGCAACCACGCCGCGTGGGACGCGGAGGCGAAGGAGCGCTGGGGCGAGACGGACGCCTACAAGGAGTCGACACGCCGCACGCGCAAGTACGGTGAGGACGACTGGGCCAGGATCAAGGCCGCCCAGGAGGGCATCGAGGCCGGCCTGGCCGACGCCATGGCGTCCGGCGACCCCGCCGACGGCGAACGAGCCACGCACCTCGCCGAGCAGGCGCGCCTCCACATCGACCGGTGGTTCTACCCGTGCAGTCACCGGATGCACGTGGGGCTGGCCGACATGTACACGGCCGACCCCCGCTTCAAGGCCCACTACGACGACCGCGCGCCCGGGCTGGCCGACTACGTGGCCGCGGCGATCCGGGCGAACGCGGCAGCCTCCTCGCGCTGATACCGAATCCCCTACAAGAAGAACCTCTGCGTCCTCTGCGTCCTCTGTGGTGAACTGCTCTTACCACAGAGGACGCAGAGGACGCAGAGGTCAAAGAAGGGGGGTGCCCGTCTCGACCCTCCCGGTGCCGCTACCCCCCGGCTGCTCCCCTCAGCGCTTCCGTACGTACTTCCTCACCGTCTGCGGCCCCACCTCCGCCCCGTAGATCGCGCCGGTCGCGTCGACCGCCACGCCCTCGGCGCCGCTCGTGGCGGAGTGGTCCGGGTCGGGCTCGGGGTCGGGGATGAAGGCGGTCACCCAGCCGTCCTTCACGCTGCCGATGTAGATCCCGCGCCGCCAACCGGGGTGGCGCGCCGTGTTCGACTCGGAGTCCGTCGCGTAGAGGACGTCGTTCCCGTCGATGAACAGCCCGCTCGGCCGCCCGAACTGCGTCCAGGTCGCCAGGTGCTTGCCCTCCTGGTCGAAGAGCTGGATGCGGCTGTTCGCCCGGTCGCCCACGAAGAGCCGGCCCTGGGAGTCCATGGCCAGCGCGTGTGGGTCGCGGAACTCGCCGTCCTCCCCGCCCGTCTGTCCCCACTCCATCAGGTAGGTGCCGTCCGCGGCGAACTTCACGATCCGGTTGTTGCCGCCCGCGCCGTGGCCGTCCGCCACGAAGATGCTGCCGTCCGGGGCGACCAGGACGTCCGAGGGTTGGTTGAACGTGTCGTGCCCCGCGCCCGCGACGCCCGGCTTGCCGAGCGTCATGAGCAGCTCCCCGCTGGGGCTGAAGGCGTACACGGCGTGGCCCATCCCTTCGGGGGTCTCGCCGAACCCGGTCGCGTCCGCGATCCATACGTTGCCCTTCCGGTCCACGTGGATCCCGTGCGGCCAGGCGAAGCGATGCGCGCCCCACTGCGTGAGCAGCTTCCCGTCCAGGTCGAAGCGAAAGACGGTCGTCAGGTTCTGGCGGTCGGCGCAGCTGTTCTGCCCGCAGCGCTCCGCGACCCAGACGCTCCGTCCGTCCGGCGCGGGGTAGACCGCGCTGGTCGCACCGTACTTCCGCCCGTCGGGGAGCTGTCCGAACGCGGGGTCCGCCACGACGTAGGGGTTGTTGTCGTAGTGCTGGGCCCGCGCCGGCGCCACGCCGGGGAGCAGAAGGGCGCCGACCGCGAGGGTCGACGCGACCGCGAAGGTGGGCGTTCTGGGCATGAGACCGCCGGCGGCAGGAGGGTGGACGATCGGAGCGGAAGAATGTTCGGCCGGGCGGGCGGAGGGGCAAGGTGAAGCACGAGGGCGGCGCCTCGATGCGAAGCGCCGCCCTCCGTTCTTCCAGCGACCGCGAATCGGCTCAGCAGCCGCCCTTCTTCTTCGGCTTCTCGCCGCCCGCGCCCGCCATCGGCGGTGGGGCTGCGACGTCGACCGCCTGCACGGCGGCGCCGGAGAAGTACGCGGCGATCTGGCCCTGGCGCGCGGCCCACTCCCGGTCCTCCTGCGTGTCACCCGGCAGGGCCGGGGTCAGCACGCGCAGCTCCCATCCGAGGAAGCCGTCCTGCAGCCAGGTGTAGCCGACGTCACGGCGCCAGTCCGTGGGGATCGGCATCCCCGCGCCCTGGTCGTCGACGAGGACCACGCGCCCGCCGACGGGGACCGTGGCCAGCAGCGCCTTGGCGTCGTCCTCCGTGGCGGCCGGATACGATCCGGGGATCCGCTTCTCGGCGCCGGCCGCGTCGGTGCGCAGGTCGAGGATGAGCATGCCGGGCTGCTTGCCGATGATCGCCTCCGCCAGCGACAGCGGGGCGATCGAAGCCACCTGCACCGGTGCCGGCGTCGGCGCTCCGGGACGGTAGCCCAGCGCGACGAGCGCGACCACCGCGAAGGCGCCCACGAGCGTGAACTTCATGCGCGGACGAGGCGCCGGCGTCAGCTCCACCGCCGGGTACTTCGCCGCGAAGATCTTCTCGACCTTCTCGGCACCCACGAAGCCTGCGCCGGCCATCGCGAGCACGATCAGCGTGAACACGAGCGGCGGGACGCCGAACACCTGGTAGAGGAGCGAGACGTCCATCGAGCCGGCCGTGTACAGCGCGTCGAGCCCGGGAACGACCTCGATCGCGACCGCGAAGGCGGCCGTGCCCACGAAGATGCCGAGGAACGTCACGAGCGCGTCCCAGCGCCCGGAGGCGGCCGACACGATCGACGTGCCCGGGCACAGGCCGCTCATGATGAAGCCCACGCCCAGCAGGAAGCCGCCCACCAGCTGCGCCCACAGGAAGGTGGGGTTGATCCACAGCCGGGACAGGTCCATCAACCCGATTCCCTGGAGCGTGTACAGGCCGACCATCGCGACCAGGATCGCCGTGAACATGACCTTGAAGACGGTCATGTCGTAGAAGTAGAACTGCGCGGCCAGCTTGCGCGCGTTGCCGAAGCCGCCCCGCTCGAGGCTGAAGCCGAAGAGGAAGCCGAGCCCGATCGCGGTGAGCAGCATCATCTCGTCGCTGGAGAAGACCAGCGGGAAGATCCCGGCGCTCATGTCCACTGCCTCCTCACGAAGTACGCGACGGCATAGCCTCCGGCGAAGACCATCAGCATGAAGACCCAGCTACCGGTGGCGAGGGTCGCGCCGCCCGACAGCGCCTGTCCGGAGGTGCACCCCCGAGCCAGCGCCGCCGCGAAGCCCATCACGACGCCCCCTCCGAAGGCGTAGGCCAGCCGCCCGCGCACGGAGATGCGTGGGCCCTTCTCCACGGTGGAACGGAAGCGCCCGGCGCTCACCGCGCCGATGAAGCCGCCGATGAAGACGCCGACCACCTCCACCACCAGCCAGTTGCGCAGTGGGTTGGTGCCGTCCGCCAGGTAGCCGCCCAGTTCGGGGTTCGCGGCCGTCCACGCGGGCGCGAACGTCTGGCCGGTCAGCGCCAGCACCCGCTTGGGGAACGCGCTGGCGCCGAGGCCCTGGCCGGCGATCACGAACGTCGCCAGGAGCGTCAGGCCCAGCAGGACGCCGGCCAGATAGGGGTTCCAGTAGGGCTTGGCTCCCGACTCCGGTCTCTCGCTCGTGTCCATGTCAGTTTCCCTGGAAGATTGCCACGGTCGTCTCGGTCCAGCCCACGTGCTGGCCGGCGAAGACGATGATCCACCGGAGTGCGAGCCCGCCGGCCAGCACCATGAAGGCGGCCAGACGCCCCGGGACGTGCCCTCCCCGCCGCTCCATCCATTCGGCCAACAGCGGAGCCGTCAGCCCGAAGCCCATCACCAGCAGCCAGAACGCCGTCGTGTACGGCCCGCCCAGCACGGTGTGCGCGGCCGCGCGCGTCGCGATCCCCCCCGAGCCGAGGCCCACGAGCCAGACCGCGATGAGCGCCATCTCGGCCAGGATGAGCCCCATGTCGACGCGGGCCAGGCGGATCCGCTCCCCGTCGCTCAGGCGGTACATCAGCATGTAGGCCGCACCGGTCGAGAGGCCGGAGGTCAGGAACAGCGGCCCGAGGATCGCCGAGTTCCAGAGCGGGCGGGACGCCATCGTGCCGAGCAGCATCCCCGTGTAGACGCCAAGCCCCGCGCCGGCGACGACGTTCGTCATCCCGACCGCGGAGGTGTGTGCGTCCACCCAGCCGCCCGCGGCTCGCAGCGCCCGGCCGCCCGCCGCGAAGTGCGTGTCCAGCCAGCCGAGGACGCCTTCGCGTGTCCCGGTGGGCGTCGTCCGCCACGCAAGGGCGAGCGACGCCGGATAGATCGCCAGCAGGATCCACGCGCCCCAGGACATCGGGGAGGTGGGTCGGAAGACCAGGTAGAACCGGAAGGCGTTGAAGCGGTTCTCGAGGTCCAGCCAGAGGAAGAGCATGCCCAGCGACAGCAGGATCGGGATGCTCCACGGAAGGAGGCCCAGGTGCGTCGAGCGCGGCCGCTCCTCCCGCTGCAGGAGGAAGAGGCCCATGAGGACCATCACGCCCGCGACCACGCCTCCGAGGAAGAGGTAGGCCGCGACCTCGCCGTGCCAGATGTGCAGCGCCGGGTCCACCAGCGCGTTCGTCCGGGTTGTCGTGATCTCTTGCATGACGGTCACCCGAGGAAGTAGTGCCGGGGCGTGGTGCCCGCTTCCGGCAGCAGGGTGTAGTGCTCGCGGTTGCGCAGGATCCGGGCGATGTCCGAGTCGGGGTCGTTCAGGTCCCCGAAGTGGATGCTCTCCGTGGGGCAGACCTGCTGACACGCGGTGGTCGGGATGCCGTTCTCCACGCGGTGCACGCAGAACGTGCACTTGTCCACGGTGCCGGTACGCGGATCCACGAAGCGCGCGTCGTACGGGCAAGCCGCGATGCACGCCTTGCAGCCCGTGCACTTGTCGGAGTCGACGAGGACGATGCCCCCCGGCCCCACGTACGAGGCGCCGGTCGGGCAGACGGCCACACAGGGTGCGTCGTCGCAGTGGTTGCAGCGCTCCGACCGGATCTCGAGCTCGAGGTTCGGGAAGGTCCCGGTCGCGATGTCGGTGATCCAGTTGCGCGAGTACCCGTCCGGCAGGTCGTTCTCGGTCTTGCAGGCGATGACGCACGCCGTGCATCCGACGCAGGTGCGGGTGTCGACGGCCATCGCGTAGCGCTTGGCGCTCATGAGACCACCTCCTCCGCCACCGCTTCGTCCCAGGTGTCGGCGTCGGTCTCGGCCGCGGCGGCTGCTGCGGCGTCCGGCCTCACGAACGTCACGAAGTTCACGTTCATCCCCGTGCCGCCCATGATCGGGTCGACCTTGATGCGCGTGACCAGCTCACTGTCGTTGAGCCCGCGGCCGTAGGCCCGGCCCAGCTTCCTGGTGTCGTGCCCGAAGCCGTGCACGGTGTAGACGCAGTCGGGGCGGATGCGCTCGGTGACCTTCACCGGCGCGCTGAAGGTCGAGGTCACGTCGTCCTGGTTCTTCAGGTGGATGCGCTCGCCGTCCTTCAGCCCCCAGGCCTTGGCGACCTCCGTGTTCACCCAGATCGAGTTCTCGGGGCCCGGTCTCGAGGAGGAGCTTGTTGTTCGTCGTGCGCCCGAAGGTGTGCATCGGCATGCGGCCGAAGAGGAGGCGGTAGTAGCCCGGAGGTGGCTCGTCCACGTCCTCCGCGTGCCAGGTGGGCATGGCGTCGAAGCCCGCGGCGGCGAGCTTCTGCGAGTAGAGCTCGATCTTCCCGGAGTCCGTCCAGAACGTCGGAACGGCGCCTTCCTCGAAGTAGATCGGCTTGCGCTCGCCCAGCACGACGCCCTCGCGCTGCAGCGTCGCGCAGTCGATGCCGAGCGGCTTCAGGCGGGCCTCCGCGTACTCCTCCGCGTCCTTCCACGGGAAGAAGTTGGGGAGGCCCAGCCGCAGGCCCAGCTCGCGGGCGATCCACCACCCGGGCTTGCTCTCGTACATCGGCGGCACCACTTCCTGGCGCACCGTCACGTACGGCTCGCGGTACGACGGGGCGAACGGTTCGTCGCACCGTTCGAGGTAGGTCGCCTCGGGGAGCACGACGTCCGCCCATCCGGTGATCTCGGCCGGCAGCACGTCCACGGCCACCAGGAAGTCGAGCGCCTGGATGGCCTCGTACGTCTTCTGCGGCTCGGGCAGGCTGGAGGGGAGGTTCGATCCGTAGACCATCCACGCCCGGATATCGGCCACGCCGCGCACGCCGGGGATCGTGGCGTCGCACACGCCCTGCGCCAGCACCTCGTCCGCGAGCGGGTAGGCGCTCGGGTTGGGCTTGTCGGCCGGCGTGTGTCCCTCGTCGTCGAAGGCCGGGTACTCGTAGGGAGGGATGCTCACCGCGTTGGGCACGTAGAAGCCGCCTTTTCGGCCCCAGGAGCCGAGCAGCGCGTTCACGATCGCGATCGCGCGCATGCGCTGCGTGTCGTTGCCGTACCAGGTGACGTGCCGTCCGGGGTGGATCAGCGTCGCCGGGCGGGCCGCGCCCATCATGCGTGCCGTGTGCCGGATCAGCTCGGGCTCGATGCCGGTGCGCGGGTAGGCCCACTCGGGCGTGTACGGCTTCACGTGGTCGCGGAGCTGCTCGAAACCGTAGGCGTATGCCTCGAGGTACTCGCGGTCGTACAGCTCCTCGGAAATGATGACGTTCATCCACGCCAGCAGGATCGCGAGGTCCGACCCCGGCTTCACCGGGAGCCAATGCGTCGCCTTGGAGGCCGCCACGCTCTGGCGCGGGTCGAGCACGATCAGGTCCGCGTCGTTCCTGAGCGCGTGCGCGAAGTCCTGCACCTGCGTGTTGTGCATGTTCTCGCCCAGGTGCGAGCCGATCAGCACGAGGCACTTCGTCTCGCGGATGTCGGTGCGCTCGGGCGAGCCGACGCCGGAGCCGAAGGTGAGGTCGAAGCCGACGTCACGCGGTCCGCGGCACTGCGCGTAGGACGGCGCCGCGATGTTGGGGCTGCCCCAGGCGCGGATCAGGTGGTTCATCCAGCTGCCGCCGTACCCGTGGGAGAAGAGCGCCACGGCCTCGGGGCCGTACTCGGCCTTGATCTTCAGGAAGTTCTCGGCCACGACGTCGAGGGCGTCGTCCCAGCTCACCGCCCGGAACTCCTGGCTTCCACGCTTGTCGACGCGCAGCAGCGGGGTCTTCAGGCGGTCCGGGTCGTAGAGCAGGCCGGTGCCGCCCGTGCCGCGTGGACAAAGGTGGCCGCGCGAGAGCGGGTCCTTCGGGTTGCCCTGGAGCTTCGTGACCCGCCCGTCCTTCACGTGGGCGAGCACGCCGCACTTCCAGAAGCACAGCTCGCAGAAGGTGGGAACGACCCGATCGCCGTCGGTGAGCGGGTTCGGGAGCTGGCTACCGTAGAGCTTGAACCAGTCCGTCGTGACGCCGCCCAGAAGGGCTGCGCCGCCGAGCCCGTACGACGAGATCCTGATGAACTCGCGCCGTCTCATGCTCGCTCCTCTGTGCCCCCGGCCGCGCGGAGGACGTGTCTACGAGGAGGACCCGACTGCGAACGGATCGGCGCCTGCGCCCTCGCTCCCATGGACCCAGTCGCACACGGTGTCCAGGAGGTGGAGCGCCACCAGGGTGCCCAGGCGGAGGTGGACCTCCGCGCCTTCCCGCTCGGCGGCCACGAGCCCTGCGCCGCGCAGGGCTGCGATGTGCCGGGCCGCGGTGGACTGCGGCCAGCCGAATTCCTCCATCAGCTCCTTCTGCGTGGTGACGCGTCCGTCCCCGAGGGCACAGGCCAGTCGGAGCCGATCAGGATGCGAGAGCACCTTGAAGAGATCGATGGCCCGCCGCATCTCCTCGGGGGAGGCTTCGCGCTGCCGCTCCAGAGGGGGTCTGGGTCATCTCCGTCTATCTCCGAAAACCCGAATATCCGGTTTATTGGATGTCTCTGAACACACCACACACGCCACTTGCCATCGTTAGCATGTGAAGAATGGTGCGAGTCAGGATGCGAGTCTGACGGGGAACCTCAGACGGCGCTTGTAGGGGATTCCCCCACGGACCCGAGGACGGGCGTACGGGCTCGCCGGATCACCAGCCGCCGCCGCCTCCTCCGCCCCCACCGCCCCCGGACGAACCCCCTCCACCGCCCCCGCCGCCGGACGAGGAAGGGGGGCTCGAGGCCGCCGAGAGCGAGCCGGAGAAGGCACTGCCCAGTGACGAGGCCATCCCCGACAGATCGGAGGTGGAGCCGCCGGAGTACCACGCCGGGGAGGCCACGGTGGCCCCCCCCGCCGCCTCCGGCACCAGGACGCCACGGAACCGCTCCGCCCACCGGTTCTCGACGCCGAGTGCGATCGCGAAGGGGAGAAAGCGCTCGAAGACCTCCGGGGTTCGGTCGGGAGGGTTCATCCGGTCGAGGCGGTCGGCCTCGGTGGCCGTGAGGAAGGTCTCGAACCCGTCGAGCTCGTTCAGCACGCCGCGGCCGCGGAGCGTGGGGCGCTCGAGGAGGTGGTAGAAGAGGATGTTGAGGAGGCCGAGCACGGCAGCGGCGGCCAGGAGGTGGTGTGGAACGCTCAGCGCGAAGAGCGCGCCCACGACGATCTCGGCGCCGACGAAGGGGATGGAGAACAAGGACAGCACCACGGCCTCGGCCCACGACCCGATGCCGCCGCCGCCCAGGGCCGACCGCCACGCCCGATAGACCCGCGTGACCAGCGTCCCGACGCCCAGCGTCCAAAACGACAGCCAGAGGCACATGAACCAAGCCTCCGGCGGGATGCCGTACCGATCGCGCCAGGCGAGCACGCCGAGGCCCGCGAGACTCGCCACGGCCCCGGCGGCGAACCACCGGCGGTTGAGCATGAAGTACTGTCGCTCGAGGCGGCGGGAGAGCGTGCGCCGCAGCGTCTTCACCGCGCCGCGCAGGCGGGCGTGGTACTTCCGGTCGAGGGTGAGGCGGCGCTGCCCGGTGAGGAGGTCCTTGGACAGTTGGCGCTCCTCCGGCGCGAGGATGGCGTCGGTGTCGTCCAGGCGCTCGAGCGTCCACTTGCGGCCGTCCCGCTCGATGCGCAGTGCGCCCTTCACGGCGGCGCTCACGAGGGCGGAGGCGAGCAGCGCATCCGACCATCCGCGCCGCGCCAGATAGCCCAGCGCCGCCGGGGAGAACCCTTCCGGCGGCTCGTAGCGCACGACCACCGGGTCGGGCGCGGGGTCCCGCCCGACGCGTGACCACATGAGGAGGTAGAGAGAGAGCACGAGCCCCGCCACCGTCGCCGCGTCGATCCAGCCGCCCCAGTCCTGGCGGAACCAGGCCTTCTGCACCTCGGCGGACGGCGGCGCGACGACGTCCTTCGGGAAGGTGAGACGCACGGTCAGGCCCTCGCGCGGCCCGAGCGGAGCCGTGCTCTCGAAGGACGCCACACCCGTGGCCTCGTCCCACGCGGTGCTCGCCGCGGACGCGGTGGAGCCCTCCGGGCCGGTCCAGGCTTCCATCCGCAGGTCGGCCGGATCGGGCGGCTCGGGTAGCGACAGGCGTGCCGACGCGTGCAAGATCGGGAAGTCCCATCCGTTTCCGGTCACGTTCCAGTAGAGCTGATCCTCGGTGTCGCCGAACGAGACCCACCGCGACGTCTCGTACCGGATCGCGTAGCGGTGCACGCCGTGCTCGAGCATCACGTCGGCGTCGCCGATGCGCACGCGCACCCCACCCCGGCCGAAGGGCCCGCCGATGCTCTCCAGCCGGTACGGCTCCGGGCTTCCGTCGCGAAGCACCTCGAGGACCTCGAAGGGTGCCTCGATGCGCCCCAGCCCGGCGGATCGCGGAAAGCTGGTGGGGAAGTCGCGGTAGATGCCGCGGCGGATATCGTTGCCCAGAGCCCGGACAGCGATCTCCTCCGTGACTTCCATGGCACCGCCGTCCCGCACGACGATGGCGACGTCGTAGGAGAGGATCTCCTCCCGCTCCTGGGCGGCGCCCGGTGCGGCGGAGAGGAGTAGCGCCCCGACGAGGAGGAGCGCCCGACGAAGATCGACGGGGGTCACCTTCCCACGATGCGCCGGACGCCGGCGCGTCCGCAATCGTGGCATGCCGCGCGTGCGCTTGGTCCCGGCGCCGCCCTAGCCCTCCGTCCTCCGGAAGACGGCGTAGCCGTTCCGCAGCATCCACGAGCGATCCACGAGCTCGTAGGCGGGGTCGCGCCGCAGACGCACGTAGTTCCCGTGGTTCTTCATGGCGCGGATGTCGTCGAGAATGAGCCAACGCGCCCCGTAGAGATCGTCGAGCAGTGCGGCACCGGTGAACTCCGACCCGTCGATGAGGGCGGCGTCGAAGCGGTCGATGCCGTAGTGGTCCGCGATGTCGCGCACACCGTCCGTGCCGGCGCCGGAAGCCCTCACGTACTCGCGGTCCTCCTCGAGCCAGCGACGGTAGGTCTTCCGGCTCCGACGGCGCAGCCAGGGCTTGAAGCCGGAGCAGAAGCGGTCGATGTCCTCGTGCGTCGCGAAGCGCTCCAGACGCACCGACGACACGCGGTGGCAGTGCACGAAGTCGCGCGCGCCGTGCCGTGCCTCGAGCAGGGCGAAGCGCTCACGCGACAGCTCGACGCAGTGGAGCGTCGGCGGGCCCGCGGGGTTCTCGAGCGCGCCGGCCACGAACGCGTCGGTGCTGCCCTCCCCGGACGAGGAGCCGACCTCGAGGATCGTGCGCACCTCCGGGCGGGCGGCGACGCGGCGGATCGCCTCGGCAAGGCGGTCGTCGCGGATCTCCGGGGCGATGGGTCGGTCGAGCTTCGAAGGCACGGCGTTTCCTGGTGGGTTGGGGAATCTGCACGATAGCGACGGGGGGCCGTCGCTGCACGGGGATCCGAGACCGCCGTCGGCCGTTACCTGTCTCGTGGGCCTGGCGCGCCGCAACAGCTCTTGAACTTCCTGCCGCTGCCGCAGGGGCACGGGTCGTTGCGCCGGGCTGCGCGCCATGGCCTCCTCGCGGTCCCGCGCCGCGATGGCCTGCATGACGTCGGCGGGCGGGCGGCCGCTCGCCAGGAGCGCCGCCATGGCCTGGAAGTGGGGCGCCGTGGTGGTGAAGAAGGCCTTGTAGCCGGCGCACAGGTAGTTGAGCCCGGGCTCTCCGTCGGGCGTCCAGGATGAAGCGGTGCTTGGGGCACTCACCGTTGCACAGGAAGCGCACCTCGCACTCCCGGCAGTACCGGGGGAGCGTGTCCTTCTTCGCCCGGCCGAAGGCGACCTGGGTGGCCTGGCCCGCGAGCTCCTCCAACGGGGTGTCCAGGATGTTGCCGAGCCTGTAGCCGGGGTAGACGTAATGGTCGCAGGAGAACAGGCCGCCGTCGTGCTCCAGGGCCAGGGCGTTGCCGCACGTCTCGGCGAAGACGCACAGGGGCGGCTCCATCCCCATCCACCCGGCCAGGGTGGCGTCGAAGAGCTGCACGAACACGCGGCCCACGTCGTTGCGCACCCACGTGTCGAACACGGCGAGCATGAAGTCTCCGAAGGCGCGGGGACCCACGCTCTCGGGGGTCACAGGTGGCGTTTCCTCCCCGGCCGCCGGTCCGGGAGGGGTGGCCAGGTCCAGGCCCAGGAGGCGCGCCTCGGCGTCGGGCTTCCGCTCGACCAGCGGGATGAACTGGAGGAAACGGGATCCGATCTCCTGGAGGAAACGGTAGACCTCCAGCGGGTGCCCGGCGTTGTCGGCGGCTCACCACGGTCAGCGTGTTGAACTCCGTGCCGTGCTTCTTCAAGCACTCCAGGCCGCGCATGACCTTCCGGAAGGAGGGATGGCCGCCCTTGTCCGGTCGGTTGGCGTCGTGGAACTCCTCGGGTCCGTCCACGCTCAGGCCGACGAGAAACCCATGGTCGGTGAGGAAGGCGCACCAGGCGTCGTCCAGGAGCGTGCCGTTGGTCTGGATCGCGTTGGAGACCCTGCGGCCGTCGGCGTACTTCCGTTGAAGGCGCACCACCTCCTGGAAGAACTCGACCCCGAGGAGGGTGGGCTCGCCCCCCTGCCAGGTGAACGTGACCTCCGGGGTCGGCTGGGATGCGATGTACTGACGGACATAGGCGTCGAGGACCGCCGGGGACATGCGGAACGCCTCGCCGGACGGGTACAGGCGCTCCTTCTCCAGGTAGTAGCAGTAGCTGCAGCCCAGGTTGCACAGGGGCCCTGTGGGCTTGGCCATGACGTGGAACGGGGACCGGCTCATCTCGTCGCCTTTTCCCTGGTCCGGTGGTACGTTGACGCAGGATGGTGAAGTGTGAACGGGGATCCTCCCCCGACGACCCTACGACCTCCGACCATGACCGCCTCAGGGATCACGCGCCGCAGGTTTCTCCAGGACCTCGGCGTGGGCGCGGCCTCCCTCGCCGTGTTGCCCGAACTCGCCTCCCCGCGGAAGCCGGCGGGCCCTCCCAATATCCTCTTCATCATGTCCGATGACCACGCCTACCAGGCCATGTCGTGCTATGGAGGCAGGATCAACCGGACGCCCAACATCGATCGCCTGGCCCGGGACGGCGTGCGCTTCGACGCGGAGCTTCTGCACCAACTCGCTGTGCGGGCCCAGCCGGGCGGTTCTTCTCACCGGCAAGTACAGCCACCTCAACGGCGTGAGGGACAACGTCGACGTCTTCGACGGCACCCAGACAGACCTTTCCGAAGCTCCTGCAGCGCGCGGGCTACGCGACGGCGATCTTCGGCAAGTGGCACCTGAAGAGCGATCCCACGGGCTTCGACTACTGGAGCATCCTCCCCGGCCAGGGAGATTACTACAACCCGGACTTCATCGAGATGGGGCGGACGACCCGGCGCGAGGGATACGTCACCGACCTCATCACCGACGACTGCCTGGACTGGATCCGTCGACGGGACCCGGCCACGGCCCTTCTGCGCCCTGCTCCACCACAAGGCGCCCCACCGGAACTGGATGCCGGACGGCGAAGCACCTCTCGATGTACGAAGGGGAGGACATCCCGGTCCCGGACACGTTCGACGACGACTACGCCACCCGGAGCGAGGCGGCGCGGGACCAGATCATGCGCATCGCCGACCGCATCCAGCTGGGCTACGACCTGAAGCTCGACCCCGAGACGACGGGCCCACTCCTCGGCGAGCTGCCGCTGGAGCCGCAGTGGAAGGCCATCTTCGGGCGGATGAACGAGGAGCAGAGGCGCGTCTGGAAGCAGGCGTACGCCGCCCGCAACGAGGAGTTCAGGACGTCCCACCTGGAGGGCGAGGCGCTGACCCGGTGGAAGTACCAGCAGTACATCAAGGACTACCTCGCGCTGTATCGCCTCGGTGGACGACAACGTCGGGCGCGTGCTCGACTACCTGGACGAGAGCGGCCTGGCCGAGAACACCGTCGTGGTCTACACGTCGGACCAGGGCTCCTACCTGGGGGAGCACGGCTGGTTCGACAAGCGCTTCATGTACGAGGAGTCGCTGCGCATGCCCCTCATCGTCCGCTACCCGGCGGACGATCACGGCCGCGGGTGGCCGACGAGATGGTCATGAACCTCGACTTCGCCCCGACGTTCCTGGACTACGCGGGCGTTCCCGCTCCCCGCGGAGATGCAGGGCGCGTCCATGCGGGCGCGTGCTCGCGGGGCGAGACGCCGGACGGCTGGCGCAGGTCGATCTACTACCACTACTACGAGTTCCCCGGCAGTCCCGAGCATCAAGCGCCACTACGGGATCCGTACCGAGCGCTACAAGCTCATCCACTTCTACTTCGACATCGACGCCTGGGAGCTGTACGACCTGGAGAGCGACCCCCACGAGCTGCAGAACGTCTACGACGACCCGCGCTACGGCGCCCTGGTGGTGGAGCTGAAGGCGGAGCTGGAGGCGCTGCGTAGGCGCTACGCGGGATACGGAGCCGGACGGGCCGTCGTGACCCTACCGAGCGCCGTGCACCGCCTTCGCGCAACGTGGTCGCGCTCGCCGCCACGCTGCTGGCCTGGGTCGCCCCCGGGCCCGCTGTTGCGCAGGGGTTCCAGGTGGTGGAGGCGACCGTTGCGGAGGCCCACGAGGCGATGCGCGCGGGGACGCTCACGTGCCGTGCGCTCGTGCAGGCGTACCTCGACCGGATCGCCGCGTACGACCAGGTCGGCCCGAGGCTCAACGCGGTGCAGACCGTCGACCCGCGCGCCCTGATCGAGGCCGACTCCCTCGACGCCGTCCTGCGCGCCCACGGGCCGCTGGGGCCGCTCCACTGCGTGCCGGTGCTGCTCAAGGACCAGGTCGAGACCCGGGGCATGCCGACGACGTACGGGTCCGCGCTCTTCGAGGGCTTCATGTCCGAGCGCGACGCGACGATCGTCGTCCGGCTGAGGCGGGCGGGCGCGATCATCCTCGCCAAGACGAACATGGGCGAGTTCGCTTCCCGCTACGTGGGTTCGGCCTACGGGATCATCCGCAATCCCTACGACCCGAACAGGAATCCCGAGCGGCTCGTCCGGCGGCACGGCCGCCGGGATCGCGGCGAGCTTCGGCCTGGTGGGCATCGGCGAGGACACCAGCGGCTCCGTCCGCGGTCCGGCGGCCGTGACGAGCCTGGTGGGCCTCCGCCCCACGCTCTACCTGGTGAGCACCTGGGGGATGATGCCGGCCAATCCCACGCAGGACACGATGGGACCCATCACGAGGACGGTGACCGACGCGGCCGCCCTCCTCGACGCCATCGTCGGGTACGACCCGAACCAGCCCGCTACGGCTTCCTCGGTGGGCCACATCCCCGAGACGTACACGAGCGCGCTCGATGCAGGTAGCCTGCGCGGCGCGCGCATCGGGGTGCTACGCGAGCCCATGGATCCGGGGGCCGATCCGTCGTCCGACGACTATCGGAAGGTGCGGGCGGTCTTCGACCAGGCCATCCGTGACCTCCAGGACGCGGGCGCCGAGCTCGTGGACCCGCTGGTCGTTCCCGAGGTCCGGCTCGTGGACGGGATCGGCAACGACTTCGAGACCGAAGAGGCGACGGACGCGTACCTCGCGCAGCTCGTGGACCCTCCGTACACGACGCTGGGTGACATCCTCCTCGCCGGCGTGGTGAACCCGTGGCGCGCCCGGGGGCTCATGGCCACCGTGGGACGGAGCACCGACGACCCGGGTTACCTCACGGTGATGCGGAAACGCGAGCAGATCCGGCAGGCGGTGCTCGCGGCGATGGCGGAGCACCGGCTCGACGCCGTCGTCTACGCCACCTTCGATCATCAGCCGACGCTCATCGCCCCCGACGTGCTGTCCAACCCCCGTCCGGACGACGGCTACGGGTGGGGGGACAACCGCGGTCTCAGCCCCGCCATCGGCTTCCCGGCGCTCACGGTGCCCGCGGGGTTCACCTCCGACCGTTTGCCGGTGGGGCTCGAGTTCCTGGGTCGCCCCTTCAGCGAGGGGACGCTGCTGGGGTTCGGATACGCCTACGAGCAGGCCACGCGGCGTCGGCGGCCGCCGGAGGCGACACCCGCGCTACCCGGAGCGGGCTAGCCCAGCGCCCGCTTCACGAACGAGCGCACATGGCCCTCGTAGCGCTTCACCACCAGGACGTCCGCGGGTGAGTAGCGCGCCACCTTCTCCGGGATCTCACCGAACATGACCTGGCTGAGGAAGGGCTCGCGCGCGGCGCCGAGCACCACCAGGTCGTAGTCGCGGCTCTCCAGGGCGATGCCGCCGGCGACGGACTTCGCTTCGATCAGCTTCCTCTCCACCGGCACGTGGACGCCGAGGGCCTCCAGCGTCTTCCCGATCCACCGGTCGGCCTCTCTCCGCGCTTCGTCCGTGGCGTCGGGGGGCACGACGTAACACGCCGTCACGGACATGCCGAAGGCGGGCGCGAGCGTGTTGAGCATCTCGGCCGCCAGGCGGGCGTGGGGGCCGCCCGCCGTCGGGAAGAGGCACCGTTTCGGTCGCGTCGCCCGCGCGATCTTGAGCAGCGCCAGGTCGCAGGGAGCGTGTCGGATGACCTGGTCGGCGACCTCGCCGAAGATCTTGTCGCGCGTGTCCGTGTAGCCCTTCCACCCCATGACCATGAAGTCGGCGCCGTAGCGGCGCGCTCCCGCGAGAATCCCGTCGGAGGCGTGGTGCGCGACCACCAGGTCGGTCTGCAGGTCGATGCGGCGCTTCGCGGCGTACTCCCTCGCGGTCTTGAGCAGCGCCTCGCGATGGTGGGAGAAGCGGAGTCCCTCGTGGATCGGCAGCTGCCTGGGCACCTCGACCACGGAGAACGCCACGAGCTTCTTGTCCCGGCCTCTGGCGATGGCGCCGCGTATTCGAGGAGGATGCCCGCAGTGTCCGGGTTGTGCAGGGTCACCACGACCGTGTCCAGAACCGGCAGCGCCCCGCGCACCGGTGCCTCGAGGACCTGGGGCAGCTCGGCGGCGGCCTGTTTCTCGAAGTAGCCGTAGTAGAGCAGGAGTCCGACGATGATCCACCCGATGGTGACGTACCAGGCGAGCGGCTGGAAGGTGAACTGATAGAGCGCCAGGAAGACGTTCAGGACGATGCCGAGGATCGGCACGAAGGGATAGAACGGGACGTGGTAGCGGCGAGGAAGCTCGGGCGCTTTCCGGCGCAGCACGATGACCGAGAGGTTCACCATGGCGAAGGTGATCAGGAAGATCAGGCTCGCCGCGGATCCCACGGCCTCGATGGGGAGCGTGACCGCCATCGCCAGCAGGATGCCGCCCGTCGCGAGGATCGCGACGTGCGGGGTGCGCCGCTCCGGGTGGATGGTGGCCACCGACCTCGGGAGCCAGCGGTCGCGTCCCATGGAGAAGGCCACGCGTGACGACGCCATGATGGTCGCGTTCAGCGCGGACATCGTCGACAGGAGGCCGCCGAACACGATGATGGCGACGCCGAACGCGGGCATGAAGCCCTCCGCGGCCCTCACGATCGCGGTCTCGCCGTAGTCTCCCGAGAAAGCGCCAGGAAGGCTCGCCTCCCGGTGGGATGCACGGCCGCCAGGGAGACGAACAGGATCGACAGGTACATCGTGAGGGTGATGCCGAGCGCGATGAACGTCGCCCGGGGGATGGTCTTCTCGGGCTCCTTGATCTCCTCGGCGACCGTCGCGATGAGGTCGTATCCCTCGAACGCGATGAACGTCAGCCCCATGGCGACGATCACGCCGCCCACTCCTTTGGGGAAGAACGGGTTGAACGCGTCTCCGACGGGCACCGGGTCGGTGCCCACCGCCTTGATGCCGTAGGCGATGAAGATCGCCAGCACGCCGAGCTTGGCGACGGTGAGCACGTTCTCCGCCTTCCCCGTGACCTCGGCTCCGCGGACGTTCAGGCGGATGAACAGGCCGCCGACCACGAGCGTCACGAGCAGGCTCGCGCCGTGCGCGCCGACGAGGCCGAACACCCCCTCCGCGACGCCCGGCAGGTACTTCAGGAAGAACTCCCAGAAGTAGCCCGCGAACCCGAGCGCGTACAGGCTGCACGCCACCGTGTACGCGAACCAGAGCATCCAGCCGGCCGTGAAGCCGACCGCGCCCGGGAAGGCCTTGCGTACGAACGCGTAGCCTCCGCCGGCCTCCGGAATCGCGGCCGCGAGCTCGGCGTACGCGAACGCCGTGAGGAGCGTCACCGCGCCGTTCAGCGCGAAGGCGAGGATGGATGCGGGTCCGGATTCCCCGGCGGCGATGCCGGTGAGCACGAAGATGCCGGCGCCGATCATGGCGCCGACACCGATCATCGTGGCGTCGAAGAGCCCGAGATCGCGGGCGAACGTGGGTTCGCCCTGAGGGGAATCGGTTGAGGAACTCACGGCCGTGAGGATGGAGGGAGGGGGAGGGCGGGGCAACCGGCGCCGTGGCAGAATGCGACTCCGTTCGCTAGTCTCCAGGTCGGGTGGAGGATACCTGGCCTCGTCCTTCTTCGTGTCCCTGTTCGGCGGAGACCGACGACGATGGCTCAGCGCTGGTGGCGGGGGCTTTCCCTCCTGGGGGCCTCGGTTTTCGTCGTGTCCTGTTCACCCTCCGGTTCCTCTCCAGACGTGGACACCCTGTCCGCCACGGAGCTCGGCGGCCCCCTTCCCGGGCTCGACGCCCCGGAGCTGGCGCGCTTCGAGGCCGGCAAGGCCGTGTTCAGTCGGGTCTTCCTGCAGGAAGACGGGCTCGGTCCGGTCTACAACGAGAATTCGTGCAACGCATGCCACAGCTCTCCCGGGACGGGGGGCTCCGGGGGCGAGGAGTATGATATCCACGCCGCCTTCCAGGCCGACGACGGCAGCTGCGACCTGCTGGATGCCCACGGTGGAGGCAACGTGCGGACGCAGGTCACCCCGTGGGCGCGGGCGGCGGGGGTCGTTCCCGAGCGTACGCCCTCCGAGGCGAACCAACGAGGGCTCTTCACGGCGCCTCCGCTGTGGGGACGGGGGCTGGTGGAGGCCGTGTCGGACGAGACCCTCCTGTCCACGGAGGATCCCGACGACCTGAATGGGGACGGGATCTCGGGCAGGGTGGGCCGGGACGCGTCGGGGCGGATCGGCCGCTTCCGCCGGAAAGCGGACGTGGCGGACCTGGCCGACATCGCGGAGGGAGGGGTGCTGGTGGAGATGGGCCTGACCACCCCCGACCACCCCACCGAGCTGGTCTTCAGCGTGGAGGCGGTCCCCGAGGGCGCCGACCCCGTCGCCGACCCCGAGATCGACCAGGCCGCCATCGACGCCATCGCCGATTTCATCCGCTTCCTGGCGCCGCCCGCCCGGAACATGCCGGCGACCGACGCGGAGAAGACCCAGGTAGCCGAGGGAGAACGCCGCTTCCACGAGGTGGGGTGCGCCACCTGCCACGTTCCGACCCTGCCGACGGGACCCAGCGCGGTGAAGGCTCTCGACCGGAAGCAGGCGCCCCTCTACTCGGACCTGCTCCTCCACGACATGGGGGGGCAGGGCGCGAACCTGTGCTCGCCCGCGGCGTCGCCGACCGAGTTCCGGACCGAGATCCTCCTCGGGGTGGCACTGCGTGCCCGATACATGCACGACGGAACCGCGCCCACGGTGTGGGAGGCCATCGCCATGCACGGAGGGGAGGGCGCCATCAGCCGGGACGCCTTCGACGCTCTCCCCGAGCTGATGCGGCACGCGGTGGTGGCGTTCGTGCTCACGTTGTGAGGAGTGGCGCGCGGGGCCCCTGGCCCACGCCTCGCACCATCAAGGACGGGAGGTGGCGCCCCCCTTCCCGATCCTCTCTTCCAGAAGCTCGTACGCGATCGGCATGAAGTCCCGCTCGCTGATGATGCCCACCCGCTTCCCCTTCTTGACGACGGGCAAGCACGACACCCCGTGACCCCACGAGACGATGTCCGTCGTCTTCCACCAGGACCTGCCTGATGTTGTTCCGGTCCATGAGGAACGCCACCATGTTCACGAGCTCGTCCTCGTGGACGGTGAACAACGAGGTGGTCATGTACTGCTCGACCCGCAGGAAGTTGAGCCGCCATCCCCCGGCCTCGTGGATATCCGCCAGAGTCCACGTATGGGCAGGGGCACCGTCCTTCTGGCGGCGAACCAACGCCGCCGTCACGGCCGCCAGACGCTCCGCCAGGGACCCCGTGTCCTTTACGTCCAAGGCCCCCCGCCGCGCGGTGGCTACTCCGGTCCGCCTACTGCGGCCTCATGGCCGAGACCGGATCGGCCCGGGTGGCGGAGCGGGCCGGCACGAAGCACGCCAGCAGCCCCACCACGCCCAGCGTTCCCAGGATGAACAGGTAGAGGAACGGGTCGGAGAGGCTCACGCCGTAGGTGACGAAGCTCAACGGCTTGGCGAGGCCGTAGCCGAGGAGCAACCCCAGCGCCATGCCGATCCCCAGTTGCACGGTTCCCTCGTTGAGGACCATGCGCAGGATCCGGGTCGGCGCGGCGCCCAGAGCCATGCGGACCCCCATCTCCTGGCGCCGCTGCGCCACCGAGAACGCCATGACACCGTACAGTCCCACCGAGGCCATGAAGAGCGCGGCGAGGCCGAAGATGGTGAACAGGGACCCGAAGAGGCCGAAGGCCCACGTGGCTCTCTGGATGGCGGCCGGCATCGCCTGCAGGTCCGACACGGGGAGGTTCGGGTCCAACTCGGTGACGATGGCGCGCACTCGCGGCGCCAGCGCCTCCGGCGCGCCGGAGGTGCGCAAGGCCACCGCCACGGACGACACCCCGACGGACGCCGGCGTCACGTAGAGGTACTGCGCCGGGCGTCGATCGTCGCCGAGCCCGCCCACCCCACCCCCGACGTGCACGTCCGGCACCACGCCCACGATGCGCATCCACGGATCCGAGCTCTCGGTCCGGCCGAGCTGAACGCGCGCCCCGATGGGGTCGCGGTCTCCCAGGATGCGGCGGGCGAAGCTCTCGTTCACGATGGCCACGGGTTCGGCCGACTCCCACACCTCGCCCGCATCGAAGTCCCGACCCCGTCAGCAGGGCCATGCCCATGGTCTGGAAGAAGCCACGGGTGACGACGCTCCCGTTGGTGAGCGGGATGTCCCGATCCGTGGCGTAGGTCTCCCCATCCGCCCTCACCCACCATTGGGACCCGCCCAACGCGGGCAGCGAGGTGGCCAGCGTCACGCTGGCCACGCCGGGCTCGGCTTCCAGCCGGTTCTGGAGCGCTTCGAAGAAGGCGCGTCGATCCTGTGCCGTCGGGTAGTCCGCCTGTTGGAGCGCCACGTACCCGGTGAGGACGTGCTCGGGCTCGAAGCCCATCTCCGTGTGCTTCAGGTTCACGATGCTCCGGATCATGAGGCCGGCCGCGATGAGCAGGCCGCAGGAAACGGCGATCTCGCTCACCACCAGCGCCGAGGTCAGACGTCCCAGGCGCCGGGACGACGAGCCCCGGGCCTCGTCCCGCAGGGCATCGCCGACGCCCAGGCCCGAGGCCCGCAGCGCCGGCACGGTACCGGCGGCCAGGGCAGCCACGCAGGTCACCCCCAGCGCGAAGAGGAGCGCCGGCAAGTCCATGCGGTTGTCGATCCAGTAGGGCTTCTGGATGTCCAGGATGGCCGCGTTGAAGGCATCGAGGCCCACGTACGCCAGCACCACGCCCAGGACGCCGCCGACGGCCGCGAGGACCAGCGCTTCCGCCATGAGCTGTCGGATGATCCGGGACCGGCCGGCCCCCAACGCCGTGCGGATGGCCACCTCGCGACCTCGGGCGGACGCACGGGCCAGGAGGAGGTTGGCGACGTTCGCACACGCGATGAGCAGGACGCCGAAGGTGGCGGCCAGCATCAGGAACATCACCGCCGTGATCTGGGGCGGCATGTACCGCTCCGCGAACGGAGCGGCCCAGAGGCGCACGCCCTGGTTGTCTTCGGGGAAGATGGCCTCGATGTCCCGCGAGACCTGGTCCAGGGACGCGTCCACCGCTTCTTCCGAGATCCCCTCGAGCCGACGTCCGAACACCTCGACGTGTGCGCTCCGACGTGCCGTCGTCGCGGGATCGAAGTGGTAGGGCATCCACGCCGCTTGATCGAAGGGGAAACGAAAGCCCTCGGGCATCACACCGACCACTTCCGCGGTCTCGCCGTCGACGCGGATCGTGCGTCCCACCACCCCGGGATCGCCGTCGAATCGGTTCTGCCAGAGGGAGTACGACAGCACGATGCGGGGTGGCGCGTCGGGTGCGTCCTCGCCGGGTCGGAACACCCGGCCCAGGAGCGGGGGCACGCCCACCACGGTGAGTGCGTTGGCCGATACCGCGGCTGCCTGCACGCGCTCCGGGGGCGCTTCGTCGCCCGCGAGGTTGAGGGACGTCCAGTTGTAGGCGGCCAGCTCCTCGAAGACCGTCTGGCGCTCCTTCAGGTCCAGATAGTCGTGGAGCGGGGTGCTGTTCTGCTCGATGCCCAGGCGATCGATCCGTTCGTCGACGAACATGAGCCGGTCCGCGTGGGGCACGGGCAGCCCCCTGAGCACGGTCCCGTCCAGCGAGCTGTAGGTGTGGGTCGTCAACCCCACACCCAGGGCGATGGTGAGGATCGCGATCAGAGACAGCCCCGGCGTCTTGAGCAGCATGCGGAAGCCGAAGCGCAGATCGGCCATCCATGTTGCCATCGGGTCTTCTCCCCTGTCCGCCCCACGGACTGGCTCGAGATCTTACTCGGCGGACTACGCGGACTACGTAGAAAGAGACGAATGGGGCGGGGTGGCGGTTTCAGGCGGGGCCCTGGGCGCCAGGCGTGGCGCCTCGCCGTTGTCGCCCCCTCCCGCAGCGCCCTATCCTCCCCGCATGAGCCCCTCCCGCGACGAACGCCTGGCGAAGTACCGCGAGAAGCGCCGCGCCGGCCGTACCCCCGAGCCGTTCGGCGGCGAGGTGGTGGTGGGCGGCAGCTCCTTCGTGGTGCAGAAGCACCACGCCCGCGCCTTGCACTGGGACCTGCGCCTCGAGCTGGACGGCGTGCTCCTGTCGTGGGCCGTGCCCAAGGGGCCCTCCCCGAACCAGGCCGACAAGCGCCTGGCGATGCAGACGGAGGACCACCCGCTCGAGTACGCGGAGTTCGAGGGCGTCATCCCCGAGGGCGAGTACGGCGCCGGCTCGATGATCGTGTGGGACCGGGGAACGTGGAGCCCGGTCGAGGACCCGCGCGCGGGCCTGGAGAAGGGGAAGCTCCTCTTCGACCTGCACGGCCACAAGCTGCTGGGCCGGTGGACGTTGGTGAAGACGAAGCAGGCGCCGAACTCCTGGCTCCTGATCAAGGAGCGCGACGGCTTCATGGACGCGGAGGGCGGCACCGAGTCGTACCCGGACGACTCGATCTACTCCGGGCTCACCGTGGACGAGTTCCCCCATGCGGACGAGCACGCCGAGCGCCTGGCCGAGCGCGCGGCCGCGCTGGGTGCGAAGAGGCGGACGCTCCGCGCCGACGACGTGGACCTGATGCTCGCGACCAGCCAGGAGGAGCCGTTCACGCGCGAGGGGTGGATCTTCGAGCTGAAGTACGACGGCTACCGGCTCCTGGCCGAGCGGAAGGGGCGCGAGCCCTACCTGCGCTCGCGGGCGGGCCACGACCTCACGCTCACCTTCCCCGAGATCGCACGCGCCGTGCACGGCCTCCCGCTGGAGGGGCTGGTGCTGGACGGGGAGGTGGTGGTGCACGACGCGGACGGGCTGCCCTCCTTCTCACGGCTGCAGCGGCGCGGCCGGATTCTCAACCGGATGGACGCGCTGCGCGCGAGCGTGGAGTTGCCGGCCATCTACTATGCCTTCGACCTGCTGGCGCTGGAGGGCTTCGACCTGCGCGGCGTGCCCCTCCTCGAGCGGAAGGCCTTGCTGCGCGAGCTCCTGCCGAGCGTCGGACCCATCCGCTACTCCGACCACATCGCCGAGCAGGGGGAGGCGATGTTCGAGCAGGTCACGCAGATGCGCCTCGAGGGGATCGTCGGGAAGAAGGCGGACTCGGCGTACTCGGGCGGCCGATCGCCGCACTGGATCAAGGTGCGCACCGTGCGCGTCGAGGACTTCGTGGTGGTCGGATGGACGAAGCCCAAGGGGTCGCGCTCGGGCTTCGGCTCCCTGCACATCGCGCAATACGACGGCGACGACCTCCTCTACCTCGGGAGTGTGGGGTCCGGCTTCACGGAGGCCGACCTCGCGGATACCATGCCGAAGCTGGAAGCGCTCGAGATCGACGCGTGTGCGTGCACGGCCGGGCCGGTGCCGAAAGGGAAGGGCAACCACTGGGTCGCGCCCCGCCTCGTGGTCGAGGTGAAGTACAAGGAGCTGACGGACCAGGGGCTGGCCCGGCAGCCGTCGTTCTCGCGCTTCCGCGAGGACAAGCCGCCCGAGGAGTGCGTCGTGGAGGGCGCCGCGGCACCGGAGGCGGAGCCGGAGACCACCCGTCCGGGCGCGCGCGGAGCCCGAGCGCACGGTGGCCTACTCGAACCTCGACAAGGTGTTCTGGCCGGAGGAGGGCTACACCAAGGGCGACCTCATCGAGTACCACCGTGCGGTCGCCGAGTGGATGCTCCCCTACCTCGAGGACCGGCCGCTCGTGATGACGCGCTACCCGGACGGCATCCACGGAAAGTCGTTCTTCCAGAAGGACGCGCCGCCCTACGCGCCCGAGTGGATCCGGCGGGTGACGCTGTGGAGCGAGGGCTCGGAGCGCGAGCTGTCGTACTTCGTGGCCGACGACCTCGAGTCGCTGCTGTACGTGATCAACCTGGGCACGATCCCGCTGCACATCTGGTCGAGCAGGGTGTCGTCGCTCGCGAACCCGGACTGGTGCATCCTGGACCTGGATCCGAAGGAGGCGCCCTTCGCGCACGTCGTGGATCTCGCGCGCACGCTGCACGACGTCTGCGAGGAGATCGGGCTGCCCTCCTTCGCCAAGACGAGCGGCTCCTCGGGGATCCACGTGCTGGTGCCGCTCGGGGGCAAGCTCACGTACGAGCAGTCGCGCACGCTCGGCCAGCTCCTCGGGCGGGTGGCCGTGGCCGAGCGCACCGGGATCGCCACGCTCACGCGCAACCCCGCGAAGCGCGAGGGAAAGGTCTATGTGGACTTCGTGCAGAACGGGCACGGGAGGCTGCTGGCCGCGCCCTTCACCGTGCGGCCCCTCCCCGGCGCCACGGTCTCCGCGCCCCTCGCGTGGTCGGAGGTCACGAAGACGGCTGAAGATCTCGAACCACACGATCGCCACGGTACCGAAGCGCATGAAGCGTCTGGGCGAGGACCCGCTCAGGACGGTGATGGAGCTCGAGCCCGACCTCCTGGGCGCGCTCTCACGGTTGGCCCACTGGTTCGACTGAGGGCGATCGCCGTCAGGCTCCGTGGGCGACCGGCTCGGGGTCGCACACGCGGTCACGCCCCTCGTCCTTGGCGCGCAGGAGCGCCTGGTCGCACGCATGGTAGACGTCGTCGAAGGTGGTGCCGTGCGTCGGGCAGGCCGCATAGCCCCCTGATACGGTGACGTGCAGGTCGGGCAGGCCCGGAGGTCGGCTGTCGGCCACGAGGCGGACGAGCCGCTCCGCGGCGCGCCGTGCCATCCCGGCCCCGGTCGAGGGGCACAGGACCGCGAACTCCTCCCCTCCGATGCGGAAGGCCGAATCGGCCGCGCGCGTCTGCTCCTTCAGGATGCCGGCCGATCCACGCGAGCACTCCGTCGCCCGCGATGTGGCCGAGCGTGTCGTTGACGCTCTTGAAGTTGTCGATGTCCAGGAGGACGAGCGCGAAGGTGGCACCGTAGCGCAGGTGGCGGTCCACCTCGATCGTCCATCCGCTCCTGGAAGGCGCGGCGGTTGAGGAGATGCGTCAGGGTATCGTGCACCGCCGCCTCGCCGAATGTGCCGATCCGCTCGTCCGCGTTCCGGACGCGCGCGGACAACGCGCCCAGGAGTCGAAGCGCGATCGCCGGAGCCTCCAGGACCACCTGCCTGAACTCCTCCTGGTCGAGGACCAGCGCGTCCACCTCCTCGAGCGCGCGCACGGTCGCGCTGCGGGGGCGGTCGTTGAGGAGGGCCATCTCCCCGAAGAAGTCCCCGGGCCCCAGGTGGGCCAGCTCGAAGTCCCTGCTGCGCGAGGGGTAGACCACCTGCACGGAGCCTCGCACCAGCAGGTAGAGCGATCGGCTCGGGGAGCCGGCCGCGACGATCGTCGCTCCCTCGGGGTGGCGCTCGTGGCGGACGCCTCCCGCCAGCCGCTCGCGCTCTTCCGCGGTCAGGTCACTGAGGAGGGGAACGTGCGCGAGGAGTTCGGGCGTGGTGGGCATGGGTCGCTACACCAGGAGTGAGGGATGACCGCCGGTATGGACGAAGACGGCCCGGTCCCCGGAGGGCACGCGGCCGTCGCGGATCCACGCGAGGAGGCCGGCGGCGGCCTTCCCCGTATAGACCGGGTCGAGGACGATCCCCTCCATGCGCCCGAAGAGGTCGATCGCCTCCCTGCCTGCGGGCGTCGGGATCCCGTACCCCGCGCCGACCTGCGTGTCGTCGCAGGAGAGCCTCTCCCCGGCGACCGGTCGTGGCCGGCCCAGCAGGGCGCCGCCCTCGGCCGCCAGGCCGAGGGCGTCCGTGCGCATGTCGTCCGCGGAGACGTCGGCGCTGACGCCCACCAGGCGGACGTCCGTCCGACCCAACAGCTCGAATCCGAGCAGGAGGCCGGCCAGCGTGCCGCACGACGAAGCCGACACGAAGACCCAGGTGTCCCTCGTCGCCTCGGGGGGCAGCTGCTCGTGGAGCTCCAGCGCCGCCAGCGCGTAGCCGAGCGCTCCGAGCCCGGTGGAGGCGCCGAGCGGGACCACCATCGCCCGCCCGCCGGCGTCGGCGATTTCCCGCGCCGCGCGCTCCATGGCCGGCGCGCGCTCGGCGCGGTCGGCGACCGTGCGGATGTCGGCGCCGAAGAGTCGGTGGATGAGTGCGTTGCCGCGCGGCTCGCCCTCGGAGGTGCCGTTCACCACCAGCACGCACCCCAGCCCGAGGTGCGCCGCCGCCCCGGCCGTGACGCGGCAGTGGTTGGACTGCGGTCCGCCGGTCGTGATCAGGTGGGTGATCCCCTCCAGGCGATCGCCGCCCAGCACGGTCTCGAGCTTCCTGACCTTGTTGCCACCGAGCGCGAAGCCCGTCTCCGCGTCCATCTTCACGAAGAGCTCGGGCGCCGCCCCGCCCAGGGCCTTCGCCAGGTTGCGCGCGGGCACGAGGCGCGTGGGCAGCGCCGCCAGCCGGATGCGCGGCCAGGCGCGGAGCCGGACCAGGGCGCCGGCGCTCACGCAACGCTCCGGGCCACGCGGCGGGACGCCGCCCGCACCGTCGTCTCGTGGATGTCGACGGTGTCGGTCACGTCCCGGGCGTAGCCGCCCGACATCACCACCGCAACCGGAACGCCCGCGCCGGCGCACAGGTCGAACACGCGCTCGTCCCTCGCCGCGAGCCCCGCCTTGGTCACGGCCAGGCGGCCCAGGCGGTCCCCCTCGAAGGGGTCGGCGCCGGCCACGTAGAAGGCGAGGTCGCCGCCGCGGCCGAGCGCGGTGCGCACGCCCCGATCCACCGCCTCGAGGAAGGCGTCGTCGCCGGTGCCGTCGGGCAGCTCCACGTCGAGGTCGCCCGCCTCCTTCCGGAAGGGGAAGTTGTTCGCGCCGTGCACCGAGAGCGTGAAGACGGAGTCGTCCTCGCGGAAGATCGAGGCCGTGCCGTTGCCCTGGTGCACGTCGAGGTCGAGCACCACCACCCGGCCCACCCGCCGCTCGGCCTGCAGCGCGCGGGCGGCCACCGCCACGTCGTTGAAGACGCAGAAGCCCTCGCCGCGGTCGCGGAACGCGTGGTGCGTGCCGCCCGCCAGGTTCGCCGCCACCCCGTCCTCCAGCGCGGCGCGCGCGGCGCCCATCGTGCCGCCGACCGAGCGCCGCGAGCGCTCCACCAGGCCGGGCGACCAGGGGAAGCCGATGCGGCGCACCTCGTCGTGCGTCAGGGCACCCGTTACGACGCGGCGTACGTACCCCCGGTCGTGCACGCGTACCAGGTCGACGTCGGTCGCGGGGTCCGGTACGCGCAGGTCGTCCTCGCCGCGCGCACGGACGCGCTCACGCAGGCGCCCGTACTTCTCCATCGGGAACCGGTGCCCCTCGGGGAGGGGAAGCACGAAGTGGTCGCAGTAGTAGACGCGCACGGTGTCTCGGGGGAACGGAACGCCTCCGTGGCCGGTATGGGCCCGGCCAGGCGTCTTACATTAGTAATGCGCCTCGGGAGGCCGGGGGAGTGCGTTCTGCGGAATCGGACATCCAGGACACCAGCTTGCCTTCACATGACATCCGGGAGACGGGGGGCCGTCGTCCTCCTGCTTCTCCTCGGCACCGTGGGGCACGCCGCCGCGCAGGTGGGTCGCGTGGAAGGGCGTGTGCGCGACGACGAGGGCTCCGCCGTGTTCGGCGCGACCGTCGTGCTCACGCAGGCGGGAACGGTCGTGCGTGGCGCCGACACGGACCGCCTCGGCTGGTTCCAGCTCGACGACATCCCGCCCGGCGCGTATACGCTACGGGGCACCGGGGTGGGCTACGCGGACGCCAGCCGTTCGGTGGGGGTCGGACCCGGAGAGACCGTGGAGGTGGATCTCACCCTGGGCCGCCAGGCCATCGAGCTGGAGGGGATCACCGTGGGCGCCGAGCGCAGCCGGGAGCGGGTGCGCTTCGAGGAGATCGGGGGCGCGACCGTGCGCGAGCTCAGCCTCCAGGAGCTCAAGCGTGTGCCCGGCGTGGCCGAGGCGGACCCCCTTCGAGCGGTCGAGGTCCTTCCGGGCGTGGTGTCCACGTCGGACTTCTCGGCGTCCTTCCACGTGCGCGGCGGCGCGCAGGACGAGAACCTCATCCTCCTCGACGGTGTGCCGGTCTTCAGCCCCTTCCACCTCGGCGGCTTCTTCTCCGTCTTCAACGCGGACCTCCTCGACAGGGCGGCGCTGCAGTCCGGCGGCTTCGCGGCGGAGCACGGCGGGCGCGTGTCGTCGGTACTCGAGATCGAGACCGATCCGGGCGACGGGGACTTCGCGGTGGACGCCGGCGTGTCCCTCCTCGCCTCCCGCGTGGCCGTGTCCGGCGGGGTGCCACGGGGCTTCGCGGAGGCGCTCGGACACTCCAACGTGCACTGGCGCCTGTCGGCGCGGCGCTCGTACTTCGATTGGCTCCTCAAGCCGGCGTTCGACTTCCCCTACCACCTGCAGGACTTCCAGGGTATCGCCGAGGGATGGACGAAGTCCGGGGACCGCCTGCGCCTGACGGCATACTCCGGGGACGACATCCTCGACCTCACCAGCTTCGACGCCGCGGACTTCCCCCTGCGCATCAACTGGAACTGGGGGAACGACCTTCTCGGAGCGCGCTGGACGCACCCCCGGCGCGGGGGCTCGCTGGACGCCCGGGTGAGCTGGTCGCGCTACGGCACCGGGCTGTCGTTCCCCGACTTCGGCGACACGGACTTCGCGTCCCGCATCTCCCAGGCGCAGGCGCGGGTCGACCTGGACACGCGCGTCTCGAGCACCCTGCGCACCAAGGTCGGCGTGTCCGCGGAGCGCATGCGCTACCACAACCGCGCGGTCTCGGGCGGCACGGAGTTCGCGAGCGGCGACGGCACAGGCACGCTCCTCGGCGCCTATGCCCAGGCGTCCTGGTTCCAGGCGCGCCAGTGGCTGGTGGAGGCGGGGCTTCGCCTCGACGGCTGGTCTCCCGATCCCGGCGACGCCACGCTCGACGCGGCGCCGAGGGTCGCGATCAAGCGCTTCTTCGCCGGAGGGGACGGGGCGATCAAGCTGGCCGCGGGCCGGTACACGCAGTACGTACAGTCGCTTCGGGACGAGGAGCTCCCCCTCGGGCTCGACATCTGGGTGCTGGCGGGCGCGCGGGCCCCGCGCGTGGTGTCGGACCAGCTCCAGGTCGGCGTGGAGGGCTATGCCGGCGAGGACTGGTTCGCCTCGCTCGAGGGCTATGTGCGCACCTTCGACGGCGTCGTGACGGTCAACACGGGCGACGACCCCAACGACGACCTCGACGACATCCTCGCCGGTCGAGGCCGATCGTGGGGCGTCGACGCCATGGTGCGGAAGGAGGACGGACCGGTGAACGGCTGGCTCGCCGTCTCCTTCCTCAAGGCCCAGCGCACGTTCCCGGATCTCCTCTCCCCGGAGCGCCCCGCGCCCGAGGTGACGTATCCGCCGATCTTCGACCGGCGGGTCGACGCGGACCTGGTGATGCGCTTCCCGCTTCCGCGGGGGTGGGAGGGCGGCTTGCGCTGGAACGTGGGCACCGGCACGCCCTACACGCGCGCGCTCGGCGCCTACGCAGCGTACTCGCCGAACTTCGCGCAGTGGGGTGGGTTCCTCGACTGGGCGGGCGCGTCGAGCTCGTCCGACAACCTCGGCGGCTACGCCGTCTACCTGGAGGACCACAACGCCTCCCGCTATCCCACGTACCACCGCCTCGACATGAGCGCACGCAAGACGTTCACGAAGTCGTGGGGGACGCTCGTGCCCTACGTGGACGTGCTGAACCTGTACAACCGCAAGAACGTGCTCTTCTACTTCTACCAGTACTCCGAGCAGCCGCCGGTCCGCGCCGGCATCTCGATGTTTCCGCTGCTGCCGACCTTCGGCCTCGAGGTGCACTTCTGATGGTGCGCGCTCGAGGGGCGCTCCGCGCGGCGCCGGCCTTGGCGCTCCTGGCGGCTTCCGCGTGTGAGCTGCAGGAGGTCACGCTCGTGGAGGCGCGGGACGTGGTGGTCGCCGAGGTCTACGTGGAGCTGGGCCTTCCCGGGAACGGGGATCGTGCCACCGCCTTCCTGCACCGGACCCTCGAGGGGGCCACGGGCTCGTCCCGTCCGGTGCCGGGCGCCACGGTGATCATCTCGCGCGCCGACGGCTCTTCCGTGGAGATGGGCGAGACGGACCTGGAAGCGTGCGTGCGCACGACGCCGATCGGTGCCTCCGGCACCTGCTACTGGGCCGCGACGGGCGTGGCCGGCCGGATCCAGCCCGGCGATACGCTCGACCTCGAGATCGGACTCGAGGACGGGGGCGTGCTCCGCGGCTCGACGGTGGTGCCGGGCGATTTCGGGCTGCTTACGCCGCCGCCGCCCTACGCGGGCGATCCGCCGGGCTGCCTGCAGCGGCCCTCCACCCCTCTCGAGCTGCGTTGGACGCGCTCGGAAGGCGCGTGGGCGTATGTGAACGAGACCCTCATCTTCGGTCTGCGCGCCGCGCTCGAGCCGAAGGGCATCCCGGTGGAAAGCGACCCCCTCTATCTCCTCGGCGTGTCGATCTCCGCGCGGGACAC
Organism: uncultured Gemmatimonadales bacterium; assembly: GCA_963823035.1. Taxonomy (GTDB): domain Bacteria; phylum Gemmatimonadota; class Gemmatimonadetes; order Longimicrobiales; family Gaopeijiaceae; genus SZUA-318. Next base: position 349,681 of record CAWGKG010000020.1, read on the forward strand.
GGCGATCGTCTTCCCCGGCGAGTTCGGCGTCTTCAACCGCTTCGAGCTGGATCAGGGCCTCGCGCTCGAACTGCAGAAGGGACTGCCGGACGGCACGGACGCGCGGGTGACGATCAGCGCGGCGGATCGGAACTACGTCAACTGGATCCGGGGTGGCAACTTCAATCCCTCGGGGCAGGTGCGTATCCCCAGCGTGCGCGGGGACGGGACGGGTGTGTTCGGCTCGGCCGTCACGCAGACCGTGAGGGTCTTCACCACCACGGGTGGAGTCGCGGCGGGCCTACCCGCCTGCGGCGGGTGACACCGCGCCACGCTTCTCCTCGCGCGCCACGCCGTCCGCCCCGAGGAGCGACCGCAGCCTCGCGACGACCAGGTCCACCGCCACACGGTTGAACCCACCCTCCGGCACGACGAGGTCGGCGTGTCGCTTGCTGGGCTCCACGAACTCGAGGTGCATGGGGCGCACCGTCGCCTCGTATTGGGCGATGACCGACTCCGGCGTGCGTCCGCGCTCGATCACGTCCCGGCGGATCCTGCGGATGAGGCGCAGGTCGGCCTCCGTGTCCACGAACACCTTGAGGTCCATGCGGGCGCGCAGGCGGGCGTCCGCGAGCACGAGGATGCCGTCGAGGATCACGACCGGGGCCGCGGCGTGGCGCTCGGTCTCGACGCGGCGGGTGTGCGTCGAGAAGTCGTAGAGGGGCACCTCCACGGCCTCTCCGCGCAGCAGGCGCTCGACGTGCTCGATCATGAGCTCCGTCTCGAGGCTCTGCGGGTGGTCGAAGTTCACGGCCACGCGCTCGCTGGAAGGGGATGTGCCTCAGGTCGCGGTAGTACGCATCCTGATGGAGGACCGTCGTCGAGCCGGCGCCGAGCAGGCGACAGACCTCCGAGACCACCGTCGACTTCCCCGAGCCGCTGCCTCCGGCGACGCCCAGCACCACCGTGCGCTCGTGCGCCTCCATGTCAGCCTCCCGCGGGCACGACGTAGATGAGCGCCGCCAGCTCCCGCCGGAGCGTGTGCACGCCCCCGTCGTGGGCCACCGTCACGGCCACGACTTCCTCCCCGCGCGCGCTCTCGTTCACCCGAGGATCGCGCCGGGCGTCAGTCCGGCGGCCTCGAGGAAGCGGAGCCGTTCGGGATCCTCGTCGCGCACCGCCCGCACGCGCAGGCTCGAGCCGGGTAGCGCGTCGGCGAGGGTGCGGAAGTCGATGCTCTCGATCTCCCCGGCGCTGGTCGGGATCGGCGCGCCGTGAGGGTCGTGGCTGGGGAACTGGAGCGCCGCGGCCATCCGTTCCACGAGCGTGTCCGAGGCCGCGTGCTCCAGACGCTCCGCTTCCTCGTGCACGTCCTCCCAGGCGAAGCCGAGGCGCTCGCACAGGTACGTCTCGATGACTCGGTGGCGACGGAGGACCTTCAGCGCCTCGCGGATGCCCCGCTCCGTGAGGCGCACGCCGCGGTACGGCGCGTGCTCCAGCAGACCCGATTCCGCCAGGCGCTTCACCATCCCGGTCACGGAGGCCGGCTGGACCGCCAGCGCATCCGCGATCGCGCTCGTCGACGCGGGGTCGCCGCGCTCGGACAGGCCGTAGATGGCCTTGAGGTAGTCCTCGACGGAGCGGGAGAGTCCCGCCGGCATGGGGGTCATGACGTGAAGCTAGGGAGCACGAGGGAGCCCGTCGACCCCGACGGCCGCGCCGTTTCCGCCGCCGCCCCGCTCCTGTTAACATCCGCGTCGACATCACGTTGGCGTCCGAACGCACCCTTGGGTCGAACCAACGTCAGGGCATACCTTTCGAGAGAGCATGTCGACCCCACCGCTCGATGTCCCGACCTGAGTCCCCAGGGAATGAGCTCCGACGACCAGGTACGTCCCTTCCACGCCAAGGACGAGGCGCGCGGTCAGGAGACCGCGGACGCTGTTGCGGCGGTGTTGAAGCATGCCGCCGAGCGGGACAAGGCGGTCAAGGAAGGGGTGCCGCGCAAGCCACCTCCCAGGTGGCTCCTCCCCCTCGGCATCCAGCTCTCCGTGATCGCCCTCTACCTGCTCGCCCTGCCCCCGAAGTGGGTGACCGTCAACCCGATCCAGGAGCCGGACGTCCGCGGCGCGCGTGGAGAATCTCAGGCGCGCGATGTGGTTCCAGATCCAGCGGGTCGAGAGCTACAAGCTCGAAGCACGGCCGGCTGCCGGACCAACTGTCCGATGCGGGTAGCCCCATCGAGGGTGTCGAGTACCATCGCCAGGGCATCAACAACTACCAGCTCGTCGCAACCGTTGGAGAGGAGGCGCTGGTGTACGACTCGACCGAGTCCCCTGCAGAATTCATCGGTTCCGCGGCCGACAAGCTCACGGGGGGATCGTGAGGACGCGTGAAGGCGCCGCCGCGCGCCGGGACGCCGAGGGGCGCAGGGCGCCCGATCCCCGCCGAGGCGGCTTCACGCTGGTGGAGCTGCTGGTGGTCGTCTCCATCCTCGGCATCCTCGCCGGGCTGGCGATCCCGAACATGAAGACCATCCTCCTGCGCGCGCGCGCCACGGAGCTCGCCGGCGACATGGACGTCGTGCGCGTCGCGACGCAGACCTACAACGGCTACACGCACACCTGGCCGGCCGAGACGTCGGCGGGAACGGTCCCGCCCGAGCTGACCCCCTACCTCCCCGACGGCTACTCCTTCGTGCGCGACGGCTACCAGCTCGACTTCGAGAACTGGAGCCTTCCCGCGGGACTTCCGGGCGACCCGAGCACGCACACGCTCATCGGCGTCTCCGTGGTGGTCGTCGATCCGATGCTCGGCAACGCGCTGGTGGAGCTCCTCGGGAACGCGATCGTCTTTTCGGTGGGGAGCACCCACACGGTGGTCATCGACCGCAGCTGACGGACCGGAGGAGGTGGAAACCCCGACCGCCTCCGGCGTATGATCGAGGGAGAAGCGATTCCTCTCCGCCGTCGGCGGTCTCCATGCGGTACGAACAGTCCACCGAAGGCATCCGGGTTCGCGTCGAGCCCATCTACTCCCTGGCCGAATCCGATCCGGCCGAGGACACCTTCGTGTTCACGTACCGGATCGAGCTGGAGAACGAGGGCTCGGTCGCGGCGCGCCTGCTCTTCCGTCACTGGCTGATCCACGACTCGGCGGGGGAGGACACCGAGGTCGAGGGGGAAGGCGTGGTCGGCCAACAGCCCAGCCTCGACCCGGGTGATGCGCACCGCTACCGGAGCTTCTGCGTGCTGCGCTCCCCCGCCGGGTACATGGAGGGGTACTACACCTTCGAGCGCCCGGACGGTGAGCGCTTCCAGGTCGTGGTGCCGCGCTTCGCGCTCATGGCGCCCGTGCGGAGCCTCTCGGACGACGACGAGCTGCCCGTCATCCACTGACCCCGGGCCGCCGGCGAACCGCGTAGACCACGCCCACGCCCAGGAGCCAGGCCGCCAGAGCGGCGGCGATCGTGCGGGCACGTGCGCGCAGACGCGACTGCGCCGCGCCCGACTCCGGGGTCGTGGCCACGACGAAGGCGTCCGGCCGGGTCCGCAGCGCCGCGTACGCCGAAGGCCCACGCTGCGTCATCACCCTCCCGGTCGTGGTGAAGGAGGCGGGCGGCGCGGGAAGGGCGGCCAGGGCGGGCGCGGGTCCGGCAAGGGTGCTCGACAGGACCTGCCCCCGGTCGACGAGCGCGACGTCGAAGCCCGTCAGGCTCCCCACGGCCTCCGCCGAGCCGGTCACGTCCCGCACGGTGGCAGCGGCCAGCGCGCGGGTGAGGTCCTCGACGTCGACCTCCCGCACCCTCGCGTCGAACTCCCGGTCCATCTGGATCATGAACGCTCCGGCCGTCAGCGCGGGAATGAGCGCCAGGAGCACCATCGAGCGCGATCTGCCGGGCGGAGCGGCGCGGGGCTTTCCCGCGATCTGGACCCACCCCGACAGGGTGGCGAAGAGGAGGAGGAGCGCGATGGTCAGCACCAGGGGAACGGGCACCGGTCCCGGCACCCGGTCGCGCCGCAGGGCCAGCGCGACGACGGCCGCGTCCGCGATGGAGCCCCCTCCCAGGGCGGCCAGCGCACCGGCCGGCGGCGGGCTCTCCGACCCCGGAAGAACCTCGGGCCCCGCGGGCTCCTCCGTGCTCGCCCACCGGCGTCCGTTCAGGTAGAGGGAGAGCGCGTAGCCCGTGGCGCGGCCGATCCGGCTCGGCTCGCCGCCGTCGAGCGGCGCGGCCGCGAAGCGCACGCTCCCGGGCGGGTCTCCGTCCCTCGGGCGGCGTCAGCGCGAACACCTCCGGTACGCCGCCGCCCGCCCGGATCCCGGTGACGGTGTCGCCGGCGAGGGCACGCGCGACGGCCGTCTGCGTGCTGTCCAGGTCCGTCGTGGCCGCGGCCGCCGCGAGGACGGAGTCCGTCGCGCGGCCGAGGTCCTGCTCGAAGGCCGTGAGGAGCATGCGTGCGACGCGGGCGTCGGAGGCGTGACGCACCTCCGACCATTCCGAGCGGGCGACCGCGAGGATGGCCGCCACCGCGAGGGCCGAAGGGAGGACCACCGCGAGGAGGAAGATCAGATAGGGACGCTTCAAAGGTCGGTCGGTCGGTAGGAAGATGAAAGGCGGGATCGGGTCTACGCGTTTTGCCGGGAAAGCTCTATCTTGTTATCCCTGAACTGTTTTCACCCACTTCATCCAAAAAGACCGGACAAGGGGGCGAAGTGAGCGATGCGGTCGCAGTCGACGCCAAGCGCATCCTGCTGCGCTACGGGGCGCCGATCTCCGTGCTGGACAAGATCACCGAGACGGACCGGATCGAGTTCGCCCGGACGATCACGCGCACGGCTCTCCCGGACCGCGAAGCGCGCCTGCGCGAGCTTCTGGCAGAGCACGGCTACTCGAAGAAGAGCTGATCGTCAACTCTCCGCGACCTCGAGCGTGCGCGTGGCGTCCAGCGGTAGCTGAACCGCGACGCGTGTGCGTCCACCCTCCATCGACATCTCCAGGTCGGCCGGCTCGCCGTCCACCCGTGCGTCGGCCATCCGGCCGGGCAGCGACGGCTCGAGCACGGCCATGACCGGAACCCGTCCGCCCAGGGGCTCCAACCGGAAGAGGTGAGTGCCGCCTTCGCGGCGGTACTCGAGGCTGATCCGCGCCTCGGCCACGCGCAGGTTTCGCACCACGAACGACCGCACGTGCGCCGGTAGCGCGGGGGCGACCCGCAGCCGTCCGGCGGGAGCGTCCGGGGCGATCCCGAGGACGCCGTGCACGAGCGTAGCCAGGAGGAGCCCCGTCGCGGGCGCGCCGCCCGCTCCGTCCGGCCCGGGGTCCCACGAGCCCCGTCCGGCGGGCCCGGCCTCCATCCCGGCGGAGAGGGTTCGCCTCCAGGCGGTCCACGCTTCCTCGCTGCGACCCTCGACCGCCGCCGTCCACGCGGCCAACGCCTCCGGCGGGCGCCCCTGGGGCCGGCTTCGGCTGGACGGAGCTCCGGCGCCGACCAGGTGGCCCGGCCACGAGCTTCCGTGCGTCGGGGGCGCACCGGCCATGGGCAGGCGCATGCCACCCCCGGCCAGCGCCGGCGCGCGCGCCGCCTCCGCGCGCAGGGTGTCGAGGTCGGCCTCCGCCGTGGCGTGCCGCAGGGCGTCCGCGAGCGTCGCGAGCGCGGCCGGCCATCCACGCCACGTCTCGGATCCGGACCGGCGAAGGCGCTCGAGGCTCTCCGGCCGGAGCGCGGCCAGGCGGTCCAGGGCGGCGTCCTGGTCGCCGGAGGCCAACGCGTGCCGCGCGGCGAGCAGGGCGGCGAGCGCGCCGGCGTTCTCCACCTCGTCGAGCCGCTCGAGCGCGCGCCGGCCGGCGGCGTGGTCCCCGCACGCCAGCGCGCCCACACCGGACCAGAAGAGGTCGTCGGGAGCCGCCGGTCCGGCGCGCTGAAGCGCGGCCTGCAAGCGATGGGTGGCCCAGACCACGGCGTCGTCGATCTCCGCGACGCCGCTTCCGCACCACCAGGGTGTCCGTCTTTCCCGGGTCGGCGGCGGCGGCCGCGCGGATCTCGTGCGCCGCCAGGTGGGGGGCGGCCGCCAGCGCCCGCGCGATCTCCTTCGCCGTACCGCCCGCGAGCAGGAGCGTCACGCGCGGCGCGCCGGACACCACGGCGCGCACGCGCACCCCTCCGCCCTCCGCCGCGCGCACCGACCACTCCTCCGGCATGGGGTCGATCGTGACGTCGACACCCTCCTCGCGCCCCTCCGCGACGGCGCGCACGCCGCCGGCGTCGGCGCGGTAGCGCACGTCGTGCACGCCCGGCAGGAGCGTCACCTCGAGCGTCAGCCCGGACAGCTCGGGCGCGCCGGGTGGCGCCGCCCACTGCGCCGCCACGAGCGGGAGGGCGGGAACGGCGAGGAGGAACTCCATCACGGACCCGCGCGCGCCGTGCAGCTCCCGGCGCAGCGTGGCCGGCCCGACGACGACGTTCGCCGCGGGTCCGGCGTCGGTTCGCAGCCCCTCCGCCACGCGATCTCCGCCGATCCGGATCGACGAGGCACCTCCGCGCTCGGTGCCGGTCACCGCGACACGCTCGCCCTCCAGGAGGAAGGGCATGGAGCCCGCCGCGGCCGCGCGTACCACGGGCGCTTCCGTGCCACCCAACGACGCGGGCGCCCCGGGGAGGAGCGCCCGCACCAGCGTCGGGTCCACCCGGACCCCCGGACTCACGATCCGATCTTCGCCTTGGCGCCCGCGAAGTCGCCCGGCCTTCACGATCGTGATCTTCGACAGGTCGAGCCGGCGCTTCACGGCCGCGTTGACCTCGTCCAGGGTCAGGGCACGGATCTTCTCCTCGAGGGTGGCGTCGAACGCGGAAGGTGCGGTCGAAGTACAGGTTCGACGAGATCTGTCCCGCGAGCGAGCCGTCCTGGGCCCGCGCGAGCTGGAAGCTCTCCAGCATCCCCTGCTTCGAGGTGGTCAGCTCCTCCTCGGTGAAGCCGTCCGTCAGCACCTTCTGCATCTCCTCCTTGAAGGCCGCCTCGAGCTTCTCCGCGTTCTCCGGGGCGTAGATCGCGAACGCGCTGAACGACCCGACCGGGTCGACGGGATGTCCGTCGATGCTCCCCGCCACGCCGTAGGACAGCCCGTCCTGCACGCGGATGCGCTTGGCGAGCCTCGAGTTGAGCACGCCGCCGCCGATCATGTAGCCGGCCAGCGTCAGCGCGGCGTAGTCGGGGTCGGCGTCCCTGAGCTCGAGGTTCTGCTGCGCGAAGAAGAAGGCGTTGGCCTTGTCCGGCGTCTCGATCTGGATCTCGTCCGCGGGGACGTCGCGGAAGGGCTCCGCGATCCGCGTATAGGCATGCGGGCTCGTCCAGTCGCCGAACGCCTCCTCGATGGCGGCGCGCACCTCGTCCGGGTCGAAGTCCCCCACCACCACGATGTTGCCCGACTGTGGGCCGTAGAAGTCGTGGTAGAACGCCTGCACCTGGTCGAGCGTCACGCCCTGCAGGTCGGCGATCTCCTCGTCCACGGTGCCGACGTGGCGGGGGTGTCCCTCCGGCCACGGGCTCATGTGACGCTGGAGGGCGATCTGGGCGAGCGTGCCCGGATCCGAGCGCGCCTCCTCGTACTGTGCGAGACGCTGCTCCTTCAGCACCTGGAACTCGCTCTCGGGGAAGGACGGCGTGCGCACGATCTCGCCCATGAGGCGGATCACGTCGGCGACGCTGGCGCGCACGGTCGTCATCTGACCGGTTCCCGTCGTCGCGCTTCCCGCGATGCCGCCCGACGCCTTGAGGCGGTCGAGCTCGTCCTGGATCTCCTGGCGCGAGTGCCGCTCCGTGCCCCGCATCAGCATGGCGCCCGCGACGGACCCGGCCGCCGCGCGCCCCATGAGGGCCCGCTCGTCGCCGAACTGGAGGCGGAGGCGGACCACGGCCGCGTCACCGCGCGTCTGCTTCGCCAGAAGCGCCACCTTCATGCCGTTGTCGAGCGTGAAGGTGGTGGTACGCGCGTCGACGTTGGCCGGGCTCGGATCGAACGCCTCGCCCTCGGCGACCGCCGCCCGCCCTTCGTAGCCGTCGACCATCGCCGACACGTCGGGCGCTTCGGGGATCACGGCCCGGTCCGGCTGGTCGGTCGGATAGAAGAGCCCGACGGTCCGGTTGTCCGGCTTGAGGTACGTCTGCGCGACGCGGTTCACGTCGTCCGCGGTGACCTTCTGCAGCCCGTCCCGATACAGGAAGAGCAGGCGCCAGTCACCCATCGCCGCCCACTCGGAGAGCTGGAGCGCGATACCCGCGGAATTGTTGAACGACAACTCGATCTGCTTGAGGAGGGCGGCCTTCGCGCGTGCGACCTCCTCGCCCGTGATCGGGCTTCTGCCGCACGCCCTCGACGGTCTCGTTCAGGACGCGCCACGCCTGGTCGAGGTCCCCGTCCTTGCGCACCTCGGCCACCGCGAAGAGCGGCCCCGCCTCCCGGAGCTGGTAGGCGTAGGCGGCGGCGCTCGAGGCGATCTTCGTCTCCACCAGCGCCTTGTACAGCCTCCCCGAGGGCGTGTCGCCGAGCGTGTAGGCCAGCACGTCCACGGCGGGGAAGTCGGGGTGCGATCCGGGCGGGACGTGATACATCGTGCTCACGAGCTGCACGTCGCCCACGCGGCGCAGCGTGACCATGCGCTCACCGTCCTGCGTCGGCTCGTCGGTGTAGGTCGGGTAGATGTGCGCCGCCCCGTCGCGGTTCGGGCGCGGGACGGTGCCGAACTTCTCCTGGATCACGTCGAGCGCTTGGTCCGCGTCGAAGTTGCCCGCCACCACCAGCATCGCGTTGTCCGGCTGGTAGTACTTCCTGTAGAAGGCCTGCAGCCGCTCGATGGGCACGTCCTCCACGTCGGAGCGCGCGCCGATGGTGGAGTTCCCGTAGTTGTGCCAGAGGTACGCGGTCGACAGCACCCGCTCGGTGAGGACGTTCTGCGGGCTGTTCTCCCCGCCCTCCATCTCGTTGCGGACCACGGTCATCTCCGAATCGAGGTCCTTCTTCGCGATGAAGGAGTTCACCATCCGGTCGGCCTCGAGGTCGAGCGCCCACGCCACGTTCTCGGCGGAAGCCGGGAAGATCTCGAAGTAGTTCGTCCGATCGTACCAGGTGGTGCCGTTCGGCTGCGCGCCCTTCTCGGTGAACTCCTGCGTGATGTCGGGATGCGTGGGCGTGCCCTTGAAGACCATGTGCTCCAGGAGGTGCGCCATCCCCGTCTCCCCGTAGCCCTCGTTCCGCGAGCCGACGAAGTAGGTGATGTTCACGGTCACCTGGGGCTTGGAGGCGTCGGGGAAGAGGAGGACGCGGAGCCCGTTGTCGAGCCGGTACTCCGTGATTCCCTCCACGCTCGTGACGGGCTCGAGCTGCGTGACCGTCTGCGCGTCGGCCGGCGTCGTCTCCATGGGCGCGACCACGGCGACGAGGGCGAGCAGGCCCATCCTCCCGAGGGTAGGTGCGGGTCGGCGGGTCATGGTACCTCCTTGGCGTGCGTTCCCGCCGGGGCGGGTGGAAGTGTTCTCAGACTACACGCAGCGCGCGCAGTCGGTTCAGGGCGGCGGCGAGCTCGTGGCGGCGAAACGCCGAGAGGTCTCCGCGCCTCGTCGCCTTCGTGCCCCCGCCTCGTATGCACAGCCACGGTGCCCGCGTCGCGCACGATGGCGGTTTCCGGACGGACGCACCATGGTTGAAAGATGGACATCTACCGCGCTTGGTGCGGCGTGCACCTCGGAGCAACGCCGGTCGAGGCCTCGCCTCCAGGGAGGAACAGTCACGGCATTTGCACCGACTGCTCCTCCTCGCTCCTCGGCGAGACCAGGACGCCGGTAGAGGAGTTCCTCCGTGGGCTCGGCGTGCCTGTGCTCCTCGTGGGCGACAACGTGGAGGTGCTCGACGCGAACCAAGCCGCTCTCGGCGTGTTGGGAAAGGCCGTCGATGCCGTCACGGGACGCCTGGGCGGAAAGGTGTTCGAGTGTGACAACGCCCACCTCCCGGGTGGGTGCGGGCGTACGATTCACTGTACGGGGTGCGTGCTTCGCCGCACGGTGACGACCACCTACCAGCAGGGAACGCCACAGGTGCGGGTGCCGGCCTCCCTGAAGGTGCGCACCGGCGCCGGCCCCGGGAGCGTCGACCTGCTCATCACGACCGCCCGCGTCGGCGGTCGCGTGCTCGTGAAGTTCGAAACCGCGCCCTGAGCTCGCCGGCGGGGGCGCCGGACGCGGGCTGAGCTGGATCGAGCGACGCTCCCCCGAGCATCCGCGCGTCGGGCGACAGCCCACGCTTGCCGCGGGTTCGGGCCTGGGGTAGCGTTGAATCAGGTCCCCCCCTGCATTTCCCTTGGGAGGCGCCGAATCATCGCCGACCGACGTCGTCGGGGCTTCACGCTGGTCGAAGTGATCCTGGTCTTGGTCGTGATCGGGGTGTTGGCCGGCTTAGCCCTGCCTGCCATGAGCCGGATCCGAACGCGCGCGGCGATCCAGAATGGACGCGCCGCGGTCGCTTCGGCTCTCGCCACCGCCCGTTCGGCCGCTACGCGCTGGGGACGCTCCACCGTGCTGCGGATCGACGTGGTCGATGACGTGGTTTGGGTTGTGGTCGACACCAGCTTCGGCGGGAGCGGGGGGGATACGTTGGTATTGGGACGTTTCGATCTCCGTGCCGACATGGGACTCGACCTCGCCTCCGACCGGGCCGCGCTCTGTTTCGACAGCCGCGGTGTGGGAACGACCGGATCCGCCTGTCCAGCGACGGGCGCCCGCCTGATCCTGAGGCACGGCGGGACCGCCGACACCCTCCTCGTGAACGCGGCGGGACGCCTATGGTGAGCCACCACCGCGGCCCCGAGGACCCATCGGCCAGGTCAGGCTTCACGCTCATCGAGATCATCGTGGCGCTCGTGTTTCTCTCGGTCGTCGCGATCGCTCTGGGCGGCGCGACTCAGCAGGCTACACGCACACTGCGCCGCTCCCGCGCGGAGCTCGGAGCCGCGCGGTTCCTGGACGCGGAGGTGGAGCGCCTGCGCATCCTCGACTACGACTCCCTGGCGGACGGTGCCCGGACGCGTGGCCGGGGGATCGCCACCTGGACGGTGACCGACTCGCTGACGTTCCGGCAGGTGCTCGTCGAGACCCGCTACGGGTCCCCTGCCACGGGTCTCCTCGTCGACTCGGTAACCCTCTTCCGGACTCGCCCGTGACCGCGCGGGCGAGGGCCGGCTTCACGCTCGTGGAGCTCCTGCTGGTGGCGGTGCTCGGCAGCCTGGTGATCGGGGCGCTCTATCAGGCGCACGTGCAGCAGACCCGCTTCTCGGTGTGGGAGAACCAGGTGGTCCGGGACCATGACGCCTTTCGCGTCGCGGAGTCGGTCCTGGCCGGAGACCTGCGCGAGGTCGTAGCCGCCGCAGGGGATGTAGAGCAACACACACCCGACTCGCTTTCCGTCCGGGCTCCCGTCGGTTTCGGCCTCGTGTGCTCCGTGCGCGCCAACCCCGCGTCGATCGGTGTGACCCGCTCCCAGGGCCGCATGTGGAGCAACCCGGCGGACAGCCTGCTGGTCTACACGAGTGGCGGGTGGCGAACCCTCGAGCCCACCCACGAGCAGACGTCGATCCCGGCGAGCCTGCACTGTCCCTTCGGCACCCCTCTACCGGACCACCTGTACCGGCTGGATCGTGGTGCGGCGGATTCCGTGTCGGTCGGGGCGCCCGTGCGCGTCTTCCGGCGCCGCACCTATCACGTGGGCACCAACCGCGGCGAGCCCTGGCTGGCGCGTACGGACGCGGATGGCACCCAGATGCTGGTGGGCCCGATCGCGGCAGGCGGGCTCCGCTTCCGGTTGCTGGACGAAAAGGGGCTCCAGACGGGCGTTCTCGCCGACGTCACCGGCATCGAGACCCAGCTCGTGCTTCCCCTCACGCCGATCACGGCGGGGTCGACCGCGACGGCAGACACGCTTCTCATCGCGTTCCAGGGGCGGAACCGATGAAGCGTTCCGGCTTCGCCCTGCCGCTCGCTGTCGCGATCATGGTCGCCGTATCCATCATAGCGGTCACGGCGCTCCAGGTCGCGACGAGTGATTTTCAGGCGAATCGGGCCATGAGGTTGGCGTCGCGCGCCCTTTTCGCGGCGGACGCCGGCGCCGATCGAACCGTCGCGCGCTGGAGCAGCGGCCCGTTCGGTAGCCTGGCGCCGGGCGACAGCGCGAGCACCGGGTGGATCTCGTTGCCGGACGGGTCGAGTTACCAGAGCCAGATCCTGCGTGTCGACGACGGGACCGGCGCGGCACCCCTGTACCGGGTCGTCACGGAGGGCCGACCGAGCCACCGGTCCCAGGCACGTCGCCGCATCATCACCATGGTCGTGGGGGGCGGCGGCGGCGCCGCGTGTTGTGGCTCGGCCGTCAAGATCGTGGGCCACCTCACGCTCCGCGCCTCGGGCTCGTCCGGTGGAGGACACGGTTCTTGGACCCCGACACCGCAGGCGGACGGGCGCGACCACATCCCCTCGGCATGGTCGGGCTTGTGCCCGACTCCGGGATCGGCCCTTCCCGGTGTCGAGATCGACCGCAGCTCGAACCTGACACTGCGGAGAGACGCGAACGTGGCGGGCACCCCGCCCGTCCTGGAAGCCCCCTCCCTCGACCCCGCGCTCACGAACGTGGTCGCGGGCGGCGCGTACGCCGATCTCGCTGCGGCCGCCGACATCGAGTTCGGTGGGTCCAGCACCCGTATTCGCGATAGCATCCGACCGTCCGCCTCGGGGGGCGCCTGCAATACGGACGACACACGGAACTGGGGAGCTCCGGGCACCCCCACCTCCGCCTGCTGGGACTACCTCCCGGTCATCCACGCGGCCGGGAACCTGCGGATCGACGCCGCCGGGGAGGGTCAAGGGATCCTGCTCGTCGACGGCGACCTGACCATCACGGACGACTTCGACTTCTACGGCGTCGTCGTGGTGAAGGGTGAGGTCAACCTGCGGGGCGACGCGACCATCACGGGCACGCTCCTCGTCGGGAATCGCTCTGGCAGTGGGGATTCCCAGATCCGCGACGACGCGGGCGTGCGCTACAGCGCCTGTGCCACCGCCCGGGCCACAGCAGGAATGGGCGACGCCAGCTTCCTTCCGGGCCGCCACTGGTTCGAGGTACCCTGATGCCCCTCCTCCCCCGCGCACGACAGGTGACGGCGTCATGAGCGGATACCGCTTCCGTGCCCACAACACCGACGGCAAGGCCTACCGTGGCGTCATCCAGGCGAACTCGATCCTGGAAGCAGAGCGGGCCCTCGTCAAGCAGAAGCTGATCCCGGATCACATGCGTGCGGAGCCGCTGGACCACAGCCTCCGCCTCCGACGCGGGCCATCACCGCGGGCCCTGGTCCAGTTCGCCCGACAGTTCTCGACTCTGATCGAGGCCGCCGTTCCGCTGGTCCTGAGCCTGGAGATCCTCCAGGGGCTGACGAGCGACCGCCCCCTGAGGTCGGCGATTGCCGCGACTGCCAACGACCTCCAGGCCGGATCGACGCTCGCGGACGCACTGCGGAGGCATCCCAGGATCTTCAGCGGCATCTTCATCTCGATCGTGGAGGCGGGGGAAGAGGGCGGGACTCTGGACGTGAGCCTGGGCCGCCTCGCGGACTACATGGAGCGCTCGCAATCCATCCGCGACCGGGTTCGCGGTGCCATGATCTACCCGGCCATCATCGCGCTGGTGGCGGTGGGGGCCGTGGTCGCCATGCTCACCCTGGTCGTCCCCACCTTCGAGGGGATGTTCGCGGCGAACGGCATGGAGCTGCCCTTCCCCACCCTCGTCCTCGTGGAGGCGTCACGATTCGTCGCCGCCCAGTGGCCGTTCCTCGTCGCCGGCCTCCTCTTCGTAGGCCTCGTTGGAAAGGCGCTCTACGACACTGGACCGGGGCGGCGCCTGGCCCACCGGGTGGTTCTGTGGGTCCCGGTGCTGGGCCCAATTCTGCGGATGTCGTCCGTCGCGCGGATGTCGCGCACGATCGGCTCGCTGCTGGAATCGGGGGTGACCATCCTCGACGCGTTGACGGCGGCGGCCCGCACCGCCGGCAACACGGTCATCGAGGGGGCGGTCACCCGGACCCGCGACGCCGTAGCGATGGGCTTCGGCATCTCGGGGCCGCTCGGGGATGAGCGCGTCCTGCCGCCCCTCATGGCCCGCATGGTGAACGTGGGCGAGCAGACCGGCAAGCTCGGCCAGATGTTCGAGAAGGTCGCTGACTTCTACGAGGCCGAGCTGGACGCCCAGGTGGAAGGGCTCCTCAAGGCGCTCGAGCCGGCGCTGGTCGTGCTCGTGGGCCTGCTGCTCGGCGGGATGGTCGTGGCGATGTACCTGCCGATCTTCGACGCGATCGGAGCGGTGGACACGGTCGGCCTGTAAAGAGCGCAGTCGGACACCACGTCCCGGGTGCGGTTTTGCTCGGCGTCTCGTAATAGCGACCCGCCGGTTGCTCGACCAGACGCCGGACTTCAACCCCACCGACGCCGATCCCGCCCCTGCCTTCCAGTTCGACCCCTAGCTACCCGGCGACTTCGACGACTGAGAACCGGCGGAACCGGCTCCCCCCCGCCCCCCATTACAGGTCTCGCCTCTCGCCGCTATTCACCCATCGCCTCGACCCCCACGAACAGCCCCTCTGACCATCCGGTCGGCCTCGAGGTCGAGCGCCCACGCCACGTTCTCGGCGGAAGCCGGGAAGATCTCGAAATAGTTCGTCCGATCGTACCAGGTGGTGCCGTTCGGCTGCGCGCCCTTCTCGGTGAACTCCTGCGTGATGTCGGGATGCGTGGGCGTGCCCTTGAAGACCATGTGCTCCAGGAGGTGCGCCATCCCCGTCTCCCCGTAGCCCTCGTTCCGCGAGCCGACGAAGTAGGTGATGTTCACGGTCACCTGGGGCTTGGAGGCGTCGGGGAAGAGGAGGACGCGGAGCCCGTTGTCGAGCCGGTACTCCGTGATTCCCTCCACGCTCGTGACGGGCTCGAGCTGCGTGACCGTCTGCGCGTCGGCCGGCGTCGTCTCCATGGGCGCGACCACGGCGACGAGGGCGAGCAGGCCCATCCTCCCGAGGGTAGGTGCGGGTCGGCGGGTCATGGTACCTCCTTGGCGTGCGTTCCCGCCGGGGCGGGTGGAAGTGTTCTCAGACTACACGCAGCGCGCGCAGTCGGTTCAGGGCGGCGGCGAGCTCGTGGCGGCGAAACGCCGAGAGGTCTCCGGGCAGGCGGTCGTCGAGCACGTCGAGCCCGCCTGCGGCCACCTTCTCTTCGATCATGTCCAGTGCCTCGGGGATGCCGTTGGGCCTACCGTCGAGCTCGTGTGCCAGCAGGGCGAGCGCCCTCCCGATCGCGCGGATCTGGCCCCGGCATACCACCTGCTCGACCGCGCCGAGGTCCAGCGTCTCACGGCCGAAGAGGAGCGTGCGCAGGTCGGGCACCTTCACGTAGGCGGGGCGTCGGCCGCGGCGCGGGTCGAGGGAGGCGGGGTCGAGGACGCGCGCCGCCGGACGGAGGATCGGTGAGCCCGTCTCGCGCTCGCGTCCCGTGGGATGCTCGTCCGCCACGATGCGGGCGCGCTCGGTCACGTCGTGCGGCTCGTAGCGGCGCATGGCCACGACGTTGTCGGCGACCTCCAGGTAGTCGCCGCTCCCGCCCAGCACGAGCACCGCGCTCACGCCCAGCTCCCGATGCAGCTCGCGTACGCGATCCACGAACGGGGTGATGGGCTCGCCCTCCTTCGGCACCAGCGCCTGCATGCGCCGGTCGCGGATCATGAAGTTCGTGGCCGACGTGTCCTCGTCGACGAGCAGCACACGCGCTCCCGACTCGAGCGCCTCCACGATCGTGGCGGCCTGGCTGGTGGAGCCGGACGCGTTCGGCGTGGTGAAGGCGTGCGTGTCCTGACCCAGGGGCAGGCCGTCGATGAACCCCGAGATGTCCACGCCGGTCACGGCGCGCCCGTCCTCGGCGCGGACCTTCACGGTGTCCGCGTCGCTCACGACCCGCTCGCGTCCGTCTCCGGGGCGGTGGTTGTAGACGCCCGTCTCGAGGGCGCGCAGCAGCGTGCTCTTGCCGTGGAAGCCGCCGCCGACCACGAGCGTGACGCCTTCCGGGACCCCCATGCCGGTGAGCGGCCCGGCGTTCGGGGCCTCCAGCGTGACGCTCAGGGACGGCGGAGCGCGGAAGGGCACCACCGCCTCGATCTCGAGGGGGCGGTCGTCGACGCCGCTCCGCCTGGGGAGCACGGCGCCGTCCGCGACGAAGGCGATCAGTCCCCGGTCGCGGAGCTGTGCACGGAGCCGATCCGCGTCCTCGTTCGCCTCGGCGTGCAGGAGCAGCTCCGCCTCCTCGTGAGCGGAGGCGAGCAGCGAGCCCCGCACCAGCGAGGGCACCGCTTCGGTCAGCAGGGTCCCCGCTTGCGCGCCGAGGATCCGTCGGCCACGTGCCGGCAGCCCGACCCCGAAGCGCGCTTCCACCGCGCCGTTGCCGTCGACCCGGACGGCGGTCTGCAGAAGCACCTCCTGCCCCGGCGCCTCCACCTCGATCTCGCCGCTCCGCCCGCTGCCACGCACGCGGGGGGCGTCGTGGGCGGCGGCCGCGAGCGCGCGCGCGAGGAAGGCCGAGGTGCCGAGCGCGCGGCTCGGGTTGGCGAAGCTCCCGTGGGGAAGGGCCGCCGTGCCGGGTGGGACCAGCACGCGGATGCGCGAGGGCGCGGCGAAGGGATCGCCCTGCACGTGGTCCACCACCAGGGTGAAGCCGTCGAACGCCCACGCCCCCGCCGCCGCCGTATAGGCCTTGTACCCTCGCCCTTCGAGGCCGCCCAGCAGCGCCCCCAGCTCCCCCGCGTCCCTCAGTGCTCCCTCCTCTGCACACGCGTCTCCGGACCCTATCTTTTTCCTCCGACACCCTCGAAGTTCCCCTCCCACGGAGCCTTCGGGCCCCCGGCCCCGGAGCCTGACAGCGCATGGCCCAACCTTCCGAGAGCGCGGGCGCCGCCGACGAGCCGCTGCTCGTCACGCGCGCCGACGCGATCCTCCTGCTCACGCTCCACCGACCGGATCGCCTGAACGCGGTCAGCCTGCCCATGTACGAGCGGCTGGCGGCCGAGCTGCGGGGCGCGTCCGACGACCCTTCCGTGCGCTGCGTGGTGATCACGGGAGCGGGGCGGGCGTTCTGTGTCGGAGCCGATCTCAAGTCGCACGGAGAGGGCCCGCCCACCGGCGAGGAGCGGCGGCGCTACGTCCGGATCGCGCAACGCGTGAACCGGCGCATCCAACTCGGACCCAAGCCCGTGGTGGCGGCCGTGAACGGGCACGCGATCGGCGCGGGGCTGGAGATGGCGCTCTCGGCCGACTTCATGATCGTGGCCGAGGACGCCAAGCTGCGCTTTCCGGAGATCTCGCTCGGCACCTTCGTGGGCGGCGGCGTGGTCTATACGCTGGCCGAGCGCGTCGGCACGCTGAAGGCGCGGGAGCTCGTCTATCTGGGCGACTTCTTCTCGGGCGCCGACGCGGCGCGGCTGGGCGTGGCCAACCGCGCGGTCCCCGCCGGCGAGGTGGTCGACGCCGCGATGGCGCTCGCGCGCCGGCTGGCCGGACAGGCGCCGCGCTCGCTCGCGTACGCCAAGCGGCTGATCGGGCCGGCGGGCACGATGTCGCGCGCCGAGGCGCTCCGACGCGAGGCCCGTGCCCTCGAGAAGGTCTTCGGGACGCGCGACTGGAAGGAGGGGGTGGAAGCGTTCCACGAGAAGCGCCCGCCCCGCTTCACCGGTGAGTGAGCCGCTGCGCACGGGCCACCCGCTCGACCCGATCCTCCTCCCGCGCTCCGTCGTGGTCGTCGGCGCCTCCGCGGACCCGAAGAAGCGCGGCTTCCAGGTCCTGCGCGCGCTGCAGGCGTCCGGCTACGCGGGCAGGGTGTACCCGGTGAATCCGAAGGGCGGCGAGATCCTGGGGCTGACGGTGCACGCGAGCGTGGACGCGATCCCGGAGGTCCCGGACCTCGCGCTGATCTGCACCCCCGCGCCCACCGTTCCCGAGGCGGTGGAGGCGTGCGGCCGTCGGGGCGTCCGGGGCGTGGTGGTGCTGGCCGTGGGCTTCCGGGAATCCGGCGACGAGGGCGCCGCCCTCGAGGCCGCGCTCCTGCAGGCCGCGCGCCGCCACGGGGTCCGCGTGGTCGGGCCCAACACCTCGGGCATCCTCAACCTCCCGATCGGCCTCAACCTGATCGGGGCGCGCGACGTGCGCCCCGGCACGCTCTCCCTCCTGGTCCAGTCGGGGAACATGGCCCTCGCGCTCATGAACGAGGTCACCGCGCGCTCCGAGGAGGGGATCGCCGTCGCGGTGGGGGTCGGCAACGAGCTCGATCTCCGCTTCCACGAGTATCTGGACTTCCTGGGGCGGCACGACGGCACCCGTGCGATCGTGTGCTACGTCGAGGGCTTCCGCGACGCTCGTGCCTTTCTGCAGGTCGCCACCCGCGTCTCCCGGGCGAAGCCCGTCCTGGTGATCAAGGGCGCCCGCTCGCCCCACGGTCGCGCCGCGGCGCGCTCGCACACGGGGGCCGTGTCGGGCGAATACGACCGCCTGCGCGCCGGGCTCCGTCAGGCCGGCGTGGTCGAGGTCACGCGCACGGACGAGCTCCTCCACCTGGCCGAGACGCTCGCCACGCAGCCGGCCATGACGCCCGAGCGGGGCGTCGCGATCCTCTCGGACGGGGGTGGGCAGGGCACGCTGGCCGCCGACACCCTCGCCGACCTGGACGTGCCGTTGGCCCGACTGTCGGAGGCCACGCAGGGCGCTCTTCGCCGGCTCCTCGGGAGCGCGGCGGCGGTGGCCAACCCGGTGGATCTCGCGGGCGCCGCGGACGCGGATCCCGAAGCGTTCGGGCGCGCCCTCGAGGTGCTGGCGGCGGACGACGGGGTGGGAGGCGTGCTCCTGGTCGGCCTCTTCGGCGGCTACGGGATCCGCTTCGCGGAGGAGCTCGCGGAAGCGGAGGAGCGCGCGGCAACCGCCATGGCGGATACCATGCGCCAAGCCGGTCGCGCGCTCGTCGTGCACTCGATGTACGCGTCGCACCGCAGCGCACCGCTGAGGACGCTCGGCCGCCTGAGGGTCCCGGTGGTGGAGTCGCTCGAGGTGGCGTGCCGCTGCATCGCCGAGACGTGGAGACGTGGGAAGGTGCTCGCCCGTCCGGCGTGGCGGCCCGACCGCGACCCGGAAGCCGTCGCCCCCCGTGCGGGGCGCAGGCTCGAAGGGGATGGAGGCGCAGACGGTGGTGGCGACCGCCCGCGCCGAGGACCGGGACACGCTCACGGAGCCGGAGGCACGGGCGCTCCTCCGTGACGCGGGGTTGTCGTTCCCACCGGCGGCGCTGTGTACGACGCCCGCGGAGGCCGCCGAGGCGGTGCGGGGGATGGACACCGCCGTGGCGATGAAGGTGGTCTCCGCGGACATGCCGCATAAGACGGAAGCCGGTGGCGTCGCGCTGGGGATCGGCACGCCCGCCGAGGCGGCGGATGCCTTCGCGGCGCTCGAGGAGCGCGCGGCCCGCTTCCTGGAGAACCGCGGGCTCCCGCCCGGCATCGAGGGGGTGCTCGTCGCGCCGATGCTGGCTTCGCCGCTCGCGGAGCTCCTGGTCGGGGCGCGCCGCGACGACGAAGTGGGGCCCGTCCTGACCGTGGGCGCCGGCGGCATCTGGGTCGAGGTGTTGCGCGACGTCGTCCACCGGGTGCTTCCCGTCACGGAGGACGACATCCGCGCGATGCTCGGCGAGCTGCGCACCTTCGCGCTGCTGGCCGGGGCGCGGGGTCGGCCGCAGGCGGACCTGGACGCGGTGGTGCGGGCGGCCGCGGCGGTGGGGCGCTGCCTGCTCGGCAACGAAGACGTCGCGGAGGTGGAGGTCAACCCGCTCTTCGTGTACGCGAGCGGCGCGGAGGCGGTGGACGCACGCGTCTTCCTGCGTCCGGTGGAGCGCGCCGCGACGAGCGCTTAGAATGGCGGGCTGGACAGGTCCCGAGGCTCACGAGGGAACGCAGGAGACTTTCGCATGATCCGACGCACGGTCGCACTCGCGGCGCTGGCCCTCCTCGCCCTCGGTCCGCCGCCGGCGGCGGCGCAGGAGCACACGGTCCTCATCAGGGGTGGCCGCGTGCTGGACGGCTCCGGCAATCCCTGGATCTTCGCGGACGTCCTCCTGCGCGGCGACCGGATCGAGGCGGTGGGGAAGCTCGGGGACGTGCGCGCGGACGAGGTGGTCGACGCGACCGGGCTGTACGTGGCACCCGGCTTCATCGACACCCACACGCACGCGGGCGGCGGCCTCGCCACGCCCGGGCTGAGCCACGCCCGTCCGCTCCTGGTGCAGGGCCTCACCACGATCTTCGCCAACCCCGACGGTGGCGGCCCGGTGGATCTCGCCGCGCAGCGACGCGACCTGCTCGACGGACGGGCTGGGCGTGAACGTCGCCCAGTTCATCTCGCAGGGGTCGGTGCGCGGCGCCGTGATGGGGGCCGACGATCGCGAGCCCACGCCCGCCGAGATGGAGCGGATGAAGCAGCTCGTGCGCGCCGGGATGGAGGAGGGCGCGTGGGGGATGTCGAGCGGGACGTTCTACGTGCCGGGCTTCTACTCGAAGCCCGCGGAGATCGAG
Organism: uncultured Gemmatimonadales bacterium; assembly: GCA_963823035.1. Classification (GTDB taxonomy): domain Bacteria; phylum Gemmatimonadota; class Gemmatimonadetes; order Longimicrobiales; family Gaopeijiaceae; genus SZUA-318. The sequence continues at coordinate 370,334 of CAWGKG010000020.1, forward strand.
ACCCTCGCGAAGATCGTCGCGGAGTACGGGGGCGCCTATCAGAGCCACATCCGCGACGAGTCGAGCTACACCGTCGGCCTGATGGCGGCGGTGGACGAGGTGATCCAGGTCGGACGCGCGGCCGGCATCCCCGCGGTGCTGACGCACGTGAAGGCGCTGGGTCCCGACGTGTGGGGGTACGGACAGGCGATCGTGCGCAGGGTGGAGCGGGCCCGCGAGGAGGGCGTCCAGGTCTTCGCGGACCAGTACCCCTACACGGCTTCGGCGACCGGGCTGGACGCGGCGCTGCTGCCGCGGTGGTCGCAGGCGGGCGGGCGCGACTCCCTCCTGGCGCGCATGGACCGCCCGGCGGACATGGCGCGCATCCACGACGCCATGGTGGAGAACCTCGCGCGCCGTGGGGGCGCGGACCGGATCCAGTTCCGGCGCTTCCGCCCCGACCCGTCGATCGAGGGGAAGCTGCTGAGCGACGTGGCGAAGGCGCGGGGGGAGGATCCCCTGAAGACCGCGGTGGACCTGATCCGAGCGGGCAGCGTGAGCATCGTCTCCTACAACATGGACGACGGCGACGTGGAGACGCTCATGGCGCAGCCGTGGACGATGACGAGCTCGGACGGCGACCTGGTGCCGTGGCAGGAGGGGGTGCCGCACCCGCGGTCCTACGGCGCGTTCCCGCGCAAGATCCGCCTCTACGTCGTCGAGAAGGGCACGGTCACGCTCGAGAGCGCCGTGCGCAGCATGACGTCCCTCCCGGCGGAGGTCTACGGCATGCCGGATCGGGGGGTGCTACGTGCCGGGGCGGCCGCCGACGTGGTGGTCTTCGACCTGGCCCGCGTGCGCGACACGGCGGAATACACCGACCCGCACCAGCTGGCGGAGGGCATGGTGTGGGTCTTCGTCAACGGACAGGCGGCGATCCGCGACGGGGCGTTCGAGGACGTCCGCGCCGGTCGCGTGCTGCGGAAGGGGATGGCGCCGGTCGGACGCTGAGCCCGGTCGGGCGGCGTACGCCGCCCGCGAACTGGAATCCGAAGTCCGGCGGGAAGCGATCCTCCCCCCAGAAGAAGCCGGACCGGTGCGCGATGCGCCGTCCCGGCACCCAATCCGCGCCGTCCCGCGCGATGCCTTCCCACCGGCACTGCGCGCACCATCGCATGAGCAACCCGGGAACGGCCCAGTTCACCCAGGAAGGGAGGCGCACCGGCTCGGTGTCGTGGCCGCACTCCGGGCAGCGGACGCGGGTGGGCGCACGCCTCAAGGCGCTGGCGAACGTCACGGCGAACAGCGTCACGAGGACGCCGACGATCAGGGCGAGGGTCATCGGTCGATGGAAGCGGAGGGTCGAAACGGCGAGCGATGGCGGGCTCCATCGTAAGGCGGGACGGTCGCGCGAATCAAGAAAGGGCTTCCCGTCCGGACCGATTGGTCTTCGGAGCCCGACCGTGTACACTACCGGCAGCGTGCACCCCGACCGGAGAGAAGATTGGGCGCGATCCGCGATTTCATGGACAAGCACTACCTCCATTTCAACGCCCGCGAGACCGTGTGGGCGGCGCGTGCGTACGAGGATCACCTCGCGCGCGGCGGCAAGATGATGGTGACGCTGGCCGGCGCGATGTCCACCGGAGAGCTCGGCGTGATCCTGGCGCGCATGATCCGCGCGGGTAAGGTGCACGCCATCTCCTGCACGGGCGCGAACCTCGAGGAGGACGTCTTCAACCTCCTGGCCAACAAGGAGTACGAGATCATCCCGTCGTGGCGCGAGCTGTCGGTCGCGGACGAGGTGGCCCTGTACGAGCGCGGGATGAACCGGGTCACGGACACGTGCATCCCCGAGACGATCATGCGGCACCTCGAGAAGCGGCTGGTGAAGCAGTGGTCGGACGCGGCGGCGGCGGGCGAGCGCTACACGCCGGCCGAGTACCTCTTCCGGGTGCTCGGCGACCCGACGCTCGAGCAGCACTACCAGATCGACCCGGCGAACTCGTGGATGCTCGCCGCGAAGGAGATGGGCGTTCCCGTGTGGGCACCGGGGTGGGAGGACTCCACGACCGGCAACATCTTCTCGGCCAACGTGATGATGGGGAACGTCGCGCACCACACGTGCGTGAAGACCGGCACCGAGCAGTTCCAGGAGCTCATCGAGTGGTACATCGCCCACCACGGAGCCGAGGAGGGACGGCCGTCCGTGGGCTTCTTCCAGATCGGCGGCGGCATCGCCGGCGACTTCGCGATCTGTGCCGTGCCGTGCATGATCCAGGACCTGCAGGATGGAGGTCCCCTTCTGGGGCTACTTCGCGCAGATCACGGACGCGCAGCCCTCCTACGGCGGCTACTCGGGCGCGCCGGCCAACGAGAAGATCACCTGGGGCAAGCTCGAGGGCGCGGATACGCCGCGCTTCAACATCAACTCCGACGCGATGATCGTCGCGCCGCTCATCTTCGCGTACGTGCTGGGCGACTGAGGCGGGAGCGCCTGAAGCAACCCGCGTGAACTCGGCTGCGGCTGGCCGGTATACGTCTGCATGCCTCCCGCGAGACAGGGTGCCGACACCGACCGCGACGTCCTCGCGTACGCCGCGGCATGGCGTGCGCGCGGACTCGGTGTGGCGCTCGCCACGGTCGTGCGCACGTGGGGTTCGGCCCCGCGTGAGGCCGGAAGCCACATGGCGGTCGCCGAGAACGGAGACTTCTGTGGATCCGTCTCGGGGGGATGCGTCGAGAACGCCGTCGTGGAGGCCGCCTCCGAGGTGATCCGCTCGGGGGAGGCGCGGAGCGTCTCGTTCGGCGTCACCAACGAGATGGCCTGGGAGGTGGGGCTCGCCTGCGGCGGCAAGATCGCGATCTGGCTGGAGCGGATCGCATGAAGGACGGGCTGCTCGCCGATCTGGTCCGCGCCCTCGACCAGAAGCGTGCGGTCGTGCTGGGCACGCGCATACCGGGGGGGCAGCAGGCGCTGCTCTTCCCGATGGAAGCCGACACGCCGGAGCCCGAGGGATGGCCGCTGGAAGCCGCCCGCCAGGCGCTTCTCGACGACCGCGCGACCACGCTTGCCGAGGGGGAGGGCGCCGTCTTCCTGCGACCCTACAACCCTCCCGTGCGCATGGTGGTGGTCGGCGCGGTGCACATCGCCGCCCCCCTGACCGTCATGGCCACCGCGGCGGGCTTCGAGGTGCACGTGGTCGATCCGCGCGCGGCGTGGGCCACGGACGCGCGCTTCCCCGACGTCCACCTCGTGCGATCGTGGCCGCAGGAGGCGTTCGCCGAGCTTCGCCTGGATCACCGCACGGCGGTCGTAGCCCTCACGCACGACGCCAAGCTCGACGACCCGGCGCTCCTGGGCGCGATGGCGAGCCCCTGCTTCTACGTCGGTGCGCTGGGCAGCCGGAAGACGCACGCAAGGCGGCTCGAGCGACTTCGTGAAGCCGGCGTGGACGAGGCCGGCGTTGCGCGTATCCACGCACCCATCGGTCTGGACATCGGCGCCCGCACGCCCGCCGAGATCGCGGTCGCGATCCTCGCGGAGGTCGTGGCCCGCCTGCGCGGAGGGGCTGCGGCATGAGCGGCGGGCTCGCCGCCGCGCGCATCGCCGGGGTCGTGCTTGCGGCCGGCCGCTCCATCCGCATGGGGGACGCGAACAAGCTTCTTGCCCGCGTGGGCGGCGTGCCGATGGTTCGGCGCGTGGTCGAGACGGCGATCGGGGCGGCGCTCGATCCCGTCGTGGTCGTCCTGGGTCACGAGGCGGCCGCGGTGCGCCGGGGCCTGGGCGGGCTTCCCGTCCGCTTCGCCGTCAACGACCGGTACGCCGACGGCATCGGCACCTCGGTCGGGGCCGGGATCCGGGCGATCGCAGGGGAGGCGGAAGGCGCGATGGTCCTTCTCGGTGACATGCCCTGGATCTCCGCCGCAGACCTGAGGGCGCTCACCGAGGCTTTCGCGCCCGATCTCGGACGCGGGATCTGCGCCCCCGTGGTGAACGGACGGCGTGGGAACCCCGTGCTCTGGGGCGAGCGATGGTTCGATGCGTTGCAGCGACTGGAGGGCGACGTCGGCGCGCGTGGGCTCCTGACCGAGCACTCCGGCGAGGTGTTTCCCGTGTGCCTCGACGGTGAGCGTGTGTTCCGCGACGTCGACACGCCCGCGGCCCTGGAAGCCTCGTTGGTGGAAGAGGGATAGGGAACGTGTTCGAATCCACGGATGCGACGCGCGCCTCGCTGGCGGACCACGACTACTTCGCCGACCCCGGGCTGGCCACGAGTCTCTTTCTTGCGCTGCGCATGGAGAAGGCGCTCTTCCTCGAAGGCGAGCCGGGCGTCGGAAAGACGGAGGTGGCGCTGGTCCTGTCCCGATTGCTCGACACACCCCTCATCCGCCTGCAGTGCTACGAGGGGCTGGACGTCACGCACGCCGTGTACGAATGGAACTATCCGCGCCAGCTCATCGAAATCCAGGCGCGGGGCGGGGGGGACGTGCAGGACATCTTCTCGGAGGCGTTTCTCCTGCGCCGGCCCCTCCTCCAGGCGATCGACCGTAGCCGGGACCGGGCCCCCGTCCTCCTCATCGACGAGCTGGATCGCGCCGACGAGGAGTTCGAGTCCTTCCTCCTCGAGCTCCTGGGCGACTTCCAGATCACGGTTCCGGAGCTGGGCACCTTCCGGGCCGAGCATCCCCCGGTGACGATCATCACGTCCAACCGGACGCGGGAGATCCACGACGCGCTCAAGCGCCGATGTATCTACCACTGGATCGAATACCCGTCGTCGGAGCAGGAGCTGGCGATCGTGCGCAGGAAGGTCCCCGAGGCGGAGGACGGGTTGGCGAGACAGGTGGTGGCGTTCGTCCAGCGGTTGCGTGAGGAGGACCTCTACAAGCTCCCCGGCGTGGCCGAGTCCCTGGACTGGGCGCGCGCCCTCACCCACCTGTCCACGCGCCGGTTGGACGGGGAGGTCGTCGACCGCACCCTCGGCCTGCTGCTGAAGTACCAGGACGATGTGGATCTCATTCGTGGCCAGCGCGCCGCGGCCGTCCTGGCCGACGCGGAGGCTGCCTCGGCGTGAGCGGCTCCGGTGGCGCGAACGGGTCCCCGCTCGACCTGCCCTCCGGGGATCCGAGCGGCCTCCGGCTCCTGGAGAACCTGGTTGGCTTCGGCGCGACGCTCCGGCGCGTGGGCCTCCCGGTCACGCCCGCGCAGACCGCCGACCTCGCGCGCGCGCTCGGGTGGGTGGATCTGGGCGACCGGGACGAGGTCTTCCGCACCGCCCGCGCCGTCCTGGTAGACGCGCCGGGAGGACCTGGTGCTCTTCGAGACCGCCTTCAACCGCTTCTGGCGTTTGCCCGACGACGTGGGTCCACGGGCTCGGCGACGTCCTCCCGCGCCCAGGGACCGTGTCCGGCAGGAGCGCTTCACGATCGCCACCTTCGCGGCGTTCAAGGCGAGGGCGGACATGGAGGAGCGCGACGTGCGGGACCGGAGCGGGACGTACAGCGACGAGGAGGTCCTCCAGCGCAAGCGTTTCGCGGAGATGACGCCGGAGGAGCTCGAGGCGCGCGCAGGCTGCTCGCCGGCTCCGATGGTCGGCGGCGGATGCGCACGACGCGTCGCTACGCGGCGCACCCCTCCGGACGGGCGGTCGACTTCCGCCGGCTTCTGCGGCAGGCCGGCCGCCTCGGCGCGATCCCCGCTACGCTCCCGATGCGTCGACGCGTGGAGAAGCCGCGGCCCGTCATCCTCCTGGCCGACATCTCCGGCTCCATGGAGCGCTACGCACGACTCGTGCTCCACTTCTTCCACGCCATGGTCCGCACGCTGCCCCGGGTCGAGACGTTCGTGTTCGGGACGCGGCTCTCGCGCATCACCGCGCAGCTCCGGCTGCGCAATGTGGACCGCGCCGATCGACGAGGCGGCCGCGGAGGTGGCGGACTGGGCCGGCGGGACGCGTATCGGCGCCTGCCTGGGCACGTTCAACCGCGTGTGGAGCCGACGGATGCTGCGCCGTGGCGCCGTCGTGGTCGTGGTGAGTGACGGCTGCGACCGGGGCGACGCCGAGGAGCTCGCCATGGAGATGCGCTGGCTGCAGCGACGCTGTCATCGCCTCGTGTGGCTCAACCCCCACGCCGGGCACGCGGACTACGCGCCGCGCGCTGCGGGGATGAAGGCCGCGCTTCCCTGGATCGACGATTTCCTCCCCATCCGCGACCTGCGCTCCATGGCCGAGCTCGCCGAGACCCTCGCACGTCTGAGACGGTCCGGGCGTGGGGGCCGCGCTGGACATTCCTCGTGGCTTGGCATAAAACGAGAATCCGATCGCGGCTCGGATGGCGAATCCGATGCGACCCCCAGGGAGCATGCCCGATGAAAGTGAGCGGCGAATACCTCTTCGACGGCCCGCAACAGCTGGTGTGGGAAACCCTCCTCGATCCGGAGGTCCTGGCGAGCGTCCTACCCGGATGCGAGAAGCTCGATCTCGTCGGTGAGAACGAGTACGAGGGGGCCCTCAAGATCAAGGTGGGCCCCGTGCAGGGGCAGTTCATGGGAAAGGTGAAGCTCGAGGACATCCGGCCCCCGAACGCCTACACCATGCAGGTCGATGGGCGCGGCGCGCCCGGTTTCGTCAAGGCGACGGGCCACCTCGCACTGGAGGCAGCCGGCGCGCAGACGAAGGTGACCTACGAGGGCGACGCGCAGGTGGGCGGCCGCCTCGCGAGCGTGGGCCAGCGCCTGATGGAGAGCTCGGCCAAGGCCATCATCAAACAGAGCCTCGATGGCCTGAACGTCTCCGTGAAGGAACGGGGTGCGGCCGCCGACGCCGGGGCGCAGGCCCCCGCTCCCCCGAAGGCGAAGCCCCCGTCCGCAGACGGAGTTCGCGGCGAACGTCGCCCGGGAGGTGGCGAAGAGACCTCTTTCCGCCCTGGGTGCGGTACACCGCCATGGCGATCGCGATCATGTGCGTGGTGGTCGCGGTCCTCTATGCCCTGATAGACCTGAGATGCGATTCCCCCAGGGAGCGTGCGACGGCGCTCCGATAACCTACAGACCCGACCCGGCCCGTCTGCCCCGCGAAGGAGGAGGTCCGATTGATTCCACGGAGAATTCGACTACCACGTGCCGTCCACGGTGGACGAGGCCGTGTCGCTGCTCGGAACGTCTCGGCGAGGACGCGAAGGTACTCGCCGGGTGGCCACAGCCTGGTGCCCGGCCATGCGGTTCCGGCTGGCCCTGCCCGCAGCATCTCGTGGACATCAACCGTATCGAGGGGCTCGACCACATCCGTGAGGAGGGCGGCGCCCTGGCCATCGGGGCGATGACGCGTGAGGACGAGATCGAGCGCTCCCGCGACGTCGCGGAGCGCTATCCGCTCCTCGCCGACGCCGCCCGCGTCATCGCGGACCCGCTGGTGCGCAACCGTGCGACGGTGGGCGGGAACCTCGCACACGCCGACCCGGCCAACGACCATCCGGCCGTCATGCTGGCCTACGGCGCCACCATGGTGGCACAGGGTCCGGATGGCCGCGCGAGATCCACGACGGACGACTTCTTCAGTGGGTCTCTTCGAGAACGCCATGCAGCCCAACGAGATCCTGGTGGAGGTGCGTATCCCCGCGCCGGGTGCGGGTTCCGGCGGCGCCTACGAGAAGTTCGAGCGCAAGGTGGGCGACTATGCCGTCTCCGCGGCGGCGGTCCAGCTCACGATGAGACGGCGGTACCTGCACGGCCGGCACGGATCGGCCTCACCAACGTGAGCGCGGTGCCCGATGCGCGCCACCAGCGCCGAAGCGGCGCTCGTGGGGAAGGAACCCACCGACGACGTCATCGAGGCGGCCGGGCAGGCCGCGGCCGGGGAGTGCGATCCCTCGGGTGACCTGAGGGGATCGTCGAGCTCTACAAGCGCGACGTCACCAGGGTGCTGGTCAAGCGCGCCATCCGCAGGGCGGTTCGGCGGGCCACGGGAGGTGCGATGAGCATGAGCAGCGAGCACACGATCACGGTCACCGTGAACGGAGAACGACCCGGTACACGAAGCGAGGTGGACGCCGCGTACGCTGCTCGTCCATTTCATCCGTGAGGACCTGTCGCTCACCGGGACGCACATCGGCTGCGACACGACGAGCTGCGGCGCGTGCACGGTCCACCTGGACGGCGTCGGCCGTGAAGAGTTGCACGGTGTTCGCCGTGCAGGCGGACGGCGCCTCGAGATGGAGACGGTGGAGAGCCTGGCGAAGGGCGCTGAGCTCCATCCCCTGCAGGAGGGCTTCTGGGAGAAGCACGGCCTCCAGTGCGGCTACTGCACGCCCGGAATGCTCATGACCGCCAAGGAGCTGCTGCGACCACAACCCCGATCCCTCGGAGGAGGACATCCGGTTGGGGGATCTCCGGCAACCTCTGCCGGTGCACCGGCTACAACAAGATCGTCGAGGCCATCGAAATACGCCGCCGAGAAGATGCGCGCGCCCAAAGAGGAGGCGGCCGTGATGACGACCCAGGTCGATGATCGCGTCCAGAAGATGCACCCCGTGCCCGAGGGTGCGTCCGCGCAGGTGGAGACGACCGAGCGAGATCCGGGTCCGCACCCCCGAGAAGGTCTGCGGCATGGGGCACCGCATGAAGCGGAAGGAGGACCCCGCTTCATCCGCGGCCAGGGCCGTTACGTGGACGACGTGAAGCTCCCCGGGCATGCTCTACATGGACATTGTGAGGAGCCCGTACGCGCACGCGAAGATCCTGAGCATCGACGCCGAGCGAGGCGCTCGCCACTCGCCGGGCGTGCTCGCGGTCATCACGGGGAAGGACCTGCAGGCCGCCGGCGAACCTCCACTGGATGCCGACGCTCATGTCGGACACGCAGATGGTGCTCCCCATCGACAAGGTCGTGTATTTCGCGCAGGAGGTGTGCGCGGTCGTCGCGACGGAGCGCTACATCGCGGCCGACGCGATCGAAAAGGTCTTCGTGGACTACGAGCCGCTCGACGCCGGTGGTGGACCCCTTCGAGGCCATGAAGGACGAGGTGATCGTCCGGGACGACAAGGAGAAGAAGACCAACCACATCTGGCACTGGGAGGCCGGGGACGCGGAGGCCACGGACGAGGTGTTCGCCGAGGCGGCGACGGTCGTGAGGGAGAAGATGCACATCCCGCGCATCCACGTGGCGTCGATCGAGACGTGCGGGATGGTGGCGAACTACGACGCCGACCATGGGGAAGATGCAGCTCTACATGACGACCCAGGCACCGCACGCGATCCGCACCGTGTTCGCGCTGGTGAGCGGGCTGCCCGAGCAGAAGATCCAGGTCATTTCGCCGGACATCGGTGGCGGCTTCGGAGGCAAGGTGCCCGTGTATCCGGGCTACGTGGTGTGCGCCGTGGCGAGCCTCGTGACCGGCAAGCCGGTGAAGTGGATCGAGGACCGGAGCGAGAACCTCCAGGCCGACAGCTTCGCGCGCGACTACTGGATCGAGGCCGAGATGGCCGCCGACGAGAACGGGAAGATCACGGGGCTGCGCGTGAAGACGCTGGCCGACCACGGCGCGGCGGACGCGGCGGCCAATCCGTCGAAGTTCCCGGCGGGGCTCTACAGCATCTGCACCGGCTCCTACGACATGAAGGCGGCCCATGTCGCAGGTCGACGGCGTCTACACGAACAAGCCGCCGGGAGGCGTGGCCTACCGCTGCTCGTTCCGCGTCACCGAGGCGGTGCACATGGTCGAGCGGCATGACCGACATCATGGCGCACGAGCTCGGCGAGGACCCGGCGGACTTCCGCATGAAGAATTTCATCCGGCCCGACCAGTTCCCCTACAAGTCGCCCGACCGCCTGGGAGTACGACTCCGGGCAACTACGCGGCCGCGCTCCAGAAGGCGATGCAGATGATCGACTACGCGCGGGCTGCGGAAGGAGCAGGCGGAGAAACGCGACCGCGGTGAGCTGATGGGGATCGGCATCTCGAGCTTCACCGAGGTGGTGGGTGCCGGGACACTCGCGGGACTTCGACATCCTCGGCATCAAGATGTTCGACTCGGCCGAGATCCGGATCCATCCGACCGGGAAGGCGATCGCCCGCTTCGGCACGAAGTCGCAGGGCCAGGGGCACGAGACCACGTACGCGCAGATCATCGCCGAGGAGCTGGGCATCCCCGCCGCGGACGTGGAGGTCGAGGAGGGCGACACCGACACCGCGCCGTACGGTCTGGGTACGTACGCGAGCCGCTCCACGCCCACGGCGGGCGCTGCCGGCGCGATGGCCGCGCGGAAGATCAAGGCGAAGGCCCGCAAGATCGCCGCGCTACCTGCTCGAGGTAGGCGAGGACGACCTGGAGTGGAACGTGGACCGCTGGCAGGTGAAGGGCTCGCCCGACCAGGCACAAGACGATCCAGGACATCGCCTTCGCGGCCTACACCAACCACCCGTACGGAATGGAGGCGGGGCTGGAGGCCACGGACTACTACGACCCGCCGAACATGACCTTCCCTTTCGGCAGCTACATCGCCGTTGTGGACATCGACAAGGGGACGGGCGAGCGTGAAGGTGCGCCGCTTCGTCGCGATCGACGACTGCGGGCACATCATCAACCCGCTGGTGGTGGAGGGGCAGGTGCACGGCGGCCTGACACAGGGCCTCGCGCCGGCGCTCTTCGAGGAGATCGTCTACGACGAGAACGGCCAGAACCTCACCGGGCACGTTCGCGGACTACCTCCTGCCGACGGCCGTGGAGATCACCGAAGTGGGAGACGGGCCACACGATCACGCCGTCCCCGCACCACCCGCTCGGCGCCAAGGGGGTGGGCGAGTCGCCCACGGTGGGCGCGCCGCCGGCCATCGCCAACGCGGTGGTCGACGCGCTCTGGCACCTGGGCGTACGCCACATCGACATCCCGATCACGCCGGAGCGGGTGTGGAAGGCGCTGCGGGACGCGGGGGTGAGCGACGACTGAGACCCTGCGGGGTCGGGGGCACGGGGTCGGGCGCCGCCGGCGTCCGGCCTCCGCCCCTTTCAGGGAGGCGCGACGCGCATGTTCGACGAGTTCTTCGGGAAGGCCCACGAGTTGACGGGCGGCGGGCGTGCCGTTCGCGACCGCGCTGGTCGTGCGTGCGGAGACGCCCCACGTCGGGGAAGCCCGGCGACCGCGCCATCGTCACGCTGGACGGCACGATGTACGGGTGGATCGGGGGAGCTGCGCGCAGCCCACCGTGATCCGGGAGGCGGCGCGCGCGCTCGTCGACGGCAAACCGCGCCTGATCCGCCTCTCGCCGGACCCGGGCGCGCGGCCCGTGCCGGAGGGCGTCGAGGAAGTCAAACCCATGACCTGCTTCAGCGGAGGTACCCTGGACATCTTCATCGAGCCCCACCAACCCACGCCCCGTCTCCTCGTGGTGGGGAGCCTTCCGGTGGCCCGGGCCCTGGCGCACCTCGGCAAGGCCATGAGCTACGGGGTCACGGCGGTGGACCCGACCGGGGGCGGCGCCATGGCGCAAACGCCGACGAGGTGCTGCGCGAGGTGGCGGAGATCCCGAAGCACGTGACGCCGCTCACCTTCGCGGTGGTGGCCACGCACGGGGAGTACGACGAGCCCGCGCTCGTGGCGCTCCTGGGGACGGCCGTCCCCTACGTGGGGCTGGTCGCGAGCCGCACGCGCGGTGAGGCCGTGCTGGAGACGCTCGCACGGGACGGCGTGGACGAGGCGGCCCGCAAGCGGGTGCGCTTTCCCGCGGGGCTGGACATCCAGGCCCGTCGCGGGGACGAGATCGCCGTGTCGATCCTCGCGGAGATCGTCCAGACGCGCCGCGCGCTCGGCGACGTGTCCTGGGAGGAGCCCGATGTCGAGTCCGCGGAGCCCGAGCCGGAGCCGGAGACGGCGATCGATCCGGTATGCCACATGACCGTGAAGGTCGAGGGCGCCCAGCACACGCACGTGCACGAGGGGAAGACGTACGTACTTCTGTTGTGGCGGCTGCCGCTCGCGCTTCGCAGCGGACCCCGAGCAGTACCTCGCGGCGAGCTGAGGCCCACGGGGGCCAAGCGACTCCGGGCGCTACGCCCCCATCTCGCGCAGCGCCTGGGAGCCGCGGCGGCTCGCCACCAGCGTCGAGCCGTCGTCGAAACGCAGCGAGAGGCGCCGCTCGTCGTAGCGCCGGATGCTCACGACGTGGGACAGGTTGGCCAGGTGGGCGCGGTGCACCCGCACGAAGTCGGTCGGGTCCAGCCGCGCCTCCAGCTCGGTCAGCGAGCCGTCCAGGCTGAACGTCCCCGCCGCGGTGACCAGGTCGACCCCGCCCACCACCGCGTCCGCGCGCACGATCTCGGCGACCACCACCGGCACGGTCGCGCCCTTGTGGCGCGCGAAGAGGCGCCGGGCGAAGCGCCGCCCTTCCGGCGCCACCTCGCGGGAACGGGCCCGTCCTTCACCGACGAGGCGAACCCGAACGCGCTCCAGCGTCTCCAGCAGCCGGTCCCTGCCGAAGGGCTTCACCAGGTAGTCCACGGCACCCAGGTCGAAGGCGGGAATCGCGTACTCGTCGAACGCCGTCGTGAACACGACGGCTGGCTGGTGCTCCACGGCCTGCAGCACGTCGACGCCGCTCATCCCGGGCATGCGCACGTCCATGAACACCAGGTCGGGCTCCAGCTTGTGGATGAGACGGAGCGCCTCCCTGCCGTCACGCGCCTCGCCCACCAGATCGATCCAGTCGACGTCCCGCAGGTACTCGCGGATGGCCCGCACCGCCAGCGGCTCGTCCTCGCAGATGAGCGCGCGGATCGTGCCCAGGCCGTCGGTCCCGGTCACGGCGCTCTCCAACCGCCGCCTCGGAAGGCGGCGCCCGCTCGGGGAACCGGACCTTCGCGGTGAATCCCCTCCCGGGCGCCGTGGTCCAGGACACGGACGCCGTCTCCCCGTAGAGGGCTTCCAGGCGACGCGCGAGGAGCTGAAGCCCATGCTCGAAGGCCGCGGCCACCGCCTCCGGGTCCGCGCCCTCACCGTCGTCGGCCACGGTCAGCGCCAGGCTTCCCTCGTGAGCCGTGATCGCGACCGTGATGGTCCCACCCTCCGGACGGGGCTCGAGCCCGTGCCGCACGGCATTGTCCAGGAGCGTCTGCAGGGCGAACGCGGGCACCATCACCTGCGCGGGCTCGACCTCGACCTTCCACACGACGCGGAGCCGCTCCTCGAGGCGCAGCTTCTCGAGCGCAAGGTAGCGACGCGCGACCTCGAGCTCCTTCGCGAGCGGAACCAGGTCGATGTCCCGGCGCTGCAGGATGGAGGCGTAGCGTATCAACTCGGCCACGTCCTCGATGGCTTTCTCCGCGGTGGCCGGGTCCGCGCGAACCAGGAGCATGAGGGAGTGGAGGGTGTTGAAGACGAAGTGCGGGTTGAACTGGGCCCGCAGCGACTTGGCCTCCGCCTGGGCCCGCAGCATGGCTTCGCGTGCGGCCAGGGTCCGGCTCTCGTGGACCCGACGGAGCGACTCGGCCCACATGAGGAATCCGGCCAGGATCGCGTAGAGGAAGAGCGCGGTCAGGGTGCGGAGCAGCAGGGTCGCGACCAGGCCGGTGGGGTGCGTCATGTGCTCCTCCCACCCGGTGAGGGTCAGGAGGAGGGTGGTCACGGCGGCGGAGGCGACGGCGAAGAGGATGCCCACTCCCAGGTGCACGAGAACCGTCCGCGCCAGGCTCCGCTCAGGGCGCAGGAGGTTGCGGCGACGCAACGCCACCAGGACGCTCAGCGTCGCGGTGGGAAGCGTGTTCGCCGAGGCCAGGCCGAGGGACAGCATGAACCCCACGCCCGCTTCGTTCAGGGCCGCGGTGACATAGAGCCCCTCGTACGCCACCCAGGCCGCGACGAAGATCCCCCAGAAGCCGCGGTCGCCGAGGGCGACCCCGTCCGGCGAGGGTCCGGTGCGGCTGTCGTGCATCCGAGTTCTCCACGTGAGGGGGCCGGGCGTCGCCGCCGTCCGTCCGGCCGAATCTATAGAGGTCGGGCACCCGCTTGGGCCAGGGCGGGCCGCCTACGGGTCGCGTAGCGCCCGGGCCGGATCCGTGGCCGAGGCCCGGAAGGCCGGAAGGAGGCTCGCGGCCACCGTGACGGAGAACAGGATGCCGGCCACCACGAAGCCCGTGTCGCTCCGCACCGTGACGAACCCCGCGAGCAGGCTGCGCACCAGGCGCGTGAGGGGGATCATCACGAGTCCGCCGATGCCCAGGCCCAGGGCCGACATCACGAGGCCCTGCTTCGTCACCATCCTCACCACCGCACCCGCCTGGGCACCGACGGCCATGCGGATCCCGATCTCGTGGCGCCGCTGGCTCACCTGGTAGGCCAGCACTCCGTAGGTCCCGAGGGAGGCCAGCAGGATCGCCAGGATGCCGAAGCTCCCCAGGATCGTGTTGAACACGTTCACCCCCACGAAGAACTGGTCCGTGAACTCCTCCATCGTCAGGACGCTGGCGAGCGTGAGGTCGGGGTCGAGCGCCTGGACCTCGAGGCGGAGCGGCTCCTTGAGGCCGGCGGGGTCGCCCGCGGCCCGCACCGCCAGCGTGTAGCCGCCCTTCGGCGTCTGGGCCGCCGGGAGGTAGATCGCCTCCGACTCCACCTGCCCCGGTGTCGTGAAGAGGACCTGCTGGACGTCGGACACCACGCCCACGATCTCCCGTGCGGCGCCACGGAGCTCGAGGATCCGGCCCACGGGGCTCTCGTTCGCGAACCACTTCTCCGCGAAGGAGCGGTTGACCACCACCACGGGGGGCTGGTCCGGCCCGTCGCCGTCCTCGAAGAAGCGGCCCCGGAGCACGTCGATGCCGAACACGTCGGGATACGCCGGGGACGCCTGCAGCGCGAAGGCCCGGGGCGCGGCTGCCGCCGGATCGATCTCCCTCCCCTGCACGTGGAACGAATCGGTGGGGGCCTGCACGTTGCGGGGCAGGACGTTCACGACGGCCACCGCGCGCGCACCCTCCAGTCCGCGCGCCCGCTCGAGCAGTTGGTGGAGCAGGACCAGACGCTGCTCGTCCGTGGGGTAGCGGGAGTCCGGCACGCGCACGCCCGCCGTGAGGATCGCCGAGCCGTCGAAGCCCGGGTCCTTCCCCTGGAGGGCCAGGAAGCTGCGTACCATCATCCCGCCCCCGCCCAGCGCCAGGAGCGAGAGGGCGATCTCGGCCACCACCAGGCCCCGCGTCACCAGCTTGCGGCTCCGGCCGCCGGTGGACCGACCGCTACCCTCCTGGAGCGCTTCGGCCTGTCCCGCCCGGAAGGTCTGCACCGCCGGAACCAGGCCGACGAGCAGCCCGGCCAGCACCGACACGCCCACCGTGAAGAGGACGACGCTGCCGTCCAGTCGCGGAACGTAGTTGGTGGGGAGCACGTCCACGAAGCGGTTCGCCATCACGCGCAGCCCGTACCAGCCCAGCCCGAGACCGAGGAGCGCACCCACCGCGACGAGGACCCCGCTCTCCGTGAGGAGCTGGCGTACGATGCGCCCGCGGTTCGCGCCGAGCGCCGTGCGCAGCGCGATCTCGCGTCGCCGCTCCTGGCCCCGCGCCATCAGCAGGTTCGTGATGTTCGCGCAGGCGATGAGGAGCACGAAGAACACCGAGCCCTGGAGGAGCGCGTAGAAGATCTGCGTCCGTGCGCCGGGGATGTCCGTGCGTGCGTTGAACACGTCCACGGTCCAGTCCCTCTGCACGCCCGGGTGCTCCTCCTCGAGCCGAGCGGCCAGCCCCGTCATCTCGGCACGGACCTGTTCCATCGTGGCCGACGGCGCCAGCCGCCCGATCGCCACGACGTCGCGTCGGTCGCGGGGGCTTCCCGTGGGGCTCTCCGTGAGCGGCACCCATACGTCGGCGTTGATGAAGAGGAACGTGAAGCTCTCGGGCACGACGCCCACGACCTCGTAGGGCTCGCCGTCCAGCGTGAGGATCCGGCCGACGGGCTCGTCGACGTCACCCTGGGTGCGTTCCCAGAACTCGGGTGTGACCATCGCGACGCGCGGGCCGCCCTCGACGCCCTCGTCCGGCCGGAACGTGCGACCCCGCGCGGCGTGGATGCCCAGGAGGTCGAAGAAGCCGATCGTCACCTGGGCCCCCGTCACGGGCTCGGAACGCTCCGGGCCCCGCAGGCCCAGCGTGGTGGGGCGGTAGGCTGCCCAGGCGGAGGTGGTGCGGCTCTGCTCCGCGAGGTCCGCGTAGTTCGCCAGCGACGTGGCGAGCGTGGAGAGGTTCGCGGGCGATTCCTTCTTCCGCTCCTGCAGCACCACGAGGCGTTCGGGCGCCTGCGCGCTCATGGGCCGGAAGAGAAGGCTGTCGATCAGCCCGAAGACCGCGGTGTTCCCCCCGATGGCCACCGCGAGCGACACGATCGCCACCAGCGTGACCCCCCATCCGTTGCGCAGCGTCCGCAGACCGAAGCGGACGTCCTGAAGCAGCTCGGACATGCTCCCCCTCCCTCCTCCTCGTGACCCCCCGGGCTCATGCCTCGAAGGGTGGAAGACGGGAAAGGGGGAACCGAAGCGCTTCCTCGTGAGCGGGCCCCACCGGCCCCGGACGGGCCGAATCCGGACCCGAGCGGCGGGGCCCCGGCCTCAGGGGACGATCGGCGCCAGCCCCGCTTCGGCCACCAGGAGTAGGAGTGCCCGCTGGATGGCGAGGTGCCCATCGCGGTTGATCCACCACTCGCCGGGGGCGTGGTTCTCCCCGCCCACGCCGCCGCGACCGATCGTCACCGCGGGAACGCCGAGCGAGATGGGGATGTTCGAGTTCGTCGACGAGCGCCCGAGGTCCGCCTCGGCGCCGAAGTGCGTGGTGGTGGCGATCGCGCGCTGCACGAGCGGCGCCTTCGGGTCCATCTCTCCGGACGGCCGGTCCCCGATCATGTCGAGGTCGACCGTGAGCGCTTCCCCGCGCCGCTTGAGGCCGTTCTCCTCCTCGAGGGCGCGCTGCATCGCCGCGTGCAGGGCGGCGTCGATCGTCTCGAGGCTCCGTGGGCTCTCCGAGCGCATGTCGATCTCCGCCCACGCCTCGAAGGGGATCGCGTTCACGGAGGTGCCGCCGCCGATCACGCCCACGTTGTAGCTCGTGCGCGGGCCCTTCCGGGTCAACGTGTCCGCGGCGTCCTGGAAGTAGCGGATGCCGCGCGCGAGCGCGTGCGCCGGGTTCGCCAGCCCGAAGGCGCCCCACGAGTGGCCGCCGGGCCCGTGGTAGGTCACGCGGTAGCGGTGGGAGCCCAGCCCCATGCTCGTGATGCCGCCGAGGCCGCCACCGTCCACCTCGATCCACGCGTCGATCGGGTCGGCGCCCTCACGGAAGAGGCGCTTCATTCCGCGCAGATCGCCGAGCCCCTCCTCGCCGACCGTGCCCACGAAGTAGACGTCGTCGTCGGTCTCCAGGCCCGCCTCCTCCATCGCGCGCAGCACCGTGAGCACGACCACGAGCCCTCTCGTGTCGTCGCCGATGCCCGGCGCGAACAGCGTGTCGCCGCGCTGGTGGACGGTCACGTCCGTCCCCTCGGGGAAGACCGTGTCCAGATGCCCGTCGAGCGCGACGGTCCGCCGCCCCCGGCGCCCCTTCCGGAGACCGACCACGTTCCCCACCTCGTCGATCCAAACCGAGTCCGCGCCGGCCTCGCGCAGGAGCTCGGCGTAGCGCTTCGCGCGCGCGGCCTCGCCGAAGGGCGGGGAGGGGATCTGCGTGAGCTCGAGGAGGCGCTCCATCCCCCACGGGTCGAGGGCCTCGACGCGCGCAAAGGCCTCGCGGACCAGCGCGTTCGAGGCGAGGGCATCCACCTGCTGCGTGTACTGGGCGTCGACCGTCTGGGCGGGGAGGCGGGACGCGAGTGCGAGGGCGAGGACGGAAAGTGCGAGGACCGGACGTCGGATCGGCGGCACGGCGGGCTCCTTGGAGGACGGGGGGAGCAACATCGTGCCCACCGCCCGGCCCTACAAGGCGTCGGGTGGCTCTCCGGGGTCGGCCGCGGAAGGCGGGCGCAGCGACTCGATCGCGAAGGCCGACATCTCCGCCGCGAGTGCCTCCGGCGTGCGGTCCCGGACCGGGAAACGCTTCGCGACGACGTGCGTTCCGTCCGTCTGGCGCACCGCCTGCAGGAACACCGTCGAGTCGGCGGTGCGCGCGCCTCCCGAGACGACGAAGTCGGCGGACAGGCTCGTCCCGATCGACGCGGGCGGGATCCCGTCCCGTACCAGGGGCCCCGTGGTGAGCGGGCCTACCACGCCGAGCCGCCCCCCGTCGGCGGCCGTCAGTTCCAGCACCAGCGCGTCGCCGAGGGCTCGGTTGAAGGCCGTGAAGACGGTCGAGCCGGAGTCCGGGTCCGCGAGGGGGAGGACCACCACGGTGACGCGCGCGGCGGTCGGGGTGCCGCGACCGAGCCAGCGGATGCCGAAGAGGATCGCGGCGATCGCGACCGCGCCGACCGCAAGCCAACGCCCCAGGAGACGCGAGGCGGAGGGGCCCGCGGCCACCGGCGCCGCCGTTCCCCCGGGCGACCCCTCCACGGGCACGAGGAAGCGGTAGCCCCGGCGGGGAAGCGTCTCGATGAAGCGGGGGGCGTCGGCGCTCTCGGCGAGCGCCGTCGCGGATCTGTCGGATGCAGTAGTTGATCCCCTGGTCGAACTCGACCTTGGTGTCGGGCCACACCGCCAGGCGCAGCTCGTCGCGCGTGACCAGCTCCCCGGCGCGGGAGGCGAGCAGCGCCAGCACCGCGGCCGGCTGCGGCTGCAGGCGCTCGACACCCTCCGGGCCGACCAGCTCGCCGGTCGCCGGGTCGAAGGAGAAGTCGCCGAAGCGGAGGAGGGGGGTCGGATCCATCCGCCCAACCTAGGACCTGATCCCGGGGGATGTCCAGTTCTGCGCGCCCCGGGCGCGAGGCCGAAAAGCGTTGAAGGGCAATGACTTGCGCCGCCTCATCGTTTCCTCATCGTCCTCCTCAGGCGCGGTCGATTGCCCGGGGGTCGGGTCTGCGGCAACCCTGCGGCGTCCGGCAACCCGAACGCGGAGGTGCACGATGGACGGAGGTTTCGATCGCAGGCGGTTCCTGATGGGACTCGCGGCGCTGCCCGCACTTCCCGGCCTCTCGCCGCATGGCACCTCGCGGCGGCGCACCGCGCGCGCGGAGGCGCCCTCCCATTTTCCCGCACCAGGACCCGGCGCTCGTCTCCGCGGTGGTCGGGGCGTCCCACCGGGACCTCGACCGGGTACGGGAGCTCGTGGACGCGCGGCCCGCGCTGGCGAGGGCCTCGTGGGACTGGGGCTTCGGGGACTGGGAGACCGCGCTCGGCGCGGCGTCCCACGTGGGGCGGCCGGACATTGCGGACTACCTCATCGCGCACGGCGCCCGCCCCAACCTCTTCACGTGGACGATGCTCGGGCGCCTGGACGTCGTGCGCGCCGCGATCCAGGCGTCTCCCGGGGTCGAGGCCATCCCGGGCCCGCACGGGATCACGCTGCTGGCGCACGCGCGCGCCGGAGGCGGCGACGCGGCCGCGCCCGTCCTGGCCTACCTCGAGGAGCTGGGCACCGCGGACCCGCGTCCGGAGACCGTGTCGCTCACCGAGGAGGAGCGGGCGGCCCTGCTCGGCGTCTACGCGTTCGGCGCCGGCCCGGCGGAGCGCCTCGAGGTCATCGAGACGCGCGGCATGCTCCAGGTGCGCGTGCCGGAGGGCGTCGCCCGCAACCTCTTCCACGTGGGCGACTGGAGCTTCCACCCGGCCGGGGTGCCGTACGTGCGCGTGGTGTTCGAGCGGGTGGGCGCTGCGGCCACGGGGCTCACGCTGACCGATGCCGACCTGCGCCTGGAGGCGCGGCGCGTGGCCTGACGACCCCGGGGAGGCGCGCGGCGCGGGAGGTGGCGTCGTCTCGAAAGGGCTGAACTTCCGGGCAGACATCGATTAGCTTAAAAGGCTATACCGAACACGTCTGCTCGCGCCCTCGACGGCGCTTCTGCCATGAAGATCCGCAACATCGCCATCATCGCCCACGTGGACCACGGCAAGACGACCCTGGTGGACCAGATGTTCCGCCAGTCGGGTGTCTTCCGCGAGAACCAGCACGTCCAGGAGCGCGCGATGGACTCGAACCCGCTCGAGCGCGAGCGGGGCATCACGATCCTGGCGAAGAACACGGCCGTGGACTGGGGCGACGTGAAGATCAACATCGTCGACACCCCCGGGCACGCCGACTTCGGCGGCGAGGTCGAGCGCATCCTGCGCATGGTGGACGGCGTGGTCCTCCTGGTGGACGCCGCCGAGGGGCCGATGCCGCAGACGCGCTTCGTGACGAGGAAGGCGCTGGAGCTCGGGCTCCTGCCCCTGGTCGTCGTGAACAAGGTCGACCGCGCCGACGCGCGCACCCGCGAGGTGCACGACGAGGTGCTCGAGCTGTTCATGGACCTCGAGGCGAGCAACGCGCAGCTCGACGCCCCCTTCCTCTACGCCTCCGGGCGTGAAGGGTGGGCCACGCGCGACCCGGACGCGCGCGGCGAGGACCTGACGCCGCTCTTCGACACGATCGTCTCGTACTTCCCGTCGCCCAAGGTCGACCACGCCGGCCACTTCCAGATGCTGATCTCCACGCTGGACTATTCGTCCTACGTGGGCCGGATCGCGATCGGGCGCATCGAGCGCGGCACGGTCGCGGTGGGTGACCGGGTCACGCTGCTGGCCTGGGGTGCCCCCGGGATGGTGGAGGACGACGCCGAGGCGGACGCGGCCCGCGTGATGAAGCTCTACACCTTCCGCGGCCTGGAGCGCATCGACGTGGAGGAGGCCTCGGCGGGCGACATCGTGGCGCTGGCCGGCCTGGACGGCGTCGACATCGGCAAGACGATCACCGACCCCGAGTACCGGGAGCGGATGAAGGGGATCGCCGTGGAGGAGCCGACCCTCTCGGTCGACTTCAACGTCAACAACTCCCCCTTCGCCGGACGGTCCGGGAAGTTCGTGACCACGCGCCAGGTGCGCGAGCGCCTGTACCGGGAGCTGGAGCGGAACGTCGCGCTCCGCGTCGAGGACACGGACCAGCCGGACACCTTCACGGTGAGCGGTCGCGGTGAGCTGCACCTGTCGATCCTGATGGAGACGATGCGCCGCGAGGGCTACGAGTTCCAGGTGTCGCGCCCCCGGGTCATCACGCGCAGACTCGAGGGCGGCAAGCTGCTCGAGCCCTACGAGGAGGCCGTGGTCGAGGTGCCCTCCACCCTGGTCGGCACCGTCATCGAGAGGATGGGCCCGCGCAAGGCGGAGATGACCGAGATGCGTCCGATGGGCGACTCCGGCAACACGCGCCTCCACTTCCGTGTGCCGGCGCGCGGCCTCTTCGGCTACCGCAGCGAGTTCATGACCGACACGCGGGGCGAGGGCATCCTGCACCACACCTTCGACTCGTGGGGCCCGTGGGCCGGGCCGCTGCGCGGCCGGTCGCGGGGCGTGCTGGTGGCGGATCGGGAGGGCGTGGCCGTCGGCTTCGCGCTCTTCAACCTGCAGGAGCGCGCGACGATGTTCGTCAGCCCGGGCGACCCCGTGTACGGCGGGATGATCGTGGGCGAGAACGTGCGCACGGACGACATGGACGTGAACGTGAGCAAGGAGAAGAAGCTCACGAACATGCGCACCACGGCGTCGGACGAGAACATCAAGCTCGAGACGCCCCGGCAGGTCACGCCTCGAGCTCGCGCTGGAGTTCATCCAGGACGACGAGCTCATCGAGGTCACGCCCGACGCGATCCGGCTGCGCAAGCGCATCCTCGACCCCACCAAGCGCAAGAAGGCGCAGAAGGTCCTCGAGGGGATGGCGTAGGGGCGGATCGCCCGCTCGGCGTCAGTCGGGCGGGGCCGCCGGCAGGACGCCGTTCACGATCACCCCCAGCACCTTCGCCGACAGCCCGGCCGGGATGCCCTTGCCGTCCACCAGCCCCCACTCCGTCGTGGCCACCACGACCAGATCCCGCTCGGGCGCCACGTAGACGAACTGGCCGCCGTATCCCCACGCCATGAAGGCGGCGTGGTCCACGTCGGTCCACCAGAGGTAGCCGTACGAGACGTCGGTCGGGCCCGCGCTGTCCCGCCACCCGTAGCGGCGCGTGGTGGCCTCCTCTACCCATCCGGCCGGGAGGATGCGCCGTCCGCCGGACCACCCGTCCTGGAGGAAGAGCTGTCCCAGCCGAGCGAGGTCGCGCGGCCGCAGGTCCAGGCCGGCGCCGCCGTTCACGCGCCCGCCGAGCGGCTCCCATGCGCTTGCGGAGATCGCGAGGGGCCCGAAGAGCACCTCGTCCGCGAAGGCCGGCAGGGTCTTCCCGGTCGCCTCCTCGAGGACGATGCCCAGGAGGTGCACCGCCGCCGAGTTGTACGCGAAGGCGTCGCCCGGCGGGCTACCCTGCGGGGTGGCGAGGAGGTAGCCGATGGGATCCCCGGAGACGATCCAGTCGTTGTAGCCGATCGCCCCCGACTCGTGCCAATCCCATCCGCCGCTCATCGTCAGGAGGTCGCGCACGGTGATGGCGCGCTCCCAGTCCGCGAGCGTTGCCACGTCGCCGGGCAGCAGGTCCCCGAGCGTCTCGTCGAGGCTGGTCAGGTCGCCGCGGGCGAGCGCCAGGCCCGTGAGCGTCGACACGACGGACTTGGTCACAGAGCGCACGTCGGCGAGGTCCGAGGCCGTGCGTCCGGCGAAATACCGCTCGTGCACGAGGCGGCCGCGCCGCACCACGAGCAGGCTGCGCAGGCGCGGAATGGCGTCCGCCATGGAATCGGCGCGGGCGAGCGCGGCCTCGTCGATTCCGACCGCGCTCGGCGGCGCGGTCTCCCAGGTGCGGGTGAGGTCGACGGGGGCGTCGAAGGCGACCGGCGCGATGGCGTCGGAGCACCCGCCGGCGAGGAGCACGACGAGCCACAGGACCGCGGCTCGTCGGTTCGCGAAACGGCTCGGCATCAAGTCGATCTCCACGCCTCCCATACGGGTGTCCGGGTGGACCCTTTCGCGGCGGTCCGGGTCCTGTGTGACCCATGGAGACGAAGCCCGTGAACCTGGAGACGGAGGCCGGCGCGCTGGATGCGCTCTGGTCGCCCCGCGTGGTCGCCCGCGTCGGGGACCACTACGTCAAGGTCGCCCGCGTTCTGGGCGAGTTCGTCTGGCATGCCCACGAAGGACAGGACGAGCTCTTCCTGGTGCTCCGCGGCCGGCTGCTCATCCAGCTCGAAGACGGAGCGGTCGAGCTCGGTCCGGGCGACACGTTCGTGGTTCCGGCCGGCGTGCGCCACAACCCGGTGGCGGAGGAGGAGTGCTGGCTCGCCCTGATCGAGCCGGTCGAGACCCTGCATACCGGCGACGTCGTGGACGAACGCACGCGCACCATCCAGGAGCAGCTTCGTTAGCGACCCGCAGGAGTTTCCCCCATGCCCCTGATCTTCAAGGATGGCGTTCCCGAGAACCACCATCCGCTCAACGTGGTGCAGGTTCCCGAGGACTTCGTCGCGGCCATCGACTCGGTCACGCGGCCGCCGCTCTACGAGGTCTACATGCGCATGGCGGAGGAGCTCGCGAAGCGGAGCACATGCGCGAGGCTGCAGGTGGGCACGGTGATCACGGACGCGAACCTCGAGCACGTTCTGGCGATCGGCTACAACGGCAACGCCCGGGGATTTCCGAACCGCTGTGACTCCGGGGAGGTCGGCAAGTGCGGCTGCATCCACTCGGAGATGAACGCCCTGGTGAAGGCGCGGGGCGACGTTCCGGGCAAGGTGGCCTTCGTGACGGCGAGCCCGTGCGTCATGTGCGCCAAGCTGATGATCCAGGCGAAGGTCACGCACGTGTTCTTCCGCGAGTCCTATCGCGACGCCTCCGGACTGGAGGTGCTCGACAAGGGCGGCATCGGCACGGTGTGCTACACCCGATGGAAGGACGCGTGGAGAGAGCGCGCGTGAACGCGTCCGGGACGGGGACCGACGCCGCTTTCGGGCGTTTCTTCCTTCCCGGACCCACCGAGGTGCGCCCGAGGATCCTCGACGCGCAACGTCGGCCCATGATCGGCCATCGCGGCCCCGACGCCGTCGAGCTGATGGAGGCGCTACAGGCCGGCCTCAGGGAGGTCTTCGACACCGAGCGCCCCGTGTTCGTGTCGTCGTCGTCGGCCACGGGGCTCATGGAGGCCGCCGTGCGCAACGGCGCGGCGCGCCGCGTCCTGTCGCTGGTGAACGGCGCCTTCTCCGCGCGCTTCGCCGACATCGCCGAGGCCTGCGGTCGGGAGGTCGACCGGCTCGAGGTGCCCTGGGGGTCGGTCCACGAGCCCGCGCAGGTGGCCGAAGCGGTCCGCGCCGGCCGCTACGAGGCGGTCACGATGGTGCATTCGGAGACCTCCACCGGGGCGCTGAACCCGATCCGGGAGATCGCCGAGGCCGTGCGCGGCGAGGGCGAGTCGCTCGTGCTGGTCGACTCGGTCACGGGCGTGGGCGGCGCCGAGCTGCATGCCGACGCCTGGGGGCTCGACTTCGTGCTCACCGGATCCCAGAAGGCGCTGGCGCTGCCGCCCGGGCTCGCCTTCGGCGTGGCCTCCGAGCGGATGATGGCGTGCTCCGCGCTCATGGAGGGGAAGGGGGTCTACTTCGACCTGGTGGCGTTCGCGGAGAACCTGACGAAGTCGCAGACGCCCAACACGCCCGCGCTCTCCCTCCTGTACGCCGCGCGCGTCCAGCTCGAGGACATCCACGTCGAGACGATGGAGCGGCGCTGGGCCCGGCACCGCGCGATGGCGGAGCGTACCTGGTCGTGGGTCGAGGGGATGGCGGGCGAGCGCGGCGTCGCGCTCCGGGTCATGGCACCCGTGGGTGCACGCTCGCCGACCGTGACCGCGGTCGAGATGCCGGGCGGCGCCGGTGCGCCCGCCGTGGTGAAGGCCCTGCGCGAGCGGGGGTGGGTGGTCGGCGGCGGATACGGTGCGCTCAAGGAGCGCACCTTCCGCATCGGCCACATGGGGGACCACACCGTGGCGGAGCTGGAGGGACTGCTCCGGGCGCTGGAGGAGGTGCTCTCCTGAGCGGGTGGGTCGAGGGGTGAGCACGTCGAAGCCCCGCGCCGACTACCTGCGCCGCGTCACCGAGCACCAGCTCGCCCGCGACGAGGCGCGCCGAGCCTCGCTGAGGATCGGCACGGTACGGCTCCTCACGTTCCTCGCCCTCGCGGCCGCGCTCGTCCTCGTGGACGTGTGGGAGGGGGGCGCCGAACGTCTCGCGCTCGGCGCGGCGCTCGTCCTCGGAGTCGCGTTCATCGCCGAGATCCGTTGGCACCGGCGGACGCGTCGGCGGGAGGCGTGGCACGAGGCCCTGCGCGCCCTCGCGCACGAGGGGATCCTCCGCCTCGAGCGACGGTGGCGCGAGCTCGCCGAGGCGCTCCCGCCGGGGGAGCGCGCGGCCGAGACGCCCGGGGCCGCCCACCCCTACGCGCGGGATCTGGACGTGCTCGGGGAGGCCTCGCTGGTGCGCCTGCTCGGCCCCGTCACGTCGGAGCTCGGGCGGGCGAAGCTGCGCGCATGGCTGCTCGATCCGTCTCCGCCCGAGCGGGCGCGTGCGCGCGGCGAGGCGGTCCAGGAGCTGGCGCCGGAGGCGGAGCTGCGCTCCGTCCTCGCCGCGCACGGTCGCATGGGTGCGCTGCCGCGCCCCCGCACCATCGAGCCGTTCCTGGCGTGGGCCGAAGGCACCCCGTGGATCGGCGCCGGGATGCGGTGGGCGGCGTGGCTCCTGCCCGCGCTGTCGATCGGGCTCGGCGCCGGCGCCTCCTTCCTCGGCTGGCCGCCGCTCTGGGCGCTTCCCGCGCTCGCCCAGGTCGAGGTGCTCCGCCGGACCTGGCGGCGCATCCACGCCGAGCTCGCGGTCGTGGAGGACGGCGGGCTCCCGCTCCAGGCGTACGGTCCGCAGGTCGGTGTGCTGGAGGGGCGGTCATGGTCGTCCCCGTACCTGCGGGAGCTCACGGGCCGGCTCGGTGGGGCCGAGGTGCCGGCTTCCCGGGAGCTGCGACGCCTCACGCGCCTTCTCGACACGGTGGAGAGCCGCCGCAACCTCTTCTACGCGACCTTCGCGCCCTTCCTCCTCCTCGAGGTCCACCTCGCCGCGGCGCTGGATCGCTGGAGGAAGCGCTCCGGCCCCGCCGTGCGCGCCTGGCTCGAGACGCTGGGCTCCGTCGAGGCGCTGTCCGCCCTGGCCACCACGGCCCACGACCACACGGACTGGTGCTTCCCCGACTTCGCGGCGGAGGGGCCGACGAAGCTCCGGGCCGAGGCACTCGGCCATCCGCTGCTGCGCCCCGACGCATGCGTCCGCAACGACGTCGAGGTCGGGCCGCCCGGCGGCTTCCTCCTGGTGACCGGCTCCAACATGTCGGGGAAGAGCACGCTGCTGCGGGCGATCGGCGCGAACGTGGTGCTCGCGCGGGCCGGGGGGCCGGTGTGCGCGCGCTCCATGACGGTCCCCGAGGTGCGCGTCTGCACCAGCATGCGCGTGGAGGACTCCGTGACCGAGGGCGTGTCCCTCTTCATGGCGGAGCTGCTCCGGATCCGCGACATCGTCCAGGCGGCGGACCAGCCCGGGGCGCCGCCCGTGCTCTTCCTCCTCGACGAGATCCTGCACGGCACGAACACCGCGGAGCGTCGCGTCGCCGCGCGTGCGGTGATCCGTCACCTGCTGGCGCGCGAGGCGATCGGAGCGGTCAGCACGCACGACCTCACGCTGGCCGACGCCGCCGACCTGCGCGCGACCGCCGAGGCCGTGCACTTCCGCGAGCAGGTCGTGTCCGGCGAGGAGGGGCGCACCCGCCTCACCTTCGACTACCTGCTGCGGCCGGGGCTGGCCACCACGCGCAACGCGCTCAAGCTCCTCGACGCGGTGGGATTGGGCGGGCTGGAGGGGCTGGACGAGGAGGCGCCGGGCGCGCCCTGAGCTCCGGCTACGTCAGCGCCTTCCGGTAGGCGTGCCCGCGCGGGATAGCCGAGCTGCGTGCTCAGCTCGGCCAGACGCGCCGCGTCCCCAGGCACGGCCGTTCGGACGGTCACCATGGGGTCCAACGCGTCAGCCCATCCTCCAGAAGTCTCCCGTCAATCCCACTTCCTCGAAGATCGCCGCCGCCGCCGCGGGCGTGCGTCCGCGCCACCCTGCCTCCATCCGTCCGTCGTACCAGCGACGCGCCAGCTCCCAGCACGTGTCGAGCGACATCGCGCCGCCGCGCTCCAGATGCTCCCTGGCGCACCAGCGCGCGATGCCCTCTTCCGACCGGAAGACCAGGTACGTCCCTCAGGTGAAGCCGATGTCGTCCCAGGCGTCGCGGGGCGGCACCACGAAGTGGACCCTGGCCTCGTCCCCCACCCGCTGCCCGTCGTGCACGCCGAAGGAGATCGGGTCGCCGCTCGCCGCGCACCGCGTCTCGGTCCGACCGTCCACGCCCAGGATGGCCGGGATGCCCAGGGCGTCCCACACGCAGTTCCCCCAGAAGCGCCCGCGCGCCGTGTCCACCGGGAACACGGTGGCGGTGGCCGAGAAGGGGTTCGCCATCCAGATGCCACTCCGGTCGGGGAGCAGGGCGAGGTGATGGTGCGCCTCGAGGGCGTCCAGGGCCGGCCGGCACGTCCGCGAGGGGAACGCCCGTCGCTTCGGCCAGGGCCTCGAAGGACGGGGCGCGCGTGGTCTCCGCGAAGTGGCGGTACACCTCCGTGCGCAGCGCCCAGTGCCGGGCGTCGAGATCGGCCACGGTCTCAGCCTCCCCCGATCACGCCGTGCCTGCGCAGCACCTCGAGCGTCGCGTCGAGCGGGAGCGCTTCGATGGTGCGGCCGTTGCTCGTGACCGTCTCGGCCTTCAGCAGCGAGTTGTAGATGGCCTCCTCGGTGGCCTCGACGGTGGCCTCGAAGAGGCCGCTCGTCTGCTCGTTGTGCAGGTCGTCGATGCGGATCACGGACGGCGTGGTGGCGCGGCGCACGCCGTTGGCCGTCGAGAAGGCGATCACGTAGTCGCCGCTCCCGTTGCTCGCGTACGATCCCGTGCGCGCCAGCCCCATGATCGCGCGCTTCGCGAGCCGCTCCAGGTTGCGGTCCGAGAGCGGCGCGTCGGTGGCGACCACCATCATGCACGAGCCCCACTCCTGCGGGTCGGCCGCCGGGTCGTAGCCGGGCGAGCCGCCGGGTGCCGCGCCGCCACCGGGTCGCGAGACGACGTTCGAGAAGGCGTACTGGCCCAGCTCCAGGCCCACCGGCGCGCCGCCCATCTGGAGGATGCCGCCGAAGTTCGTCTGCACGAGCACGCCCACCGTGTAGCCGCCCAGCGCCTCGGGAAGGACGCGCGAGCTGGTGCCGATCCCGCCCTTCCATCCGAAGGCGATCGTCCCGGCGCCCGCGCCCACCGCGCCTTCCTGCACCGGCCCGCCCGTCGCCGACTCGAGCGCGGCCACGACCTGCTCCGGCGTGATCGGGCGCGAGCGGATGTCGTTGAGCGTGCCGTCGTTCGTCTCCCCCACCACCGGGTTGATGGAGCGGACGTTCTCCATCCCGTCGCGCGCGAGCATCCACCCGACCATCGCGTCCGCCGCCTTCCACACGCACAACGTGCAGGTGAGGAGGATCGGCGTCTCGAGCTCGCCCAGCTCCCCGACCTGCGTGACGCCGAGCAGCTTGCCGAAGCCGTTGCCGACGTAGATGGCCGCGGGCACCCGGCTCAGGTACGGGTTGCCCGGGTGCGGCAGGATCGCGGTGACGCCCGTGCGCACGTTCGGCGGCTGGACCACGGTGGTCTGCCCGACCCGCACGCCGTCCACGTCCGTGATCGCGTTGTTCACGCCCGGCTGGAAGATCCCGACCACCAGCCCGATGTCGCGGGCGCGGGGGCGTTCGGCACCCTGCGCCCCGGGGTCCTGGCTCATGGCCGGGGCGGGCGCCAGGAGGAGGGCTGCGGTGAGGAGCACGGCGGAGCGCACGGGCGTACCTCCATCAGGATGGGGGACGAACGGTGTCGAACAGCATGAGGCTCAGGAGCACGGGATGGTAGAGGAGGGAGCCGAAGAAGACCTTGCGGGCGGCGTCGCTCGTGAAGTCCCGCGTCGCGGACAGGCCGAGCGCGAGGAAGGCGAGGCTGGCCGCGAGCGCGCCGCCGAAGTAGAGCCATCCGGTGTAGCCGAGCCACGTCGGCACGCCGCTGAGCGGCACCAGGAGGAGCAGCCAGGCGAGCATGTGCCGACTGATGACCTTCCCCGCGGCGTCGTGGGGCGGGATGAGGCGGAAGCCGACACGGGCGTAGTCCTCGCGCAGCATCCAGGCCAGGCCCAGGACGTGCGGCAGCTGCCAGGCGTACGCGATCGCGAAGAGGCCCAGCCCCGCCGGGTCGATCCCGCCGCGCGCCGCCGCCCAGCCGATGAGCGTCGGCATGGCGCCCGGCACGCCGCCCGCCAGCGTGGCGAGGTGCGAGTGCCGCTTCAGCGGCGTGTACACGGCGTGGTACGCCAGCGCCGAGAACGCCGTGAGCAGCGCCGGCAGCGCGCCCGAGAAGAGCGCCAGGTAGACGATGCCGACCATCATCAGCGCGACGCCGAAGAGGAGCGCCTGGACGGGCCGCAGCCTCCCGGAGGGGAGGGGACGGCGTTGCGTGCGGAGCATCACGGCGTCGAACTCGCGTTCGACGTACTGGTTGAGCGCGAGCGCTCCCCCCGTCGCCACTCCGGTGCCCAGCATGACGTGGAGCATCGCCTCGAGCCCCACCTGCCCCCGCGAAGCGACGTACGCGCTCACCCCCGCCGTGACCATCACGTAGCCGGCGATGCCCGGCTTCGTGAGCTCGTAGAAGGCGCGGGCGACGGATCGGGAGGTCGCCTGTGTCTGGGGGGGCGAGTCGAGCATGGAGCGGGTTCGGCCACCGGCGGAAAGCGCCCGACGACCCCCCGGTCGGGGTCGCCGGCGCCTGGAATGTAACCTGACTCCCCCGCACGCTCCGAGCGCGCTACTCCGACCGTAGCGCCACGGTCGGATCCACCCGGCCGACGCGGCGGGCCGGCAGCCAGGAGGCCGTGGCGCGCGACCGCCCCCAGGATCACCGGCGCGGCCAGGAGGGCGAGGGGATCCATCGTGCCCACGCCGATCAGGAAGCTGCCGAGGGCGCTGCCGAGCGCGACCGAGCCGGCCAGACCCAGGAGCGCGCCGACGCCCACGACGGCGAGGCCCCCCCGGACGACCATCCCGACCACCCGGCCCCGCTCCGCGCCCAGCGCCAGGCGGATCCCCATCTCACGGGTGCGACGCGCGGCCGCGTAGCTCACCATCCCGTACAGGCCCACGGCGCCCAGCACCAGGGCCAGGCCTCCGACCAGGGCGAGCAGGAGCGCGGCCATGCGGGGCAGGAAGAAGATGTAGCCCAGGTGGTCGGCCATCGTCTCGACCTTGGAGAGCACGATCGTCGGATCGACCGTCTTGGCGGCGTCGCGCATGCGGTTCGCGAGCTCCTGCGGCGGCTGCGGGCCGCGGGCCACGAAGTGATACGTGCCGTAGTCCGCTGCTCTGCGCGATCGGCTCGTACAGGTACGGGCGCGGCGCCTCGGTGAGGCTCCAGATCTTCGCGTCGCCCACCACGCCGACCACCACCGCCTCCTCGTCGTGGTCGTCGCCCAGGTAGACGACCTTGCCGACCGCCCCGCCGTCGGGCCAGAAGCGGTCCGCGGCCGCCTTCGACATCACGAGCACGCGCTGCGCGTCCGGCGCGTCGCGGTCGTCGAAGCCGCGGCCCTCCAGGATCGGGATCCCCATCACCTCGAAGTAGCCCGGCGTCACGCCCGTCGACTCGAGGGAATGGTGGTTGGCGTCCGGCGGCGGGTCGACGCCCGGGATGTCGAGCGAGGTGTTCGTCTGTCCCAGGTCGAGAGGGAGACGACGCGTCGCGGCGACGGCGTCCACGCCCGGCTCCGAAGAGACCTCGCGCACGACGTCGTCCACGAACGCGCGCTGCTGGGCGTCCGTGTACTGGTTCGCCCACGTCTCCGCCGTGACCACGGCGGCCGGCGCGGTGGAGAAGCCCACGTCCTGGTCCGCGGCGCTGCGCAGGCTGCGCACGAAGAGGCCCGCGCCGAAGAGCAGCATCGTGCACACCGCCATCTGGGCGGCGACCAGGAGCTGGCGGGCCCGCGCCTTCCTGCGGCCGCCGCTCGAGCCCGACTCGTCGCGCAGCGTGGACGGCCACCGGTGCGCGGATGGCGTTGAGCGCGGGGGTGAGGCCGAACACGAGCGCCGCGAGCACCGAGACGCCCGCGGTGAAGAGGAGGAGGCGCCCGCTCAGCGCCACGTCGAGCCGGATCGGCATCGGGACCGGGAAGTCGATCGAGAGGAGCATCCGCAGGAAGAGCTGGCCCAGCGCCAGGCCGAGCAGCGCCGCCCAGCCCGGCCAGCACCGCCGCCTCGACCAGGAGCTGCCGGGCGATCGCGCCCGCGCCGGCGCCCATGGCGACGCGCACGGCCATCTCCTTGCGACGATCCGTGGAGCGGGCCAGGAGGAAGCCCGCCAGGTTCACGCACGCGATGAGCAGGACCATGCCGACGGCGACGAAGAGCAGGGCGGCCATCGCCCCGATCGTCTTGTCCAGGTCCGGGTGCAGGAGGATGCTGCCCAGCGGGACGGCCCCGAGGCGCAGCTCGCTGCGGGACTCCGGGTGCTCGGCGTTGTAGCGGGAGGCCACGGCGTCCACGGCGGGGATCGCGCGCTCGGCGGGGATGCCCGGCTTCATGCGCCCCGTGATCATGAAGTTGCCGCCGCCCTTCTGGTCCGGCGTCAGGTGCGTGTACATGCTGAGCGGGCACCCAGAAGTCCGTGCCGATGCCCGGCGCGATGCGGCCCTTGTAGGACGCGGGGGCGATCCCCACGACCGTGTAGGGCCGTCCGTTCAGGCGGATCTGTCCGCCCACCAGTGTCCGGGTCGGCGCCGTAGTGGCTCCGCCAGAAGCGGTCCGCGAGGACGACGACCGGGTGCGTGCCCGGCGTGGCGTCCTCCTCCGGGAGGAAGGTGCGGCCGCGCTCGGCGGGCACGCCCATCACGTCGAAGTAGTTGCCGGTGACCATCTCGCCCATGACCAGCTCGCCCTCGCCGTCCCTCTCGATGTTGCCCATGTAGAGCGTGTGGCCCGCCACGGCCTCGAAGACGTCGCCGGCGCCCTCGTCCACCAGCTCGTAGATGCGGTAGTTCGTGTAGAAGTGCCGGCCGTCGGGGGTGAGCGAGTAGACGTCCACCAGCGTGTCCGGGTCGCGCACGCCCCACTCCTGGAAGAGCACGGCGTTCACGAGCGAGAAGATCGCCGTGTTCGGGCCGATCCCCAGCGCGAGGGAGAGCACGGCGACGGCCGTGAAGGCGGGCGCCTTGCGGATCATGCGCAGGGCGAACTTCAGGTCGGCGAGCAGGGCGGTCATCGTGCCGTCTCCACGTCCGGTGCCGGGCGACGAGCCCGGGGGCAGGGGCATGCCTCGCGCCTCGCGGCGGAGGCGGAAGAGCGAGGGCGAGAGCACGTCCTTCCAGTAGTGGCGGCGCGCGGCCGAGAGGTTGCGCGACGCCTCGCGGTGGAACCGTTCCTCCAGGTCGCCGGCGAATCCGTCCCGAACCGTCGCCGGGAGGAGGACGTGCAGGAGCAGGCGCGCGAGGAGCGGAGGGCGGGAGGGCGCGGGCGACATCGTCTATCCCCGGGCGCCGCCCGGCGCTTCCCCCGGTAGCGTCTCCCCCGGAAGCCCGTCCCAGAGGCGGTCCATGAGCTGGCGCGTCTCGCGCACGCCCTCGATGCCCGAGGCGGTGATGCCGAAGAACCGCTTCGACTTGCCCCCGCGCACCGGCGTCGGGTCGGAGAGGTGCGAGCGCACCAGGCCCTTCTTCTCCAGGCGCGTGAGCGTCACGTAGACCGCGCCGTGGGCCACGTCGTGGCCCGTGCGTGCCTCCAGCTCGTCGCGCACCGCGGCGCCGTAGGCCTCCTCGCCCAGCCGCCAGACGGCCAGCAGGACCTGCTGCTCGAAATCGCTCGGAAGGTTGGGCGGCACGCGGATCGTCTCCTCGGGAGTGGTCCACCGACGCCCGGCGGTCGGCGGACATTTTCCATACGAGGTAGGGATTATGAGGGTTTCATCGAGCGTGGAGA
Source organism: uncultured Gemmatimonadales bacterium (assembly GCA_963823035.1). Classification (GTDB taxonomy): domain Bacteria; phylum Gemmatimonadota; class Gemmatimonadetes; order Longimicrobiales; family Gaopeijiaceae; genus SZUA-318. Next base: position 403,446 of record CAWGKG010000020.1, read on the forward strand.
ACGCCTTCCCCGGCCCACCGTGGGCGGGACGGGCCGAAGCCCTGCGTGCGGCGGCCGACCGTGGGGGAAACCCCTGGACCCATCCCCTAGTAGTAGATAGCGACCCGACGCCGGTTCTCGGCGTCATGCAGCAGGGCGGGGAAGGCATGTCGGACGAAGGTCACCACCACCACACCGAGGGCGCGCAGGAGCGCAGGCGGCGGGAGCGGAAGGTCTGGAGCATCGGGCTCCTCCTCTCCGTGCTCGTCCACCTCGTGCTGTTCATCGGGTGGAAGATGACCCCCATCCCCCTCTCCCCCTTCGCGGCCGCCGGCCCGCGCGCCGGCGACGACAGGGCCGCGGCCGGCTCGATGCACGCGTTGAACATCTCGACGCCTCCGGCCCGCAAGATCATCCGCCCGCCCAGGCCCCTCGCCGTCGCGATCGAGGTCGAGCCCGTGCAGTTCGAGATGGAGCCCGAGATCGACCCCGCCTCCGTCATCGGCGACGCGCCCGGCATGGGCAAAGGCCCCGGCCTCGCGGACGGAACCGGCAAGGGCGACGGCGGCAACGCGGCCGAGGGCCGCTTCCGGCTCAACCCACCCCAACCCCGCGGCATGATCATCCCGCCCGCGAACAAGAGCCTGAAGGGGACGACCGTGGAGGTATGGGTGTTCGTGGACGCGCGCGGGAAGGTCGTTGCCGATTCGACGCGCCTCAACCCGCCCACGGGCGACAAGGGGTTCAACCAGCGGTTGATCCGGGAGGCCAGCGAGTGGGTGTTCAGGCCGGCAACGCGGGGTGGGGAGGCGGTGGCTAGTTGGTTTCCTTATCAG
>CAWGKG010000021.1:0-155818 GCA_963823035.1 uncultured Gemmatimonadales bacterium
ACCTCCCGGTGTCGCAGTTCTACGCCGTGTCGCTCGACAACGCCGAGCCGTTCTTCGGCATCGCCGGCGGCCTCCAGGACAACAGCACGTGGGGCGGCCCGAGTCGCACCCGCTCGAACGACAGCATCTACAACTCGGACTGGTACGGGATGGCCGGCGGCGACGGCTTCTACGCCGCGATCGACCCGACGGACCCGGACATCGCCTACGTGGAGTCGCAGATGGGCAACATCCTCCGCTACGACCGGCGCACCGGCGACCGCAAGCCGATCCAGCCGCAGCCGCCCGAGGGGGAGCGGGAGTACCGCTTCAACTGGAGCTCGCCGATCAAGATCTCGCCGTGGGACCACAACACGGTCTACTTCGCCGCGAACCACCTCTTCAAGCTCCCGGACCGGGGCGACGGGTGGACGCGGCTGGGCGAGGACCTGACGCGCGACATCGACGAGGACAGCCTGCCGATGATGGGCAAGGTGCCGGAGCGGGACGCGGTGGCGCGGCACGAGGGCGTCGTCGACTTCAGCACGATCTCCGACGTCGACCTCTCGTCGGTCCAGCGCGGGCTCCTCATCACGGGCTCGGACGACGGCGTGGTGGCGATCTCCACCGACGACGGTGAGACGTGGACGAAGCAGACGCGCTTCCCCGGCGTGCCGGACACGGCCTACGTCAGCAAGGTGCGCCTGTCGCCGCACGACGCCTCGGTGATGTACGTCACCTTCGACAACCACCGCTCGAACGATTTCCATCCGTACGTCATCCGCAGCGCGGACGGCGGCAAGTCGTGGACCAACATCACGCACGACCTGCCGGACTTCGGCAACGTCCGCTCCTTCGTCGAGCACCCGCGCAACCCGGCGCTCCTCTTCGTGGGCACGGAGCGGGGCGTGTACGTCTCGACGGACACGGGCGGCAGCTGGACCCGTCTCCAGGGCGGCATGCCGACGGTGCGCGTGGACGACCTGGCGATCCAGCAGCGGGAGAACACCCTGGTGATCGCCACGCACGGGCGTGGCTTCTGGCTGCTCGACGACCTGGGCCCGCTGGAGCACCTCGCGGAGGCGAAGGCCGCGGACGGGCCCTTCCTCTTCCCGGTGAAGTCGGACCTCCTCTTCACGCCGGACCCCTCGCCGACGAGCGGGACGCACGCCGCGCGTGACTACGCGGGCGCGAACCCGCCCGTCGGCACGAACGTGTCCTACCTCCTGCGGTCGTCCGCATCGGCGATGAAGCTCGAGATCGTCGCCTCGTCGGGCGAGGTGGTGCGCACGCTCACCGCGCCGACCACCGCGGGGCTGCACCACGTGCTCTGGGACTTCCGCACGGACGCGCCCTACTCGGGGCCGCCCGTGGAGCGGCCGGCCAACCAGGGAGGGTTCGGCGGCGGCGGCTTCGGATTCGGCGGTGGCAACGGGGGCGCGCCGGTCGTGCCGGGGCGCTACACCGCGCGCATGACGGTGGGCGGCGCCACGCAGGAGCAGCCGTTCACGGTGAAGAAGGACCCGGCCGTGACGCTCACCGACGCCCAGCTCGCCGAGCTGTACCAGGTGCGCATGCGCCAGCTGAACCTGAACGCGAAGCTCACCATGGCGATCCGCCAGTCGGACGAGTTGCGCGACCAGATCGCGGCGGCGCGGACCGCGCTGGGGAACGTCGACGCGCCGGCCGCGCTCGGGGAGACGGCCTCGGGGCTGCAGCGCGACCTGGACGACATCCGCACGAAGCTGGGCGCGGGCGGTGGCGGCTTCTGGAGGCGGGGGCGGCAACGGCCCGCGCAGCCTGCGTCAGCTCCTGGCGTTCGCGGGCGGGGTGCTACGGGCGACCGCGATGCCGACCGCGCAGGAGCGCGAGGCGCTGGAGCGCGTCCCGGAGGCGCTGGACGCCCAGGTGGCCCGCCTGAACCAGATGGTGGGCGAGCGGATGCCGGCGTTCTTCCGGGCCCTGGACGAGGCCGGCGTGCCGTGGACGCCGGGACGGGCGATCCGCTAGTCGCTGCGGACCGAGGGTCGGGGGCGGCTCAGCCGCCCTCGACCACCGTCAGCGCGGTGACGAAGTAGATCTGGTCGAACGTGCGGCTCAGCGTGTTGCTCGTGAAGTTGCGCATGACCATGCCGCCGCTCCACGTGACCGTCTGCCCTTCGGACACCACCGTCTGCGGGCCGGCGAGCCAGATGTCCTTGCCGTTGTTCGTGATGCGCACGTAGGTGTAGCCGCCGGCGTCCATCGTCTCCTGGATCACCCCGCTCATCCCTTCGGCACCCGGGTGGGCGGCCGACGAAGGGGGCGTCTGGCCCGGCTTCACGAAGCCGTCCGCGAAGTAGAGGTTGTCGAAGGTGCGGTCGAGCGCCTTGCTGGTGAACGAGCCCATGGACATGGGGTTCATGATCTGGACCGTGTCACCCACCGCGATCGGCGTCACGGGGCCGGCCACCCAGATCTCCTGGTCGGCGGCGCCCAGGCGGACGTAGGTGTAGCCGCCACCGTCCATCGTCTCGAGGACCACGCCTCCGGGACCGTTCGCCGTGGCCACGGTCCCGTTGGCTCCGTTGATGGGCGGATGCCCCTCGGGAAGGCCCTGGGCGGGCTGTTGCGCGGTATCGGCGGTCTCGCTGCCGGGGGAGCAGGCGGTAGCGAGAATCGTGATCAGGGCGGCAGCCGGTAGCCGTGTCCAGGCACTCGTCATGTCGCGTCCTCTCGGGCGGGGAAACATGGGTTCCGAACGGTAGCGCTCGGGACCGCAGGCGGAAAGCGGGGGCCTCCCTCACGAACCGTAGGGCGTTCCCCTACGGCCTGGGCAGGCCCCCTTCCGCGGTCCTTCACCTCCCTGTGTACGGCACGCCGTCCGTGATCCACTTCGCCGGCGGCGCGCCCTTCAGGTAGTAGTCCAGCCACTCCTTCATCTTGATCGCCCAGTCGAGCTTGTTGGCGTACTTCTGCGGGTGGTGCGGCTCCCCACGGTACTCGAGGAAGACCGCCTCCTTGTCCAGGCGCCGCATGGCCAGGTACAGCTCGATGGACTGGTACCAGGGCACGGCGTCGTCCTCGTCGCCCTGGATGATGAGCATGGGCGTGTGGATGCGGTCGGCGAAGAAGACGGGGGAGTTGTCGATGTACTCGTCGCGCGCCTCCCACAGGCTCCCGCTCATGCGGCTCTGCCCCTTCTCGTACTGGAACTGGCGGGCGAGCCCCGATCCCCAGCGGATCCCGGAGTAGGCACTCGTCATGTTCGACACGGGCGCCCCCGCGATCGCGGTCTTGAAGATGTCGGTCTGCGTGACCACGAACGCGGTCTGGTAGCCGCTCCACGAGTGGCCGTGCAGCGCGATGGCGTCGGGGTCGGCGAGCCCGATGTCGATGAGGTGCTGCACGCCGGGGACCACCGCCTTGGTGGCCGACAGGCCGGGCCGGCCGACCTCGAAGCGCACGTCCGGCAGGAAGATCACATAGCCGTTCGAGGCGTACAGCGGGAAGCTCGGCCGGTGGTTCACGGCCGGCTCGTTGAACTCGTGCAGCCGCTGGCTGAACAGCTCGTAGTAGTAGACGATGACCGGATAGCGCTTGCCGGGCTCGTAGTTGCCGGGCTTGATGACGACGCCCTGGAGCGGCGTCCCGTCGAGGCTGTTCCACTCGACCAGCTCGGAGGTCCCCCACGCGAACTCGCCCAGGTTCGGGTTGACGTCCGTGACCTCGCGCGCGTCGGAGAGGTCGGACTTCGCGACCCACAGGTCGGGGAACTCGTCGTAGTCCTCGCGCGTGTACAGGATCCGGTCGGCGTCGTCCGCCTTGGCCTGGAAGACGAAGCGCTTGTCCTCCTCGAGCAGACGGCGCGCGCCCGGCCGGTCCACGCGGGCGGCGTAGAATCCGAAGTTCTTCCGAACGTCGTGGTAGGAGGAGAGCAGCAGCTCGTCCTTCGGGCCGATCCACTCGGTCTCGGGATCGGTGTCGACGACCCGGAACTCGCGCCGGTCGCGGCGGCCCGCGCCCTCGGTCAGCGCCCAGGGGCGCTTCTTCCCGTCGGTCGGCACCACCCAGATGTCGAACTTGTCGTAGACGAGCACCGCCGCGTCCCCCTCCGTCCACCCGCCGAGGCCGTAGGTGCCGGGCTCGTCCGGGGTGTCGTGGTCCTCGTCGGCGAAGGACACGCCGAGGTCCCCGGTGACGTTGCGCGTGGTGCGGGCCGCGACGTCGTACAGGTGCCAGTTCCCCTCCTTCCAGTAGGCCACGTAGCCGCCGCCCGGCGACAGGATCGCGCGGCCGCCGAGGTGCTCCACCACCGGCGTGCGCGTGCCGTCCGCGAGCGCGACCACGTCGTAGTCGGCGCCGCCACCGTCCCACGTCGCCTCGCGGCGGTAGGGCACGTCCGAGCGGCCCAGCGCGACCTTCGCGTTGTCGGGCACGCCCACGTCCGGGTGATCCGGGTCGGCCAGCGCCACGGTACGCCCGTCCGCCAGGTGGTGGACGGCGCGGTACGTCCGCTCCTTCTCCCGGTTCCAGAGGATCTTCTGCTGCGAGTTGATGACCGGGTCCATCCAGTGCCACACGTCCACGCCCCGGGTCTTCAGGATGGCGTCGGTGTCGTACGCGTCGAAGGGCGTGTCGGCGTCGTCCCCCTCCTCGTCACCCCCCGTCGCGGCCATGCGCGCCTCGATCTCGTCGGGGCGCTCGGGCCGCCACCCGAAGAAGAGGCGCGCGCCGTCCTCGCTCCAGCTCAGGTCGCTCCCGGCGGGGATGAACCACCCCTGCGGGGCGTCGGCCTCGGCGGCGAGGAGCGTCGCCTCGCGGCCGTTCCACGCCATGAGCTCCCCGTGGCCCGGCTCGCCCTTCTCGTTCTCCTCGGCGCGGACGAAGGCCAGCGAGGCTCCGTCCTTCGTCCACGTCAGCCCGTCGTAGTGGCCGAAGGGACGGGCGTCGACGGTGGCGTCCGCACCGGTGTCCAGCGTGCGCACGTACAGCCCGTCGCGGGCGTTGTCCGCCGAGGCGGCGGCGTAGGCCAGGCGCGTGCCGGCCTCGTCGAACGCGAAGGAGCGGACGTCGGCCATCTCCGTCTCGGCGCCGGAACGGAGGTCGCGCAGCACGAGCGTCGTGCCGGGCTTGCGGCCGTCGCCGGACCCCCCGCGCCGCTCGCCGTTCGCCGAGTCGGCCTGCGGGGCGTAGCGGTGGTAGGCCAGCCAGCGACCGCCCCTGGCGAACGCGAACGCCTGCACGTCGTCGATGCGGGTCGCCTCGCCCGTGGCGGTCGAAAGGAGCGCCATGCCGCGGTGCGGGGGCGGACCCTTCGCGGTCTCGGTCGCCTCGAGCGTCGGGTTCAGGCGCAAGGCCACCCAGGCGCCGTCGTCGGAGATGACGGCGTCGCTGCCGAGGGCGACGGACCACCGCTGCGCACCGTCCGTCGCGCGCACGATCACCTCGGGATCCCCGCGGTCGGGTCGGGCGGTGAAGGCGATCCAGTGGCCGTCCGCGGAGATGGAGGGGCGCTCCACCTGGCGGACGTGCATGAGGTCGGTGAAGGTGAGCGCCCGCTTCTGCTGGGCGACCGCCGGGGAGGCGAGGAGGAGGAGAAGAAGCAGGGAGATCCGCGGCACACGTACCACGGAGCGGATGCGGGCGGCCACGACCGACCCTCCTGAATGGGGTTTGCGGGTCGAGCGAAGCGCCGCCGGGCTGGGCCGCGATGGGGCCCGTTCCGCCCGGAGGCACGGACGAACGGAGGGAACGTCGCCCCGCGGCACGCGGCGGGCAATGATCTCCGGGGGGGCTTCGGGGTAGGCTGTCGCCATGTCGTCGACGCTGCTGGACGTCCTGCTCACGGAACAGCTCGTGGTCATCTTCCGCGCCGCGATGGAGAAGCGGCCGGGGCTGAACGTCGCGCTCGTTCCCGACCCGGGCCGTGACGTCGACCTCGTGGGGGACGGCGGCACGGCCGCCCGCATCACGACCACCTCCGGTGAGTCGCTGCTGGTCACGCCGCGCCGCATCGCCCGCGAGGTGGGCAACAGCCTGTACGACGTGGCGCTCTTCGAGGACCTGGTCGGCTACGACTGGATCAGCCGCGACCTCTCCGAGAAGGTCCGGCTCATGGACGAGCACTACGACCGGCTCTACCTCGACCTCCGGGGGGCCCGTGAGGTGGTGCTGGACCGCCTCGGCGCCGCCGTCCATCCGCTGATGGCCTACCTGGGGAAGGTCCTGCAGCTCCGGTCGCAGAAGGTGCTGCTGCGCGCCATGGACGACGACGTGACGGAGCTGGTCACGATCTGCCTGCGCGCCGCCGTGGTCGGGCCGTTCTTCTCCGACGACGAGCTGGTCGAGCTGGTCGAGCAGGACCGCGCCTCCCTCCAGATCCTGGCGGCCATGTGGCAGAGGATGAACCTGGCCTCGCCGGCGCTGCAGCGCGCGGTGGAGGGCATCATGGAGATGCTCCTGCGCCGCCGTGAGGAGCATCTCGACGCCTGGGAGCGGCTCATCGGCGTGCCGCCGGAGCGGGTCCGGGGCGCGCTCGAGGTCTTCCGCCGGGTCGTGCGCGGCCGGGTGTAACCCGCGGGGTCCGGGTGATGCCCGCCCGCCGCCGTCGGCCCGGGCCCTCCCCTTCCCCGGCCCCCGGGTTAGCTTTCTCGGGTCGGGTGGCGCCCGGATCGAGTCCGGTCCGGGAGCGCCCGCGCCCCGCTCCGCACCTGGAGCCCCTCCCCTCCGACGGATCCGGCGCCCGCGCCTCGCTTCGTGCGGCCATCCCGACGTCCAGCGATCAGGGCATTCTCAGGGAGGGCCTCCGATGAAGCACTCGCATGTGCGCCTCGTGCTCCTGCTGCTCCTGTCGGCGCCGGCGGCGTCGGCGTGGGCGCAGCAGACGGCCGTCGTGGCGCCTGGATCCGTGCCGGAGTTCGGCACGATGTGGACGTTCGACGCGCCGCCGCTCGAGTACTGGAAGACGCGCTACGGCTTCGAGGCGAGCCAGTCCTGGCTCGACCACCTGCGGCTCTCCGCGATCCGGCTTCCCGGCTGCTCCTCCTCCTTCGTCTCGAAGGACGGGCTGGTGATGACGAACCATCACTGCGCCCGCGCCTGCATCGACGCGGTCTCCACACCCGAGCACGACTACCTGCAGGACGGGCTTCGTGGCCGCGACGCGAGAGGAGGAGCCGCGCTGTCCGGGGCTGTACGTGGACCAGCTCGTGTCCATCGAGGACGTGACCGCGAAGGTCCGCGCGGGCGTGACGGCGCGTACGGACGCCGAGCAGGTGGCCCAGCGCGACGCCGCCATCGAATCGCTGCGCGGCGCGTGCGAGGCGTCCGGGGAGCGCTGCCAGGTGGTGGCCTTCTACAACGGCGGGATGTACTCGCTCTACCGCTACCACCGCTACGACGACCTGCGCCTGGTGATGGCGCCGGAGCTCGAGACGGCGTACTACGGCGGCGACTACGACAACTTCACGTATCCGCGCTACGACCTGGACGTCTCCTTCCTGCGCGTCTATCAGGAACGGCCAGCCGTTCCACCCGGAGCACTTCCTGTCGTGGAGCCAGGCGGGCGCCGCGGACGGCGAGCCCGTCTTCGTGGTCGGCAACCCGGGCTCGACGGGTCGGCTGCTCACGCTGGCCCAGATGGAGTACCTGCGCGACGTGGACTACCCGGCCCGCCTCGCGGACTACCAGCGGCGCCTCGACGTGCTGTACGCGCTCTCCGGCAAGAGCGCCGAGGCTGCCCGTCGCTACGAGAACACCATCTTCGGGATCGAGAACTCCAAGAAGGCGACGCGCGGCTACCTCGACGGCCTGCTCGACGCGTCGATCATGGCCCGCAAGGAGGCATTCGAGCACGACTTCCGGGCGCGCATCGAGACGGACCCCGTGCTCGCCGAGCGCTTCGGCAACCCGTGGGACGCCATCGCGGACGCGCAACTCGAGCTGGCCACCTTCTCGACGCAGGCGCGCTACTACGCGATGAACGGCTCGACCCTGATGGGCTATGCGGTCAACCTCGTGCGGGTCGCGCGCCAGGCCGCGCTCCCGGAGGCGCAGCGGCTTCCCGCCTTCCAGGGCGAGGGGCTGGATCGGGCGCGCCGCGCCCTCCTGCGCGACCAGCCGATCGACGCGGAGGTGGAGCGCATGCAGCTCGCCTCCTGGCTGACGGCGGCGCGGGACGCGCTCGGCGCGGACGACACGCTGGTGCGGGCTCTCCTGAAGGGCCGCACGCCGGAGGCCGCGGCCGCCGCGCTGGTGGGCGCGAGCGAGCTGAAGGACGCCGCGGCGCGGGCCTCCCTCGTCGAGGGCGGTGTCGCCGCCGTGGACGGGTGCGCCGATCCGTTGGTGCAGGCGGTGCGGGACCTCGAGCCGGTCGCGAACGGGTACATGCGGCGCGCGGCGCAGCTCAACGCGGTGGTCTCGGCCCAGTCCGAGAAGCTCGGTCAGGCCATCTTCGCGGCGTACGGCACGGCCCTTCCACCCGACGCCACCTTCACGCTCCGCATCAGTGACGGCGTGGTGAAGGGCTTCCCGATGAACGGGACCATCGCGCCGTACAAGACGAGCTTCTACGGGCTCTTCGCCCGCGCCGCCGAGTTCGACGACGCGCCGCCCTTCCAGGTGCAGCGCACGCTGGCGCGCGCGCGAGCACCAACTCGACCTGAACACGCCTTTCGACTTCGTGTCCACGGCCGACATCATCGGCGGCAACTCGGGCAGTCCGGTCGTGAACCGGGCCGGCGAGGTGGTGGGCCTGGTATTCGACGGCAACATCGAGATGCTCCCCAACCGCTTCATCTTCACGGACGAGGTGTCGCGGTGCGTGAGCGTGCACTCCATGGCGCTGACCGAGGCGTTGCGCCGCGTCTACGATGCGGCGCACATCGCCGACGAGCTGCAAGGCGTCCGTCGGTAGTCACGAGTGGTGGTCCCCCCCGCGCGGTGGGTCCGGCCGGAGCGAGGCCGGCCGGCCCCCGTGCGATCCACGGCGCCACCCGCGCGCTTCCCTGGCGTGTCCCGGGCCGCCTCGTAGCTTGAGATCGGGCAGGCCGCCCCGCACCACCTACGACGGAGTCTCCATGGGTCGCCGCACCGTTCCCCGCACGCTCTTCCTCCTCCTGGTCGCCTCCCTCGCCACGGCGGCGGCGCAGCCGGCTTCCGCCCAGCGGCCGCAGGTGTTCACGCACGCAGACACGGTGCGCGGCACCGATGGTCCGGCGCGCTCGTGGTGGGACGTGACCTTCTACGACCTGCAGGTCGCGGTCAGCCCGGCGGACTCGGCCATCGCGGGGTGGAACGAGATCGTGTACCGCGTGCTCCAGCCGGGGAGCGAGATGCAGATCGACCTGCAGGAACCGATGCGCGTCGACAGCATGAAGCAGCAGGGCGCCAAGCTCACCTACCGGCGGGACGGCAACGCGTTCTTCGTGAGCCTCCCCGGCCGGCAGCAGCCGGGGGAGACGCACACGGTCACCGTCTTCTACGCGGGGAAGCCGCGTGCAGCGATGCGCCCGCCGTGGGACGGAGGCTACATCTGGCGGCGCGACAGCCTGGGCAACCGGTGGGTGTCCACCGCCAACCAGGGGCTGGGCGCGAGCGTGTGGTGGCCGAACAAGGACTGGGGAGGCGACGAGCCCGACAGCCAGCGCGTCGCCGTGACCGTCCCGACGCCCATGGTGGACGTCTCGAACGGACGGCTGCGCTCGACCACGACCAACGACGACGGCACGTCGACGTACACGTGGTTCGTGTCGTCACCGATCAACAACTACAGCATCTCCGTGAACGCCGGAGCCTACGCGCACTGGCGGGAGCTGTTCGACGGCGAGCGCGGTACGCTGACCATGGATTTCTGGCCGCTCGCGGCCAACGAGGACGCCGCACGCCGCCAGTGGACGCAGGCGCGCACCATGATGAAGTGCTTCGAGCACTGGTTCGGCCCGTACCCCTGGTACGAGGACGGCTACAAGCTCCTGGAGGCGCCCCACCTGGGGATGGAGCACCAGAGCGCCGTGGCATACGGCAACGGCTACGCGAACGGCTACCGCGGCACCGACCTGTCGGGCACCGGGCAGGGCCTCTCGTGGGACTTCATCATCGTGCACGAGAGCGCGCACGAGTGGTGGGGCAACAACATCACCATGAAGGACGCCGCGGACATGTGGATCCACGAGAGCTTCGCCAACTACGCGGAGAACCTGTACATCGAGTGCCAGACCGGCTCGAAGGAGGCCGGCGCCGAGTACGTGATCGGGACGCGCGCCCGTGTGCAGAACGACCGCCCGATCGTGGGCGCCTACGGCGTCAACGACGAGGGCTCGGGCGACAAGTACTACAAGGGCGGCAACATGCTGCACACGATCCGCCAGCTCGTCGACGACGACGTGAAGTGGCGGGACATCCTGCGCGGCCTGAACGAGACGTTCTGGCACCAGACCGTCACCAGCGCCCAGGTCGAACAGTACATGTCGAGGGAGTCGGGCGTCGACCTGTCGAAGGTCTTCGACGAGTACCTGCGCACCACGATGCTCCCCGTGTTCGAATGGCGGATCGAGGGCGGCAAGCTCTCCTACCGCTGGGCCGAGGTGGTCGACGGCTTCGCGATGCCGGTGCGGGTCACGCTGCAATCCGGTGCGTACGCGTGGATCCGGCCGACGCAGAAGTGGCAGGACACGAACATCGGCGTCGGTGCCGCGGACTTCTCCGTCGATCCGAGCTTCTACGTGATCCCGAGGCAGGTGGAGCGCTGAGCCCGCGGGTGGCCTTGCCCGGCCGCCGGGGGGGCGACTAGAACGCCTTCAGCCAGGTGAGCTTCACCACGCCGGTGCGCCGCTGCCAGCGGACGTCGCGGGGATCGTCGAGCGCGCCGGTCAGGTAGCCGGTGTCGACCACGACGAAGAGGTCGCTGCCGGGCGTGTGGATCCAGTCGACGCGCACGTTCGCCTGCAGCGTGTTGGACACGTCGTCCCACTGGACGAGGGCGTTCGCGAAGAGCTTCCGGCTGGCGGCGGCGAGCACGTCCAGGCTGAGCACGTTCGTGGTGAAGTCCCCGCCGGGCACGGGGAAGGACACGTCGTTGTGTTCGAGGCCGAGCCCGAGCGTGAGGCGCGGCCCGGACTTCCAGGTGACGCCGCCGCCGAGGCCCGTGCGCGTGCCCGACCAGAAGTCGCCGACCGACCAGCTCACGTTGCCCGACAGCGTGCGGCTGTCGTTCGTGCGCGCGCCGCCGGAGAGGAAGCGGAAGGTATAGTCGCCCGCGGGGAGCGTCCGCCCCTGGATGGCCGCGGGCGCCTCCAGCCGCTCGAACCGCTCCGAGACCTCGAAGTTGAGCGCGTCGCCCGTCTGGAACCCCAGGCGCGACTGGATGCGCCGGAAGTGCGACTGCTTGCGGTCGTCCATCCCGGTGATGTGGTTGCCCTGGAGGAAGAGCTGGAGCTGACGGGCCCACCGGCTCGTCTCGAAGCGCGGCGTGAAGCCGAGCTGGCCGCCCCACCGCTTCTGGTCCGGACGCGGGACGAAGCCGAGCGCCGGCGCGAACGCCGAGCCGATGATCGTGCGCGTGGTCTCGAGGAACCAGCGGTCGTTGCGCAGCACGAGCTCCGCCTGCACGGCGGACGGGCTCCCGGTCGAGTCCGGCCGCTCGGAGTCCCACACGCTGGCGCCCCAGACGAAGAGGGAGCTGCTCCCCCAGAAGCGGGCCGTGGCGTCGGCGCCGACCACGCGGTTGTGCGTGCCGTCGCGCTCGAGGCTGGTGACGATGCCGCCCACGGTCGTGCGGGGGAGGACGTCCGCGCGCACGCGCGCCACCGAGCTCCACGCGCCCCTCTCGGTCACGCCGTCCGCCGTCACGTCCTCGGTGCGCAGGGACAGCGCACCGATCGACAGCCGCCCCACCTGTCCCGTGACCCGCCCGCCCCCGACGATCGGGTTGTCCAGGCCGATCCTCCTGCTGAAGAACACCTCGGTCTCGGCCGGCGCGCCGAACGTGAACAGTCCCGCGCGCTCCAGGAAGAACTCTCGCTTCTCGGGGAAGAAGAGGTCGAAGCGCGACAGGTTGATGCGCACGTTGTCCGACTCCACCTGCGCGAAGTCGGTGTTCCACGTCAGGTCCGCCGTCAGGTTCGACGTGAGCGAGTACTTCACGTCGAGGCCGACGTCGTCGAGGACGTCGGTGTCTTCCACGCCGGCGAGCTTCTGCGCCCCGGCGATCGCGAAGGGCTTCACCTCGAGGTGCCGACCGCGGCGCAGGTCCTGAAGTCCGGTCAGGCGCGCGTACTGGGACACCTGGAAGATCCCGGAGCGGAAGCGCTGCGGGATGTGGGGCCAGGTGACCTCCTCGTTCTTGCGCCGGATCGAGCGGTAGATGGCGACGCCCATCTCGGGGGCCTCCACGTCGCTGAAGCGGATGGTGGTGAAGGGGATCGCCACCTCGAGCACCCACCCGTCGTCGGTGACGTGTGCCTCGCTCTCGTAGACGCCCTCCCAGTTCCAGTCGTCGAGGGTCATGTCCTCGTCGGAGATGAGCGCGTCGCCCTGCGTGCCGAACGAGTTCAACTCGAAGATGTATGCGTTGCGACCGTCGCCGTACGTATCCAGCGCGATGATCACGCGGTCGTCCTTGTCGATGCGACCCTCGCGCTGGAGGATGCTGCGCCGGATGGCGGACGGGTCCGAGTCGTGGAGCACGAGGCCGAAGTAGAGGGCGCGTGCGTCGTAGGCGATGCGCACCTCTGTGCGCTCCGAGGGCTCCGCGCCGTCCACCGGCTCCCGTTGGCGGAAGTCGGAGATGGGCTCGATCCCCGCCCAGAACGGCTCGTCCAGCGCACCGTCGATGTCCGGGGGCGACGCCACGCGCACGGCATTCGCGAGGCGCAGGTCGTCCGGCCGGGCGTCGGGCGCCTGCGCCACCACGTCGACCGCCGGCGCCGCGAGCAGGAGGGTCGCGGTCCACAGGTGGGTGCGGAGGGCGGATCGTGGCATCGGCGGCGGGAGGGTGGAGCGACCGGGATGGCGAACGGGAGTCCGTAGGATGCAGAGAGGGGCGGCGTGACGCGAGAGGCGGCGCGCGCGGCGCACGGATGGCCCCGGTCCGATCGTTGCCCTAAATCGTTTAGGGCGCTATCGTATTCTTTGCCTAAACGATTTAGGGCGTGCGTCGTGGAGGCTCCGAGCACGTCCGACGCCGATGGAGCGACCTACGCATGACGGACAGCCCCCTCAACGTGGTCCAGGGAACGCTCGAGCTCCTGGTGCTCAAGACCCTGGACTCCGCCGGCCACCTGCACGGCTTCGCGATCCTCGACTTCATCCGCCGCGCCACGCAGGACCGCCTGGTGATCGAGGAAGGCGCGCTGTACCCCGCGCTCCACCGGATGGAGCGGCGCGGATGGCTGAGCTCCGAGTGGGGCGTGTCGGAGAAGGCCCGTCGCGCGAAGTACTACGGGCTGACCCCGGCCGGTGAGGCGGCGCTGACGGAGGAGGAGCGGCGGTGGGCGGACTACGTGGACGCGGTCGCCCGCATCGTGCCGGGCGCGGGATGACCGGGAGGGTACGGTGACCGTCGACGGATCGGGGCCGGACTTCCGGCGGGGGATGCGGCCGCGGGATCCCGCGGAGGCCGCCGGCTGGGAGGTGGAGCATCACCTGGCCGAGCTGGTGGATCGCCTCGTCGAGGAGGGGATGACGCCCGACGCGGCGCGTCGGGAGGCGGAGCGCCGCTTCGGCAATCCACGCGCATACCGGAGCCGGCTGGAACGCAACGAGCGAAGGAGGCGGACGACGATGCGGCGGACGGCGGCGTGGGGCGTGGTGACGGGGGCGGTGGCCGGGATGGTGCGCACGCTCCGGCGGAGCCCGGGGTTCGCGATCGGGGTGGTGCTCACGCTCGCGCTCGGCATCGGTGCCAACGCGACGATGTTCGGCGTCCTGGACCGGCTGCTCTTCAGCCCGCCGGCCCACGTGGCGGCGCCGGACCGCGTGCGTCGGGTGATGACCGTGCGTCCCTTCCTGGGACGGATGCGGCGCGAGTCGAACCTCACCCACCCCGACTGGATGGACCTGAAGCAGGCGAAGTCGTTCAAGGCGATCGCGGCGCACTCGCGGTCGTCCGAGTACACGCTGGGGAGCGGACCGGGCGCCACCCGAGTGCGCATGTCCATGGCCAGCTGGGACTTCTTCCCGCTCCTGGGCGTGCACGCCGAGGTCGGCCGGTTCTACGGCGAGGACGAGGACCGTATCGGGGCGCCCGGCACGGCGGTGATCAGCGACGAGTACTGGAAGCGCGCTTTCGGTGGGGAGCGCGACGCGCTCGGCCGCACACTGGAGATCTCGGGGCACCCGTTCACCGTGATCGGCGTCGCGCCGCCGGGCTTCACCGGTGTGGACCTCCAGCGCGTGGACGTGTGGCTGCCCCTGATGTCGGCGGGCGCAATGATCCACGGAACGGACTGGGAGGGCAACCGCGGATGGTACTGGTTCTCGGCGGTGGCGCGCCTCGCCCCCGGGGTGGACGTGGCGGCCGCGGAGGAGGAAGCGACCACCCTGCATCGCAACGGCCGCCGTGCGTCGATCGACGACCAGCACTACCCGGCGGATGCGCGCATCGCCCTCGATCCGCTGATCGTCGCGCGGGGGCCCGAGGCGTCGGGTGAATCGCGCGTCGCGCGGTGGCTCGGCGGCGTGAGCCTGCTCGTCCTCCTCATCGCCTGCGCGAACGTGGCGAACCTCCTGCTGGCCCGCGGCACGCGCAGGCGGCGCGAGGTGGCGGTGCGCATCGCGCTCGGCATCGGCCGCGGGCGCCTCGTGTCCATGATGGTGATCGAGTCGGTGCTCCTGGCGCTCCTCGGGGGCGTGGTATCGCTCCTGCTCGCGCTCTGGGGCGGCGGCGTCGTGCGCGGCACGCTCATGCCCGGCGTGTACTTTCCCGGTTCGGCGATGGGCGGGCGGGTCGCCCTGTTCGCGGTCGCGACGGCGATGCTGGCCGGGGTCCTCGCGGGTTTCGGGCCCGCGGTGCAGGCTACGCGCGCGGACGTGAGCGGCGACCTCGCGATGGGTGCCGGGGCGAGCTCCCGGCGACGCTCCCGGACACGGTCGGTGCTCACGGTCCTCCAGGCCGGGCTCTCCGTGGTGCTGCTGGTCGGCGCCGGTCTCTTCGTGCGCAGCGTGCGCCAGGTGCGCGACCTGGATCTCGGGTTGGACGTGGACCACCTGGTGATGGCGTCGCTGGAGTTCGCGGAGAGCGGCCTCTTCCCGGGATTGCACAAGGACGGCGAGTCGGGGAACGGTGGCACGCCGGATCGCAACGAGATCTACGGGAGGGCCATGCGGCGGCTGCAGGACGTGCCCGGCGTGGCGGCGGCGGCCGCCACGAGCTCGCCCTTCCAGTGGGCGTATTCCACCGAGCTGCAGGTCCCCGAGCTCGACTCGGTTCCGGACCTCGCCGGCGGCGGGCCCTACTTCCACGATGTCACCCCTGGCTACCTGTCCACCGTGGGGCTGCGCGTCCTGCGCGGCCGCGACCTCGCCGAGTCCGACGTGGCCGGAGCCGCCCGCGTCGCGGTCGTAAGCGAGACGATGGCCCGCACGCTGTGGCCGGACGCGGATCCCCTGGGTCGGTGCCTGCTCGTCGAGGAGGGCGCGACGGAGTGCACCACGGTCGTCGGCGTGGCCGAGGACGCTTCCCGCGGGAGCCTCGAGGATGATCCGTACATGGCCTACTACATGCCCCTCGCGCAGCGGGAGGGGCGGTTCGCCAACGCCCTCTACGTGCGCACCAACGGCGATCCGGCAACGGTCGCGGCGCGCATCGCGCCGATCCTCCGCGCCATCGACCCGCACGTGCGCTTCGCCACCGTCCAGACCGTACGGGAGCGGCTGGATCCCGAGGCGCGGGCGTGGACGCTCGGCGCGACGATGTTCTCGGTGTTCGGCGCCCTGGCTCTCCTCGTCGCGGCGATCGGGCTCTACGGCGTCCTCGCCTTCGACGTGGCGCAGCGCACGCGCGAGCTGGGCATCCGCACCGCGCTCGGGGCCGAGCGGGGAACGCTCCTGCGCTCCGTCGTCACGACCGGGGTGCGGCTGGGGGGCGCGGGGGTCGTGCTCGGGCTGATCGTAGCATGGGTGGCCGGGCGCTTCGCCGGCGACCTCCTCTTCCACACGTCGCCGCACGATCCCTTCGTGCTGGTGGGCGTGGGCGTCACGCTCCTGGTGGTGTCTTTCGTGGCGAGCGTCGTGCCCGGGCTACGCGCGACGCGCGTCGATCCCTCCGAGGCGCTACGGACCGAGTAGCGAGCCCCTCCATCGCCCATGAAAACGGGGCCCGCGCCGTTGATCGGCGCGGGCCCCGGGTGCTGCCGACCCTCGGGCCGGCGGGCGTCTCAGCGCCCGCGCTTGATGATGGCCTCCTGGATCTCGATGTAGGTGTTCACGCCGTTGAGGAACTGCTCCATGTTCACGTTCACCGTGCTCGGATAGTCGCCCACCTGGCCGAGGAGCTTGAGCGCCTGCTGGAACTTGGGCAGGGTGGACTTCGCGGTCGCGAGCGTGGCCGGCTTCTGCTCCGCCAGTGCGGCCTGGTAGATGCTGTACCCGTGCCAGAAGTTGAGCTGCTGCCCAAGCCCCGGGCTCAGGTTCGGCATCTGCTTCGCGGCGGCAATCACCTTGATCGCGTAGTCGTACTTGTTCTTCTGCACGCCGTTCGCGTAGGCGTCCGCGAAGATCATGCGCGCGGCCGCCTCGGCCTGCTTCGGATCGGCGTTCGCGACCGTCTTGAGCTTGGCCACGGCCTCGTCGACACGCCCCGCCTCGACGAGCCACTTCCCCTTGCGCAGGCCGTAGTTCGTGTTGCTCGGATCGATCTCGCTCGCGTGGTCGAGGGCGGAGATGGCGTCGTCCAGCTTGCCGGTGCGCTGCAGCGCGTCGGCGTACATGGACCAGATCGCGTCCTCCTGCGGATGCGTTTCGAGCGCCTGGCCCGCGACCGTGATCGCGTCCTCCAACTCGTTCAGCTGGATGTGCGCGGCGATGATGCTGCGCAGCTCGCTCACCGGCGTCTCGGCGCCCTTCGCGGCGAACACCTTCTTGTAGGCTTCGATGGCCTGGCGGTAGTAGCCGGCAGCCTCCGGCGACACGCCGCCGGCATCCTCCTGGTCAGCCGTGGCCGCCGCCTGCACCTCCTGCCCAGCCGCGAAGGCGAAGCCGCCGAACTGCTCGATCAGGTCGGTGTTCTCCGGATCGACGTCGAGGCCTTCCTGGATGAGCTTCATGGCGCCACGAGGGTCGCCTGCCTGAGCGAGGTCGTAGGCGATCTTCATGCGGACGCTGGCGCTGCCCGGGTTCAGCTCCAGATACTGCGAGTAGTACTCGAGCGCCTGGTCGTCCTGCCCCTGCTTCGCGGAGATGTAGCCCGCGAGCTGGAGCGCGTCCTCGTGGAACGCATTCAGATCGAGGACCTTCTTCAGCTCCTCGAGGGATTCCGGATAGCGGTCCGAGTCGAAGAGGATGCGCGCGCGCAGGTAGCGCGTGCCGACGGCGTTCGGGTTCAGCTGGAGCGCCTCGTCGCAGTTGCGCAGAGCTGCCTCCCACTGCTGGCTGCCCGCGTAGTCCGAGCAGATGGCCGCGGCGCGGACCTGCTGCTGGTAGCGGTCGAACTGGCCGAAGATGTGCTGGGCGGCCTCCTGGTCCTGCTTCTCGCCCGCGGTGGTCGGATCCACCTCGAACACCTCGCTGGAGCTCACGTCCCAGAAGGCGGCGTTGACCGTATAGGCGTCCTTCGTGCCCGAGTAGGACGCGCACAGCGCGACCTGGGCGTTGATCTGCGCCGCGAGCTGGCGCGTGCGCACGCAGTCGAGATCCTCCCACTTCATCTTGAAGCGCTTGAGGTTGGTCTCGATCTCCTTCTTGTCGATCGACTGGTGCGTCGCCAGCCGGCCACCAACTCCCGCAGGTCCTTGGCGGCGTTCTCCCCGAACTTCTTGTCCGCTCCGTCGAGCGGCTGGAAGTTCGGGATCAGGACGCGGAAGCGCTCCTGCGCATGCAGGCCCGCCGCCGGGATCGCGACGACAACCGTGGCCAGCACCAAGAGCGTACGGTGGATCCGTCGGAACATTGTGGGAACCTCCCCTGGGGGTATAAACATCCTGACCGCCACCCCCGGGGCGGCGATCCGGAATCCAACCAGTATACAACCCGAGCCGGCCGAAGTTACATACACGGTCGGCCCGGCGCTCCTCCCCGGGCGTGGCCATCGGGCTCGCATGGTGGCGCCCCGCCCGCCAGAATACCCTCTCTCCCGTCCCTTCCGCCCGGAGCTGACCCATGCGCGCCCACGTCCCCGCCGCCCTCGTCACGACCCTGGCACTGCTGGCTCCCGTCGCCGGCGCGGGTCAGGATTTCGACGCCGTCCAGATCCGAACACAGCGGGTGGCCGAAGGTGTATATATGCTGATTGGCCAGGGAGGCAATATCGGCGTTTCCGTCGGCGACGACGGAGTGTTCGTGATCGACGACCAGTTCGCCCCCCTGACGCCCAGGATTCTCGCGGCGATCCGGGCGATCACGCCGGAGGGGGTGCGCTTCGTTTTCAACACCCACTGGCATGGCGATCATACCGGCGGCAACGAGAACATGGGCAAGGCGGGAGCGCTTCTCGTCGCCCAGGAGAACGTCCGCCGCCGCCTGAGCATGGATCAGATCCTGGAGCGCGTCGGCCGCCCGGTCGACACGACCATGGCCGCGCCCGAGGGAGCGTGGCCGGTGGTGACGTTCGCCGAGGACATCACCTTCCACCTGAACGGCGACGACCTGCACGCCTTCCACGTCGCCAACGCCCACACCGACGGCGACGCCATCGTCCACTTCGTGAACGCCGACGTCGTGCACATGGGCGACACCTTCTTCCGGGACCGCTTCCCCTTCATCGACACCGCCAGCGGCGGCTCCATCGACGGGATGATCGCGGCGGCCGGGAGGGCGCTCGCGATCATGGACGCGGACACGAAGGTCATCCCCGGGCACGGAGCGCTCTCCGGCCGCGAGGACCTGCGGGCCTACCGCGACGCGCTCAAGGACATGCGCGATCGAGTGGCGGCGATGATGCAGGCTGACCGCTCGCTCGACGAGATCCAGGCGGCGCGGCCGGCGGCGACCTACGCCAGCCGCTGGAGCGAGGACGAGGCGGCGGAGCGCAGCTTCGTCGAGACGATCTACCGCAGCCTGGGAGGGCGGTAACCGGCGACGGGGGACGGCCGGCCTGACCGCGGACCGGCGTCCCCCGGCCCCATCACCGGCGCAGGGGCTTGATCCTGAACCGGTAGTCGTAGGCCCCGTACGGGAGGGAGTACTCCTCCAGCGCGGTCGGACCCCACGAGTTGATGCCGCCGACGCCCATCTGGTGCAGGTCCACGTTGAGGAAGACGCGCGTCGCGCGGGTGCAGCTCGCCGCCGTGCCGCTGCGCCTTGCGTGTCGCCCGGGTCGAGGTCCTCCCGCGCGTAGGGGATGGCCGTGACCTCGAGGAGCGGCTCGCCCTCGATGCGCACGCCGCGCCCGTCGTCGTCGACGAGCGTGATCCAGCGGACGTCCGTGCGGTTGCCGGTCTCCTGGGGCCGGACGTACGGATGGGCCCACTCCGACACGTCGAGCGACCACCGTCCGACGAAGGCGGCGCTCTTCCGGTCGAGGTAGGACTCCATCGGGCCCCGGCCGAACCACTCCGTGCGGTGGTAGCGCGGCCGGGAGCTGCGTGCGCATCCCGAAGCGCGGCATGCGGGGCAGGTCGGCGCCGGCCACCGGGTCGAGCTTCTCGCCCGACCTCGAGCGTGCCGTCGGGTGCGAGCGCGTAGGTGAGCGTGAGGGGCGTGCTCCCTGCGGGGATGTGTCCCGTGGACGGTGACGCGGGCGGTGCCGTCGCACGGCGACCTCGTTCGAGACCTCTCCCGTCGTGAACCCCGGCCCCGCGTTCTTCCACACCGCCAGGTGCCGCTGCCAGTCGCCCCCGAAGTCGTTGTCCGTCGGCGCGCGCCAGAAGTCGGGCGTGAGGGGTGCGGCGAGCATCTCGCGGTCACCCACCCGGTATGAGCGCAGCAGCCCGCTGGCCTGGTCGACCTCGGCGCGCACGTCGCCCGCGGTGAGGACGAAGGCGCCGTTCGCCCGGGTCAACCTCGGCCCGCCCCGAAGGCGGAGCCGCGGCCGCGACCGTCCCGCCCGGCATGCCGAGGTCGAGCTGGGCGGCCGCCTCGACGTGGCCGGCGGGGAGGAGCCCGTCGTCCTTGCGGCGGAGGTAGCGCACGTCGACGTGGTACTCGGCGCCCGGCTTCCACCGCATCTGCGGGAGCGGGAGCGTCACCTCCGTGGTCGCGCCCGGCTTCACCACGGGGAGCTCGGCCGAGCCCTCCTTCACGATCACGCCGTCCTCACGCAGCGCCCAGCGCATGTCGAGGTTGGAGAGGTCGCGGAACTGGTAGCGGTTGTGCACGCTCACGCGCCCGTGCACCGCGTCCACCGCCTCGGTGCGCACCCACTGGTAGACGGCCTTCACCTCGTCGTAGTGGGGGTTGGGCTTCCGGTCCGGCTGCACCAGCCCGTTGATCACGAAGTTGCCGTCCGAAGGGGTGCCGGGAGGGCCGTAGTCGCCGCCGTAGGCCCAGATGGTGTCGCCCGCCTCCGTCACCTTGAGCAGGCCCTGGTCGACCCAGTCCCAGATGAAGCCGCCCTGGAGCTTCGGGTAGCGCTCGATGATCGCCCAGTAGTCGGCGAAGTTGCCGACGCTGTTCCCCATCGCGTGCGCATACTCGCACATGATGAGCGGCCGGGGGTCGGCGCTCTCGGCGTAGGCCTCCAATTGCTCGAAGCCCGGGTACATCGGGACGTACAGATCGGTGTTCCAGGACAGCCCCGCGCGCTCGTACTGCACCGGGCGGGTGGGGTCGCGACGTTTGATCCACGAGTAGGTGGCCTCGAAGTTCACGCCGTTGCCGGCCTCGTTGCCCAGCGACCAGAAGATCACCGACGGGTGGTTCTTGTCCCGCTCCACCATCCGACGCGTGCGCGTCAGGTGCGCGACGCATCCAGTCGGGGTCGTTTCCGAGGGTGACCTCCGGGTCGTAGCCCATCCCGTGCGACTCGATGTTCGCCTCGTCGACGAGGTAGATGCCGAGCTCGTCGGCCAGGTCGTACCAGGCCGGGTCGT
Organism: uncultured Gemmatimonadales bacterium; assembly: GCA_963823035.1. GTDB lineage: Bacteria > Gemmatimonadota > Gemmatimonadetes > Longimicrobiales > Gaopeijiaceae > SZUA-318. The sequence continues at coordinate 21,144 of CAWGKG010000021.1, forward strand.
CCGGGTAGTGCGACGTGCGCACCGCGTTGATGTTCGCCGCCTTCATGAGGCGGATGTCCTCGCGCATCGAGGCGACCGTCAGCACGTGGCCGGTCACCGGGTCGTGCTCGTGCCGGTCCACCCCCTCGATCGTGATCGGCACGCCGTTCACGTGCACCTGTCCGTCGTGGATCTCGATGCGCCGGAAGCCGACGCGCACGCCGGTCGCCTCGGCGGCGTCACCGGTGCCGTCGAGCGTGACCAGCGAGGGTGTAGAGCGAGGGCGTTTCCGCCGTCCACTTCGCCACGGCCGGGACGGTCCGCCGGAGCGTGGCGTGGCCGATCTCGCCGGGCGCGACGCTCGGGGCCGACACGCGCTCGTCCAGCACGGACGCACCGGTCGGATCCAGCAGCTCGACGCGCAGCGCCGCCGGGCGCCGGGGCTCCGGGGTCGCGGGCGAGCGTGACGTCGAGGTCGAGGACGCCGTCGCGGTAGGCGTCGTCGAGGCCCGCGCGCGCCTGAACGTCCGCGATGCGCGCGTGCGGCTCCGCGTAGAGGTACACGTCGCGCTCGATCCCGCTCAGCCGCCAGAAGTCCTGGTCCTCGAGGTAGCTGCCGTCGCTCCACCGGTGCACCTGCATCGCGAGGAGGTTGCTCCCGGGGTGCACCACACCGCGTCACGTCGAACTCCGCGGGGAGCTTGCTGTCCTGCGTGTAGCCGACCGGGATGCCGTTCACCCAGACGAAGCCCGCCGACTTCACGGCGCCGAAGTGGAGGACGATCCGCTCGCCGTTCCACGCCTCCGGCACCTCGAACGACTTCCGGTAGCGGCCCACGGGCGCGTTGTCGTGGTCGATGAAGGGCGGGTGCTTCTTGAAGGGGTAGCCGGAGTTGACGTAGATCGGGATCGCCGTAGCCCAGCATCTGCCAGTCGGAGGGGACGGGGATCCGGTCCCAGGCGCCGTGCGATCGTCGAACGCCGAGCCCGCTGGAAGTCCGGCGGGACCGTCGTCCGCACGGGCGTCCAGTGGAAGGCCCACTGCCCGTTCAGCTCCACGACCCGGCTCGAGGCCGACACGGTCGCGCGCGAGCGCCCGCGCGCGGCTCTCATAGGGGAAGAAGGTGGCCCGCGGCGGGAGCTTGGCCAGCTCCACCACCGAGGGGTCCTCCCAGAGGGGACGCAGCCCGCGCGCGAGCCACCCGGCGGAGCCGCGCTCGTCGGAGAAGACCGGCCGGCCGGCCAGGTGCGCCGCGGCCATCGTCGGTGCGGACTCCGGCGAGGGGACACGCATCAGCGTACCGACCGGGACGCCCGCCCCCGACGCGAGCCAGAAGGCCTGGCCGGCGGTGTCGCCGCGTTCACCCGTGACGAGCACGAGCCAGTCCTCGCCGGCGTAGCCGGGACGCGCGCGCATCGCGTCGAGCACGGACGCCAGCTTCCGGTCGGCCGACTCCAGGGCGTCGACCGGGGCGTCGGCCGTCGCGGCGTCCGCCGGCGATGCGCACGTAGGCGACGTCGGTGCCTGCGGTGCCGAGCTGCGTGCATCGCCTCCGCCGCGCTCATCGCGGGTGGGAGGCCGCCGCCCGGCAGCCCCGACCACGCTCCCTCCACCATGGCGGCGCCGGCGCGAACGGCGCCGGTGTACATCCCGCCCACGCGCAGGCCGTCCAGCGTGGGCGTCCAGGCGTCGGCGAGGACCTCGGGATCCACGCCCTCCACGCGCACCACGAGCACCTTGGGCGTGAGCGTGGAGGAGGGCGGCGAGGGCGCCGGCATGCCGGGGCCGTGAAGGGGAGGGTGAGCAAGGAGGAGGAGCGCGATGCGCGACATGGTCGTCACCGGGTACGTCGAGAGCGTCGTCGAACGGCGTGGTTGGCCGAACGGGAGTCCACGATGCAAACTACCGGGCCGCCGGGTCCGGCGGGAGGAGCGTAGGGCGTTCATGGCCGGAGGAGAGGAGCGCGGGCCGTGCCGGTCTCGTACGACAACTCGAAGATCATCTACGAGGGCATCAAGGCCGCCGGGGTGCGTTCCCTGTCGGCGTTGCCGGAGACGTGGCTCGGACTCCTCCTCCAACGCGCCGAGGACGACCCGGAGATGAGCCTCGTGCAGGTGGCCAAGGAGGAGGAGGCGATCGGCGATCGCCGCGGGCGCGTGGTTCGCCGGCGAGCCGCACATCCTCCTCATGCAGAACCATGGCCTCCTGGCGGCGATCAACGGCATCGTCTCCCTGGCGCAGCTCTACCACGTGCCGCTGTGCATGCTCGTCGCGCTGCGCGGCCACTGGGGGGAGCCCTATCCGTGGCACACGCGCGGCGGCACGGTCACCGAGGAGGTGTTGCGCGCGCTGGGCGTCCCCTTCGAATACGCGCGCGATCCGGCCCGCGTCGGCAAGCAGATCGCCGAGGCGCTCACCTACGCGCACAGCTCGCTGATGCCGGTCGCGCTGCTGCTCACCCGCGACCTGATGGAAGACTGATGCCGGTCTCGAGCTCGATGGAGCGTCGCCAGTGCCTCGAGGTGATCTACGAGGAGCTGGCGGACAAGCTGGTCGTGACCATCATGGGCGCGTGCGCGCAGGAGCTCTACGACCTGGGCCACCGGGAGAACTTCTTCTACCTGCAGCACGCCATGGGGCTCGCCTCGTCGATCGGGCTGGGGCTCGCCCTGCACGCTCCCGAGGAGCGGGTGGTCGTGCTCGACGGCGACGGCTCGGTGCTCATGAACCTGGGCACCCTCGCCACCATGGCGCGCTACCGGCCGAAGAACCTCCTGCACGTCGTCTTCGACAATGGCAGCCTCCTGTCGACGGGCGGTTTCGACACGCACACCACCTCCGGCATCACGGACCTGGCCGCCATCGCGAAGGGGGCGGGCGTGGAGCACGTGGCCGGCGTGGCGACGCCGATGGAGTTCGGCGAGGCGTTCATCGAGGCACTCGAGCGCGACGCCATGAGCGTGATCGTCGCGCGCGTGCGCGCCACCGGTCCGGACCACTACGGGATGGACCTCCACCTCCCCGAGAACGGCTTCCGCTTCAAGCGGATCATCGAAGAGCGAAAGAAGGAGAGAGCATCGTGAGCGCACTCGCCGCCCTGGTCTCCGCCCTCGCGGACGGAAGCGTCCGCGTGGTGGACCTGACCCAGCCGCTGGGACCGGACACGCCCGTGATCGGCCTCCCCGACATCTTCGCGCAGTCCCCCGGGCTGAGCGTCGAGGTGATCAGCCGCTACGACGATCGGGGACCGGGGTGGTACTGGAACACGCTGCACCTCGGGCGAGCACACGGGCACGCATTTCGACGCGCCCGTGCACTGGGTGACGGGGAAGGACCTTCCGGACAACCGGTGCGACACGATCCCGGCCGGGCGCTTCGTCGGGCCCGCGTGCGTGATCGACGTCTCCACGGACGTGGCGGCCGACCCGGACTTCCTCCTCACGCCCGAGCGCATCGAGGCGTGGGAGGCGGAGCACGGGCGCATCCCGGCGGGCGCGTGGGTGCTGCTGCGCACGGACTGGAGCAAGCGCACCGACCCGGCCGACTTCCTCAACGCCGACGAGAGCGGGCCGCATTCGCCGGGCTTCCGCAAGGACGCCACCGAGGCGCTCATCGCGCGTGGCGTGCTCGGCGTGGGCGTCGAGACGATCGGGACGGACGCGGGCCAGGCGGGCACCTTCGACCCGCCCTTCCCGAACCACACCTTCATGCACGGCGCCGGGAAGTTCGGGCTCGCCAGCCTGTGCAACCTCGACCGGCTGCCGGCCACGGGCGCCGTGGTGATCGCGGCGCCGCTGAAGATCGTGGAGGGGAGCGGAAGCCCGCTGCGCGTGCTCGCGCTGGTGGAAGGGTAGGCGGTCGCAGCCCAGAGCCTCCGCGCCTTGGTGCGGCTGAAACCGTCGCGATATCTATTCCGTCGTAAGGGATATGACGCGGAGAACGGAGTACCTGGCGGAGTTCGAGCTCCATGTGATGCTGGCGGTGGCGCGCCCGGAGGCGGAGGCCTACGGGGCGGCGATCCGCCGGGAGATCGAGGAGCGAGCGGGGCGTACGGTGTCGATCGGGGCCGTCTACGCGACGCTCGGCCGGCTGGAGGACAACGGGCTCCTCGAGCACGAGATCGCCCCTCCCCTCCCCGTACGGGGTGGTCGATCCCGCAAGGTCTACCGGCTCACGGAGGCCGGGCGCGCGGCGCTGCGCACCTCGATGTCGATGCTCACCCGGATGATGGACGGCGTGACGCTGCTCGGGGGTGACGCTTGAGGCCGCCCCGGCTCGCCCGTGCGCTCCTGTCGCGTCTGGCGCGGCCCGAGGACCGACCCTTCCTGCTGGCCGACCTCGAGGAGGAGCTCGCCGAGCGGGTCGAGCGCGACGGCCCGGCCGCGGCGCGTCGCTGGTACCGGATCCAGGCCGCGACGTCGATCCCGCACCTCCTCGCGCGCCGCCTGCGGCGCCCGGGGGCCGGGCCGCCCTCCGCGGGAGGGGTTCCTGCCGGCGCTCCTGCACGACGCGCGCTTCGCGCTTCGCGCCTTCCGGCGCGCGCCCGGCTTCATCGCCCTCGCGCTGCTCACGCTGTCCGTCGCCATCGGCGCGAACACCGCGCTCTTCTCCGTGGTGAACGGCGTGTTGCTGAAGCCGGGGCCCGGCCTCCCGGACACGGAAGGGGTCGTCGAGCTGAGCCGTCAGGTCCAGGGCGGGCTGGCGGACATGTCGTATCCGGCCGTACAACTCATGGCGGGTTCCTCCGCCCTCGCCGCTGTCGCGGCGATGGACTGGGAGCCCGTCTCGATCGGTGGGTCGGATCGCCCGGAGGTGAGCGTCGCGCTGGCCGTCACGGGCAGCTACTTCGATGTGCTGCGCCTGACGGCGTCGCGCGGCCGCCTGTTCGCACGGGAGGAGGCGAGCTTCCCCTCGGTGCGGCCGGTCGCGGTCATCAGCGAGCACCTGCGGGCCACCCGCTTCGCGGACGCGGACATCCCCGGCGCCACGCTCGTGGTGAACGGGACGCCGCTCACGATCGTCGGTGTCGGGCCGGCGGGCTTTCGCGGGCACGCGGTCGCGCCCGTGGACGTCTTCCTCCCCCTGGGCCTGCCCGTGCCGGGGTTCGAATCGGAGGCGGGACTTTCGGAGATCGGCTACGAGAACGTCCAGGTGGTCGGCCGCCTCGCGCCGGGCGTCCGCGAGAGCGCCGCCGCTGAGGAGCTGAGCACGCTGGTGGATGCGGAGGTCGTCGCGCGCGACGGCACGGAGCCGGGTGGCTACCAGGTGCGCGTCGACCCGTGGGGGTGGGTGCCGGCGACCGCGCGCACGCCCGTCACGCTCTTCCTCTCGGGGATGCTCCTCCTGGCCGGCCTCATCCTCGCGATGGCCTGCATCAATGTGGCGGGTATGATGCTTTCCCGCGGCGTGGAGCGCAGCGGCGAGATCGCCGTGCGGGTCGCCCTGGGTGCCGGTCGGGGCCGCATCGCGCGGCAACTCCTCTCCGAGGCGGCGCTGCTGGGCGCCGCGGCCGGCGCCCTCGGGCTCGTTCTCGCCGGATGGCTCACCGGACTCCTGCTCGCGTTCCGCCCTCCACTCCCTCCCGGCTACCAGCTCGCCCTCGACTTCGGGCTCGACTGGCGGGTGCTCGTCTACTCCTTCACGATCGCCGTGGGCTTCTCGCTGGTCTTCAGCCTCGCGCCCGCCGTGCACGCTTCGCGCACCGACGTGATGGCCACCCTCAAGGGCGGGTCCGGGCGGAGCGGCCGGACACGCACCCTGGGTCGGAGCACGCTGGTCTCCGGGCAGATGGCGCTCTCCCTCGTCCTGCTCGTCGTGGCCGGGCTGTTCCTCCGCTCCCTCTCGTCGATGGGCTCGGTCGATCCCGGGTGGAGCGCCGCAGGGGTGTGGGACACGGACCTCGATCTCCAGCTCACCGGCACCGGGAGGGCGGACGGCGCGGCGTTCCAGGCCGAGCTGATGCGGCGGCTGGCGGCGGCGCCCGAGGTCGAGTCGGCCGGGCTCGCGCACAAGCTCCCACTCGGGAGCGTGTCGTCGTTCGGCGACGTGATCACCGAAGGCCTCCGCCCGCCCGAGGGCCGCTTCGGCTTCCCGGCGTCCTTCATGCGCGTCACGCCGGACTACTTCCGCACGCTCGACCTGGCGATCCTGCAGGGCCGGACGTTCACCCCCGCCGACAGGGAGGGAGCGGCGGACGTGGCGATCGTGAACCGGAGCATGGCGCGGCGGTTCTGGCCCGAGGCCGACGCGATCGGGAAGGCCTTCCGCATCGAGGGGGTGGACGGCGCGCTGACCGTGGTCGGCGTGGTGGAGGACGCGAGCTACCGGCGCATGGTCGAGGATACGCCCAACTTCTACTACGTGCCGGCTGCGCAGTGGTACAATGCGCACATGCTGCTCTTCGTGAAGCCGCGGGCGGGGCGCGCGGAGGACGCGAAGGTACGGGTCGCGGAGATCGTCCACGAGCTCCAGCCCAACCTGCCGGTGCAGCCGCTCGTGCCGCTCGCGTCGTCCTTGGAGATCTCCTTTCTCCCGCAGCGCATCGCGGCGTGGGTCAGCGGCATCCTCGGCGCTCTCGGACTCCTGCTCGGCGCGGTCGGCGTCTACGGTGTGACGTCCTTCGCGGTGAGCCGACGTGTCCGGGAGATCGGGATCCGGAAGGCGCTGGGCGCGTCGAGCGTCGACGTGGTGCGCCTGGTGCTTCGCCAGGGGATGGTGGCTCCGCTCGTCGGGGTGGTGCTCGGGCTCGGAGGCGCGCTCGCGGTCGGGCGCGTCCTCTCCGCCTTTCTCACGGGGGTGGGCGTGGCGGACCCCGCTGCCGTCGGCACGGCGCTGCTCACGCTCCTGGTGGTGGCGGCGACCGCCACGTTCGTGCCGGCCTGGAGGGCGGCACGCCGCCACCCGTCGGCCACGCTCCGCGTCGAGTAGCGCGGCGCCCCCAGGGGTCGCGCGTCAGAAGTGCGCGGGGGGCCGTGCCGCGGCGGGCAGGATCGGGAGAACGATGCGCGAGGGGTGATCCGCGTCGTGCCAGATCGTGTTGTCCGCCTCCACCGAGCGGCGGTTGCGGCCCAGCGGCTCACCCGTGCCGGGGTTCACGTCCCAGCGCGGGAAGTTGCTGCTCGAGACGTCGACCCGGATGCGGTGGCCCTTCTTGAAGACGTTGGCCGTGGGGAAGGGCTCGATCGTCAGCTCGTAGACGCGCCCGGGCTCGATGAGGTCGCGGGTGGGGCGACCGTTCCGGTAGCTGGCGCGCTGGATCGCGTCCGTGAGGTTGAGGTCGAAGCCCGGACGGGAAGTCCGCGCTGGGCGGGTAGACGTCCAGGAGCTTCACCGTGAAGTCGGTGTCGACCGCGGTGCTGGACGCGAAGAGCGTGACCGTGATGGGCCCGACCACCGCCACGTCCTCGGCGAGCGGCTCGGTCTGGAAGACCACCACGTCGCGGCGCGACGAGAGCGGCAGGTACGGCGGACGGCTGCCCACGAAGTCGGGGCGCTCGCGCTGGTCGTAGGCGCCGTCCTTCACCCGCGCGGACACGTTGCCGCCGAGTGTGGGAACGGGGTGCGCGGGATCGAAGGTGAAGGTCGTCGACGCCTGGGTCTCGGCCGGTGCCTCGATCGACAGGGTGCCGTCGGCGTGGAGGAAGTACGGCGTCGGCGAGGCGCCGGGGAGGGGCCATCCATCGGCCTCCATCCAGTAGCCCCCATGGCGTAGCCGTCCGTCCGCGTCCTTCCCGCCATCCCCCGTCCCCATCACGAAGAGGCGGACGGGCCTTTCCGCCCCCGTGGCCGCGCTCCGCCCGAGCAGGCGGTCGAACCACCCGAGCTGGTAGTCGGTGTCGAAGCCCTCGGATCGCCGCGTCCGCGCCGAAGTCGACGTCGCCGGCGTAGGTGCGGGCGTTCCCGGAATGCGTCCACGGGCCGACGACCAGGCGCATGGGGGAGGACTTCATCCTCGACAGCTCGACGTAGTTCTCGAGCGTGCCGCGCAGGAAGATGTCGTACCAGCCGCCGATGTGGACCATGGGGACGTCCGCGGTCCCGGCGTAGTACTCCTCCCAGTTCATCCCCATGCCCTTCCAGTAGTCGTCGTAGTCGGAATGGGTCATCTCCTCGAGGATGTAGGCCTCGAAGTTCGGCGCGATCGACAGGGGATTGAGGCCGGGGCGGAAGGGGAGCGCCTGGTACCAGTCCTCGACGTGCTCGTTCTCGAAGTGGGCGCGCACGACCGGGTCGTCGGTCTCGAGCGGGATCTGGCGGAACGCCCAGGTCAGCTCGCGGCCGAGCTCGAACGCCCCACCCTGGCGGATGGCGTGGTCCCAGGGGTTGGACAGGCCGCCTTCGTTGAGCACCAGGCCGGCCAGGTGGGGTGGGTTCATCTTGGCGGCGTCCGCCCCCGCGTGCGCGGCGAAGGAGGTGCCCCACATCGCGACACGCCCGTCCACGTAGGGGAGCTTCGCCAACCACTCCACCGTGTCGTAGCCGTCCGGGGCGTCCAGCGGGTCGTACTTGAGGAACGCCCCCTCCGAGTCGTAGCGGCCGCGGAAGTCCTGCAGGGCGACCACGTAGCCGCGCGCCGCGAAGGCGAGCGCCTGCGGGAGGAAGCGGTCCGTGGACTTCCCGTAGGGCGTGCGCTGCAGCACGAGCGGGCGCCGGCCCTCCACGGCACGGCCGTCCACTGCCGGCCGGTAGATGTCCGTGGCGAGCCGCACGCCGTCGCGCATCGGGATCATCACGTTGCGCTCGAGCAGCACGTCCCGACCGAGCTCCTGAGCGCCCAGGGAGAACGCGGGGGCCGCGAGGCACGCGAGGCACAGCAGAGCGGCGCGCTTCGTCACGGATCGCTCCGGAGGAGGTGAAGAGCGGAAGGAGCGGAAGGGACGGCACGCCCCCCCCGTCGTCAAGACGCGCGGCGCGCCGCACATGTGGCCATCGCAGGGGTGGAGTGTGGACCCGCTGCAACGTATCGGACATGCCGAGGCTGGCACGAGCGTTGCATCGACACAACGTGGCGGGAGATCCGCGACGCGAACCGGATGCGGTCCGGGCCCGTCGCACGTGCAACCAGGCAAAGGAGGAGTTCTTGGCGACCGGCACCATGGAGCGAACGCGCAGAAGGGCGGACAGGCCCGAAGACCACGTCGCGGACGGGGGCGGCGGCGAGGATACGCCGACGCCGATCGTCCTCACCGCGGAGCAGAAGTCGTCGATCCGGATTCTGGTGGTCGATGACGAGGAGACGCTCTGCGAGAGCTGCGTGAGCCTTCTCGAGCAGGAGGGGTTCCGCGTGCGGGGCGCGACGCGCGGCTCCGAGGCCGAAGCCCTGCTGCGCAAGGGCACGCACGACATCGTGCTGCTGGACCTCTACATGTCGGGGGTTCAGGGTACCGAGCTGCTCGAGACGGCGCTGGAGGCGCGGGAGGACGCGCTGGTCATCGTGATGACCGGACGGCCCACCGTGGAGTCGAGCATCCAGGCGCTGCGCGACGGCGCCTGGGACTACATCCCGAAGCCGTTCGCGGCCACGCACCTTCAGGTCCTGGTGGGGCGCGCCGCGCACACGGTGATCGTGGGGCGCGAGAGCAATCGGCTGAAGGCGGAGAGCAGCGGCAGTGCCGGCAAGTCATCCGGCGGCGTCCTGCTCGGGCAGTCGCCGGGATTCCTCTCCGTCATGGATCTGGCGCAGCGGGTGGCGTCCACGGACGCCTCGGTGTTCATCACCGGAGAGTCCGGGACAGGGAAGGAGATCATCGCGAAGTACATCCATCACAACAGCCGGCGCAGCAGCCGCCAGTGGGTCGCGCTGAACTGCGCCGCGATCCCGGACGCGCTCCTCGAGTCGGAGATGTTCGGGCACGTGAAGGGCGCGTTCACGGGCGCCACCAGGGACAAGCAGGGGCTCATGGAAGTCGCGAGCGGCGGAACGCTCTTCCTCGACGAGCTGACCGAGATGTCCATGCAGACCCAGGCGAAGCTCCTGCGCGTCGTACAGGACGGCGTGGTCCGGCGAGTGGGATCCACGGGTACGGACGCCGTCGTCAACGTCCGCTTCATCGCGGCGACGAACCGCGATCCCGGCGGCGCGGTGCGGGACGGCAACCTGCGCGAGGACCTGTACTACCGGCTTCGCGTGGTGCCGATCCACATCCCGCCCCTCCGGCAGCGCGCGGACGACATCCCGGCGCTCGCGGAGCACTTCCTGGACGTCTACTGGCAGCGCCACCGCGGCGCGCGCCGCGCGGCCAACGCTGAGCGAGGGCGCGCTGCGCATGCTCCAGGCCCGGCCCTGGAGGGGCAACGTGCGCGAGCTGCAGAACGTGATCGAGCACGCGGTCGTGCTCGCCGCGCCGGGAGAGCCGATCGAGCCCGAGGACATCCCGGAGTTCGAGGCTGGACAGGACGGCATGCTGCCGACCGAGTTCGGCGGCATCGGCATCTCGATGTTCGCGTCCGGCGGCTATCACGAGGCGCGGGAGCGCGTGCTCGCCCGCTTCGAGCAGGAGTACCTCGGGTGGGTGCTGCAGCATGCGGACGGGAACATGTCCGAAGCGGCGCGTGTGGCCGGCGTCGATCGCACCACGCTGTACCGGCTGATGGGCAAGCACGGCCTCCACAAGGCCGAGCTGCTGGACGCGTAGGGGCGCGCAACCGCCCCATGCCCGGCACCGAAGCCCTCCCGGACACGCGCGGCGTCCTCGCCGACGCGGTCGCGCACCTGCGCGAGGCGTGCACGGACAGTGCGCTCGGCGCACCCGAGCCCGATCTGCTCCGCGAGGAGATCAGCCGGGTCGCCGACGCCCTCGCAGCGCGCATGTCCGGAAGGCCCGATCCCCCGATGCCGGTCGAGGAGGCCGACCGCCTGGCGATCCTCGACGCGCTGCGCACCCGCACGTTGGAGGCATGGCCGGATGGGGAGCGGGACGGGCTGCTCGAGACGATGCGCGCCTTCGAGGCCGTGCGCGCGCGGCTGTCGCCGGACGGGGGCGAGGGCCCCCTTCCGCCGGGCATCCTGTCGCCCTACGGTCACCGGCTGCTGCGGGAGGTCGCGCATACACTGCGCTCGCCGCTCGGCTCCGTCGTGATGCTGACCGCGATGCTTCGTGACGGCGGCGGTGACCTCGACGCGCTGCAGCGCAAACATCTTGGCCTCGTGCACCGCGCCTCCATCACGCTCGCGTCCCTGTCGAACGACCTGCTCGCCCTCACCGGAGAGGTGGAGGAGCTTCGTGCTCGGCCGGTGCCCTTCCTGGTCGACGAGGTTCTGGACGCCGTCACGGGGGCGGTCGAGCCCGTGGCCGAGGAGCGCGGGGTGGACTTCCGGGTCGAGGGGACGGCCGCCGGCACGCGCGTCGGACAGCGCGGCGCGCTCACGCGCGCCCTGACCAGCCTGACGCTGAACGCCGCGCTCCTGGTGCGGGAGGGTCGGCTGTCCCTCACCGTCGCGGACGAGGGCGACGAGGCGAGCTTCGAGGTCGAGGTGACGGGCGCCGCCGAGGCGGTCGACGAGGTCTTCGAGGTGTTCCCGTCTCCGCCGGGTGCGACCGACTACACGCTGTCGCACCGCGGCCTCGGCTTCGCGCTCGCTCGCCACCTGGTTCGCCGGATGGGCTCCGAGGTGCGCGTGGCGGAGCGCGCCGAAGGCGGGCTCCGCTTCTCGTTCCGGCTGGGCCTACCCGCCGCGGGCAAGGCTCGCGGCTAGTCTCCCGTGACCCGCCAGACCTCTGCGAGCACGAGCCGGGGCTCGCAGGGCTTGGTGAGGAAGCCGTCGCAGCCCACTTGCTCGGCCCTCTCGCGATCCTCCGGGAAGGCGTGCGCGGTGATCACGATGACCGGTAGCTGGGCGGTGGCCTTCTCTTCCTTCAGGATCCGCGTGACCGTCCATCCGTCCATGCCGGGGATGGAGACGTCCATCAGCACCGCCGCCGGGTGCTCCTCGCGCGCCAGCCGCAGCCCGTCCGTGCCCGATGTGGCCGTCAGCACCTCGAAGCCGTTGGCCTCGAGGATCAAGCGGTAGACGGACTGCGTATCCTCGTCGTCCTCCACGATGAGGATCGTGCCGTTGCCGGCGGAGGCCGTCATCGGTGGTCCGTCAGTGAGGCGTCGGGGAGTGTCTCGAGCGAGCTCAACGTGGCCTCCCGACCGGGGTGCGGCTGCTGCGGAGCATGGCGAAGTTGCCTCGCTGGTGGACCTTCATCGGATACAGGTGACAGTCCGGCGTGTTCGTTCCGTGGACGCAGCCGTTGTAGCGGAGGAGCGCGACCTCGAGATCACCCCCCGAGGTGGACAGGTAGTGGGCGAGGATGCGGGCTCCGTGGCAGATGTTGGCGTCGGGGTCGAGGAGATCGTCCGAGTCGCACCCCCACGCACCCGCGTGCGCGGGCATGACCTGCATGAGGCCGAGGGCCCCTTCCGGGCTGACCGCGCCGGGAGCCAGCTTCGGGTCCTCCACGAGCAGGACGGAAAGGAGGAGGCGCGGATCGACGCCCGCGGACCGACCCTCGCGGACGAGCGCCACCGCGACCCGCCGGACGAGTGCGGTGTCGGCACTCTGTGGTCGAAGCGCGCGCTCCAGCGGAGCGACCTGCTCGGCGTAGCTCCGCTCGAGCTCCGCCATCCCGTCGCGGAGGACCTGCGCGCGTCGTGAGAGCTGCTCGAAGCGGGATGCGTCGGAGACGTCTGCGGCCCGAGCCGTCCCCTCGCGGCGTGCGTCCCGTGCGTACGGGACGCTCGCGACCGACGCGCCGAAGACGCCGAGCATCAGGAAGGGAGCGATCCACAGCCGGACCGCGCTTCGCGCCTGCGCGGCCCAGGGACTCGATGTCTGCGGGCTCCCCATTCGACCTCCCGGCGGAAGATAGCTCGGCTCGGGTGGATTCGATACCGTCGCTGCACGAAAAATGCCAGGGTCTTCGTCGGGGCCCGTCCCCACGCCATCGTGCGCGTCCGCCCTCGTCCCCCTACCTTTTCGGCCCAACTCCACCCACGTCCCACGAGCTTCCCGCCATGTTCTCTTCGACGCGCTCCGCCTTCTCGCTCCTCGCCAAGCTGGCGCTCGTGCTCACGCTCACCGCCTCGTCCCTGGCCGCGCAGCGGTCCATGCCTTCCGGGCCGGTGACGCTGGACTCGACCCTCCTCGCAGGGTTCGCGTGGCGCAACATCGGGCCGGATCGCGGCGGCCGCTCGATCGCGCGTCTCGGGCGTGCGCGGCCATCCCGAGCTGGCCTACTTCGGGGCGGTCGGTGGGGGGCTGTGGAAGACGACGGACGCGGGGGTGACGTGGAAGCCGGTCACCGACGGGCAGATCACGAGCGCTTCGGTGGGCGCCGTGGCCGTGAGCGAGACCAACCCCGACCTGGTGCTCATCGGAATGGGAGAGTCCGCCATCCGCGGCAACATCATGCCGGGCGACGGGATCTACCGTAGCACGGACGCGGGCGAGACGTGGGCGCACGTCGGATTCAACAACGTCGACGCGATCTCGAAGATCCGCATCCACCCGACCAACCCCGACATCGTCTTCGCCGCCGTGTTCGGCCAGTACAGCGTGCCGAGCGAGGAGCGTGGGATCTACAAGAGCACCGACGGTGGGCAGACGTGGCGCAAGGTGCTGTACCGCGACGACAAGACCGGCGGGGTGGACATCTCGATCGACCGGAACAACCCGGACGTGATGTACGCGGCGATGTGGGAGGCGTACCGGAAGGAATACCAGATGTCGAGCGGTGGTCCGGGGTGTGGCCTCTTCAAGAGCACGGACGGCGGCGAGCACTGGACCGAGATCACGCGCAACCCGGGTCTCCCGCAGGAGGGGCTCGTGGGCCGCATCGGCGTCGCGGTGTCGCGCGCCAATTCGAACCGGGTGTACGCGCTGGTCGAGAACGACGACGGGGGGCTGTTCAAGAGCGACGACGCGGGCGCCACGTGGGAGAGGATGAACGACGACCGGCGCATCCGTCAGCGCGCGTTCTACTACACGAACGTCTTCGCCGACGCGAAGGACCAGGACGTGGTCTACATGGAGAACACGTCCCTCTACCGCTCCGAAGGACGCGGGGAAGACGATCGAGTCGCTCAGCGGAACGCACGGCGACTTCCACGACCTGTGGATCGACCCGGACGACCCCACCCACCTGGTGGTGGCCAACGACGGTGGCGGCGCGGTGTCCGTGAACACCGGTGAGGACTGGACCGACGAGGACTTCCCGACGCCCCAGTTCTACCACGTGGTGACGAGCGCCCACATCCCCTTCCACGTTTGCGGCGCGCAGCAGGACAACAGCACGCTGTGCATCCCCTTCGACTGGAACCGCGGAGGTGGTGGCGGCTTCGGCGGCGGCGGGGGCGGCGACCGCGATCCCACGGCCGGCGGGATGGAGCAGGCGTACCCGGTGGGCGGAGGCGAGCCGGGCTACATCGCGCCCGACCCGAACGACCTCATGCTCTTCTACTCCGGCGCCAACAACGGCGGCTACGTCGACAAGTACGACCGCGAGCTCGACCTGCACCGCGAGGTGAACCCGTATCCCTGGTTCTACTCGGGCGAGCCCTCGAAGGAGATCAAGGAGCGTTGGCAGTGGACGTTCCCGATCCTGTTCTCGCCGGTGGACCACAAGACGCTGTATGTGTCGTCGCAGCACGTCTGGAGCAGCCCGGACGGCGGCAAGACCTGGAACAGGCTCAGCGACGACCTGACCCGCCACGACCCGATGACGCTGCAGGAGTCGGGTGGACCGATCACGCACGACATGAACGGCCCCGAGGTCTACGCCACGGTCTTCGCGCTCGGACTGGGCAAGAAGAACATGGACGTGATCTGGGCCGGCTCGGACGACGGGCTCATCCACGTCACGCAGGACGGCGGCAAGACGTGGACGAACGTCACGCCGAAGGACATGCCGGACTTCGGGCGCGTCAGCCAGATCGACGCCTCGTCGTTCAACGACGGCGCCGCGTACGTCGCGGTGAAGCGGCCGCTGCTGAACGACCGGGCGCCCTACATCTACCGGACAAAGGACTACGGGAAGACGTGGACGAAGACGGTCGCGGGCATCCGCGGCTACGTGCATGCGGTGCGTGAGGATCCGAACCGCCAGGGGCTGCTGTACGCGGCCACGCAGCACGGCGTGTTCGTCTCGTACGACGACGGCGACCACTGGCAGGACCTCACGCTCAACATGCCCGACCTCCCGGTCGTGGACCTGGTGGTCGAGAAGAACGAGCTGGTCATCGCCTCGCACGGACGCGGCTTCTGGGTGCTCGACAACGTGGCGCCGCTGAGGCAGGCGACGCAGGGCACCACGGCGGAGGACCTGACCGTGTTCGCACCGCCGGTGGCGACGCGGTCCGGCCCGAACGTCGACCTCTCCTGGTGGACGAAGTCCGCCCCGAAGGACGGCAAGGTCGAGGTGCTGGATTCGGTCGGCGCGGTGCTGCGCACCTTCGTGCCGGACACGACCACGCCCGACACCACCAGCTCGCGCCGCGGTGGCGGCCGGTTCGGCGGGCCGACGTGGATGCCGACGAAGGCGGGGCTGAACAAGCTCTCCTGGAACCTCCAGGCGGAGCCCTTCGAGACCTTCGAGGACATGATCTTCTGGGGCGCGCGCACCGCCGGACCGGCGGTGCCGCCGGGTCGCTACACCGTGCGCGTGACCGCCGACGGCCGCAGCGCGAGCGCGCCGCTGACCGTGCGCCGCAACCCCTGGATCACCGACGTGACGGACGCGGACCTGCACGCGCAGTACGAGTTCAGCCGCGCCGTGCGCGACAAGGTGACGGAGGCGAACGAGGCGGTGATCGCGATCCGCAACGTGAAGAAGCAGCTCGAGGACCGGTACGAGAAGAGCGACGACGCGAAGCTGCACGATGCGGGCGACCGGCTCGACACGAACGCCTCGGACGTCGAGGACGACATCTACCAGGTGAAGAACCGCAGCAACCAGGACCCGCTCAACTTCCCGATCCGCGTCAACAACCGGCTGGCCAACCTGATGGCGATGGCGGAGCGCGGCGACGGGCGGCCCACCACGAACATGCCGGAGATCTTCCAGATCCTGTCGGTGCAGCTGAAAGGCTACACCGACCGGCTCGACGAGGTGTGGGAGACCGATCTGGCCGCGGTGAACCGGGAGCTGTCCCGCCTGAACCTGGCGACGATCGACCCGAAGTGCACGAAGGCGGAGGGCTGCCGACCGATCATGTAGGCGGGCGCGGGGGCGCCGCTCAGCGGCTCGGCGGCGCCCGAGCGCATCGGCGAGCACCAGCGCGGCGTGCCGGGCTTCGCGCCCGGTGCCGTCGCGGATCTGCGCGCGGCAGCTCGTGCCGTCCGCCACGATCCCGGCGGACGGCGCCGCGGCGCGCACGGCGGGGAGGAGGTCCAGCTCACCCATCGACAGCGAGACGTCGACGTGCTCGGCGTGGTAGCCGAACGCGCCGGCCATCCCGCAGCACCCGGAGGCGATCTCCGTCACGGTCGCGCCGGGGACCCGGCGGAGCATGCGCAGCGTCGCGCCCGTGGCGCCGGCGGCCTTCTGGTGGCAGTGGCCGTGCACGAGCAGCGTGGGGCCTCCGCCCTCCGTCGCGCTCGGCCAGCGGCAGGCGGCGGCCCTCCTCCCAGTCACGGTCGAGGAGCTCCTCGAGGAGGAGGGCGCGCTCCGCGACCACCGAGCCGTCGCGCCCGGTCAGCTCGGGATCTCGTCACGCAGCGTCAGGAGGCACGACGGCTCGAGCCCCACGATCCAGGCGCCGCGGCGGGCAGCCTCCACCAGCGCCGCCACCAGGCGCTCGGCCTCGATCCTCGCCTCGTCGAGCATCCCCGCGCTCAGGTACGTCCGCCCGCAGCATAGCGGCCGTCTTCCGGAGATCGGCCGTGCGGTCGTGACGCGATGGCCGGCCGCCTCCAGGACCTTCACGGCAGCCCGCGCCTGCTCCGGCTCGAACCAGCGCGTGAAGGTGTCCACGAGGAGCACCACGTCCGCGGCGTCGCCCGCGTCGGCCTCGGCGTCGCGCCCACGGGCTACGGCTCCAGCGAGGAAGCGGCCGCCGCTTCGAGATGCCCAGGACGATCTCCCCGAGGGCGCGCAGCGGACCCGAGCCCGCCGCCGCGTTCAGCAGGGGCGCGAAGCGGGCCACGCGGGGGGCCGCGCGCGGGAGGGAGGCGAGGAGCCGCTCCCTCCGGTCGATGCCGCGTGTCCGGTTGCGACGGTGCAGCCACTCGAGCTTGAGGCGGGCCATGTCCACGCCGGTGGGGCACTCGCGCTTGCACCCCTTGCAGGAGATGCACAGCGACATCGCGTCGGCCATCTCGGGCGCGTCGAGCCCCTGGGGGCCGAGCTGGCCGGTCAGGGCGAGGCGGAGCGCGTTCGCCCGCCCGCGCGTGCTGTGCCGCTCGTCCGCGGTGGCGCGGAAGGAGGGGCACATCACGCCCGGATCGGACTTCCGGCAGGCGCCGTTGTCGTTGCAGCGCTCGACCGCCGTGAGGATGCCGCCGTCCGGCCAGCTCAGAACGACGGGAAGGGGCTGGGCGGCGTAGCCGGGCGGGTAGCGGAAGAGCGCACGGTCGTCCATGCGTGGTGGGTCGACGATCTTGCCGGGGTTCATCATCCCGGTGGGATCGAAGGTGCGCTTCACCTCGCCGAACGCCTGCACGAGCCGCCGGCCGAGCATGGGCTCCAGGAACTCCGAGCGCAGCAGACCGTCGCCGTGCTCGCCCGAGTGCGTGCCGCCGTAGTCGCGCACCACCTCGTGTACGGCCTCCGCGATCGTGCGCAGGCGCGTCACGTCGTCCGGGTCCTTGAGGTCGAGCGCGGGGCGCACGTGCAGGCAGCCCACGGAGGCGTGCGCGTACCACGTGCCGGTGCTGCCGTGGCGCCGGAAGATCTCCTCGACGCGGCGGGCGTATTCCGCCAGGTGCTCGAGCGGCACGGCGCAGTCCTCGATGAACGACACCGGCTTCCGCGGGCCGGCCATGCTCATGACGATGTTCAGCCCGGCCCTGCGCACGCTCCACACGTCGGCCTGAAGTGCCGGGTCCACCGCGCGGACCACGGCGCCCGGGAAGCCGAGGTCACCGCACAGCTCGGAGAGCGCGTCCAGGCGGCGCTCGAGGTCCACGCCCTCGACCTCCGCGGCGAACTCCACCAGGAGGAGCGCACCCGGCGTGCCGCGCACGAAGTGGGAGAGCGCGTCGCGGAAGTCGGGGCGCGCCGCCGCGAGGCCGAGCACGTTGCGGTCCACCAGCTCGACCGCCGAGGGATCCAGTCCCACGATGTGCTGGACGGCGTCGAGCGCGTCGAGGAGCTCGGGGAAGTGGCAAACGCCCACCACCCGGTGCACGGGGAACGGCGCGAGCTGGAGTCGGAGGCGCGTGAAGAAGGCGAGCGTCCCCTCCGAGCCGACGAGCAAGCGGCCCAGGTTCTCCCGGGCGGGTGCGAGGCGCGCCAGGTCGTAGCCCGCCACGTTGCGCATGGTGCGCGGCGCGCGCGCGGCGATCTCGTCGGCCTCGCGGGCGTACAGGGCGCGCAGGGCGCCCAGCTCCGGGGCGAAGAGCGTGGCCTCGTCGCCACCTTCGCCCAGCCACAGCCTGCGCCCGTCGGGGAGCACGGCCTCCACCGCCGCGACGTTGTCGACCATCATCCCGTAGCGCAGCGAGCGGGCACCGGCGCTGTTGTTGCCCGCCATCCCGCCGAGCGTGGCGCGGTTGGCCGTGGACGGGTCCACCGGAAACCACACGCCGTCGGGTCGCAGGGCGCGGTTCAGGTGGTCGAGCACGACGCCCGGCTGCACGGTCACGTGGTGGGGGTCGTCGGGCGAGCGCTCGACGGCCGTGAGGTGGCGGCTCACGTCGACGACGATCGCCCGCCCCACCGTCTGGCCGCACTGCGACGTGCCCGCGCCGCGCGGCAGCACCGGGGCGCCGGCCTCGCGCGCGACCTCCATCACGGCCTCCACGTCTTCCGTGGTCTTCGGAAAGACCACGCCGAGCGGCTCGATCTGGTAGTGGGACGCGTCCGTGGCGTACAGCCCGCGCGTGAACGCGTCGAAGCGCACCTCGCCCTGGACGGCGTGCCGGAGGCGCGCCTCCAGATCGGGATCACCGGGTTTCGGACCAGCGTGGGGCACGGCGTTCGTTTTGCGGGGGTGGCGGCCCGGGGGACGGCGGAGCATTCTACGCGACCGTTCGAACTCGCACCAATCGCCTACCCGTGACCTACCACAGCGGCCGACACTTCCTCCAGCTTCCCGGTCCCACGAACGTGCCGGATCGCGTGCTGCGCGCGATGGCCCGGCCGACGATCGACCACCGGGGCCCGGAGTTCCGGGACCTCGCGCTCGGACTGCTGGCGGGGCTGCGCGAGGTGTTCCGCACCGAGCATCCGGTGCTGGTCTATCCGTCCTCCGCGACGGGCGCGTGGGAGTCCGCCCTGACCAACACGCTCTCGCCGGGGGATCGGGTGGTGGCCTTTGCGCAGGGCTTCTTCGCCGACAAGTGGGCGCGTGTGGCCGGCGCACTCGGGCTGGACGTCCACGTCGAGCCGCAGGACCCGCGCCGCGCCGTGGACCCCGCCAGGGTCGCGGACATCTTGCGCGCGGACCGGGCCCACGCGATCCGCGCCGTCCTCGTGGTACACAACGAGACGTCGACGGGGGTGGTGGCGGACGTCGAGGCGATCGGGGCGGCGTCGCGCGCGACGGGACACCCCGCTCTCCTGATGGTCGACGCGGTGTCGTCGCTGGGCGCCATGGACTTCCGGCACGACGCGTGGGGGGTGGACGTCACGGTCTCGGGCTCGCAGAAGGGGCTGATGCTGCCGCCCGGGCTGGCGTTCGTCGCGGTCGGGCCTCGCGCGCTCGATGCGCACGGCTCGGCCGCGCTCCCCCGCGCCTACTGGGACTGGTCGGAACAGCTCGCCTTCAACGAGCGCGGGTTCTTCCCCTACACGCCGGCCACCAACCTCCTGTACGGCCTCGAGCAGTCGCTGGCGATGCTCCGCGAGGAGGGGATGGAGGCGGTCTTCGTCCGGCACGCCCGCTTCGGGGAGGCGACGCGGCGGGCGGTGGCGGCGTGGGAGCTCGAGACGTTCGCGGCCGACGCCGGGGAGGCGAGCGCCGCCCTCACGGCGGTGCGGGTCCCGGAGGGCCACGACGCGGACGCGGTGCGCTCCGTCATCCTCGAGCGCTTCGACATGTCGCTCGGCACGGGTCTGGGCCCGCTCAAGGGGAAGGCTCTTCCGCATCGGCCACCTCGGCGACCTCAACGACCTGACCCTCGTGGGGACGCTCGCCGGCGTGGAGATGGGGCTCGAGCTGGCGGGCGTGCCGCACGCGAAGGGAGGCGTGGCCGCCGCCATGGAGGTGCTCGCGGGGGCGGGCGGGCGATGAGGGGTGGCCCGCGCGCGACCCGATGGCTCGCCGGCGCCGGCGCCCTCGTGGCCGTCGCGATCCTCGCGGCCTGCGGCGAGCCCTCCGGCCTCCACGAGCTGAAGTTCGGTCATGTCGGCGAGCCGGGCTCGCTCTTCGCGCTCTCGGCCGACGAGTTCGCGCGCCGCGCCAACGCACGCCTTCCGGCCGACTACCGGGTGGTGGTCTACGGATCCAGCCAGCTCGGCGGAGACGAGCTGCTCCTCCAGAAGATCAAGCTGGGCACGGTGGACTTCGCGCTCCCCTCCACGGTCATGTCCTCGCAGATCGACGCCTTCGGCCTCTTCGAGATGCCGTACCTCGTGCGCGACCGGGCGCACATGCGCGCGATCGAGCAGGCGGTGGTGTGGCCCGACCTCGCGTCCCTCGCGGAGGAGGCCGGCTATCACGTCATCGCGGTCTGGGAGAACGGCTTCCGCCACGTGACCAACAGCCGCCGTCCGATCGTCCGGCCGACGGATCTGGCGGGCATCAAGCTGCGCACGCCGCGCGGGGTCTGGCGCGTGAAGCTCTTCCAGACGCTCGGCGCCAACCCGACGCCGATGGCGCTCTCCGAGGTGTTCGTGGGGCTGCAGACCGGCGTCATCGACGGGCAGGAGAACCCGCTCGCCCAGATCTGGGGCTCGAAGCTCTACGAGGTGCAGAAGTACCTCTCCCTGACGAGCCACGTGTACACGCCGGCCTACGTCGTGGTCTCGCCGTCGCAGGTGGGCCGCCCTCCCGCCCGAGGTGCGCACCGTGCTCGAGGAGGAGGCGCGCGCC
The DNA here is from genome assembly GCA_963823035.1 of uncultured Gemmatimonadales bacterium. Classification (GTDB taxonomy): domain Bacteria; phylum Gemmatimonadota; class Gemmatimonadetes; order Longimicrobiales; family Gaopeijiaceae; genus SZUA-318. Next base: position 42,301 of record CAWGKG010000021.1, read on the forward strand.
ACGCAGGCGTACGTGCACGCCACGGCCGAGCGTCTCGACGGGGAGCTGCTCGACAGCCTGCGCGCAGCGGGGGTCGAGGTGAACGAGCCGGACCGGCCGGCGTTCGTCGCGGCGAGCCGCGCCGTCTACGACGACTTCGGGCGCGCGGTGCCCGGGGGGCGCGGAGCTGATCGAGCGGGCCAGGGCGGCCGGGAGCAGGTGACGACCGCCGGCGCGCGGCGTCGGCTCGGCGCCTTCCTCGAGGGCGTCGTCCTCGTGCTCATGACGGCGCTGGCCCTCGTGGTCGTGGTGGGCGTGGTCTCCCGCAAGCTCGGGGCGTCGCTCGTCTGGTACGACGAGGTGGCCTCCGTGCTCCTCGCGTGGCTCACCTACTACGGGGCGGCCCTCGCGGCGCTGCGCAGAGCGCACATCGGCGTTCCCACGCTGGTGGAGCGGCTGCGCGGGAGCGTGCGCCTGGCGGCCGTGCTGCTCGCGGAAGCCTGCGTGGTCGGCTTCTTTCTCGTGCTCACGTGGGCTGGTGTGCGGGTGCTCTCCGTGCTGGGCGGCACGACGCTCGTGTCGCTCCCGTGGGTCCCGATGTCGGTGGCGCAGTCGGTGATCCCGATCGGCGCGCTCCTCTTCGTCGTGGCCGAGCTGCTCACCCTCCCCGACGTGCTCGCGGCGCGTTCGGACGGCGAGGAGGTCGCGCCGTGAGCATCGTGGCGATCGGCCTCGTCCTCCTCGCGCTGGTCGTTCTGGGCGTGCCGGTCGCCGTGTCGATCGGCCTCGCCGCGGTGCTCGCGATGGCCACCGGGCCCTCCGGTCCGGCGTCGCTGCCGAACGCCGCGCTGGTGATGTTCAACGGATCCACCTCCTTTCCCCTGATCGCGATTCCGCTGTTCATCCTCGCGGGGTCGATCATGAACGCGTCGGGGATCAGCCGGCGCCTCATCGCGTTCGCGTCCGCGCTCGTCGGCTTCGTGCGGGGCGGCCTCGCGATGGTGACGATCTGTGCGTCGCTCTTCTTCGCGGAGATCTCCGGCTCCGCGGTCGCCGACGTCGCCGCGCTCGGCTCCATCCTCATTCCGGCGATGGAGCGGCGCGGCTACTCGCGCCCCTTCGCGGCCGCCGTGACCTCCTCGTCCGCGACGCTCGCGGTCATCATCCCGCCGTCGATCCCGATGATCCTCTACGGCGTGATGTCGGGCAGCTCGGTCGTGCAGCTCTTCGTGGCGGGCATCGTGCCGGGCGTGATCGGCGGGCTGCTGATGATGTTCGTGGCGTGGCTGCTGGCACGCCGCTACGACTTCCCCCGCGAGCAGATGTTCCGCCTCGGCCTCGTCTGGAGGACGCTGCGGGACGCCGGGTGGGCGCTCCTCCTCCCCGTGGTCATCCTGGGTGGGATCTTCAGCGGGTGGGTGACGGCGACCGAGGGGGCCGGGCTCGCCGTGGTGGCCGCCGCGTTCATCGGGGGCGTGGTCTACCGCGAGCTGGATCTGAAGGAGCTGCGCGGAGCGCTCGTCGAGGGCGCCGTGCAGACGGCCGTGGTCATGCTGCTCGTCGCGACGTCCGCCCTGCTCGGCGACCACCTCACGGAGGTACGCTTCCCGCAGCAGGTGGCCGGGGCCATCCTCGGCGTGACGCACGACCGCTGGGCGATCCTCCTGCTCCTGAACGCCTTCTTCCTCCTCATCGGCCTCCTCCTCCACTCGGCCGCCGCCATCATCCTGGTGGTGCCGGTCGTGATGCCGTTGGTGCGGGCGGCCGGCATCGACCCCGTGCACTTCGGCCTGATCGTCACGCTCAACCTCGGCATCGGGCAGCAGACGCCGCCCGTCGCGAGCGTGCTGGTCACGGCGTGCTCGGTCGCCAAGGCCGACATCTGGGAGGTCAGCAAGGTCAACGTGTGGTTCGTGGCCGTGCTGCTCGCCGTGCTCCTTCTGGTCACCTACGTTCCGGCCGTGCCCATGACCCTGGTCGATTGGTTGGTCCGATGAGCGGAGCCGACGTACGCGTCGAGAGTGACGGCCCGGTGGTCAGCGTCCTTCTCGACGGACCGGAGCGGCACAACGTGCTCGACCGGGCCGGGTGGGAGGCGCTCGCGCGCGTCGTGGAGGCGCTCTCCTCGGAGGACGAGCCGCGCTGCGTCGTCCTGAGGGGTGTGGGCGGACGCGCCTTCTCGGCCGGCTCGGACATCCGCGCCTTCGGGGGTCAGCGCGACGCCCCCGACGACGTTCGGGCGTACTCGGCCGCGATCGCCGGCGCGTTGGAGGCGATCGCCCGGTGCCGGCACCCGACGCTGGCGATCGTGGAGGGGCTGTGCGTGGGCGGGGGGCTCGAGATCGCCGCCGCGTGCGACCTGCGCGTGTGCGAGGCGTCGAGCCGCTTCGGCGCGCCCATCGCGCGGCTGGGGCTCACCATGTCGTACGAGGAGCTTGCGCCGCTGGTGGGTCTCCTTGGTCCGGGACCCGTGCTCGAGATCCTCCTCACCGGCGAGCTCGTCGACGCGGCGCGGGCCCGCGAGCTCGGGCTGGTGAATCGCGTCGCCGCGGACGGCCAGGCGTTGGTGGAGGGGTACGCGATGGCGCGCCGCGTCGCCGGGGGCGCGCCGCTCGTGCATCGCTGGCACAAGCGCTTCGTGCGCCGTCTGCTCGATCCCGCACCGCTCGCCGACGCCGAGCGCGACGAGGCGCACCACGCCTTCGGCACGGCCGACTACCGCGAGGGCCGCACCGCCTTCCTGCAGAAGCGGGACCCGGAGTTCCGCGGAGAATGAGCGGGGGGCCGCTCGCCGGGGTGCGCGTGGTCGAGCTCGCCCACGTCATGGCCGGGCCTCTCTGCGGCCTGCTCCTCGCCGACCTCGGCGCCGACGTGGTCAAGGTCGAGCGGCTGCCGAAGGGGGACGCGACGCGCGGCTTCGTCCCCCCGTCCCTCGACGGCGAGTCGGCGGCGTTCATGATGCTCAACCGCGGAAAGCGCGGCGTCGCGCTGGACCTGCGCGCGGACGGGGGCCGCGAGGCCGTGCGCCGCCTCCTGGCCCGGGCGGACGTGGTGATCGAGAACTTCCGCCCAGGCACCATGGAGGCGATGGGGCTCGGCTGGGCCGATCTGTCGGCTCTGCACCCCCGACTGGTCTACTGCGCGATCAGCGGCTTCGGCTCCACGGGCCCGCTCGGCGGCCAGGGAGGCTTCGACCTCATCGCGCAGGGGCTCTCCGGCCTGATGAGCATCACCGGGGAAGCCGTGGGGCGCGCGCCGGTGAAGGTGGGGGCGCCGATCACCGACATCACGGCCGGCATCCTGGGAGCGCTGGGCGTGGTCTCCGCGCTGCACGAGCGGACGCGCACGGGGCGCGGCAGAAGGGTCGAGACGTCGCTCTTCGAGGCGGGGATCACGCAGACCTTCTGGCAGAGCGCGATCGCGCTGGCCACCGGGGAATCACCGGGACCGCTCGGCTCCGCCCACCCGCTCGCGGCGCCCTACCAGGCATTCCGTACGGCGGACGGGTGGATCAACATCGGCGCGTCGAACGAAGGCACGTGGGCACGCCTGGTGTCCGCGCTGGACGTCGAGGATCTCGCGCGCGACGCGCGCTTCCGTACGAACGCGGACCGCATGGTGAACCTGGAGGCGCTGGTAGACGCGCTCGTACCTCGCTTCGTGATGCGCAACACGGGGGACTGGCTCGCCCTCCTGGACGAAGCGGGCGTCCCCGCCGGCCCGGTGGCGTCGATCGGGGAGATGCTCACCCACCCCCAGACGCTCGCCCGGGCGATGGTGACGGAGGTCGAGCACGCGCGCCTGGGCTCCATGAAGACGCTGGGGAGCCCGATCAAGCTGTCGGGTGAGGCACCGGCCGCCCCGGGGCGCGGTGCCCCTGTTCTCGGGCAGCATACACGCGAGGTGCTCGTCGAGGCGGGCATGGCGGAGGTGGAGGTGGACCGGCTCGTCGAACGCGGGATTGCAGTGCAGAGCTGAGTGGACCGGAAGGGCGGTGGACTTCACTCGCCCCTGAGCGCCTCACTGGCCTCGACCGAGCTCGCCCGCGAGGCCGGCAGCCAGCTCGCCAGCAGCGCGACCGCGAAGAGGAGCAGCGGCACGGCCGTGAACGTCACGGGATCGAGGGGCCGGACGCCGAAGAGGAAGCTCCGCGCGGCTCGCGCCAGCGCGGCCCCGGCCGCCACACCGACGAGACACCCCGCCCCGGACACCAGAGCGCCGCGGTACAAGACGAGCCAGGTCACCTGCCCAGCGGTCGCGCCGAGCGCCCGGCGCACACCGAGCTCGCGGGTGCGGCGCGACACCTGGTAGGCCAGCACGCCGTAGATGCCCAGTGCGGCGAGGATCAGCCCCACCAGCCCGAAGGCTCCCACGAGCTGGGCGGCGAAGCGTTGTGGGAAGACGCTCGTGCCGACGAGATCACGGAGGCGCAGGGGCAACTTCACGGCGATGTCCGGGTCCATGTCGTGGACGATCGCGCCGAGCGCGCGAAGGGTCTCCGCCTCGGCACCGGGCGCCCGCGCATGGAGTGCCATCGTCGGGCGGTAGTGCTGCGGTGCGGCCAGGTACGCGAACGGCGTGGGAGGCTCGGTGACGAAGGCGTAGCGGCCCGCGGCGGTGACGCCGACCACCACCGCGTCTCCCACGACGCCGGTCAGCCGGTGGCCGAGGGGACTCGCCCCCGGCCACATGCGGTCGGCGAGCGTCTGGTTGACGATCACCGCACGCTCCGCTCCCTCCGCGTCCGCGGGGGTGAAGCCGCGACCGGCGACGATCGGGATGCGCATCGTCTCGAAGTACCCGGGCGTCACGATGTTGTACGAGGCGTTCGTCCTCGGCGCCCCCGGCGCGTCCGGACGGCGAACGTCGCCGTTGGAGCGCCCTCCGGAGAGCGGTACGTACTGGGCCCACGCCGCCGCCTCGACGCCGGGAAGGGCGCGGACCCGTTCCAGCAGCGCCTCCTGGAATGCGCGTCCCCGTTCCGCATCCCCTCCGACGGACACGGTGGCCGCGATCATCCCCTGGGGGTCGAACCCCACGTCCGCCGAAAGACCGGCCCGGAGGGAGCGCGCGAACAGCATCGCGGTGAGCAGCAACGTCACCGCCAGCGCGACCTGCCCACCCACGAACACGTTGCGCAACGCGCCGTCGCCCCCGACCGAGCCGGCCGTGCCGGTCTTGAGGGCCGGGACCAGATCGGGGCGTGACGCCCGCAGCGCGGGGACCAGGCCGAAGAGCACGCCGGTCGTGCCCGCCACCGCGAGGGCGAAGGCGAGCACCAGGCGGTCCGGCGTGAAGGTGAAGCGGAGGTCGGGGGCCTGCGGGGGCAGCGGCAAGGCCGAGAGCCAGGCGGCTCCGAGGTACGCCAGCCCCACGCCCGCGAGGCCGCCCACCGCCGACAGCAGGAGGCTCTCGGCCAGGAGGTGGCGGACGATGCGCGCCCTACCGGCGCCGAGGGCCAGGCGCACCGCCATCTCCCGACGCCGCGCGAGGCCCCGTGCCAGCATGACGCCGGCGACGTTGGCCGCCGCGATGAGCAGAACCAGGAGGGCCATCCCCAGCAGCATGCCCAGGAAGCCTCTCAGGTAGCCACGGGCCTCCGTCGGGACGGCTCGCAACGGCTCGAGGCGTGCCGACGTGACGGTCGTCCCCTCCTCGGGCGGGATCCTCCGGGCGATGGCGTCCACCACGCTCGACGCGCTCTCGATCGACATGCCGTCGCGCAGCCTCCCGAGGGGGGCCACGCGGGTGTCCCACCCCTTCCGGCCCTCACCGCGGAGACCGATGGGGGCCCATACCTCGTCCGCCACGAACGTGGCACCGCCGAAGCCGGCGGGCGCCACGCCGACCACGACCACGGAGTGACCATCGAGCCCGACGGTTCGCCCGACGACCGCCGGATCGGCGTCGAAGCGCGACACCCACAGCTCGTGGGAGAGGACGATCTCGTCCGCGTCGTCCGCGCTGTAGGCCCTGCCCAGCTCCGGCCGCACGCCCAGCGTCTGGAAGTAGTTCCCCGAGGTGAGGGCGCCGCCCACCGCAACCGTCGCTTCCGGGAGGCGGAGGGAGAAGGCATCCACCAGGCGGTGGGCGGCGAGCGACGCGACGACGTCGCCGGCCGCCTCCCGGAAGGCCATGTATCGTTCGTACGGGATGAGCATCCCCTCGATACCGGAGGAGACCATGCCGTTCCGGCTCTCCTCGAGCACCACCATCCGCTCGATCCCGGGGATCGGAAGCGGGCGCAGCAGCATGCCGTTCGCGGTGCTGAACACCACCGTGGTGGCGCCCACCCCGAGAGCGATGGTCGCCATCGCGACGAGCGAGGTGCCGGGCTCCCGCACCAGCGATGCGACGCCGAAGCGGAGGTCGTGCCAGAGGGGCTCGAGCAGGGGCACCCGCCGGCCGTCGCGAAGGCGCGCCCGGTGCCGCTCCACCCCACCGAAGGCAGCCAATGCCCGGCGCCGCGCTTCGGCCGGGTCGAGGCCCTGGGCGAGGTACTTCTCGGTCTCCATGTCGACGTGGAAGCGGAGCTCCTCGTCCATCTCGCGGTCCGCGGCCCCGCGGAGGAGGGCGTCGCGCAGCCGCGCCCGCAGCCCGCGTAGCGCCCGCCTCATGTGGCCTCCAGGATCCATTGGACGGCGCCGGTATACCTCTGCCAACTCTCGGCCTCGTCCTCCAGTCCCGACCGACCCTCGTCGGTCAGCGAGTAGTACCGTGCCCGCCTGTTGTTCTCGGTGGTATCCCACCGGCTCGCGACCCACCCCCGGTACTCGAGACGCTGGAGTGCCGGATACAGCGATCCCTGGTTCACGTCCAGCAGGCCTCGCGACAGCTCCTGGATGCGCTGGCTGATGCCCCACCCGTGCATCGGCGCCAGGGAGAGCGTCTTCAGGATGAGGAGATCGAGGGTCCCCCTCAGGACGTCGTTGGATCCTGGCTCGGCCATGGCACGCTCCCCGCGGCCCGCGGCGTGGGCCGCCGCTCGCCGCTCTTGTTGGAATCCGACAGGAACGTATCCGGGCTCCTGTCGGAATTCAAGAGGAGCTACGACGGTGGGCCCGGTGAGGGGCGCTCGTTCGCCCGCGACCTGTTAATCTTCTTGAAAGGAGACGTCGAGGCCCGCCGACGGCCGTCGCTCTCCTCACCTGCCCCCGGGGGCACCCGACTCCAGCCAGGGAGCTCCCGTCGCCACCTCACGGCTCGGAGGTATGGGCATGGACAGGAAGGTGCATCTCCCGCGCGTGATCGTCGGCGGCTTGATCGCCGGACTCATCGTGAACCTCGGCGAGCTCGCCGTGAACGTCTGGATCTTCGGGAGCAGTTGGAAGGAAGTCCTCGAGGGGATGGGGCTGGCGGTGGACACGCCCGCGCTCGTGCTCTGGGGAGCCGGCTCGTTCGTCCTCGGCATCGTCGGCGTCTGGATCTACGTCGCCAGCAGCGCGCGCTACGGCCCCGGTGCGGGGACGGCTCTGCGCGCCGGGGTGGCCGTCTGGGCGATCGCGTTCGTGGTTCCCACGGCGGGCTTCCTGGCCATCGGGGCCTTTCCCCGCGGGCTGATCGTGATCGCCGTCCTCAGCGGGCTGGTGGAGGTCTGCCTGGGCGTCTACGTCGGAGCCTGGCTGTACCGGGAGGGCGATCTGGCGGAAGCCTGACCACGCCGGCGGCCCCGGGGGCGCCCCTTCTACCGCGCGGCCTCCATCGCCGGCACGCACAGCGCGAGGACGTAGTAGCGCAACTCCCCCGGCCCGGGGACGCGCTCGGCGTCGACGGCCAACTCCGCGTCGGTGCCGAGGAGACCGCCGGTGTAGAAGTTGAAGAGGCAGTCCGAGCCCTCGAGTCGGAAGCGTAGGGACGCCTCCTTGGGGGCGTCACGTGGGTCGGGCGTGCGCGTCCACCCCGCGTCCCGCACCCGTTCGAAGAAGCGGGGCGCCTCCTGCGCCGCCGTCGCCGTCGTCACGCCCGCCGCGGTGACGCGGCACCCCTCGAGGCGTCGGTGCGTGCGCCAGTCGTCGAGCGTGTCGGGCTCGGTGCGCGTGGCCATCCCCACGGTGCCGGCGAGGAAGCGCTCGGCCGCGACGCAGTGGCGCTCCACGCCGCCGTCCGCATCCGTGGCCTGGGCGGCCGCACGGGGCGGTGCGAGCGCCCCGAGCAGCAGGAGCAGGAGGGCCGTCCCGCGACCCTCCCGCACCCACCCGGCCGAGGCTTCGCCCCCTTTCCGCCGCCCGGGGCCGCACACCGGCCGCCTCACTGCCGGCTGCTGCCCCCGATCGGGTCGCCGGCCGGCATCTGGAGTGCCTTGGCCGGCACCGTGTTGTCGGCGCGGGCCTGCCAGCGGCGCACGTCCCCCGCGACGAGCCTTCGCATGCGGCGAGGTCTGCGCCTCCGCCTCGATCCGGCCGGCCAGACGATCCAGACGGTCGGAGAGCACCGCGCGCACCTCGGCCGGGTTCTCCGCGGAGGTCGCCTCCTGCATCATGCGGTCGACCACCGCGCGCTGGATGACGTGCTGCACCCGCAGGCGGTACCCGTTCGCCTCGGCCGGCCGACCCCAGGTGGCGTCGATCAGCCGGTCCGTGACCTCCTCGAGGTCGGGGTAGTCGCCCATGCTCCCGAACACGACCAGGCGGGCCATCCGCTGCGGCTGCAGGATCTCCCCGACGCTGAAGTCCGCCGCGGCCTCGGCCGCGCCCAACGGGTCGAAGAGCAGCTCGGTGTGTCCCGGGAACATCTCACCCTCGTCGTTCCGGTCGGCCGGGGGCGGGATCATGTTCACGATGCGCTGCGGGAGCGCCAGGAAGTCCACGGCGAGCGTCGACAGCACCGCGTCGAGGGCGTGCCGCTGCTCGGCGCCCGGCACGATCGTGAACGGCGTCTGGCCGTCCCCGCGCACGGGGTTGCGGTAGTCCGCGCCGCCCAGGCTCTCCACGGCCGAGCGGAGCTGGAAGCGGTGGTGCATGTACAGCGGCAGGAGCACGAACTCCAGGCGGGACAGCGGCTCTCCCTCACGGAGCGTCTCGGGGCCGAAGCGATCGAGCCCGATCTGGCGGATGCGGATCTCCTGCTCGAGCTGATCCACCAGGTTGGCGCCGTTGTCCCACACGCCCGCGAACTGGTGGCCACCGCCGTAGAAGACGTTGTCCGTGTGGCCCATGTAGCGGAGGCCCCGGTCGAGCCCCCAGCGCACGATCGAGTCGAGCGCGGCGGTTTCGTCCGTCCCCTGCGGGAACTCACGGTAGAGGTAGTTCACCGCCAGCTTGTCGTACTCGCCGATGCGGCGCAGGTAGGCGTTCGACAGATCCAGGTTGCCCGCCGCGTCGATCTCCACGAGCGGGGCCGGGTAGTCCATCACGCTCTCGCGCCCGTAGGAGCTGGCCATGTAGTTGTGCGGGAAGCCGAGCGTGTGCCCCACCTCGTGCGCGGCGAGCTGACGGACCCGCGCGAGCGCCATCTCGAGCGCGTCGGAGCCCGGCACGACCTGCGTCAGGTAGCCGAAATCGGGCGCGGCGGAGAGGTCCGCCGTGCCCCAGCCGTCGTCGAGATAGCCGCCGCCATCGTCGGACGAGATGCCGCCGGTGAAGGGCGCCACCATTCCCTGACCGTGCAGGTAGTCCTGGCGCAGGCGCAGGCTGCCCAGGTTGACCACGCCGCGGATGATCTCACCGGTGCGCGGGTCGATGATCGAGTTGCCGTACGAGTACCCGCGCGTTCGTCGGTGCGTCCAGTGGATCATGTTGTAGCGGATGTCCTGCGGGTCGATCGTGTCCGGCAGGACCCTCACCTGGAAGGCGTCGATGAACCCGGCGGCCTCGAACGCCTGGTTCCACCAACCCGCGCCCTCCACCAGCGCGCTGCGGATCGGCTCGGGCGTGCCCGGGTCGACGTAGTAGACGATCGGCTCGACGGCCTCGGAGCGGGCCGCGTTCGGGTTCCTCTTCTGAAGCCGGTGACGTGAGACCAGTCGGAGCTGCATGTCCTGGTCGATGGGCTTCGCGTAGTCGAACACGTCCGGCCCGTTCACGCCGAGACGCGGATCCGCGAGGCGCGTGTGGTAGCCGGTACCCGGAAGCTTGATGAAGGAGTGGTGCTCGCGGAGCGTGATCGAGGTGCCGTCCGCCGCGACGCCCTGCACGAGGCGCCCCGGGGCGTCGCTCGTGAAGGTGAGCACCGCCTCCACCTCCGTGTTTTCCGGGAAGGACTTCGTGGCCGGCATCCAGATCGCGCTCCGGCCCCGGTCGAGCTTGAAGGTGCCCTGGCCGCTGCGCGCGATCTGCTGGATCACGCCGCGCGCATCGCGCAGGAAGAAGTCCGTGGCGTCCACGAGCAGGCGGTCGCCCGTCTGCGCGACGATGTCGAAGCCCCACTGCACGGAGGGCGCGAAGGCGTCGCGCACGGCCTCGACCTCGGTGGCGTTGTCACTCCTCGCCACGAACTCGTAGTTCGGCTCCATCAGGAGGAGGCGGGGCCCCACCCGCATCGGTCGCAGGACGTGGGTGCCGCGGAGCTGGCCGCGGTCGATGCCGATGGGGTTGGAGCCGAGCCCGGATCCCATGGAGATCTGGTAGAGGAACTCGGTGCCGACGTCGCCGATCTCCCAGAAGAGGGAGCCGGTGCCCTCCTGCCAGTAGAGGTCGAAGAGCCCGGAGAGCTTCTGCGCGCCGGCGGTCTTCTGCTCGATCGTGGGGAGTGGGGTGGACTGTGCGCCGGCCGGTGCCGCCAGGCCGAGCGACGCCCCGAGCGGGAAGGCTGCGGCCGCCGCCGCGCTCATCACACGGCGAAGGGTGCTACGGGTGGCGCGGCGCGGCTTCGGCATGACACACCTCCTGCGGGTCTCTGGACGAACGGCGGGTCGCGGCCCGACAAGGTCCTCCGCCCCTCCGGTCGCCGCAAGCGCGCCCCTCGGCCGACGCGTACCGCGCCGGCCGCTACTTCAGGATCGCGTACACCTGCGCGTGGTGGACGTCGAGCTCGTCCCTCCAGTAGCCGATCATGGCGTCGCCCCGGATGTCCAGCGGAACGAAGCGCTCCGGAAGCGCCACCGTGCCGAGATAGCGGCCGTCCGCCGAGATCACGGAGATCGTGCTCGGCAGGACCGGCCCGACCGGCGGGTCGAGAAGCCAGAGGTTCCCCTCGTCGTCGACGAAGATCATCGAGTACGCGGCCTTGCGCTCCGGGACCGGCACGTTGTCGAGGCGGTCCATGAGCCGCTTCCGTTGCTGCGGGTCGGCCACGGCGTCGCGGAAGGCGCTCCGGTAGGCCTCCATGTCGTCGTCGCGTACGGCGAGGTCCATCCCGGCGACGCGCTCGATCCCTGCGAGCTGGCCGTCGAGCCGATGGAGGGCGACCGAGAAGTCCTCGGAGGTGCCCACCACGAGCGTCGAGTCGCGCAGCGCGAACCACGCCATGTGCGCGAAGGGCGGCGGGCCGATTCCCCCGTCCGTGGCGTACCACTCCATCCCCGGGAAGACGCCGACCGTGTCCAGGACGGCCCCGGTCCCGAGGTCCACGCGGAGCACCGGATCGCGCTCCCTCGCCATCCCCTGTCGCGGTGCCGGTCCGTCGAGCAGCGCCGTGCTCCCCGAGGCGAAGAGGAGGAGCGTGCGGTCGGGCGTGACCGCCACGCTCCGCGTGCTGAAGCCCGCGTTCCCGGCATCCACCAGGAAGGAGCGGACGAACGCGCCGTCGTTGGTGAGGATCGAGGCGCCGGGGCGTCCCGGATCCCAGATCAGCAGGGAGTCGCCGCCCAGCCTCCGGACGGCGCTCGGGCGGCTGAACTCGCCTGGGCCGTCTCCCTGCCCGCCGGTCGACCAGCGGTGTGTTCCGTCCGCGTCGTAGGCGCGCAGCACGGCCGACTGGCCGTCCAGCACCACGAAGCCGCCGTCGGGGAGGAAGGTCGCCGCCATGATCCACCCGAACTGGTACGGCTCGTCAGCCTCGGCGGCGCCGATGTCCGCCAGGGGCTCGTCGGAGAGCGCCCATCCCCCGCCGGAGGCCCAACGCGGCGCGGTGCTCTCCGCAATGCGCACGCCCGCGCTGTCGGTGACCGTGAAGGCGGGATCGTCCCCGGCGCCGTGCACGCAGGCGGTGGCCGAGACGAGGAGGAGGAGCGAGAGTGCGCGGGCAGAGCGGGCTCGCATGGCGGATGCCTCCGTCGTTCGAGGGTGTGGTCGCGCTCGGGGTCTCGCGCGCGAGGGGCCGCCCCGACGCGCCATGATGGCCGCCGGCGCGCGCGGCGCACAACCCCGCTCGAGGTCCGCTTGCCGGGTCCGCGTCCCCGTCCTACCGTCCTCCTTCCCTGCAACCGTACCGAAGAAGGAGTGGCGCGCGATGCCTGCCTCTCGTCTCCCCCTGCGACGGGGCCTCCTCGTCGCCGCGATCACCGCCCTCGGAGCCTCCTCGGGCTCCGCGCAGCAGTCGGTGGTCGAGACGCGCAGCCCGACCCAGACCCAGGACGAGGACTTCGCGCGCTCGGTGGCGGAGTGGACGACGAAGCCGGAGTTCAGCAGCCCGCTCGTCGACCACCTGCCGAAGGTGGCAGGCGTCCCCTCGCCGAAGGACGTGCTCGGCTACCACGTCGGCGCGCCCAAGAAGCTCACGTACTACGCGGACATCCTGCGCTACTACCGGGCGCTCGCGGATGCGTCGCCGCGCGTGACGATCATCACGACCGGCACGACCGACGAGGGGCGGGAGACCGTGGTGGTGTTCGTGGGCTCGGAGGAGTCGATCGCCAACCTGGAGAAGTACCGCGAGGATCTGGCCAAGCTCGCGGATCCCAGGGGGCTGAGCGAGGAGCAGGCGCGCGCGATCATCCAGGACGCGAAGCCCCTCTACCACGTCATGGGCGGGCTGCACAGCGGGGAGACGGGGCCGCCCGAAATGGAGATGGAGCTGGCCTACAGGCTGGCCGTCGAGGACTCGCCGCTCATCCAGGGGATCCGCGACAACGTGATCGTGTCGTTCACGCCGGTGGCCGAGCCCGACGGGCGCGACCGCTACGTGGACTGGTACTACCGCTACCTCGTGGACATCGACGACGAGGACAACCGCATCGGCGGCCCGCCGTACTGGGGGAAGTACGTCCTGCACGACAACAACCGCGACATCAACTACTCGCAGGTGACGATGCGGACGCTGCTCGACTGGTACCTCGACTGGCACCCGCCGATCATGCACGAGCTGCACGAGTCCATCCCGTTCATGTACGACTACAGCGGCCAGGCTCCGCAGAACCCCGCGTTCGACCCGATCCTGTTCGGGGAGCTGCCGTGGTACGCGAACTGGGAGATGGGCCAGATGATCAAGTACGGCATGCCCGGCGTGTGGACCCACGGGTTCATGGACGCCTGGTCGCCCGGCTACCTCGGAGCGATGTCGTACAACCACAACGGCCTGATGCGGATGTACGAGATCTTCGGGAACGGTGGCGCCACCACGATGATGCGCGACCTCAGCAACGGGGGGGACCGGGGCGCCACCAAGCGCGAGTGGTACCGGCCGCTGCCGGCGTACGACTCCGTGATGTGGTCCATGCGGAACAACACGAACTACTCGGAGACCGGCGTGCTGCTGGGGCTCCAGCTCACCAGCCAGTTCCCCAAGGTCGTGCTCGAGAACTTCTACAAGAAGAGCCTGCACTCCATCCAGGACGGGCAGAACGAGACGCCGCACGGCTTCGTGATTCCCGGCGGCCAGCGCGACATGACGCGCGTGGCGCTCCTGGTGAACCTGCTGAGGCTGCAGGGGATCGAGGTGGGGCGGGCGTCGAAGCAGTTCCAGCTCGGCGACAGCACGTATCCCGCGGGCTCGTACGTCGTCAAGCGCAACCAGCCGTACGGCCGCTTGGCGAACATCCTGCTGCAGCGGCAGGACAACTACCCGGATCCCAGCCTGACCACCTACGACGACAGCGGCTGGACGATGGGGCTGATGCTGCAGGCGAAGGTGGTCGCCTCGGACGACAAGGCGATCCTGGACGTGTCGACGTCGCCGGTCGACCAGGTGGCGCTCGCCGGCACCGTCACGGGTGACCGCAACGCCTCCGTGTACGCCGTGGCCCACTACGGGTCGACGAACATGATCAGCCTGCGCTATCGCCTGAAGGACCTGTCCGTGAAGGCCGCGGAGGCGTCGTTCAAGGCGGGCGACGTGGACATGCCCGCCGGCTCGTTCGTCATCGCGGCATCCGGAGCGGGTGACCGCATCCAGGCAGCCGTGAAGGAGCTCGGGCTGACCGCGGTGGGGATGAAGGCGGAGCCGGGCGTGGCCATGCACGACCTCGACGTGCCGCGCATCGCGATGTACAGCACCTGGGGGAGCACGCAGGACGTTGGCTGGGTGCGCTACGCCTTCGACCAGTTCGGCATCCCGTACGACCTGATCTTCAAGGACCGCGTCCGCCAGGGGAACCTGCGCGCCGACTACGACGTGATCGTCATGCCGAGCCAGGGCTTCAACGGCAAGAGCCTCGTGTTCGGCCGAGAGCCGGAGGACGAGCCGCTCGCCTACACGAAGACCGACCGCTTCCAGAACCTCGGGATGTACGGCTCATCGGAAGACATCACAGGCGGGATGGGCCTCGAGGGCGTGCTCGAGCTGCAGCGCTTCCTGGACGCGGGCGGTGTGTTCATGACGCTCGGCAACGCCACCACGCTCCCGCCCGACTTCGGGCTGGTGCGCGACATCAACGCCTCGCGCACGTCGGGGAACTTCTATGCGCCCCGGCCGATCGTGGAGGGCAGGATCCTGCGCTCCGACAGCCCGCTCTTCTACGGCTACACGGACGAAGTCGTGCCGCTCAAGTACACGAACGGGCCCATGCTCTCCGTGCCGGATGAGGACGAGGACGACGAGGTGCTGATGAAGTTCATCGGCGGCGACGACGCGGTCTTGAGCGGGCTCATGCGCGGCGCATCCCAGATCAAGGACAAGCCGGCCATCGTCGACGTGCCCGTGGGGCGGGGCCGCCTGCTGATGTACTCCACCAACCCGGTCTACCGGTGGCAGAACCACGGGGAGTTCAACATGCTCTTCAACGCCATCATGAACTACGACGACCTGCAGGTGCCGGCCAAGGAGGACAAGACGGTCACCGACGGCGGCATGTAGCCCGATGGCCAAGGCGAGGGAAGTCCGCAGCTACGAGTACGTGAATCGGGCCTATGCGCAGGTGCGCAACGCCCTGCTGGCCGACACGGCCAGCACGTTCCGCGCCGCCACCCGTGCGGCCGCGGGTCGCGCCCAGTCGGTCGCCGCGGCGCTGAGCGTCAACATCGCCGGAGTGGACGTGGGGACGGAGATCGACATCTCGGTCGGCGAGGTCACCGAAGTGCCGAAGGCGCAGGGCCAGGCTCCGTCGACGAGCATCGCGATCGAGTGGGAGGCGGCGAAGCGCCCGCGGCTCTTCCCCCTCATGCGCGCGACCCTGCACGTCTACCCGCTCACCTCCACGGAGACGCAGCTGGATTTCGCGGGCACGTACGATCCTCCGCTCGGCGCCGTCGGCAGCGCGATCGACGCCGTGGTGGGGCATCGGATCGCGGAGGCGTCGGTCCATCGCTTCGTGGTGGACGTGGCGCATCACCTGCGGGAAGCGCTGGAGGACTGAGGGGGCCGCCGCGCACGGTTTCGTCGGCCCGCCTCCGCGCCGTCAACTTCTCAGCCATCGGTCGAAGAACGCCGCCGACCGTCGCACCAGGTCGTAGCGGCTCGCCTCGGTCGCGATCGTGTGGTGCTCGATCGGATAGACCATCACCTCGAAGTCCTTCTCCAGCTCGATGAGGCGTTGGAGGAGTCGGGCCGTGTCCTGGAAGTGCACGTTGTCGTCGACGAGCCCGTGCGTGATCAGGAGGTGGTCCGAAAGGCCCTCGGCGTAGTAGATCGGGCTGGAGATGCGGTACGCCTGCGGGTCGAGGTGCGGAACGCCGAGGATCCGGCTCGTCCACTCGTCGCTGTAGTGCGACCAGTCGGAGACCGCGGCGCGCGCGATGCCGGCGGCGAACACGCCCGGATAGCGGAACTGGGACATCAGCGTCATGAACCCACCGTACGAGACGCCGTAGATGCCGATGCGGCGCGCGTCGATCCCCTCTCGCTCCACGAGCCAGCGCGCGGCCGCCACCGCGCCGTCGACGTCGCTGATGCCCATCGCGTCCGCGATGTCGGTGCGGTAGTCGCGGCCGTAGCCCGCGCTGCCCCGATAGTCGAAGTCGAGGACCGTGTAGCCCTGCTGCACCATGTAGTTCAGGAAGCCGAGGTGCAGGGCGTAGCCGTATACCGTCCAACCGCGGTGCGCGAACTGGCGGTAACCTCCGCCGTGCACGTGGATGAGCGCCGGTCGCTTCGGATCCGGGTGCTCCGGCCGGTACAACGCCGCCCAGAGCGGCCCGCCGTCCGGGTGCTCGAAGGAGACGATCTCCGGTGCGACGAGCGGGTGCGTGTAGTAGGTGTCGCTCCCGCTCACCGTGACGCGTCGGCCGCGGGGCGCGTCGACCGTGCCGACCCAGAGGTCCGGCATGTGCGTCGCGTCGTCGGAGACGAGGGCGAGCCGCCTTCCGTCGGGCGAAAGCACGCCCAAGCGGCGGCCCTGGCCCTCGGTCAGGCGCGTCATCTCGCCGCCGCCGGCGGGCATGCGGTAGAGGTGATCGTCCGCCGGGTGCTCCCGGCTCGCCTGCAGGAGCCATGATGTCCGGTCCCGCGACAGCGTGGCGCCACGCACCTCCCACGGACCTTCGGTGAGCGGGGTGACGGCCCCGCCGGCGTCCATCAGCCAGAGGTGGCTCCATCCACTGCGCTCGGACGCGAAGACGAAACGGTCCCCTGGAAGCCACTCCATCAGGGCCGGCTGCAGGTAGTTGGCCTGGACGGGGGGACCGCCGACCCACGCGTCGTCGTGGTCGTGCGTGAGGACGGTCGCCGAGCCGGTCGCCGGATCGATCTGGGCGAACCAGACGTCCTCGTCGTTCTCGCCGATGAACTGCGCCATGGCCCGGGTGCCCTCCAGGTTCCAGTACGGTCCGTGCGGTAGGGTCGCCTGGTCCCTCGCCTCCGCGAGGTCGACCCAACGGATGCGTACGCTGTCGGCCGGCACGGCGGGATCCACGTCGACGATGCCGAGGCGGTAGCGGTCGCGGGGCTCCCCCGCCTTGGAGCGAGCGTCGTGCACCCGGGTGTAGCCGGACGGGTCGAGGTAGTCGACGTACTGCGTCTCCGGACGGTCGGTCGCCGGGGTGTGCGCACGGAAGGTGAGGTACCGGCCGTCGGGCGAGAGCGTGATCTGCTCGGCGCGCACGTTGGCCGGGAGCGGGATGGGCTGAGGCTCACCTCGCGCCGCGGTCGCAGCCGCGGCGACACCTTCCCGTCGAGCACGATCGCGCACGAAGTCGAAGAGGGTGCGCTGCTCCTCGGCGAGCCAGCGCCCCTCGGCCGTGACGGGAGGCACAGCGGACGGCACCTTACGCGCCAGCACGGTCGTCACGCCGCTGGCCACGTCGTAGCGGAGGAGCGCCTCGCCCACCTGGAAGTGCACGGCGGTGCCGTGTTCGGCCATCCGCACGTCCGTGACGCTCTCGGTGAGCTCGACGACGGGCCGCGTCGTCGGGTCCGCGCCGGATCGGTAGAGAAAGACCGTGCTGCCTCGGCCCCAGGCGGCCGTGCGCCCGTCCGGGCTCCAGGAGATCCGATCCCCGGGCACCGCCGCCTCGTCGGAGAGCGGCACCTGCTCGACCCAAGTCCCGTCCGGCGCGGCGCGGAACCAGGGGTCCGCATCGGGCACGTCGGCGGGGCTCGGCGCGCGATTCCAGCGGAACCACACGGCCGACCCGTCGGGCGCCCAGCGCACGTCCCGCACGCCCAGCCCCAGCCAGCGGTCGTTCCGGGAAGCATCGCGGAGGGTGAGGGGCGTGTGCGTCGCCGTCTCGGGCGTCAGCGTCGACTGGTGGAGCGGCGTCGGCTCCCGCTGGCGGGCCGAAAGGCCCGCGGGAGCGAGGCCCACGAGGACGAGTCCGCACAGCAGACGGGCGGAGCGTTGACGACGACGTGGTGTCACGGGGCTTCCTCGGGACGCGGGTGGCGAGTGAGGTGCGGGGCCAACGTGCCTCGACGCCCACGAGCTCCGCCAGGGCTTCGCCGGGGGCGACCGCGCCCCCCCGATGAGGTGATTCGGCTCCATTTGCCGCGTCTCCTCCATGAAGGCAGTGAAGACCCAGCCAAAGGAGGCGGATCATGAAGGCGACGACCAGCACCCCCAGGACAGCCCTGCGAGCAGCGACCATCCTCCTGGGCGGGTTGCTTTCCCTGGGCTCGGGTCGCGCCCTCGCGGCCCAGGCCCCGAGCGCTCCGGGAACGGCCGCGGCGCCGCTCCGCAGCGGCTTCCACTTCTCCATCGGCGCGGGCGCCGCCTCGGTGGGCGCGACCTGCACCGTCTGCGACGTCGACTTCTTCTCCGATCGCATCAACGGCTTCTCGGGGAACCTGCAGATGGGCGGCGCCCTGAACCAGCAGCTCGTCGTCGCCGTGGAATTCATGGGGTGGATGAGGAACGACGCACCCATCTACCGACGCATGGCGGCGCTGAACCTGGTGTTCCTCGGGTATCCGAGCGCCCGGTCCGGCTTCTTCATCAAGGGCGGGGGCGGCGTCGTGCGCGCGATCGTCGAAGACGACTACCTGCTCGTCCAGACCGACGCGTACACGGCCGAGTCGGGCATCGGGTACGACATCCCGGTGGGCGGGCGCGCCAAGCTCACGGTCTACGCGAACTACCTGCGGACCTTCGCCGGCGGCACGTGGCTCAACGGCATCGTCAGCCCGGTGACGCTCTCCCCCAACGCCTTCCAGGTCGGGACGGCGCTGACCGTGCACTGACGGGGCGGGGCCGTGCGCCGGGCGTGACAGCGCTCCGGGGAACAGCGCCTGGATGCGCGGCCCCCGGTCCCCGTTTGCGTCGCCGGCGCCGGCGCGTATTCTGTCCCCGCGTTCCGAACCGGCTCCCCCGATGCGCACAGCCGCCTCGGTCGAGCCTCAGTCGACCCTCCCGCGCGGCGCCCGTGCGTCGCGGAAGGACGGTGCATGGCCACGCCGTCGACGTCCCTTCCCGTGCGGCGGAGCTTCGGCCAGACCGAGCGTCCCGACGCGTGGTGGCTCCAACCGGCCGCGGTCTTCCTCGGCCTGTCGCTCTTCATCGTCTACTCGACGTGGGCGGCGTTCCAGGGACAGCACTACGCCTTCGGAAACTACCTCTCTCCGTTCTACTCGCCGGAGCTGTTCGGCGACTCGACGCACGCGTGGTTCGGGCCCAAGCCGTCCTGGTGGATGTCCTGGATGCCGTGGTCGCCGGCCTTCCTGATCCTGTGGGCGCCGGGCGGCTTCCGCCTCACCTGCTACTACTACCGGGGCGCGTACTACAAGGCGTTCTGGGCGGACCCACCCTCCTGCACGGTCGGCGAGCCCCGCTCGAGCTACCTGGGTGAGCGACACCTGCCGCTGATCCTGCAGAACGTCCACCGCTACTTCCTGTACCTGGCGCTGGTCTTCCTGGTGATCCTGGCGTCGGACGTCTGGCACGCGCTCTGGTTCACCGACCCCGCGACGGGCGAGGCGACGTTCGGCGTGGGCGTGGGCACGATCGTGCTGGCGCTCAACGTGGTGTTTCTGGGCAGCTACACGCTGGGATGCCATTCGCTGCGCCACCTGGTGGGTGGCCGCTTGAACAAGCTGTCTCGCCGACCCGTGCGTCGCGGCGCCTATTCGTGCGCCTCCTGCCTCAACCGACGGCACATGCTGTTCGCGTGGATGAGCCTCTTCTGGGTGGGCTTCTCCGACCTGTACGTGCGCATGCTGTCGATGGGCGTCTGGACCGACTGGAGGCTCTTTTGATGGCCGAGCACCGCACCCACCAGCACGACGTCCTCGTGATCGGTGCGGGCGGGGCGGGCCTGCGCGCCGCCATCGCGGCGGCGGCGACGGGCGCCTCCGTCGGCGTGGTGTGCAAGTCGCTCCTGGGCAAGGCGCACACGGTCATGGCGGAGGGGGGGATCGCCGCTTCGCTGGGCAACGTGGACACGCGCGACAACTGGCGCGTCCACTTCGCGGATACCATGCGTGGCGGCCAGTACCTCAACAACTGGCGGATGGCGGAGCTGCACGCCCAGGAGGCGCCGGATCGCGTGCGCGAGCTGGAGGCCTGGGGAGCGCTCATGGACCGGACCCCCGACGGGCGGATCCTGCAGCGCAACTTCGGCGGCCACGCCTATCCGCGGCTGGCGCACGTGGGGGACCGCACGGGCCTCGAGATGTTGCGCACGCTCCAGGACCACGGCGTGCACGCGGGTATCGACGTGCACATGGAGGTGACGGTCACCGAGCTGCTCCTGGACGCGGGCCGCGTGGTGGGCGCGGTGGCCTACGACCGCGAGCGCGGACGCTTCCGGGTGTTCCACGCGGGCGCCGTCGTGCTCGCCACGGGCGGCATCGGCCGCGCGTTCAAGATCACGAGCAACTCGTGGGAGTACTCGGGCGACGGCCACTCGCTGGCGTACCACGCGGGCGCCGAGCTGGTGGACATGGAGTTCGTCCAGTTCCACCCCACCGGGATGGTGTGGCCCCCCAGCGTGCAGGGGATCCTGGTCACGGAAGGCGTGCGCGGCGAGGGCGGCATCCTCAAGAACAGCGAGGGTCGCCGCTTCATGTTCGACGACATCCCGCCGCTCTACGCCGGCCAGACCGCAGACAACCCCGAGGAGGGTTGGCGCTACGTCACGGGCGACAAGGACGCGCGACGCCCACCCGAGCTGCTCACGCGCGACCACGTGGCCCGCTGCATCCTGCGCGAGGTGCGCGAGGGTCGGGGGAGCCCGCACGGCGGCGTCTTCCTGGACATCGCCTGGATCGCCGAGAAGCTCCCGAACGCCGAGGAGCACATCAAGCGCAAGCTCCCGGGGATGTACCACCAGTTCAAGGAGCTGGCCGGGATCGACATCACGAAGGAGCCGATGGAGGTCGGGCCGACCACGCACTACGCGATGGGCGGCATCCGCGTGGACGCCGACACCCAGATGTCGACGGTGCCCGGGCTGTTCGCCTGCGGGGAGTGCGCCGGAGGGCTGCACGGCGCGAACCGCCTCGGCGGCAACTCGCTCTCGGACCTGCTGGTGTTCGGGAAGCGCGCCGGCGACCACGCCGCCGCCTTCGCGAACGAGGGCGGTGAGGGCGCCGTGGACGAGGGACAGGTCGAGGCGGCCATGCGGCGCGCGCTCGCGCCGCTCGAACTCACCACCTCCGCGGAGAGCATCGGCCCGCATCGCCTGCTCATGGCGATCCAGCAGCACATGCAGGACAACGCCGGCATCGTGCGCGACGAGGAGGGGCTGACCCGCGCGCTCGAGGGGATCGAGGAGTTCGCGCACCAGGCCGAGGCGCTCGCCGTCGGCGGCAACCGCGAGTTCAACCCGGCGTGGCACGCCGCCCTGGACCTGCGGAACATCCTCACCGTGGCGGAGGCGGTCGCCCGGGCTGCGCGCGAGCGGAAGGAGAGCCGTGGCGCGCACTCGCGTACCGACCACCAGGGCAAGGACCCGGAGTGGGGGAAGGTCAACCTCGTCGTGCGAAAGGGAGCCGGCGGGCAGATGGAGGTGAAGCGCCGCCCCGTGGTGCCCATGCGCCAGGATCTCGCGGACATCATCGAGGAGATGCGCTGATGGCGAAGGTCGCCCTGAAGATCTGGCGCGGGGACCCGAGCGGCGGGGAGTACCACGACTACGACGTGGAGGTGCGTCCCGGCTACGTGGTGCTCGACGCGGTGCGGGGGGTGCAGGCGGAGCAGGCGCACGACCTGGCCGTGCGCTGGAACTGCAAGGCTGGGCGCTGCGGCTCGTGCTCGGCCGAGATCAACGGCATGCCCAAGCTCATGTGCATGACCCGCCTGGACGACCTGCCGGCGGACAAGCCGATCACCGTGGAGCCGATGCGTGCGTTCCCGCTCATCCGCGACCTGGTCACGGATGTCTCGTGGAACTTCGAGGTCAAGAAGAAGATCAAGCCGTTCAAGCCGGGGCCGCCCGATCGCGAGGACGGCACGCGCACGATGCACCAGGCGGACGCCGACCGGGTGATGGAGTTCCGCAAGTGCATCGAGTGCTTCCTGTGCCAGGACGTGTGCCACGTCCTGCGCGACCACGGGAAGCACGACGCGTTCATCGGCCCGCGCTTCATGGTGCACACAGCGGGGCTCGAGATGCACCCGCTCGACACGGCCGACCGGCTCGACGACTTGCGCACGCAGCACGGCATCGGGTATTGCAACATCACCAAGTGCTGCACCAAGGTCTGTCCCGAGGGGATCACGATCACGGACAACGCGATCATCCCCCTGAAAGAGAGGGTGGTGGATCGAGCGTACGATCCCCTGACGAAGCTGGTTCAGCTCGTGCTCGGGAAACCGAAGAAGGACTGAGGGGCCTGAAGGCCGCGCGGCCGAGGAGGTGGCATGTACGAGCTCAAGAAGCTGTCGCACGAAGGGATCGAGGGCGCACGCAAGAAGGCGCTGCACTACCGGCTCCTCAATCAGCCCTTCCTGGCCGAGAGCATCTGCCGCGACGTCCTGGAGGTCGAGCCGGGCGACCAGGAGACGCTGGTCACGCTGTGCCTGTCGCTCTGCGACCAGTTCGGCGTGGAGGGCGGGGCCTCGGCGACTGCGGCGATGGAACTCGTGTCACGGCTCACGGGCGACTACGAGCGGCACTATTACGCGGGGATCGTCTGCGAGCGGACGGCGTTCGCGAAGCTGGCGCTCGCCACGCACGCCTCGGGGCACCTGGCATACGACTGGCTGATGCGCGCGATGAAGCACTACGAGGACGCGGCGGAGCTGCGGCCGGCGGGCAACGACGACGCGCTCCTGAGGTGGAACACGTGCGCGCGGCTGATCGACAGCCGCTCCGATGTGCACGAGGCGCACGACGAGCCGGTGCATACGCTCCTGGAGTAGCCGTTCGTCCGGGTGCCCTTGGGGGCGCCTTTTGCGGCTTCGTGGTAGGGCGCGGGCCGGCGGCGTGGCCCCTTGGCGAGACCGCTCGGCCGCTTGTTCGTCGGCGTCCTCATGCTCACTCGGCTTGCCTCGCTCGGCCGCTACGCGCGGCCGAGTCTCGCTACGGGGCCACGCCGCCGGCCCGCTCCGGGCACTTTGGGCGGGGGCGCCTCCACCTTTGCGGCGGGCTACTCATCCCCGTCGCACCTTGGGCGCGCGGGCCGGGTGGTCGTGCCCGGCGGGCGGGTAGGGCCCACCTGGTGGGTGGTGGGCGGGTCGGCCTTCGGCCTCCGCCCACACTCGTCCGCCCTCATCCTCATCCTCCTCCTCCGGCGGCGGCCAGGATCTGGTCGGCTCTTTGTCGGGCTTCAGTCGACCATGGCGGTCGCGCGTTGGTCGGCCTCCTGCTCGATGCCCTTTGCCTTGTCCTCCGCCTCCTTGCGGATGCGGTCGGCTACGGGCTTGGCGGCGGTCTTCGCTATGGGGTTCTTCGCCTCGGCCAGGAGCTGGTCGGCGCGGCGGTTGCCCTCGGCGCGTACCTCGTCGGCGAGCTTCTTGGCCTCCGCGCGGATCTGCTCGGCGCGGCGTTCGGCGTCCGCGACGAGGCTGTCGGCGCGCGCCTGGGCGTCGCGTAGGGCACGGGCCCTCGCGGTGTCGACGCGGGCTTCCGCCGAGTCGACGCGCTCCCGCACGGCCTCTCCGGCGGCAGCCTTCACCTGGTCGCCGGCCGACGACACCACCCCGCCCAGGTCGGCCCGGACGGACGGGTCGGTGACGGTGCCGGCCAGCGCCACAGCAAGGTCGATCGAGTCGGCGGTCTGCAGGTCGACGCCGGCGCGTCCGGCCTTCGACACCAGGTCACGCACGACCTTCTCGGCGCCGGTGCCGAGGGCGGCGCGCGGCACGGCCAGCGAGAGTTGGTAGTCCAGCGACTGGTCCACGCCGTTCGAGCCGGCAACACCCATGCGGAAGTTGCCGACCTTCACCGTGAAGGGGCGGACGTGCAGCCGCCCGTCGCGGATCTCGATCGTGGAGCGGATGGCTGCGAAGGTCGGGTTGTTGAGCTGCGGCAGGCTGAGGACGCTCGCGATGCGGTCGAGCGGCGGGAAGTTCTCGAGCGTGAGCTTCGAAGTCAGGAGCGAGCCGTTCCCGTCGAGCGCGGAGAAGAGCGGCTTCATGTCGGCTCCGAGCGCTCCCCCGAGATCGAGACGCGAGGAGAAGGCCCCCCGCGCGAAGCGCGCCACCGGAGCCAGAGCGCGCACGGTGGCCAGCGCCTCCGCAGAGCGGGCGATGTCGAGGCTGTCCAGATTCAGGCTGACGCCGAAGGTCGGGCGGGTGGGCTCGGTGGTCTCGTAGAAGCCGTCGACGTCGATCGACCCGCCGAGCCCCCGCATCGTGAAGTGGTCCAGCGTCACCCGCTGGTCCTTCACGTGCAGGCTCCCGTGGGCGTCCGACATCTCCAACGCGTCGTACCGGAGTTGAGCGACCGTCGCCACGAGGGTGAGGTCCACGCCCGCCGGGACCGGGATCACCTCGAGCTCGCGATCCTTCGACTTCCATTCGCCCAGGTCGAAGAGCCGGCTGGTGAGCGTCGCCCGGCCACGCAGCTCCTCGTCGCGCAGCACGTAGCCGAGGAGGTTGTCGACGGAGCCCGTCGCGTCCAGGTCGCTGCTGCCGAGCTGCGCGCGCAGGGTTCGCAGCTCCGCCCGCTGCGGCGACAGGACGAGCATCCCTTCCTGGATGGTGATGGGTCGTGGGAGGGTGGAGGAGCGGATCGTGACGTCCTTCGCCGAGACGGTGCCGCTTGCCGCGACGCGGTCCCAGCGCGCCGCATCGACGTCCGACAGCCGCGCCCGGATCGCAGCGTCCGCCGCCACGGAGCCGCTCAGCTCCTCCACCTTCTCCATCTTCACCGTGCGAGGCACGTCGGCCAGGTCGAGCGTGCCCTTCACGCGGAAGTCGACGTCGGGATCCGACACCGGGGTGCGCAGCGTCATCGACGCGTCCACCGGCTCGTCGCCGAACACCATGTGGAAGCGGTCGAGGCGCACCACCGTGCTGTCGACGTCGCCGCCGGGGTTGTCGATGGCGAGCGCGAGGGAGATGTCGCGAGCCGGAAGAGGCAGGTCCGGATAGCGGAACGTCCCGTCCGCCACCTCGGCGTTCAGCGCGAAGGAGGGGAACGTCCCCTCGCCGAGCCCTCCCTGGACCTTCCCGCGAACCGTGAAGGTCCCCGAGGTCTCGAGCGCCTGGAAGTCGTGGGCGTACACGGCCGGCACGAGCGACAGGATCTGCGCGAACTCGGTGCGCGGTGCCGCGAAGGTCACGTCGAGCGCGAGGTCGTCTCCGGAGGCGTCCGCCGTTCCCGAGAACTCGAGCGCCAGGTCGTTCAGGCGCAGCTCGTTGTCCCGGAAGGTGAAACGCCGGTTGGCCATGTCGGCCTCGATGGCGGCGTCGAAGTCGAGGGCGACCCGGTCCAGATAGGAAACGCCGGCGAAGCGCACGGTGGCGGTGTCGGCGTGCGTACGGCTCTGGGCGACGAGATGCTCCTTCGAGAAGTCACCGCTCAGCTCGTGGCGCAGACCCGCGATCGACGCGAACAGCCCCGTCTGCCGATTCTCGAAGAGCACGCTCCCGTCCTCGACCCCGAGGCCGCGCAACTGGACCGCGAGTGCCCGCGAGGACGGCGTCGTCTCCGACGCGGGCTCGGCGCCGCTTCCGCGGGCGACGTCCCAGTTGGTGGCGCCGTCCTCGAGCACGATCAGGTGCAGGTCGGGCCGATCGAGTTGAACGGAGCGGACCCGCACGGGCGCGCCGCGCCGCCATGCACCGAACAAGCTGCCCAGGTCGAGCACGAGGCCGAAGCGGTCCATCGCGACGAGCGTGTCGGCAGCGAAGCGGTCCACGCCCACCACCGTGAGGTCGTCGAGGGAGAACGTCAGGTTCGGGAAGTCGCGCAGGAAGCTCAGCCCCACGCCGCTCCAGTCCACGTGGGCGTCCACCGCCGCGTCGATGGCCGTGTGGGCCCGCGCCACGATGCGATCCTTGAAGAGGAGGGGAAGCGCGAGAAGCACGACGAGCAGCAGGCCGAGGAGCGCGCCCGCGGCGATCAGGATCTTCTTGCCCAACGACATGCTTCACCTCGATGGATGCGACCGCGCCTACCGGGGTTGCCGGCGGCCTTCCGACGCAAGAGCGGGGCCAGGTTCCCAGCCGGAGTCGGCGTGTCACGGCGGGAGTGAACGTTGTTCAATCTCGGGCCGCTCGGCTACGTCTGCGCGGTGTGGCTGCCGGAGGTACCGAGGGCGCCTCCCCTCCGTGAGGTCGGCCGCCGTCCCCCCCGACATCGATCCCCGGCGGCCTCCCTCGACGGAGGGGAGTTCAGTGGCAGACGCCCTCGAACGGCTCCGGGCCCGGGTCCTCGGCCGTGGGATCCCCGATCATCCCGGCGAAGAGGATCGTCCCGGAGAGGCGCTCACGGATGGCGAACGCGAAGGGGTGATCCGCGACGAGCCCGAGGAAGGACGTCGCCCCGATGCCCACGCCCGTGACCGCGGCCGCGCGGGTCCCGCGCTCATCGACCTGGATGAACGTCTTCTGGCGCACGAAGTCGATGCAGAGTCGGTCGCCGACGGGCGACATGGCGGTGAAGTCGGCTCCCGGCGCGAAGGCTACCCCCATCCCCATCGCCTTCAGCGCGTCGTTCAGGTAGGCGTCGTAGTCCAGCGTGAACTTCGGGATGGAGACCAGGTCCACCTTCGTAGGGTTCAGCCCCGCGATGATCGCGTCCCACCCGTCGGCGTCGAGTCCCGAGAGGAAGGCGCGCGTTTCGGTCGTGAAGGCGTTCGGCACCACCACGAGCATCGAGAAGGCGCCGCCCCCGTACGGAAGCTCCACCGCCTGGTAGCCGGCGCCCCCGCCCAGCGGCAGCTCGACCCCGTCCAGGCTCATCATGTCGACCTGCACGGTGGAGCCGTCCTCGCGGGTGAACGTGGCCGGGTGCGTGTCGGCGGGGTCGAAGCGCGTGGTCCAGGAGCCCTCGAAGTAGATCGCGTTCAGGAGCAGCATCACCAGGTTGGGGTCCAGGCCGTCGACGATGCCGTCGATCAAGCCGTCCGTGCTGTCCGATACCCATCCGTTGATCGCGGCCAGCGTGGCCGGCGAGGCGAAGTCGCTCGACTCGACCTTCGCGTCGAAGGCGGCGCGCACGGCCTGGAAGAAGGCGTCGTGGAACGGCACGTCCTGGTTCGCCCAGATCGCGTTGGCGATCGCGAAGCGGACCTCCGGGTCCAGGTCGGACAGGAGGTCGATGAGGCCGCGGTAGGCCTGGTTGATCTCCGCCTGGGACAGGGAGCCGAAGCCGAGCGTGGAGCGCATGGCGTCGAACGTCGCGTTGGCGGCGCCGTTCATGGTCATCCCCAGCGCCATCGACGCGCTCAGGGGCGAGAGGATCACGTTCGGGCGCTCGTCCGTGTCGACCATGCGCGCGAGGAGCGCCAGACCGAAGGCGTTCGCGTCGCCGATGACCGTCACCTCGGCGGGCGAGAGGGCGCGCGGGAGCTCGGTGATCGGGTCTTCGCCGGGGCCCGTCGGCTCACCGCCGCACGAAGCGAGCAGGAGCACGGCAGGGAGGAGGGTCCGGAGATCGATCGTCTTCATGTGCATCGGGCTTCGTCGGTTCGGAGGCGAGTCGTCCGTCCTACCCGGAAGGGAACGATCCGGGTGCACGCCACGTGACGAATTCCCTGGCAACATCCGGGCCGGACGGCGTATAGTCAGGGTCCGAAGACCTTCCCGCTGACAGGAGTAGTACCATGAAACGGTCCCTCGCATCCACCGCGGCCGTCTCCGCGGTGGCCGCTCTCGCGCTGATGTGCGGCACCCATACGGCCCAGGCCCAGGAGACCGCGCGCAAGGTATCCAACGGGGGGATCATGGTGCCCGGGTGGATGGGCACGCTCGACCCCAACGACAGGGCCGGCGGTGAGATGCTCGAGCACTCCCGGCTCACCAAGGAGGGAGACGCCCTCCACGTCACGACGGGTCCGGCGGTCGCGTACTGGAATCCGACGAGCACCGCCAGCGGCGCGTATACGGTGAGCGCGACGTTCACCGAGCCGCAGTACATGAACCTGAACGATCACCCGCACCCCTACGGGATCATGGTCGGCGGCAACGACATGGGGACGGACAAGCAGAGCTACCTGTACTGCGCGGCGTACGGCACGGGCGCCTTCATCGTACGCGGATTCGGACCCGAGCCGTTCCAGATGAACGGGCGGCGCGCCGAGATGAACGACGCCGTGCACAAGGCCGCCGAGAAGGGCGCGTCCGTGACGCAGGAGATCGCCGTCACCGTGACGAGCGACGCGGTGAAGTGCTCGATCAACGGCACCGAGGTGGCGAGCTATCCGAAGTCGGAGGTGGTCGGCGCCGGCAAGCTCACGTCGACCGACGGCGTCTACGGCGTCCGCTTCGGGCACAACACCGAGGGCACGGTCACGGGCCTGACCGTCTCGCACTAGGCGGTCGTCGAAGTCCATCGATGCACCGTTCGCGCCGGCCACCCGCACGCCACCTCGTACGGGGGCTCGCGCCGCTCGTCCTGCTGATCGCGACGACCTCGCCGCGGCCGGCCGCGGCGCAGCGGGAGCCGGCGCGAACGGTGGCGCTGACGCACGTGACCGTCATCGACGGCACGGGCGCGGCGGCGCTTCCCGATCGCACGATCCTCATCCGGGGTGACCGGATCGAGGCCGTGTTCCCGAGCGGCACGCGGTCCCTCCCCGACTCCGCCGAAGTGGAGGACCTGTCCGGGCGCTGGGTCATCCCCGGGCTGATCGACGCGCACGTGCACGTGACAGGCGGCCCCCGGAGCGCCGCCGACTACGAGGAGGAGCTCGGCTGGATGGTCCGCGGCGGCGTCACGGCCGTCCGGGACATGGCCGGTGACGCGCGCATCCTCGCCTGGCTCGCACGCGCCGCGGAGCTGGACGAGATCGCCGCGCCCGACATCCGCTACAGCGCCCTGATGGCCGGCCCGACCTTCTTCGCCGAGGACGCGCGCGTGGCCGGGGCGGCGGAGGGGCTCATGGTCGGCGCGGCGCCGTGGATGCGCGCGGTGACCGGCGCCACCGACGTCCGGATGGCGGTTGCCGAGGCACGCGGGACGGGCGCCTCCGCCCTCAAGCTGTACGCCAACCTCCCGGCGAGCCTGCTCGACGAGCTGGTGGCCGAGGCGCACCGGGAGGGCCTCCTCGCCTGGGCGCACGCCACGGTCTTCCCGGCGCGGCCGAGCGAGGTGGTGGCGGCGGGCGCGGACGTCCTGTCGCACACGGCCTACCTCGTGTGGGAGGCGGCCGGGCGCGTGCCGCAGGATTACTCCGTCCGGGCCATGGGGGACTTCGAGCACACCCGGCCGGACGATCCCCGCATCCTGGCCGTGCTGGACTCCATGAAGGCGCGCGGCACGATCCTCGACGCCACGCTGTGGGTGTTCGAGCGGAGCGAGGGCCGGAACCCCGACGGCGTCGGCGCCGGGATCGCGGAGTGGGGCGCGGCGGTGACGCGCATCGCCCACGAGCGCGGCGTGCTGGTGGACGCGGGAACGGACGGGATGGGGAGCCCGGCCGACACCGTCCCCAACGTGCACCGCGAGATGGCGTCGCTGGTGGCGCACGCGGGCTTCACGCCGTTGGAGGCGATCGGGGCGGCCACCCGCGTGGCCGCGATGGCCTTGGGGATCGAGGCCACGCACGGCACGGTGTCACCCGGCAAGATGGCCGACCTCGTCGTCCTCTCCGCCGACCCGGGCCGCGACGTCGTGAACACGCGCTCGATCGTGCGCGTGTTCAAGCACGGACGGGCGTACGAGCCGGGAGGATGAGCGCCGAGCTCCGCGGCGACGTCGATCGACTAGCTGGGATCCTCCCCGAGCGAAGCGTAGTAGCCGGCGATCCGCTGCTTCACTCCGGCGCGCGTGTACACGTCCTCGCGCCCCGAGTCGATGACCTGCGCGATGACCTCCGCCACCTCATGCGCCGTCTGACCCTCCGGGAAGTCCCGTGAGTCGGGGCCGCCGTGGCGCGCGCTCAGCCCGAAGTCCGTGTAGACCACGCCGGGTGACACGAGGGAGATCGTGATGCCCGGGTCGGTCTGCTCGAGCTCGGCGCGGAAGCACGTCGGTGAGCGCGTTCATGTAGTGCTTGGCGCCGCAGTACGCGGAGCGGATCGTCGCGAACGGGACGCGCCCCAGCAGCGACGACACGTTCACCACCTGCCCGTCTCCGCGCTCCCGGAAGTGCGGCAGCACCTCCTGCATGCCGTAGAGGACGGACTTGACGTTCACGTCCATCATCTCGTCGACGTCCTCTTCGGTGAGCTGCGTGGGCATCCTGCTGATGCCCCGGCCGGCGTTGTTCACCCAGGCGTCGATGCGACCGAAGCGCGCGATCGCCTCCGAGACCGCCCGGCGGACGTCGACCCGCTTCGTCACGTCCGCCTGGACGACGAGCGCTTCCGAGCCACAGCGCTCGGCCACCTCAGCGAGCTTGTCCGCGCGGCGGGCGACGAGCACGACGGCGTCGCCGCGTCCGGCCAGGATCTCCGCGAGCGTGGCGCCGATACCGCTGCTCGCACCCGTGATCACCACCACCTTCTTCGCCAAGGGAGGGCCCCCTTCCTCCGGGTTCTCGTGCCCGACGCACGGACGTGCGCCGGCGAGCCCGACGGTAGGGTCGGCCGCCGGCCGCCGCCAGCACGGGCTGCTAGCCGGAGACCTTCCCGCGCATCCCCCGGTAGATGAAGACGGTGTACGCCGCCACCAGCATCATCCCCGGAATCCACCAGAAGAGGGCGATGCGCATCCCGTGCACGGGCCCTGCCGCGTTGGCGATGGTGAGGGAGGCCGCCGTGTCGCCGCTCGAGGGGAGGACCATCGGGTAGAGCCCGAACGATACGGAGAGCAGCATCCCCACGAGGAAGGCGACGGATCCCAGGAAGGCGCCGAGCTCCCGGCCGCGGCGGCGCATCGCGAAGCTGGTGCCCAGCCCGGCCAGCGCGAGCAGCGGGAAGACGTAGCCGAGCGGCAGGGTCGCGCAGCCGCTCGGGCACGTGCGGCTGGACGCGGAACGTGAAGACGGTGAGGAGCGCCACGGCGGCCAGGACGAGCGGCCAGCTCCACGCGGCCACCGTGTTGGCGCGCGCTCGCACGGGATCGTGCGTCTTGAGCGCCACCCACAGAGCGCCGTGGTGCGCGAGCGCGAGCGCGCTGGTCACCCCCACCGTCACGGTGAACCAGTCCAGGATGCCCGTGCGCGGCCCGCTGGGTGGTGAAGTCGGTCCACAGCGGCGAGAAGAACCAGCCCTCGGCGTCCAGCGACACGCCCCGCACGACGTTGCCGAGCGCGGCGCCCAGGAAGACGGTCAGGAGGAGGCTCGCCGCGCAGAACGTCACGTCCCAGAAGGGACGCCAGACGGGGCTGTCCACGTGGCCGCGAAGCTCGATCGCCACCGCCCGGAGGATCAGCAGCCAGAGGACGGTCATGAGCGGGAGGTAGAACCCGCTGAAGCTCGAGGCGTACAGGCGCGGGAAGGCCAGCACCAGCGAGCCGCCGGCCGTGAGCAGCCAGACCTCGTTGGCGTCCCACACCGGCCCGATGCTGCGCAGCACCGCGCGGCGCTCGCCGATCCGTGCGTGCCACCAGCGGGATAGATCGCGCCGGCCCCAAGGTCGAATCCGTCCAGCACGACGTACATGGTGAGGAGCGCGGCAACCAGCCAGAACCAGAGCGTCGCCATGGTCACACCTCCTCGGGATGGCTGGCGTGGACGTGGGTCGGCCCGGCGGCGATCTCCCTCTGGGCCAGGAAGAGGAAGAGGATGCCGAGCACGAGGTACATCCCCATGAATCCGATGAGGGAGAAGAGGGTGTTGCCCGCCTGCACGTTGGGCGAGGAGCCCACCGCGGTGCGCATCACACCCCAGACGACCCAGGGCTGCCGGCCGAGCTCCGCGGTCATCCACCCCGTCGTGTTGGCGATGAAGGGGAAGGGTGCGGCCAGCATGAGCATCCACAGCGCGGGGCGGGTCGTGGACAGCTTCCCGCGCCAGAGGAGGAAGCCGGCGATGGCCATCACCGCGATGAAGATCGTGCCGAGCCCCACCATGATGTGGTAGGCGTAGTAGAGGAGCGGCACGTTGTCGGGCCAGTCCTCGCGCGGGAAGGAGGTGAGCCCCTCGACCCGCGCGTTCCAACGCCGGTAGGTCAGGAAGCTCAACACCCCGGGCACCTCGAGCGGGTTGTCCAGCTGGAGCGTCGTCATGTCCGGCTGACCGATCAGCACCAGCCCGGCCGGCTCGCCGGTCTCGAAGAGCCCCTCCATCGCGGCGAACGTCGGCGGCTGCCAGCGTGGCCACCGCGCCCGCCTGCTTGTCGCCGGTGGGAAGCGCCATGAGCACGGCCGCGATCAGCCCGGTCGGCACGGCCACGCGCAGGAACAGCCGTCCGTAGACGGCGTCCTCCCGGGACGTGGCCCCGTCGCCAGAGGGGTCGGCGACCAGGAGGTAATACGCGCCTACCGCGGCCACCGTGAACGATCCGGTCACCACGGCGCCGACCATCGTATGCGCATACTGCCAGACGAGCCACGGATTGCCGAGGAGGGCACCGAGGCTCTCGATGGCCATGCGTCCGTCGGCGTCCGACGGTGTGGCCGACGGGGTGCTGCATCCACGCGTTCGTGGCGACGATGAAGAAGCCGGAGATCCACGATCCCAGCCACACGGCGACGGCGGCCCCGAAGTGCGCACGCCGGCCCGAGGCGGTCGCGACCGAACAGGAAGAGCGCGAGGAAGGACGACTCCAGGAAGAACGCGAACACGCCTTCCATGGCCAGCGTCTGGCCGATCACCCCGCCCGTGGTGTCGGAGAAGCGGGCCCAGTTCGTGCCGAACTGGAACTCCATGGGGATCCCCGTGACCACGCCCATGAGGAAGGAGAGGCCGAAGATGCGCGCCCAGAAGAGGGCGGCGCGGTCCCAGCGCTCGTCGCCCGTGCGCAGGCCGATCCCCTGAAGGAGGACGATGAGCAGTCCGAGCCCCATCGTGAGCTGCGGGAAGAGGTAGTGATAGGACGCCGTGAAGGCGAAGTGGAATCGATGGTAGAGGAGTGCCTGGTCCATGACGCGCCGCTTTCCTGGGTAGGAAGCAGGTGGACGCGGGGCCCGCCTGGGGCAGGCACCGTCGGGCGAAATATCCCGGAAGATAACCGGGACCCCGCGGACGATCCCCCCTCCCCCTCCCCGGGGGGTTCGCCATGCGGCGACCCGGGGGGCGCGCGTCGACGCCTCCGTCACGGGTGGGTGGCGTCAGCCGGATCCAAGAACCGGAGCACCCGTGCCCGACGCCCCCGATACGCCCAGGACCCGCCTCGTCCGCGTCACCTGCCGGGGGGGTTCCCGCCTCCGCTCGCGATCGCGCCGTGGAGCTCCTGACGCGCGGCTTCTCCGACGATCGTCTGTCGGAGACCGAGCTGGAGGCGATGCTCGATCGCGTCTACGCGGCGCGCACGATGGCCGAGCTCGCGCTCGTGACGTCGCGCGCTGACGCCGGAGGAGCCGTCGCCGGCCGAGGACCTCCACGGGGAACGCCGATGGCCGTCCGCTCCGACTCGGCCGGCGCGCTGGCCCGGCAGAGGCGGATCTCCGCCTTCCTCTCGGGGCAGAGCCTAAGCCTCACGGGCGCGGTGCCCGAGGAGCTCGAGGTGCGGTCGCGCCTCGGGTCACGTCGAGCTGGACCTCACCGGACGCCACCTTCCGGCCCGGCGTGACAGTCATCGAAGTGCGCGCGGTGATGGGCTACGTGGAGATCCGCCTCCCCCCGGACGTGCAGCGTGGAGAGCGAGGGGCGTGCCTTCATGGGCTACTTCGCCATGAGGGGCGCCGGCCCAGCCGTCCGACTCGGTCGTGCGCATCACCGGGCGGGCGGTCATGGGTTACGTCGAGTGCTTCGTCGCCAGGCGGGAGCGGGACGAGCCTACGCGCTGACCCCTTTCCTCCGGCCGGTCCTTGTCGCACCATCCTTCACATGGACATGCAACGTGGGTTCGCGATCGTTCTGAGCGCCGTCCTCTCCCTCCCCGCGACGGCCGCCGCCCAGACCCCGGACACGCTCCGGCCCGGACGTTTCGACTTCGGCAAGATGTGGACGTTCGAATACGCTCCGGCCGAGTACTTCTCCACCACCTACGGCTTCGACGCCTCGCCCGAGTGGTTCGAGCGCGCCCGCCTCGCGGCGCTGCGCATTCCGGGCTGTTCGGCGTCGTTCGTGTCGCCGCATGGCCTGGTGGTCACGAACCACCACTGCGCGCGCGGCTCGATCAGCGCGGTGAGCCGCCCGGGCGAGAGCCTCCTCGACGACGGCTTCTACGCGACCTCCCTCGACGAGGAGCGGCCGATCCCCGGGATGTGGGCCGACCAGCTCCTGTCGGCGCTGGACGTGAGCGCGGAGATCTACGCCGCGATGGACGCCGCTCCCGAGTCGGGGCGCGCCGCGGCGCGCGAGACGGGCGATCGGCGAGGTGCAACGGCGCCTCCAGGCCGAGCACGCCGACGTGAACGGCGTGCGGGTGCAGGTGGTTCCGCTCTACAACGGCGGCCGCTACTCGGCGTACGTCTTCCGCAGGTTCACGGACATCCGCCTGGTGGCGGCGGCCGAGTTGAACCTGGGCTTCTTCGGCGGCGATCCGGACAACTTCACGTACCCTCGCTACGCGCTCGACTTCGCCTTCTACCGCGTCTACGAGAACGGCGAGCCGTACACCTCCAGCCACTGGTTCACGTGGGGGGATGGCGTGGCGGAGGGCGACCCGGTCTTCGTCATCGGCAACCCCGGGCCGACCAACCGGCTCCAGACGGTCGCCCAGCTCGAGTACCAGCGCGACGTGCTGGTGCCCGTGCGCAAGGCGTTCTTCGAGACGCGCCTCGATGCGCTGCGGGACGCCTACGCCGCGGACCCGGCGGAAGGCGAGCGGCTGGGGCTGCGCAACCAGGCCTTCTCGCTCTCCAACTCGCTCAAGGCATACACGGGCCGCCTGGAAGCGCTGCGTGACCCGGAGATCCTCGGGCTCAAGCGGGCGGCCGAGGCCGAGCTGCTGCAGCGCCTGGCGGCCGATCCGCAGCTCTCCGCTCGCTATGGCTCGGTGGTGGACGGGCTCGCCCGCATCCAGCAGGAGCGCAGGGAGCTGGCCGAGGAGTCGGGCGCGTTCTACAACGTGGCGAACCCCACCTACGGATCGCGCACGCTGGCGCGCGCCTTCATGGCGGTGCCGCTCGTGGACGCCGCAACGATGCCGCCCGACAGCGCACGGGCCCGCCGCGCCGCGATCGCCGCGGTACCCGATCACCCCGGCGACCTGGAGGAGGAGCTGCTCCGCCTGCGCCTCGCCGACCTGGAGCGCTACCTCGGTGCCGACGACCCGCTGGTGGCGACCGCCCTGGAAGGGCGCTCTCCCGAAGGCGCGGCCGCGTCGATGCTGCGGCGTTCGGCGTTTGCTTCGGCGGCGCGGGTATCGGGGCTCGGGGACGCCCTCGGTGCGAACGTCGCGTCCGATGCGGCGATCACGCTGGCCGCGGGACTCGCCGAGCGCATCGCGGCGTTCCGCGACAGGGAGCGTGACCTCGCGGGGCGCGAGCAGGAGCTGGCGGCCGACCTCGGCCGCGCCCGCTTCGAGGTGTACGGAACCGAGGTCGCGCCGGACGCCACGTCGTCGCCGCGCATCACGGACGGGGTGGTCATGCCCTACGCGTACAACGGGACGTTGGCCCCGACCCACACGACCTTCTTCGGCGTCTACGACCGGTACTACAGTCATCTCGGCGACCCGGACTGGGCTCTCCCGGCGCGGTGGGTGCCGGTGCCGGACGGGTTGGACCTGTCCACGCCGCTCGACTTCATCTCCACGGCCGACACCTACGGCGGCAACTCGGGCTCGCCGGCGGTCACACGCGACCTCGCGCTGGTCGGGCTCAACTTCGACCGCAACGTCGAAGGCCTCAGCCGGGACTTCATCTACCTCCCGGAGCGTGGGCGCAACATCATGGTGGACGTGCGGGCCGTCCGTGAGGCGCTCGACGTGGTCTACGACGCCGACCGCATCGTGCTGGAGATCCTCACCGGTCGGATGGTGCGTACCGAGGCGGAGGCCGACGCGGCGGGTCGCTGACGACCCACTGACCTTCGGCAGCTCGCGTCAGCTCGGACCCATGAGGTTCCAGATCCAGAGCTGCCAGCCGAAGGTGACCAGGAGGACGGCAAGCAGGGTGTAGGCAAGGCGCGCGCTCGTGGAGCCGCGCCTGGCCGCCCACGCCCTCGCGGCGAGGAGGACGGCGAGCAGGCCGAGGAGCGCGCCCAACACCGGCAGCCACACGAGCGCGCGCATCGGACCTACGTGGCCGAGCGCGACTTGATTCGTGTCGGTGAGGACGATACCGAGCCCGACCGCGAAGGCGAGGTATACGACCGCGCCGATCCACCCAACCGCCCGCGCGCCGAACGGGAGCGCGTCCTGGAGCGTGAAGGCGTGCCTCCATCGGAACCACCCCTGCACCGGCAGCGCGAAGGCCGCGAGCAGGAAGACGGCGATCGCGAGAGCGCCGAGCACCCCGTGCAGCACGGGGTCTTCCGACAGGGGCACCCGCTCCCACGCCGCGTAGGGCGTATCGCCCAGGAACATGTGCGTGATGTTCCCGTCGTCGTCCCCGCGAAAGGCGATCACGCGGTCGCTGTTGGCGGCGCGGAAGGTCAGGGGGGCGGTCTCGATGAAGAGGCGGTCGTCACCGAAGTGGATCGCCAGGGCGGTGTCCCCCGCGTTCGAGACGTTCACGGCCTGGAGCGCCGCGACCTTCAGGAAGTCGGTGTGCACGAAGCGGTTCGAGCGGAAGCGCCCGGTGAAGCGATCCGCGCGCGTGGCGAAGTCCGCGGGTGGGCGGAGCCGGGCGGGCTCCATTCCGCTGCGGAAGGCATGTCGCACGAAGTCGGCGACGAACGTACCCGGCCCGGACGCCGCCGTGTTCATCGAGATGAACACCCCGACGTCGTGCTCGGGGAGGAGCGTGAGCTGGGAGTGGAACCAGAAGGTGTCGCCGCCGTGGCCGATCATGTGCTCGCCGTAGCGGCTCAGGTCCGCGAAGCCGTGCAGGAACGGATTCACCGTGGGGCCGTTGCGGAAGAGCACGGACTGCATCTCGCGGGCGGTCGCCTCCTGCAGGATACGCGCGTCGCCGAGCCGCCCGAGCTGCAGATGGGCGGTCATGAAGCGGGCCATGTCGGTCGCCGTCGAGCTGCACGCGCCTATGGCGCCCAGCGGTACCAGCTCGAACGCCTGCGCTTTCGTGCCTCCCGCCTTGTAGCCGACCGACATGTCGTCGGCCAGTCCTTCCGGAAGGGGTTGGCGGAAGGTGGTGTGCGTCATCCCCAGGGGCTCGAGGATATGGCGCTCGATGTACTCGATCCACGGCTCACCGGAGACGTCCTGCACGACCTGCATCGCGAGCGCCGTCCCGTGGTTCGAGTACGACGTCACGTCGCCCGGTGGCCGTACACGGGCCGGCATCTGCTCGGCGAGCACCTCCTCCATGGGTCGCATGGCCGCGGTGTCGTCGGCGAACAGCCCGATCACCTTGTCTTCGAAACCCGCCGAGTGCGTCATGAGGTCGGCCAGCGTGACCGGGCGGTCGAAGGCGTCCGGGACGCGGAGGTTCTTCAGGTAGTGGTTCACGTCCTCGTGCAGATCGAGGCGACCCTGCTCGACCAGCTGCATGACGGACGTCCACACGAAGAGCTTGGAGATCGAGCCGATCCGGAAGAGTGTCCGGTCCGCCTGTACGGGGCGGCGCGCGTCCACGTCGGCCAACCCGTACCCCCTCGCGAACACGGTCCGTCCGTTCGCGACGACGGAGACCGTGGCGCCGGCCACGTGCGTGGCGCCGAGGCGTGCCTTCATCCATCCGTCGATCCACGCGGCCATCGCTGCCGAGTCCGGGAGCGCGGGGGCGCCCGTGGAGTCGGAGGCCTCGACCGCGGCCGTCGCGGGCACGGTCTGCGCGAGCGCCGGCGGAGCGAGCGTGGCGGAGAGGATCGCCGCTCCCCACGAGAG
This sequence comes from uncultured Gemmatimonadales bacterium, assembly GCA_963823035.1. Taxonomy (GTDB): domain Bacteria; phylum Gemmatimonadota; class Gemmatimonadetes; order Longimicrobiales; family Gaopeijiaceae; genus SZUA-318. Next base: position 80,457 of record CAWGKG010000021.1, read on the forward strand.
GAGCGCGGTGGTCGGAGCCGGGGTGTGGAGCGATGCGGGCACGGCGGGCGGTCCTGTGCGAGGAGCCGGGAGAGTAGGCGATCTCCAGCGCTCGCGCACGACCCCCCGGAGGTTACGGGGAGTGTGCGCCCGCTACCCCTCGTCGCCGCTGTGGGGGTTCATCCCCCTGGCGATCATGAGGTGATGCCGTTGGTGGTGGCTGCCGTCCACCATGAATCCGTAGAACCCGAGCGCGCGTAGACGGACCACCTCGTCGGGGCGTGGCGTCGTCCAGGTGATGACGAGATCGCTCCCGCGATCCTGGACATCGACGCTCCACCCCCGGTCGGTGCCGACCATCGTCGCGTGCGCCTGGACCATGCGGCGGGCCGCGCCGAGCACGTCCGCCGAGCCCGAAACGGTCATTGCCACGCCGCCCTCGACGGGCGCCTGCGCCACCCGTGCGTCGACCATCACCCTGTCCATGTCCACCAGGTGGTCGTGCAGCGCGGCGATGTCGACCCGCGACCAGTCGGTGTCGGGATCCGCCTGGAGGATCGCCACGATCTCGGAGATCGCGGCGAACGTCGCCTGTCCGGCCTGGGTCGGTATGGCGCCGGTCGCCTCGCCGGCCATGTGGGCCTCGTGCATGCTCTGCGCGAGGAGGCCACCGCCCGGCGCGAACCCGAGCCCACACGCCAGGAGTGCGACGGCGAGGACGGGGCGGAGGGCCGGAGGCGTGCGCTGCGGGATGTCGGCGTTTCGCTTCATGGGGAGCTCCAGGGATCGAGGGGCAGACCGCGCGGGGCGAACGGTCCCGGCAGCCGGTGCGGCGGCACGATGGCGCACAGGATGGGGCGTAGCGCAGCCCTTCGCTATGACCACGGTCACAATCCGATTCCGCCCGCGCGTGGCGGCGGGAACCGAGGGGACCCCGGGAGTGTCCGAGCAAGCGCACCGGGAGGGGACCATGCACATCGACGAGCTACGGCGCATCCGCACCTTCCAGACCGTCGGCGACGCCGCGGCGCGCATCCTCGTGGAACGGGCGGTTGAGCGTCCGTTCCCGGCCGGGAGCGTCATCTGGCGCCAGGGGGCCCGGGCGGAGGCCCTCCACGTTCTCTGCGCCGGTAGCGCGAGGGCGGTGTGCTCGCGCGGTGGCCGCGAGGCCGTGGTGCACCGGGCCCGCGCGGGCGACACGCTCGGCGAGATCCCCCTCTTCGATGGCGGGCCCTATCCGGCGTCGCTCGTGGCCGAGTCCCCCGTGCGGATGCTGACGATCGACCGCGAGAGCCTGATGGCGGCGATGAGACTCGACATGGGGCTCGCGATGACCTTCCTGCGCGCTCTCGGGCACCGTGTGCGCGAGCTGGCCCTCCGCCTGGAGGCGCGCATGGCGGACCCGGTCGGCACACGGCTCGCGCGGCACCTCCTCGCCCGAGCCGACGCCTCTGTACGCCTGGACTTCCATCTGGGGATGACGCAGGCCGCGCTCGCGCACGACCTCGGCACGGTGCGCGAGGTCGTCGCGCGCCGTCTGGGTGACCTGGTCCGGTCCGGGGTGCTCGCGCGCACGGGGCGCTCGCGCTTCCGCGTGGCGGATCGCCGACGACTCGAAGGCCTGGTCGGCGACGAGCCGCCCGCGGGTTTGCCGGCAACCGCCCCCCTTCCGTAGACTCGCCCCCACCCGGGGGCCCCGGCCCCATCCTTCGCTCCACTGCGGGCGGCTCGAGACAGAGGTGTCGTGGACGTACTCACGGTACGCGGACTCACCCGCCGCTTCGGCGCCCATGTGGTGCTGGACGGCATCGACCTGTCCGTGGAGGCCGGCCGGATCGTGGTGCTACTCGGGCCCAACGGCGCCGGGAAGACGACCCTCCTCCGCTGCGTCGTCGGCGCGGATCGGGCGGACGCGGGGGAGATCCTCTTCGAGGGAACCCCGCTCGACGAGACGGACGCGGCGGTCCGCGCCGGCATGGCGGCAGCGCTCGACGACATCGACTTCTTTCCCGACCTCTCCGTGGTCGAGCATCTCGAGCTTCTCGCGTTCGCGCACGGCGGCGACGGGGCGGCCGTCGCCGAGGTTCTGGCGGAGCTCGGCCTGGCGGGCGCGCGCGACCAGCTTCCGGCGACGCTCTCCAGCGGGCAGCGCAGGAGGCTCGCGCTCGCGTCCTGCTTCGTTCGCCCACGGCGACTCCTCGTGCTCGACGAGCCGGAGCAACGCCTGGACGTGCGCGGGCGGCGTTGGCTGGCCGATCGCCTCCTCCGCGAGAAGGCCGCGGGGACCGCCGTGGTCATGGCGTCGCACGACCCCGAGCTCGTCGAGCGGGTGGCGGACATCCGCTTCGAGATCGGCGCGTGAGCGTCGGCACCGTGGTGATGCCGCCGTCGGCGCGTAAACTGCGGCGACGGGTGCGCCGTGCTCGGCATGCCCATCATGGACGGTCGTTCGGGGACGCCTTCTACGACCTGTACGTCTTTCTGTGGGTGTTCGGCGTCTACGGTGGCATCCTGGGCACCGCGATCGTCCGGCACCTGCGAAGCGCGGCGCCGCGCGTACCCGTCGGGACGCACTGGCTCGTGATCGCGGCACTCCTCGTCGCGGCCGGGCTGGCGTGGGGGGCGCTACGGATGGTGGGTCCCGTCCTCGTCACGCCCGCCGAACGTACGTGGGTCGTGTCCGCGCCGGTGGAGCGGGGCGCGTTGCTGCGGCCGCGGATGATCGGGCTCCTCCTGGGCCTCGGTGTGGCCGGTGCCGTGGGCGCGGCGGCCGGCGCGATCGCCGTCCGGTCCGCGACGATGGGTTGGAGCGTGCTCGCGGGGGCCGCCGGAGGCATCGCGCTCGCCGCGACCGCGGTGGTGGCGCAGCGCTCCGGGGCGGAGTCGGGTGGGTGGGCTCGAGTACCGGGGGTGGTCCTGATGAGCGCGGGGTTGGCCACGTTGGGGGGGGTGGTGGCGGCTCCCGACCTCGGCGTCACGCTGCCGCATCCCGCGGCGTCCGGCGCGCTCGTCCTCGCCGCGGGTGGCCTCGTCCTGGCCGCCGTGGCCACGGTCTCTGCGTGGCGCGACCTCGGTCGGCTCGACGCGGCGACGCTCGGCGCGGGTGCCCAGGTCGCGACCGCCAGCGTGACGGCGGCCGTGGGCCTGGACCCCTCGCTCCTGCTGAACGTCCTCGAGGTCCGGCGCTGGCGCAGGATCGGCAGTGTTCGCAGCCGGCCCTTCCACGCGTGGCCGGGCGCGCGGTCGCTGGTGCTCCTCGAGGCGGAGGCGCGGCGTCTCACGCGCCGCCCGGGCGCCCTGGCCGTATGGGGGGCGCTCGCGCTCGCCTACTACGCGGTGGTCATGGCGGCCCCTTCGTGGGCTCCCGTCGTGCGTCCGATCCTCGCGTACGTGGCGGCGGGCAGGTTGGCGGCCGGTTTGCGCGTGCTCGCCCGCGCCCCGGGACTGGCACGCTCGCTGGGCGTGGGGAACGCCACGCTCCGGGCGCTGCACACGATCGTGCCGGCGCTCGCGGCCGTGGCCTGGTGGCTGGTCACGGCGCCGGCGGGCGGCGCCTCCCCGGGACAGGTGGACGTGGTGATCGTCGCCGGCGTGGTCGGGTCCGTCTACCGGGCCGCGACCAGCCCGCCGATGTCCTACGAGGGCATGGCGTTGGAGACACCGTTCGGCCTCTTCCCGGTGGATCTGGTGCGGCAGCTCCTACGCGGCCCCGACCTCCTGGGCGTGACGATCGTCCTCCGCTTGCTCGCGAGGGGGTAGGGGCCCCGCGGAGCGCGTCGCTACGGTGCCTGAGCCCTCACGCGCCCAGGATCGCCTCCAGGCACCGCTCCACGTCCGCGTCCGTCGTTGCCCACGAGGACACGCTGATGCGCATGGCCGCGTGGCCCTGCCAGACTGTGCCGCCGCACCAGAGCGTGCCCTCCTCCTGAACGCGCCGGAGCACCCGGTGCGTCTCGTCCGCGTCCCCGAAGGACACGAGCACCTGGTTGAGCACGACGTCGTTGAGCACGGTGTGACCCGCTGCCTCGAGGCCCTCCGCGAAGCGCCGTGCCTGGCGGCAGTTCCGCTCGACGAGGCCGGCGATGCCGCTCCGCCCCATGGAGCGGAGCGCCGCCCAGATCTCGAGGCCGCGCGCCCGGCGCGACATCTCGGGCGTGTAGTGGTTGGGCTCGGGGTGCTCGCCGAGCAGGAGGTAGGGCGCGACGACCGTCATGGCGGCACGCATCGCGTCCGGGTGGCGGCAGAACGCGAGGCCGCTGTCGTAGCCGACATTCAGCCACTTGTGGGCGTCCACGGCCCAGGAGTCGGCGTCGGGGACGCCGGCGGCCAGGTGTCGCTTCTCCGGAGAGGCCAACGCCCACAGCCCGAACGCGCCGTCGACGTGCACCCACGCGCCCGCGTCACGCGCCGCGCGGCACACCGCATCGGCGGGGTCGAAGGCGCCGGTGTTCACGTTGCCCGCCTGGATGCAGACGAGCGTGGTCGGGTCCAGGGTCGGCAGGGCATCCGCACGCATGCGGCCCTGGTCGTCCACCGGAACGCGATGCACACGCTCGCGGCCGAGCCCGAGCATCCCGAGCGCCTTCAGGAGGCTCGCGTGCACCTCGTCTCCCACGACGACGCGGATCTCCGGCGCGCCGAACAGCCCTTGCGTCTCGACGTTCCAGCCATGCCGCGCCAGGAGGGCGTGCCGTGCGGCGGCCAGACCGGTGAAGTTCGCGGACGTGGCTCCCGTCACGTAGCCGGTCGCCGTTCCCTCGGGCAGTTCGAGCAGCTCCACGAGCCAGCGGCGGCACACCTCGTCGATCTTCGACGACAGCGGGGAGAGCAGGCGAAGCCCGCCGCATTGGTTCCACGCCGCCGCCAGCCAGGTCGTCGCCAGTGACGCCGGTAGCGCCGCGCCCGTGACGAAGCCGAAGTAGCGACCGCCGGCCGAAGCCACCGTCGCCGGCGAGCCGAACCGGTCCAGCCTGTCCACCACCTCGAGCGGATCGGTCGGGCCGGCGGGGAGGGGCTCGTCGAAGGCGGACAGGCCTTCGAGCGCGGCGGAGTCCGGGAAGACGCGGCGCCCGCCGAGATCGTCCAGATAGCGCTCCGCGCGCGTGAGGGTCTCTCGCAGCAGATCGGACATGGGCTCGTTCCGCTCCGGTGGCGGGGTGTTGGACGACGTTCAGCGTCGCCGCGGTATGGTAACGTCCGGAGGGCGTTCTTTCTCCGTCGGACGACCTCTTCTAGGTTGCCGGGGTGTCCTCCAAGCCGGCCCTCCGTCCTCCGTCGTCCGCGGCCCTGGCCCTCCTCGCGGCGTCGGTCCTGGGCGCTGCCCTCTGCGTGGTACCGGATTCGGCGGCGGCGCAGACCATCCTGAACGTGGAGCGCCTCCAGTCGCGCGAGACGCACGGCTGGCACGCGGGCGTCGAGGGGTCCCTCGACGTGGCGCGGGGCAACAGCGACCACACCAACCTCCTGGCGGGCGTGGCCGCGGGATACCGATGGCCTGCGGATTGGCTTCGCCTGTTCGCCGGGATCAGCTACAAGAACAAGGCCGACGGCGGCCTCGACAACGACCGCTATCTCCACGTGCGCTACAACCACGAGTGGGTCGCGCGCCTGCAGTCCTTTCACTTCGTGCAGGTCCAGGTCGGCAGGACGGGCGTACTGCGCGATCGGCTCCTCCTCGGTAGCGGCCTCCGGCTCCGGGTGGCCGGCAACGACCGCACCGCCTTCGACGTCGGCACGGGCGCCATGTACGAACGGGAGAAGCTGGACTCGGCCAGCATCCTCGACGACCATCCCGCCACCACGCGTGCGATGCGGATGGCGAACCTGGTGGTGCTCAACCGCCGGCTCCGGACGGACGTGCGCTTCGTGGGCGTCGGCTACCTGCAGCCGCGCTTCGACGACCTCGGGGACACGCGCACGCTCACCGACCTCTCGCTCCTGATCGCGCTCACGGACGAGGTCGACCTCGCGGTGCGCTTCCAGTGGCGCCACGACACGCGGCCGCCCGGGGGCGTCGAACCGGACGACTTCTCCTTCACGTCCGGCTTCACGGTGGCACTCCGCTAGACAGGGAGGGCATTCGGCCCCGGGGATCGGCACCGAATCTCCTTGCTTCCCGCGAGCCGCGGCTCCTAGAGTGGGCGCGGGAGGGGCGTATGGAGACAGAGAGCATACCCGGCTACAGGATCGTCCGGCAGATCGGCCGAGGGGGCGCCGCCACGGTCTACCTCGCCGTCCAGGAGAGCCTGGAGCGCGAGGTCGCGCTGAAAGTGATCCCCGGCGCGGGCGACGACACGGGCGACGTGGCCGAGCGTTTCCGGCGCGAGGCGCGCACCCTCGCGGGGCTGACGCACCGCAACATCGTGAACGTCTTCGACGTGGGCACGGTCGACGGCGCCCTGTACCTGTCCATGGAGCACCTCGCGGGGGGAAGCCTACGTGCGCGGGATCCCGGCTCGCTGGCACCCGACGAGAGCGCGGGGATCGTGTCGGACGTCGCGGCCGCGCTCCAGCACGCGCACGACATGGGCATCGTGCACCGCGACATCAAGCCGCAGAACATCATGTTCCGCGAGGACGGCACCACCGTGCTCACGGACTTCGGCATCGCGAAGGTGGCCGGCGCGAGCGAGCTGACGCAGAACAACACGGTCATCGGCACGCCCTACTACATGTCGCCGGAGCAGGCGAAGAGCGCGCAGGTCGACGGCCGCAGCGACCTGTACAGCCTGGGGGTCGTGTTCTACTGGCTGCTCGTGGGGCGCCACCCCTTCGAGTCCGACTCGCCCTTCGGCCAGATGATGAAGCACCTCACGGAGCCCGTGCCGCGTCTGCCGGCGGAGGTGGCGCGCTTCCAGCCCGTGATCGACCGCCTCATGGCCAAGGACCCGGAAGAGCGCTATCAGCGAGGACAGGACCTGGTGGATGCGCTCGACGTCCTGGCTTCGGTGGAGCCGCGGGGGCGCCCCGGGGCGCCCCCGCCCCCTTCGACCGATCCGGCCCCCAAGCCACCGGGCCTCGCCGCCGCGCGGGTCGGCGGAGGGGTGGTCATGCCGGCGCCATCCGTGGAGGAATCGCCTTCGGAGGCGACGCAGATCCTCCCGCCCACCGCGTGGAAGCCCGACGGGGAGGATGGGGGGTCGGGAGGGGTGGGGGCCGCCTCGATGGACGAGACGCGCCTGCTGAGGTTCGGGTCCGGTGCGACGACGCACCCCGGCGGGGACCTCCCCGTCGCGCTCGCCGTCGTCAGCGCGCGGGAGGCGGGGCGGGTGGGCGCGCGCATCCCGTGCGGCGCCTTCCCCTTCGTGATCGGTCGGACGGAGGGCGCCGACCTCTCCTTCCCGTCGGACCCGAACCTGTCGCGCAAGCACGTCGTGATCGACGTGGACGCCGACGGTTTCGTGATCCGCGATCTGAGCACGAACGGGATCTATCTGAACGGCCGGCATCTCCGCGGCGGATCCGAGCCGCTCTTGTTCGGTTCCTCGATCGTGCTGTCGCGCACCACGTCGCTCAGCTTCGTGACGGACCTTCCGGCACTTCCGGACCTCTCCGGGTCGGCGACTCGCCGATCGCTACCTCCTCGAGGAGCGGCTCCACGAGAGCATCAAGGCCGCGACGTATCTGGCGCGGGACACGCACCTTCCCCGTGCGCTCGCGGTGAAGATCTTCGAGCCCAGCCTGCTCCGCCTGTCGCGGTACCGCGGGGAGTTCCTGCGGCTCGCCGAGCTGGCGGCGCACCTCCAGCACCCGCACATCGTGAGGGTGCTCGACTTCGGTGAGGTTCCGGCGCCTCCCGACCTCGAGGTGGACACGCTTCCGTACCTGTGCACGGAGTTCATGGAGGGCGGCAACCTCGCGCGCAGGCTGGACGCCAACGCCACGCCGCCCCTCGCCGACCTGATCTCCTGGACGCGACGGCTGGCCGACGCGCTGGACCACGCGCACCGCAACGAGGTCGTCCACGGCGACATCAAGCCCGCGTGCGTGGTCTTCGACCGCGATGATCGGCCCTACCTCACGGACTTCGCCTTCGCGAGCCGTCGGAGCGGGACCGACCCGGACGCCTCCTCCGCCGTCCTGGGAAGCCCAGCCTACGTCGCCCCGGAGCGGTGGGCGGGACACGCCCCCACCGAGGCGACCGACCAGTACTCCCTCGCCGTGCTCGCCTACGTGATGCTGACGGGCACGCGTCCGTTCGAGGGGCAGGCGGATCCCGAGGTGCGGCGGCGCAACTTCCTGCGGGGGCCCTTCCCGGCGCACGACGAGGCGGTGCGCGCCGGCCGCGAGGGCGTCCCCAGGGCGGTGACGGACGTGCTGGCCCGCGGGCTCAGCGTGGATCCCCTCGATCGCTTCGAGTCGGTGCTCGACTTCAGCGAGGCCTTCGAGCGGGCGCTGACGCTGCGGCGGGGCCGCGATCGGCCGCGCGTCTTCCTGAGCTACCAGCGCGCGGCGAGCTCGGGGTGGGCGCACCACTTCCGGGACAAGCTCGAGAGCGTCCACCTCGTGTCGGTGTTCGTCGACACGCTGGCGAAGGACGGCGCGCCACGCATCCCGGACCGCCTGCGCGAGGAGATCACGGGGTGCGACGTCTTCGTATGCCTGCTCGCGCCGGAGACGTTGACGTCCGACTGGGTGCGCCAGGAGATCCAGATCGCCGTGGAGAGCGGCAAGCCGATGGTGCCCGTCTTCCACGAGGAGTTCAGGCCGGGTGAGGATCAGGCGCACGGAGACGCCGACGTCGAGGCCCTCCTCGCCTACGACGCGGTGCACCTCCTCGATCGGCGCAACATCCACGTCGAGCACACCATCACGGAGTTGGCCGAGCGGATCAGGAAGCTGATCTGACGCGTGGTGCGATCCCGGCCGATCCGTCTTCCTTGACGTACGTATCCATCTCGGATATATCTGGCATGGATAAATCGACACCCCCGTCAGGAGCCCCTCCTTGGTGCGCTCGTCCGAACCCCGGGCCGTTCCGCTTCGTCCTCCCGTCTACCACATCCTCCTGGCGCTCATCGGTCGTGACCGTCATGGGCTGGGGATCGCCGACGAGATCGAGCGTGCGTCGGAGGGAACGGTGGAGTTGGGGCCGGGCACGCTCTATCGCTCGCTCGCCGAGATGGCCGGGGACGGCCTGATCCGCTCGGTGAAGGCGCCGTCGTCGGACGCCGACCCCAGGCGGAAGTACTACCGGATCACGCCGACCGGTAGGGACCTGCTCGCGGCCGAGACGGCGCGGCTCGGGAGACTGGTGGAGGCCGCGCGGGCACGGGGCGCGCTGCCGGAGCAGGCGTGACGCGTCGGCGCACCGATTGGCACGTGCGCGCCTTCGCGGCGCTGCTGAGGCTCTACCCGGCGTGGTTCCGGGCGGAGCACGGTGAGGAGATGACGACCCTCTTCCGCCAGCGGCTCGAGCGGGCGGAGGGAGGGGGCGGGAGGGTCCGGCTCTGGTGGCGGACCCTCGGTGACGCGGGGTCGACGGCGTGGGCGCTGCGCCGCATGGACTCGGAGGGAGGGGGGCTTCACATGGGAACGCTGCTGCAGGACGTCCGCTACGCCGCTCGTCACCTGATGCGCTCGCCGCTGTTCACCGTGGGCGCGGTGGCGCTGCTGGCCATCGGCATCGGTGCCAATACCACGGTCTTCACCGTGGTCGACGGGCTCATCTTCCGGCCGCCGCCATGGAGCCACCCCGAGGAGGTCGTGCACGTCTATCAGGACTCGGACGACGGCGAGCCCAGCTCCAGCTCCTTCCCCGCGGCGCGCGACATGGGGCGCTCCGACGTCTTCCGGGCGGTCGCGGCCACCACGCCGTCCTCCGCGACGTGGGAGGGCCCCGACGGCCTCGAGCGCGTCTCGACCGAGTACACGACGTCGACCTACATGGACGTGCTCGGGCGCTCCGTGCAGCGCGGCCGCTGGTTCGGTCAGGCGGAGGACGTGGTCGGCGCCGCGCCCCTCGCCGTGGTCAGCGCGGCCACGTGGCACGCCCGCTTCGGTAGCGACCCGGACGTGGTGGGGCGCACGATCCGCCTGAACGGCCAGCCGGTCACGATCGTCGGCGTGGGTCCCGAGGGCCTCACGAGCACGATCACCCCGCTGCTCACGGATTTCTGGCTGTCGATCTCGGCCACGCCGGTCAGTGGCGACTTCCAGGTCGCGAACCTCGAGCGTCGATCGGACCACTGGTACGAAGTGCTCGCCCGCCTCGCGCCCGGCGTGACCGTGCAGCAGGCCCAATCCGCCATGGACGCGCTGGCCGCCCGCCTCGCCGAGGACTACCCCGAGTTCAACAAGGGGCGGGGCATCACCGTGTTCGCGTCGAAGGACGTGCGCATGCATCCCCAGGGGGACGGTCCGCTCTTCCTGGCCGGCGGCCTCCTCGCGGCGGTGGTGCTCACGATCCTGCTGCTGGCGTGTGCGAACCTCGCGAACCTCCTCCTGGTGCGAGGTCTCAGCCGGTCGGGCGAGACCGCGGTGCGCGCCGCGCTCGGTGCTCCGCGCGGGCGTGTGGCCCGCCTCTTCCTCCTCGAGTCGCTCCTGCTGTCCGTGATGGGCGGGGCGATCGGGCTGCTGCTGACCCGCTGGGCGCTGGCCGCCATCCCCGCGCTCCCCCTCGCCGGCGTGATCGGCGGGACCCTGGAGTTGGGCATCGACCGGCGCGTCGCGCTGTTCTCCGTGGCGCTCATGGCACTCACGGGCATCCTCTTCGGGCTCGTCCCCGCCATCCGCTCCGTCCGGGCCGACGTCGCGAGCGTGTTGCGCGACGACCGCCGGAGCCGGCTCCGCGGACCGCGGCACCAGGCGCCTGCGAAGCCTCCTGGTGGCGGTGCAGGTGGCGGCGTCCCTCGTGCTCGTGCTCGGGACCGGCCTGATGGCCAGGAGCCTGAGCAAGCTCCAGACGGTGGACCCCGGCGTGGACGTCGACCGCGTGGCCTGGCTACGCCTGGACTGGGGCCGAGCCGGCCTCGAGGGCGGGCAGGTACGCGCCGCGCTCGACGAGCTGCGCGAGCGGATGGCCGCGCTCCCCGGGATCACACGGGTCGCGCTCGCCTCCCGGCTTCCAGCCGAGCGCTCCGGGACGACCACCACCGAGGTGGAGGGGTACACGCCCCCGGCCGGCACGGACGCGGTGGAGCTGGCGTTCTCGCTGGTCACCGACGGCTACTTCGAGACGATGGGGATCCCGCTCGTCGCGGGCCGTCTCTTCGGCGGCGACGACGTGCCGGGGGACGGCGGGGTCTCCATCCTCGTCAACGAGGCGGCGGCCCACCGCTTCTGGGGCGACGCCGACCCGATCGGCCGACGGATGCGCGGGCAGGGCTCGGAGCGATGGACGCGCACGGTCGTCGGCGTGGTGGGTGACGCGCCCGTGTCGAGGCTGGGGGAGTCCCCTCGGCCGATGTTCTACCTACTCGACGCGTCAGACCTCCTTCGCGCCGAGCTACGTCGTCGCCCGCACGAACGGTGAGCCGGCAGCGATCCTCGCGCCGATGCGCCGAGCGCTGGCGGAGGTGCAGCCCTCCGTGGTGGTGAGCCAACAGGGCACGCTGGCGACGCACTTCGGCGCCACGCTTTCGGCGCCCCGCCTGGCCGCGCGCGCGATGGGCGCCTTCTCGGCGCTCGCGCTGCTGCTGGCCGGGCTCGGAATCTACGCGGTGGTGAGCTTCAGCGTGGCCCGACGCACTTCGGAGCTCGGCATCCGCCTGGCCCTCGGCGCCGAGCGCTCCGGCGTGGTGCGCATGGTCGTGCGCGAGGTGGCGGGCGTGGTTGTCGCGGGGTTGCTCGTCGGCGTCGTCGTATCGGCGCTGGCCGCATCACGGTTGGGCGGGCTCCTGTACGGCGTGGACGCGTTCGACCCGCTCTCCTTCGGAGGGGCGGTGCTCGTGCTCCTGGCGGTGGCGTGGGTCGCGGCGTACCTGCCGGCGCGCAGGGCGTCGCGGGCGGATCCGGTGGAGTCGCTGCGCGCGTCCTGAGCGCGGCCGGGCCGAGAGCGGGGCTCTACCTCCGCGTCAGCGTAAGCCCCGCCGCATCGACGCGTGACACCCGCCCGTCGGCCCCGGTCGTGAAGGAGAACGTCATGCCGGAGACCCGTCCGATCGCGCGGTCCCCGGCCGGGAGGACGATCTCCTCCCTCTCGAGGTAGCCGGGGGACTCCGCGTAGAGGGACGAGCCCTCCCGGGTGAGGGAGAGCGTAACCGGGGGCTGATCCGACGCGAACTCTCCCACGTAGGCTTCGAGCGCCGCGGCGTCCATCGGCAGCGCGTCGATCTCCCGCGGCCCGTAGTCCGGCCAGCCGTACTCGGCCGCCACGGAGAGGAGGATCTCCCGCGCCAGCGCGCTGCCGGCGTCGCTGTTCGTCATGACCGCCGCGCCCCGGCCGAGCTCCGGAAAGTAGATGAGCTCGCAGCGGTAGCCCTCGTTCGCGCCCCCGTGCCCGAAGTGGAAGCCTCGTCCCTCGCCGCCGATCCCCGGCCCGAGGCCGAAGCCGGCGAACTGGGGCGTGAGCATCTCCATCGCGACAGGTCGGGACAGGATGCCACCCGGCTCGCCGGCGCGCGCGGCGGTGATCGCGATCGCCCACTTCAGGAGATCGGTGGGCGTCGTCCACAGTCCGGCCGCGGCCATCTCGGGATAGGTGTGCCACCGCCCCTCCACCTCGGCGCCGTCCGATCGGTATCCGACGGCCGCCTCGCCCCGACGGGACTGGGGGAGGGGCTGCTCGTAGGTGGAGCGCGTCATCCCGGCGGGGTCGAGCACCAGGCGCTTCATGAGCTCGGGGAAGGGCTCGCCGGTGACGTCGGTCATGGCGAGCTGCTCCACGGTGACGCCGCCCCCCGAGTACCGCCCGATGCGTGCCGGGCACGGTGTCGACCCGCACCGGTGGCGTGTTCGCGGGCGCCTCGCCGTCCAGGATCTGGGGAACGGTGGGGACCGGAGCGCCGGGCGCGTAGCCCGGGAACCCGTGGACGGTCAGCCCAGCGCTGTGCGACACGATGCGACGGAGCGTCACGGGCGAGCGTCGGGTGAAGCCGTTCTCGGGCACCTTCCAGCTGGTGAGGAAGTCGTTGACCGGGGCGTCGAGGGAGAGCTTCCGCTCCTCGACCAGACGGAGCATCCCGGTGGCGGCCACCGGCTTGGAGATCGAGGCGGCCTGGAAGAGCGTGCCCGCCGTCACGGAGTCCGCGGTGCCGGCCTCCTTCACGCCGAAGCCGTGCGCCCAGACGATGCGACCGCTGTCGGCCACCGCGATCGAGACGCCCGGCACGTGGTAGCGCTCCATGCGGTCGGCCAGCGCGAACGAGGACTCGGGCCGGCCTTTCACGACGATGCCCGGCCTCAGCGCTTCCGTGACGCGCGCCATGGCCGCTTCCTGGGAAGCTCCCGTGGTCGTGCTCGTGTCGCGTCCCGTGCAGGCGGCGGCGAGGGTGGCGAGTGCGACGGACAGGATCCGCAGGGACGCGCGCATGACGGCTCTCCCGGAGATGTTGGAGGTGGAGGCCAAGATTCCGGCGGTGGGCGTGGCTGGCAAGGCTCGGCTCACGTTTCCCGGCCCCGCTGCCGATACCACCGGTGACGCTACGTGCACGATCGTCACCTGCCATCCAGTCGGAGGGTCGTTTCGATGGCCCAGTTCGTCGCGATGTCCGCCCATGCCGAGGTCAACGGGGAATCCGTCCGGTCGGTGATCCTGGGCATGGGCGCGTTCCAGCGCCGCGCCGTCTCGATCCTGAGCGCGCACGGCATCGACGACCCCACGCCGGGGCAGGGTATTCCCAGCAGGGTTGGCTGGACGCCTTCCGGCACATCGCCGACGAGATCGGGCCGAACGTCCTCTACCAGATCGGGATGAAGATCCCCGAGGTGGCGAACTTCCCCCGCACATCCGGACCGTCCACGACGCCCTCGAGGCGATCGACGTCGCCTACCACATGAATCATCGCGGCGGCGAGATCGGCCACTACAGGTGCGAGCCCGCGGGGCCCACCGCCGCGCGCATCCTGTGCGACAATCCCTACCCCTGCGAGTTCGATCGCGGGATCATCCAGGCCATGGCCCGGCGCTTCGCCGGAGGCCGGTCGGTGAGCGTCCGCCACGACGAATCGCACACCTGCCGGAACCAGGACTCGGAGTCCTGCGCCCACGTGGTGACCTGGTAGTTCGCCTCCCCGATTCTCGGTCCCTCGCCACGCGGCGCGGCGCTCAGCCCTTCTTCATCGACAGGCCGATGCGGTTCCGCTCGACGTCGACCTCGAGCACGCGCACCTGCACGTGCTGGCGCACGCGCACGACCTCGTTCGGGTCCTTCACCCAGCGGTCGGAGAGCTGGCTGACATGGACGAGGCCGTCCTGGTGGACGCCCACGTCCACGAAGGCGCCGAAGGCCGTGACGTTGGTCACGACGCCGGGGAGCACCATCCCGGGCCTCAGGTCGCCGATGGCGTGGACGTCCGCGAAGGCGAACGTCTGGAACGGCGGGCGGGGATCCCTCCCGGGGCGCGCGAGCTCCTCGAGGATGTCGAGCAGGGTCGGACGGCCCACCCCGTCGCCCACGTAGCGGTCCGGGTCGATGCGGTCGCGGCGGCCCGCGTCTTCGAGCAGCTGCGCCACCGTGCAGCCGGCGTCGCGCGCCATGCGCTCGACCAGGGTGTAGCGCTCCGGGTGGACCGCGCTGGCGTCCAGTGGATGCGTCCCACCGGTGACACGCAGGAAACCCGCTGCCTGCTCGAAGGCCTTCTCCCCGAGCCGCGGCACCTTCATCAGATCGCGGCGCGTGCGGAAGCGGCCGTGCTCCTCCCGCCAGCGCACCACGTTCTTCGCGAGCGCCGGGCCCATTCCCGCGACGTACGTGAGCAGCGGGGCGCTGGCCGAGTTGACGTCGACGCCCACCGCGTTCACGCAGCTGGTCACCGTATCGTCCAGCGCGGACTTCAGCGCGACCTGGTCGACGTCGTGCTGGTACTGGCCCACTCCGATCGACTTGGGGTCGAGCTTGACGAGCTCGGCCAGAGGGTCCTGCAGGCGACGCCCGATCGAGACTGCGCCCCGGACCGTGAGGTCGTGGTCGCGGAGCTCCTCACGCGCCACCTCGCTGGCGCTGTAGATCGACGCGCCGGCTTCGTCGACCGCGATGATCGGGAGATCCAACGCGAGCTCGCGCAGGAACGCCTCGGTCTCTCGCCCGGCCGTGCCGTTGCCCACCGCGAAGGCCTCCGGGGAATAACGGTCGACGAGGTCGCGGACCACGCGCGCGGCCTCCTCGCGGCCGCCCTGCCCGACGGTGGGAAAGACGGTCGTGTTGTGCAGCAGCGTTCCCTGGGCGTCGAGCGCGACGACCTTGCAGCCCGTGCGGAAGCCGGGGTCGATCGCGAGGATCCGCTTGTCGGGGAAGGGTGGCGCCATCAGGAGCTCGCGCAAGTTCGTCACGAAGACCCGGATGGCGTCCGCGTCGGCGCGCTCCTTCGCGTCCTTCAGCGCCTCCCGCTCGAGGCTGGGAAGGAGGAGCCGCTTGTAGGCGTCGTCGAGCGCGAGCTCCACCTGATCGGTGGCGAAGCCCCGCCCGCGTAGATACCGGCGCCTCATTCGCACCAGGGCGTCGCTGTCGTCGGGCCGGGCGTGGACGCGCAGGAAGCCCTCGTTGCTTCCGCGCAGGATGGCCAGCACCCGATGGGACGGCGCCCGGGACAGAGGCTCGGACCAGTCGAACCAATCCCTGAACTTTCCCGCCTCCGCCTTCTTCTTCTCGATCACGGACGAGGAGAGCACCGCGCGCTGGACGAAGAGCGTGCGCAGCTCCGTCCTCACCTGGGCGTCCTCGCTCACCTCCTCCGCGATGATGTCCCGCGCCCCGCTCAGGGCGGCCTCGCGGTCGGGGTGATCCGAGAGGTCGATGCGCGCTCCCGTCTGCGCCATGAGGGCCCGGGCCAACGGCTCGTAGCCGGCCTCCCTGGCTGCCGTCGCCCGGGTGCGGCGTTTCGGGCGATAAGGGAGGTAGAGGTCCTCGAGGACGGTCGCACTGGGCGCGGCCGCGATCCGCGCGCGCAGCTCCTCGTCGAGGAGGTCCCGCTCCGCGAGGGAGGCGAGGATCGCGGTTCGGCGCTTGTCGAGCTCCGCGAGCTGCGCCATCCGGTCCCGGACGGTGGCCACCGCCACCTCGTCGAGCGAGCCCGTGGCCTCCTTCCGGTAGCGCGCGATGAAGGGCACGGTCGCGCCGTCCGCCAGGAGGCGGGCGGCGGCGCGGACGCGCCCGACGTCCACGCCCAGCTCGCCGCGACGACGGCGGCGTGATCGGAGGCGAGGATCGCGGTTCGGCGCTTGTCGAGCTCCGCGAGCTGCGCCATCCGGTCCCGGACGGTGGCCACCGCCACCTCGTCGAGCGAGCCCGTGGCCTCCTTCCGGTAGCGCGCGATGAAGGGCACGGTAGCGCCGTCCGCCAGGAGACCGGCGGCGGCGCGGACCCGCCCGACGTCCACGCCCAGTTCGCTCGCGACGACGGCGGCGTGATCGGAGGCGGCATGTGCGGGTTCTTTCGGGGGCATCCTCAACTCACGGAAGTCGGCCAGAGAGTAGGAGAAAGATGGTAGCTCATGTAGAGGTAGTGGTAGAAGGTGACGAGCAGGTATAACTTCTTGTCGATGAAGCTGCCCGAGATCACAGGTAGTAGTACGGGTTGTCACGCACGATGCGCTCGAGCTGAGGCTTCTTCTTGGACCGGTAGTCGGGATGCGATCGCAGCTCCACCCCGCGATCCCCTCGACCTCGGAGAGCACGGGCTCGTAGATCAGCAGCTCTTCGACGTCTCCGTTCTCGATCAGGCAGTAGTACGACTGGCATAGAACTACTCGAGCACCTCCACGTACAGGTCGCGGTTGCCGCTGGCTCCCCCGCTGCCGGTATGGAAGAAGTTCTGCCGGTTGGACTGGTCGATCATGTGGTGGTCCGAGAAGATCACGTATTAGCCACGACGGAGACGCCAATCGAACAGGACCGCCGCGCCGACATCAAGGGGGCGAGGGAGGAGCGCCGTAGCCGGCGTCCCCCCCTTCGTGTCCAGTCCTCCGCCGATTCGACGCCTGGAGGAGTAGGTGGCGCGAGACCCCGCGCGTACCCGATCCTCCCGGAGGCGAAAGCCCATGACTCCCAAGGTGACGCGATACCTCGCGCACGAACGACCGGGAACGCCGGTCCTGATCGTCGACCTCGACTGCGTGGAGGCGAAGTACCACGCGATGACGCGCACACTCCCCGGTGCCCTCGTCTACTACGCGGTCAAGGCGAACCCCGCGCGCCAGGTGATTCGTCGCCTGGCCGGGGTCGGTTGTCACTTCGACGTCGCCAGCCTGCACGAGGTACGCTCGACGCTCAGAGAGGGAGCGCCCCCCGAGCGCCTGTCCTTCGGCAACACCATCAAGAAGGAAGCGGACGTCGCGGAGGCGTTCCGGTTGGGCGTGCGGTTGTTCGCGTTCGACTCGGAAGCCGAGCTGGAAAAGATCGCGAGGGCGGCACCGGGCTCGCGCGTCTTCTGCCGCATCCTGATCGACTCCCTCGGGGCCGACTGGCCGCTGTCGCGCAAGTTCGGCTGCGCGCCCGCCATGGCCGTCGAGCTGTTGGCGCGTGCCGGGTCCCTCGGGCTGCGGCCGTGGGGTCTTTCCTTCCACGTGGGATCGCAGCAGACCGACCCCGGCCAGTGGGACCCCGCGATACGCCTGTCGCGTGACGTCTTCGGCGAGCTCGCGTGCCGGGGAATCAGGCTGCCCATGCTCAACCTGGGCGGCGGATTCCCTGCGACCTACCAGTGTCCCGTGCCTCCTCTCGAGGAGTACGGTGCGTGCATCCGCACGAGCCTACGGCGTCACTTCGGTCGATCCGTTCCCCAGATCGTCGTCGAGCCCGGGCGAGGGCTGGTGGGCGATGCGGGCGTCATCGAGACGGAGGTCGTGCTCGTCTCGCGCAAGGATGGTGGCGACGACGATACGTGGGTCTATGTCGACATCGGCAAGTTCGGGGGGCTCGCGGAAACCATGGACGAGATGATCCGGTACCGAATCTCGAGTCCGCGCAGAGGGCCCAGGCAGCCCGTGATTCTGGCCGGACCCACGTGCGACAGCATGGACGTCCTCTACGAACGAGCGCGCTGCAGGCTACCCAAGGACCTGTGTATCGGAGACCGATTGCGCATCGCCGGCACCGGCGCGTACACCCGGTCCTATTCGTCGATCGGATTCAACGGGTTTCCGCCGCTGGCCGTGCGCTGCATCTGAGCCCCGAAAGGCGGCGGCGGGCCGGACGTGATCCCGACCCGCCGCCGTTTCGGTGAAGAGGCCCGCCCGCCTCAGCTCGCGAAGTACGTCGTGCACTCCACCTGGCTCATGATGTCACGAGCCAGGCACTCGTTGAGCGGATAGGGGAAGCCGGGATAGACCCCGTGGGTCGGGGCCGCCCGCGGCAGCTCGTCGAGCATGTCGTACTGACGGTAGTCGTAGTACTGGAAGCCGCCCTCCCACAGCAGAGACAGCAGCTTGTTGTAGAGGATCTCGTGCAGCAGGTCACCCGAGTAGTCGGACGGCAGCGCAGCAAGTCCCCCGTCCACCGTGCGCACCGTGTTCACGTCGGTGATGGCGTCGGCGCGGTTGCCGAGCGCCAGGTTCGCCTCCGCGCGCAGCAGGAGCAGCTCGTCGTTCGTGATCCACGGCATCGGGGCCGTGAGGCTCTTGTAGACGTCCATCGCGTCCGAGACGGTGATCTCGTAGAGCGTGAAGGTGTCCACCGCCTTCACCTTGCGCGCAACGCGAGCATCGATCGAGCCGTCCGGCTGCGTCTGGGCGTCCGCACGGATGCGAGGATGCGCGTAGTGGTAGGGGCTGCTGTAGAAGCCGTTCGGCGCGTCGCCCGAGATCGTGCTGTAGTCGAAGGCCACGCCGAAGTCCATGTCGGCGCCAGGGTCTGCGAACGACGCGTCGACCGCGGCGATCGTGCCCGACCAGTCGCCCTGGTACTTCAACGCACGCGCCTTGAGGGCACGGTTCACCTGCACGAACGACTGCGGTGAGTTGAAGGCGGAGAAGCCGGAGGGCAGGGCGAAGGGGAAGGCGCTTCCGCCCGCCTGCAGGTCGGATTGGGCCTCGTCGAAGAGCGCGTCGATGTAGGACCACACCTCCGACTTGCCGACGATCGGGGACAGGTCGCCATTCGGATCCGGGTTGGGATCGAGCGGCAGGCCCACGTCCACGGCGCGCGCCATGGCGGCCTCCCAGAGGGCGTCCGCCTTCATCGTCTTCACGAAGCCCGCGGTGGCCCGGCGCTGCTGCTCGTCGTACGGGGAGTTCTCCAGCGCGTCGAGCACCGTGTTGATCTGGGCCACCTGCGTGTACTGGCCTCCGAAGTAGAGGCCCCCGTTCACCGGGTCGATGGGGTCGACCAGGGCGTCGGTCGTGGTGCGCGGCTCCTCGGGACGGAGGTCGTAGCCCTCACGCCCCCACACCCCGAGGCGCGTCACCATTCCGGCCTTGAGGCCGCGCTGTGTCGAGACGATCCCGCGCACCGCCGCCGCGATGGTGGCGGCGGTGGGATTGCCGGTCAGGCCTTCCCGCGCGGGGTTGTTGTAGTTGGGAACGAGAAAGTCGTTGGAGCATCCGGTCACCGTCGCTGCGATCGACGCGGCGGCGAGGACCCGGCGCAGAATCTTGGTCGCGTTCATGGGTTCTCCTCGGGCCTGGTCAGAAGCCGATGTCGAACGAGAGCCAGAAGCTTCGGCTCGGCGGGTACGGAGCGACGTCGACGTTCCGGCCGATGGCCTGGGCGCCGAAATTCGACACCTCAGGGTCCATCCCGGAGTAGTTCGTGAACGTCAGCAGGTTGCGGCCGCTGAGGGTGAATCGCATGAAGCGCGCCCGCCCCCAGATGCTCTTGGCCAGGTCCTGCGGGATGTCGTAGCTGAGCGTCACCTCGCGGAGCTTCACGAACGAGCCGTCCTCGACCCACACGCGGGACGTGCGGCCCGGATAGACCCGCAGACGATACTCGCCCAGCGTCTCGTCGCTCTGGCATCCGGAGATGTTGCACGGATCGCCGAAGTCGCCTGAGCTCTGGCTCAGGTCGTACAGCCACGCCGTGAGGTTGATGATGTCGCCGCCATGCTGCCAATCCAGGAGCCCGTAGAGGCTGAAGCTCCCGAGCTCGAAGGTGTTCGAGAAGCCCACACGGAAGTCGGGGTTGGCGTCGCCGATCGCGGTGACGATGCGCGTACCGACCGGGCAGGGGCCGTCGCAGCGGGGATCGTCCACGACGACGGTCGTGTCACGCCCCACGATCTGCGTCGGGCTCTTGCCCTCCTCGACCTGGAAGCCGCCGAGGGCGGTGCCGAAGCCACCCGCCGCGAAGGGCGGCACGGGCAGCTCGTCGATGACCGACTTGTCCTTCGAGAAGGTGATCCGCGACGACCAGCTCATGTTCCCCGTCTGGATGGGGAGGAGCTGGAGGGCCGCCTCGTAGCCGGAGGTGGTCATGACGCCGCCGTTGAAGATCGCGGTGGCGAAGCCGCTCGACGGCGGCAGCGCCCGCCGGAGGAGCAGGTCCGTGATGCGTCGGTTGTAGGCCGTGACCTCGAGCTGGCCGCGGCGGTCGAAGAGCGTGGCGTCGAAGCCTCCCTCGATCTCGCGCTGTCGCTCGGGGTGCAGGTCATCCGCAACGGTGGTGGTGGAGATGTTCAGCGTCTGCAGCCCCGCGATGTTGCCCGAGTTGAGGTTGCTGAACTTGTCCCCGTAGTTGGGCTGGTTGCCCGCCTGACCCCACGCGCCGCGGATCTTGAGTTCGTCCAGCGTACCGGGCACGAGGTCGGGGAAGCGGAAGGAGCCGGCGAACTTCGGATACACGTAGTAGCTCTTCGTGTCCGCGTTGTTGCTCGACCGATCCGCGCGCACACCCGCTGTCAGGAGCAGGCGCTCGTTGAACAGGAGGGCCTCCTCCTGCCCAAAGAAGCCGAGGTCCTTCACGAGCTGGCGGTTCTGGAAGACGCCGGGGTTCGTGCCCGCGTCGATGTTCGTCTGGCCGACGATCAGGTCCTCGTTGAGGATGCGCGCGATGTCGAGGTCACGCTCCTCGTACTGCATGCCGAGCGACGTGGTGGCGCTGACGCCGAGGTCGGCGGGCTGCCACGTGTGCACGACGTTGGCGTTGGCGTTCATGTTGAGGTTGTCGGTCTGCCCCAGGAAGCTCGTTCCCGGCTTTCCGTCGATGGGCTCGAACTGCAGCTCCGGCGGCGAGTAGACGACGTTCTTCAGGTTGAAGAAGTCGACGCCCCCCGACGCGCTCAGGCGCAGCGTCTGCTCGTCGGTCTGGATGGCGTTGACCTGAAGGTCGACCGAGCCGAGCATGCGCCACACGGACTCGTCGTTCTTGGCGAGCGCCGCGGTCTGCAGCGGGTTCGAGTTCGCGAAGGGGTTGTCCGGCCAGGTGCCGTCGGCGTTCTGGCGGAGGTCGACGAACGTCGGCGACTGCGGGAAGGTCATCCAGTACGAGATGGAGCGGTTGTCGTTGTTCGTGAAGCCCCGCCCGGTCTTCGTGTGGATCCCGTTCATGTTGACCTTGAGCGAGACGCGCGACCCGATGTTCTGGTCGATGTTCAGGCGGAGGGCCTGCTTGTCGTAGTACGTCCCGGTGATGATGCCGCCGTCATGCTTGCCCAGCGCAGAC
Source organism: uncultured Gemmatimonadales bacterium (assembly GCA_963823035.1). Lineage (GTDB taxonomy): Bacteria > Gemmatimonadota > Gemmatimonadetes > Longimicrobiales > Gaopeijiaceae > SZUA-318. The sequence continues at coordinate 102,129 of CAWGKG010000021.1, forward strand.
ACGAAGTAGCGCGTGTCCTCCGTGCCGCCGCTCACGCTGAGTGCGGTCTCGTGCGACAGCGGGTTGTTGCCGGCCAGCTCCTCCTCGTGGTCGTAGAAGGCGCCCGCCTGCCAGAACTCGCTGGCGCGCGGACCGAACGCCTGCACGGCCGCCGCCTCCGTATCGAAACGGCGTAGGCCCAGCTTGTTGGAGAGGTCGAACGTTCCGAAGCGCTGGGTGAGCGAGAACTGCGGTGCGCCGGACTTGCCGCGCTTCGTCGTGATGATGATCACGCCGTTGTTGGCCTTGGAGCCGTAGATCGCGGCCGCGGAAGCGCCCTTCAGGACCTCGATGCTCTCGATGTCGTTCGGGTTCAGGTCGGCCACGCGGTTCGGGGCGTTGTCCTGGTTGGACGCGAAGCCGCCGTTGAAGGCACCTCCGCTCGCCCGCGTGATGACGTTCGTGCCGGAGGCCACGGAGATGTCGCTGACGATCACCCCGTCGACGATGTAGAGGGGCGTGGACGCGCCGATGATCGTGGATACGCCGCGCAGGTTGACCTGCATGCCCCCGCCGGGCGCGCCGCTGTTCGCCTGGATGTCGGCGCCCGCGATCTTGCCGGCGAGCTGCTGCTCGAAGCTCGCGGCCGGTGCCTTGGTGAGCTCTTCCGCGCTGACCGTGGAGACGGCGTTGGCGAGGTTCCGTCTGGCGACGGAGGTGGCCGTGCCCGTCACCACGATCTCGTCGAGGTTGAGGGCGTCACTCGTCAGGGTGATGGTGACGTTCGCCTGGGCGTTGTCGACGTCGACCGTCTGTGTGGACCAGCCGATGAGCGTCGCTCGAAGTCGGACCGGACCGGCAGGCACTGCGAGATGGAAGCGACCGGCCTCGTCCGAGAACGTCCCTCGTCGGGTGCCGACGAGCTGGATGCCCACATCGGCGAGGGCCGCTCCCTCCGCCGAAACGACGCGGCCGCTGATCTCCCGTTGCTGGGCACGCAGCGCCATCGGCGCGGCCAGCGACAGGAGCGCGAGGCACAAGCTCCGCACGCTCGTGGTTCTCATTCTGCTCCTCCGTGGAGTTGGCGAACACCGGGCAGGCAGGCCCGGCGACAAGCCCCTTCGCCCGCGCGGGCGAACCCGACGCGAGCGGGGCGCTGCCGGCATCCCCGAAGGGGTGCCGGCGGCACTGGTCACACCTCTATGCAGTTGGCAAGGTCGCCTGGCTGGGGGGAGGGACGGCGAACCTCAAACCTGCGAAAATGGATGGAACAGGAATGTCTATATCACGCGACACGCCCGGCACGCAACCCGATGCCGTAGGGCTGGCGGGAGCGTGCTTGCGCCGGACGCGCAGCCTATCGGCGGACGAGGGTGGAGTGCTCGAGGGTGACGGCGAGCGTCCAGACGTAGGCGTCGTCGGGGCCGATCGCGACCAGGGGGCTGCGGTACACCTGGTTGGATCCCACGGGATCCGCCTCGAAGTAGATGGAGATCCCGGGTGCGTCCATCCCGCGCGGCAGGCGGAAGGTCTGGTCGCCGTTGGTGGACACCTGGCCGAGGCGGGCGCGGGCTCCGCCGCGCACCACGGAGATGGTCATGTCCGCCCAGTGCCGGTTGTCGACGCGCAGGGTGACGGTGGAGGCGCCTCGCCGGGACCCGCTGAAAGGGCTCGCGCGCCTCGGCGTGCAGGACGGCGGGACGACGACGAGAAGCAGCAGCGCGATGCGGACACCCAACATCTTCATCACGGCCCCCTCGTCACGAGTCGACGCACGTCGTGGCCGCTTCCGGCTTCGACGTCGACGGACACCTGCACCTTCTGATGGCGACGGCTCGCGTTTGGCGCAAGCTCGACGATGTGCGGCGCGTCGACGGCGGCGCGTTCGGCACGCCGCGCGCCACGAGCGAGGCTCAGTCCCCCGAGAGCACCCGTGCGGGGTCGATCCCGAGCGTGCGGCGCACCGGCCCGTGCGCGGCCGCGAGCACCGTGGCGCCCAGCACCGCCGACGCCAGCACGAGCGACACGGGCTCGAAGGGCGCGACGCCGTAGACGACCTGGTCGAGGAGCCCGGCGCCGACGTAGACGGCCGCGGACCCGAACACCACGCCCGCCACGAGGGCGGGGGGGCCAGCGCGGCGACGGTGGCCCGCACCGTGGCAGCGGCCGTTCGACGGTCGGTCCCGGTGCAGAGCCGTACGATCAGGCGCGCCGTGCCCATCGACGTGTACCACCCTGGGTCTCGTGCACGTACATCTCGGCGCGGGCCGGGCTCGTGAGGTCCATGCGCTTCACGTCGGGGGCCACCCCGACCACGCGCAGCCAGGCGTAGGGAGCGTCCGGCGCTCCCCCAGCTTCACGCGGGGGCGACGCAGGGTGCTCACCGGGCCGTGGAAGCGCAACTGCGCGCCCGCCCCCGCTACGACCCGGACGGCTCCGACATCCTGAGAAGCTCCTCCAGGTATGGCTTCCAAACCACCGCCTTGGTGTGCGTGCCGTGGCCGACGGTCTCGTCGCTCAGCGGAATCACCACCGCCTTCCCGCGCTGCACGCGCACGATCTCCTTCTCCAGGATCCCGAGCTCGGGCGGGTTGATGAGGTCGTCCGCGGAGTTGATGGCCATGAGCGGCGCCCGGATCTTCTCCAGGTCGGGCGCGGGGTCGTAGTCTTCCGAGGCGCGGAAGGCGTAGAGGATGTCGTTCGCGTCGCGGGAGCGCATGAAGCTGGCGCCGGTCTCGGCCATCGCGCGGTCGGCGCTCGCCAACGTGGGGTGTGCCCGGTAGTGCGTGATGGGATTGCCGCCCATGAAGCTCAGCATCTCGCCCACGAACGCCATCGCCTGCAGCGGCCCCGTGTAGTCTCCGCCCCGGTAGTCGGGATCGTTCTGGATGGCGTCGATGATCATCTTCCGCCACATGCGGTTGCGGCCGGAGATCGGCCCGGGCACGCTCGCGAGCGGCATGAGCGCGTCCATGAAGTCGGGATACATCTCGCCCCACAGCCAGGAGTGCATCCCGCCCATCGAGGTGCCCATGACCAGGCGCAGGTGGTTCACGCCGAGCCCATCGGTGAGAAGCCGATGGTCGGCGTCCACCATGTCGCGGTAGCCGTAGTGCGGGAAGTGGGCATGCAGACCCTCGCTCGGGCGGCTGGATCCGCCGTGTCCGATCGCGTCGACGAGGACGATGAAGTACTTCGACGCGTCGAGGAGCTGGCCCGGTCCGAAGAGCACGCCGGCGAAGCGGTCGTTGAGGAAGTTGGTGCCCGCCCCGGTCGTGCCGTGCATCACGAGCACCGCGTTCGTGGTCCGGCCGCTCGCGTCCTTCCGCAGCGTCCCGATCGTCCGGTAGTGCATGCGCAGCTCGGGGAGGGTGTTCCCGTCCCGGAACGCGAAGTCGCGGATCACGTAGTCGTGCTCGACGGGCTCGGGATAGCCCGTCTGGGCGGGCGCCGGCCGCGCCGCGAGGGTCGTCAGGAGAAGCGCCGCGACCACGGCGACGCCGGATGGGCTCGGGAACGGACGCATGACAGGCCTCCAGGTCGGCTCTTCCTTCGTTGCTCTTCGCTCACCGCGCGCGCTTCATCCCGACGCGTCCCGGTGGACGTGTCAACCTGGTTCGAACCTACAGGGCGGGCGCTGCCCCCGCTTGAAGGCTCGCGATCCGCCCCCTTTCCCCGCTCCACCCTCGCGCGGGCCCCATCCTTGCGTTAGGCTTCTGGCGTAGCGGGAGCATGATCTCCCGAGGTGACGCTGGCGGCGAGCACTCCCGCAGTGCCGTTGGCCGGCGTCTTCCGTTCGCGGGTAGAGACCCGTCCGAGGCAGCGATGGCCAAGCAGGAGGCAGTGGAGGTAGAGGGGCTGGTCACGGAGGTTCTTCCGGACCAGAACTTCCGGGTGCGCCTGCAGAACGATCACGTCGTCCTGGCCTACGCGGCGGGGAAGATGTCCAAGTTCCGCATTCGTGTACTGGTGGGTGACCGGGTCACGCTCGAGCTCTCTCCCTACGACATGACCCGCGGTCGCATCACGTATCGTCACAAGGCCGGGGACGCCCCCCCGCCGCCCCAACGCCGGAGGCGCTGAGTTCGTGGCGTACGACCATGCTCCGCAGCGGCGCGAGTCCCTGCGGATCGCGTCGGTGGACAAGGCCGGTTGGGATGCGGACTCCGCGAGGATTCCGTGTGTCGGTGAGGACGTGTTGTCGGTCGACGGCGTAGGCGAAGTCGTGCGTGTGCTCGGCCGAACCAGCGACGGAAGCAGGCTTCTCGAGCTCCGCTTGGCCGAACGGCCGAAGCCTCCTTATTTTGCAGCAGCGTCCAACGTGCTCCAGCGAACCGAGCCGGAGCGCGGGGAAACTGCTATGTTGGGCGAGTCGGCGGAGGGCGCAGCCCCCTTCCGAAGCATGGGATGAAGAGTATTTTCTCAGTTTGTGGCACGTCGCCACTACCCAGCGTGGGGGAACAACCACGTGGGTCAGCAGTCGGTAGCTACGGATCTTCCGGAGATTCCGACCGAGGACCGAAGCGCACATAGGAGCAGCAAAGATGCGTAGCACCGGCACTGTGAAGTGGTTCAACGATCAGAAGGGATTCGGCTTCATCACCCCGGACGACGGCGGCAAGGACTGCTTCGTTCACCACTCGGCGATCCAGGCCCAGGGCTTCAAGACCCTGAGCGAGGGCGACAAGGTGGAGTTCGACGTCACGCAGGGTCAGAAGGGCCCCGCGGCGGAGAACGTCGTCAAGGTCTGACGAAGATCTCCAGGTGAACGGGGTCTCCCGGGTGCCAAGCGCCCGGGAGGCCCCGTTTGCATATCCGTCCCGACCCCTCGGATCGGCAGGCGTTCGGATGGATGTGCTGCCGCGGGCGGCCCTCGTCGATCCACTTCTTCCGGCCGCCGTCGAGCAGGCGCACGTCGGGGTGGCCGAAGAGGGTGAAGACCCAGAGCGCGTACGCCGCCCACCAGTTGAAGTTGTCTCCGTAGAAGACGACGGTGGTGCCGCGCGCGATGCCACGCTCGGACATCAGCCGCGCGAAGGCTTCCCCGTCGACATAGTCCCGCGTGAGGGCATCGTTCAGGTCCATGTGCCAGTCGACCTTCACCGCACCGGGGATGTGTCCGGTGTCGTAGAGCAGCACGTCCTCGTCGGACTCCACCACGACCACATCGGGATCTTCGCGATGCTCCGACAGCCACTCGGTGGATACGAGCATGTGCGGGTCGGCATACTGCTGGAAGCGCGGATCGGGATCGTAGGGGGCAGCCATCGGATCCTCGGGATCGAAGGGTTCCATGGGGCGCGCCGCCGAGGCGGCGCGGCGGACAGCGGGCGAGCCGGGACAAGACCCTACCCGGCTGGGGGCCTTCGGTTCAGGTCGCGCCTTGCACACGCCACCCTCCCGCGGAGGGCGCACGTACCGGGCGCACGGAACCCCGACACCCTCCCCGAGGGTAGCCGACGCATGAGCCTTCCCTCCCGTCTCGAGCGTATCGTCGACCGATTCCAGCGCGCCCCCCGGGACCTGCGCGTCCAGGCCCTCCTCCAGTTCGCCAACAAGGTCCCGCCGCTCCCGGAGGAGTTTCGCGACGGCGCCGGGCTGGAGCGGGTGCACGAGTGCCAGACGCCGTTCTTCCTCGCCACACGCGTGGACGAGGACGGCAACGTGCATCTCTTCTTCGAAGCGCCGGCCGAGAGCCCGACGGTGCGCGGGTTTGCGGGTATACTACGTGAAGGGTTGGAGGGGGCCCCGTGGTCGGCGGTGATGGACGTGCCGACGGACTTCTATGCGAAGATGGGACTGGAAGCCGTCGTGTCCCCACTCCGTCTGCGCGGGATGGGCGCCATCCTGGCTCGGCTCAAGGCGCAGATCACCGCCCCCGCGTCTCCTGGATCGAAGACCGCGGACCCCTACGACCGGGCTCCACCCCCGACCAGCCCTTCGTAGTCGGCGCGCAGAACGCCGTAGCAGGAGCACGACGCGGCCTCCAGCCCCGGCCTGTCGGAGATCGTGATGCGTCCGCGGGCGTAGTGGATGAGCCCCGCCTCACGGAGCTCGGCGGCGGCGTTCGCGAGGCTCGGCCGCTGCACCCCCACCATCTGTGCGAGCGATGCCTGCGTCAGCAGGAAACGGTCGGATCCGACGCGGTCCTGCGTGGTGAGGAGGCAGTGGGCGCACCGGGCCTCGAGCCGATGCAGTCGGTGGCAGAAGGCGGCCCGGGACAGCCGACCGACGACCGTCTCCGTGTAACGGAGCAGGACCCTGCGAAGGGGCTTGCTGTCGAGCACGGCGCGCCGGAACGCGACGGCGCTGATGCGCACCGCGTGGTCGGGAACGCGCGCGACCGTGCGGCGCCATCGCGATGCCTCCCCCGAGGAACACGGCGAGACCCACCACGCCCTCGTTTCCGATGGTCTGCAACTCGGATCCGCACACCCTCGTCGTCGAGCACGACCGATACGACGGATCTCTGCGGGAAGTAGATCTGGGCGATCGCCTCCCCGGCGTGGTAGAGGATTCGGCCGGCGGGGAGTGGAACGACCTCCAGGCCGGGCAGGAGCCGTTCGTACTCCGCCTTCGACAGGGCGAGCAGGAGCCGGTTTCGCTCCCGGTGCTGCCCTTCGTGCGTAGACATCGGTCCCGCGACCTTGGCGCGAGTTGGAGACGACCCCTCGGTCGATGGCGACGGACCGGGGTTCAGGCCACTGCGGGCGTCTCGCTCCTCAGATACGCGTTGTGGTCGTGCAGGAGGCCGCCCGTCGGAAGCGCTTCCCAGAGCACGCCGAGGTCACGCCTCACCCGATTGGCGTAGAACGTCGGGAGCGTCGAGGTCTCGCGGTGGAAGAAGCGGTGCACGCTCGTGTCCGTGTCGAGGAGGCCGCGCACGCGCGCGTGGTGCCGGACGCGGTCGAGCCGTTCCGACGAGATCCCTCGCACCACGTTCATCCATTTCGGGATCAACGTGCGATTGGCGAGGAAGCGGCGCGCGATCCGCGGCGCGGAGTACGCGTAACGCTCCAGGTCGACGAGGTTGTCGTAGAACGCGCGCCAGGCGTAGTTCTTCGGCACCACGTTCATGGCATGGCTCGCGTTCAGGAAGTGGAAGGGGAAGGGGAGGACGCGTCCCTCGCGCTGCAGCTCCAGGTTGAGGGGTGCGGCGCGGCCGAACGCGGAGAGGAGCGAGAACACCGGGAACGCGCCCGGGGCGAGATCGATGAAGCGCTTGGTCAGCTCGAACGGATCCGCCCCTTCGTCGGTGTCCAGGCCGAGGACGAAGTTGGTCTGCACGTAGGGGATGTAGCGCAGGATCATGTTGATGTGATCGGCGACACGTCGGACCTTCTCCGCTCCTACCTCGCGTCCCGTCTTGGCCTTGTTGCCGAGCGCGAACCACGACTCGACCCCCGGGAGGATCACCTTGAAACCGTTCTTCGCGAGGCGCGCGAGGTGCGGTTCCGAGAGGAGGGACAAGCTGCTCTCGGCGAAGAAGTCGATCTTGCCGGGGGGCACCGCCTCCTCGATCGCGCCCAGGTAGTCGTCGAAACGGACGCCGAAGTTGGGGTCGTGCCAGCCGACGCGCGGGTGGGGCATCTTGGTGAGCAGGAACCGCAGGTCGCTGCGCATCTGATCGAAGCCCAGCGGCTGATAGGGCACCGTCGAGTCGATGCAGAAGGAGCACGTGTAGGGACAGCCCAGGCTGCCCAGCATCGGGACGACCTTGAGCACCGGGGCCTTCGCGAGGGTGGCCTCGATGAACTTCCACCGCTCCTGCATGCTCGGCATCGCCTGCGGCTGACGCGGGGCGGTGAGCTCGACGCCGATGGGGCGCTGGGGCGGATGGTCGCGCAGCAGCTCCTCGATCATCGTCCGGTCGGTGAAGCCGAAGACGTAGTCGAAATAGCGGGCCGCGTCCTGCGGGTAGCAGCGCGCGTGCGGTCCGCCGAGCACGGTGATCGCGCCGCGCTGTCGGTGCAGGTTGCTGATCGCGTAGGCGGTGTGGGCCGCCTGCGTGAAGGCGCCGATGAACACGATGTCGGCCGGCCCGAGGACTTCCTGGGCGAGGTCCTCGAATCCCGTGTAGCAGACGTAGCGAACGTGATGACCGGCCTGCTCGCACCACACCGCGATGACCTGCGGCATGATGCTCGCGAGGTTCGCGTTCATGAGACGCGCGTAGAGCGCGCGGGTGGGCCGTTCGGTCGTGAGGTCCACAACGGTGACACGGAGTCGACGCACGAGAGCCTCCCGCTCGCAGGGAGCGAGCGTCCAACGAGGTCCAGTGCGTTGCGGGGGTGGCGGCCGTCGGCGCCAGCGCACCATCAATGGTAAGGCGGTGTCGTCCTTTGGGAGCGCGAATCACTCCTCCCCGCTATGTCAGACAAAAAACATAGCGGGCGCGCGCCGGCTTCGACAGGAGGGGAGCGACGTGGGGCTCAGCGCGGTGTCTGTCCGCCCACCACCGCGTTCATCACCCGCTCGTAGTGCAGCCCCTTGATGGCGGCTTCGATGGCTCGGGAAAGCGTGACGCCCGGAAACCGATGGTGCCTCATCTGCACCTTCAGGTATCGGCGTGCGTTCTCGAACACGGCGCCGGGCGTCCCCGGTGGAAAGCGCATCGAGCTTCGCCCGCGCCTGCACGTCGGCCACCCAGCCGCGCACCTGCTCGAGGCGTGTGTCGGCGCGAAAGCGGACGAGGTAGTCGTGCGCCTGCCCCACCAGCTCCTCGAGCCAGGCCGGGTCGTCGCCGCCCTCCACCACGCCGTCGCGTCGCAGGCTCCTCAGCAGCCGCGCGAGTCTACGCGCATCGCTCCGCGCCCGCCGCCGGACCCTGCGGTCCAACCGGGCGGCCTGCCACAGGAGGTCGAAGTACGCACGGTCGAATCGACGGATCCCCTGCTTCCAGAACGACTCGATCGCGCTCCTCAGGTACCGCCATTCCCTCCGCCGTCCCGAGAAGATGTGCGGAGGCACCGAGCGCAGCATGTCCAGGGCCCTGCGATAGGACTCGGCGGGACTGAAGAGACGGGAGAGGATGTCGTGGATGCCCCGGTACATCTGGTCCGCGGTCATGCCCATGGGCACGAACTGGACCTCGTCGTCCGTGTTGTTCCCCGAGTACTCGGCTGGCTGGAGCCGTCCCTCGCGTCGGAGGCGCTCCCAGAGGGGCGTATGGGGAACGGGGGTGAGCATGCCCGTCATCGCCGTGAAGATGCGCGTCCGCTTCACGAACTCGACGATCCTGTCGGCCGTGCTCGGCTCGTCGGCGTCGCCTCCGAAGATGAAACCGGCGTAGACCTCGATGCCGGCAGCCTGGATCGTGGCGATCGTCTCCGGGACGTCCACCTTCAGGTTCTGCTTCTTGTTCATCCCGCGCAGGGCGTCCTCGTCCGGTGTCTCGATGCCCAGGAAGACCGCGTCGAAGCCCGCCTGCTTCATCTTCCCGATGAGGGGGAGCAGCTTCGGGGTGCCCAGGTTCACGCTCGCCTGCGTGTAGAAGGTGAACGGATAGGCGTGCTCGCGCTGGAACTCGATGATGGTGTCGAGGATGGCCGACGTCGCGGCCGGTGTCCCGATGAAGTTGTCGTCGACGCCGAAGACGCTGCCCCGGTATCCCGTGGCGAAGATCGCCTCCAATTCGCGTCGCACCGTCGCCGGCGCCTTGGGCCGGTTGAATCCCCCATTGAACTGGATGATGTCGCAGAAGTCGCACCGGAACGGGCACCCGGCCGTGGTCTGGATCATCATCGAGTGGTAGTCGGCCACACGCATCAGGTCCCAGCGGGGCAGCGGAACATCGTCGAGCGAGCGGAAGATCGTCCGGTCGTTCAGGTAGTCCCTCGATCCGGGATCCACCTCGGCGACCGCGGGCGGGATGAAGAGCCGCGGGGTGCCCGGGTCGTGGACGGGGTGCTCCGCGAGCCAGGGCAGCAACGCGTCGATGGAGGCGTACGCTTCGCCCCAGACCAGGGCGTCCAGCCCGTCGTGCAGGGCCTGATCGGATTCCGACTGCGGATGGACGATCTGGTCGCGGTAGGACGACGCGAAGGGTCCGCCGAGCACGAACGGCACGTCGAGGCCGAGAGCCGGACCCTGCAGGATATCCACCAGGGACCGCTTCTGGATGGACATCGCGGTGACGAACACCGCATCGGCCCCGGCGATCTTCGCGCGCAGGGCTCCGTCGGAGGGCGCGCACACGTTCAGGTCGACCAGCTCGAGATCCCAATCGTCGGGAAGGTATCCCGCGAACGTCAGGATCCCGAGCGGTGGAAAGGCAGCCTTGCGCCCGATGAGGCGCATGACGTAGCGGTAGCTCCAGAAGGAATCCGGGGGAAACTCCGGCACGAGGAGCAGACCCTTCTTCGGGCCCCCGGTGTGCCGGCCCTCGCCGCGTGCTGCGGCCATCGAACCACCCTGCCCTGCAGGCGCGCGGCCTGCAACGCATCCGAGCCCGGACGGACGCTCCGCTCGCGCACCCGGATGACCTCTCACCTCGCCCTCAAGGTCGCCGGTCCGTGTCCCCCCCGGCAAGCTCCCGCACCCCACCCCCCTGACGCCCGCCTCCGCTTCCCGCTAGCTTCAGGGCTGCGGGATTCCCACCTTGAGCCCCCGGTTCCGGGGATCGCTCCTCGCACGACATCGCGCAGCCTATCGAGCCGGACACGCCGGCCGGCCTGCTGCGCGCCCTCCCGACAGGACCCAACCCTTTTGGCGTTTTCTGCCCTAGCGCTCCACCCGACACTCCTCCGGAGCATCGCGGACCTCGGCTTCACCACCCCGACCCCCATTCAAACCCATGCGATCGGCCCGGCCCTCGAGGGGCGGGATCTCCTCGCGTGCGCAGCGACGGGCAGCGGCAAGACCGCGGCTTTTCTGCTGCCTATCCTGCACAACCTCGTGGACCGGCCTCGCGGCACCACCCGCGCGCTCGTCCTGGCGCCCACGCGGGAACTCGCGCTGCAAATCGTGGATGACCTCGAGGGCCTCGCCCGCCACACGGGCGTGCGGGCCGCCCCCGTCTATGGAGGCGTCGGCATGCGGCCGCAGGAGACGGCTCTCCGGCGGGGTGTGGACGTCATCGTCGCCACGCCCGGTCGGCTGCTGGACCACTTCCAGCACGACTACGCCGCACTGTCCGGGCTCGAGTATCTGGTGTTGGACGAAGCGGATCGGATGCTCGACATGGGCTTCTTTCCCGACATCAAGCGGATCCTGCGCCACGTTCCGAAACCGCGGCAGACGCTCCTGTTCAGCGCCACCATGCCGCCTGCCGATCGAGGCCCTGACCCGGGAGATCCTCCGCGTCTCCGGCGCGCATCGCGCTCCAGCCCAAGGCGGCCCCGGCCCACGGGATCGAGCAGTCGGCCTATCCCGTGCACTCCACCCTCAAGGGACAGCTTCTGCTGGCGTTGCTGAACGGCGGCGGTGTGGACGACGCGCTCGTCTTCACACGGACGAAGCACAGGGCGGACCGTCTGACGCGGCTGCTCACGCGCAACGGCATCAAGGCGGAGCGCATCCACGGCAACCGGTCCCAGGCGCAGCGAACGAGGGCACTGGACGGGTTCAAGGCCGGCGACTTCCAGGTGCTGGTGGCGACGGACATCGCCGCGAGGGGCATCGACGTCGAGGCCCTGGGTCACGTGGTCAACTTCGACCTGCCCACCGTGCCCGAAGACTACATCCATCGGGTCGGCCGCACCGCGCGCGCGGGTGCCACGGGCATGGCGATCACGCTGGTCGCTCCCGAAGAGGAAGGGGACCTGGGGCGCATCGAGCGGGTTCTCGCCTCCAAGCTGTCGCGGATGCGGCTGGAGGGCTTCGCCTACGAGGCGGTGCCCGACGCGCAGCTCGCGATGCCGAGCGGGGCGAGGGTGCGGGGGCGCAGAACCGTGGCGAGGCAAGGGGCGACGGGTGGGGGCGACCCCGACACGGACGGCGGCCGGCCGCGTCGCCGGCGCTTCGGAAGGCGCCGGCGCTGACGTCAGCCGTGGGCCTGCGGGTCGCGCTCGGCTCTCGCGATGACGAAGGACGCGAGCGCGACCCAACGGACCGGCGTGGGGTGCAGCTCCTCGAGGATCTGGTCGGCCGTGACGCCTCGGAACGCCCCCTTGCTGTCCTTGTTCCTCATCTCGCGGTAGGCCGTGACGGCCCGGCGAACCGCGATCTCCTCGGCGTGCGTCAGGATCATGTCCGGAATGTAGCGGCACCGACCACCGACCGCGCCGCGCACCGGTGGTCGAAAGCGCACGGCTTCGAGCATTGAGCTAGCTTTCGGTGTGACGTCCCGCCGGACTCCGGCGGGCGCTCCTACCGGAGACAAGCCGTGCCCAGCACCTTCTCGATCGCTCGATCCCGTTGCTCCGTCCTGTCCGACCCGACCCTCCGCGAGGAGATCAGCTCGCACACGGGGAGTGACGCCGAGACGACGAGCATCCTCCGCACCCTCGAGCGTTTCGGTCACGATGCGTCGGTCCGCTACTTCGAATTGACGCCGAAACCCAGCCGCCGTACGTACCAGCCGACCGCGGCGTTCGCGTGGACGGTGACCGCCGTACGCTAGGGAGCCAGGGCGATTGCGCTGCCTGAGGGCGCGACTCAGACGTCGCTGAGCATCCTCTCCACGGCCTCGCTCAGGGACTCGATCGAGAAGGGCTTCCTCAGATAGCCCATCCGGCGGTCCAGCATGCCGAGGTGGCCGACGGCTTCGTCGCTGTGTCCCCACACGAAGAGGATGCGCAGCTCCGGATAGGTCACGGTGAGCTCGGCTCCGAGCTCGCGCGCCGTCGAGAGGGACAGGTCCGTGACCAGGAGGTCGATGGCCGCATGGCCACGCTCGAGCGCGGCGAGCGCCCCCGTGGGCGTGGCGGCCGAGAGCACACTGTAGTCGAGGCTCTCGAGCACACGGCAGGTGAGGCTGCGTGCCACGTCCTCCTCCTCCACGACGAGCACGCTCCGGCGCGGGCGCGGCTCGGCGCCGATCGAGGCGCGGGTCGCAACCGGAGCCACCGTGCCCGACCGGGGCAGGAGGATGTCGAACGCGGCTCCACGACCCACCGACGACGCGACGCTGATGAACCCACCGCTCTGGCGGACGATGCCATAGGCCATCGAGAGGCCGAGGCCCGTGCCCCGCGGGGGCGGCTTGGTGGTGAAGAAGGGCTCGAACACACGCGCACGGGTCATGTCGTCCATGCCGACTCCCGTGTCACTCAGCGTCAATTCGGCGTAGTCTCCGGGAGGGATCGTGACCCCGCTCCGGGCCGTGTCGCAGGTGAAGGAGACATTCCCCGTGGACACCGTGAGCGTGCCGCCGTCCGGCATGGCATCCTGCGCGTTCACGGCCAGATTCACGATCACCTGTTCCAACTGCCGGGGATCCACGTGGACGGACCACGCGTCCGGGTCGAGGTGGAGCCTGACCTCCACCTGGCCGCCGATCGCTCCGCGCAGCAAGGGCTCGGCATGGAGCACCGCGTCGTTGAGGGGCACGACCTCGACCCGCATCACCTGCCGGCGGCCGAAGGCGAGGAGCTGACCGGTGAGGGACGCCGCGCGGTCGGCTGCGCCCCGGACGTCGGCCAGGTCGGCAGCCGCTTCCGGATCCCCGCCGACGTACGCGCCGAGGAGCTCGACGCCCGCGATGATCGCGGTCAGCGCGTTGTTGAAGTCGTGGGCGATACCGCCGGCGAGGCGGCCGACCGCCTCCATCTTCTGTGCCTGCTGCAGCTCGTGTTGCAGCTGCACGCGCGCGGTCACGTCGCTGACCGTGGCGATGCGCACCGCGCGCCCGTCCACGACCGTGTCTCTCGCCCAGACATCGACGCTGAAGACCGTCCCGTCCTTGCGTTGGTGCCGGATGGCGGTCGCCTTCCAGAAGCCGTGCGGCATCTCCGAAAGCACCCGATGGGCTTCCGCGCGGCCTTCCGGTGGCCGGACCTCGAGCGCGGGGAGCCCGATGAATTCCCCGCGCGAATACCCGTATTGCCGCACTGCGGCCTGGTTGATGTCGACGATGCTCCACGATTCCGCGTCGATCATCAGAACAGGGAGCGCAACGGCTTCGAAGATCTGTCTGTACCGATCCGCGTCCGACATGCCCGGAGGGCTCTCCGGCCACTCGAGGTCCGGGGGCCGATCAACCTGGTCTGCGCTCAATATCCCACCTGTCGAGCCCCTCGACATCGCTGACCGGATGCCGGCGGCGCTGATCCCGTCGATGTGCCTCGCGGACGTACCTCTACCCGGAGGCCAGCCACGGGTTCTGCGAGTCGGACCGCCCCGAGTTCGACGCAGACGCGAGCGATGACCCCTTCTTGCGTCCCGACCGCCTCGCGTGCATGGATGCCAAGATCGATGCCCGTCACCCCGGCCGGAGCCGCCCTACCCATGCCCGTCGCCCTCGCCCTCCTGTATGCGCTCGTCGGGGGCGCGCTCCATCCCGTCCCGCGCCCCGCGTCGGTCCCTCCCTCACCCGCGGCCGGCCCGATCGCCGACTCCACGTACGAAGTCTACGCCGTCCGATACGCGACCCTCCCTTCCTTCCCGGTCCGCGGACTCGTGGCGGGTGCCGACTCGAGCCGTACGATGGACGTGGCGATGATGGTGTGGGTCCTGCGGGCGTCCGACGGGCGCGTGGTGCTCGTCGACGCGGGCTTCCACCGGGAGAAGTTCCTGGAGCGGTGGAAGCCGGTCGGGTTCGTGCGTCCGTCCGAGGCGCTCGCACCCCTGGACCTCACCCCCGCCGACGTCACGGACCTGGTGGTGACGCACATCCACTGGGATCACGTCGACGGCGTGGACCTGTTCCCGAACGCACGTGTGTGGATCCAGCGAGAGGAGTACACGCATCACGTCGGGGAGGACGGGAGCGTGCTCGATCGTGCGATCGACCCTGCGGACGCGGAGATGTTGTTCGATCTGCGTCAGCGGGGGAGCGTCGAGCTGGTGGATGGAGACGCACGGGAGATCCTCCCGGGGATCACCGTCTACCTCGGCGGGCGGCACACGTGGGCCTCGCAGTATGTGAGCGTTCGCACCGCGGAAGGAACGGTCGTGATCGCTTCGGACAACTGCTACCTGTACGAGAACCTCGATCGGGGCGTGGCGATCGCACAGACGCTCGATGCAGCGTCGAACCTGGCGGCGCAGGCGCGCATGCGCACGCTGGCCGCGGATGCCCGGCTCATCGTGCCGGGGCACGACCCGGAGGTCTTCTCGCGCTTTCCGAGCGTCCGGGAGGGGGTGGCGCGGATCGTGGGGAGGTAGCCGATACGAGGACGAGATCGCCGCTGCGTCAGGGACGCATCGGCGGAGGACGCAGTTGTCCGGAGGGCCGCTCGACGATCTCCGCGTGGATCAGACGGTCGAGGAGCGGGAACGCTTCGTCGAGATAGGCGTTTCCGCCTTCGATGATCTCACCCTGACGACGCTGGCGCACGCCGCTCCCGGACCGCTCGCCGTACCCCGAGTAGAGGCTGTCCAGGACGTCCATTCCCTCGACCACCTGTCCGAAGACCGCGAACGGGTCGCCGTCGTTGCGGGTGTTGTCGGCCAGGTTGACGTAGATCTGGGTGTTGGAGGTGCCCGGCACCGTGTCCCGGGCGAAGGCGAACGTGCCGCGCACGTTGCTGCCGACCTTAGGATCGTCCGGGAACTGGGCGTGGAGCCACGCCTGGTTCACGGCCGGATCGCCGCTCAGGCCCCACTGCGCGATGTAGCCGGACCGCACCCGGTGGAAGCGCACGTCGTCGTAGTAGCCGAGGCGGATCAGGTTGTAGAACCGGTCCGAGCCGTTGGGCGCGTGCGCGCGCACGCAGCGTACGACGAAGGCGCCCTTCGTGGTCTCGAAGCGAGCATACCAGACGGGAGGTGAGCCGCGCCTCCATTCGGCGTTCGACGGATCCAACAGGAGCGCCCGGCGATCCTGCGTCTGGAACGCCGGAAAGGTCGCCGGCGCGTCGCCGCCGCGGGGCCCGGGAGACGCCGGCAGGACGGGCGCCGAGACGATCAGCGGCGCGAAACCGAGGGTGAGGTACCAGCGCGTAGGCTTCATGGGTCGGTCCGTTGGGGTCGATGTTCGGCGAACAGGGCGCGCGGCGTGTCGCTCGACACCCTGCGCCTGAGCGCCGGATCCGGGCTCCACGCCTCCAGCGTGCGGAAGACGTCGTTCGAGTCGACGGCCGACTCCGTGTAGACGTGGGGCCAGTCACTTCCCCAGACGCATGAGTCGGGGTTCGCTTCGAGCAGCACCCGCGCCAGCGGCACCGCATCCGGCCACGGAGGCGGACCGCTCGAGACGCGGTAGGGCGCAGACAGCTTGACGAAACATGCGCCGTCGCGCACGGCCTCGACCAAGGTCCTGAAGGCGGGCGTGTGGGCGCCGGCTTCGCCGGTCAGCCGTGGTCTGCCCATGTGGTCGATCGAGACCGGCACGCCGAAGCCCTCGACGAGGGTGCGCAGGTCCGCCACCGAGTCCAGCAGAACGTGGAGCTCGACATGCCAGCCCAGGGCCCGCAGGACCGGCGCCCACCCGCGGACGACGTCCAATCCCAGGCCTCCCGGGTTGATCACGTTGCAGCGCACAGCGCGCACGCCGCGCTCGTGGAGGCGCTCGAGATCGCGCGGCGTCGCGTCGGGATCGGGCACGGCCACACCCGTCAGGCGTCCATCGGCGCGGTCCAGCGCGTCGAGCAGACAGCGGTTGTCGAACCGGTAGATGCTCGGCTGCACCAGCACCCCGTTCGTGTAGCCATGCCGATCGAGCAGGGCCAGATAGTCCTCGAGCGTCGCGACCGCCGGATCGTAGCCGCGCCCGTCCCACATCGGGAACCGGTCCGGAGCGCCGATGACGTGCGCGTGGCAGTCCCACAGGGCAGGGCTCAAGGCGAGCGCCCGTCGATGAGGAAGTCGAAGTCGCACCCGCCGTCGGCCTGGAGAACGTGCTCGGCGTAGAGGCGCGCGTAGCCCCGAGGAGGTAGCGCCGGAGGTACGATCTCCCGGCGGCGCCGCGCGAGCTCGTCGTCGTCGACCAGCAGGTCGAGCCGTCGCGCGGCCACGTCCAGGCGAACGATGTCGCCGTCCCGGACCAGCGCCAGCGGTCCCCCGACCGCGGCCTCCGGCGCGGCGTGCAGGATCACGGTTCCGCTCGCCGTCCCGCTCATGCGCGCATCGGAGACGCGCACCATGTCCTTCACGCCCTGGCGCGCGAGCTTCGCGGGAATCGGCACGGACCCGGCTTCGGGCATGCCGGGCCCGCTCGCCGCGGCCGCTTTCAGCACCGCGCCATCCGGCGCCAGGTTGCCACGGAGCGCGACGATGGCCGGGCCGGGCGCTACGGGGTCCGTCGCGTCGCGGATGACGCGGCCGTCGACCCACTCGGGCCAGTCGTCGAGCACGTCGCCGAGCTTCCGACCGTCGGCGGTCGTCGTCGAGCGATCCAGACGCGGGAGACGCCGCATCAGCGCGGGAAGACCGCCGGCACCGTGGAAGTCCTGCATGAAGCCGGTGCCGACCGGCTTGAGATCGACGAGCACGGGCACGTCACCGCCGACACGGTCGATGTCGCCGAGATCGAAGGGGATGCCGGCGCGGCCGGCGATCGCGGCGAGGGTTGGATTCGCCGTCCCAGAGCCATCTCCACATCGAGGACGTCGAAGTAGCTTCCCGACACGGCCTCGAGGAAGACCACCTCCGTGGACGTCTCGTGGCGGATGCTGGCGGCGTACCCGGCCCGCACCGCCGCCATGCCCTGGAAAGCCGCGTCGCCCGTGCGGGCGTAGTCCACATAGTCCAGGTACGAGAGGTCACCGAAGGGATCCTGTGCCGTGCGGTCGTGGAGTTGCACCAGGCCGCGGGCGTCCGCCCCCGGAAAGGGCTGACGGAATCCGTTGACGTAGGCGAAGACGCCCACCCCCGCCGAAAGGCCCAGGGCGAGGATCCCGACGGCCAGCCCCGTGTGGACGGGACGTCGCCGCACGCCGCGCCAGGCGGTCTTCAGGTCCGTGAGCAGGTGGCTGGAGGCGGTTGCGGGCAGGATCGCCATCAGTGCCAGCGGGAGCGTGCGGACGCGTATCATGGACGTCCACCCGGTCTCGAGGGCCGAATCACCCTCCCTCGCCGGTCCTCCGGCCGAACTCCCGATCGAGCATGAGCAGGGCGGCGTCGTTGTCGCCCGCCCGGACGAGCAGGTCGACGGCGCGCTGGGCGTTCTCCTCCTCTTCCACCTGCTCGGTGACGAACCAGTCCAGCTCCCGCTCGGTCGCCAGGTCCTTCTTCTTCGTGGCGAGGTGGAACAGCGCGTGGATGGAGGCCGTTACCGCCTGTTCGTGATCGAGCGCGGTCCGGAATGCGTCGAGGGGTCGGCCGAAGTTCTCCGGGGGTGCTTCGACGGCCTGCAGCACGACCCGACCTCCGCGGCGGTTCACATATCCGAAGAGGCGCATGGCGTGCTGTAGCTCCTCCGCCGCCTGCGTGCGCATCCAGCGGGCGAACCCGTCGAACGCCTCGTGCTCGAACTGGGCCGCCATGCTCAGGTACACGTAGCCGGAGGATAGCTCCAACCGGATCTGATCGTTCAGGGCCTTGAGAACCGCCTCGTCCATGGGAAGCACGTCCTGGTGGGTGTTCGAGGTGTTGGAACCGATCCATACCCTCCCGCGCGGCGGCGGTGCCAACGCTGGGGCGTCGGGCACCAGCCCCACGAGCCCGCCGCGCGCTACGCGCCCCCTACAGGCCGGGTCGGGGATCTCCCGACTGGACGGACCGGGGCTTTCGTGGGACGGTGAAGGATCCTCATCGCCCTGCCGGAGGGTCCAACATGCGCGAGACCATTCGCTTCCGGCTGAACGGCCGGGAAACCACGATCGAGACCGACGGTGAGCGGCGTCTCCTCTGGGTCCTGCGCAGCGACCTCGGCCTCACCGGTCCGAAGTACGGTTGCGGGATCTCGCGGTGCGGCGCCTGCACGGTCCTCGTGAATGGCAATCCGGTCCGTTCATGCCAATACCAGATCCTGGACGTCCAGGACGCCGACATCACCACCATCGAAGGACTGGCCGACGGAGACCGGCTGCATCCGCTGCAGGAGGAGTTCGCCGAGCGGGGTGCGTTCCAGTGCGGCTATTGCACGCCCGGGATGATCCTGGAGGCGTACAGCCTCCTGAAGGCGAATCCGCATCCGACCCGGCCACAGATCGTGAGCGGGATGAACCGGAACCTGTGCCGCTGCGGCGCCCACAAGCGGATCGTGGAAGCCATCGAAGCCGCCGCGGCGCGGCTGTGAGGAGGACGTCATGAACAGGAACGATCTGGGTCCGATGGCCGTGGACCGCCGGGACTTCCTCAAGTTCACCGGCGGCGGGATCGCCGTCTTCGTCACGCTGAAGGACCGATCCATCCTTGCCGAGACTCTGGAGCAGCAGCGGGGGTACCCATCGGACTTCAACGCCTACCTGCGTATCGGGGAGGACGGCCGGGTGACCGTGCTCACCGGCAAGATCGAGATGGGGCAGGGCGTGGAGACGTCGCAGGCGCAGATGGTCGCGGAGGAGCTGCGCGTGCCGCTGGCGTCCGTCGACATGGTCATGGGCGACACCGACGTGTGCGTGTGGGACGCCGGCACCTGGGGCTCGCTCACGACGCGGGTCTTCGGGCCCGCGCTGCGAGCCGCCGCGGCCAAGGCGCGGGAGGTGCTCCTCGAGCTCGCTTCCGAGCGTCTGGACGCGCCGGCGGAGCGCCTCCGGGTGGAAGACGGCGTCGTCTCGGTGGTGGGCGGCCAGCGTCGCGTCACGTACGGCGAGCTGGCGAAGGGGCAGAAGATCGAGCGGACGTTGGACCACGAGGCGGTCCTCCGGTCGGTGAAGGACTTCACGGTCATGGGCACCTCGTCGAAGCGGTTCGACCGGAAGGCGAAGGTCACGGGCGCGGCCCACTATGCCGGCGACGTCCGCCTCCCGGGCATGCTCCGGGCCAGGCTGCTCCGGCCGCCGGCGCACGGAGCCACGTTGAAGAGCGTCGACACCTCGGCGGCGGAGGCCGTGGCGGGCGTGACGGTGGTCAACCGGGACGGGCTGGTGGCGGTCCTGCACGAGGAACGCGACGTGGCCGATCGGGCCCTGGAGCTGGTGCGGGCCGAATGGGATGTGCCCGTGGCCGAGCTGGACGACCAGAACATCTGGGATCACCTCGTGGCTGTCGCGCCCGACGGTCGGACGACGTACGAGCTGGGGAGTCTCGACGCCGGGGCGCAGGCCTGCGCGAAGGTGTTCGAACACACCTACTACGACGGGTACGTGGCCCACGCGCCCATGGAGCCGCACACGTCGATCGCTTCCGTCGAGGACGACCGCATCACGATCTGGGCCTCCACGCAGAGCCCCTTCGGGGACCAGGCGCGGGTCGCCCAGACCCTCGGCATCGACCCCTCGATGGTCCGGGTCGTCACGCCGTACGTGGGCGGCGGATTCGGTGGCAAGGCGTCGGGCGGCCAGACGCTGGAGGCGGCGCGTCTGGCATGGATCACGCGCCGTCCGGTGCAGGTCATGTGGACGCGGGACGAGGAGTTCTTCTACGACACCTTCCATGCCGCGGCCGTCGTGAAGCTCCGTTCGGGGATCGATGCCGCTGGGCGCATGCAACTCTGGGACTACCACGTCTACATGGCGGGCACGAGGGGCACGGAAGTCCTCTACGACGTGCCCCACGCCGTCGTGGCCTCACACTCGGCGCGCGACGCGCACCCCTTCGCCACCGGCGCATGGCGGGCTCCCGGCGCGAACACGAACACGTTCGCGCGCGAGTGCCAGATCGACATCATGGCCGCGGATGCGGGGATCGATCCGATGGAGTTCCGCCTGCGCAACGCAGCGGACCCGCGCCTGCGCAGCGTGCTGGAGGCGGTGGCGAAGGCTGCCGGCTGGTCCGGGGCTCCGGCGCCGAGCGGGCGAGGCTTCGGGGTGGCGTGCGGTTTCGACGCCGGAACGTACGTAGCGCACGTGGCGAAGGTCGCCGTCGATGAATCCTCGGGCGCGGTACGGGTCGAGCGGATGTGGTGCGCCCAGGAGATGGGGATCGTGGTGAATCCCGAAGGCGCCACCATGCAGATGGAGGGTTGCATCACCCAGGGGCTCGGATACGCCCTCATGGAGCACATCCGCTTCCGTGGAGGGGACATCCGCGACAGGAACTTCAACACGTACCGGATCCCCCGCTTCACCGACCTCCCGGAGATCGAGACCGTCCTCGTTGCGAACGACGAGGTGGCGCCGCAAGGCGGGGGCGAACCCGCGATCATATGCATCGGCGCCGTGATCGCCAACGCCGTCTACGATGCCTGCGGGAGCCGCCTCTTCACGATGCCGTTCACGCCGGAGTCGGTGCGGGCGGGGATCACGGAGTCGGCTGGCTGAGGAAAGCGCGGCTCGTGACCGGAGGGAGACAGGAGGGCCTGTACGGGAAGCGGGGTTGGGGCCAGTATTCTCGGATACCTCACTGCCCTCATCCCTCGCTCCATCCTGCCTCCCTTGCGGTTTCTGCCCCTCTTCGTGCGGATTCTGGGCGTCCTCACCGTGACCGAGCTGGCCGCGGGCGCGTTGCTGGCCGTCCTCCCGGCGCTGCCCGGCGGCGTGCACGAGGTGGTCCACTTCGCGCTCATGGCCCTGCTCGCCGCTCCCCTCGCGCACCGGTGGATCTTCCGGCCCCTCGTCGGTAGGATCGTCACGACGTCCCTGGCGAAAGAGCAGCGCTCCACCGCCGAAGCCAGCCGCCTTCTGCATCTCTTCCGGGCGGGCATCGAGCGGAGCGGGGAGATCATCTTCCTGACGGATCCGTCGGGGCGGATCATGTACGTGAACCCGATGTTCACGGAGACGTACGGGTACGCGCCGAGCGAAGCCATCGGCCAGACGCCCCGAATTCTGAAGTCCGGGGCACTGCCTCCGGAGGCCTACGACGGGTTCTGGGCCACGCTCCTGGGCAAACAGGTGGTGCAGGGTGAGCTGGTGAACCGTGCCAAGGACGGCACCGTGCTGACCATCGAGGCCACGGCGAACCCGGTCCTGGACGACGAGGGCGAGATCGTGGCCTTCCTGGCCATCCAGCGCAACGTGACGGCCCGGAAGCAGACCGAGGAGGCCCTGCGCCGGAGCGAGGAGCGCTTCCGCACGCTGATGGAGAAGGTCCCCGAAGGTATCGGCGCGCTGGAGTTGGACGATCGGACCATCCGCTATGCGAACCCCGCGCTGTGCCGCATGCTCGGCTACGCCGAGGAGGAGATGCGCGGGAAGAGGGTCGACGATTTCCAGCACCCCGACGACCGGGAGCGGGCCCGCCGTCGGCTGGAGGAGCTCACGCGCGCCGGCGGAGACCCCATGGCGCTGGAGGTGCCGGCCGAGTACCGCCTCGTCAGCCGGTCGGGCTCCGTGGTCAACGTGGAGATCACCACCCGGGTCGTCGACCTGGAGGACGGCCCCGCGTTGCTGAGCATCGTGCGGGACGTCACCGACCGGAAGCGGCTCGAGGAGCACATGCTCCAGTCCCAGAAGCTCGAAGCCGTGGGTCAGCTCGCCGGCGGGGTCGCCCACGATTTCAACAACCTCCTCACGATCATCCAGGCCAACGCCGAGCTGCTTCGGCACGAGCACTTCACCGCCGACGGGAAAGAGCCAGCGGAGATCGGGGAGGTGGAGAGCGCGGTGCGGAGGGGCAAGGAGCTGGTGCAGCGGCTCTCCGCCTTCAGCCGCAGAGAGGCGCTCAGCTTCGACGCGGTGGACCTGCGCCCGTTCCTGTCGGAGTTGGAGCGGCCTCTGCGACGACTCCTTCCGGAGAACATCGAGATCCGCATGCGCGTCGCCGACGGAGCCGGGCCGGTGTGGGCCCACGTCGGCTCGCTCGAGCAGATCCTCATCAACCTGACCACCAACGCCCGCGATGCCATGCCCGAAGGCGGCGTCCTCGACATCTCGGTGACGCCCGTCGTGGTCTCCGACCGTGACGATATGGGGTCCGCCCCGGGCGACTACGTGTGCATCGCGGTCACGGACACGGGCGTCGGCATGCCCCGGACGGTGCGCGATCGCATCTTCGAGCCGTTCTTCACCACCAAGCCCGTCGGGAAGGGGACGGGCCTCGGGATGGCCGCCGTGTACGGCCTGGTGAGCCAGCACTCGGGCTTCGTGAGCGTCTACAGCGAAGAAGCCCGGGGAACCACCGTGCGGGTGAACCTCCCGGTGGCCGGTCGGCGACGTCCGGAGGTGCCGGGGCCGGAAATCCACCCGGGCGGGCACGGTGGCCCCAGCGGTGGCACCGAGACCATTCTGGTGGTCGAGGACGAGGAAGCCGTGCGCCGGGCGGCCATCCGCAGCCTATCCCGGGCGGGCTACACCGTCCTGGCGGCGTGCGACGGCGTCGAGGCGCTGCAGGTCTTCCGCGAGCATGGCGACGCGATCGACCTCGTGCTCACGGACCTCGTGATGCCCCGTATGGGCGGGCGCGACTTCGCGGCACGCGTCCAGGAAGAGCGCCCCGATCTTCCCGTGATCTTCGCGAGCGGATACGACGCCGACGCCGCCGTCCACGACGGGGCGCCCCCCCCGCCCGACGCGTTCCTGGGGAAGCCGTGGACGCTGGAGGAGTTGACCCGAGTCGTGCGACGGAGGCTCGACGAATCGGGCTCGCTAGGGGGCGGGACTCGCGCGTGACGTGCCCCGCCACTGCGTCTCCGGCGGTCGGTTCAGGTCCCGCGGTCGCCACTTGCCCCCGGGATACTCCCCGAAGATGCGGCTCGCGATGTGCTCTCCCAGCCGACGGTAGCTTTCCCACTGGGCCTCGCCGAAGAACTGGTCCATCGTCGATTCCTGCGGGAATTGCGGGTGGGCCCGTTGGTACTCGACCACGTCCAGGGGCTCGTCGCCGGAGACGCTCGGCTTCAGGATCACCAGAATCGAGTCGGGTGCCTTCTTCCTGCGTTCGGGGTCCTCGTAGAACACGGCCGCCAGGAGAGCGTGGGGACCGTCGGTACGCCGCGGCTGGCCGGAGCCGCCCGCCGCTCGCCGGATGCCCGGAAGTCGCTCGGCTCTCCGAAATAGCCGACCAGCTCCGCGGGCAGCAGGTCCACCAGAACCTCCCTCGGGTAGAAGGCGATCTCGGCACTGAAGTCCAGGCGGGCCTTCCGCACGAGGCCGGCGAGGTCCTCGAATTCGTACTTGGGATCGCAGCCGTCATCGCACACGAGGATGAACGGCACACGGCGCCGGAGGAGCTCGTAGGCGCCCGTGTTCTCGAAGTGTCCACCGTCCGACAGGTACCAGAGAGGCCGGGCCGGACCGTGGAACCGGGCCAACAACTCGTCGAAGAAGTAGGAGTAGAACGGCATGACCCCCGCGAACCGGAGTCCCGGCGTTCTGCCGAGAGGCTTGCCACGTACCGCGCGCCTTCCGGGGTCGATCCCGCTGTTCCACCAGTAGCCGAGCCGGACATTCGAAAGCCCGAGGAGCACGCTGAGCGCCAGGTTCGTCCGTGAACCGAGGCCGGTGGAGAACGCCGCGCCCGAGATGCTGATCCATTCGCCGAGGCCCAACTCCTCGACCTTGATGGCCGGACCCGGTGCCGGAAAGACCTGGAAGTCCCCGCGAACCGGGACCGGTTCCAGATCCCGCCCTTCGGCGTTCACCACCCAGGTCGCGTGGTGCCGCGAGCCCACGCTCATCCCGGAAGGCCCGAGGGCCATCGGCAGACCCTTCCGGTCGCGTTGCTCGAGCTGGCTCCTGCCCGACGCCGTCTCGTTGAGCGTCACGTTGACCAGATGCAGCGGTCCACCCCGATCGAAAGGCCGGTAGTCGCCGAAGGCGATGCCGTCCCCGGGAATCGTCTCCGAGATTCTCACCTGCCCCTCATGCCGCCCGGGGTTCGATGCGCCGAGGTAGGCACGGGTCAGACGGGCCGCGTAGAGGGTGTTCTGGGAAGAGAGGTTGAGGAACGGAAGCGTCCACGCGAAGGCAGCCGGTGAGGACCGCCGCGAAGACCAGCGGAAACCACAGGCCGTTCTGTCCCAGCCGATGGGTCAAGGTGGCCAGACCGACCAGCACCACGCCGCAGACCACGAAGGCCAGCGCCCCGAGGAGGAGCTGGGGCGGGCAACGACAGACGCTTGCTTCCTCCGACCGACTCCAACATCGGACGGAGCTTCTGGACGATGCCGAAAGCGCCCAGCGCGACCGTGAAGGTGGGAGCGAGAACGGCGATGATCCGCCCGGTCTGGAGACCGACCGCGAGCGTACGCCCCGCGGAATCGATCGTCGCGAACACGGCGAGGCTCACGGCGGTCCAGAGCGAGACCGACAACCAGCGCGACAACCGGTTGCGCTCCAGGCGATCCGGCGCAGGCGCGCCCTTGTCCTTCGCCTTTCGGCCGTCGCGCCGGGAGAGCGCCCACGCCATGACCCACCAGACCGCCGCCAGGACACCCTCGAGGATCGCGAGCCAGCCCCATGCTGCGGGAAGGAACGCCGGCCAGACGGTCAGCGACGAGGACCGGCACCACCACCAAAGCGCCGAGGAGGGGCGGCAGGAAGCGCTGGCGTCCGAACGGCCAGGCCCGCTGGGTGAACCAATAGCTCCAGCCGAGGGGAACGATCGCGAGGAGCACGAGCAGCAGGGGCAGCTCCAACAGGGGGCTCGGCGATACCCCGGCACCGTTCAACGCCTGGCGCAGGACGCCTGCCTGACTACTGACGCGGAGCAGCGCGTTCGGGCGTCCAGTCCAGGAGCACGCCGATGGCTGCGAACGCCGTGACCGCCGCCGCCGAGAGCACCACGAGGACCGCGATCCAGTTGCGGAGCAACACGGCAGCGGCCCGGAGCGTGTCGCCGGAGCCATTGGGGGACATGTAGCGACCGTTCTCACGAAGCCAGTCGACCGGCTTCGAGTGAAGGTCGAGCAGTTGGGCCTCGACCTGCTCCGGACCGATGGTCGTCGTCGCCCCGACGGGCTGTCGGACGAACATCGCGCCGAGGAACGACCCGAAGTATCCGCCTCCCGACACGGTCGAGAGGAAGTCGATCCTGCGAATGCGTTGGGCACGCGCGAGCGCACGAAAGACCCCGAGACAGAACGTCGCGCTGCGAATGCCGCCGCCCGAAAGCGCGACGCCGACGGTGTCGTCCGGCATCGCGGGGTGTCCGAGGACCTCAGGTTCGACGGGGGCGTCGGTGAGCCCGGCGCGCCGCTTGACCACGAGTCTGGCCTCCGCCTCCCTGAGGGCGGACGGATAGACGGTGTCGTACCAACCGGGCGAGTCGGACGGCGCCATGAGATTCCTCCCAGAGCATGATCGTCGCTCTGAACGGGGGCTCGCGCGCTCGGTGCGCGACGGCGTCAACTTGCTGGGGCCGAAGCCAAGCCACCAGGGCCCGCGGCGGTAACTGGGGAGGGGGTGGAGAATCGTGGTGAGCGACGACCGGCGCGCCGGCGACCTCACCCCTCCGAGCGGAGCGCCTCCGAGGGTGGTGTGCGCGCAGCGCTCGCCGCTGGGTATGACGGCTGCGGCTGCAGCGACGGCCACGAGGGTGAGGCACGACGCCGCCAGGACGATGGGGTCCTCCGGCGACGTCCTGAAGAGGAGATCCCGGGCCGCGCCCGCGAGCGCGATGACCACGGTGAGCCCGAGCACGGCGCCTCCCGACGCACGCAGAACGGCAAAGCGGAAGACCATCGCCACGAGGCGCCCACGCTCGGCACCGAGCGCCGACCGGATTCCCATCTCACGACGTCGCTGCGCCATCTCGAAGCTCACGATCGCGTGCAGCCCGAGCGCCGCGACCGACAGGGCGAGGCCACCGAAGAGGGCGAACAAGGTGGCGCCGAGGCGCCACGATCGCCCGAGTGCGCCGACCTGGTCGACCAACGGCCGGACCGATGCGTACCGGACGTCGGAACCGGCGTCGAGCAGCGCTGTCCGGACGGCGGCGAGCGTGGCGGGCGTCCCTCCCGACCCCCGCACGACGACACTGCTCACGTCCTGGGCGGCGGGATGTCCGACGGGGAGGTAGAAGATCAACGACGCATCCTCCACGAGGTCCGCGGCGCGATGATCCGCGAGGATCCCCACCACCCGGCTACACGGAGGACGTCCGGAGCCCCTCTGCTCGACCAGGAGACACTTGCCCAGGGGATCGGCCAGTCCGAAGGCCCGACGGGCGAGCCCCTCGGAGAGCACCAGCACGGGGGGAGCACCGGGGACGGCATCGGCGGGGGTGAAGCCACGGCCTCGGACGAGCCGCATCCCCATCACCCGGAAGTAGTCCGGGGAGATCACATAGGAGATCGGCCTGCTGGGCAGAGAGATCGATTCCCCGTCCGCCTGTTGGAGGGCCAGTCCCCAGTAGAGGCCCTCGAAGGGCGTCAGGCTCGACACGGCCACCGCCTCGATTCCGGGCTCCGTACGGAGGCGCTCCATCGCATCGGTCACCGCCCTCGCGGGGACATCGCCCACGTAGCCACGGGCGGTCTCGACGTTTCCCACCACGACCCCGTCCGGCACGAAGCCCAGGTCGAGGTCGTGCACCCGGTCGAGGCTCCTGAGGAAGAGGCCCGCACCCGCGAGCAGCACCACCGAGATCGCGACCTGGAGGACCAGAAGCGAGGATCGCATGCGGCTCGACGAGCGTGCGTGGCCGGAGCCCCCGAGGTCCCGGTGGAGGTCGGGTCGCGAGGCCAGCGCCGCCGGCGCCAGACCGGCCAGGAGGGCCGAGATGCACGCGGCGAGGCCGGCGAACCCGAGAAGGTGAGGGTACCCGAGCGACGGGCCGGGGTCGAGCTCGGGCAAGAGGGTCCGGTAGACGAGCGCGCCTCCCCACCGGGCCGCGAGGATCGAGGCCACGCCGGCCACGGCCGCGAGGGTGAGGCTCTCCAGCAAGAGGTGAAGAAAGAGCCGCCGCCGAGGAATCCCCAGGACGACGCGGATCGCCATCTCTCGTCTGCGACGCACGCCGCGAAGGAAGAGCAGGTTGGCCACGTTCGCGCACGCGATGAGCATGACCAGGAGCGCGACGCCGGCGAGAAGCCGCGACACGGCTACCGCGGAGCCGGCGTTGGGCGAGCGCCCCGGGACGACGGAGCCGAGGACGACGCGCGCGTCGGGGTCGTATCGGCCCGCGGCGATCTGGTCCTCCCGGCCGGCACGGTGAGCGGCGGTGGCCTCGGCCTCGACGGCCTTGGGTTCGCGCCCGTCACGGAGGCGGGCCACCACCTCGAACCAGTACGAGCTGCGGGACGTGCGCCAAGCGTCGCTCCTGGACGAAGCCGCCCGGGTGGTCACGAGGGGAAGCCACACATCCACCGGGTCGATGGTGGCACCCGTGAAGCCCGGCGGGGCGACGCCCACCACCGTGTACGTGCCCGGGCCGATGCGCAGCTCCCGCCCGAGAATCCCTGCGTCCCGCCCAAAGTGGCGTGTCCAGAACGCATGGCTGAGGACGGCGACCTGGGTGCCGGGGATCCTGTCCTCCTCCGCATCGTAGAACCGGCCCAGCTCGGGCCGAACGCCCAGCAGGCCGAAGAGCGCGCGCGCCGGCCATCTGGACGTGGAGGCGCTCCGCCTCGGTGCCCCAGCCGAGGGTGTACGTGGTGTTCGAGTAGCCCGCCACCGCACTGAAGCCGCTCAGGGTCTCGAGGTCCACCATGTCGGGATACGAGAACTCGGCGCTGATCTCCCTGGTGCGGAGGAACGGCGAAGTCCGGTCGAAGTAGACGCGCACCACGCGCCCGGGGTCCGCCACGTGCGCGGGGGGACGGAGCAGGAGGCGATCGGTGATCCCGTACATCATCGTCGTCGCGCCGATCCCCAGACCCAGCGTTGCCACCACGGCGAGGGTGAAGCCAGGTGCCCGCCGGGCGCTCCTCAGCGTGAACCCCAGAGCCTGGAGCGCTGCGTCGAAGGTGGCGCGCCCAGGACGGCCCCGCCCGGGTCCGCCGGCGATCCGCTGGCCCGTGCCGCTCACGACGGTGTCCGCCAGCGTCGCGATCACCCAGGCGACGCGTCGAACACGGCCTGCGCCTTCCCTGCGCGCCCACTCGTGGTCGAAGGCGGCCTGCATCTCCTCCCCGTAGCGCGCGCGGAAGTCTGGTGGAAAGAGCCCCAACGAGCGGCCGAACAGACGCCTTGCCCAGGAGGTGCGGCCGGGCGCGTCCACGCTCAGACTCCTCCGGCGATGACGCCAAGGCTGCGCGCCCGATCCACGAGCTCGCCGACCCGTCCGAGCTCCTCCGCGAGAGCCGCGCGGCCCTCCGGCGTCAGCGCGTAGCTGCGGCGACGGGCGTCGGCATCGTCATCCGCGGCCACCTCCGCAACGAGCCCGCGCTCCAGGAGCTGGTGGAGCGCTCGGTAGAGCGAGCCGGGCCGAAGAGCCACGGAACCGCCGGTGTCCTCCTCGATCGCGGCGCCTATGGCGTAGCCGTGGAGCGGCCCCCCGGTGAGGATGACGAGAATGCGGAGGTGGCGGAGGGACAGGGGATCGGACGACATCGGTCCATCCATCGAAAGACACGATCCGTGTATACACGATCCGTGTATATAGCGCTCCCCGGGAGGTCGGGTCAAGTCGCGCTGCGTGGTGGAGGCGGTGGTTTGGGCGGAGGCCGGTGAGATCGACGGGGGGTGGCGGACTAGGGTCGCCTCCGGGGCAACGTGCGCACGAGATCGGCCAGGTCGACGCGGGACTCGGTGTCCAGCTTGCGGAAGATGTTCGTGAGGTGCCGTTCGACGGTCCGTGCCGAGATCCCGAGCTCCCGCGCGATCGCCTTGTTCGACTTGCGCGCCGCGACACGCTCCAGCACGTCCCATTCGCGGCCCGTGAGGCCTTGCGCACCCTGGGAGGCGGGCCGGGTCGGGGGGCGCGCGCCCACCTCGTGCAGCGCGCGTCGCGTCTTCTCGAGCTCGCGCTCGGCTCCCAGACCCGCGAACGCGTCGTGGATCCGGCGCAGCTCCGTGACCGCACCGGCGCGGTCCCCGAGGTCGGCAAGGCACACGGCCAGCCGCCGTCTGACCCGGAGCGCGTCGGGCAAGAAGGGGATGGCCTCGAGCTCCTCGGCGGCGGTACGCAGGGCAGCCTCGGCGCCGGCCCCGGAGCCGCCGAGCCAGGCGACCAGCGCGTCACAGGCGTCGGCCCACGCCGCCGCGAGAGGGTCGTCCAGGTGCGTAGCCTCGTCGCGGAGCCGCGCCCCGGTCTCGCGGGCGCCCTCCAGGTCCCGCGCGATCAAGTACGCTTCGGCGAGCACCGGGAGCAGCCGGTGGGCCGCCCATCGCCGGTACCCGGTGCGGTCGACGATCGCGAGCGCCGCCCGCGCGACGCGGATCGCCTCGGCCACGGCCCCGTTCGCGAGGTGGAGGCTGGCGAGCCCGATGTGCGCGGGCACCAGCGCGTGTACGGCGCCTCCTCCCTCGGCAGTCCCGACGCCGGCCAGCCGCGCCGCCTCCTCGACGTACGCACGTGCCTGTTCGCCGGCGCCGCGGCCCAGGTGAACGAGGCCGGTCCAGACGAGGAGTCGTGTGAGCAGCGCGCGTTGGCTCAGTGTTCGACAGAGCGCGATGGCTCGCTCCCCCACTGCGAGGGCGGTGACCCAATCGCCCGATCCGAACGCAACCTCCACGCGCACCTCGGCGAGCGCGATCTCCATCAGCGGTGAGCCCAGCTCGGCGTTGCCTCGCTCCGCGGCCTCGATGTGGCGCAGGCACGCCTCGGCCTTCCCGGACAGGCCCTCGAGGACCGCGAGGGCCCAGTGGCACGTACAGGTGAGCCCGGCGTCTCCTGAGGCTTCGGCGCGCGCGAGGGCATCCCGGCCGTGCTGGCGGGCGCGGTCGGGCGGTCCGGACCAGGTGTGGAAGAGCAGCAGCGCGCGGTGGGCGCGCGCCAGAATCGCGTCGGCCCCCGACGTCCTCGCCAAGCGGAGGGCCTCCTTCAGGTCGCGCTCCGCATCCGCCACCCGGCCGAGCCCCTGGAGGCAGACACCCCGCGCGCCGAGCACGCGTCCGAGCACGCGCGGATCGTCGGCCTCACGCGCGTGCGCGAGCGCGCCGTCGAAGTCGTCGAGCGCCGGCCCGAGCTCCCCGGCGAAGAGCTGGGCGAGCGCAATCCGACGCGTCAGGCCAGCAGCGGTCAGGCTGTCACCTCGCGTCACGGCCTCGGCGACACCCCGCCTCCACAGCGTCACGGCGCCGGTGAAGTCCCCGGTTCTCCGCCGGGCACGTCCCAGGTCCTCCACGATCGTGCCCCATTCCGCGCCCTCGCCCGCGCAGGCCAGGGCCTGCTCGAGGTAGCGGACGGCCTCGCGGTCCGCGAACCGCTCCAGGGCTTGCCGCCCCGCGGCCGCAAGGTAGCCGCGAGCGCGTTCCGTGGGACCACCCAACTCGCCTCTCGAATAGTGGAAGGCCAGCTCGTCGGCGTGCTGAAGGGACTCCGAGCCGTACGCCGCCTCGAGGGACTCCGCGACGCGCAGGTGCAGGAGCGCCCGGCGCGCGCCCGCGATCTCGCCTCGGAGGACATCGGCGGCCAGGGGGTGCCGGAGATCGTACGCTGGCCACCCGTCCGTAGATGACTCGAGCACGAAGCCATGGCGCTCGAGGACCTCCAGGGCGGTCGCGAGCTCGGGCTCCGGCAGGTCGCACACGCTGCGGACCGTGTCGTGTCGCGCCCGCGTGCCGATCACGGCCAGCACCTCGGCCGTCTCCCGCGCGGCCGGGGGAAGCCGCTCCAGCCGGTGAAGGATCGCCGCCCGCACGGAGCGGGGGGGATCGAGATCGGCGACCTCCCATCCCAGCCACACGCCGCCCGTCTTACGCAGCCGGCCCTGCTCGACCAGCGTGGCGAGCGTCGCCTCGATCATGAGGGGGTTCCCTCCTGTGCGCTCCCGCACCCAACGCGCGAACGGAGCGCACGCCGCGGCGCCGACCCGGAACGTGTCCTGGATCAGCTCCGCGACCGCAGACGCCGAGAGCGGTTCGATCCGCCGTGACTCCGCCAGCCCGAGGGACGCGAGGGAGCGCTCCACCTCGGTGAGCCGCGGATCCGCGTCGCGCTCGTCCTCGTTGATCGTGGCCACGATCGCGAGGGGCGCCCTTCCCAATTGCCTCGCAAGGAAGTGCAGCAGCTCGAGCGAGGAAGGATCGCTCCACTGGAGGTCGTCGAGGGTGAGCAGGAACGGCGCGCGCGCAGCCAGGCCCTCGAGCACGCGGGACAGGCTCCAGAAGAGCTGCGCGCGGGAGCCGAGCTCGTCGGCGTGCGGTGTCCGCCCCCCGGATCGGAGGGCGAGGCCGGGGAACAGACGCCCGAGGTCGTCGGCCAGGCCGCGCGACAGGACGTTCAGCGCCCCTTCGTCCAGGTCCCCAAGCACGGGCACGAGCGCGTCCGAGAAGGGCGCGAACGGCACCCCCTTCTCCACCGCGTAGGCCCTCCCTTCCGCGACGTGCCACCCCGCGCGCCGGCACTCCTCGGCGAGGGTCGCGACGAGGCGGCTCTTTCCGATCCCGCTCTCGCCCCACGCGAACAGGACGGAGCCGCCCCCGGCGCGCAGGCGCTCCACGGCGCTCCGGAGCGCGGCCAGGTCGGCAGCGCGACCCGCGAGCGGCAGGGCGGGGAGGTGGGCAGCGGTGTCCAGCGTCACCCCTGCGCGGAAGGGAAGGTGGTGTCCCGCTGGAAGTTGTGCGGCCGGGCGACGCGGACGCAAGCCGGGCCGACTACGTGGTCCCATGGACCCGACTACGGGCTGACCCGCACGGAGCCGCGACGTCCGCCCGGGGAGAATTGGTCGCGTTGGCTGCGACCCATCCCGCGTGGAGGTTCCGATGCTCCCCTCCCTACTGCTCCTTCTCCAGACGGCCCTCGTCGTTCCACCGGCCGCCCTGGCGTCCGTCCGTGAGGCGCCCCGCCACGTCGCGTTCCCCGTCCGACTCCCCAGGGCGCTGCTCCCCGCCCCGCCTTCCGACCCCCGCTGCCGCGACATGGCCGGCCTGATCGACGCCCGTGCCGGGCACGTCGGACTCGACTGGCACGGCTTCCGCGCCCGGGGCGAGGGCACGATCTCCGGTGACCTTGACGGGGCCGTGCGCGTCGAGGTGCGGCGCCGAGGCAAGGTTGGGTCCGTCACGGGTCTCGCGATCCGGGTCGACGTGGTCACCGAAGGGGGGAGCTACCGGCTCGACGGACCCGCCACGGCGGTCCCGGCGGGGGACACCGTCGGAGGTCAGTCTGTCGAGGGGTGGCTCGAGCTCGTCGCCGACCGATCGCCCCGGGCCGCAGGGCGGGTGGTGGTGAGCGGCACGGCCGACACGCGCTCACGCGCGATCCACGTCAGCTACGCTGGGCAGATCTGCGAGGAAGGGGCTCATGGCCCCGACGCCGCGACGCGCGGGGACCTCCGATGAGCGGCCCCTTGTTGCTCTCCGCCGCTGCGGGCGGCCTCGCGAGCAGCCTGATCCCGATCGTGAATGCCGAGGTGATCCTGGTCGGGCTCGTCCTCGCCTCGCCCGGTGCGGCCCCCCTGCTCGCCTTCGCCATGGCGTGCGGACAGATGGCCGGCAAGACGGCGCTCTTCCTGGGCAGCGAGCGGCTGACCCGGACGGGCGCCGGTGCCCGGTTGGCCGCGTGGAAGCTGGACCGCTGGCCGAAGCGCGGGCGGGGGCTCCTGGTGCTGCTCAGCGCCGCGGCGGGCCTGCCCCCGTTCTACCTCGTGTCCATCGCCGCACCGGTCCTCGGCGTTCGGCTCCCCTCGTTCGTCGCGCTCGGCCTCGCCGGCCGATTCGTCCGCTTCGCCGCGATCGCGGCCGTCCCCCACCTGGTCTCCGGAGCCCTTCCATGACACCCCGTCGGCCCTTCCTGGAGGTTCCCATGAGCGACTTCCCCGGTACCGGCCGAGAGCCGCTTCCGACCGACGATCAGGCCGCGACCCTGGAAGGCCGGCGCGTCGTCCTCACCGGCGGAAGCAGCGGCATCGGCCTCGCGCTGGCCCAGGAGCTGGACCGGCGTGGAGCCGAGGTCCTGGTCGGGTCCAGGAGACCGGTGCCGGCCCCCTTGGTGCATCGACCGCTCGACCTCGCTTCCCGGACGTCCACCCGGGACTTCGCCCACGGGCTGGTGCGGGACGGACGCCCCATCGACCTCCTCGTGCTGAATGCCGGCGTGCACGTGCCGTGGCGAACCGTGCGCACCGGGGACGGTGAGGAGCTGCACTGGCAGGTCAACTACCTCTCGAACTTCGTGCTCACGCACCTGCTCGAGCCGCTGTGCGGGCGCTCCGAGCTCAGGCGTCTCGTCTACGTGGCCAGCGAAGCCCACCGCCTCGCCGGCCTTCCCGGCGCGGGGCTGCTGGGCTTCTGGCGCCGCTACGCCCGCTCGAAGGAAGCCGCGGTGACGTTCTTCCTGCGCTTCGCGCGGCTCCACCCGGAGCTGATGGTGCGGGTGGTGTCGCCCGGCTACGTCGACACCCCGATCCACGCGGGCAAGTCGCGCACGGCGAAGCGGATCGAGCGCGTCTGGTCCCGCCCGCGGCCGAGCGACCTGGTGGCGTCCGAGATCCTGCGCACCGCGCTCGCCCCGGCCGCGGACGGCGGCGGCTACTGGGACCGGGGGCGCCCCCGCGCGCCCTCGGCGCGGTGCCTGGATGCCGGTCGCATCGAGGCGCTCTGGCGCGCCTCCATCGCTTCCGTCGGCGACCTGGTGCCGTCGATCCGTCCGCTGGAGCGCGTGGTCAACTACGCGGGCAACATCCGAGAACTGGCTTCTGCGATCCAACGGCCGGCCACGCTGGACGCGCTCGCGGACGCCGTGCGTCTCGCGAGCGCCTCGGGCCTCCCCATCCGTGTCGTGGGCAAGCGCCATTCGTACAACGACGGATTCCTGTGCCGCGGACGCATGATCTCCATCGAGCGCCTGGACCGCGTGGTCGACTTCGACCCCGGGCGCGGTACGGTGGCGGCGCAGGGTGGGATCCCGATCGGGGTGCTGAGCCGGTGGCTGGACGAGCGCGGGTACGCGCTCCGATTCAGCGGCAACTTCGGCGAGCAGACGCTCGCCGGGGCGCTCGCCACGGGAACGCACGGGTACGGCCGGGACGGCGGGGTGATGTGTGAGCTGGTGCGCGGGATGGCGATCGTGCTTCCCGACGGCTCCGTGCATCGTACACGCGACGAGCGCGAGCTCCGCGCGCTCCGGTTGAGCCTCGGCACGCTGGGCGTGGTGGTCGAGCTCACGATGGCCGTGATTCCGAAGGGACCGTGCACGTACGAGGTAGGGTGTACCCCCCGCGAGGCGTTCACCGCGCGGCTCGAGGAGCGCATCCGCGCGCACGAGTACCTGCGGTTCGTGCCGCACCCGTTCGACGCGCGCCAGATCCTCCACGTCACGATCGACCGCGGGGGCGAGGGCGGGCCGATGGAACCGGCCCGGAGCATCGGCGACGCCCGGGCGGGCCTGGCCGGGCTCCTGGTCGGGCCGCTCAAGGTCCCGGCCGTTCGCGTCGCGCTCGGGCGCCTCCTCCGCGTCGCGGGGCATGGATACACACTGCGCGTGCCGTTCTCGGGGATGCTCTTCATCGGATCGGGCGTCGTGCGGCACCACGCGTCCCTCGCGCGCGCCGGCCAGCGCGCGCTCGATCGGCCCGACTGGCTGAACATGGAGCTGGCGGTGCCTGTGGCGCGGTACGCGGAGCTGGCAGAGGCGTTCGAGGCCGAGCGTCCCCGCCGGTCGACGCTCCTCCCGGGCCACGCCTACTACACGTGTCGCGTGGTCGGCGCGGCCGACAACGTGGCCCTGGCGCCGAACTACGACCGGGACGTCGTCTTCGTGGACATCCACGCGGACCCGGCCGATCCGCGCTCCGTACCGTTTCTGCGCCGGCTCGAGGAGCATGCCACGGCGTGCATGGAGGCGCGTCCGCACTGGGGAAAGGTGTTCTTCACGGCAGGGGACGACATGCGCGCGCTGTACCCGCGCGAGAACGTCGCGGAGTTCCTCGCCGCCAAGCGACGCTTCGACCCCGCGGGTGTGTTCTCGAACGACTACACGCGACGGGTGCTTGGTGTGTGAGCGCGGCCCTCGAGGCGCACTCGATTCGCCGGCTCAGCCGCGAGGGAGAACCACCGGGGCCTTCACCGTGAGGCTCCGGCTCTGCGTTCTGGTCCCGGCCTCGAGGCTCACGCTGTACGTGCCGGGGGACACGGGCTGGCGGTCATCGTCCCTCAGGTCCCAGACCACCCGGTGCAGCCCCACCCCGCCTGGCTCCTCCAGGGCCCGGACGACGGTGCCGCATCCGTCACGGATGACCAGGGCCAGGGTATCGGCGCCGGGCCGGCCCTGGTAGACGTCGAGCAGGACTCCGTTCGGCTCGTTGCGCGTGGTCACGTGCCGCCACCCGAAGAGGCGGTAGTTGCCCCACCCGCTCTCCACGCGCAGTCCCTTGGGCTCGGGGGCGAACAGGTGGACGGTCGGCTGGCGAGGATTCCCGGCGTGAGCTGCTGGAGCGGGGTGATATCGGTGACGAAGGCATCCCGCGCCCGTGCGTGCCGACCACCAGGTCGTTCTCCCGGGCGTGGATGACGAGGTCCCGCACCGGGACCACGGGCATGTCGCCCTGGAACGCCGTCCAGGATGCGCCGGCGTCCACGGACGACGAAGAGCCCGTGATCCGTGCCCAGGAAGAGCAGGTTCGGCGTTCTTCCGGTCCTGGACGAGGACGTTGGCCGAAGCGCTCCGGGCAGGTCGCCCGCGAGTGACCGCCAGGTCTCGCCGTAGTCGTCGGTCCGGAAGACGAAGGGCCGGAAGTCGTCCCGGTGGAAGCCGGTGATGGTGACGAAGGCCGTGCGCCGCGTCGTGGGGTGAGGGAACCACGCG
This sequence comes from uncultured Gemmatimonadales bacterium, assembly GCA_963823035.1. Classification (GTDB taxonomy): domain Bacteria; phylum Gemmatimonadota; class Gemmatimonadetes; order Longimicrobiales; family Gaopeijiaceae; genus SZUA-318. Next base: position 138,984 of record CAWGKG010000021.1, read on the forward strand.
CGTCACCCAGTAGCCCCGGGGGGCGCCGGCGGCCTCGAGCGCGTCGGTCCGGTCTGTCCAGAGCTTCTCCGGCGTCCCGTGTGACGCTGGACGCGGCCGTCGTCGGTGCCGGCCCAGATCACGCCCGGCGGCGAGCGGGCGACTCCTCCACCGTCGTGATGGTGCAGTACTGGATGTTGCCGTGGCCGTTGATCTTCTCCGGATCGTCGGTGGTCAGGTCGGGGCTGATCTCCTCCCAGGTGTCCCCCCGGTCGGGCGAGCGGAGGACCACCTGGGCCCCGGTGTAGAGCACCGCCGGGTCGTGGGGAGAGAGGACGATGGGCGTCGTCCACGTGTACCGGTACGGGGGCTCGCCCTCGGGGCGGTCGGGCGGCTGGATGCGCGGTGCGGCGTGGCCAGCTTCTGGTCCACGCGCACGTGGCCGCCGAACTGGAGCGTGTTGTAGACCCAGCGGCTGTCCGTCCGGGTCGACGGCCTGGTACATGCCGTCGCCGGTGCCCACCGTGACCCAGTCGTCGATGCCGCTCACCAGGCCGGAGAAGCCGTTCACGGGCCCCTTCCAGGACTCGTGGTCCTGGAGCCCCACGTAGAGGTGGTAGGGATCCTCCATGTCCACGCGCCACGTCGTAGATCTCGCCGACGGGGAGGTTGGGCAGGAAGTCCACCGTGCGCGCCGCCGTCGTAGGTGATGTTCACGCCGCCGTCGGACCCCACGAAGATCCGCTCGGCGTCCTCGGGATCGATCCACACGTTGCCGGACGTCCCCGAACATGCCGTTGGAACAGCGGGCTCGCGCGTGGGCCCCCAACCTCCGCTCCAGGTCGCGCCCCCGTCCTCGCTGATGAGGAGGGCGTCGCTGGTGACGTAGAGCCTGTCGGGGTCCTCCGGATCGACGCGCAGGATGTTGAAGGAGTACGGCGCCTTGCCCCCCACGTTGATGCTGTCGTGCGTGGGTCTGTCGCCAGGTGGCGCCGGCGTCGTCGGAGCGGTAGACCTCACCCCATCCGCCGCGCACCCGCATCGGACCCGCGGCGGTCGCCCGGGCCGCGGGTTGGCGTTCTCCACCACCGCGTAGACGATGTCCGGGTCGCCGCGGAAGACGTCGATCCCGATCCGACCGATGAACCCCTCCGGCAGGCCCCCGCCGAGGCGGCGTCCAGGTGCTTCCCCCGTCGGTGCTCTTCCAGATCCCGCTGCCCTCGCCTCCCACCACGTAGGTCCACGGATACCGCTCCTTCTCGTACATGGCGGCGTAGAGGACGTCCGGTTGCCCGGGCACCATGACGAGGTCGATGGCGCCCTACGTGATCGTTCACGTAGAGGACCTTCTCCCAGTGGAGGCCACCGTCCCGGGTCCGGAAGACACCCCGCTCCGGGTTGGGGCCGTGCAGGTGGCCCATCGCCGCCACGAAGACGACGTCCGGGTCATGGGGGTGAACGACGATCTTGCGCACGTGGTGGGTCTCCTCGAGCCCCGTGTGCGCCCACGTCGTCCCCGCCGTCGGTCGACTTGTAGACGCCATCGCCGGCGTAGGCGTAGCGGGCCAGGTCCGGGTCTCCCGTCCCCACCCACACCTGGTCGGCATCGTCGGGCGCCACGGCCACGGCCCCGATGGTCTGGGGCCCGACCCCTTCGAACACCGGCTCGAAGGTCGTTCCGTTGTTCACCGTCTTCCAGACGCCGCCGTTGCGCGTCGCAACGTAGAACACGCGCTGGTGGTCGCGTTCCGGCGCGTCGGGGACGGCGAAGTCCGTCACCCAGGCCCCGGTGCGGAATGGGCCCAGGTTGCGGAACGTGAAGGCGTTCGCGAAGGCGTCGGGGAGCGCCTGGGCCCCGGCGGGCAGCGCCGAGATGGAGGCCAGGGCCGTCAGGAGGAGGGCCCGTGCGCAGGGTCCGGCGGCCTGGTGGAGCGCGGGGAAGCAGAGGGAGACGGGGGATGGCGAGGGCTCGCATGGACCGCTCCTGGGTCGGATGTGCCGTGGGGCCAACCGGAGTCTATGGCAACGGCGACCCGCGGAGGAGGGGTGGGGGCCGGCGCCACCGGCCTGGGTGGCGACCATTCGTACGGGAGCCCGACTAGGAAAGGCGCAGGGACGTGACGACCACGGCGCCCAGGACCGACAGGCCCACGACGGCGACGTTGAGGACGGCCGCCCCGAGGGTGGTCGCCACGCTGGCGACCCAGGAGATCCCGTAGACCCGCCGGAGCGAGAGGACGAGGTAGCCCACGGGCGCCACCATGCATGCCAGGGCCATCAAGGCGCCCAGCAGGCGCGGCGGGACGTACCACACCAACTGCGACACCGACAGCGCCACCAGCCCGAAGGCGTGCAGGTGGAGGGTGAACACCAGGTGTCGGGTGAATGAGGCGTGCACGCGTCGCAGGAGCAACGCGTAGACCGCCGCGAAGAGGGGAAGCACCGCCACCAGAAACCACGGCCAAACGTCGAAGAGAGCCTCCCTGAAATCCTGGACGCGGCCCGCGAACTCCTGGGGCGGCTGCACCTGGATGAGGCTCTGTCCCGCCGGTGTCCACACCGCCAGGGCCACGAAGGGGATGCTGGCCATGAGGTACAGGCGCAGCGGCGACAGGTAGCGCCGCCGCCGCCCCGCCAGGTACTCGAGGGTGAGGGCGCCGGGGCGCGTCGTCAGCAGGCGGAGGGATCGCCACACGGTGGCGTCCGCCCCCACGGCATCGGCCAGCATCTCCCGGAGCATCTCCCCGGCCGGCGGCTCAGCGTCCCGGTCCTCCTGCCCGCACCGGGCGCAGAAGGGCCCGGACAGCTCGGCCCCGCACTCGAGGCAGAAGCCTCCGCGCGCATCTTCGGTGGCAGGGAGCGGCTCGGAGTCCATGCCTGAGCATGCCGGGCAGCTCCATCCCGAAACAACCGGGGCGTGTCTCGCGCCTCCCTGCTCGGTCAGGGACGGTCGGCCACAGGGAGGGGCACAACCCCTCCATCGGCGACCGGGCCCCGTCCGCGGACGTGGGGGATGTCAGGGCGCGGGGCGGGGCGCGCGTGGGAGGCGTGATCCCCCACCGGGACGGGTCCGCTAGGGGGAGGTGGGGGAAAGACCGATCCGCTGCCCACGGGCGAGCGGCCGGCGCGCCCCCACCGACCCTGCCCACGGAGGCCATCATGTTCCAGCCGGCGACCCTTCGCTCCCTCCTCGCCACCGCCCTGCTGGCCGTTGCCGGCACCCCTCTCCACGCCCAACGGGGAGGTTCGCCGGACCCCGCCATGGAGCGGGCCACCGCCATGTACAGGGCCAAGGCCTCGGCAAACGACGTCGCCGAGGAGCTCGACGGCCGCTTCCGGGTCGGCGACGACCGCACGGTGGAGATCCTGAATGCCGTGGGGTACGGGCCACCGGCCATCGCCCGGGCCGCAGGGGAGGTTCTCAGGGCCGACGCCCGCACCACCGCCGCCCTCATGGCGAAGGTCCGTATGGACGCCGTTGCCATCGCGTCCGGGCTGTCCGACGGCATGCGCGTCACGGGCATCCGTGCCCTCGAGGCGATGGACGCCGCCGGCGTCGCCGGCGTGGACGGCGCCAACGTGCTCCGCGCGACCCGCGCCGACGCCGACGACATCGCGGTGTTCCTCGGAGGACGGGGCACCGACGTCCGCACGACCGCCGGCAGCATCCGGAGCGTCCACCGCCTGTCCGACGACGCCCTGGCGGCGCCCCTGATCAAGGCGTACGAACCGGTCCAGGTCGCGGCGTACCTCAAGGACGACCTCCGCTTCGACGGCGACAAGATCCGCGTCGCCCTGGTCGACGCGGGCGTTCCCCTCGCCACCACCAACAACACCCTCTCCAACATCGGACTTGCCCCGCCGCCTCCCGGCAACCTCCGGTGGTGGATCAGGGACTACGGGTACCACGCCGGTCCGGACGACCGCATCGAGAACGCCCAGATCGTGGACCGCAGCGCCGTGCTCCAGGGTGCCGGCGGCACCGATGGTGTCGTGTGGATCGAAGGGGACAACCTCAACCACCCGGACGTCGAGGTCTGGGCAGGGACGACCGGGGGGTCCCCCGTGAAGGCGGAGATCCGCTCACGACAGAGCCTGGGGTCCACGGATCGCCTGGAGGTCCTGTTCCCCTCCATGCCCGCCGCCGGCTTCCGGGTCGTCACCCCCGGGGGCGAGGCCGAGGTGGGCGGGCAGGCCTGGCCGGTCGGCTACGCGGCCATCGAGCGCGAGCTGTTCGATACGGCGCTCGAGGGGCTGGACATCTCCCTCGACCACGGAGACGGCGTCCGCATCGAGTTCGGCAACCAGGTCCTCACCGGTGACCTGGACGAGAACCGGGAAAACGGCATCGAGACCCGGGTGACCGACGTGAACAGCGAAGGCTTCACCATCGCGTCCGAGTCCGAACCGGGGGGCGCCGCCCTGGTCGTCACCATCCCGTTCGAGGAGAACGGCCGGGAGTTCGAGGGGAGCTTCTTCGGGTACATCCCGTGCTGGACGTGTGGGACGTTCGAGATCCCCCGTGCCAACTGCAACGCCGTCACCCTCAACTGCGTCGTGGACTTCCTGGGCCAGGGCGTGGCCTCGCTGGGCTCGTGCGTGAACCCGGAGAACTGGAGCGAACAGGAGATCCTCGACCTCGATGGGATCGATTTCACCGGCGACCTGACGAACACGTCCCTGGCCGTGCGTCTGGCCATGCACGTGGACGGGGCGGGGTTGGGCTCGTCGGGGACGACCTTCGAGTTCCAGACCAACGTGTCCATCGCCACGAACGGAGACGACGTGTCGGTGTCGGTCGTGGACGACTACGTGCGCACCCGGGTCGTGGACCGGCTCACCGAAGGGATGGGTGAGATCGACCTGGCCACGCAGCTCATCGCCGCGCTGAACCAGTACGCCCAACTCATGGGGTGGAATTCGTACCTGTCCATGGAGCCGATGCCGGACGGACGGCTGTTCGTCAGCTTCCCGGGCTGAGGGCACTTCATCGTCGCCCGCAACCAGGAGAACCAGCGCTCACGTCGGGTGGCCGGCCGTGGGCGACGCTCCGGACGACGTCCCCTCCCTTCACCGATCGGCCAGCCAGTAGAACCCGTGGGCAGGGATCACCAACTGATCCTCCACTCGGACGGGAGCCTCACCGGTCAAAAGGTCCACACCATCCCCGTGCCGGAATATCCCTCGGTTTCCGAGGTCGTGCAGGTCCAGGTGCTGGGCTTCACCGTCGAAATTCGCCACCACGAGGACGGCGCCGTTGCCGTACTCCGGGTCGGTGCGCCAGAACGCGAACACATGCGGGTTCGACGTGTCGACGAGCTCGCGGTTGTTGAAATCGGCGAAGGCTCGGATGGTCTTTCGCACCGCGATCGCCTCCCTGAGGCCATCGAAGATCCTCTGCTCCACGCTCCCCCGCCGATGCCGTCGCTCGGCCCGCTCCCAGTCGATGTCGGGCCGGTGCATCCACCGGCTGTCGCCGGCCCTGGCAGGGTCGTCCTGGAACGAATAGTCGTTCTGGGTTCCCAACTCGTCCCCGTAGTACAGGAGTGGAATCCCGCCGAACGAGAGGATCATGCCGTGAAGAAGCAGGATGACCCGGATCGCCCGGTCCACGCCGTCCTGGTCTCCGGCCTCCAGCGCGGACTCGAGCCCGGCCAGCGAAGCCAGCGACCCCGAGATGCGCGCGTCACCCGTCCTGTCGTTGACGCCGAAAGGCATGCCACGGGCCGGAGAGCCCCCATAGGACCCGGTGAAGTAATCCACCAGAAAGCGGCGATGGGCCGTCGGATCATACCCGGCCGACTCGATATCCTGGTCATCGAAGCCCAGCCCGATATCGTCGTGGCAGCGCACATAGTTGAGCCACGTCGCCCGGTCGAGCTTGGTGGGCAGGTTGCGGATGCCGATTTGGAGCAGGTTGGCGCTGCGGGTGGCGACCGCATCCCACAACAATGCCATGAACGTCGCGTTGTAGGCGATCTCGCACTCCTTGGCGATGACGGCGTCCTCGCCGAAGTACTTGGTGATCTCCACGGGAGCGACGATGGCTTCGGCGATGAAGAGCACGCCCGGGGCGGCGACCTGGCAGCAGTCCTTCATCAATTGCAGGATCAGATGAGCCTCGCGCTCGTTCTGGCACGTGCTTCCGATCTTCTTCCACAAGAACGCCACCGCGTCCAGACGCACGATATCGGCGCCTTTGTCGGCCCAGAACAGGATGATGGCGATCATCTCGATGAGGACGGCGGGGTTCCGGTAGTTGAGGTCCCACTGATAGTGGTTGAACACCGTCATCACCCATTTCCCCATGGCCTCGTCCCAGGTGAAGTTCCCGGGGGCGGTCTCGGGGAAGATCTCCGGCATGGTCTCCTCGAACATGTCGGGCGTGGTGCGGTCGTCGAAGACGTAGTAGTAGTCCTGATAGTCGACCTCTCCGGCCCGGGCTCTCCGCGCCCACTCGTGCTGGTCGGATGTGTGATTGACGACCACGTCGAGCGTGAGGAGCATGCCCCGCGCGTGCATGGCCTCGGCCAGTTCGCGCAGGTCTTCGAGGGTGCCGATGGAGGGGTCGATCTTGCGGAAGTCGCTCACGGCGTAGCCGCCGTCACTGGCTCCGTCCGGGCATTGAAGCACCGGCATGACGTGGACCATGTTCACCCCGAGCTCCTGCAGGTAGGGGAGCTTCGCCCGCACACCGTCGACGTCGGTGGCGAATCCCCCACTGTACAGGGCCATCCCCACCCATTCCTGGCTCAGGAACCAGTTGTGGTTCCCCTCGCGCTCGATATCCGACCGCTCCAGCGATTCGGAGCGGTCGATGTATCCGTCGGCCAGGACCTGCACCAGGCGCACCATCTGCTCGGTCGTGTCGTCGCGATCACCATACAGGTGCTGAAAGAGCCGGTGGATGGCGTAGAAGTTGGCGCCGAGGCGGGTGTAGAAGTGGCGCAGATCCTGCCGCCGGACCTCCGGCTTCAGGAGGTCGAGTATCTCGTTCAGGAGAGAATGGGCTACCTGTTCGTACATGGCTCCAACCTGTGAGTGGACCGCGGACCGGGGGCTCGCGTGCTCTCTCGACGCACCCCGGAGCCCCTTTCGGAAGGTACCACGATGTCATCGGCGCGTTGGCGCGCCGGACGGTTGAATCCCTGCTCCGTCGTGGGTTTCTTCAGTCATGGATCTTCTCGACACGATGCTCGCCGACAATGCCCTCCGAGACTGGCTCATCGCAGCCGGTGTCACCCTGGCTTCGTTCATTCTGCTGCGCTATGTAGCGGTCGGAGTCCTGGGACGTCTCGCCCGCGCAGCCGCACGCACGGGCACCAGGTGGGACGACATCCTGGCCGACGCGCTCAACGGCACACGCTCCCTGCCCATGCTGGCGGTCGCCCTATACGCAGGGGGCCGAGTGCTCACTCTGCCGGGCAGTGCTTCGGGGATCCTGCGCAGCATCACCGTCATCGCCCTGCTGGTGCAGGCGGGTCTCTGGGTCAGTCGCGGACTCACGGCGTGGCTCGCGTTCCGCACCGAAGAAGATGCGGCAGATGAGCCCGCTCGGGTCATGACCATGAACGTCATCGGCATCGCCGCCAAGGTGGGGCTCTGGTCCATGGTGCTCCTGCTGGCCCTGGACAATCTGGGCGTGGACGTGACCGCGCTGGTGGCGGGGTTGGGCGTGGGTGGCATCGCCGTGGCGCTGGCGGCCCAGAGCATTCTGGGTGACCTGTTCGCGTCGCTCTCGATCGTCCTGGACAAGCCCTTCGTGCTCGGCGACTTCCTCGTCGTCGGTGACTTCCTCGGGAGCGTCGAAGCCATCGGTCTCAAGACCACCCGACTGCGCAGCCTGTCCGGGGAGCAGGTGATCTTCTCCAACTCCGACCTGCTGGGAAGTCGGGTACGCAACTTCGGGCGCATGTACGAGCGTCGCGTTGTGCTCAAGATCGGCGTGACGTATCAGACGACGCGGGAACAACTCGGTGCGATCCCCGACATCCTGCGAGACGCCATCGAGGGCCATGGCGACAAGGTGCGTTTCGACCGCTCACACATGGCCGCGTACGGGGACTTCGCCATCGTCTTCGAGTCCGTCTATTTCGTGCTCAGTTCCGACTACCTCCAACACATGGATGTCCAACAGGCGATCTTCCTGAAGATCCATGAGGAGTTCGAGTCGCGGGGCATCGAGTTCGCCTATCCCACTCAGACCATCATCGTGGAGAAGGCGGCGGGGTGAGGCCCCGGCACCAAGCTCACTCCATGGACTGCTGAAGCTGGATATTGGGGAAGAATGCCTCGAGAAGCGTCTCGCCCTCGGCCTCCCGGGCTCGGGTGAGCCGCTCCGGCTCCAGGTTCCACTTGAAGCAGAAGAACCGCAGCGCGAGGTCCGGCGAAGCGCGCACGGGCAGGATCTCCACGTGGCCCCCGCGAGACTCGAGCACGGTCACGCGCTGTCCGGCCTGCCGCAGGACCTTCCTCATCTCGACAGCTGACGGCGCGTTGTCTCCCGTCGAAAGGACGCGTAGCCGGTATCCGGCACTCAGGTCCGGGTCGGCGGTCACGCCCGGCATGTCGGCGAGGGCGTGGCGCACCGCGTCGGGCTCCCAGCGGTATCGGATCCTCCGCTCCCACGACCGATCGCGGATCAGGTGACGCCCGTAGTGGATCGCGGTGCCCGACGACGTGAACAGCACGTCGGGCTGGGGGGCGCCCAACTCCTTCAGACGATCCAGAGCCGAATCAAGCGATCGCTCCGTCACCACGGCGAAGCCGACGGTCCCGTCCGCAGCCTCCAGACCCGCGGCCAGGACCGCCATCCCGTGCGGGTCACCGGCGTCGGCATCCATGTCCGCAACTACCAGGCGTTCCAGCCGGATGAGACGCGCCGGCTGCCGCCCCACGGGCATGGACTGAGCTGCCGTGAGGGCTTGATGGGCCGCATCCACGTACGCTCGAGCGTGGCTGGTCCAGGAAAACCGGGCGTGCACCCGCGAGACACCGTTCTTCGACCAACGGCCCCAGCGCTCCTCGGAGGACAGTGCCTCCAGGATGGCCGCGCCCAGTTCCCCGGGATCCAGGGGATCCGCCAGGAGCCCATGGTCGCAGGCCGCCAGGATGTCGCGTGGCCCGCCGTCATGGGTGGCCACCACCGGGAGGCCGGTGGCGGCGGCCTCGATGAGGGTGAGTCCGAAGGGCTCGGTGAGTGCCGCGTTGACGAACACGCCCTTGGTGTGCGCCGCGTACCGGTACAGGTCCGGCACGTCCTCCGTCCCGTGATGCTTGGGGTAGGCGACGGACCCGTACAGGTCGTGGCGATCGATCAGGTGGAGAATGTTGTCGAGCACCCGACGGGAGCCCGCGTCCATCTCCCTGATGTCGTCGCGGTTGCCCGCGACCACAGCCAGGTTCGCCCGTTCGCGCAGATCGGGTGTCACGGCGTAGGCGCGCAGTAGCCCCGAGAAGTTCTTCCGCTCGTCGGGGCGGGCGATGGCCAGGACCAGCGGCTTGTCGGGGTCCACGAGGAACCGGGCCAGCTCTCGGGCGATGGGTGGCCTCTGCCAGTCGACAGGTGGCGGTGAGAATCGGGTGAGGTCCACGCCGGGGGGGATGATGTGCATGCGTTCCGGTACATAGAGATCGTATTGCTCGAACTGCTCCGTCACCTCCTGATGGGTGCTTGCGATGACCAGGTCGGCGGTCTCCAGCGCCTGCTCCTCCGCCTCGATGCGACGTGTAATGCGATAGCGTTCTTCAAGCGCCTCGGGGTCCAGTCCGTCGGCCAGGAGACGGTCCCTTTTCACGCGTCCCAGGGAGTGACCGGTGAAGACGAAGGGGACACCCAACAGCTTGGCGAGCTGGGCGCCGACGTACCCACCATCGGCATAGTGGCCGTGGACGATGTCCGGGGGGTGATCGTGCATCCGGATCCACCGGGTCAGTTGGTCCAGCATCTCGTCCAGATAGGGCCACAGCCGTTCCTTTCGGAGGTACCGGCGCGGTCCGAAGGGAAGGCGCACCAGGCGGGCATTGGCGGACAGGCGTTCCTCGGGGGCCGCGTAGTCGTCGGAGATCTTCTGGTCCTCCACCAAGCGCGTCACCAGCGTGACCTCCGCCACGCCCGGATGTCTCGCGAGCGCCCGGGCCTGGTCGACGACATACGAGACCTGTCCGCCCGTGTCCGCGTCCCGCCCCAGCTCGATATCCGAGCCACGCACCAGTCCGTGGACGCTGATGGAGAGGACGTGGATACCCTGCCTGTCCTCGTCGTCTCGAGGCGGGTGCTCGGTCCAACGCCTCAGGTGTCTCTCGTACAGAGAGAGATCGGGGCTGGTCGCCCCCCGGATGCGGCAGATGTCCCGGGCGAAGGCACCGGCCCGCTCCAACGCCAACTCGCCTGGCCATCCCTTCACGATGGCGTGACACATCACGGCAGCGAACGCGTCGCCTGCTCCGACGGTATCCACCACGTTCTCGCTGTCGTCGCCAGGGATGGTGAGCGCATCACCCTCCCTGCGGACGAGGAGAGCGCCCTGGGGTCCCCGGGTGACCAGCACGTTGCGGACGCCGTGGCGGTCGAGCAGGCGCCTTGCCGCACCTTCGCATTCCGCTTGGGTGCCTGCGGGTGCTCCGGCGACCTCAGCCAGCTCGTCACCGCTCATCTTGACCCAGTCGGCGTCAGCGAGGCTTCGGCTCACCACCTCCGGCGTCCACCACGGGGCCCGCAGGTTGAGGTCCACAAAGACCGGAGCGTCGAAGCGGGCCCGCAACTCGAGACCCTGCCGGAGCGAGGACTCCGTCCGGAGGGCCAGGGTCCCGTGGTAGAGAACGGCGGGCGTGCCGGGCCCCAGGGCTGGCGCACGTAGGTGGTCCCACGCCTGATCCGGTGGAATCTCGTAGGTGGCTTCGCCGCCATCCATCCGCACCTCGACGCGACCGGTGGCGTACTCTGCGTCGCCCGCCATCGCTACGGTAGAGATGCCCCAACCGGTCATCGTGTGGAGGATCTCCCGGCCCGCGTCGTCGTCTCCCACGGCGCTGATGAGGAGGGGGTCTCCGCCGAAACCGCACAGATGCCACGCCACGTTGAAGGGCGCCCCTCCCAGCACGCGAGAACCGTCGGGAAAGTGGTCGAAGAGCACTTCCCCGAAGACGAGGACGCGCCCATCCAGACGCGGCGCGGTGTCCCGCGGATCCCGTGGTTGGCGTTGTGTCGCTGACATCATGGTCCAGATTCCTCTTTACCGTTCCACATCCAAACCGGAGCGTCCGTGACCGTTGGTGCCGTCCCGAGACTGCTGGCCTCAGACCTCGATGGGACACTCATTCCGCCCGACCGCGCCCCGGAACGACTGCGGGAGCTCCAGGACCTGCGGCGGGCTGTCGAGGCCATGGATCTCGCCCTCGCGTATGTGACCGGTAGGCGCCTTCCATCGACGCTGAGGGGAATCGAGCGCTTCGGCCTTCCCTTGCCGGAAGCGCTCGCGTGCGATGTCGGCACGACGGTCTACTGGCGCCGGGACGGGACGTACGCCCCCGACAGGGAGTACCAGGACACCCTTGCCGCTTCGCCGGGCTTCGTGGCGGCAGCACGGGTGCAGGCGGCCCTGGCAGACCTCGAGGCGCTGCGGCTGCAGGAGCCCGAGAACCAGAACGCCTTCAAGGTGTCGTACTTCCTGGATGCAGTGCCGTCCCCCGAGCTTCTTGACCAAATCCGGACCCGCCTCGCCGACGAGGGACGGGTGCGCCTGGTGGCCAGCCACGACCCCGTCAACGGTGTAGGCTTCCTCGATCTGTTGCCCCACGCTGCGGGCAAAGCCAACGCCGTCCGGTGCGTCACCCGCAAGCTCGGTATGACGGACGATGACGTCGTCTTCGCCGGTGATTCCGGTAACGACACCGATGCCCTTCTTTCCGGCGTCCGCGCCGTCCTGGTGGGCAACGCCCCGGCCACGCTCCGCTCCGAAGTGCGCGCCTCCGCGGAGAGGCGGGGGCTCCAGGAGCGGGTGTACTTCGCGTCGTCGCATTTTGCTGCCGGTGTGGTTGAGGGCCTGCACCACTTCGCATCCGGCGCATCGACCTGAGGCCCTCGGTCAAGGCGGCGTCCGAAGAGGATTGAGCTGACCGGACCGCAGTTGAACCTGGTTACACCTTTGTGGGCTCGAAGTTGCGTACCCGCAGCTTATGCGGCAGTACCGCCGAATTGGCGGGAAAGCCACGTGCAACGCGCCGCAGGCAGCAGGGTAGTCAACGGCCACGGGAGCGTACGCGCGTAAACGAAGGGCAACTCCGGGCAGATTCGAAACCGGGAGATTGAATGACCGCCGTGACCATCGCCATCGACATCATGCACCATGCTCTGGGTATGGCGTGGAAGGTCGGGTGGGGCCTCGTTCTGGGCTTTGCGATCTCGGGAGCCATCCAGGCGTTCATCTCCAAGGCGCGGATCGCCGAGCATCTGGGCAAGGTGAGCTTCCGGTCGGTCGCACTCGCTGCGGGCTTCGGCGCGGCGTCGTCCTCGTGCTCCTACGCTGCGGCGGCCATGAGCAAGAGCCTCTACGAGAAGGGCGCCCATATCGTCACGGCCACGGCCTTCCTGTTCGCCTCCACCAACCTGGTGTTGGAGATCGGACTGATCATCTGGGTGCTCATGGGGTGGCGCTTCGTGGCGGCGGAGTTCTTCGGTGGCGTGCTGCTCATCGGGGTCGTGACGGTCCTCCTGAACTCGTTGGCCCCCAAGGGCGTCTTCGAGGATGCCCGGCGTCACCTGAAGGAGTCGGAGGCCCAGGACCACGACCACGGGGACGGCCAGGACCTGCCCCTGCGAAGCATCCTGACGTTCAAGGGTGTTCGGGCCGTGGCGCGCTACTACGCCATGGACTTCCGGATGGTGGGCAAGGACATCATCCTGGGCCTGATCATCGCCGGCGTCCTTGCGGCCCTGGTACCTCGGGACTTCTGGGCCACGCTGTTCCTGTCCAACCAGGGAGGTGGGCACCCGACCTTCTGGGTGAGCCTGGAGAACGCGATCGTGGGCCCCGTCATCGCCATCCTCTCCTTCGTGTGTTCCGTCGGCAACATCCCACTGGCCGCCGTTCTCTGGAACGGAGGCATCTCCTTCGGTGGCGTGGTGGCCTTCATCTTCGCGGACCTGGTGACCATCCCCATGATCCTGGTCTACCGGCGCTACTACGGGTGGCGCCCGGCGCTGGTCTACTCCGGGTACCTGCTGGTCACCATGATCGTCACCGCGCTCATGGTCGAGTACATCTTCCGCTGGACGGGGCTGGCTCCGGAAACCGTGTCGATGTCCGCGCCGACCATCCAGGATATGGACTACTTCGCGTGGGACTACACGGCCATTCTGAACCTGGTCATCCTGCCGCTGGGGGCGTGGCTGGGTTGGATCGGCACCAGGAAGGGCGGCGGCCACGGCAAGGCGGCCGGCCACGGCGGACACGGCTCTCAGGGAGTCTGACGAGAGCGCTCCCGGCGCATCGTCGAGGCCTACCGGCTCGCATGGCCCCGGGGGCGCCACGTTCCGCCCCCGTCCTCGTCGATTCCACGCACACGGCGCATGTTGGCGCCTGCACGGATTTGTACGGTCAGCCCCCCTCCTGCCCATGACCTACGCCGCCCGCCTCAGTGACACCGTCGGGTGGACGCACCCATGATGTCGAGAGCGTCCCTCGAACCGGCACCCACCGCCACGTCCCTGCGCCACTCAGGCTGGGTGCGCGCCTGTCACTGGATCGGTGCGTCTGCCCTTCTCGTCCTGGTCTTCACGGGCGTCGAGATCCTCATGGTTCACCCCCGCCTGTACTGGGGCGAAGCCGGCAACGACTTGATGCCGGCCCTCCTCGAGCTGCCCATCTCCCGCAACCTGCACCACGACGGCATCGGGGCGAGCTGGCACGCGAGCCCCTATGGGCGGACGTGCGTCGGCATCTTCGCCTTCAGATTCCGCCCGCCACGGGAGGACCCACCTACGGGGTCCTGCAACGCCTGGCCTACCTCATCGTGATCTGCGTCCTCGCGCCGCTCATGGTGGTGACCGGGCTCGCGATGTCACCGGCCATCACCGCGGCCGCGCCGTTCCTGGCGGAGATGTTCGGCGGCGCCCAATCGGCGCGTACCGTCCACTTCTTCACCTTCGCGGCGCTGGTACTCTTCTTCCTGGCGCACGTCGCGATGGTGGCCCTGTCCGGCTTCCGGCGTCACATGCGCGCCATGACGCTCGGGAGGTGACGCCTTGAACGATCGCACGCCCCTCACCCGCCGGGAGCTCCTGGCCGGGCTCGCCGCGGCGGGCGGGATGATGCTCACGGGCTGCTCTCCCACCGACCCGCCGACGTACGGCAACCTCCTGCGGGCGGGTGACCTCCTCACCTACAAGGCGCATCGCCTCCTCCTCCCCCGGCAGTCGCTGGCGAAGGAGTTCGAGCACCACGACATCACCTCCTTTCCTGCCGTGGGTACCCGTGATCCCGCCGATCCCGGCGGGGAGCTCTACGCAGCGGATCTCGGCGGCGAGTACGATCGGCTCCGTGCCGGTGGGTGGGTCGATTGGCGTCTGCGGGTGGAGGGGTTGGTGGCCCGTCCCACGGGCTTTTCCCTCGCGGACCTCCAACGGCTGGGCTCGCGTACGCAGATCACCCGCCATTCCTGCGAAGAGGGGTGGTCGGCCATTGGCGAGTGGACGGGTGTGCCCCTGTCGGCGGTGCTCGACGCGTGCGGCGTGCTTCCCCAGGCCCGCTACGTGAGCTTCGACCCCTACGACCAGGCTGCGGACAGCATCGACATGATCGACGCGCTCCACCCGCAGACCATCCTCGCCTGGGGCATGAACGGCCGCCAGCTCCCCCAGGCCCACGGCGCGCCGCTCCGGCTCCGCGTAGAGCGCCAGATCGGGTACAAGAGCGTCAAGTTCCTGCGCCGCATCCGGGTCACGGAGGCCTTCGACGACTTCGGCGGCGCCGGGCCCATGGACTTCGGGTGGGCGTGGTACGTGGGGATCTGACCCACCGCGGGATCCCGCTCCGCGCGCGCTCGCGATCCCGGGGGAGTGGCGGTAATGTCGCGTTGCGCCGACCCCTGCCGTGTGGCTCCGGCTCGGTCGCGCCGAACCGTTCCTCCTACATGCCAGGCTTTCCCATGCGTTGCTACCGGGTTCTTCCCGTCATCGCCGGAGCTCTCCTGTTCGGTGGTGCGATCCCTGCGACCGGCCAGACCGCGGACTCCGCGACCCTCGCCGGACTCAGTTGGCGTACCGTTGGACCGGCCAACTTCGACGGCCGCGTCAATGCCGTCGCCGGCATCGGATTTCCCTCCAAGACGTTCTACGTCGGAGCCGCCGGCGGCGGCGTCTGGAAGACGACCAACAACGGAACCACGTTCCGACCCCTGTTCACCGAAGAGTCGACCGCGTCCGTCGGCGCCATCGCCGTCGCCCAGTCGGATACCAACGTCGTGTGGGTGGGCACGGGCGACCCGAACAGCCGCAACACCATCGAGCCGGGCGACGGCGTCTACAAGTCCACCGATGGCGGGATGACGTGGAAGTCGATGGGCTTCGAGGATGGACAGATGGTCGGGAACATCGCCATCGACCCCACCAACGCCGACGTCGTGTACGTCGCCGAGTTGGGCCACGCCTGGGACGACAAGGGCGAGCGCGGGCTGTTCAAGACCACCGACGGCGGCGACACCTGGAAACGCATCAAGTACATCGACGCAAAGACCGGCTTCGTCGACGTGAAGATCGATCCGTCGAACCCGAACAACCTCTTCGCGGCCGCGTGGCAGCGCGTCCGTGGCCCGTACTTCCTCAGGTCGGGCGGTCCCGGATCCGGGCTGTGGCACAGCACCGACGGCGGCGAAACGTGGACCGAGGTGAAGGGCGGGGGCTTTCCCTCGACCGACAAGGGGCGCATGACGGTCGCCTTTTCGCGCAGTCAGCCGAGGATCGTGTACGCGCTGGTCGAGGCCGATTCGCTACGGGGCGGGAACCACCCGGTCCTGGCGCCCGCCAGCGACTCCATCGGTGACACGCCCAAGAAGCCCGAGGCCCGGCGCCTTCTCAGCGGCCTCTACCGTTCGGAGGATGGGGGCACGACGTGGCGCTGGATGAGCGGCGAGGATACCCGCCCCTTCTATTACTCGCGCGTCGAGGTCGACCCGGAGAATCCCGATCGCGTGTACTTCTCGTCCACGCCGTTTCTGTTCTCGGACGACGGCGGCAAGACCACGCGCACGGCCACCGGCGACGTGCACGTCGACGATCACGCCATCTGGATCGATCCGGGCGACGCCAATCACTGGCTCATCGGCAACGACGGCGGTGTGGCCCAGACCTGGGATCGCGGCGGCAACTTCGACTACCTGACCAACCTGCCCATCGCGCAGTTCTACGACGTGAGCTACGACTTCGCGATGCCGTACAACGTGTGCGCCGGCGCTCAGGACAACGGAGCCTGGTGCGGGCCGAGCGCCCGCAAGCAGGGCCCGGTGACCAACGCGTACTGGTTCACGATCTCGGGCGGTGACGGGTTCTATACGGCGCAGGATCCCACCGATCCCAACATCGTCTGGGGCGAATCACAGGCGGGCGGTGTGGTGCGCCGGAATCTGAGGACCGGCGAGAGCACCCGCCTGCAGAAGCCCAGTTGGGAGGAGACGCATCGCGCGTACGAGGACTCGATCCTCGCCGTGCGCCCCGACACCACCAGGTCCGCGACGTCGGCACAGAAGCGGGAGATCGCCCGGCTGCGTGAGGCGCAGAAGCAGGATTCCATCGCTCTGGACATGCGCTACAACTGGGAGACGCCGTTCCTGATCTCCAGCTTCAATCCCCGGGTGTTCTA
>CAWGKG010000022.1:0-113715 GCA_963823035.1 uncultured Gemmatimonadales bacterium
GTCGACCTGCGCTGCGCGATCGACTGGACGCCCTTCTTCCAGACGTGGGAGCTGAAGGGCGCGCACCCGGACGATCCTCGACGATCCCGCGGTGGGCGAGCAGGCCCGTTCGCTCCTGGCGGACGCGGAGGCGATGCTCGACCGCTTCCAGCGGGAGGGGGTGCCCACGCCGCGCGCGGTCGTCGGCCTGTTCCCCGCGAACGCGGTGGGCGACGACGTCGAGCTCTACGCGGACGAGGACCCGTACCGGGACCGCCGCCGTGATCCGCGGCCTCCGGCAGCAGTTCGCCAAGGACGGGCGCGAGAACATGTGCCTCGCGGACTTCGTCGCGCCCGAAGGGGTCCGGCGTGGCCGACTGGGTCGGGCGCGTTCGCGGTCACCGCGGGCTCGGTGGACGCGCTGGTGCGCGCCTTCCAGGCGGAGCACGACGACTACTCCGCGATCCTCGCGAAGGCCGTCGCGGACCGTCTCGCCGAGGCGCTGGCCGAGTGGGCGCACCGCCATGTGCGCCGCGAGCTGTGGGGCTACGCGCCCGCGCGAGGATCTCTCGAACGAGGACCTGGTCGCGGAAGCCTACCGCGGCATCCGCCCGGCGCCCGGCTACCCGGCCTGCCCCGACCACACGGAGAAGCGCACCCTCTTCTCCCTGCTGGACGTCGAGCGCGCGCATCGGCGTCCGGCTCACGGAGAGCTGCGCCATGGATCCGCCCTCCTCGGTGAGCGGCTGGTACTTCGCGCACCCGTCGGCCCGCTACTTCGGCATCGGCCGCCTCGGGCGGGATCAGGTGGAGGACTACGCGCGCAGGAAGGGGATGGCGCTCGAGGAGGCGGAGCGCTGGCTGTCACCGAACCTCGGCTACGAGCCCGGAGGCGAGGCATGAGGGCCCTGCTGGAGGACGGACGCGTCCACGTGTTCGACGGCGCCATGGGGACGCTGCTCTACGGGCGCGGTGTCTTCGTCAACGTGTGCTACGACGAGCTGAGCGTGACGCGCCCGGAGCTGGTGCGTCGCATCCACGAGGAGTATGTGGCCGCCGGCGCCGAGATCCTGGAGACCAACACCTTCGGGGCCAACCCGGTGAAGCTGTCGGCCTACGGCCTCGACGCCCGCACCGGCGAGATCAACCGCGCCGCGGTCGCGCTCGCGCGGGAGGCGGCACGCGATCACGCGTACGTGGCGGGCGCCATCGGCCCCCTCGGCGTGCGCATCGAGCCGTGGGGCCCCACCTCGACGGAGGAGGCGGAGGAGCTGTTCGGACGGCAGGTGGAAGGCCTCCTCGAGGGTGGCGTGGACGGCTTCGTGCTCGAGACCTTCTCCGACCTGCACGAGCTGGCGTGTGCGCTGCGCGCCGTGCGTGCCCGCTCCGACCTGCCGCTGTTCGCTCAGATGACGGTCGCGCAGGACGGGAAGACCTCCTATGGCACGGAGGCTCGCCAGCTCGGCGTGGGCCTCACGGAGCTCGGAGCCGACGTGGTCGGCCTCAACTGCTCGGTCGGCCCGGCCGTGATGCTCGACGCGATCGAGGAGATGGCGGAGTCGACGCCCCTGCCGCTCTCCGCGCAGCCGAACGCCGGGCTGCCGCGCACGGTCGGGGACCGGAAGATCTACATGGCGAGCCCGGAGTACCTCGCGCAGTATGCGCGCCGGATGATCGACGTGGGCGTGCGCTTCGTGGGTGGGTGCTGCGGGACGACGCCCGAGCACGTGAAGCGGATGCGCGACGCGGTCACGGCCATGCAGCCGCGTCACGCCAGTGTGAGCGTCCCCCGGGTGCATGCGGACCGGACCCCTCTCGCCGAGGCCGTGCCGCTCGAGCTGCGATCCGCGTGGGGGCGCAAGCTCCAGCGGGGGGAGACCGTCGCGTCCGTGGAGATCCTCCCGCCGCACGGGTGGGACAAGAGCCGGATCGTCGCGCCGGCCCGTCAGCTCAAGGTCGCCGGTGTGGACGCGATCAACATCGTGGACACCTCGCGTGCGCAAAGCCGGATGGGCGCGGTCCCGGCGGCGCTGATCGTCGAGCGCGACATCGGCATCGAGACGGTCGTGCACTACACGTGCCGCGACAAGAACATGCTCGGGATGATCTCCGACCTGCTGGGCGCCGCGGCCGCGGGGCTGCGCAACGTCCTCCTGGTGAGCGGCGACCCACCCGCCATGGGCCCGTATCCGGACACCACGGCGGTCTTCGACATCGACTCGATCGGGCTGACGAACGTGGTGTACGGCCTCAACCACGGCGTGGACCCCGGGGGCGGCTCGATCGGACCGCCCACCGAGTTCGTGATCGGCGTGGCCGCCAACCAGGGTGCGCTCGACCAGGGCCGCGAGGTCAGCCGATTCGCCTACAAGGTCGAAGCCGGCGCCGACTTCGCCGTCACGCAGCCCGTCTTCGACGCCGACTCCCTCGAGCGCTTCCTCGAGCGCGTCGCCAAGTGGCCCCTCCCGCTCGTGGCCGGCATCTGGCCGCCGCTCAACCTGCGCAACGTGGAGTACCTGGCCAACGAGGTCCCCGGCGTGATCGTGCCCCAGACGGTGGTGGACCGCATGCGCCACGCCGAGGAGTCCGGCCCCGAGGCCGCCCTCGCCGAGGGCGTCGCCATCGCCTGCGAGATGATCGAAGCCGTGAGGCCGTTCGTGCAGGGCTTCCACATCAGCGCCCCCGCCGGCCGGGTCGACGTGGCGTTGAGGGTGCTCAGGGAAGGAGGCGTCCGCGCCACGGCGTAGCGAGTGGAGGAGCGACGCGGAGCCCGGACCCCGCACAACCCAAGAGCCCACAACCCTACACCCGGGCGAGAATCCGACCCAGGCGCCGTCCGGCGTCTCGGCTCCCCAGGTTGCTCACGTACACCTTCTCCGCCCCCAGGCGACCCAGCGCGCGGATCGTGCGCGCGCAGATCTCCTCCGCGTCCACGCCGGCCGCGAACTCGCGCGTGATCTCCTCCGCGGGCACCGGGAAGAACTCACCGAGCATGCGCAGGGTCTCGGGGTTCGCGCTCCGGTAGAAGAAGACGCCGAAGACGACGGGGATGTCCCGCCCCGAGCGGGCGTGCGCCTCGAGGAAGTCGGCCACGCGCGGCACCGCGTGGTGCGAGACGATCTGGGCGAGGGCGAACTCCGAGAACGCATCCTCGGCGGCGAGATAGCCGATCTGCTCCACCGGGTCCTTCAGGGGATTGACCCACCCCCCCAGCGTCAGCTCGGGCGCCCGCTCCCGCACGAGCTCGCGCAGGTCACGGGCGTGCGGCACGCAGCGCGGCGGCCCGACCGAGCGATCGCCGCCGAGCACGGTGAGCGCGTCGTAGCCCTGCGAGGCGGCCCGCGACGCGAACATCAGGCAGTAGTCGAGCGCGTGCTTCGCGGTGAGGATGGGCACGATCCGCCGCCGGTCCACGTCCTCCCCTACGTTGGCGCCCACGTGCGCGAGGTTCTCCTCCTCGGCGGCCCCCACCGCGTTGTCCGTGAGGAAGACGAAGAGGTCGTCGCGCGTCAATCGGCGCAGCGTGTGGTGGAGGTCGATCCACGCGGACATCCCGTCGCTGCGGTCGAGGTCCGAGCGGGGCGGGCGCAGCTCGACCGCGACGAGCGGTCCCGGTCGACGAAGCTCCTCCAGCAGCAGGCTGCCTGCGGGCGCGCCGGGACGGCGACGGGCTCACCCCTGTCGCCCCGCCAGCGCCTCGATCTCCTCCGCGGCCGTGGGGAAGGCCGCCGTGAGGTTCTCGTGGCCGCTCTCCGTCACGAGGACGTCGTCCTCGATGCGCACGCCGATACCCGCGTACGGCTCCGCCCCACCCTCGACATCCCGCCGGAAGTAGAGTGCCGGCTCCACCGTGAAGACCATCCCCGGCTCGAGGCCGCGCGGCACGCCCGCTCGGACGTAGTCTCCCGGATCGTGCACGTCGAGCCCGAGCCAATGCGACGTCTGGTGTGGGTAGAACGGGCGATGGGCGCCTCCCTCGATGAGCGCGCTCGGATCACCCTGGAGCACGCCGAGGGACACGAGCCCCTCGACCAGGACCCGCGAGGCCACGTCGTGCACCTCGGTGACGGCGACGCCCGGCGCCACGAGCGCCAGGGCCTCGGCGCGGGCGGCCTCCACCACGTCGTAGACGGCACGCTGCGCCGCGGAGAAGTGGCCGCTCACCGGGTAGGTGCGGGTGACGTCTCCGGCGTACAGCGCCAGCTCGGCACCGGCGTCGATCAGGACCAGGTCGCCGTGCTGCATCTCACGGCTGTTGGCCACGTAGTGGAGCACGCACGCGTTCGCGCCCGAGCCCACGATGGTCTCGTACGCCGGACCGCCGGCTCCGCCTCGACGGAAGCAGCCGTCGATCGCGGCCTGCACCGCCCATTCGCCGCGTCCGGGGCCCAGGACCTTCGCGGCGGCCCCGTGGCCCTCGAGCGTCAGGGCGGCGGCCGCGCGCATCCGCTCGACCTCGTGCACGTCCTTGCGGAGCCGCAGCTCGTCCAGGACCTCACCGGGGTCGACGAGCCCTCGCGGTCCCGTGCCCCGGCGCGGTCCGCGTGCCCGGGCCACCGCGAGCGCCTCGAGCACCATGCGCTCCACCGCGTCGGCCTTGCCCAGGCGATAGTGGATGCGCTCCCCGCGCTGGAGGAGCGGCGGGAGGCGCTCGGACAGGTCGGAGAGGGCGTAGGTGACGTCCGCGCCGTAGCGCTCCGCCGCCGCATCCGCACCGAGAAGGGGCCCGGTCCAAAGCTCCGCCTCGGGGTCGCGGTCGCGGACGAAGAGCGCGAAGAGCGGCTCGTTCCCACCGACCAGGACCGCCACGCTCCCCACCTCCGTCACCCCCGACAGGTAGTACAGCTCACTGTCGGGGCGGTACGTGTACTCGGTGTCCCGCGTTCGCAGGAGCTGGGGAGCGGCCGGAAGCACCATCACGCCGGGGCCCATGCGTCGGAGGGCCGCGGCCCGGCGCTTCGAGAAGGTCGAGGCCGGAATGCCGGCCAGCGGATCGGGATAGGTCATGGCTCGCAAGGTAGCCCGCCGACCCGGCGACGCAGAAGTGGCCCTGCGCCGCGAACCCGCCGCCGTCGCCGCGGGGGGGGCGGCGCGAATCACGCGGATCCCCTAACGTTGCGTATGCACCGGATACGGATCGCCTCCTCCCTCGCGATCGCCGCCGCGGCACTCATGCTCGTGGTGCGCCCCGCCTCCGCGCAGGTCGTTCGCGGGACCGTCGTCGAGGCCGGCACGGGCACGCCGGTCCAGGGGGCGATGGTGATCCTGATGGGCGACCGTGGCCAGGTGATCCGCCGCGTTCTCGCCGACGAGGAAGGCGGGTTCATCACCCAGGCGGAACGGCCGGGGCCCCACACGATCCGCGTCGACCGCATCGGCTACGAGAGCCTCACCACCGCGTCGTTCGACGTGCCGATCGAGGGGATCGTGCAGCGCGTCGAGGTCCCCATCCGCCCGGTCGAGCTCGTCGGGCTGGACGTGGAGGGCTCGCGGCGGTGCTCCGTTCGCGCCGAGCAGGGGCGTGCGACGGCCCGCGTCTGGGAGGAGGCGCGCAAGGCGCTCCAGGCCGCCGCCTGGACACTGAGCTCCGGGCGCTATCACTACACCCTCCTCCAGTTCGAGCGCAGGCTCGACCCCGACGGCCACAGGGTCCTGAGCGAGAAGAGGAACTTCGTGCGCAGCACGGGGCAGGCCCCGTACGTGAGCGCCCCGATCGAGGAGCTGACCGACCGCGGCTTCATCCGTGGGAACGAGGACGGCACGGTCACGTACTTCGCCCCCGACGCCGAGGCGTTCCTCTCGGACGCCTTCCTCGACGACGCACTGCATGCGCCTCGAGGGCGTGCACGACGGGATGGTGGCGCTCGCCTTCCAGCCCATCGCGGGACGCCGCGTGCCGGACATCCGGGGCACGCTGTGGATCGAGGCCGCCACCGCGACCCTGCGCCGGCTCGAGTTCCAGTACGTGAACCGTCCGGAAGAGCACGAGCGCGGCGCGGCGGACGGCCAGGTGACCTTCGGCAGCCTCCCGAACGGCGCATGGGTCGTGCGTGACTGGAGCCTGCGCCTCCCCATGCTGGGCCGGCGCGCAAACCGCTCACGAACGTTCGTTCTCGGCTATCTCGTGCAGGGGGGCACCGTGTGGCGCGTGACGCGCCCGGACGGCACGACGGTTCTGGAGGCCGCGACCGCCACGGTGTCGGGCAGCGTCGTGGACTCGCTGGAGAGCGGCCCCGTGGGCGGAGGACGTGTCCGGAGCGAGGACGATCCCGAGAGCGCCGGGGCCCCCGTCGGCGGCGACGGCAGGTTCATCCTCGCGGGACTTCCGCCGGGCGAGCAGACGGTGAAGGTGCACCATCCCTCGCTCGATACCCTCGGCCTGGGACCCGCCTCCTTTCCGGTCGAGGCGAAGGAGGGGGAGATCGCGTCCGTGCGCCTCCGGCTCCCGGGCGTGCGCGAGATGCTGACGGCCGCCTGCGCCGACGACGACGGCGGGAGCGCCGGTGCGGCGATCCTCGGCCGGGTCCTCGACGGTGGGCGCCCCGCCGCCGGCGCGCTCGTGCGCGTGCGGCTGCGCGGCAGCGGTCCGGCGGCGTTCTCGCTCCTCTCGCGGGCGGCGCCCCTGCGCGGGGATCGGGAGGGGCCGCTCTGGAGCACCGACGCACAGGACGAGGGGTGGGTGGCGACCACGCTGGACGAGCGCGGTATCTTCCTCCTCTGCGGTGTGTCGCGCGGCGCGCGGCTCCTCGTGCAGGTCGGCCTCGGTCAGGCGGCCTCGGGCGAGCGGATCGTGGAGGTCGGCCGCTCCGACGACGCCCTCGTGGTGACCCTACCGATCAAGAGAGGAAGGTAGCCGTTTGATCCCATGCGGCAGGGTGGGCAGCGTCCGTGCGGACGTGCCCGGATGGATGCTCGCGGCCCTCCTGGCGGTCCCCTTGGGCGCGCCCGGGAGCGTGGCCGCACAGACGGAGCCGGACTCCGCAGTCGCGATCGAGCCGATCTTCGTGCGCGTGCTCAGGAGCACGAGCGGGGCCGGGAGTCCCTACGCGGTCTCGGTCGCGGCGGGAGGCGAGCTCCAGCGCGCCAACCCCGGGGCCTTCCTCGAGGAGACGCTTCGCTCGATCCCCGGCCTCCAGATCCAGAATCGCTTCAACCTCGCGTCGGGCGAGCGCGTGGCGATCCGCGGGTTCGGCTCGCGCGCGCAGTTCGGCATCCGCGGCGTGCGCGTCCTCGTCGACGGCATCCCCGCCACCCTCGCCGACGGCCAGACGTCCATCGATCACCTCGACCCGGGAGCGCTGGGGCGGGTGGAGCTGCTGCGCGGCCCCGGCTCGTCGTTGTACGGCAACGCCGCCGGCGGCGTTCTCCACTTCGAGTCGCGCCGACCCGCGCCGGGCGGCCCACAGCTGGAGGCGCGCTCCGCGGTGGGGTCGGACGGCCTGCGCACGCTCCTCGGAGGTGTCTCGGGCACCGCGAACGGGATCGGCTACCGCGCGACCGCCTCCCGCTTCACGTACGACGGCTTCCGGCGCGATCCCGTGGCGGACGACGGCAGCGCCTACGGGCGCCAGGCGCGCACGATCGTCAACGGCATCGTCGACATCCCCGTCTCGTCCGGGACGCTCCGCTTCGTCGCCAACGGACTGGACATGGCGGCGGCCAACGCGGGATCCCTCTCCTCGGAGCTGCTCGCGGAGGGAGACCGCCAGGCGTACCGCTTCAACGTCCTCCAGGATACGCGCGAGGACGCGCGCCAGGCTCAGGCCGGCGTCACCTGGACGGGCTCCGTCGGGGCGTTCGACGGCGAGGTGTCGGCATGGGGGCTCCACCGCGACTTCGAGGGGCGCATCCCTTCCGACGTGGTCGGGTTCGACCGCAACGCGGGTGGCGCGCGCGCCCTCTTCCGCGGGACGAGGGAGACCGGTGCCGGAGCGCTGTCTCTCGGCGGGGGGGTGGAGCTCGAGCTGCAGCACGACGATCGGCAGAACTGGGCGAACGAGCGGGGCGACAAGGGCGCGCTCACGCTCGATCAGCTCGAGCGGGTACGCGGCACGGGCGCCTTCGTCCAGGGCCGCCTGGAGATCCGCCGGGAGCTCTCGGTGCTCGCAGGGCTGCGCTGGGATCGCTCCCACTTCCAGGCGGACGACCGCTTCCTCTCGGACGGCGCGGACGACTCCGGCGCACGCGCGATGCAGGCGCTCAGCCCGTCTGCGGGCGTGGTGGTACGTCCCGCCACCGGGTTTGAGGTCTACGGGTCGATCGCCACCTCCTTCGAGACACCCACCACCACGGAGCTGGGCAACCGCCCGGACGCGGCCGGGGGCTTCAACCCGGACGCTCGATCCCACGAGGGCACGGACCGTGGAGGGCGGCGTCCGCGCACGGCTCGCGAGCGCGTGGAGCGTGGAGGCGTCGCTCTTCCATACGGCCCTGAGGGACGAGCTGGTGCCCTTCGAGGTGCCCTCCTCCCCCGGGCGGACGTTCTACCGGAACGCGGGTCGCTCGCACCACAGCGGGTGGGAGCTGTCCGTGGAGGGGCGGCCGTCACGGGCCGTGTGGACCCGCGTGGCCTGGACGCGCGTCGACGGGCGCTTCGACGCCTACGCCACCGACGCGGGGAGCTTCGCGGGGAAGCGCATCCCCGGCCTCGCTCCCTGGCGCCTGGACGGCACGCTCACGCTCGAGCACGGTCACGGATTCCTGGAGGTGCGCGGCCTCTACCAGGACGCGGTCCCCGTGGACGACGGCAACGAGAGCGCCTCCCCGCCCTACTTCCTCGCCGACCTTCGCCTCGGATTCGACCGGCTCCGCGCCGGCGACGCGGCGATGGCGCCCTACGTGGCCGTGGCCAACGCGCTGGACCGGGGCTACAACACCTCGGTGGTGGTGAACGCCTTCGGCCGTCGGTACTACGAGCCGGGTCCGGGGCGGACCCTGGAAGCGGGCATGCGCGTCGTGCTGGGCGGCGCCAGACTAGCCGCCGGTGCGACCGGGTTGGCGGCCGGCGCACAGCGACAGGTCCCGCACCACGGCCAGCGCGTTGACGACGGGCCGCTCCCCGGCCTCGTCGGAGGGGTGGTTCTGCGCCGTGCCGAGCACGACCATCACGGACGAGCCGCCACCGTCCAGGTTGAGCGCCTCCGCCGCGCCGAGTGCTTCCAGGAGCGTGGCGAGCTCGGGCAGACTCATCCCCACGGAGTACGGCGCCTGCCTCCCGTCCACGACCACGAGCCAGAGCCGCTGCGAGTCGGGGTCGTACGCGACGGCGGTGCGCGGCTGACGGGACGCGGCGAACGTCGGCTGATCGGCGACGCCCAGGTCCCCCACGCGCTTTCCCCCGTCCAGGAGCTCGGGGTATCCGCCCACGGCCTCCGTCTGGCCGTCGCCTTCTCCGATCGGGACGGGCCATCCGACCTCGAGCGTATCACCCACGACGAGGGCGCTCCCCACCCACGGGGGCCCGCCGGGTCGCCACGCGAGCGCCGGACGACGGCGCGCCACCGTCACGCGTCCGTGCGCGACCTCCGAGCCGATCGCGCCTCCCTCGGGCGTGAAGAAGTCGGCGTTGACCGCGGCGAGCACGCCGCGCGGAGCGCGCGCGACCATCGACGTCACGGCCTCGTGCCCCTGCCCTCCCGCCTCGCGGCTCTGGGCGCGCAGCGTCTCCAGCGCGAGGTCGCAGCGCGAAAGGTCGGCCTCGACCACGTGCACGGCCCACGGCCCCTCCTCCGACCACAGATACCGATACCAGACGCCGGCGCCGATCCGGGCGCTCCGCACCGTGTCGGGGCGCAGGAGGTCGAGCACGGGGGTCGGAATCCTGTCCGCGAGGGCCGGCGGCGTATCCGGCGGGGCGCACGCCGCGAGGGCGAGCAACGTACCCAGCGACGCGATCAAGGCGCGCCCCCCGTGGACCGTCCTGCGCCCTCTGTCTATACTCCGGCTTCCATGGCTCGATCTGCACACACGCTCCGCCGCGCCGCCTCCGGCGCCCTCCTCCTGGCTCTCCTGGCCTGCGGGGCCGATCGGCTGTCCGCGCAGGGCAGCGGGACCGGCAGCCGCGTGCGCGTCGGCGTCACCTTCGGGGGGATCAGCACGGTCGGGCTGAGCGTCGAGTACGTGCACGAGCACAGCAGCCTCGACCTGACCGTGGGCACCTGGTCCTTCCGCGACGTGAGCGCCGCCGTGGTCGTGCGCGAGTACTTCGGCGCCGGCGACCTCCTCCCCTTCGTGGGCGCGGGGCTGTGGCTGGTGGGTGCGCACCCGTCCGGAGAGCGGACGGGCTTCGCGGCGGTCCTGCATGCGCCCATCGGACTGGACTGGCAGGCGCTCGACAACCACTTCCTGGGCCTGGCCATGAACGTCAACCGCGCCCTGTGGGTGCGGCGCACCGATCCGGAGGACGACCTCCCGATCAACCGCAGGCTGGTGCCGCTCCCCGGCGTCTACTACCGCTGGGGCAGGTAGCCTCTTCCGGTCGATCGGGCTCACCACTCGTCGGGCTCGTCCCAGCTCTCGGACCAGAAACGACGCTCTTCCTCGTCGATCTCGTCGTAGTCGAGGGGCTCGTCGTCCTCCGTGACGAGGACCCCGCGCTCCAGGATCGAGCGCACCGCCGCGTCGTCCACCAACGGACGTGGAGTCCGCAGGCGGCGCCGGATGCGCACGCGCAACTGGATCCCCTGGGCCACCATCAGGCCCACGAGGAACGCGAAGAGGAGCGCGAAGGTGAACGAGAGCATCCGGGTCAATCCAGGGGTTCTGTGCCCACGTACTTGAGACCGCTGCCCGTGATGAAGAGCACGACCTCGTCGTCCGGCGAGATCAGCCCTTTCTCCATCAGCATGGGGACGGCGGCCGCGGTGGCGCCACCCTCCGGCGCCGCGAAGACGCCGGTGTCGGCGCCCAGCTTGTATACCCACTCCTTCATGAGATGGTCGGGCACCGCGGCCGCGCCGCCCCCCGACGCCCGCAGGGCGCGCAGGATCAGGAAGTCGCCCACGGCGCCCGGCACGCGCAGCCCGGAAGCGTACGTGGTGGCGCCCTGCCAGCTCTCGGCGCTCTCCTTCCCCTCCTCCCAGGCCCGCACGATCGGCGCGCAGCCTGCGGCCTGCACCGTGAACATCTTCGGCCGCTCGGAGCCGATCCACCCGAGCTGCTCCATCTCCTCGAAGGCCTTCCACATGCCGATGAGGCCGGTGCCTCCGCCGGTGGGATAGACGATCGCGCCCGGGAGCCGGCCACCGAGCTGCTCGAACAGCTCGTAGCCCATCGTCTTCTTCCCCTCGACGCGGTACGGCTCCTTCAGCGTCGACAGGTCGAACCACCCGTGCTCCTCGACGCCCTTGCGCACGACCTTGCCGCAGTCCGTGATGAGGCCGTCCAGGAGTTGCAGATCCGCGCCCAGCGCGGCGATCTCCTCGAGGATCGGCGCCGGCGTGTCGTTCGGCACGACCACGTGCACGGGGAGACCGGCCGCGGCGCCGTACGCGGCCGCGGCGCTGCCCGCGTTCCCGGCCGAGGGGAGCGCCAGCTCCTTCGCGCCCAGCTCGAGCGCGCGGGACACGGCCAGCCCCAGACCGCGCGCCTTGAAGGAGCCGGTCGGGTTCTGTCCCTCGTCCTTCAGCCACACGCGGGCCACGCCGAGCCGCGCTGCCGTGCGCGGCGCGTCCAGCAGCGGCGTCCACCCCTCCCCCAGCGCGACCTGACAGCTGCGGTCGCGCACGGGGAGCACCTCCTCGTAGCGCCACAGGTCGGCACGCCGGCCCGCCACGGCCTCGGGGGTGAAGCGTCCGCGGATGGCATCGAGGTCGTAGCGAGCGAAGAGCGGCTTCCCTGCGGGCGACAGGCCGATGAGCTGCTCGCTCTCGTAGCGTTCGCCGGTACCGGTGCACTCGAGGTGCGTCGCGCCCGGAAGGCGCGTCGGGTCGGTCATGGTTCCTCGTCGGGAGTGAGCGCGCTCGCGGGCTCCGAAGCCGGCAGGGCGGAGAGGATGCGCACGCCGAAGAACAGCGACAGGGCGGCCACCGGCAGCAGCCAGAGCGGCGGCGGCGCGTCCGGGTCGGCGAACATCTCGCGCAGGGACGGCACGGAAGCCAGGAGCACGATGGTTCCGTTGTTCAGGAGGTGCATCAGCGCTCCGGTCCAGATCGACCGGCTGCGCAGCACCGCCCACGCGATGACGATACCCAGCCAGGCCGTCGGAAGGAACCGTATGGCCGTCTCGAACGAGAGATGGAACGCGCCGAACACCACGCCGTTGAGCACCACCACGCGCCACGTCGCGAGGCGACGCGTGCCGCCGAGAAGCACCCCGCGGAAGACGATCTCCTCGCAGAGCGCGGGCGTGACGGCAAGCAGAAGGAGCAGCCAGGCGAGCCGGCCCGGTGTCTGGGCGGTCACGAGCTGCTCGAGCCCCTTCAACACCTCCCAGGGGATCGGGAGGACGAACGTCTGAAGCCAGCCGAGGAGCCACGCCACCGGAACGGCCCCGACCACCAGGAGGAGGGCGGCGCCGACCGCGGCGGGCGCCGGCCTCCGCAGCGACAGCGTGCGCCGCAGGTCGTAGCCTCCGACGCGGAGGAAGAGGATCGCCGGCACGAACAGCAGCATCCACTCGGCGGCCAGCAGCCCCCGCTCGCCGAGGCGGAGCTGGAGGGTGACGCCGAACCAGAAGAAGAGCACCGCCACGCCGGCCACGAAGAAGACCGCCGTCTCGGGCGCCGGCACGCGCCCCGCGGTGGCCCGGCCGCGGAGCCGCTCGAGCCACCCTCCTCCTGCGTCGTCGGGTTCCTCGCCACCCCCGAAGAGCACGTCCTCGCTGCCGAAGGTGCGCGCCGCGAAGAGGAGCGCGAGGGCGGCGTACAGCGCGCTGGAGCCGAGCACGAGGGCCCCGGTGGCGAGATGGGCGTCTCCGGTCATGAGGTCGCGGAAGAAGAACGACACGCCGGCGACGGGAACCACCGCGAGGAGGGGGGAGAAGTCGATCCCCGGGAACATCGGCAGCATGGCGGGGACGAGCACGACCATGTAGACCGGGGTGAGGGTGTTCTGCGCCTCCTTGAAGGAGGAGGCGCGCACGGCCAGGCCCAGGAAGAGCGCGCCGAAGAGCACGGCCAGCGGGATCAGCGTCAGGAAGATCAGCGCGACCGAGCGGAGCGGGAGGGACACCTCCAGACCCAGCGCGCTCGTGAGCTGGAGCATCCCGGTCTGGAAGGTGAGCAGCATGCTGCCGAGGTTGAGCGCCGCGGCCACCACGGCGATGAGCGCGACGGTCACGAACTTCCCCACCACCACGGCCCGCGGCGGGACCGGCGCCGTGAGCAGCGTCTCGAGCGTGCCTCGCTCCTTCTCTCCGGCGGCGAGGTCGATCGCCGGGTAGAAGGCGCCCAGCAGCGTGATCACCACCAGGAGGAGCGGGAGGATGCGCCCCATCGCGTAGCCGCCCACCTCCGCCGGTCGGGCAACCGACGAGTCGACGACCTCGATGGGGCGGGCGAAGCCAGGCGCCAGGCCGCGCGCCTCGAGACGACGCGCGAGCAGCGTGTCGCGCCACGCGTTCAGCACGCCCACCAACTCGCGGCGGCCGCGTTGGGAGCGGTCCGAGGCGGCGTCGTAGAAGACGGTGACCGGGCGCGAGCCGCCGGCGCCCTCCTCGCCGAGCTGGGCCACCGCGGTCACGGAGTCGGAGCGCAGCGCCCCGACGATGTCCTCCCCCACCGGCACGCGCCTCAGCTCCCGCGCCGCGTCGAGGAGCCCGAGGAGCTCCTCGGGCGCGTCGCCCACCACGGCCACGGGGGCGGCCTGCTCCTCGAGGCGCCGCTGGCCGAAGAGGAGGATCTGCTCGCTCACCACCAGAAGCACCGGGTAGAGCAGCACCGGCACGACGATCATCATGAGGAGGGTGCGCCGGTCGCGCAGCGTCTCACGCAGCTCCTTGCGGAACACCACCCACCACGGGCTCAAGCGCCGACTCCCGGCGCCGCATCCGACACCAGCTCCAGGAAGGCGCGCGACAGGTTGGGCGCGCCGGTGCGCGCCAGCAGCTCCTCCGTCGTCCCTTCGGCGACGAGCTCGCCGCGCCTCAGCACGCCCACACGGTCCGCGAGCAGCTCCACCTCCTGGAGCTGGTGCGTGGAGAAGAGCACGGCCTTTCCGCGGGCCCGCTCCCGGTCGATGAAGGCGTAGATCGTCTGCCCGCTCAGCACGTCGAGCCCGAGCGTCGGCTCGTCGAGGATGAGCGCCGCAGGGTCGTGGACCAGTGCGCGAGCGAGGGAGACCCGCTGACGCTGGCCCGTGGAGAGGCGGCCGCACAGGCGGCCGGCGAACTCCTCGATGCCGAAGAGCCGGATCAGCTCCTCCACGCGCCCGTCCAGCGCGGCGCCCTCCATCCCGTGCAGGTGTCCGAAGTACTCGATCAGCTCGCGCGCGCTCAGCCGCTCGTAGAGCCCCATGGAGGCCGCGAGGAAGGCGATGCGCCGGCGCACCTCGAGCGGCTCGCGCACCACGTCCGCACCGCCCACCGAGGCCGAGCCCTCCGTGGGGGCGAGGAGGGTGGCCAGGCAGCGCAGGGCCGTCGTCTTCCCCGCCCCGTTCGGGCCCAGGAGGGCGTACACCTCCCCCGCACGCACCTCGAGCGTGAGGTCGCGGACGGCCGTGAGGGTCCCGTAGCGCTTGGTGAGTCGGTGGAAGCGGATCATGGCTCCGCTTCCCCGGTGTTCCTCATGGTGTTGTGGCGCAATGGGTTGCGTCCGATTCCGACAGGGTGACGGAGTGCCCCGTCACGCCCACCGTCACAGTTGTTCGCCCCAGAATCCGTTGGGCTCGAGAAGTCCGCCGAGGTTCACGTCCACCACGCGACGGAAGGTAACTTCGCCCCAGTGCGCGCGCTCGGCGTCCATGATCCGGCGGCTCCGGCAAGGACCGACCGAAGCCGAGTTGTGTTTGCCTGGCGTTGCGCAAGCCAAGCGAAATGGCTGAATCGTTGGCTAACGTTTGTCCTAGCCAACCTCGTTTGGGCAGCCATGGACCCCGGGAGATTTCGCCCTCGAGGGAGCCGGGGGTGGCAGGTCGGGCACCTCGGCTTCGGTCTCGCGCTCGGATACCGGGCCCGGACCGATCAGCTCGCCCACGTCGGCTCCACCGTCCGGAGCTGGACGACCGGGTTCGGCCTCGCCGCGGTGCTCCGGCCGAGCGCCCGCCTGCAGCTCTCCCCGGCGGTCGCCAACACCTGGTACGGAGCCGGCGGGGGCATCCCCGATCCCCTGAAGATGGGCAAGGCGTTCGGCCGCTACGTGGCGCCGGAGCTGGCCGTGGACGCGTCGGACGCGGGCGTCCGCGCCGCCGGACTGACCGCGCTCTGGTCCGTTCGCGACGGGACGGGCGTCTGGGGGAGCGTGCGCTACCTGTCGCTTTCGCCGTCCGGCGAGGCGGTCTCCCTCCCGTTCCAGCCCGAGGGGACGCGCAGTCGATGGACCGCGGAGGTCGGGATGACCGTGCACCCGCCGACGACTCCGCCGCGGCAACAGGGCGCAATCTCGTGGTTGGACCGCTGGGAAGCGGATCATGGCTCCAGAGGGCCGGGTAGGTAGGGACGCTACGGGGAGCCCGCCTCCACGGGCAACCGTGCACCCCGTACGAGGCATCCAAACCCTGAGAACCGAGAACACCCCGAGGGGCATGACGGAAAGCCAGGTCATCCGACAAGCGGCGGAGGGCGACGCCCGCGCGATCCGGACTTTGTACGACCGGTACGCGCCAAGGGTGTTCGCGGTGGTGCGCCGCATCGCCGGGGACGACGAGCTGGCACAGGACTACGCGCAGGAGGCGTGGATCCGCGCCATGCGTGCGCTGCCGTCCGTTCAGGGGGGACTCGCGGTTCTCGACCTGGCTGCACCGCATCGCGGTCAACGCGGCGCTGCAGGCGCTGCGCCGCACCGAGACGCGGCGCAAGCGGGAAGGGCCCTTCCCCGCCGAGGTCCCGGTGGGTCCGCGCGGGGGGGACACGCTGCTCCAGCGAAGGCTCGAGCGGGCGATGGACGCACTTCCGGAAGGGATGCGTCGCGTGTTGATCCTCCACGACGTGGAGGGCTACACGCATGAGGAGATCGGTGACGCGATCGG
This sequence comes from uncultured Gemmatimonadales bacterium, assembly GCA_963823035.1. Taxonomy (GTDB): domain Bacteria; phylum Gemmatimonadota; class Gemmatimonadetes; order Longimicrobiales; family Gaopeijiaceae; genus SZUA-318. Next base: position 16,102 of record CAWGKG010000022.1, read on the forward strand.
CGTCACGGCGGGAACGTCGAAGTCACAGCTGTTCAAGGCCCGCGCGAAGATGCGCGAGATGTTGTCGGCTCTGGACGGCGCCACGGAAGAATCTGGAGTGGAAGCATGGGGCATCTGAACCCCGAGTCCCTGGCCCGGCTGGTGGACGAGGCTCCCCAGCCGGAAGAGTCGGAGCACCTGGCGACCTGCCTGGCGTGCTCCACCGAGGTCGAGGCGCTGAGGGCCCAGACACGGGCGCTCGGCTCCCTCCCCGAGATCCGTCCCCCCCTGGGGGACTGGGAGGTTCTCGAGGCCCGGCTGCGGTCGGAGGGGCTCATCGAGGCTCCAGGACTGCTGTCGCGGCTCACGCTGGCCCAGACGCCCCCCTGGATGCGCGCCGCGGCGGCCGCTGCGCTCTTCTTCGGAGGCACGCTGGCCGGGGCGAGCGTGGCCTCGAACGGCGGCCCGGTGGTCGGGGCGCCCGGCGGCGTGGAGGACCCCGCCGTCTTCGCGCACGCCGCCAACCTGGACGATGCTGCCTCGGCGGTACGTGTGGCCGAGCAGGGATACGTGAACGCCCTGGCCCGTTACAGGCAGCTCATGGAGGAGGACGGTGGCGGCGACGAGGCGACGATCGGTGACCCCCGCAGCCGCTACGCCGCGCTCGAGGTGCTGCTGGCGGCCAGCCAGGCCGCCGTGCGCCAGGCGCCGGCCGACCCCTTCCTGAACGGCCTGCTGGCGTCCACGCTGGCCGAGCGCGAAGCCACGCTGCGGCGTATCTCGACCCGTAGCGGGAACTGGTTCTGAGCATGCGCGCCACGGCCCCTCGCCTCGCCCTCATCGCGGCGCTCGCGTTCGTCTCCACCCCGGCGGCGGCACAGGTCCTCACCCGTGTCGCGCCGAATCGTGGGTGGGTGGGCGTCTCGGTGACGATCCAGACGACGCAGGACGAAAGCGGGGTCCATACGTCCGTCACGATCACGGACGTGAGCGGCGGCAGCCCCGCGGATCGTGCCGGCATCCGCGCGGGGGACCGGCTGCTCTCGGTCAACGGGCAGGCGTCGTTTCCCCGGGACCTGCACCCCGGCGACACGGTGCGCGTCGTGGTCGAGCGCGAGGGCCGCCAGCATGCGGTGACGCTCGCTGCCGCGCCGCGCCCGGTCGAGGTGATCGACGTGCCCACGCTGACGGTGACGTTCCGCGACGACTCCATGGCCGACCGGATGTACCTGGCGATGGACTCGGTGCGTGCGCGGCTGCCGTCCGGCGCGCGGACGCGGGTCGTGGCGGTCCGGGATCTCACGCCCTTCCGCTCCTTCGACGAGACGACGCCGGAGGTGTGGACGCCCGAGGAGGTCCGCCCGCCGTTCGGGTTCTACATCTTCCGGGGTGAGGCGCACGATTCGCTCAGCCACGCGATGGAGGAGCTCAACCAGGACATCCGGCGGGCCCGCTCGCAGCAGACGGAGAGGGTCCGTGAGCTCGCGCGGGACCTGCGGGGCGACGAGACGCGCATCGACCGCCACGACCCCGAGCTCCAGCGTCTGGAGCGGACCGTGACCGACCTCGACCGCCGGGCGGCCGAGCTGCGCGACGCCATGGTGCGCGTCGCGCGCCGCCGCCCCGCCGGTGCCGCGTACGTCGGCGCGTTCAGCCCGCGGACGGGGAGCGCGGAGCTGCCGCCGTCGGACCGGGAGCCGGCCTTCCGGCCGCTGGACCTCTACCTCCTCGGGCAGAACCGCGCCGCGGGCGCCGAGGTGGTGGACCTGCGTCCCGAGCTCGCCGAGTACTTCCATGTGGACGGGGGCGTGCTCGTGGTCGACGTGCCGGAGGGCACGCCGGCCGCCTGGCCCTGGCCGGGATCCAGCCGGGCGACGTGCTCACGCACGTCGGCGGCGTGCCGGTGCTCTCGATCCAGGAGCTGCGCAAGGGGCGCTCAGTTGCTGCTGCCGCGCGTCCGAGATCCCGGCATCACGAGGCGTGGATCCGGCAAGGGCGACGCGAGGATCCAGGCTGCCGCAGGCCGGTGCATCGCGCTGAAGCCGGTATCTGCGGCACTAGACCCGACCCGAACGACGAGGGGGCGGGGCCGTCACGCAGACGGCCCCGCCCCCTCTTGCCAGGTCCCTCGGGTTCACCCGCCGTATCGCTGCACCCGCTCGAACTCAGCGATCGCGTTCACGTGGTTGATCACGGCCTGAAGCTCGGAAAGACGTGCGGTCGTGAGCTGGTTCTGGGACTGCACCACTTCGAAGTTCGTGGCCGCCCCGACCGCCAATCGCTGCAGCTCGCCCTGGAAGCTGCGCTCGGCCGCCTCACGCGCGCGCCGGGCCGCCTGGAGCTGCAGGTAGGCGTTGCGCACGGCGTAGCCGGCGTTGGTCACCTGCGTGATGATGGTGAGCTCCTGGCTCTTCAGCGCCAGGTCGGTCTGCTGAAGCTGCAACCTGGCACGCTCCAGATCGTTCTTGTTCGGGTTCGACCCGATGGGATACGAGCCGTTCAGCGTCACGCTCCACGTAGGCGTCTGGAAGTTCCCGATCGACTGGAGCCCGTCCCAGTAGGTGCCCTCCTGCACGAGCTGCGCGGTGCCACCGATGCCGTCGCGGCTGTAGAGGTTGCCGCCGACGCCCTGCAGGGAATAGCCGGCCGAAAGCGTCAGGTCGGGGAGGGCATTGGACTTGGTCACGTCGAGGCCCACCTGCGAGATGTCGCGCTGACGCCGCTCCTGGCGAATGTCCGTGCGCTCCCGCAGCGCCAGGTCGATCGCCGCGGGCAGGTCGACCTGGTGCTCCGTGTCGGTCGGCTGGTCGGTCGGGTTGATGGTCTCCAGGAGCAGCTCGTCCTCCGGGCCGCTCACCAGGAGGCTCTTGAACGAAAGCTCCTGGTTGTGCCACTGCACCTGGGCGTTGAGCAGCGCCTGCTCGGCGCTGGCCACCTGGGCCTCGGCCTGCAGCATCTGGATCTCGGTCATGCGGCCGAGCCGGACCTGCAGGCTGTCCTGCCGAAGTAGCTCGTGCGCCTGCGCCAGGTTGCGCCGCTGGATCTCCACCAGCTCGATCGTGGCGCGTAGGCCCCAGTACGACGACCGCACGCGGTTCGTGATGTTCGCGACCTGGCTGCGCACCTGGAGATCCGTGATCTGCCCCTGGATCTCCTGCGTCTGCAGCGCGGCGCGCTGGTTGTCGATCTTGAGCCCCGCGAGGAGCGGCTGCGAGTAGTTCAGGCTGAACGTCGAGTTGTAGCTCGGGTTCCGCGTGGAGAAGGCGCTGTTCGTCGCGGTGCGCCGGTTGTTGAAGTTCGCGTTCAGCCGTCCGCCCATGAACGTCATGGGCTTGGCCAGGGACATGTTGAACGTCTGCGTCTCGTTCGTGACCTGCGTCACCCCGGCGCCCGCGTCGAGCTGGCTGGTGGACTGGCTCCTCTGGTTGTTGTAGCCCACCGTCGTGCTGAACGTCGGCGTGAAGGCGGCCTGCGCCGACAGCAGCGAATACCGCTGGATCCTGGGCGCCAGGTTCACCGTCTGGATGTCGAGGTTCGACTGGAGGGCGCGCGCGATCGCGTCTTCCAGGGACATCGGCACGATCGGCGTTCCGTCCTCCACCGGCGGGAGCGCCTCCCCCACGATGTAGGGCTCGAGCCCCGGCGTCGTGTCGCGCACCTGCTGCCCCGCGAGAATCCCCGGGACCGCCAGCGCGAGCGCCAACGCCCCGATCCGTGCACCCCTCATATGATTGACCATTGTCACGTCACCTGTTCGTCCCTGAATGCACCCGTCGACCCCGGTCGACGGGGGTCGCGCTGGCAGGAAGCTTCTGAAGAACCACGGCTGAACGGCGGAAGACGGCGCCTACTCGTAACGCAGCGCCACGATGGGATCGAGCTTCGCGGCACGCTGTGCCGGCCAGATCCCGAAGAAGAGGCCGACCCCGGCCGAGAAGGCGAGCGCCATCACGATCGCGCCGCCCGACACGGCCGTGTCCCACTGCTGCAGGTGCGTGAGGAGCGCGGCGCCCCCGATGCCCGCCCCGACACCCAGGATGCCCCCGAGGACGCAAAGGAAGAGCGACTCGATCAGGAACTGGAAGAGGATCGCGCGCCTGGTCGCGCCCAGCGCCTTGCGCACCCCGATCTCACGCGTCCGCTCCGTGACGCTCACGAGCATGATGTTCATGATGCCGATGCCGCCGACCAGGAGACTGATCCCGGCAATGCCGGCGAGCAGCATCGTGAACGTCTGCGTCGTGGAGTTGAACGTCTCGAGGAGGTCGGCCGAGTTCCGGACGTTGAAGTCCGCCTCCGCGCCGGGGCGGATGCGGTGCTCCCGCCGCAGGATCCGGTCGATCTCGACGTACGCTTGATCGAGCTGCTCCGTGGTAGCCGTCGCAGCGTAGATCGCGTTGATGCGGCGCCGGCCGCCGAACACCCGGTACTGCGCGGTGGACGTCGGGATGAAGATCTGGTCGTCCGGCCGCATGAAGGCGGCGTCGCCCTTCTCCTTCAGCACGCCCACCACTTCGACCGGAACGCCCCGCACCTGGATCGTCTGGCCGATCATCCCGGCCGGGGGCTGCTCGCCCAGCGTGGTCGGGATGTTGTAGCCGAGCACGGCCACCCGGCGGCGGCCCTGCAGCTCACCCTCGTTGAAGAAGCGGCCGGCCTCGAGCTCGAGGTTGTAGATGTCGAAGTACTCCGGCCATACGCCCAGGATCTGGGTGTTGGAGTTCCAGCGGGAGTACGTCACCTGCTGGCGCGACGAGAGCTCCGGGGAGATGCGCAGGAGGCCGTTGCTCCCACTGCGCAGCGCCTCCGCGTCGTCGACGGACATCTCCGTGTCGCCGCGGGAGATCCCGCCCCACATCTGCTGGCCGGGGCGGATCGTGAGGACCGTGGTCCCGATCCGCTGGATCTGGTCCGCGACGCGCTGCTGCGCGCCCTCGCCCAGGGCGACCATGGCGATCACGGCGGCCACGCCGATGATGATGCCGAGCGTGGTCAGGACGGATCGGAGCACGTTCGCCCGCACGGCCGTCATGGCCACCATGATGATCTCGAAGATGAGCATCGGTCGATTCCTACCGCCGGCCCGGACCGCCGCCGCCCCCGAACGGGCTGCCGCCCATCCGGTCGCGCATGCGGTTCAAGAACTCCTGCTGCTGTGCCTGGAGCTGGGCGGCGCTCACCAACACGAGCGTCTCGTTCCCCTCCAGCCCGCTCACCACCTGGCTGTTGTCCCAATCGTTCAGGCCGATCTGTACGACCTTCGGTGTGGGTACCGAGTCGGGCCCGAGCACGAACACCACGGCCGCGTGCGACGTACGCGCCGGCGCGCCCCCCTCCGCATCCGCCCCGGCGCCCCAAGCACCGGCTTCGCGCATGGAGCGCAGCAGCACGCGCATCGAGTCCTGGCTGATCTCGCCGCGCTCGACGCGTGCCCGCAGGGAGTCGGCCTGCGGCCCCCCGAAGGGGCGGTCCGCCGTGGCACCCTGGGCACGGGCGATTCTCCCGGCCGCCGGAGCCGGATCCGCCGTCCGCATCGCCTCCCCCTGCGCCGGCTGTCCCTGCGCCGCACCCTGCGCGCCACCAGCCGCGCCGGCCGGGCGGCTGCCGTTCCCGGCCGGACGCCCGCTGCGCATGAACTGCGCCAGCGCCGGCGACTCGACGTTGAGGCCCAGCGCCAGCGCGGCGGGACCCACGTCCTGCATGCGCACGACCGCGTTGTTCGGCACCAGCAGCACGTCCGCCGCGCGGTCGACGAGGATCTCGACCTCCGCGTTCATCCCGGGCTTGAGAAGGCTGGCGCGGTTGTCGAGGCTCACGATGACCGGGAACATCGTCACGTTCTGCTGGACCTCGGCCTGCGGCTCGATCTTCTCCACCAGGCCGCTGAAGGTCCGGTCAGGGAACGCCTCGACCTTGACGGTCGCCTGGAGCCCGGACTTGATCTGGCCCATGTCGGTCTCGTCGACGAGCGTCCGCACCTGCATCGAGTCGAGGTTTGCCATCGTGAACAGCGTCGTGCCGCCCGAGACGTTGCCGGACGCGGACTGGATGACCTGCCCTTCCTCGACCGTCTTCGAGATCACGGTCCCCTTCATGGGCGCCCGGATCGTGACGTCGCTGAGCTGGAGCTGCGCCAGCTCCTGGTTCGTCTTGGCCTTGACCTGGCTGGCCAGGGCGTTGGCGTAGTCCAGGCGCGCCGACTCGAACTCCTGTTGCGTGATGACACCCCCCGCCAGGAGCTCCCTCGAGCGGTCGAGCTGCGCCTTGCTGATCTCGGTGCGCGCGTTCGCCACCTCGAGGTCGGCCTGGGCCTGCTCGAAGCGGTTGCGCACGTCGCGCGGGTCCACCTCGGCGAGCAGCGCGCCGGAGGAGACCTCGTCGCCCACGTCCACGTGCAGCCTCAGGATCTCGCCGGACGCCTTCGACTTCACTTCCACGGTCCGCACCGGCTCGACCGTCCCGGTCGCTTCGGCCGTGATCGTCAGGTCGCCCCGCGTCACCGCTGTCGTTGCCATCTTGGAGGAATCCTCGGCGGCCTGCCCGGTCTTGCATGCGGCCAGGGCCAGCGCGGCCCATGCGCCGCCGAGCAATCTCAGGGTTCTCTTATTCATGCGTGGGCCCCCACATGCCCGTTCATAAAGTCCTTTTCAATGATGCCGTCCTTCAGGTGCACCTGCCGCCTCGCGTACTCGGCGATGTCGTGCTCGTGCGTGACCAGCACGATCGTCTGTCCCTCGCGGTTGAGTTCGGCGAGCTGCGTCATGATCTCCCCGCTCGTGACCGAGTCGAGGTTTCCCGTCGGCTCGTCGGCGAGGAGGAGGGCGGGTTCGTTGACCAGAGCGCGCGCAACCGCGACGCGCTGGCGCTGACCGCCGGACATCTCCGGGGGACGGTGGTCCATGCGGTCGCCCAGCCCGACGAGCGCGAGCTTCTCCGCCGCCCGTCTGCGCCGCTCCTTCGATCCGACCCCGGCGTAGATCAGCGGCAGCTCGACGTTGTGGAGCGCCGTCGCACGAGGGAGGAGGTTGAAGGTCTGGAAGACGAAGCCGATCGCCTGGTTGCGCACACGGGCGAGCTGATCGTCGGTGAGATCGCTCACGAGCTGGCCGTTGAGCCAGTACTTGCCGGCGGTCGGCGTGTCGAGGCAGCCGATCATGTTCATGAACGTCGACTTGCCGCTGCCCGAAGGCCCCATCACGGCCACGAACTCCCCCTGATGGATCTCGAGATCCACCCCCCGCACCGCGCGCACGGTCTCGGCGCCCAGCACGTAGTCCTTCCTCAGCCCTTCGGTACGGATGATGACGTCGTTGCTCACGAACCCCTCCCCGGTACGACGCCGGCCGTTGCCGGCGCCATCGCATGATCTCAGCGGGCGATGACTACTCCCGATCGTCCCTCGACGAACGCTCCCCCCGGCGCTGCTCGTACTCGGCAACCACGGAGTCGTACTTCTGTGCCTGCTCTGGAGTGAGCACGCCCTTGATGGCGGTGCGCGTCTCCGCGACGAGCGCCTCGTAGCGCGGGTTGTACGCGGCGCGGAACTCGGCATGGAGCGCCTTCATCGCCGACCGATAGTTCCCTACGATCGAATCGATGCGCACCTTCTGTTCGGCGCTGGTCCCGACCTGCTCGTACAGGGGATGACGGCGCCCCTGGTCCGCGGTCCCCTGGCCCCCGTCCGCCTGGGCCATGTCCTCGGCCGGAGGGGCGCGCCAGCGAGCGGTCGAGCGCGAGGCCCAACAGCGCCCCCGCACCGAAGACCGCGGCCAGCATCACGCCCGTCACGAGACGAGTACGCAGCATACGCTCCATCAGAACCTCTCCCCCGCGAACGCCACGGCCGAGGCCTCGTCGTCCCCCGAGAGCGCCGCCGGGAACGCCTCGTCCTCGACACCGACGAGAAGGAGGTCCTCCACCGTCGCACGCGCAGGGGTGGTCACAGGGGTGGTCTTGATGAGCACCAGGCCCGCGACCACCGCCGCGATCATGGCGGTGGGCACGACCGTGCGCGCCCACCCGGACAGCACCTCTCCGATGGTCAGCTCAGCCATCAGCCTCCGCCGTGCCAATTCACCCGCCGCCCGACCCATCACCCACGACTGGAAGCGAAGCCTGTAGTTGGGATCCCGCGTCGCCGGATCGACGAACGCCAGGGCGGAGGCGAGCTCCATATCACGGCCGAGCTCGTCGCCCACGCCGTCGCCTCCCTGCCTGTTCCCGCTCATCTCGAGCTCCTTGTCCCCTCGTCGGGGCTAGAAAGCGCACCGAGGGCTTCCCTCAGCGCCTTCCGGGCGAAGTGGAGATGGGACCTGACGGTTCCCGATGGAAGCCCGATACGGTCCGCGATCTCACGATGTTTCCAACCTTCCAGGTCGTGCAGTAGCACGATCTCCCTCTGCACCTCCGGGAGCGCGTCCAGCGCTTCGCGGAGCACGTTCTGGAGCTCGGAGAGCTCCGTCTGCCTGTCCGGAGTGAGCGTTCTCGAGCTCGCCCCGATCGGTACCTGGTCCGTCTCGCGCAGGACCTCGCGCCGCACCAGGTTCCTCGCGCGATTGCGGACGATCGTCATCAGCCAGCCCGCAAACTTCTCTGGACTCCGACACTCCTCGAGTCGCTGCAGCGCGACCAGGAACGACTCCTGCGCCGCGTCCTCGGCGTCCTCGTGGCGCCCGGTGACCGAGTAGGCCACCGCGTACGCCGCCCGCTGGTAACGCTCGACGAGAAGTCCGAAGGCGCGCTCGTCGCCCCGTCTCGCCCGTCGAACCAACTCGCCGTCGTGCGGCGTATCGGACCCACTGAAGGACACCGCGCCTTAACCCCTTGTTGAGACCCCCCCGAACCGCGGCCCGCCCGGCACCCGACGGAAACGCGAAAAGCAGCGGTACCCGTTCTTGCTTTGGACGATCCGACCACGAGTACCGTTAAAACAAAAACCCTCCGGGTGGCGACCGCCACCCGGAGGGCCATTCTATACGCCGCCGCAACCGCCTACGCGGCGCCTCTCCAGCGTCCGTAGGGAAGCGTCGGCGTGGGGCGCACCTTGCCGCCCCAGATGAACGCGGAGATCCGCGGCTGTTGCGTCGCCGGGGGAAGACCCCGTGCGATGACGATCCCCCGCAGGGGGTCCCGCACCCGCGGCTCACGCTTCCCTTCTTCCCGACCCGTCTTCATCTCGCTCGGCCTCACGCGGCAAAGAGGAGCGTCCAGAGAGCGCCTGTCAGGACACCAGGCGCCCGGGTGGGGCTGGCGCACGGTTCGTGCCGGAACGACACGAATCGTCCAAGGTGTTGTTCCTGACAGTACTTGATGCGGATCGTCAGCACATCCGAACCCCGGTCGGAACGTGTCGTCAGGACACGGAACCGTGTCGAGAGGACACGCGAGACGTCCCCCGCCGGGGACAGCCCAACACCCCGCACGCTCGAGCGCGGTACGCGGGGCTAACGCTCGCCCCCGCGTCCCTTCGTGGCCGTCTCGGGGAACAGCTCCTTGCGGGCGCCGGGCTCGGGAGGGGGACGCGACACGTCGAGGGCCCCCTCGAGCTGGCGTGCCGACAGCTCATTCAGCGTACGCGCCACCACCAGCGCCTCGCGCTCCGGCACCTCCCCCTCGGCATCCCGGAAGAACCCCAGCATCAGCAACGGCGCCGGGCCGGCGTCCGCGCCGGCCTGGCCCCGACCGCGGACGCGCACGGTCCAGGCGACGCCCTCGACGACCAGGTCCGCCGACTCGGCCTCCTTCTCCCGGGCCGGCTCGGTCTCACCCGCCTGGGTGGGCACTCCATCCCGGACCCGCGTCGGCCTCGCGTCCCCGACGACGTCCCGCACGGACGGGGGGGTGGCACCCTCCTCGGCGCGCCTCGTCGCGTCGAGCGACCGGGCCGGGCGCGGTACCTGTGGGGCTTCCCCTGTTTCTTCGCTGCCCATCGGGGCTCCTCTCGGGGGTTCTCCAAAGATGACCGAGGTGGGGTCCTTCCCTCAAGCACGGCCGCTCCGGAGGGCGCTATGCGGGGTAGGCGCCCCCGAGGTCGGGGCCCTCGAAGACGCGCACCTCCACGACGCGGATCGCACCCGTGAGGTGCCGCTCGATCTCCTTGAAGACCCAGCGCGCGAGGTTCTCGGTCGACGGCGTGAGCGTCCCGTCGGCGACCGGCGGCACGCGGGCGTTCAGGTCGCCGCCGTCCCAACCTTCGGTCACGGCCGCCATAACGGCGTCGAGCGCTCCCAGGTCGACCACCCAACCGGTGCTCCGGTCGACGGTGCCCGCGACATGCACCTCCAGCAGCCAGTCGTGCGCGTGGGGCTCGGTCTGGACCCCGAATACACGGTGGTTCTCCTCCTCCGACCACCCCTCCCTGCGATAGTGGTGGGTGGCCGTGAAGCGGAGCCTGCGCACCAGGCGTCCCTCACTCACGCGCGCCCTCCCGGCAGGACAGCGCGCTTCGAGGCCTTCAACGGAGGTCGCCACCGGGCTAACGTCAGGGTCCGATCGAAGCCGTCCATCCGCCCCGCAGCGCACGATTTCCTCACTCATGTCATCCTCCCTGGATGCCCTCTTCCGTCCCACCTCGATCGCCGTGGTGGGCGCCAGCCGGCGCGCCGACACCATCGGCCATCAGATCGTGGACAACCTCCTGCGCCACGGGTACACCGGCGTGGTCTACCCGGTCAACCCCAGCGCCCGTGCCGTCCACTCCATCCCGGCCTTCCCCTCGGTCTCGGACATCCCGGGAGACGTGGACCTGGCCGTGGTGGTCGTGCCGAAGGAGCTCGTGCCCTCCGTCGTCGACGACTGCGGGAAGAAGGGCGTGCGGGGACTCGTGGTCATCTCCGCCGGCTTCAAGGAGGTGGGCGCGGAGGGAGCCCAGCGCGAAGCGAAGCTCGGCGAGCAGACCCGCGCGCTCGGGATGCGCGTGGTGGGGCCCAACTGCATGGGGATCCTGAGCACGGACCCCGCCACGTCCATGAACGCCACCTTCGCGCCGTCGATGCCACCCGCCGGCCCGCTCAGCTTCATGAGCCAGTCCGGCGCGATGGGCGTGACGATCCTCGACTACGCCGCCGAGTACGGCATCGGCATCCACCACTTCGTCTCGGTGGGGAACAAGCTGGACGTCAGCGGCAACGACCTCGTGGAGTACTGGAAGGACGATCCGGGCACGAAGGTCATCCTCATGTACCTCGAGAACTTCGGCAACCCGCGCCGCTTCACGAAGCTGGCGCGAACGGTTTCGCGAACGAAGCCGATCGTGGTGGTGAAGTCCGGGCGCACCAAGGCGGGCGCCCGTGCGGCGGCCTCGCACACGGGCGCCCTGGCCGGCGTGGACGTCGCGATCGACGCCCTGCTGGCGCAGTGCGGCGTGCTGCGCGCCGAGTCCGTCCAGGAGCTCTTCGACATCGCGATGGCGCTCGAGGAGCAGCCCATCCCGGCGGGCAACCGGGTGGCGATCGTCACGAATGCGGGCGGACCCGGCATCATGATCGCGGACGCCTGCGAGTCGGAGGGGCTGGAGGTGGTCGAGCTGTCCGCGGTGACGCAGGAGCGTCTGCGCGAGGTCTTCCCGGCCGAAGCCTCCGTACGCAACCCCGTCGACATGATCGCGTCGGCCACCTCCGAGTCCTACCGCGTCGCGCTGGAACACATCCTCGCGGACCCCAACGTGGACGCTGCCATCGCCGCGTTCGTGCCGCCCCTGGGCGTCCGGCAGGTCGACGTGGCCTCGTCGATCGTCGAGGTCTACCGTAGCCGCTCGCCCGCCGACAAGCCCATCCTCGCGGTGCTCATGGGCCGGCACGGCCTCCCGGAGGGGCGCGCCGAGTTGCACGAGGCCGGCGTGCCCGCCTACACCTTCCCGGAATCCGCGGCGAGGGCCCTCTCCGCGATGGTACGCTATCGCCGCTGGCTCGAGCGCCCGGTGCAGGAGCCCACGCACTTCGACGTCGACGAAGCCCGCGTGCAGGGCATCCTCGACGGGGTCGCCGCGGACGGGCGTGCGAACCTCAAGGAGCACGAGGCGCTCGGGCTGCTCTCGGCGTACGGCGTGCCCGTGGTGGCGCACAACCTGTGCACGACGCACCGCGAGGCCCGGCGGGCCGCCGAGTCTTTCGGCTATCCGGTCGTGCTCAAGGCGGTCGCGCCCGGCGTGGTCCACAAGAGCGACGTGGGCGCGGTCAAGGTCGACATCCGCACGCCGGCCGAGCTGGACCTGGCCTTCGGCGACATGGTCCGCCGACTCGGGGAAGCCGAGATCGACCTCGAGGGAATCCTCGTCGAGAAGTTCGTCTCCGGTGGGCGCGAGACGATCGTCGGGCTCACCACCGACCCCGCGTTCGGCCCCATCCTCATGTTCGGCCTCGGGGGCATCTACGTGGAGGCGCTACGGGACGTCTCCTTCCGGCTCGCGCCGCTCTCGAAGGTGGACGCCGAGGAGATGATCGGCACGATCCGTGGTGCGCGCCTGCTGGAGGAGTTCCGCGGGGAGGCCGGCGCCGACCGGAATGCCCTCGTCGAGGCGATCCAGCGGATCTCGCAACTGGTGGTCGACCATCCGCGCATCCGCGAGCTCGATGTGAACCCCCTCCTGGCCTTCACGGAGGGCGTGCTCGCGGTCGACTGCCGCGTATCCCTGCACCCGACCGAGGGCGCTCCGTGATCGAGCGTGTGCAGGGGCCGGCGTGACCCGCGACGAACGACGCCGCGCCGGGTCGGCGGGAGTTGCAGGAACACCCCCTGCCCCGCCCTATTACGGGGCCTCTTCTTACGGGGCCTCTTCGCAGCCTTCTCCTCTTCCCGCCCCCAGGGAACCCGGGTCCATGGCCGATCGCGACGACTCCGAACTCCACGCGAAGCGGGAGTACTCGCAGCTGCTCCGATTGCACGAGCGGCTGCTGGTGCAGCTGCAGCGAGCGCGCGAGGAGCTGGGATCCTCCCAGACGGACGCGCTGATCCACGACATCATGCAGCGCACGGGCTCGGCACCGGACATGACCGAGATCACGAGTTCCGTGGAAGAGTCGATCCGGGCGCTCAAGCACAGCCAGTCGATGATCCGGCAGTCGATCCTCGAGCACCACGAGCCCCTCGAGGTGGACGGGGTGCCCAACCTCCCCTCCCACCTGCAGCGCTTCCTCGCGGAGCGGGCGCAGACGCCCGGCTTCACCTACGAGGTCGTGCAGGACGAGGTGCGCGGGTGGGTGATCTGTTGGAAGGAGTACACCTCGCTCGGGACGGTGCGCGGCTACGGCCAGTTCTACGAGCGGCCGTACGCCTACCTGGAGGACTGAAGCCGGCCCGGCCTCGGCCCGAGGCCACCCGATCAGATCGTGCCGGCCAGCGTGCCCCTCAACGCCTCGAGCGCCTCCTCCCCGTAGAACATGCGCACGTACTTCGCCTGCGTCGGCGTGACGCGCCGGACCGCCCACACCAGGTGCACGTAGTTGGGCTCGCGCGGCTCCGTGAGAAGCGTCATGCCCGGCCTCCTCCGGTAGCCGGTCGCCCTTCTTGTTGTTGCAGGGCGAACAACTCGTCACGACGTTCGACCACGCGTTCGTGCCACCCCGGGACGTCGGCAGGATGTGGTCTCTGGTGAGGAACTGGCGGCCGCGCAACTGGCTGCGATGACGCCCGCAGTACATGCAGGAGTACTCGTCGCGGGCGAAGAGGAAGGTGTTGGTGACCTGGCGGCGGAAGCGGTGGGGAACGTGGACGAAGCGGACGAGGCGGATCACGGAGGGACAGGGCACGACACGTCTCTCCGACCGGAAGCGTCTGCTTCCGTCGACCTCCAGGATCTCCGCCTTCCCGTCGAGGACGAGCCGCACAGCCCGCTTGGGAGGCACGATGGTGAGCGGCTCGAACGAGGCGTTCAACGCCAGGCAACTCACGGCTTGCTCTCCTGGTCCCTCCCCTGGTGGAATCCGGGCCCCGACCCCGAACCGAACATAGGCCGACACGGCCCCGGGCGGCAATCCTCCGCGCCCCAGGGTTCGACTCCGTCACCCGCCCGGAACATCCCCGGGCGTGGGACCCGGTACGAGCCCCGTCACAGGAGCGCCACGGGGTCGCGGTCCAGCGCCAGCCGCAGGTCGCCCGCCGGGAGCGCGAACTCCTCGGCCAGGAGGCGGGAGGCGTCGCCCAGCGCGGTCGGCGCGCGGCCCACGCAGGAGGAAGTGCCAACGCCACCGCCCGTGCAGCCGCTCGATCGGCGACGGCGCCGGCCCGACCATCTCCACCGGGTCGGCGCCCCGGCGGGCCGAGCGGGCCAGCCTTGGGCGCAACCAGGCCGTCGCGGCCTCGGCGCCCCGTGCCGCGAGCTCCTGGTCGGGGCTGCTCAGAACCACGTTGACCAGCCGCACGTGCGGCGGGTAGCGCGGCCTCTCCCGCTCCGCCAGCTCGCGTGCGGCGAACCCCTCGAAGTCGTGCGCCACGGCGGCGCGCACGGCGTAGTGCTCGGGGAGCGACGTCTGGATCAACACCTCCCCACCCAGGACGCCCCTCCCCGCCCTCCCCGCCACCTGGCTGAGAAGCTGGAAGGTACGCTCGCTGGCGCGGAAGTCCGGCAGGTGGATGCCCACGTCCGCGTTCACCACGCCTACCAGCGTGACGCGTGGGAAGTCGAGCCCCTTGGCGATCATCTGCGTCCCGAGGAGGATGTCGACCTCCCCGCGCTCGACACGCCCCAGGATGCGCTGGTGGCTCCACTTCCCGGAGGTGGTGTCCACGTCCATGCGCGCGATGCGTGCGTCGGGGAACGTCTCCACCGCGATGCGCTCCACCTGCTCCGTGCCGAGCCCGCGAAAGGAGAGGTCCTGGGAGCCACAGCTCGGGCAGCGCGTTGGCGCCGGCTGCTCGTAGCGGCAGTGGTGGCACACCAGCCGTTGCGTGACGCGGTGGTACGTGAGCGAGATCGAGCAGTTCTCGCATTGCTCCACGTCCCCGCACTCGCGGCACTGCACGAACGCGGCATAGCCGCGGCGGTTCAGGAGGAGGATCACCTGCTCGCTTCGCCGCAGGCGGACGTCGACGGCCTCCACGAGCTCGGGCGAGAGCACCCCGGCGCCCCGCTCGGCACCGCTCCGCGTGCTCTCCTCCCGCTTGCGGCGCGCGACCCTGAGGTCCAGCACCCGCACCGCGGGAAGGCGCGCTCCACCCACCCGCTCGGGGAGGAGGAGCCGCCGGAACTTCCCCGTCCGCGCGTTGTGCCAGCTCTCGAGCGAGGGCGTGGCGCTGCCCAGCACGCACACCGCGCCGTTCGCGCGCGCCCGCATGACCGCGAGATCGCGGGCCTGGTAGCGCGGAGCTTCGGACTGCTTGTACGTGCCCTCGTGCTCCTCGTCCACCACGACCACGCCGATGTCGGAGAGCGGCGCGAAGAGCGCCGAGCGCGCGCCGATCGCGATGCGCTTCTCCCCGGCGCGCAGCTGTCTCCAGCCGTCGTAGCGCTCTCCGTCGGACAGCCCGGAGTGGAGCACCGCCACCAGGTCGCCGAAGTGTGCGCGGAAGCGGGACACCGTCTGCGGCGTGAGGGCGATCTCGGGAACGAGCACGATGGCGCTCTGTCCCGCGCTCCAACGCCCGACGCAGGAGCTCGACGTAGACGAGCGTCTTCCCGGACCCCGTCACACCCTGCAGGAGGAACGGCGCCGGCGCCGGCTCTTCGAGGGCGGCGACCAGCGCGTCGATCGCCGCGCTCTGGGCGGGCGTGGGCGTGTGGAGCGGCGGCGCCCCCACGGGCGCGTCCGCGAAGGGATCACGCAGAACCTCCTCGTCCTCGACGGCCACCAGCCCTTTCGCCTCGAGCTGGGAGACCACCCCCCGGCTGAAGCCGTGCTCCCCGGTCAGGTGCGCCAGCTCGACGGCGCCGCCCGACGCCTCCAGCAGCTCGTAGGCCTCGCGCTGACGTCCGGCGCGGCCGAAGAGCTCGTCGCGCTCGGCGAGGGTGCCCAGCTCGCGCGCGACCCGCACCACCCGACGCGTGCGCACCGACGGATCCGGACGGCGGCACCGCCTCGTGCGCGAGGATGCCGCGTGCCTCCAACTCCCGGATCTCGGGCCAGATCGAGCCCATCCCGAGCGAGCGAGCGAGCGTCTGCACGCGCTGCGGCCCCGCCTGAGACGCGAGCGCCTCCGCCAGCCGGCGCCCCCGCGGCTTCAGGTCGTCGGGCACGGAGCCGCAGAGCGCGACGTAATCCCGGGACACGTCCGAGAGCACGGCCGGGAGCGCGGCGCGCAGGGCGATGCCCAGCGGCGCCACGTAGTAGTCCGCCATCCAGCGACAGAGGGCCAGGACGTCCTGCGTGACCGTGGGGCGGTCGTCGAGGACGGCGCGCAGGGACTTGAGCCCGCGGATCTCGCCCTCCTGCGCCCGGGCCCGACCACCCACCCGATGCGCTCGCCCCGACGGAAGGGCACGAGCACGCGCGTGCCGGGGGGCGGGGGCACCCCGGACGCGCGGTACGTGAAGGTGTGGAAGATCGGGAGCGGCAGCGCGACCTCGACCCGGGCCGCCCGCTCCGCCGCTCGGCTCAATCGTCGAGGAAGCGGAAGATCTCCCGCTGGATCTCCTTCGGCGTCACCACGGGGCCCTCGTCGCTCCAGTAGACGTTGATCTCGCTGCGCACGCCGATGTCGCCCAGGAGGTAGATCCCCGGCTCCACCGAGAAGCCGACGCCCGGGATGATGAGCCGGTCGTCGCGCGTCTCCAGGTTGTCGAGGTTCGGGCCGCTCCCGTGCAGCACGGTGTCGATCGAATGGCCCGTGCGGTGCACGAAGTACTCGCCGTAGCCGCGCTCGGCGATCACCGCACGCGACACGTCGTCCACCTCGAAGCCGCGCACCTCCTCGCCGCGCCTCGAAGCGCTCGTGCAGGAACGCCACGGCCGCGTCGCGCGCGTCGCGCACGGCCTCCCAGATCTCCTGCGTCCGCGCGTCGATGTCGCCGCCCATCTTCCCCATCCACGTCTGGTCGGCCGGCACCGACCCGGGCTTGCCCGCCCACAGGTCGATGAGCAGCAGCTCCCCCCGCCCGATCGTCTCGCCGGCTCCGGGAGGCGCGTAGTGCGGATCCGACGCCGTGCGCCCGACCGCCACGATGCAGTCCGGCAGCGAGCTCAGACCCTTCTCGGTCAGCTCGGACGCGGATCCACTCCGAGAGCGCGCCCTCGTTGGTGGGCGAGCCCTCGCGGATGGCCTCCGCCGCGCGCTCGAAGGCCCGACGCGCCACGTCCACCAGGATCTCGGCGGCCTCCAGGTGGTCGTCGAGCTGCTCCTTCGTCCACACCGAGTAGAAGCGCGACACCAGGTCGCCGGAGGACGCCGCCTCCACGCCGGAGCGCAGGATCACCTCGGCCATCCCGGCCGGGAGGTAGTCGAGCGTCGGCACCGCCGCGCCCGGCGAGACCTCCATCGCGAGCCGGCCCCGCCCTTCGAGCAGCTCGCCGAGCGCCTCCTCCATCTCCCGCCAGCCCGAGTACATCCGCTTGTTCCACGGCCAGTGGCGCCACGACGAGCCCTCGATGGCGTGGATCAGCGCCTGCGGCTCCCCTTCCCTCGGGATGAGGAAGAACCCGCGCCGCGTGGTCTTCCCCACGTCGAGCATGGCCTTGGCGATCGGGTTGGCCCCGCGGAACTCGTACAGGAGCCAGCCGTCGAGGTCCTGCTCGCGAAGGGCTTCCTGGACCTGGTGGATGCCGCTCTCGGTGCAAAGAAGGGACTGGGTCATCGGCCTTCGTCTCTCCGTTCGTGGATGGTCATTCGGTTTCTTCGGATCCGAAGAGCGGGAGCCCCGCGGTCTCCCGGTCCTTCGCTCCGTCGGGACGGCGCCCCGTCCCCGCCGGGAGGAGGTGCGCCGTCCCGGATCGGTGGGAGCGCGGCCCCCTCCGACGTCGCGGGAGCGTCGGCCGCCGTCTCCTCGCGCCGGCGCCACCTCGGCGCGCTTGCGACCCTTGATGAGGTCGAGGCCGAGGATCCGCTCTCGTGTCAGCAGCCGGTGCACCTCGCGCTCGCGTGCCATCACGGCGCTCACGCCGCCGATGCCCCATCGTGCCCAGGCGCGCCGCAGGATCCCGATCTTCTCGGGGAGCGAGAAGATCTCCGCGAAGTCCGGAAACGGCTTCACGGCCCGCGGCCGGAACGAGGTCTCCTCGTCCGACCAGTCCTCCGTGTGGAGGGCCTCGACGCCGCAGTCCCTGAGGAGGCGCTTCCACTGCACGAGCATCTGCGGACGGGCGCCCAGGTGGGCGGAGAGGACGCGCTGGCGCGCCTCGTCCACGGGGGCCTTCCACACGAGCTGGACGAGCACGACCACGCCGCCCGGCTTGGTCACGCGCACCAGCTCGCGCACGACGTCCGCGGGGTCGGCGTGCGCAGCGATGCCCAGCTCGCCCACGACGACGTCGAAGATCTCGTCGCGATACGGGAGCGAGTCGTAGCGACCGCTCTGGAACTGGAGCTTGGACGCCAGCCCCTCCTTGCGCGATCGCTCCTCCGCCTCCGCCACCAGGCGTGCGTCGGCCTCGACCCCGGACCCGTGCACCCCGTGCTCGCGCACGAAGTACTCGATGGGGATACCCTTACCCGACGCCACGTCCAGGACCTCGTCCCCCTCCGACATCTCCGAGAGGAGCGCGATCTGGCGATAGAGGTCCACCCCGCCCGGGGGGAAGAGCAGACGGGGGCTCAACCGGATGAGGTCGAGCATGGAAGGAACGGAGGTGGAGCCCACACCCGTCCCTGGGGGATTCGACGGCATGGAGGAAAGGTATGGGGCGGAGGGCGGGTGGCAACGATCCCCCGGCCCCACCAACCTGGCGCGGGAGCCTGCTAGAAGACCGGCTCCTCCTCCTCGTCCAGCACCTTGAGGGCGTCCCTCAGGCGTTGCTCGTCGGCCTCGCTCACCTCCTCGGGCGGCGGCGCCGCGTCGGTCGTGTCGAGGCGGCGACGACGCGCCAGGATCACCCCGACCGTGCCGAGACCGAGCACGAGCACGGCCGGCGGGAGCACCCACGCCCACAGTCCGGCGCCGGAGCGCAGCGGCTCGGCCCGCCACTCCTCACCGTACTCGGCGATGACCAGCTCCACGATGGAGTCGGCCCTGAGCCCGGCCTCGGCCATGCGCTGGATGGAGTCGCGCAGCATGGCTCCACCCTCCGACGTGCACACCTCGAGCATCATGCCCGGGCAGTACGGCGAGCGGATCCGGTCGATCGCGGCCTTCGCCTCGGGCGCAACCTGCAAGGGTTCGCCGGTGGCGGGTGGGCGCTGGCCGGCGAGGGCCGTCTGGGTGAGCGCGAGGGCCAACAGTGACGCCAGGAATCGTCGAGTCATCATTCTTTCGCTCGGGGCCGGCAGGGCCGGCGTAGGGCACCTCTATCCGCGTTGAACCTAACGCATCGCGAGGCCCCCCGGTTCCTCCGCGGGAGCCCTGCGGGGGCCTCCGACGGAGCGCCGCCGAGGTCGCGTTACCTTTTCGCGCTTCCCCCCGTCTTGCTTTCGACGCGCATCCACGACGACGTGGACGCCCACTCGATCGGAGACGAATCATGAAGCTGTCGCGATCCCTACGGATGCTCCCCCTGGCGGGAGCCCTCGCCCTGGCGGCGTGCGACGCCACCCAGACCACGGACCCCTTCGCGGACGACGCGACCCTCGCCCAGGAAGACGAGCTCGCCCTCGACGTCCTCGCCGACGTCGGGTCGATGGACGTGGCGCTCGACGTCGCGGGCGTGCCCGTCGCGGTCGGGCATCGACGCGGAATGGCCCGCGGCCCCTTCGCCGAGGCGCAGGGGGACCTGCTCCGCGCCCGACTCCTCTTCCAGGAGGCGCGCGACGCGCTGGCCCGTGGCGATCGCATCCGGGCGGCCGACCGCACGCGGGAGGCACGCACCCTCCTCGCCGGCGCGGTGTTCGCCGCCGGAGGCGCCCGCGGGGCCATGGCCATGGTCCAGCGCGCCGAGGGGCTCGCCGACGACGTGGGCGCCGATCCGTCCGCCTACGACGACGCCAATGGCCTCCAGGGCGAGCTGAACATGCTGGCCCTGCGGCTGCGCGCCCGCCTCCACGCCGGTGACAGCGTGGGTGCGGTCGAGCGCGCCATCCTCGCGGAGCAGCGGCACCGTCAGCGGCACCGGGACCCCGGACTGTGGCCGGGCGGGGCGGAGATCTACGTCCAGCTGGGCGGCACGGCGGTCTCGCTCGCGACCCGGCTCCTCGACGAGCAGAATCCGGTCGACGAGCAACTCCGCTTCCTGGACGAGGCGAAGGAGTACCAGCGTGAGGCCGAAGCGGCGTACGCCGACGGCGACTACCGCCGTGCGGCCCATCTGGCCGACCTGGCGATCTGGACGTCGCTCCAGGCTGTGGTCCTCCCCGACGTGACCGAAGAGGAGGCCCGTGCGATGCTCGAGCTGGCCACGTCCCAGTACGAGGCAGCCCTCGCGACGGCTCCCGAAGGCGACGAGGCCACGCTCCTCGAGCGGGCTCGCCTCCTCCTGGAGAAGGGCGGGACGATGTTGGAGGCGGGCGCACCCCGGGGCGTCGGGGCCCTCTGGCGGTCCGCGGTCGTCAGCACCTGGGTGATCGGCTGAGCGGACGGACCCGGCCGCGCCCCCGCGGGGGCGCGGCCCACCCGTCTCCGCCTCCCCTCCGACCGTGGACAGGACCTATGTTCCGGACATGGCCCCACCGGCCGAACGCACCGACGCGCAGGTGGTCCGCGACGTACTCGCCGGGGACCGCGATGCGTACCGCCTCCTGGTTCGGCGGTACGGCAGCGTTCTGCATGCGCATGCTCTGCGCATGGCGGGCGGCCAGGACACCGCGGCGGACCTGGTGCAGCGGGCGTTCGTGCAGGGCTACCGGAAGCTGGCCTCGTGCCGCGATCCCGAACGGGTCGGCGCGTGGTTGTTCAGGATCCTCGCCAACCTGGCGCGCGATCACGTGCGCAGCCCACGCCGGAGGGACGTGCCCCTCCAGGCGCTCCCCGAGATCCCGACGTCCCGCGAGGGACCGGAGGACGCCGCGGCGCACGCCGAGGCCCGCCATCGCATCCGGATCGCCCTCCGGCAACTCACGCCGGAGCAGAAGGAGGCGTTCGTGCTCAAGCACGTCGAAGGTCGTTCCTACGAGGAGATCGCCGCCGTCATGGACCTCTCGGTGGCGGCGCTGAAGATGCGGGTCCATCGGGCGCGGGAAGCGCTCCAGGGCCTGCTCAAGGAGTTCGCATGAACGACGACATCCGCCGCTATCTCGACGACGAGATCGCGCTCGGCGACCTGCCGGAGGACGCCCGCGCCGAAGCGGAGGCCTGGGACCGCCTGGTGGGCGCCTTCCGGACCGACGCCCCCGGGGCACCCGCGCCCCCGTGGCTCGAGGACCGCGTCATGGCGGAGATCGAGGCGCTGCCCGAGGCCGGCTGGCTGTCGCGCTCGCTCGCCTGGTGGCTGCGACCCCGCCCCATCCGCGTGCCGCCGCTGGCGGCCGGACTCGCCTTCGCGGCGCTCGCCACGCTGGCCCTGTGGGCGAGCCGCGGTCGTGCGCCGACCGGCGCGCCGACAGGGAGCGCGGGCCAGGCCGTGGTCTACGTCCAGTTCGAGCTGACGGCGCCGGGCGCCCGCTCGGTCGCGGTGGGCGGGGACTTCGACGGATGGAGCGGGTCGAACCCGCTGGAGGATCCGGACGGGGACGGGGTGTGGACCGGTCGCGTGGCGGTCCAGCCCGGCCTGCACACCTACATGTTCCTCGTCGACGGCGCCGACTGGGTCACCGACCCCGAGGCGAACCGCTACACCGACGACGGCTTCGGGAACCGGAACGCGGTGCTGGCCGTGGCGGCCCCGGCCACATGAGAGCCATGACCGGCGCGGCGATCCTCCTGGCCCTCACGCGGGCGGGCACGGCCCCGCTGGCCGCCCAGACGTCGGAGCTGAGCGTCGAGGTGGGCGGCTCGCGCGTCGTGCCCCCGACCGAGGTGGAGGGAGGCGCGGCGGGCTTCTTCGTCGCGGGGCTCCGCGGGAGCCGGTTCGGCTTCGGCGGCTCGGGCGGGTGGGCGTCACTCCTGGTGGGTCGCGCCCTCGACGCCGGGACCGGCGGCGACTTCATCTCCGCCGAGGTGGGCGGCTCGCTCCGGCGCGACCTCTCCGGGGGGCTCTCGACCGACCTGGAGGCGCGGGTGTTCGGCTTCCGCGTCGACGACCCCTTCGGGTATCAGGCAGGCGCGCGTGGAGGGCTCCGCCTCCCTCCGCTATCGCCGCAGCCGGCTGAGCGCGCGCGTCGCCGGGGTGGGTGGGGTGGGCCGCTCGAAGGTCACGATCTCGACGGTGGTGCAGCGGCTCAGGCGGCGCGCCATGGTCGTCGAGGTGCTGGAGGACGACCTCTGGCGCTGGGGCGGCACCGCCGAGGTGCTCGTGGGTGGCACGCCGGTGGCAGCGGGCGTGACGGGCGGGTGGCACCGCTCCGCCGGCGGCAGCTACCGCTCCGCCGGGCTGCGCCTGGTGGCCGGTGGGGCGCGGGGCGCGCTGGAGGCGCGGCTCGACGCCTGGAGCACGCCGACGGGCGGCGAGACCACGGGAGGCATCGCCTTCTACCTCCCCTGGGGCGGATGGAGCGCACGCGGCGTCGCCGGCCGGCCCGAGCCCGACCCCCTCCTCCTCGCCGAGCCCGGGCAGGGCGCCGAGGGCGTGCTCTTCGGTCGGAGGATCCTCGGGGGCGACGGGGCGCCCGGAGCGCGAGGCACGCTGTACCGTCTGGAGGACGAAGGCCCTGCGGGAGCGCGCGTGCGCTTCCGGGTGGAGGCCCCCGAAGGTGCACGGAGCGTGCAGGTCCTCGGGGACTTCACGCTGTGGGAGCCCGTGTCGATGGAGGCCGACGGGTCGCAGTGGATGGTGGAGATGGACGTTCCAGCCGGCACCCATCACTTCGGGTTCCTGGTGGACGGAAGCTGGTACCTGCCGGACGACGCGCCGGACGCGGTCCCCGACGAGTGGGGACGCCGGAGCGCCACGTTGATCGTCGAAGGTGGAGCCGGGTCGTGAGCCGCACGTGCCCACGCACCCGCAAGGAGCTGAAGAGCCATGAGACCGCGCATCACGATGATCACGCTCGCCGTCCTGACCCTGGGCGCCGGGAGCCTCGGTGCCCAGGAGACGCCGCGGGCGCGGGCGCAGCAGATCCTGCCCGCGGAGGTGTTCCGCCAGGTGGACGAGATGGCCGGCGTCGCCGCGCAGGACGGGATCCCGGGGGACATCCTCTTCAACAAGGCTCTCGAGGGAGCGGCGAAAGGCGTCCCGACCGACCGCCTCCCCCCCGCCGTGCAGGCCTACGCCCTGCGCCTGCGCGAAGCCCGCATGGCGTTCGGCCCGGAGGTCCAGGGACCGATGCTCGTGGCCGGCGCGGACGCCCTGCAGCGAGGGGTGGGGGTGGACCTCCTGCGGGGGCTCGGGCGTGAGCGGGAGCGATCCCCGATCGCCGTGCTCGTGCTCGCCGACCTGGTCGAGAGCGGCGTCGCCAACGACCACGCGCTGGCGCTCGTCCGCGAGGCCATGCAGCGCCGTGCCCGCGAGCAGCAGATGCTGGACATGCCCGCGCAGGTGCGCCGGCTCATGCGGCAGGGGATGTCCGCGGCGGACGCGGTGGAGCAGGTGCGACGCGCGCTGCAGCGTGGCCGGGGCGGCGGGCCGACCCCACCCGTCGCCCCCGGTTCGGAGCCGACGACGCGGACGCGTCGCGGGGGCTAGCCCTGGACGGCCACGTCGAAGGAGAACCCGCACACGGTGCCGCGCGTGGTCTCCGTGGCCTGATCCGCGTCGACCGCGACGAGGACGTCCACGTCGCAGCGCCCGCTCCGTCCGTCGTCCGTGGTGAAGGCCAGGCCGCCCTGCACGCTCACTGACTGCGTGCCCAGCGGCTGGTTGGCGAGGGCGGCCGCGTGGATCGTCGTGGTGACGTCGGGATCGCCGGTCACCGCCACGCGCGTGCTCCCCGCGAGGAAGACGCACGCCTGATGAACGTCCGTGGCCGTGATGTCGACCACGGCCAGCTCGGTGGCCGCGTCGGTCTCGACGCCGATCTGCCCCGAGGAGTGCACGGACCCACCGAGGATACACGGCCGCGTCAGGTCGTACGTGACCGAGACGGTCTGGCTCGCCAGGGGACCGGACGTGGCCGAAGGGGCGGAGGCAGCGCCCTGGTCACGCCCGAACGCGAGCGACTCCATGCCCAGCTGAGCGGCGAGCGCGAGGGCCTCCGCCCGGGTGAGCTCCCCCTGACCCTCGGGATCGGTCGGGGTGTCGCTGCAGGCGGGCGCGAGCGCGGTGAGGGTGACGAGCGGAATCGACTTGAGGAGAAGCCTCGGGTTCGGACGGTCCACGCTTCTCTCCTGTCCGGATATCGGGCTGGGTCGGGTAGGTGGTCCCGGAGCCGATCGCATCGGGTGCGGGAGGGCAGGCTCCGTCCTGTGAAAACCACCCGACGCCGGCGTTGTTCCGCGTGCACCGTGGCGCGACCGAACCCTTCGCGACGCCGTGAGCCCCCGGCGAACGACCTCCGGTAACACCCCACGAGGCCGGGCGGCTCCGAGGCGCAGGCCGAACACCAACAGACCCTGGCCGGGCCCACTTCCACGGCCCGGATCCCGCTTTCGAGGAGGTCCAGTCATGTTCACGCAGCATCCAGGCACCGAGGGGAACGGGGGCCCCGCCCCCCGGGCGAGGGCCGCGCATCGCGAGATCCTCCGTCACCTGTCGGGTGCGGCCCTGCTCGCGGTCGGTCTCGGCGCCGGCGCCGCCGGCCTCGCGGCCCAGGCGCCGCTCGGCGTGCCGTACATCGGCGACAACCATCTCAGCTTCTATTCCACGGAACTGACCACGGACGGGATCGGCACCGGCACGTCCTCGCTGTACGGAGGCCGCTACGGACACCGGTTCGGCCAGGCGGAGGACGCGACGCGCTTCTCCCTCCTGGGCCAGGTGGCCGGGCGGGAGCGGCAGGACCCTCGCGGCGGCATCCTGGACGTGTCCCTGTCCGCCGGCTGGACCCGACGCTGGGACGAGCTCGACAGCCGCCTTTCCACCACGGCCGCCGTGGGGATGAGCGCGCTGGTCTGGGCGGAGGACGAGCCCGACACCGGCCTGGCGCGGCTCAGCCTCCCGCTGACCGTCGGCGTCGGCTACGACCTGCACATCGGCGGCGCCACGGTGACCCCGTTCGTCGCACCGGGGATCGCGCGCTACAATGCGCGCCGCTACGTGGACAACGTGCGCGTGACCACCGACGAAGGATGGGACGCGCGCTTCACGGCCGGGACGTCCCTCCGGCTCAAGGAGCTGGTGCTCACGACCAGTCGGATCCGCGGGGAGCAGGGTCTTCCCAACCGCAGCCGCTGGGCCTTCGCCGCGGGGATCTCCTTCTGACCCGCGTGGTATCGGCGGGCCGCATCGTCGAGGGTGGCGGTGCGGCCCGCGCGGTGTCCTCCCCCTCACCGGACGCGACCATGGAGACCCTCGAGCACGACGGATGCCGGCTCTCCTTCCGCGTCGAGGGCGAGGGCCCACCGGTCCTCCTCATCCAGGGCGTGGGGCTGCACGGAGACGGTTGGCGGCCCCAGGTCGAGGGGCTCTCCGACCGCTACGCCTGCCTGACGTTCGACAACCGCGGGATGGCGGCTCAGCCAGCCGCTGGGCGTGGGCGTGCTGAACGTCCCGCGCATGGCGGAGGACGCCCGCGCGCTCATGGACGCACAGGGATGGCAGGACTGCCACGTGGTCGGTCACTCCATGGGTGGTCACGTGGCCACGGCGCTCGCGCTGGCCCTCCCGCATCGTGTCCGCAGCCTCTCGCTCCTGTGCACGTCGGCGCGGGGGAGGGACATGCCCCCCATCACCGCCTCCTTCCTCTGGACGACGCTCCGATCGCGGCTCGGCCCCCGCCGCCGCAGGCGCCAGCATTCCTCGAGATCGTGCTCCCGAAGGAGCTGCGCGAACGCGAGGACCTGGATGCGTGGGGCCGTGAGCTGGAGCCGATCTTCGGGCACGACCTGGCGGACACACCGCCCATCGTCATGAAGCAGGTCTCCGCCTACCGCGCCTACGATGCGACGCCTCGGCTGCAGGAACTGGCCGGCGTCGCCACGCTCGTCGTGAGCGCCACGGAGGATCCGCTCGCTCCCCCGCCGCTCGGCCGCGCGCTGGCCGCGGGCATCCCGGGCGCCCGCTACCACGAGGTGCCGGGCGCGTCCCACGGCGTGACGATCACCCATGCCGCGGAGGTGAACGATCTCCTCGGTGCATGGTTCGCGGAAGCCGACGAGCTACGAAGCGTCACCGGGGGTCCCGCCCGCTGAAGCCATGTGCCCGCCTTCGAACCGTTCTGGCTCGTGGGGGATACCCGTCAGCGCACCGCGCGAACCCATGCGTTGAAGGCCCCGGACTCGACCGCGAGGATGGCGTCGTAGAAGTAGACCACCCACCCTCCGCCGTCGGGCGGCCGGTCGGCCGTCCAGATGAAGTTTCCGCCGCGCGAGAAGGCCGAGGCGATGTGGAACTCGTCGATCGGCTCGGGCTCCATCAGGGACATGGCCTCTTCAGCCGTGGGGAGGCGCCAGTCGGTGAACCCCGCGAAGCGGCGGCCGTTCAGGTCGTCCAGGTACGCCGCGGCGTCCTCCATCGTCATCGGCTGCGCGCTCGCCACCTTCTGCCAGGTGAGACCCGTAGCCCCGTCCTCCACCACCACGGCGTCTCCGATCACACGCGCCGCGTACAGGTGGCGGACGCCCTTCCCACCCGGATTGCGTCGATCCTCGAAGTAGTCCAGCCGGACCAGCATGGCCTCCACCTTCGCGGAGGACAGCACGGCCGGCGCGCTCCGCAACTGGAGCGCTTCGGGCGCGGCCGAGGGCCCCGCGCTCCCGCGGGGGGCGGACGTCCCACCGGTCGACGGGGGCTCCGTGGACGACGCATCCGCGGGGTCGTCCCCGCCGCCCCGCCCACGACGGCCCACGAGCCCCGCCTTGTTGAAGGCCGCAACCAGGGATCCCACGGCGGCGATGACGCCTGCCAGCGCGGTGAGGATCCCCGGGATCGTGGTCCAGAACGACGAACCCTCACCAGCCATCGCGGCGTGCTCCTCGTCGGGGATGCGGGTGGGCGAGCGCCCGGGGACGTATAGGTGGACCGCGACGGGAGCGTCAAGGGACGCGGGTGGGGACGGGTCCGGTCCGTCAGGTGCCGGTGAGGACGAACCGCGCCTCGTGGCACTCGTGCGCCCCGCGGGCGGTGTCGGTGTAGACGGCGCTGCCCGTGATGACGCGTCCGCTGGCGCAGAGGGTCCCCTTGAGGACCCACATCGCCGTCCGGAAGACGTTGGTGACCCACAGAACCACCTCGTCCCCTCGCACGGCCCCGAACATCGGACCCTCCAACCCGACGCGAGGGGAGCTGCATGCTCGTCGCCGAACCCTCTTCCGAGTCCCTCGGCCGATGCACCCGTGGCGTCGAGCCACCCCGAGCCCACCAGGTAGGAGCCGGCATGGAGCACGTCCAGGAGCCCGGTGCTCACCGTGCGGGGCGCACCACTCTCCAGCGTCTCGCTGATCTTGCACACCCAGCGGCCCGGGAGGAGCGCCGCGGACGGGCCGACGTATGCGGCCCCCTGGTGCACGAAGGAGTACGCGGACGCGAGGATCGTCGGAGACGCGTGCATGGGAAGAGGCTCCCGATCGAGTCGTGAAAGGCGTTGTGGGGCGCCTCTACGATGCTCTCCGGGGGATGCGCGCTGCATACGTCGGATGACGTAGGTGGGGGGTCGCCGGATACGTATCGGGCCCCCTGCCGGGGCTACGTCACGCCCCGTCGGGCTCCTTCGCCGGGGCGGACGACTCCTCTCCGTCACGGCCGTACACCGGCTGGCAGGGATCCCGCCCCGACGCGCCCGCCGCGCCCAGTCCGACCCAGAGGAGGAGGGTCGTATCCCGGGGCTCGCTCCAACGGGCGTCCACCTGGAGCTGCCCGCGAGCGCCCGTGCGGTACGTGAAGGGTACCGACTCGCCCCCCGCAACGCTGGCCTCGAGATGCCCCTCGCCGAGGACGTCGCGGGCCTCGAGCTCCCAGCGCCCCGAGATCCCCGCGTACACCTGGAGGCATCCGCTCAGCGTGAGCCCGCCGGTCGGCATCGGGCGCGTCACGAAGCGCGCCCTTCCCCTGATGCACCGGAATGCTGACCCACCCCCCGCCCTGCTCGATGCCGCGCAGGAGGTCGAGCACGGACTGCGCCCCGGCGCCGGCCGGACGCGCCATCGAGCATGAGGGCGACGAGGGCGAGCGGGAGCAGCCGCCGGAGCCTTGCGAGGTCGATCGTCGGCGTGGACATGCCCTCTCCTACACCGCGAGGCCCGCGAGAGCCCGGATCGTCTCCACGGCCGCCAGGCCGACGCGGTGTGGCTCGTATCCGCCCTCCAGGAGCGCGACCACCCTTCCCCCGCACCGCTCCTCGGCCAGCGCGACCACCCGCGTGCCCATCGCGTGGAAGTCCTCGGGCTCGAGGAGCTGGCCCCCGAGGGGGTCGCCCGCGAGCGCGTCGAAGCCGGCCGACACCAGGACGAAGTCGGGCGCGAAGCGGGCGCTCACCTGGTCGAGCGCGAGGTCGAAGACCCGCCGGTACTCCCTCGGGGACGTGTGCGCGGCCATGGGCACGTTGAGCGTGGTGCCCCGCCCGTCCCCCGACCCCGTCTCCTCCGCGTCGCCGGTGCCGGGGTACCAGGGCGCCTGGTGCAGGGAGAGGTAGAAGACCGTCCCGTCCTCGTAGAAGGCGTCCTGCGTCCCGTTCCCGTGGTGCACGTCCCAGTCGACGATGAGGACCCGCTCGGCCCGTCCCGTCGTCTGGAGATGGCGCGCCGCCACCGCCACGTTGTTGAAGAGACAGAAGCCCATCGCGTGCTGCGGGGTCGCGTGGTGGCCGGGCGGGCGCGTGGCCACGAAGGCCGACGCCAGCCGACCGTCGGCCACGGCGTCCACCGCGGCGATCGAGGCCCCCGCGCTTCCGAGCGCCGCCTCCCACGAAGCCGGAGACACCCGCGTGTCGGGGTCGAGCGGGAGGACCTTCTGCTGCAGGTCGGCCCGGTGGCACATCTCGCGCACGTACTCCACCTGCGTGGGGGTGTGCACGAGGAGGAGGTCGTCGACGGTGGCCTCCGGCGACTCCTGCTGCTCGACGTGTCCATGCAGCGTGAGCATGTCCTTCCCCACCGTGGACGCGAGCGCACGCAGGCGGCCCTGGTGCTCGGGGTGGCCCCACCCGGTGTCGTGCAGGGGCGAGGCGGGGTGGAGATAGAAGCCGGTGGGCGCACGCACGCGACGGTCCGGACGCGCCTCAGTCGCCCGTGACCGCGGCGAGCGACGCGATCCGTTCCTGGAGCGAGCGTACCGAATGCGTACGTGACTTCAGGGCGATGAGCGCGTCGCACGCGGCCGAGGTGGCCGACATCGTCGTCAGGTACGGCGTCTTGTACATGATCGCGGCTCGGCGCATGGCGTAGTCGTCGTATTGGGATTCCTTCCCCATCGGCGTGTTGATGAGGAGGCGCACGTCGCCGCTCACGATGTGGTCGACGATGTTCGGACGCCCCTCGTTGACCTTGTACACGCGCTGGGCCGGAAGCCCGAGGCGGGTCAGGTACTGCTGCGTCCCCTTCGTGGCCAGGATGTGGAAGCCCAGGTCGTGGAAGCGCCGCATGATCGGCGTAACCGTCGCCTTGTCGGCGTCGTTTACCGTCACGATGATCATCCCCGGCTCTTCGGGCAGGACGTTCCCGGCCGAGACCTGCGCCTTGGCGAAGGCCATCCCGAAGGAATCGTCGAAGCCCATCACCTCGCCGGTGGAGCGCATCTCCGGGCCGAGGAGCACGTCCACGTCGAAGCGGTTGAAGGGGAACGCCGCCTCCTTGACCGCTACGCCCGGCACGGGCGGCTCCTCCGGGACGTCGAGGTCGGCCAGCTTCTCGCCGACCATCACGCGGGCTGCCAGGCGCGCCAGCGGCACCCCGGTCGCCTTGCTCACGAACGGCACCGTGCGCGAGGCCCGCGGGTTCACCTCGAGCACGTAGACGGTGCCGGCCTTGATCGCGTACTGGACGTTCATGAGCCCGACCACGCCCAGCTCGAGCGCGAACTTGCGCGTCAGATCCCGGATCTCGTCGAGCACCGCGCCCGAGAGGAGATAGGGCGGCAGCACACAGGCGGAGTCGCCGGAGTGCACGCCGGCGTCCTCGATATGCTGCATGATCCCGCCGATCACGACATCCTCTCCGTCGCACAGGGAGTCGACGTCGGCCTCGAAGGCGTCCTCGAGGAAGCGGTCGACCAGCACGGGATGGTCCTCGGAGGCCCGCACGGCCTCCTCGATGTAGAGGCGCAGCGACTCCTCGTCGTAGACGATGCGCATGCCGCGTCCGCCCAGGACGTACGAGGGGCGCACCAGCACCGGGTAGCCGATGCGGCGGGCCACGCTCCACCGCTTCCTCCTCGCTGGTGGCGATGCCGTTGTCCGGGACACGCGCGCCGATCTTGCGGCACACCTCCGCGAAGCGGTCGCGGTCCTCGGCGCGGTCGATCGCCTCGACCGACGTGCCCAGCACGGGGATCCCCGCCCGCTCGAGCCCTTCGGCGAGCTTGAGCGGCGTCTGGCCGCCGAGCTGCACGATCACGCCACGCGGCTTCTCCAGATGGAGGATCTCGAGGACGTCCTCGAGGGTGAGCGGCTCGAAGTACAGCTTGTCGCTCACGTCGAAGTCGGTGGAGACGGTCTCGGGGTTCGAGTTGATCATGATCGTCTCGAAGCCCGCCTCCTTCAGCGCGAGCACGGCCTGCACGCAGCAGTAGTCGAACTCGATCCCCTGGCCGATGCGGTTGGGCCCGCTGCCGAGGATGACGACCTTGTCGCGGTCCGACGGGACGCTCTCCGACTCGTCCTCATAGGAGGAGTAGAAGTAGGGGGTCTCCGCCGGGAACTCGCCCGCGCAGGTGTCGACCACGTTGAAGGTGGCGTGGATGCCCGCCTCCCACCGGCGGTTGCGCACGTCCACCTCACGCTCTCCGCGCAGCTCCGCGAGCTGGCGGTCGCTGAAGCCCTCGCGCTTCATGCGTCGGAGGAAGGCGTCGTCCACCTCCGCGGCCGCCGCGTAGGCACGCTCGTTCTCGACGATCTGTCGGAGCTGGTCGAGGAACCACGGATCGATGAAGGTCGCCTCGTGGATCTCCGTCTCCCCGATCCCCGCCTCGATGGCGCGCTTGAGCTGGAAGGGGCGGTTGGGCGTCGGCCGGCGGAGCGCGGACAGGAGCGTCTCCGGATCCTCGTCGCGGAGGCCGTCGTCCTTGAGGCGTCGCCCCGTCACCCACCCCCAGCGGCCCGTCTCCAGAGCCCGGAAGCCCTTCTGCCACGCTGAGCGGAACGTACGGCCGATCGCCATGGTCTCCCCGACCGACTTCATCTGCACGCCCAGCGTGTCGTCCACCTCGGAGAACTTCTCGAAGGCGAAGCGCGGGATCTTCACCACCACGTAGTCCAGCACGGGCTCGAAGGAGGCCGGCGTGGTCTTCGTGATGTCGTTGGGCAACTCGTGCAGGTGGTAGCCGACCGCGAGCTTCGCGCCGACGCGCGCGATCGGGAATCCGGTAGCCTTCGAGGCGAGCGCGGAGGAGCGGGAGACGCGCGGGTTCATCTCGACGACGAGCATCTCACCGTCCGCCGGGTTCACGGCGAACTGGATGTTGCACCCGCCCGCGGCGACGCCGATCTCGCGAATGATCGCGATCGACGCGTCGCGCATGCGCTGGTACTCGACGTCCGTGAGGGTTTGCGCCGGCGCGACCGTGATCGAGTCACCGGTGTGCACGCCCATGGCATCGAAGTTCTCGATCGAGCAGACGATGATGACGTTGTCCGAGGCGTCGCGCACGACCTCGAGCTCGTACTCCTTCCATCCGATCACCGAACGGTCGATGAGCACCTCGGTGATCGGCGATGCGTCGAGCCCCTTCTTCACCGCGACCTCGAACTCCTCGCGGTTGTAGGCGATCCCGCCGCCCGTACCGCCGAGCGTGTACGAGGGGCGGATGATCGCGGGGTAGCCCGTGTCCTCGACGATCTCCAGCGCCTCGTCCACCGTTCCCGCGAAACCGCCGTGCGGAACCTGCAGGCCGATGCGCGTCATGGCGGCCGTGAACTGCTCGCGGTCCTCCGCCATCTCGATCGAGCGCTCGTTCGCGCCGATGAGCTCCACGCCGTACTTCTCGAGCGCACCGCTGCGATGAAGGTCCATCGCGATGTTCAGCGCCGTCTGACCACCCATGGTGGGAAGGAGGGCGTCGGGCCTCTCGCGCTCGATGACCTTCTCCACCCACTCCGGCGTGAGGGGCTCGATGTACGTCCGATCCGCGAGGTCCGGATCGGTCATGATCGTGGCGGGGTTGGAGTTCACCAGGACGACGCGGTAGCCCTCCTCGCGGAGGGCGCGCACCGCCTGGGTGCCGGAATAATCGAACTCGCACGCCTGGCCGATGACGATGGGCCCGGAGCCGAGGATCAGGATGGTTTCGAGGTCGTCGCGTCGGGGCACTAGCGGCAGGGAGGGTGGTAGGCGGGGGTCGGTTGGAGCCTCAGTGGGTGCTGCGCTTTCCGGACTCCTTCCGAACGGCTTTGGCGAGGGCGTAGGCACACCCGCCCCAGACGAAGGCCATCACCAGGATCATCGTCGTCCAGGTCGCCGTGGTCATGAGCCCTCTCCCGCCGCTCGGCGGCCTTTCGGGGTGAAAAGTCGCAGAAAGGTGGCGCAACCGCGGGAGGCGAGCAAGCGGACCCGCCCACGCCTCCGGGGACGCGTCAGCGCTCGATGTTGACCTGCACCCCGGCCGGAGGGATCACGAGGTTGGCCGGCGTGGCCGTGGAGATCACCGTGGCCGTGGGAGCGACCGAGGCGCGGTCCATGACCCGGATCCCGAAGTGCAGCGCCCCCCCCGAAGCGCTGACGAGCACCACGCGGTGGCGCGCGGCCTCGCCGGGCTGGACCCCCAGGGACGCGCTGTAGGCCTGGGTGTCGCCCTGGCCCTCGAATCCCTCGATGCCGTCGCCGCTGATCTCGAGGAGGACCGCGCCCAACATCTGGGGTCCGGTCACCGTCGCGGAGAGCGTCCCCGGCCCTTTGGGCCCCGAGTCGCAGCCCGCGGCGAGCGTCGCGCCGACGAGGGCGAGGGTGGCCAGCAGACGGCGGCTCATCGCTTCGCCTCCCCGCCGGCCGGGGCCGGCGTCTGCCCGGCACCCGCGGCCGCGAGCGCGCGGATGGCCGCGCTCATGGGCAGACCGGGGTTCGCGAGGACCCACGCGCGGAAGTCGCCCAGGTCGTAGTTGAGATCGTGGTTGCCCTGCCGATCCAGGAAGAGCTTCTGGTCGCTCGTGAGCGTCGCCCCGGTCAGGAGGAAGGGCGAGGCGAGCTGCGCCAAGGAGATCACGGGCGCCCGCACGTCGAGCGTCACCGTGCCGTGCGTGGTGAGCCCGAGCGCGTCACGTACCCGCAGCTGCAGCGGGAAGGAGCCCGTGACCCTGGCCGAGCCGCTGAGCCGCCCGGTCACGTCGAGGCCCAGCCCCTCGGGGAGCGTGCCGCCGAGCAGCGTCCAGACGTAGGGCGCGTTCCCGTTGTCGGGCTCCAGACGGCGGTCCTGGGGCTCGGAGGCCGCGAGCTCGACCGTGACGTCCGGGAGCGCGTACGTGATCTCGAAGTCTGCGCCGGCTTGCTTGGGCGCGTCCATCGTGATCGTCGCCGGGTTGGCCTGACCCGACAGCACGCCCGTCCAGTCGATGAAGCCGAAGCCCTTCCGCGGCACGGCCTGCACCATCACCGTCGCGTCTTTCGGAAACCAGAGGTCCTCCGTGACCGGGTCGGAGACGATCGATCCCGGCGAGATCCCGTCGACGCCGCCGGTGATCTCCACAGCAAGCTCGATCTGGAGTCCGCCGTACCGGGCCGTGAGCGTCACGTCGTCGAGCGGCGTGTCCACCGTCCGCACACGCGGCGAGGTCACGGCGTCACTCCACTCGATGAAGGGGCGGCGTATCCCGTCGTCGATCGCCTCGCCGGCCAGGGCCTCGACCTGGTGCTCCTCGTAGGGGGCCGAGAGGTAGGTGTGCGAGGTGCCGGAGACCGCGGCGCCGTCGACGGTGAAGAGGCCGCCGAGCCCGGCGTCGCCCTCCGAGCGGATCGTGACGCGCGTGAAGCGGGTGGTGGCCCGGAAGCTCACGTCCTGCCCGGCGCGCCGGATGTCCAGCAACGTGAGGCCCGTGGCCGAGCCGAGCTGCGAGCGCGCGGCCGGGTTCGACGCTGCGTGGAAGACGTCGTTGCCGCTCCCGGAGCCTGCGTAGGGGAAGGGATCACCGGCGTCCCCGCGCCCACCGCCCGGCGTCTGCAGGTCCGCCCTTCCGTCCGCCTGGCGCAGCCACACGCCCTGCTCGGCGAAGGCGTTCACGCGTGTTGGACGCCCAGCGCGCACCCAGGATCGACGGGCTGATCTGCCAGACCAGGAGCCCCTGGCCCATCAGGTTGCGGTCGAAGCCCATCGCCTCGCGGTTCTCGAGGAGGAAGTACTCCCCGGAGCCGTCCTCGGCGTCCACGCGGTAGACGGTCTCGGAGGCTCTCCACGGGCGGGAGCACGAGCGTGCCGAGGTCGGTGTCCGGATCGAGCGTGACCACGTCGGCCCAGCCGAGCACCGCCTTGGTCCAGGCCCCCATGTGGCAGGGCGTCGAGGGCGTGCGCCCGTCGCATCCCCAGGCGCCCGTGGCCATGAGGTCCCAGTTCCCCGCCCCGTTCGACTTCCCGTCCCCGTCGTACGTGTCGTAGAGGTCGGGGAGGCCGAAGGCGTGACCCGCCTCGTGCGTGAACACCCCGATCTCGTTGAGCTGAACGCCCGAGCAGGAGATCGCGGGCTGGATGAAGTAGTCGTCGACCCGGACGAAGCCGCCGTTCGCGGATGGGGTGGTCGAGGCCCAAGCGCTGTGCGAGGTGGTCGCCGAGCTCAGGCTCCACTTGTGGGACCACACCTTGTTCGAGGACTGGCTCCCACCGCACTCGGCGCCCGAGGTGGGCTGGATCACGGCCAGGGCGTCCACGAAGCCGTCGTCGTCCCCGGAGTTGGGCACGCCGTCCGGGCCGTCGTTGTCGTAGGCGCCCCAGTCGATGTCCGGCTGTGCCTCGAGCAGGGAGGTGATGAAGTCACCCACGCGGGCCGGCGGTTGGAGCCCGCTGGCCCCGCCGGCGGTCTGCGCCTGCGTGAGCGAGCCGCGTACCCAATCGCGCACGTCGCCCTCGAGCGTGACGCGCCCGCCGGACACCTCGGAGTAGTACGCGGTGATCGTCCCCGATCCGGTGCCGAAATACGCGCTCTCGAGGCCGTCCCGCGGGTACGGGACCGTCTCGGTGGGCGAGTCGCTGTAGAGGCCGAGGAGCACCGGAATCCGAAAGGTGCCCACCACGGCTCCCTCACGTGGCCCGATCACGGACAGCGGGTCGGCGAGGCTCGCGCCCCCGCGAGGCGCGAAGGTGCGCACGAGCGTGCGCATGCGCGCGGCCCTGCCGTGCGCGAACCGGAAGGCCTCGGGGTGCTGGGCACGCCAGGCGCGGTAACCGGGAGGGAGCGGCGTTCCGTAGATCTCGGAGAGCAGCTCCACGTCCTGGGACGCGACGGGCGCCGCGAAGACCGCCAGAGCGATCGACGCGACGAGCGTGCTACGAAGGCGCATAAGGCGATCAGAACCTCGGCGAGTGGCAGACCGGTGCGATACCCGGCGTCTTCCCTGGGGGTTCCTGCCCGGACGGAGGGTCCCTCCCGGAGCGACCCGACACGGCCGCACCCTTCCAATTAGGCCGTGGCAGAGCCACGGAGCAAGGATGAAGCGGGCGCGCTCAGGCGCCGAGATCCTCTCCGCGGATGCCGAGCCGGGCTCCGATCGAGCGCAGGCCGTCGATCACGTTCTGGATGTGCTCGTTGCGCTCGAGCCCGATCAGCTCGATCCCGTGCGCCACGTCGTCCCGGCTCACCCCTGCCGCGAACGTCTTGTCCTTCAGCTTCTTGACCACGGACTTGGGGGTCAGGTCGTCGATGCCGGTCGGGCGCACGAGACAGCAGGCGAACACCAGTCCCGACAGCTCGTCGCACGCGTAGAGCACGCGATCGAGCTCGGTCTCCGGCGCCACGCCCGTGAAATCGGCGCGGTGGGCCAGGATGGCGTGGATCACCGGCTCCGGGTAGCCGAGCTCCTGCAGCTTCTCGACCGCCTGGAGCGGGTGCCGGTCGGGGTACTTCTCCCAGTCGAGGTCGTGCAGCAGCCCCGCGAGGCCCCAGAGGTCCTCGTCGGCGCCCCGCTGGCGGGCGTAGTGCCGCACCGCGGCCTCCACGGCGTACATGTGCTTCCGGAGGGCCTCGTTGTCGACCCATTCCTCGAGGAGGGCGACGGCCTGCGCGCGTTCGGGCATGACTCTGGGCTGGCTAGGGGGATCGATCGACGTCGGGCGGTAGGTTGCGCTCGGCCGGCGTGGAGGTCAACGCCGGGGCGCTCGAGGACGTGCCGCTACACCCGCGACGAAGGGCACAGGTGCGACACCGCGCACGCCTCGCAGCGTGGCTTGCGGGCCACGCACACGCGCCGACCGTGCCAGATCAGGAGGTGCGCCAGCATCGTCCAGCGGTCCTTCGGGAACACCTCCATCAGGTCCTGCTCGATCTTCTCGGGGGTGCTCTCGCGCGTGAAGCCCAGGAGGTCGGCAAGCCGCTTCACGTGCGTGTCCACCACCACGCCCTCGTCGATTCCGAAGGCGTTGCCGAGGATCACGTTCGCGGTCTTTCGGCCGACGCCGGGAAGGACGCGCAGCTCCTGCATGCTCGACGGCACCTCGCCGTCGTGCTCCGCGACCACCGCGCGCGCGAAGCCGATGATGTTCTTCGCCTTGTTGCGGTAGAACCCGGTGGAGCGGACGATCTCCTCGACGTCCTCCTGGCGGGCCGCGGCGAGCGCGCCCGCGTCCGGATAGCGCGCGAAGAGGTCGGGCGTGACCATGTTCACCCGCTCGTCGGTCGTCTGCGCGGAGAGGATCGTCGCCACCGCGAGCTGGAAGGGGTCCACGAAGTCGAGCTCGCAATGGGCCTCGGGGTACTCGTCGCTCAGAAGCTCGTACACCTCCGCGGCCCGCTCCCTGCGGGCCTTCTTCGATTCCCTCGGCATGCCGCGCGACTCCTTGTCGATCGAGTTCGGTTCGTTCCGGGGCGGGGCTAGCCCCGCAGGATCACCTTTCAAGTAGGGGAGCCGCGAGGGCACGGGTCCGCGGCCCTTCTCCCTCGTCCCCCTCCCCGCGCGCGCCCTCGCCCGGTCATGCCCCACGGTCGTGGCCATCGCTGGGCGGCAGGTGCTTCTCGACCGCCTCGGGCACGGCGCGCTCGTACGCGAAGAGGCGTGCGGCGAGCTTGAGCACCTCCCCCGCCGCCGTCAGGGAGTAGAGCCCCTCGAGCTCGCCGCCCGGGAGCGTGGTGGCGAAGTCGTCTCCCGCCTCGCGCACGCTCGCCGCCATCCACGTGTCGGCCTCCGCCCAGGGCGCTTCCGGGAGCGGCACCACGCCCAGCCCCGGCCGCCCCTCGCGGATCCCCGTCGCGAGGAGGAGGTGGAGCGTGCCGTCCCCGGAGACCGTCCAGAAGAAGCCGTCGACCGGCTCGGCCGCGTCGTCGCCTCCGCCACCTCCGACCCAGAAGAGGTGGCGGGGAAGCTGCGCATACCCGGCGGGCGTCGGTGGATCACCGACGGCCTCCGCGGTGGGTGGGCCGCCGACCAGGAAGCGCGCCACGTGGACGTCCACCAGGTGCACCGGGCGCCCGGCGCGCACGAAGTGATAGACGTGGATAGAGAAGCGCGATGTAGTCGTGGATCGCCTCCGAGGGCGCGTCGGGCGCCCTGGAGGCGCCGCACGGTCGCGCCCACGGAGCCGAGCATCGAGAAGGCGGCCCGGTCCGACGCGATCCACCTGGCGCGCCTCCGGCCTCGTCGTCGACGGAACGGACGAAGTCGTCGACCGCGGTCCGGTCGGGGAAGGCGAGCTCGAAGGGCGTGCGGCGGGCGTAGGCGTCGTGGAGGGGCATGGCGTCCCTGCCTACCCCGATGGACTCCACGGTTCCGCGATCGCCTCCGATTCCAGCACCTGTGGACGGTACGTGCCGATCATGCGCCTCGCGTCCTCCCACCAGCTCCGCCGCCGCACCAGGACCAGCTCGAGCGTGTCCTCGCCCGACTCCACCCCGTCCACCCACACGTAGTGCACGTCGCCCAACGTGGCGGGCCTCGGGATGCGGTAGCTCGCGCCACGCCAGGAGAAGGTCACGAAGTCGGCGCGCTCGAAGTCCTCCGAGCGCCACGGCTGCTCCAGGTACCAGCTCCGCTCGACGCGGAACACGCCGCCCTTCAGGTCGTCCCCGCGCTGGTAGTACCACGGATCGAAGTCCAGCCCCTCGTTGCGGTTGAAGAGCTGGTCCATGGCGTAGTCCACGTCCTCGAGGTCGTCCGCGCCCGCCAGCGACTCCAGGTGGTGGCGGAGCTCGTGGGTGAGCGTCTCCCACAGCTCTCCTTCCCAGTCGAACTCCGGGTCCTTGGCCGCCAGACTGCGGAAGGACCCCCAGTAGAGCACCACGACGGAGCGCGTGGTATCCGGGCCGGCATAGTCCGACG
The DNA here is from genome assembly GCA_963823035.1 of uncultured Gemmatimonadales bacterium. GTDB lineage: Bacteria > Gemmatimonadota > Gemmatimonadetes > Longimicrobiales > Gaopeijiaceae > SZUA-318. The sequence goes on from CAWGKG010000022.1 coordinate 54,821, forward strand.
CGTAGTCCTCGGTGACGCACTCGCCGAGCGTGTAGATGTCGGGGAGCGTGGGGTGCGCGACGGACTCGCGGCTCACGACGAGGCCTTCCACCCCCTCGGTGTACTCCTCGGGGATCGAATCGAACGCCTCGCGGGCGGCCCGCTCGAAGGCCTTGTACTTCATGGGCGCCGAAGGAAGCCTGTCGCCCGCGGTCATGTCGCGCCTACGTGGGCTCTCCGGCGTCGTCGGAACGGGTCTCCGACCCCGCCAGCCACCGGTTGGCCAGCACGAGCACGACGAGCACCACCGCCCACTGGATGAGCACCGTGCCGATGTTGTAGGGGCTGAAGAGCGTCCAGGTCGCGCTGCCGCCCTCGCCCCGCGCGTCCCACAGCCACCACCCGAGCACGACCACGGCCTCCACGACCACGAGCCGCATCGCCCAGTCCCACCAGGCGCCGATGTGCACGTCCGAGTGGTCGTGGTTGATGTAGCGCTCCCGCCAGCGCGTCACGCCGTAGCGCAGGATGGCGATGGCGAAGAAGAGCCCGGAAACGGCGAGCCCGGCCCCCCACACCCAGTCCTGGTTCTGGAAGAAGCCGATCTTCAGCGCGGAGGGGATGCCGAACAGCACGCCCGCCGTGCCGACGATGGCGATCGCCTTGCCGCGCGCCACGCCGCGGTCCATCAGGACCCGCGCCGCAAGCTCGATCATCGCCACGAGGCTCGTCCACGCCGCGAAGACGAGCGCGAGGAAGAAGAGGGCCATGAAGAAGCGCCCGCCCGGAATGAGCGCGAAGAGCTGCGGGATCCAGATGAAGGTCAGCCCCTCGTTGCCGGCGCCCACGATCTGGGAGGCGGCGTCGGGCATCACGGAGAAGACGGTGCACAGCACCATGATCCCGGCCAGCAGCGACATCGAGTTGTTGCCGAAGCCGATGACGAAGGCGTTGAGGGCCGTGTCCTCCTCCTTGCGCATGTACACCGCGTACGTGGTGATCAGCCCCCACCCCGCGCCCGTGTCCCACGCGTTCTGCGTCAGCGCCTGCAGCCAGATGTTGTAGTCCTTCAGCTCGGACAGGTGGGGCGTGAAGAGGAACGCCAGCCCACGCGACGCCCCCGGGAGCATCAGGGCGCGCACGGCCAACACCACCACGAGGAGGACCAGGCTCGGGATGAGGATCTTGGCCGCCGCGCTCGATCCCCTTCACGCCCTTCGACACCACGAAGAGGCCGAGGGCCATCGCGACCAGGTGGGTCACCACCGCCTGCGGCGTCGAGTTGAAGCCGTTCCAGAAGGCGTCGGGGACGGCGGTCGGGATCGCGCCGGTGAGGGTGGCGACGAAGAAGCGGATCGTCCACCCCATCACCACCGAGTAGTAGAACATGATCGCGGTGGCCACGAACGCGACCCACGCCCCCATCCACGCGAAGCCCGGCCCCATCGTGCGCGCGAAGGCCCCCACCGGACCTCGCCGCGTGCCCTTGCCGATCGCGAACTCGGCGATGATGAGCGGCACGGACCAGGCCAGGAGGAAGACGGCCCAGGCCACGAGGAACGAGCCTCCCCCGTTGGACGCCGCGATGCGGGGAAAGCGCCAGATGTTGCCGGTGCCCACCGCCATGCCCAGCATGGCGAGGAGCATTCCCCACCGCGAGCTGAAGACCTCGGACTTCGACGCCACGGGCTCACTCCGTCGAACGGGCAGAGTCGGACACGGCCGCTCCCCCCTCGGGAGTCGGCCGCCGCCCAGTATACGGGTGCCCGCGGGAGGGGGCTACCGCGCGGGCCGCTCCGGCGCCGCACGGGGGATGGCGGGCGCGCACCTCGCCGCGCACCTTTGCCGGCGAACCCCACCACCCGCGAACAGGATGCCGAGCATGACCCATCGCACCCGCGCCTCCGCCCTCCTTCTCGCGCTCCTCGCCGCCGCGAGCGCGTCCGCCTGCGCGCGCTCCGAGGCGTACGACGTCATCGTGGAGCACGGCACGCTCATCGACGGCATGGGCACCGATGGGCGTCGGGCCGACGTGGCGATCCAGGACGGCCGCATCGTCGCGGTCGGGGACCTGGCGGGGGAGGCGGCCCGGCAGCGCGTGGACGCGACCGGCAAGGTGGTGGCACCCGGCTTCATCGACATGCTCGGCCAGTCCGAGCTGACGATCCTCGTGAACCCCCACCTCCCCTCGAAGATCTTCCAGGGGATCACCACCGAGATCACCGGTGAGGGCGGCTCGATCGCGCCGCTCGACGACCGCATCGTGGCGGCCGACCGCGTCGGCTTCGAGCACCTGGGCATCACGCCGGACTGGCGCACGCTCGGAGAGTACTTCGCCCGGCTCGAGCGGCAGGGCATCGGCATCAACCTGGCCACGTACGTGGGGGCGACGCAGGTCCGCCGCATGGTGCTCGGCGACGACGACGTGCAACCCACGCCGGCGCAGCTCGACAGCATGAAGGCGCTGGTGGCACGGGCGATGGAGGAGGGCGCCGTCGGCGTCTCGACCTCGCTCCAGTACGCCCCCGCCCCGTACGCCACCACCGAGGAGCTGATCGCGCTGGCCTCCGAGGCGTCGCGCTACCACGGCGTGTACGCGACGCACATGCGCTCCGAGGGCGACGCCGTGCTCCAGGCCCTGGACGAAGCGATCCGCATCGGCAGCGAAGCGGACATCCCGGTGGAGGTGTGGCACATCAAGGCCGCCGGCACGCACAACTGGGGCCGCATGGAGGAGATCGTCGCGAAGGTCGACTCGGCACGCGCGGCCGGCGTGCGCATCAGCGCGGACACCTACGCGTACACGGCGTGGTTCAACTCCCTCTCGGCGTTCGTGCCGCCCTGGGCGCACGACGGTGGCGACGCGAAGCTCATCGAGCGGCTCCAGGACCCGTCCACGCGGGCGCGCATCCGCAGCGACATGCTCACCCCCTCCTCGGAGTGGGACAACGAGTGGCAGGAGATCCCCGGGCCCGAGGCCGTTCTCGTCTCCGTGGTGCAGAACCCCGAGCTGCGGAGCCTGCAGGGGAAGAACCTCGCCCAGATCGCGGAGATGCAGGGGAAGGACCCGATCGACGCGCTCCTGGACCTCCTGGTCGCCGACCACGCGTACAGCTTCGGCGCCGTGTTCGGGATGTCCCAGGAGGACGTGTCCCTCGCCCTCCGTCAGCCCTGGGTGAGCATCGACAACGACTCGCAGGGCACCGCGCCCGACGGGATGCTGGGGGAGGAGCACCCCCATCCCCGCGCCTACGGCACCTTCCCGCGCATCCTGCGGAAGTACGTCCGCGAGGACAGCCTGATCACGCTGCCCGAGGCGATCCGGAAGTTCACGTCGCTCGCGGCGAACAAGATGCACCTCGTCGACCGGGGCACCGTCACGGAGGGGAACTGGGCGGACCTGGTGGTCTTCGACCCCGACAGCGTGCGCGACCTGGCCACCTTCGAGGAGCCCAACCAGCTCAGCGTCGGGATGGACTGGGTGTTCGTGAACGGGGTGGCGGTCATCGCCGACGGGAAGGCCACGGACGCGCTGCCCGGACAGGTGCTGCGCGGGCCGGGATACCACGGCTCGCAGGTGCCCGGAGGGGACCGGTAGGGGCGGGCCCGTCACGTTCGGGCGGCGCTCGTCGTTCCTCCCGCATGAAGAAGATCCTCCTCCTGGCGGCGCTTCTCGGCGTCGCCGCGTGTGACGACGGCGCCACGGGCGTCGTCATCGAGTACCTCCCCGCCACCGTCCTGGTGGAGGTGAGCGGCGGGATCGCCGGGGCGGACTACGCCTTCCTGCGCACGGCCGACGACGTCCTCGTCGGCGTGCGCTGCAACGTGCTCTGCGACTTCCAGGCGGGGGACACCCTTCACGTCCTCTCCGAGGTCCAGGCGGGACTCCTCGCCCTGAGGCTCGGCGACGCGGCGGCGACGACCGGCGACCACGACTACGGCGTGCCCTGCTGCGACCAGTTCGCGTACCGGCTCACCTTCACGGACGGGCCGAACCGGACGACGGTGCGGGGCGCGACGTCGACGCTTCCGGAGGCCTATCGACGGCTGGTCGCGCTCCTCGATCAGCTCCGCAGGGGCATCGCGCCCGTGATCGTCGCGGAGGGACACCCGATCGAGGGTGGGCCGGACGATGCGGTCGAGATCCTCGACGCGAAGCTCGACGCGCCCCTCCTGGAGCTCACCGTGCGCTACGGCGGCGGGTGCGCCCGGCACGACTTCGACTTGATCGTCGCGTCGGGGTGGCGGGAGTCCTTCCCGGTGCAGGTGGACGTCGACCTGGCCCACGACGGCCACGACGACCCCTGCGACGCCCTTCCCACGGAGACGGTCCGCTTCGACCTGACGCCGCTGCGCGAGGCCTACGAGGAGAGCTACGGCTCCGGGCCCGGAGCCATGGCGATCCAGCTCGGGGCCGCCTCGGGAGGGTCGCGCACGACCGTGACCTGGAGCTTCTAGCGCCTAGGGGTCAGGCGGTCGTCAGCTCGGAGGTGCAGAACGGGCAACGCTTCGCGTTGATGGGGATCGAGGACGTGCAGAACGGGCAGTCCTTCGTGGTCGGCGCCGGGGCAGCGACCTCTTCCTTACGCTTCAGACGGTTGATCGCGCGGATCACCAGGAACACCGCGAACGCCACGATCAGGAAGCTCACGATGGCATTCAGGAAGAGCCCGAAGTTGAGCGTGACCGCGCCCGCCTCCTTCGCCGCCGCGAGCGACGCGTAGGGCCCGGGCGTGGCGCCCTGCTGCAGCACGATCATCATCTGGCTGAAGTCGATGTTGCCGACCAGCATGCCGATCGGGGGCATCATGACGTCGTCGACGAAGCTCTTCACCACGGTGCCGAACGCGCCTCCGATGATGATGCCGACCGCCATGTCGACGACGTTGCCTTTGACCGCGAACTCCTTGAACTCCTTGACCATGCCCATGCGCACCTCGGGTGTCGGGTGTTGAAGGGGCCTGCTACCTGGAGCCGATCCCGCACCCACGCCACCACCCGATCCGTCCCCACCCGCACCTGCTCCAGCGTATCACGGTCCCGCAGGGTGACCGTGTCGTCCTCGTTGGTCTGCCCGTCCACGGTGAGGCACCACGGGGTGCCCGCCTCGTCCTGCCGCCGGTAGCGCCGGCCGATCGAGCCGGCCTCGTCGTAGAAGGACGGGATGGACGCCCTGCGCAGCTCCTGGTGGATGCGCGTCGCGATCTCCGGGAGGCCGTCCTTCTTCATCAGGGGGAAGACCGCCACCTTCAGCGGCGCGAGACGCGGGTGCAGCGCCAGCACCACGCGCAGCTCACCCTCCACCTCCTCCTCGCGGTACGCGTCCGCGAGCGCCACCAGCATCGTCCGGTCGACCCCGACCGCCGTCTCGATGACGTAGGGGAGGAAGCGCTTGTTGGACTGCGGCTCGATGTACTCCAGCCGCTTCCCCGAGTACTCCTGGTGGCGTCCGAGGTCGAAGTCCGTGCGGTTGTGGATCCCCTCGAACTCCTTCCATCCGAAGGGATACTCGTACTCGATGTCGAACGCCTTCTTGGCGTAGTGCGCCAGCTCGTCGGGCCCGTGCTCGTGGAAGCGGAGCTTCTCCGGCCGGATGCCGAGGGAGAGGTGCCACGCCATGCGCGCCTCCTTCCAGTGCTCGAACCACTCGTCGTCCGTGCCGGGCTCGACGAAGAACTGCATCTCCATCTGCTCGAACTCACGCGTGCGGAAGATGAAGTTCCCGGGCGTGATCTCGTTCCTGAACGCCTTGCCGATCTGCGCGATCCCGAAGGGGATCTTCTGGCGCGCGGAGCCCTGGACGTTCAGGAAGTTGACGTAGGAGCCCTGCGCGGTCTCGGGGCGGAGGTAGACGGTGGCCGCGGCGTCCTCCACCGGCCCCATGAACGTCTTGAACATGAGGTTGAAGGACCGCGCCTGGCCGAACGCGCCCTTGGTGCCGCACACGGGGCACTGCCCGTCGGCGACCTCCGGGAGGTCTGCCCGGAAGCGCCGGTTGCAGTTCGAGCACTCCACGAGCGGGTCGGTGAAGCCCTCCACGTGGCCGGAGGCCTCCCACACGCGCGGGTGCATCAGGATGGCGGCGTCGAGCCCTTCGATGTCGTCGCGCTGGTGGACCATCGCGCTCCACCAGAGGTCCTTCACGTTGCGCTTGAGCTCCACCCCGAGGGGGCCGTAGTCCCACACGGACCCCGTTCCTCCGTAGATTTCGGAGGATTGGAAGATGTATCCGCGCCGCTTCGTGAGCGACACGAGCTTGTCCATGAGGTCGGTGCTGGCCATCGAAATATCCGTGATTCCCTTTGTCGTGCGGGGATTCGTCGCGTGGTGATTCGGGGGCGTAAGGTATCCGCCGCCCCCGGGGCGATCAACGGTGCGGGGGCACAGAACCCTCGCGACCCCCGAAGTGTAGGAGGCACGACCCCGGAGCCGTGCCCGAGACGGAACACTCGACCCACGAGCAACGCATGCTGACGTTCACAGACAAGGCCCGAGACGTCGTCCGCTCCTTCCTCGACCAGAGCGGGGGGGATCTCGCGGCGCTGCGCATCTCGGCGGACGGGGGCAGCCCCGTCGCACCCCGCTTCGAGCTGACCCTGGTGAGCCTGGAGGAGCAGCTCGCCGACGAGCGTGAGGTCGAGGGCCCCGGCTTCCCCGTCCTGATACGGGAGTCCGAGGCGTCGCGGCTGGAGGGCGCCACGGTCGACTTCGTGGAGCGCGTCAACGAGAGCGGGTTCGAGGTGCGCCCGGCCGCAGACGCCGGCCAAGGCGCCCGACCCTCGGCACCCGACGCGCCGAAGGGTGAGATCGCGGACCGCGTGCGCCAGGTGCTGGACACCCAGGTGAACCCGGCGATCGCGTCCCACGGAGGGATGATCTCGCTGGTCGGAATCGAAGACACGGAGATCTACGTAGAGATGAGCGGAGGGTGCCAGGGATGCGCCCTCTCACGGATGACGCTGCGCCAGGGCGTGGAGAAGATGTTGCGGCAGGCGATCCCCGAGTTGACCGCCGTCCACGACATCACCGACCACGCCTCGGGGGAGAATCCCTTCTTCCAGCACTGAGGAGCCCGCCAGACCGATGCGCCGGGCCTTGGGGACGGATCGTGAGCGCGCCCTCCTGTCGAGGGCTCTGACGGCCGTCGTCACCGGGACCGTGCTGGCCACCTGCGCCTCCTCCGCGTCGGCCCAGGCGTGCAGCCGTCCGTGCGTGGGCCCACGCCGCGGTGCCGTGCTCGCGGCGGGCGGGGGTGAGCTCGGATCGGAGATCTACGCGCGCTTCCTCGCCCTCGCGGGCGGCGCCGGCGCGCACGTCGTGCTCATCCCCACCGCCGGTGCCGAAGAGGGATCGCACGATGCCTGGACCGCGCTGGAGGCGCTCCAGAGGGCCGGCGCCCAACACATCGAGGTTCTGCACACCCGCAACCGGTCCGTGGCCGACCTCGAGGCGTTCGCCTCGCCCCTGCGCGACGCGACCGGCGTGTGGATCTCGGGTGGACGCCAGTTCCGCCTGGTGGATGTGTACCTGGGCACCCGAACGCAGCGCGAGATGGAGGGAGTGCTCGAGCGCGGCGGCGTGATCGGCGGCAACTCGGCCGGAGCCTCCGTGCTGGCGTCCACGCTGATCCGCGGGGGCTCCTCCGACAACGACGCCGTTCTCGACCGCGACCGGGAGCAGGGGTTCGGCTTCCTGCGGGGCGTCGCCATCGACCAGCATCTCCTGGCCCGCGGTCGGGAGAACGACCTGATCGCCGTGCTGCGCGACCACCCGGAGCTGCTCGGCATCGGCGTGGACGAGGCCACCGCCCTGGTCGTCACCGGCGACATGGGCTCGGTCATCGGCAAGGGACGCGTCGCGATCTACGACTTCACGGACCCGCTCGCCCTGATCCCCCTCCGTTACCTGGTGCGGGGGGACGTCTACGACCTCGGCGCCCGCCAGGTCGTGCTCACCGCCGACGTCGCGGGCCCGGAGCACGCTGAGGCACGCGTCCCGGCAGGCCGAGGTGGCCCGTCAGCGGAAGCCCGCCGCGCGCACCCGATCCACGAGCACGCCGACCAGACGATCGGTCGTCACCTTGTCGAGCGACCCGAGGGCGTCCAGCGCCTCGGTGATCCGATCCACCATCCCCCACATCTCGTCGCCGAGCGCCTTGGTGGCAGGCACGGCCTCCAGCACCGGATCGCGCGAGTAGCCACCGGCGGCCGGCGCGTATTCGATGTCCGCCTCGTTGCGCAGCAGGAACTGGTGCAGGTCGAGCGCGGCGTTGACCAGGTCGTCCATCTCGGCGTACGCCTCGAACCGGTCGGCGCGCGTCGCCAGGAAGCCCGAGTCCGCCCTGGCGAGGAGGAGGGCGGCGGTGTCGCCCTCGATGCCCGCTTGCTCGAGGCGGGTCACGTACTGGTCGTGGAAGACGCGCGTGTCGGTGTCCCGGACCCGGTCGACCAACGACTCGATCCCCGTCCAATAGGCCTCGATGTCCGGGTACTGGCTGGCGTTGGCCAGATAGGCGCCGGAAAGCCAGTCGTTGCGGGGCTCGTTCTGGAGCTTCATCTCGCCGGGAAGGGCGCGCAGCGCCGCCGCCATCCCTTCGAGCGCCTCGTCGCCGAGCTGGCGCATCCTCGGCTCGAGCTCCTGCGGGATGTCCGGGATCGTCACGGGAGGAAGCTCCGGCGTCGTCGCCTCGTCGCCCAAGCGCCCGATTCGGCTGCCGAAGGCCTTCCAGCCGAGATAGCCGCCGCCGCCGACGGCCGCCAGCACGAGGATCCACCCGATGAAAGGGGCGAGCGAGCGCCGCTGCACACGCTTCGGTGGGGAGGGACGGGAGCGGGGCTCCGGTCGATCCGGACGTGGGACGGGACGGGGTGTCGGCGTGGGCGACGGAGGCTCGAGGAACGCGTCGACGTCGGCTTCGAGGTCGGCGCCGCCCGGCCCGAAGCGCATCGTTCCGACCTCCTCCTCCCCGCCCCAGTCGGGCCCGTTCTGCTCGATCCAGGCTGGAGGCGCATCGCCTCCCTGCCCCCCCATCGACGGGTCGAAATCCCCACTCTGGTCGAGCGCCCCGGCCGAGAAGTCCACGAGCCCCTCGTCGGGGCCGGCGTTGCCACCCGGCGACTCCGCTCGCGCGTCGGAGGGATCCAACGGCGGCGAGGCACCAGGATCGAACTCCGGAAGGTCCGCGACCTGATCCAGATCGAGCGGCGTCAGCGTCCCGAACTCCAGGTCGTGGACCCCCTCCTCGCCGTCCTTGCCTTCGCCTGCGGCCTCGGCCGGAGGCCCGGAGGAGGCATCCGCGTCCTTCGGAGGCGCGCCGTACGGCCTGGCTGGCGGCAGCTCCGCGGCCGTGAACGTCAGGTCGAAATCCAGGTCCTCTCCGAAGTCCGGCGAGGACGCCGGCTCCGTGCGGGCTTCGCGGGCTCCTCGGGGAGGAGGCCGAGCTCCTCCGCGAGCTGCGACAGGTCGTCGTCGCGCCCGCCCTGGGGCGTCGGCTCGTCGAGGTCGTCGGGCGGCGGGGGCGGGGCCACGGGCGGAGGCGGGGCGACGAAGCCCCCCTCGTCCGAGCTGTCACGCGACAGGGTGTTGAAGATCTCGTGGGTGTGCGCCGGCCCCCAGCGATCGGATTGGGCGTCGTAGAGCTCGGTGTCGGCACCGATCGCGCCCAACTCGATACGCAGGCCGAGCGCCTCGACGCTCGGAATGGGAACCTCGTTTCCCTGGGAGTCGATGTATGCGAAACGCATCGGCGATCACGGTGCGGAGACGGGCACGGAGCGTGGAACGGTCAAGTCTACAGGGATGGCCTCGGGACGGCCACACCGGGAGGTGCCCGCGGGGGCGCCCGCTCAGGCCCGGATGCGGCCTCGGACGCGAAGGAGCCAGCCCATGCATCGGTGGAAGGGATCCACCTTGCCGCAGTACATCATCGGGCACCCGCCGACGATCACCGAGATACCCTTCTCCCTGCAGAGCGCCACCGCTTCGTCGGACACGCTCCCGTCACCGAACGACCGGTGCATCCACACCCGGTCGATCCCGAGCTCGGCGCACTCGCGCACCACGGTCGCGGCCGCGGCCGGCGGCGTGGCGATGACCACCCCGTCGACCCGGACGGGGAGCGCGCCGAGCGTGGGGTAGCAGGGATCGCCCTCCACCGCGTCCGCCTCGGGATTGGTCGCGTAGACCTCGTGCCCGGTGTCGCGAAGACGCCGATAGATGGCGTTGGCGGGCTGCTGCGGAGTTCGGGACACACCGGCCACCGCCAGCCTCTTCTGCGCCAGGAATTCCGCGACTGCGTCGGGGATCGACGGCACGGCACGCCTCCTCTCGTTCCCCCCTACCCGCGTCCCAATCTAGCGTATGCGCGCGGGGACGAAGGAGGTCAGGAGCCGCCCCCGGCCGATGCCGGTTTCGGGTGGTTGTAGACGCGCTGGAACTCGATCCCGCCCGGGCCGCCCGACATCTCCACGTCGACGGTGAGCCGGGTGCCGTCCACCGAAGGCATGAAGGTCTCGGTCACGCCGCCGCCGCCGGAGACGTTGCGCTGGACCACGAGCCGCCCCTCGTCCCACTCCGCCTTCGCTTCGAGCTTCAGATCGTCGTCGAGGGGTCGCTCGACCGTCTTGCCGAAGGGGAGCACCCACGGCTCGCGGCCCGCGTAGGTCACGGTCACCAACGAGTCGGTGAGCGCGATGTCGATGCGCGTCGGCGTCGTCTGCGCGAGCTGGCGCATGGCCCGCATCGCCTCGGGGCTCATGCGGCCCCCGCCGAGGGGCGCCGCATCCCGCCCCCCGAGGGCATCCCCCGCCCGGACATCCCGCCGGGAAGCCCCCGCGACCTCCGCCCGGGGGCATTCGACCCGCACGGCCGCCCTCACCCGGACGCTGGCCCCGACCCTCGGCGGCGGCACCCCGCATCGCCTCGGCGGGGTCGTCGCTCTCGTCGACGTTGAGGATCCAGGTGCCGGACACACGCTCCGAGACCACGGGCGTGATGTCCCCGATGTGCTTGGGCCCCCCGCAGGCCGCGAGCGCGAGGGTGGCGGGAAGCGCGAGGAGGGCGGCGGTGGATAGGCGTGACATGGTCCTGTCTCTCCGTGGGCAGAATCGGCCGCGAGGCCGTACCCGATGCAGATGCCGCCCACCCCCCGGTCGTTAAGCGGCGGCCCCCGACGCCACGAGCCCCCCGCCCGTTGCGCCGGACGGAGGGCTCGCACCACCAGGGCGTCGGGCGCCGCCTCGCCTACGAGATCACGCGCTCCTTCGGGCGGGCCCGGTACTTCTCGTAGAGCGACTTGTGCTTGTTGTCGGTGCTCACCTCGCGGCCGAGGATGAACAGGTCCGACACCTGCGTCTGGATCTCGAGCGGGTCGCCGTCCGTGACGATGAGGTTGGCGAGCTTCCCCGTCTCGATCGTGCCGAGCCGGTCACCGAGGCCCAGCATCTCCGCGCCGTTCTTCATCACGGCCTCGAGGGCGGCCTCCTCGGGAAGGCCGTAGGGCACCGCCATCGCCGCCTCGTAGGGCAGCGTGCGCGAGTCCGAGGAGGTGAACGTCGCGAAGGCGATCTTCACCCCCGCCGCGTAGAGCTTGCCCGGATTGCTGTAGGCCTCGTCGTACTCGGCGTCGGGCCCGTTGGGCATCGACTGCGTCGGTCCGAGGATCACCGGGACGTTCTTCTCGGCGAGCATGTCGGCCACCTTCCAGGCCTCGGTGCCGCCGGTGAGGATGAAGCGGATGTTCTGCTTCTCCGCCCACTCGACGGCGTTGCGGATGTCGCGCTCGCCGTTGGCCTCCAGGAGGACGGGCATCTCCCGACCCACCACCTTCGCCATCGCCTCGAGCTGCAGGTTCCGCTGGGCGGTGCCGGCGGCCACGGCCTCGGCGTACTGCCGCCCGCCGTCCATCCACCGGTCGAGCTCGGCCACCTTCTCCCGGTACTCCTGCTCGACCTCGCTGAACGGACGCGGCTCACCGAAGGAGAAACCGCCGAATCCGCGCCGCGACCGCATCGACGGGTAGTTGATGACCATCGCCGCGCCGGGCGAGATGTCCATCTCCTCGATCGTCCAGCCGTCGAGGCCGATGAGCGACGCCTGTCCCGCGATCACCCCGCCCTGCGGCGCGGCCATCGCGTGCGTGATGCCGTTGGCGCGCGTGACCGGGATGTGCTCGGTGGCGGGGTGCACCGCCGTGGCGGCCTGCAGGTGCGGGTTGTAGTCGCCCTGCTCGTTGGAGTCGTTGGTCACGTCGACCGCGCCGATCTCGGTGAGGCCGAGCTGGGTGACGGCGTCGAACATCCCGGGATAGACGTGCTTGCCGGTGGCGTCGACCACCTCGGCGCCGGCCGGCACCTGCACGTCCGGTCCGACGTCCGCGATGTGGCCGTCGCGCACGACGACCGTGCCGACGAAGGTCTCGCCGGCGAGGGTGTGGACCGTGCCGCCCTGGATGGCGTACGTCTGCGCCCGGGCGGAACCGGCGAAGGCGAGGGTGGCCGCCACGGCGCCGAGCGCCGCGGCCGCCCGAAGGGTACGTGCGCGGCTCATCGGTTCACCTCCTCTCCGGGTCCGGGGGCGATGCGGTCGGGGGCGACCCGGTCGCCCGACGCCTTGGGGCCGTATCGCTCCATGAGCGCGGCCTTCTCGCTCTCGATCGCGGCCTGGCGCTCGCGGTCCATGTCGCGGTCGAAGTACAGCTTCCCGTCCACGTACGTCTGCAGGACCTTCGACGAGCATGCTCATCGGGTTGCCGTCGAACACCGCCAGGTCCGCGTCCTTCCCCACGTCGATCGAGCCCGTGTGGTCGTCGATGCCGAGCTGCTTGGCCGGGTTGAGCGTGACGAGGCGGAGCGCGTGCTCCTCCGACATCCCGCCCCACTTCATCGCCTTCGCCGCCTCCTGGTTGAGGTGACGCATCTCCTCGCCCGAGTCGGAGTTGATCGACACGAGCACGCCCCGCTCCTCCATGAGCGCCGCGTTGTAGGGGATCGCGTCGTACGCCTCGACCTTGTAGGCCCACCAGTCGGAGAACGTCGAAGCGCCGGCGCCGTGCGCGGCGATCTCGTCGGCGACCTTGTAGCCCTCCAGGACGTGCTGGAAGGTGCGGACCGTGAAGTGGAACTCGTCCGCCAGGCGGATGAGCTGCAGGATCTCGTCGGCCCGGTAGGAGTGCGAGTGCACCCACCGGTCGCCGCGCAGGATCTCCGCCAGGTGCTCGAGCTTGAGGTCGCGGCGCGGGGCCACGCCCTGGCGGCCGCCGGCCTCGTACGCGTCCCACTCCTTCTGGTAGGCCTGCGCGTCCAGGAACGCCTGGCGCACCACGTCCTGCACGCCCATGCGCGTGGCCGGGTAGCGGTCGGGGTTGCGGTCGCGCTTCGTGTTCTCGCCCAAGCGCGAACTTGATGCCGGGCTTCGCGCCGTGCGATGAGCATGTCCTGGGCGTCCGCGCCCCAGCGCAGCTTCACCACGGCGTTGCCGCCGCCGATCGGGTTGGCCGAGCCGTGCAGGATGTTGATCGACGTCACGCCGCCGGCCAGCGCCCAGTAGACGTTCGGGTCGTTGGGCTCGATGACGTCCTTGATCGTGACCATCGCGGAGACGTTCACCGCCCCCTCGTTGATCGCGTCCGCCGCGATGTGCGAGTGCGCGTCGATGATGCCGGGCGTGACGAACTTCCCGGTGCCGTCCACGACATGCGCGCCGCGCGGCGCCTGCACGTCCGTGCCCACCTCGGCGATCTTCCCGTCGCGGATGAGGACCGAGGCGTTCTCCATCGTGCCGTGCGACGCGGTCATGACAGTCGCGCCGCGGATGAGCGTGACGGCGTCGTCCCGGTAGGGGCCCTTGTCCTTCGCCATCGGGACGGGCTCGTCGAAGCTCGGGGCCTCTTCGGCCTGCGCGCGCCGGCCGCCGCTGCGGCGTCTCCTCCGCCGGCACGTCGAACTTGTCGCCGTCGACGAAGACCGTCTCGACGCGGATGCCGTCCTCGAAGAGGTCGCCCGAGGCCACCACGAGGTTGGCGAGCTTGCCCGCCTCGATGGAGCCCATGCGGTCGTCGACGCCCAGGATGCGCGCCGCGTCCAGGGTGAAGGCGCGGATCGCCGCGTCCTTCGACAGCCCGTGCGCTACCGCCCTGCGCGCGTTCGTGAGGATCTCCGCCGGGTTCGACAGCCCCCCGGAGGTGAACGCGAAGCGCACGCCGGCGCCCGAAAGCGCCGCGGGGGTGGTCGGCGCGCGATCCCACAGCCGGAGCGTGGCGAGCGACATCTCGGCCTCCGGGTCTCCGTTCGGCGCCGCCTTCGGCCAGTTCAGGCTCACGAGCGCGGGCACGGAGGCCTGGGCCATCAGGTCCGCGGCGGCGTATCCCCCCTGCACGCCGTAGACGACCGGCTTCACGCCCATCACCTGCGCGGTGACGATCGCGCGCTCGACCTCCTTGCGGTCGTCCGCCGGGAAGAGCACCGGGTAGCCCTGGTCCAGCTCACGGGCGATCGGCTCGAGCGCCGGGTCCCACTCGGGGCGGGCCTTCCCGAGCGGCGACTCGCGATAGTCCGCCCACACGGCCCGGTAGTGCTGCGCGTCCAGGTAGAGCTGCTTCAGGTAGGCGAAGCTCCCGAGCAGCGAGTTGGGGTAGCCCGTATAGGAGCGGTCCTGGAGCTTCAGGTGCATGGCCACGGGCGTGGCCACCACCATCTCCCGCGGGTGGGAGAAGATCCCCAGGTCGAGGACGGCGGCCTGGTCGGTCACCAGCCCCTCGTCGCGCGTGCTCATCACCGTCGTGAAGCCGGCGTTGCGCCACTTCTCGTAACGCTCGTCCGAGCCGCTCAGCTCCTCACCCGCGCTCAGCCACGAGTGGGTGCCGGGGCGGTCCTCCGGGCCCCAGGAGTGCTTCGACATGTCGATGGGGCCCTGCGGGCCGAACGGCCCACCACCGCCGCCACCGCCGCCTCGCTGTGGGCGAGCGGACGGATGGCCCAGGTCCGTCATCGCGTCGATGAGGCCGGGATAGACGGTCTTGCCGGAGGCGTCGATCACCCACGCGCCGGCGGGCACCGGCACACTGCGTCCGACCGCGGTGATGACGCCGTTCGACACCACCACGGTGCCGTTGTCGACCGTCGGGCCGGAGACCGTGACGATGCGGGCCCCCTGGATGGCGTACAGCTCGGGTACGTCGGGCCGGGTGGGGCGAGGCTGCGCCTCGGCCACCCGTGGGACGGTCAGGGCGGCGAACGCGAGCGCCAGGGCGGCGCGCGCGATGCCGTAAGCCCCCAACCGCGGATTCCGGAGCCTGAGGCTCATGGGCAGGTCCTCCGCTGGAGTCGAGGATACGTCGTCGGCCGGACGCTTCCGCTTGGAGACACGTTGGCCGGTGGTTCCGGGAAAGGACGAGGGAACAGAATAGGCCGACCCCCACGGCCTAGCCAGACGGTGGGACGGGGGCGAGGCGCCCGACGCGTGCGGAGGAGGTAGCAGGGTCCCCCTTTCAAGTAGTCCTGGGCTCGCGTGCCTCTGCGGCCTCTGTGGCAAAGCGGTTGATCCACGAGGCCCACGGAAGAAGCAGCCAGAGCGAGAGCTCACCCACGCCGAGCGCGGTCTCGGAAGGGGGCGGCGGCCCGAGGAGGTTGGCGACGTAGACCACCAGCGAGGAAGACGATCAGCGCCCGGAAGGCCCATCGTCCCGACCGCGTCCGCCGGGCGGAAGGCGCGCACGTACAGGAGCGTGCCCAGGGCGAGGAGCCCGAGCTCGACCACGACCGTCCCCGGCACCGAGCGCCACAGCTCGAGCCCGACGCGGGGGCCACCGGGCCAGAGTGGCATGTCCGGGCGGTGGCGAGATCGCGTCGAGCACCCAGTGGCTCACCACCAGCGCGCCGCCGATCCAGAGGGCGGCGCGCCGGTCGCGGTAGCGCACCCAGGCGAGGCGGCGAGACAGGCGAGCAGCCCCAGCCGAGCGTCGAGAAGCGAGGCTGTGGCTGAGCGGGTAGCGAACGAAGTCGAGGGGGGTCGAACGGCGGTGTTGCCCGGATCGAAGCGCACCTCCTCCACACCCAGGAGGAGGAGGATCAGGCCACAGGAGGTCAGGCCACTGCGGCTGCCAGGAAGAGCGTCCACAGGGAGCCACGGGCGACGCGCGCGGGACGGGCGGCGAGGGCGACGGCGTAGTGTCCGAGGAACATGGGCGGTCCGTAGGTGCGGAGGGAGGGTCGACGGCGCCTCAGATACCCCGCGGCGAGCTCCGCCAGCGTGGCGAGATCCGGCACCTCGAGGTCCGGGACGGCCTGGGCGAGAACGGTCGCGCCGCCGCCCGCTCGCCCGGCCCGACGGTTCACCCATACGCAGGCGAAGCCGAGCGCCGTGGCGGGTGCCACGTCGTGGTAGAGGCTCTGCGCGACGTGCAGCACGCGTTCGCGTGGGAGGTCGAGGCGGCGGAGCACCTCGTCGAAGTGCGCCCGCGCCGGCTTGTACGAGCGCACCTGTTGGGCCGTCACGACCCCGGCGAAGTCCACACCCAGCCGGGTCGCCGTTTCGGCGAACAGGTCGTCGTCCACGTTGGAGACGATCGCCAGACGGAACCGACGGCTCAGCCTGGCGAGGGCCTCCACGGTGTCCGGGAAGGGCGGCCAGCGCCCTACCGAGGCGGCGAACGTTTCCACCTCCTTCGCCGTTGGCTCGAAGCCGCCCTCGCGGCCGAAGCCGAACGCCACTTCCCTCAGGATGTCGCGGTAGCTCTTGAACGCTCCCTTTTCCGCAGCGGCCTCCAGCGCTCCGAATCGCTCGAGGAGCGCGTCGTCGTCCTCGACGAACGCCCCGTGGGCGGCCCGCATCGGACGCAGGGCGTCGAGGATACCTCGCTCCCAGTCCACGAGCGTCCCGTAACAGTCGAAGGTGAGCGCTCCGAATCGCGCGAAGTCCATCATGTCCGTGGGACCTCCTCCTGGCTGGACTCACCTACGTGATGGAGCGCCTCCAGGGCGCAGCGCACGACCTCGACCATGCCGGCGAGGCGGTCGACGTCCGTCACGATGCCGTAGGTCTGACAGTAGACGACCCCGGTATGCTCCCCGTAGCGCTTCCGGCTTCGCTTGGACGCCCGCTTCACGTGGAGCTCGACGGGCGCCACGGCCAGGAGCGCGCCGACGAGCTCGGAGCCGGCGAAGAAGCTCGGGACCCGTGGGGCGGGCTTGCCCCGCACGA
Organism: uncultured Gemmatimonadales bacterium; assembly: GCA_963823035.1. GTDB lineage: Bacteria > Gemmatimonadota > Gemmatimonadetes > Longimicrobiales > Gaopeijiaceae > SZUA-318. The sequence continues at coordinate 71,996 of CAWGKG010000022.1, forward strand.
CGTAGCGCTCCAGCAACTCACGCGCCAGCGGGGAGCGGGCTTCCGAATCCGAGGGCCGCCCACACCCGATCGAAGAAGCCGCGTCCACGCACCCGGACCTGGAGTTCACGGTGCCCGAGTACGTACGCTCGGACCCTCGTGTAGGTCACGGTCACCGTGCCCGTGCTGACCGCGTACGTGTCGAGACGGGTGCGCCACGGGCCGTGCTGGAACCACGCGCGGTCGTTCCCCGCCCGCTTCCCCTCTTCGAGACGGCCGTCGAGCCTGGCTGCCACCTCCCGCCAGGCCGTGCGTCGGTCCACCTTCGGCGGGCGCTTCGCCTTCGGGCGCAAGCCGCCTGTCATCTCACGACGGCCGGCCGCTCTTCCGACCCGTGGCCAGCTTGTTGCCGACCTCCCTGCGCACGAGGGCGGGCAGCGCCTCACCGTGGCGGGCGAGGAAGGCCCTCACCGCCTTCTCGTCCGCGGACACGAGCGCACGTAGCGCCCACGAGAGCGCCTTGGCGACCATGGGCTCCGCGTCCGTGGCGAGCATCGTGCACACCGCCAACGTGCGGCCCGCGTCACCCCGTCCGCCGCGCGAACGCAGGTTGCGCGCCACGGTCGACACGAGCGCGGTGCGCCGCCACCACCGGTCAGGGGCGTGCGCCCAGCGCGCCACGTCCTCGTCGCCCACGAGTCCGTCCCGCCACGCGGGCCCCGCCACGTACAAGGAGAAACCGTCCACGGTGGCCCAGTTGTCGTTGCCCGCACCCAGCGCCTCGACGATGGCCGCGTCCAGGCCGGCCACGACGTCCGGCCTACCTCCGATCAGCTCCCACGCCACCTGCCGCGCTTCGTGCACGTTCGTGGCGACCAGGCCGCGCGCCACCTGGAGGACCTGTTCCGCGGGCGCATCCAGCAGCGTGCGCGCAAGAGGCCGGAGCACCCTCCGGATCGCCGGAGCCGGCACGCCCAGGATCTCGAGGGCCGTCGGGAAGTAGCCCGCTCCGTGCGCCTTCCGCTCGGGAACCGACGCGGCCTCCAGCCCCTCGAGGACGTCTCCGACGAGGGTGGCCCGCACCGAGGGCCCTGCCCCCGGAACGGACACCTCCGGGGCGAGGGGCGACGCTACCACGCGAGTCCCAGGAGGACCGCGTTCATGAACCCCTCCTCCGAATGCTCGGCCGCGACCCTCAGCAGCGCCTCCAGCTCGTCGTGGTCGAGCCAGACGCCGCCGCAGTCGGGACAGCGGTCGAGGATGATGTTCTGGACGATCTCCTTGCGCATCTCCGTGCCGTCCACGGGGCAGGCGCGGCGCACCGCCGCCTTCCGACGGATTTGATCCGCGCAGCGCGCGCACGTGGGTAGGCCGTCCAACACCTCGGAGCTTGGTTGCTCGCGGCAACGGACGCAGAGTGCCGGCTTCTCGTTCTCGCTCACCCTCCCGCCCTCCTCAGCGTGGCCTTGACGCGTGTCACGAACCTCGGGGGATCGATCGGCTTGTGGATGTAGTCGTCCGCTCCCTGCTCCATGAGCTCGATCTCGGCATGCGGGTCCTGGGTGCCGGTGAGCACCACGATGGGAAGGCCGGCCGTGCTCACCGAGCCGCGCACGGCCCGAAGCGTCTCCCGCCCTCCGAGCGTGGGCATGTCCAGGTCGAGCACCATCAGGTCGAACGCCTCACCCCGCGCGAGCATCACGAGTCCTTCGGAGCCGTCCGCCGCCTCGCTGACGCGGTACCCTTCCCGCTCCAGCAGTCCGCGGGCGATCGCACGACTCGCTCCGTCGTCGTCGATGACGAGCACGTGCGGCGCCGCGTCGTCGTCGTCCTCCGGGATCACGGGAGCCGACACCGTGCGGATCGTCGGCGTCGGCGTGGCCCGCCGGGGGGGCGGCGGGCCGTCCGGCCGCACCGCCGTGTCGGGGATCTCGTTCAGCGGGACGGAGCGCAGCGAACCCTCGCCCTCCTCGCCGACCACCCGCGCCACCTCCTCCAGCGTGGTCTCTCCGTCTCGAATGCGCTGCAGGGCGGCCTCGAGCAGCGAACGCATTCCCTCCGAGCGCACCTGCTCGCGGACGGCACGCATCGGAGCGCCCTCGAGGATCATCCGCTGCACGGGAAGCGAGCTGAGGAAGAGCTCGACCACGGGGAGGCGTCCGCGGTAGCCCTGGTGCTGACACACCTCGCAGCCGATGGCGCGCACGGTGGGCTGGACGCCGTAGCGCCCGGCCAGGAACTCCTCGACAGCGGACAGCGGCCCGCTCACCGGCTGCGCACAGGCGGCGCAAACCCGGCGCAAGAGCCGCTGCGCGAAGCCGGCGCGCAGCGTGTCCGCCACAGTGGCGTTGTCCAGGCCGAGATCGGTGAAGCGCCGGATGGCGCCCACCGCGTCGTTCGTGTGCAGCGTGGCGAGCACCAGGTGCCCCGTGAGGCTGGCCTGCGCCGCGGTCTCGGCCGTCTCGCGGTCCCGGATCTCCCCGACGAAGACGACGTCGGGGTCCTGGCGGAGAATCGCGCGCAGCGCAGACGCGAACGTCACCCCCTGCTTGGGCTCCACCTGGATCTGCGTCAGCCCCGGGAGGTCGTACTCGATCGGGTCCTCGACGGTCATGATGTTGACGTCTTCGGTCGCGATCTCCCGCAACGCCGCGTACATCGTGGTGGTCTTGCCGGAGCCGGTCGGTCCGGTGACCACGAAGATGCCGTCGCGGTTGCTCAGCACCTGGCGGAGCCGCTCGATCTCCTGGCCGTGGATGTTGGTGTCCTCGAGCGCGTGGGTCTGCGTCGTGCTGAGCACGCGCACCACGACCTTCTCGGCCCGCCGGGTGGGCACCGTCGAGATGCGCAGGTCGTAGGCCTGGCCCTCCACGACCATGCGCGCTCGCCCGTCCTGGGGGCGCAGACGGTCGGCGATGTCCAGCCGGCTCATGACCTTGATGCGCGACACGACCCGGGTGAGCACCGGCGTGGGCATCTGCATCCCGTTGCGCAGCACACCGTCCACGCGGTAGCGGACCACCCCTCCGGTGGCCATCGGCTGGATGTGGATGTCGCTCGCGCCCCGCTCGATGGCCTCGAGGAGGATCAGGTTCGCCAGGCGGACCACCGGGCCGGTCGCGGACTCCTCCGCGGAGATCTCCTCCGGCTCGTCGGAGACACCCACCACCTCGACGAGGTTGTCCACCGACTCGCTCACGCCCTCCAGGAGCGCCTCGGCCACCCGATCCGGAGAATACGACGCCTCGATCGCGCCGTGGATGGCGGCCGGCGGGGCGATCTGCACGTGCGGCGTGCGCCCGGAGGCGAACCCCACTTCCTTCTCCGCCTGGATGTTCGTGGGGTCGGCGGTGGCCACCACCAGTGCCCGGTCTCCGTCCCTCAGGGGAAACACCTGAAAGCGACGGGCCACCGACGCGGGAAGGAGCTTCGTGGCCGTCGGCTCGGCCAGCGAGAAGTCGGCGACCTGCGTGCGGAAGCTGCGCGCAACGGCCGCCGCGAGCGTGGGCGCGTCCACGCCGCACGCACGCATGGTCTCCTCCCATGCCTCGGGCACGGAGGCGTGGGCGAGTATCCTGATGTCGTCCGCGCCTGCGAGACCCTCTCGTTTCGCGGCGCGTTGGATCCAATGTCGCGCGGTCATGGGATGACGAGGATACGTCGATTCGCCGGATAGAGCCATTCCACGCCGCGCGCCGTGACCACGGCGTCGTCCTCCAGGGGAATCCGGACCTTCCGCCCCCCCAATCCGGGTTCGCGGTGTACGCGAAGAGCTCGACCGAAATGAGGGTCCCCGGACGCAGCTCGTACCCCAGCCGCGTCGGATTGAAGAAGGCGAGCGAGGGGCCGATGCCGTGCCCCCAGTTGCCCACCGAGTGCGGGCCGATCACGACGTCCGTCACCTCGGGGTCGTCCGACGGCCGGTTGAACTCGATGCGGTTGAAACCGGCCGCCTCCAGGGCGCGCCAGGTGGCGTCGAGCGCCGCCTGGGCGGTGGGCGCCGGGCGGATGGCGGCCTTCATGACGTCCCGGACGGCGAGGGCCCGATCGAAGGCGTGGCGCAGCCCGGCGGGCGGCTCCGTCTCCCCGTCCTTCAGGACGTAGGCGATGCGCTTCATGTCCGTGAAGAAGTCCAGGAAGCCCACGCCCCAGTCGATCATCAGGAGGTCGCCCCGCTGGATGATCCGGTCCGTGGACGTCGCCGCGATCCCCTCCGGACCGGTCACGTACACGGAGGGCTGGTCGAAGGACGACGCGAGTCCCCGGGCCAGGAGCTGGTCCTCCATCCACCACGCCACGTCCTCGAGGGTGGTCACGCCCGGCGTGACCACCTCCCTGGAGAAGGCGCGCTCGGCGATCTCCCGGCTGATCTCGCCGGCCTCGGCGAACGCGGCGAGCTCGGTGGCCGTCCGCGTCGAGCGGAAGTCGCTGACGAGCTTCTCGGCCGACACCAGCCGGTCGGCGTACGGCGCGCCCAGCACCGAGCGCAGGTGAAGCCACGACGTGTGGGACAACCCGTCCGCACCGCCGATGCTCTCCGCCATGTCGACGCCGATCCTCCGCGGATCGCGCTCCCGGATCCAGTCGGTGAGCTCGTCGGCGCCGCCGAAGTGGTCGTAGACGCCGCACGCCTCCGGCTTGCCGCCCTCCACCCCGAAGACCGCCCGCTCGACCCGGTCCCCGCGGTCGGTGAACACCCAATAGGCCCAGTCGCCCACGTAACCGCGCCCGAGCGCCTCCCACAGCGGGTCGAGCAGGCCCTCGCGCATGACCACGATCCACGTGTCGACATCGTTGTCGTGCATCGCCTTCGGCAGCACCAGGTCGAACTTCTCCGCGCGGATCTGGCACATGCGCTCCCACCTGCGCCGCGCCTCCTGGGCCTCCGTGCGCCCCGGCGTCAGCGTGGCGAGGAGTCCGAGCGCCAGCCCGCGCGACCACGGCGGGTGCCCTCATCGGACCTCCGTCCAACCCGAGCGGCGCACGCCGCCCGTGTCCGACCCGGCGGTCACGCGGACGCGCGCGCCCCCGGCTGTCGCGCCGGCGCCGGGGCGCACGACCCAGGACACCGTGCGCGACCTCTCCGTGACCGCCTGCAGGTAGGGGTTCGAGCCGGCGAGGTGGCCGACCGTGCGCCGCGCCGTCCCGTCGACGATCTCGACCCCGTCCACCTCGAGCATCGCCCACGGTGGCGCGACGACCTGCGCGCGCACGGAGCCGTCCGGACGCTCTTCACCGACCGTGCCGCGGTCGGTGAGGCTCGTGGGGAGGTAGCCCGAGTTGGACAGCGTCGCCTCGATGCGGAAGGTCCCGTCGCGGAGGGGCCGCACGCTCGGGCCCTCCAGCTCGACCAGGGGCGACTGCTCCCCGATGTAGAGGTACCACGGCATCTGTGCCGCCGTCTCCTCCTCCAGGAACTCGGGCGGGGGGTTCTGCCCCCAGAACTTCGCGTGCCACCCGCCGATCTCGACGCGGCCGAGCTGGGGGTGATCGAAGGGCGTCCACGGGGCGAAGTAACGCCCGCCCAGCTCCTCATCGTCGAAGCGCAGGCTCTCCGCCTCGCTGATGTCCCCGTCGCCGTCGTAGTCCGTGACCCACGCCTCCGGCCCCGGCACGAACTCCGGCACCCAGCCGATGATCCCCCGGTCCCAGTAGCCCCAGGAGATGAGCGTCCCGTAGCGGTGCTCGGTCGGATGCGTGCTGCTCGGGATCACGGGGCGGCCCGTCGTGCGCGTGTACTCTTCCCCGAGGTGCTCGATGAGCTGCAGGTCGATCGCCGGGAAGGTGGAGGGCGGCGAGGCCGACGGGAGCCTGTACACGAAGCCGCCCGCGGTGTGGCCGTGGATGATCCCGGTGACGTTGCGATGCGCGTCGATGAACGCGACGGCGGCGCGCGTCTCCGGCTCGGAGAGCGGGTAGTCCCCCGCCCCGTTCTGGATGTGCTCCCGCTCCCAGTTGCGCGGGAAGTTCCGGTTCATGTCGATGCCGCCGATGCCGTCCTCGTCGATGGCGCCGTCGCCGTCGTCGTCCACGCCCTCGCGCAGGACGCGGTAGCGCACGCCCGGCCGCTCGTGACGCGGGTCGCGGATCATCGCGCGCGGCTCGGCCGGGTCGGCCACCCAATCCCCCTCGTCGTCGGGCAGGCGCATCTGCGTGATCCACCCGTCTCCGTTCAGATCCTGGGGAGGATCCTCGTCGGCCACGCCGTCCTCGTCCTCGTCGACCGGATGCGTGGTGCTGCGCAGGAACTGGTCGTCGAGGAGCGCGATGTCGGAGCCGTCCGGGTTGAACTTGGGGCGCACGTACACCGCGCGGGTGTCGAGGAGCGCCGTGATGCGCGGGTCCTTCCCGTAGCCGTTCAGGAGGTAGCCGACGAAGTAGGTGGCCACCGCCGAGCCGGTCAGCTCGCCCGCGTGGATGCCGCCGTCCACGTACAGGGCGGGCTTCTCCGAGGCGGGCCCGGTCGCCTCGTTGGTGATCTCGATGACCATGAGTGGCTGGCCCCGCCAACTCTCCCCGATCGAGTACAGCTCCGTGAGCTCCGGACGGAGGACGTGCAGCTCCCCGAGGATCTGGTTGGTCTCGGCCGCCGTGTAGAAGCGGTTCCAGTCCACGCTTCCGTCCGGCGCCACCAGGCCCACGGCCTGCGCCGTCACGGAGCCCGCGGCGAGCATGGGAGCGAAGGCGCCCAGGAGGGCGCCCACCACGATGGTGGGAAAGAGCTGCGCGTGGCGCGTCATGACTTCCTCCGGGGAAGGCCGCACGGGTCGAGTTGCGGCAGCGGCAATTTGAGCGTCCGCGCTCCTCCTGACCACTGGGCCCACGACGTCCGCGTTACCGGGGGGCCGGGGCCGGCACGGCCACCTTGTGGGAGGAGGATCGGGAGTCCCAACTTGGGAAGGGACGCCTTCTCCTCCGCCCAGCAAGGAGGCTTCGCTGGCAGCGCTCGTCTACCGGGGTCTCACGATCCTCCTCGCCGCCCTGGCCGTCATCGGCCAGGTCGCCCTCCTCGACGCTCTGTACAGGGACGGCGTCGGGCTCGGCACGATCAGCCTGGGCGCCGTGCGTCCGGCGCTGCTGTCGGCGGTCGTCACCGGCGCGGTGGTCTCCCTCGTCTCGGCGGCGCTGGCCGTGGCGATGGCCGTCCGCCGACCGGCGCGGCCGGGAGCGCGACCGATGGGGCTGGCGCTGGGCGTGTGGGCCTATCTCCTGGCCTACTCGGGGATCGTGGTCCTCCTGGCGCCCGGCGCGACCTCGGCCCTGCGCAGGCCTTTCGACATCCACTTCCTCGTGGTGGAGGCCCTCGGCCTCGCCGCCCTGATCCGTTTCACGGCCATCTTCCCCCGACCGCTCCGTCCGGAGCACCTGCAGGATCCCGCCACCCTCCCGGCCGTGGTGGCGTCGGCGCAGCGCGTGAGGATCTGGCTTCTCCGTCCCGCGGCCCCCTGGGTCTGCGCCCTCCTGGCCGTGGTCGTCGCGGTCGCCACGAACACCGCGCTGGGACGTCCGATCGAGGACACGGCGCTCCTCCCGCTGACCGACGTGCTGCGCCTGCTCGCCCTCGGGGTGGTGGTGTTCAACCTGCGACGGTCGTACCTCTCCTGCCCTCCGACCGAGCGCGCGCCCATGACCTGGGTGGTCCTCGGCTTCGGGCTGCTCGTCGGCACGGTCGGCCTGGTGCTGGGAGGGAACGTCCTCTCCGCCGCGACCGGGTGGGAGCTGCCGGCGGTCAACTGGCGTCCGATCGTCCTCCACCTCGGTGTGGTCGGACTGCTGTGGGGAAGCGCGATGGGCGTCTTCTACGTGGGCGCGGCCGACCCCGGTCCTCTCGTGCGACGCGTCGCCGTGCTTTCCGGCATGGCCACCTTCGCGCTCTTCCTCGCGGCCGGGCTCGAGATCCTGCTCTCCGGCGGCGTTGCCGCACGCTTCGCCATGCCGAGCGGCACGGGTACGTTGCTCGCGCTGGTGGTCACCGCGCTCGTGTATGGCCGGACCCGGCGACCGCTGGAGGACTTCCTCTCGCAGCCGTGGATCGAAGCCCGCCCCGCGCTGCACGCGGAGCCCTGAGGGGCCCCCACCCCGGGCGAGCCGATCACCGGCCGTCACAATCCCACCGCACCGGTCGTTTCCCTCCCAGATCATGGACTTCGACGCCACGTTCGACGCGATGTATCCGCCGCTGGTGCGATACTGCCATCGCCTGACGGGAGATCGGGATGCTGCGGAGGACGCGGCACAGGAGGCGCTCGTGCGCCTGTACACCCGCGACGTGGAGGGACCGGAGCCCGCGATACGGGTGTGGCTGTTCAAGACGGCGACCCACCTGATCCGCGACCGCTTCCGCGTGGACGAGAACCGGCGACGGCTTCTCCAGGAGAACCCGGTGACGCCCGGAGGCTTCGAGGGCCCCGAGCGGTCGCTGGAGCGGAGCCTGGAGCGGGAACGGGCCCGCAAGGCGCTCGCGGAGCTCGGGGATCGCGACCGGGAGATGCTGCTCATGCGGTACGAGGGATTCAGCTACAAGGAGATCGCCGACGTGATCGACGTCGCCGCGACGTCCGTAGGGACGTTGCTCGCCCGTGCCGAGCGCCGCTTCTTCGAAGCGGTGGGCGGTACGGAGGAGCCCGCATGAGCGGGCATCTCGACGAGGGACGGCTGCTGGCGCTGCGCGACGACGCGGAGGCCGCGGACGCGGAGGCGCGCGGCCACCTGGCCTCGTGCGCCACGTGCGCCGGGGCGCTCGCGACACTGCGCGATCGGGCGTCGGTCGTTGCCGCCGCTCTGGACACCCTCGACGCCGGGTGGGACGTCGAGGGGGCGCGCGCCCGTGTCCGGGAACGGGTCGCCGAGTCGACCGCTGCCCGGGCGGGCACCGCGAGCGTCCTGGGCCGACGCTCCCGTGCCGCGATGTGGACGGTGTCGCGTGCGGCCGGGATCCTCCTGGTGACGGCCGCCGCCGCGTCGGCTCTCCCCGGCTCCCCGGTCCGGCAGTGGCTGAGCGACCGCCTCGGTGGGGGCGAGGTCGCCACGACCGCCCCGGCCGCCGTCGACGAGCGCGCCGATCGCGGCCGCCGCCGCGTCGGAGGCCACGGGGGTGCGCCTGTCGGTGCCCTCGGGACCGCTCCGGGTCGTGCTGCGCGACGTGCTCGCCGGCAGCGAGGTGCGTGTGGTGCTCGTGCCCGGCACGGAGGCAGCCGTGTTCGCACCGGCGGGCAGCCGCTTCACCTCCGCCTCCGGACGGGTGGAGGCACGGGTGACGCCCGGGGAGGTGCGCGTCGAGCTCCCGACGGGGGTCGATCCGGTATCCCTGGAGGTGGGCGGACGTATCTACCTGCGGAGCACGGACGCCGGTCTCGACGTATCAGGACCGGTGACGTCCCGCACCGACGACGAGATCATCTTCCGCATTCCCGGCTGAGCTGGCTCCTCGTGCACGCCCGTAGCCTCCCGTTCCTGATCGGCCTCCTGTTCGCGGCGGCCCATCCGCTCGCCGCGCAGACGGCGGGCTCCGTCTCCGGAACCGTGCTCGGGCGCTTCGAGCAGGACGTGCGCCCCCTCCCCTTCGCGCTGGTCGAGGCGTGGGCGGGCACGTACCGGCGGTCGGTCGTGGCGGACAGCCTGGGCCGCTACCAGCTCGCTTCGGTGCCGCCCGGCACGCTGCACGTGCGCGTGACGCACGCCGGGCACGATCCGGTCGTGCTCGACGTCGTCGTGCCGTCGGACGGGCCGGTGCTGGTGGACCTGGAGCTCAGCGCGCACCCCGTGCAGCTCCCGCCCGTGGACGTCACCGCGGGCGTGCACGTTCCCGACCCGGACGATCGCGGGGCGAGCGCGGCGGGCGCCACCACGCGCGTCGACGCGGCCGCCATCGAGATCGGCTCCGGCGTGGCGGACGCGGGGCTCATCGACGCGGTGCGCGCCCTCGGGGGGAACGATCCAGGCCAGGCGTCGGACGTGCTCTTCATGCGGGGCTCCACCACGGACCTGAAGCTCGTCCTCCTCGACGGAGCCCCGGTCTACACGCCCTTCCATGTGGCGGGGCTGCTGCGGAGCTTCGAGCCCTCCGTGCTCGGCAGCGCCGACCTGCACGTGGGGGGTGCGCCGGCGCGCTACGACGGGGGCCTGACGTACATCCTCGACCTGAAGACGCGCAGTCCGCGCCGGGATCGCGTGCACGCGTCCGGGTCCCTCGACCTTCTCTCGGGCACGGTGGCGTTGGACGGACCGCTGGGGGAGCACGCCGGGGTGGTGGCGTCCGCGCGCATGCTGCACAACCTGGCGCGGGCCCCGCTCGGTGCCTCTCCGTACGGCTACCACGACGGGCTCGTGGGGCTGGAGGCCGAGCCGGCGCCCGGCCAGATCGTCCACGCCACGGGCTTCTGGAACCGTGAGTCGGTGGTGCTCGACATCCCCGAGACCGCGCAGCTCCTCACGGGCGCGGTGCCCGACGAGGCCTGGTGGTCCAACCGCTCGGCCTCCGCCGGGTGGCGCGGCCACGTCGGCGGGCTCCTGACCGAGGCGATCGTGGCGGCCAGCGGCTACGACGCACGGCTCCCCTTCCGCCCGGCGTCCACCGGCGGGGATCCGGACCCGAAGGCGCTGCTCGCGCACGCCAGCACGACGCGTTTCCGCGGCGGCGTGGAGGCCGCGCGCCCGCTGGAGTCGGGGATGGTCAGGATGGGCCTCTCCTGGGAGAGCGCGGATGCGACGTACACGGCCGCGCCCCTCGAGCAGGGCGCCAACCCTTCGGCGGCGCTCAACAGCTCGTCGAGCGTCGGGGGCTACGTCGACGTGACGCGCGGGCTGGCCCCGGACGTCACGCTGCGGGCCGGCGTGCGCGCGGACCGCTTCTCCGGGGATGCCTCACCCCGCGTCGCGCCCCGCGTGGCGCTCACCTGGGAGGTGACCCCCGAGGCCACCCTCACGATGGCCACGGGCCGCTACCACCAGAGCACGCGCGCCAGCGACCTGACGGTGGCGGCCTCGCTGGCGTCGACGGCGGCCGGCGCTCCCCAGACCACCGACCTCCTCCCCGTGGCCACGGCCGACCACGTCGTCGTCTCCTTCGACCAGGTCATGGGCGAGCGGGTGCGCCTGGGCATCTCGGGGTTCTGGAAGAGCTATCATGGGCTCATGCCGACCCAGGCCGAGCCGATCCGCAGCTCCGGCGTCGACCTGCGCGTGCAGCGGCGGGGCGAGCACGCGACCGCCTGGCTCGGCTACGGGCTCACCTGGTACTGGTCCGACGCCGACCTCTCGGGCTCGTCCACCGACTTCGCCGGACGCCAACTCCTGACGGCGGGGCTCACCGGGCCGCTCGGCTCCCTCTTCGGCGCCGACGTGCGCGTCGCGTACGGGGCCGGCCTGCCCTACACGAGCGTGCCGCTGCGGGCCCAGTCGCCCGACGCCCTGCCGGACCAGCTCTCCGACACCGGAGACGTGATCGAGCAGACGCCTCCGCTCCCCGGGGGACCCCACGAGGACTTCCTCCGCCTGGACGTGGAGCTCTACGCGACCTTCACCCCCGAGTGGGGCGGCCACGGCTGGGAGATCCGCCCGTACGTGCGCGTGCTGAACGCGCTGGACAGGCGGGACGCCCTCTTCTACGCCTTCCAGCCATGGCGGAGCGACGCGCTCACGCCGCTGGCGCAGCGACCGCTCGTGCCGGTGTTCGGGATGGCCTGGAAGTTCTGAGGACCGCAGGGAGCCGCGTCACGGCCCCTCCCCGCCACTCGTTCTCCTCACAGGGCTCGAAGGCCGTCGAGTCCGGCACTTCCGGGAGGAGAAGATGGACCGTCCGCGCGTTCGCATCCCCGCCCTCGTCACCCTCTTCCTCGCCGCCACGCTCACCCCACTCGGCGCGCAGCTCATCCAGCTCAAGACGCTGCCCCTCGCCACGGGGGAGCAGTTCCTCCTCTTCCCCTCGAGGACGCTGGCGATGGGCGGCCTCACCCTGGCCGTCGACGACCCGCTCGGGGACCCCTGGGCCAACCCCGCCCAAGGCGTCCGGATCGAACAGCCGCTCCTGATCGGCTCACCCACCTTCTACTCCATCGGGTCGGACGGCGGCGCGGGGCGCTCCTTCCCCGTCGCCGCGCTCTTCCGCGGCGGCCGCTGGTTCGGGGGCGTCGGCTTCGCGCTGCAGCAGGTGGTCAACGAGACGAGGGGCGAGGACTGGCTGCGGCTTCCCCCGGACGCGCTCTGGCTCGGCGCGCCGACCCGCCTGAGCGACGCCTCCGCCCGCAACGTCTACGCGCAGGGCTTCGTGGGCAGCCGACTGGGTGACGGGCCCTGGGCGCTCGGTCTCGGCTTCTCAGCCGCGGGACTCGACGCCGTGGACGGCGTCGACCTCCTCTACGCGAACGCGGAGAGCATCGACCAGCACGGAACGATGAGCGACGTCCGCCTCGGACTCTACCGCGATGGGCCCCGCGACCGGCTCGCGCTCCTCCTCGTGCACGACCGCGTGTCGATGACGCACGACGTCACCTACCTCGACTTCCAGTGGGATACGGTGAGCTACATGCCGACCGTGACCCGCCGCGTCGACGAGAACCTCGACCAGACGCGGACGTGGGGCGTGCAGGCCGCGTACGACCGGGACCTCGACGCTCCGGGGTGGCGCGTGGGGGGCTCGGCCACCGTCAATCGGAAGACGCATCCGAAGATCCCGAACTACGAGATCCAGAACATCCCGCGCGACCCCGGCACGACGTGGGCGTACGAGCTCGGTGTGGGGCTCTCCCGTACGCGCGGCCCGACCGAGTTCGGCATCGACCTCCTCTTCCAGCCCATCTGGAGCGACACCTGGCAGGAGGCTGCGGCGAACGTGCCCACCGTCGGGGGCGGCGTCATCCCCAAGGGCGGACGCACGATCGAGAACGACTTCTTCTTCACGAACGTGGTGCTCCGCGCCGGCCTCTCGCACGACCTGGGACGCGCGAGCGTGCAGGGCGGGCTCGAGCTGCGCTCGTACGACTACACCCTCGACCAGCGGGACCACGTGGCCGGCACCTTCCGCGACCAGGACGAGGCGTGGATGGAGTGGAGCCCCTCCGCGGGCGCCACCTTCCGCTTCTCGGACGTGGTGGTACGCTATGCCGGCCGGATCACGACCGGCACCGGCCAGCCCGGCGTCGAGCTCACGCCGGTGGCGATGGCCGACCAGGCCGCGCTCGCCGACTTCATCGTCGCACCGCGCGGTCCGCTGACGCTGCAGGAAGCGAGGGTCATGACGCATCAGCTCTCGGTGAGCATCCCGATCCGCTGACACCGCGCTCAGCCGTCGTCCGACCCGGGCCGCCCCCCCGGCAGGAGGACCGCCTCGAGGATCTCGACGGCACGGGCGAGCGTGCGTCGGTCCGGCTCGGGGAGGCGGTCCAGCTCGCTCGCGAGCCGCGAGACGCGTCGCTCGCGGCCCTCCTGGAGAAGACGGCGTCCGCGCGTCGTGGCCTGGGCGAGACGCACCCGTCCGTCGCGCGGGTCCGTGGAGACGCCTACGAGCCCCTCCGCCTCCAGCCCCCGCACGAGGCGCGAGACCGTCGGAGGCCGCACCTGCTCCGCCGCGGCGAGGTCCCCCAGCGTGATCGGCCCGCCGAACACGATCACCGAGAGCGCGGAGAGGCGGGGCGCCGTGAGGCCGCTGGCCGTGTCTTCCGTCCGCAGCCGCCGCAGGAGATGGATCGCGGCGCTGTGCAGCCGGTCGGCGATGTCGACGGTCATTGCGCGGGCCCCTCCAGATATTTAGTTATGCTAAGTAAATTCTATGCCGACGCCCCGGGGACCACAACCTTCCGGGGCCCGACCCTCCACAGGAGCGTGCCCATGTCCACCCCCTTCGGCCTCTCCACCCTGGGGCAGATCTCGTTGAACGTGAAGGAGCCGGAGCGCGCCGTGGCGTTCTGGCGGGACAAGCTCGGTGCGCGCTTCCTCTTCCAGGCCCCGCCGAACCTCGCCTTCTTCGACCTGGGCGGCGTGCGCCTCATGCTGTCGCCCCCCGAGCGGCCGGGAGACGACCGCCCGGGCTCCGTGCTGTACTTCAAGGTGGACGACATCGGGGCGCGCGCACGCGGAGCTCGTAGGCCGCGGCGTGACCTTCGAGGACGAGCCGCACCGCATCGCCGACATGGGATCCTACGAGCTGTGGATGACCTTCTTCCGCGACTCGGAGGGCAACCTGCTCTCCCTCATGGCCGAGGTCGCCAAGGCCGCATCTTGACCACGGGGCCTGGAGGGCTCTATTCATCTCCCCCGAAACGGGCAACGACCATCCAGGAGCCATGATGTCTGAGAACGGTGGCAACCGGATCCGCGTGATCCTCCGGTGGATCCAGATCAAGGACAACAAGGAAGCGGCGTGGGACGACGAGGGCGAGTTCCGCTTCCGTTCCAAGGTCACCACCGCCGGCCAGAGCCACGAGATCAAGTTCCCCGAACAGGGGTTCTGGTCGATCTCCGACCACCCGCGCCGCAACAAGGTCGACAAGATCGACAAGGTGCTCTACGAGGGTGAGGCGGGTGACTCGCTCGTGGTGGAGCTCTTCGGCGAGGAGCTCGACCAGCTCACGGCCAACGACCATCTCGAGGACTACCGGCGCGAGTACACCGGCCCGGTCGCCTCCTGGATCGGCCGCCATCAGCCGACCGACGAGGGCACGGGCGATCCCGAGAACCTCACGGACTGGCGCGTCTGCTACGACATCGAGACGGCCTGACGACGAGCGGCGTCCGCGCCGCGCGACTTCGAGGCCCCGTCCGGCGAGTCCGGGCGGGGCCTCTCGCGTAGCGGTCCTCCCCCGCTGGCCGCGGCCAGCGCCTCCCCCTAGCTTGCGCCCGCGTTCGTTCCCCACCCCTCCGGAGGGCGTCCCCTGACCCACTTCACCGCGCTGGACTGGTTCTGGACGCTGGCGTTCCTCCTCCTCATGGTGGGCGGAGCCGCCTTCTTCTATCGCCTGGCCCGACGCTCCGAGTCCGACTTCTTCCTGGCCGGCCGCCGCCTCCCCTGGTGGCTCCCCGCCGCGTCGGTGTTCAGCACGCACACGGCCACCGACACCCCCATGTGGATCACCGGCACGGTGTACGCGCACGGCCTGCGCGGGCTGTGGTACACCTTCTTCGCCGGGTGGACGTCCGTGGCGGCGTTCGTGTCCGCGCGCATCTACCGCCGCTCCGTGGCCTTCACGCAGGCCGAGTGGCAGGTGGTCCGCTTCCACGGCTTCGGCGCCGAGCTGCTGCGCGGCTGGATGGCCGGCTGGCAGGTCTTCATGAACATGTTCATCCTCGGGTGGGTGGGCATCGCCATGGGGAAGGTCGGCAACCTCGCCTTCGGCTGGCCGCTGTGGGTGGGGCTGGTCATCCCCTCGGTCATCACGGCGTTCTACACGCTCGCGGCGGGGTACTGGGGGGTGGTCATGGGCGACTTCCTCCAGGGCATCGTCGCGATCTTCGCGATCCTGCTGGTGTCGACGGTGGGCATCGTCGCGGCGGGCGGGCCGAGCGGCGTGGTGGACGGCGTCACGCAGATGGGTGAGGCGTGGCGACTCGATTCGATGGCGTTCACCGGGTGGCTCTCCGGCGACTTCCCGGCCGCGTGGTGGCTGACGATGCTCGTCATCGCGATCGTCGGCGGCTTCGGCATGGGCACGAGCATCGACTGGTACGTCGAGGCGCAGCGCATCCAATCCGCCAAGACCGTACGGGACGCCGCCTACGGCATCTGGTGGGGCGGCGCGATCACCCTGCTGCGCAACGGCATCTGGGCCGCCTCCATCCTCGCGTTCTTCGTCATGGCGCCCGGCATCACGAATGGCGCGGAGGCCGAGCTCGGATGGTACCGCATGGGCTTCGAGCTCCTGCCGGCCGGGCTCGTGGGTGTCTTCTTCGCGGCGATCCTCGCGATCCACCTGTCCACGATCTCGAGCCACCTCAACCTGGGCGCGCTCTACTTCACCCGCGACCTCTACCAGCGCTACGTCCGTCCGGATGCCTCCGAGCGTACGCTCGTGTGGATGGGCCGGCTGACCACCGCCGTCCTCCTCATCGGCTCGTTCTTCTACGGCCTGATGATGCAGGAGATCACGCAGTGGCTGATCTTCGCGCTCTGGCTGATGATGGCGGGCATCTGGCTTCCCAACATCCTCCAGGTGGTGTGGTGGCGGTTCAACGCGTGGGGCTACCTGGCGTCGTGGATCGCCAACCTCGGCATCGCCTGGCTCGTGGTGTGGGTGTTGCCGGAGTTCGGCGTCCTCCCCGTCCTCCCCGACTACCTGCAGTTCTGGTCGCTGATGGTGCTCGGCGCCGTGGTCTTCCTTCCGGCGACGTTCCTCACGAAGCCCGAGCCGATGGATCACCTGGTGCACTTCTACCTGCAGACGAGGCCGCTCGGATGGTGGGGGCCGGTGCGTCGAGAGGCGATCCGCCGTGGTCTGCTCGTCGAGGAGCAACGGACGGCCGCCTCGGCGCCGCGCCCCCTGGTGCGCCGCACATGGACCGCCGAGGAGGCGGACGCGTGGAGCCGCGAGGACTGGATCGCCATCGTGCTCAGCCCGCTCATCATGGGTCTCGGCATGGTGGGCGCCGCCAACCTCTTCCTGGGGCGGAGCACGGGGGCCTGGGAACTCGTGCTGGGCACCGTCCTCGGCCTGGTGATGTTCTGGGTGATCGACCCCAAGCTCCGTGCCGTCTCGGCGGACTACGAGGCCCGCCAGGCGCGCGACCTGGAGCAGCTCGAGCAACGCATGCGCTGGCAGGCGGAGGGGAGCCCGACCGGGTCACCCCTGACGTCGCCCGAGGAGACCCACTGATGGAACGCGGCTTCGTCACGCTCATCGGGATGAGCATCGCCTACGTGGCGTCGTTCATCGGGCTCGGTCTCGCCTGGTACGGGTGGAAGCGACGGCACCGCGACGACGGAGGAGGGGGACGATGAGCGCCGCCTTCCTCCTGCTCGTCCAGCAGACGACGCGGCAGCCCCTCCCGGCCGAGCCCCCGATCGACGGGCCGGGGTGGACCGTATGGGTGCCGGCGGCCCTCTTCCTGGTCGCGGCATTCGGGACGTGGGCGCTCTGGCGCCACTTCGCGGACAAGGACGACTGAGGTCCGGAACCCCATGATCAAGAAGACGCTGCTCGCGCTCGTGGCGGTCGCGGTGGTGCTCGCGGCCGTGGTGGTGGTCCGCACCCTGCGGCTCCCGTCCCGCCAGGGCGAAGCCGCCTCCGTGCCCGTCTCGATCGAAGTCGACGCACAGGCCGCGGCCGAGCGCCTCGCGGGTGCCATCCGCATCCCCACGATCTCGTGGGAGCGGGTGGAGGACACCGACACGGCGGCCTTCCTCGCCCTCCACGACTACTTCGAGGCGAGCTACCCCCTCGTGCACGGACACCTCCGGCGCGAGAAGGTCGGGGACCTCAGCCTGCTCTACACCTGGGAGGGCACGGACCCCGCCCTGGAGCCGGTCGTCCTCATGGGCCACCAGGACGTGGTGCCCGTGGTGCCCGGCACGGAGGGCGACTGGAAGCACGGGCCGTTCAGCGGGGATATCGCGGACGGCGAGGTGTGGGGCCGCGGCACGATGGACGACAAGATCAGCGTCGTGTCGATCCTGGAGGCCGTGGAGGCGCTCCTCGCGGACGGCTTCCAGCCGCGCCGCACGATCTACCTCGCGTTCGGCCACGACGAGGAGGTCGGGGGCGTCCGGGGCGCGTCGGCCATCGCGGATCTCCTCGCGTCCCGCGGGACGGGCTCGTTCGCCTTCGTGACCGACGAGGGCGGCGCGGTGGTACGCGACATGATCCCCGGCGTGGAGGGCGCCATCGCCATCGTCGGCGTCGCCGAGAAAGGGTACGTGAACGTCGAACTCCTCGTGGAGGGCGCCGGCGGGCACTCCTCGGCTCCGCCCGAGCAGACGAACATCGGCGTGCTCGCGGAGGCCGTGTCGGCGCTCGAGGAGAACCCCTTCCCCGCGCGCTTCGAGGGGCCGTCGCGGCTCATGTTCGACTACCTCGCGCCCGAGATGCCCTTCGGACAGCGCATGGTCTTCGCGAACCTGTGGCTCTTCCGCCCCGTGGTCGAGCGCTTCCTGACGGCCAGCCCGCAGACGGCCTCGATGATCCGCACGACCACGGCGCCGACGATCATCGGCGGGGGCGTGAAGGCGAACGTCCTGCCCATCAACGCGCGCGCCCTGGTGAACCACCGCATCCGGCCCGGGGAGACCCGCGAGAGCGTGCTGGAGCGCGACCGGAGCATCATCGACGACGAGCGGGTCCAGGTGCGCATCTTCGGGGACGACAGCGTGGACCCGTCTCCCGTGTCCGACACCGAGGGTCCGGCGTTCCGGCTCCTGGAGCGCACGATCCGGCAGGTGCTCGCCGGCGAGCGCGTGGTGGTCGCGCCGTTCCTGGTGCCCGGCGGCACGGACGCGAAGTACTACTCGGGACGATCCCGGAACGTGCTCCGCTTCCTTCCCGCGGTGCTCAGCCCGGAGGCCATGGAGCTGGCGCACGGCACCAACGAGCGGATGAGCGTGGAGGGGCTCGCGTCGAGCATCCGCTACTTCCAGCAGTTGATCCGCAACCTGCAGGACCTCTAGGACCGGCCCCGGCCCCGTCCGGCGTCAGCGCTTCTTCCGCCTCCGCCGCAGCGACCGACGGCCGCCGGTCGCACCCAGCACCGCGAGCGCACGGGCGACCACCCCCTCGTCACCTTCCAGCCCACGCACCCTCTCGACCTCTCCTGGAAGGGCGGTCTTCGCGCGCGTCAGCGCCTCCACCGCCGAGCCGGGATCGAGCGCGACCCGATGCCCCACCTGCCCCACGTCGATGAGCGACTCGGGCGCCCACTCGGTGGGCCACAGGCGCTCGAGGTCGTCCACCGCGGCGCGCACGTGCGCGAGCGTCCCGGCCAGCCCGTCCATCAGCTCGGGCGACGCCTCCGGGAAGGAGAGCTCGGCCGCCCGGTCGGCGTCGGCGGGCGCCGGCCCAAGCCGCACCACGACCTCGAGTCGCTCGGCGTCGTAGGACCACCCGGGCGCCGAGCCGTCGCGGCGGTACGGCACCTCCGCCCCGTCGGCCCGGACGGCGGTGGGTGGGAGCGCGTCGGGCACCCGTAGCGTCACCGCCCGCTCGCGCGCCATGCCGGGCCAGCCGCCTTCGACGCCGCCGACGCGCACGACCAGCCCGCGTCCCCCGTCGCTCCAGCGCGACGACAGCTCCGTCCAGGCCACCGCGTCCCCCTGGTAGCCGAGGTCGTTGCCCGCGTCCTCGTAGAGGCGCGCGGCGCCGTCGCGGCCCCCGAACACCTTCACGACGAGGGGACCCCGGCGGCCGTCCCCGACCCGCGTGGTCGGCTCCTGCATCGGCACGATCGCCCCGGCCCGCACGAACAGAGGGATCTCGTCGAGGAGATACGTGCGCACCACCTCGGCCGGGCCGTGCAGGCGCGCGCCCGAGCCCCACTCGACCCAGTCGCCGGGCGGCAGCCAGGTCGCACGCGTCGACAGCCCGGTGGCCGAGTCCGCGGGCTCCCCGATCGGGCTCACCAGGAGGTCCTCGCCGAGCATGTACTCGCCGGCATGCGTGTACGCCGCGTCCTCCTCGGGCCAGTGGTAGTAGAGGGGCCGCACCATCCCCACGCCCGTGTCGTACGTGGCGCGCGCGGCCGTATACAGGTAGGGCACGAGCGCGCTGCGCAGGAGCATCGCCTCGCGCATCGCCTCGTAGTGCTCCGGCGGGTACGCCCAGATCCTCCGTTCGGCGTCCGGGTTCTTCGTGGTGTGCGTCCGCAGGACCGGGCTCAGCGCCCCGAACTGGATCCACCGCGTGTACAGCTCCGGCGTCACGGGACCGGGGAGGTGGCCCCCGATGTCATGGCTCCAGAACCCGTAGAGGACGTTCGACGCCGTGGACGTGAACTCCGGCTCGAACGCCAGCATCTCCCACGTCGAGGCGGCGTCGCCCGAGAACCCCACCTGGTAGCGGTGGCTCCCCAGCCCCCCGAAGCGGTGGAAGATGAGCGGCCGTGCCCGTCCCTGTCGCTCCATGTCGCCGAAGAAGACGTGGTTCAGCCACATGGTGGGGTTGAGCCCCGGGATGCTCGTCTCCGCCCACTGCTGCCAATCCAACCACCAGAAGTCGACGCCCTGTCGCTCGAGCGGATGGATGACGTTGTCGAAGTACGCCCGCGCGAACGCCCGGTCCTCGATGTGGAAGGGGATCCACTCCTTCGTCGCCGGATCGACGCCCATCGCCCGGGCCATCGCCGGGTACTGCGCCTCCCACGGCTGGATGCCCGACGCGGGATGCAGGTTCAGCGTCGCCCGCAGGCCCTGCCCGTGCACCCACGACAGGAAGGCCTCCGGGTCGGGGAAGAACGTCGGGTTCCAGGTGTAGCCCGTCCAACCCTTGCTCTGCCCCGCCATGTCCCGCACCCCGCTGCGCCACCGCAGCTCGAACGTCTCGTGCCAGTCCATGTCCACCACGAGCACGTCGAGCGGGACGTCGTACCGATCGAACTCCCCGACCAGCTCCTGGAGCTCCGTGTCCGTGTACGCCCAGTAGCGCGACCACCAGATGCCGAACGCGAAGCGCGGCGGCATGGGCACCTTTCCCGAGATCCTCGCGAAGTCGCCGAGCGCCGCACGGTAGTCGTGCCCGTAGCCGAGGAAATACCAGTCCTGCCGCTCCCCTGCGGGGCGGGGCTGGGCCCACCCGCCGTCCTCGCCCACGAGGAGGGGGCTCTCGGAGTCGTCGACGACGGCCCACCCGTCCCGCGACAGCAGCCCCTCGCCCAGGGCGACGGGACCCTCCACGCCGTCCAGCGTGCGGATCGTCCCGCCCAGGTTGCCGTCCGCCGGGCTTCCCGGACGCCACATCGTGTCCACGCCCCCCGTGGCCACGTGCACCTCGAGGTTGGACGGGCCCAGGCGGCCGCTGCCCAAGCGGTAGCGGAGGCGGAGCGCGTCCGTCTCGATCACCTGCCAGCCCTCCTCCTCGAACGCCCGGTAGGGCGGCGCGGGAAGGTCCCGATCGATCACCACGAGCGTCCCCCGGTCCTCGAACGCCCCCCCTTCCGCCCACTCCATACGCACGAGACGGTCGGTCAGGACGGTGAAGCGGGCGTCTCCGGCCTTCACGACGGGGCGGGGTGCGGGGTCGGGCAGCTGGCGGGCTGCGAGAGGATTCGTCACGAGGAGGAGGGCGAGGGGAACCGCGGCGTGTGCTCGTCTCATGCCTCCAAGAGACACCTTCCCCTCCGACCGTGGCAAGACTACCTTGGTGGAGTTTCGGTTTATGTTCGGTTTCCGGAGACGACGTGTCGGAATCCCGCCCCCTCCCCGTTCTGCACGGCCGCGGCGTCTCGTGGAACCCGCCCAACCGCTTCGAGCGCCTGCACGTGGAGCGCGACGGCTGGACCGACCCGGACGACCCGCCTCCGCGCACGGAGCTGCTGCGCGACGCGACGCGCTCGATCCTCGCGCGCAACGAGAGCCCGGACGTCGGGTTCGACGTGGGCATCAACCCGTATCGGGGATGCTCCCACGGCTGCGTGTACTGCTATGCGCGTCCCAGCCACGAGTACCTCGGCTTCTCGGCCGGCCTCGACTTCGAGACGAAGATCCTCGTGAAGGAGGAGGCCCCCACGCTCCTGCGCGAGGCGCTCTCCTCCCCGAAGTGGAAGCCGGAGACGATCATGCTCAGCGGCAACACCGACGCCTACCAGCCGACCGAGCGCCGCCTGCGCGT
This sequence comes from uncultured Gemmatimonadales bacterium, assembly GCA_963823035.1. GTDB lineage: Bacteria > Gemmatimonadota > Gemmatimonadetes > Longimicrobiales > Gaopeijiaceae > SZUA-318. The sequence goes on from CAWGKG010000022.1 coordinate 93,715, forward strand.
CACGCGCCGTTGCCTCGAGGTCCTCGCGGAGTTCAGGAACCCGGTGGGCATCATCACGAAGAGCTATCTGGTGAGCCGCGACGTGGACCTCCTGGGGGAGCTGGCCCGCGACCGCGCGGCGGCCGTCGTCCTGTCGATCACGACCCTCCGCAACGAGGTGCAGCGGGTCATGGAGCCTCGTGCTTCCACGCCGGACCGCCGGCTGGGGGCGATCCGCGTGCTCGCCGACGCCGGCATCCCGGTCGGCGTGAACGTCGCACCGGTGGTGCCGGGACTGACCGACCACGAGCTGCCGGCGATCCTGGAGGCCGCGGCCGACGCGGGGGCCACCTTCGCGAGCTACATCGTGCTCCGCCTGCCGCACGGGGTGAAGGAGCTGTTCTCGGAGTGGCTCGCCCAGCACTTCCCCGACCGGAAGGAGAAGGTGCTCAACCGCGTGCGCGAGCTGCGCGGGGGGCGGCTCTACGACGCCCGCTTCGACGTGCGCGGCAGGGGAGAGGGGCCCTGGGCGGAGCAGTTGCGCGCGCTCTTCCACGTCACCCGGGACCGACTGGGCCTGAACCACCGTCCCGGGATGTCGACGGCCGCCTTTCGCCGGCCGGCGCCTCCACCTCGCCCACAGCTGGATCTCTTCGGCGGCTGATCGCGCCGGAGCTCAGACCCGGGCGATCGCTCCGTCCTGGGCGGCCCACGACGTGCGGGAGAACGTCCACAGGAAGTTCGTGAAGCCGACGTCGTAGTCCGAGATGCCGTTCTGGCCGGTGAGCTTGAGCCGCTGGTCGTAGAGCCGCCGCATCACGATGGACACCGTGCTCTCGTAGGAGGACGGCGGCGGGCGCAGCTGATGCAGCGCGTCCCTGAGACCCTCGGGGGCGTGCAGCCCCTCGACCAGGTCGTGGTAGGCGTCGTGCTCGTCTCCCGAGATCACCTTGAGCTGGCGGTGGAGCCGCTCGGCCAGCGCCGCCTGGACGAGCATGGGATCGTCCGAGGAGACCAATGCGAAGTAGGAGAGCACCTGGGCGTGCAGCTCCTTCCAGTACCCCTGCCGGTGCACGAACTCGTGGCAGATCACGTGCGGCTCGAAGATCCCCGTGTCGCGGAAGAGCGCCACGTCTCCGGAGATCACGTCGCACACGCCCATCGCGAACGGGAAGATGAACTGCGCCAACCCGAAGTCGCGCACCGCGGAGCTGGTGACGACGCGCTGCCCCGTAATGGACGCGATGTAGTCGGTGAGGCGCCGGTTCACCTGTCGCGCGAGCTCCTCCCTCGGCCTGCGCTCGTCGGTCCACCCCTCGGCGAGGCGGTCGACCAGTCGCGGAAGCTCGGCGCGCCGCTCCTCCTCGGGCATCGGAATCGAGCCGGAAGACGTCCGCCCCGAACTCCTCCTCGAACTGGATCCAGCGCACGTCCTGCCGTCGCAGCCAGTCCTTCACCGCGCTGCCGGCGTAGATGCCGAAGGCCGCGGCGCTGAGAACCCGGCCGGGGAGCGTCGCGCCCAGGAGGATGCGCGAGGCCAGCGGGGCCGTCGCGATCACGTCCGTCAGGGAGATGGGCGCGTACGTGGCGTCGTTGGGGATGCGGATCTCGTCCATGTAGACCTATACGGGGGAGAGGCCGGCCGGGGTTCCCCGGACGCGTCGCCACCGGAATCTCGCGCGCGGATCCGCAAAATGAAAACGCCGCCCCGGTCGGGGCGGCGGAGCTCGGCGCGCGGGGTCGACCCTGACCGCGGCACCCTTCGGAACAGGGCCGCGGTCAGGGCCGCTCAGCAATGTGACTCGACATCCACCTCCATACGGACCACGGGAAGCACGGTCGAGGCCTGCGCCGACTCCGTCGGCTCCGTCACGTAGCCCGCCTCCGCATCCTTCGCCACGCCCGCAGGAACGTCGCGCGTCGAGCCGAGCGCCAGAAGCGCCACCAGTATGGGAACGCCGATGAGCGGCGCCCCGAACGCGGCCCACCAGGGCACCGCGGATCGCTTGTCGATATGTGCGTGAATCATCGTCCCATCCCCTCTTCGTCTGCTCCGGGCCCGGGCCCCATGCCCGTCTCCCGACATCCTACCCTTCGTATCCGAGCGCCTCCGAGTTTCACCTTCCGGTCGCTCAGTGGATTGGACTCCACCAGGATACGATTCGTTGCATCCGTTCGTGACGGGGTCCCGGTCGACAGCGTCGACGGCTCCCCGTATCGTCTTACCGGAAAACTCGCGGGGGGAGAACACGGAGGCCTGGACCATGTCACGAAGCGGCCTGAAGGATCTGCGTTTCCTCGTGCTGGAAGGGATCATGGTCCTCTTCGGCGTGCTGTCGGCGCTCCTCGTGGACGAGTGGCGCCAGGATCGGGAGGTCCAGGCGGAGGCCGACGTCGCGATGGAGCACGTCGTGACGGAGGTGCGCGAGAACCTCGCGGAAGTGCAGGCGCTCGACAGCGTGGTGACGCAGAGGATCGAGCTCCGCTGGTGACGCGCTCACTGCGAGCTCGCACAATCTGCGACGAGCTGCGGTCCAAGGACGCCTTCGCCGTCTACTCGATCAACGGGAAGTTCTCGAACCTGGAAGAGGAGGCGACGCGCCTCGTCTTCAGTGAGATCAACTTCGATCCCGCGCGCGTCCGGACGGCGTGGTCGATCGCCGGCGAGATCATGCGCCAGCAGGTTGCCTGGACCCGTGTGTCGATCCCCCGGTACGAGGCCTTCCTGGCTCGCTGGGGAACGGCCCCCGAGGGCTGACGCTTCCGGAACCGTGCCGTCCGCGCCGTCCCTCGCGCTCGCAGCGACGGTCTCCCATCTTCCTGCCTCGGCAGATCCACGGCTCCAGGAGCGCGCATCATGGTCCCGACCCTCCTACGATTCCGCTTCCCGCTCGCCGCGGCCGCCATGCGTCGCGCTGCTCAGCCCGGTGCCCGGCCAGGGCCAGACGCTACCGCCGGACGGCGACGGCGCGGTGGCCGCCCTCGAGGCGTCGCCGCGGCACGGCGAGTGGATCAAGTACGACGCCGGGACCGGCGACATGGTGGAGGCGTGGGTCGCCTATCCGGAGCGCAGCGACGCGGCGCCCGTGGTCGTGGTCATCCACGAGATCTTCGGGATGTCCGACTGGATCCGCTCGGTCGCCGACCGGCTCGCGGGCGAGGGCTTCATCGCGATCGCCCCGGACATGCTGTCGGGGAAGGGGCCGGACGGGGGCGGCACGGGTTCCTTCGACAGCCAAGCCGTGGGGCGCGCGATCCGCGACCTGGACCGGGGTGAGATCGACCGGAGGCTCCGCGCGGCCGGCGCCTACGCCCAGGCCCTCCCGGCTGCCGGCGACCGCGTCGGCGCCGTCGGCTTCTGCTGGGGAGGGTCGACGACCTGGCTGCTGGCCACGGACTGGCCCGAGCTGGATGCCGCGGTGGTCTACTACGGCAGTTCGCCCGAATCGGGCTACGAGAACGTCCAGGCGCCGGTGCTGGGCCTGTTCGGCGGGAACGACAACCGCGTCGACGCCACGATCCCCAGGGCCGAGGAAGCCATGAAGGGGCTCGGCAAGACCTTCGAGCCCCACGTCTTCGAGGGCGCCGGGCACGGCTTCCTGCGCCAGCAGAGCGGCCAGGACGGCGCCAACCTCCGCGCCACGCGCGAGGCTTGGCCGCTGACCGTGTCCTGGTTCCACCGTCATCTCGGAAGCCAGTGAGGGAAGAGACCTCCATGCAGGCACCTCCGCTCGTCGTCCTCGCCGCAGGAATGTCGACTCGTTACGGCCGCCTGAAGCAGGTGGACCCGATGGGCCCGGCCGGCGAATCGATCATGGACTACAACGTCTTCGACGCCGCGCGCGCGGGCTTCTCCCGCGTCGTCTTCGTGGTCCGCAAGGAGATCGAGGATCAGGTCCAGGAGCACGTCCGCCGGGTGATCGGCGACGCGTTTCCCGTCGCGTTCGTCCGGCAGACGCTCGACCAGATCCCGGGCGACCTCCCGCCGCCACCGGAGCGACGCAAGCCGTGGGGCACGGCGCAGGCCGTGCTGTGCGCCGCCGCATCGGTGCACGGGCCGTTCGCCGTGTGCAACGCGGACGACTTCTACGGTGAGGACGCGTTCCGACAGCTGTTCGCCCACCTCTCCCTCGAGCCGCCCGCGACCGAGGCCGCCATGGTCGGCTACAACCTCGCCGACACGCTCTCGGACCAGGGAGGCGTGGCGCGCGGCATCTGCATCATGGGGCGCGACAGCCTGCTGCAGAAGGTGACCGAGGTGCGCGAGATCCGCCGCGTCGAGGGGTGGATCACGGGAGAGGAGGCGCCCGGGGAGCAAGTGGAGCTGCGCGGCAACGAGATCGTCTCCATGAACCTGTGGGGCTTCAGCGATCCGGTGGTCGAGCTGCTCGGGCGGCAGTTCCTGCGCTTCCTCAAGCGCTGGGGCGGCGATACCAGCGCGGAGTTCCCGCTCTCGACCGCGATCAGCGAGCAGGTCCAGCTGGGCACCGTGCGCGTCGCCGTCCTGCACGGCAGGGGCGACTGGTTCGGCGTGACCCATGCCGACGACGGCAAGCAGGCGCGGGCTACCCTGCGCGCGCGCATCGAGGCGGAGCACTACCCCGCCGACCTGGCCGCGGCATTCCGCGACGGCGTTTGAGGGCCGGGACGTCATGCGCCTGACGACGCTCGACTGGGCGGTGGTGGCGATCTACGCCGTGGTCGCCCTGGTCACCGGGCTGTGGTTCACCCGGCGGGCGGGGCGCGGCGTGGACGAGTACTTCCTGGCGGGGAGGAACCTCCCCTGGTGGCTCCTCGGCACGTCGATGGTCGCCACCACCTTCTCCACGGACACGCCGAACCTGGTCACGGATCTGGTGCGCACCGGAGGGGTGAGCCAGAACTGGCTCTGGTGGGCCTTCGCGATCACCGGGCTGTGCACGGTCTTCTTCTACGCGAAGCTCTGGCGGCGCTCCGGGATCCTCACGGACGTCGGCTTCTACGAGCTGCGCTACTCCGGGAAGCCCGCCGCCTTCCTGCGCGGCTTCCGCGCCGTGTACCTGGGCGTGTTCTTCAACGTCATGATCATGGCCACGGTCACGCTCGCGGCCATCAAGATCGGCGGCGTGCTCCTGGGCGCGAGCAAGTACCAGGTCGTCCTCGCGGCCGGCGCGGTCACGGCCGTGTACTCCGCGACCTCGGGGCTGTGGGGGGTCGTCGTGACCGACCTCCTCCTCTTCGCGGTCGCGATGGTGGGCGCCTTCGCCGCCGCGTACTACGCGCTCGCGCAGCCGGCGGTCGGCGGCTTGACCGGCCTCTTCACGCATCCCGCCCTCGCGGGGAAGCTGTCCCTCCTCCCGGACTTCTCCGATTGGACCACCGCTGCCGCGGTCTTCATCGTCCCGGTGTCGGTCCAGTGGTGGAGCACCTGGTACCCCGGCGCGGAGCCCGGCGGCGGAGGGTACGTCGCGCAGCGGATGCTGGCGGCCCGCAACGAGAGCGGCGCGCTCAAGGCCACCCTGTGGTTCAACGTCGCGCACTACGCCCTCCGCCCGTGGCCGTGGATCATCGTCGCGCTGGCCTCGCTGATCGTGTATCCGACGCTGGCCTCGATCCAGGCGGCCTTCCCGCACCTGGATCCGTCGATCGTCAGGAACGATCTCGCCTACCCCGCGATGCTCGTCTTCCTCCCCTCGGGCCTGCTCGGGCTCGTGGTCGCTTCGCTCGCGGCGGCCTACATGTCCACGATCAGCACGCACCTCAACTGGGGCGCCTCGTACGTGGTCGACGACGTCTATCGGCGCTTCATCGCCGGCGACCGCGACGAGCGGCACTACGTGGCGGTCGGCCGGGCCACCACGGTCGGGCTCGTCGTCCTCGCGAGCGCGTTGGCCCTCTGGCTGCAGAACGCCCTGCAGGCCTTCCAGATCCTCCTGCAGATCGGCGCAGGCACGGGACTCGTCTTCCTCCTGCGCTGGTTCTGGTGGCGCATCAACGCGTGGAGCGAGCTGGCCGCCATGGTGGTCTCCTTCCTGGTGGCGCTCTGGTTCCAGTTCGTCCACACGAGGATCGGCCTCCCGCCGCTGGCCGCGCACCTGCAACTCGTCGTGGGCGTCCTGGTGACGACGGCAGGATGGCTGGTGGTCACCTTCCTGACGCGGCCCGCGGACCGGGCGACGCTCCAATCGTTCCACGATCACATCCGGCCCATGGGGCCGGGCTGGAACGGCGCGGGCATCGTGCTGGGACCGGCGGACGAGCGAGAGAGCCCGACCGCGGCCTTCCTGGCGTGGTTCCTGGGGCTCGTGGTGATCTACGGTGCGTTGTTCGGCACCGGGGAGGCGCTGTACGGCCGCCCGATCACGGCGCGGCGTGCTTCGTCGCGGCGGCCGCGGCCGCGTGGGGCGTGCTCCGGCTTCTCCCGCGGGTCGGGCTGCGCTGACCTCCTACACGCCGGAGAAGCTCGCGCCCGCGGACGGCACGGCCACGAACAGTCGTTCGTCCAGGGCGTCGGTCATCCCACGCGGCTCGTAGTAGCCGGTCACCAGCGCCTCGATCACTTCGTCCACCGACGAAGGCGTCGTCAGCGCCACGATGCACCCGCCGAAGCCCGCTCCCGTCAGGCGAGCGCCCGCGGCTCCTCCCTCCTTGGCCAGCGCCACCAGCTCGTCCAGCTCGGCCGAGCTGACGTTGTAGTCGACGCGCAGGCTGCCGTGGGACGCGTCCATGAGCGTTCCGAAGGCCGTGGCATCGGCCATCATCAGGGCGTCCTGGGCGTCGCGTACCCGCCCCGCTTCCGTGATCACGTGCCTGAAGCGCTTGAAGAGGTTGGCGTCGAGCACCGAGGTCCCGATGTCGAGCGCCTCGGCCGCGCCGACCGCGGCCAACAGCCCCGGATATCCTCGCTCGGCGTTGTGGCGCGTCATCTGGTGCGCGCTCGCGGCGCCTACGAGCCCGAGGGCCTCCTCGCACTCCGCGCGCCGGCGGTTGTACGTGCTCTGCGCGGCGCCGGACTTCTCCGCCCGTACGCCGGAGTGCGCCACCACGAAGCGCCAGTCCGGCGGGACGGGGATGTGGCGCAACCGGAGCGGAGCGAAGTCGATGCGGGCCGCGTGGCCCATCCGCGCCGCGAGCGAGATCGCCTGGTCCATGCCCCCGCCCCGCGTCCCCGTGTAGCGCTCGGCTTCCGCCATGACCGCGGCCAGCGCGAGGGGATCGATCCCGACCTCGTTGATCTCGGTCAGGGCGAGTCCCACGGCGTTCACGAGGGCCGACGACGAGGAGAGCCCCGACGCGATCGGGAGGTCGGAGGTGATCACACCGTCGAAGCCGCGCACGATCGCGAAGCGGCGGGCCAGCTCCTGGGCGGGCGCCTTGACGTAGTTGCCCCAGGAGCCGGTGGCACCCGGCTCGATCTCCACGCCCACCTCGAATTCCACGGGCTCGAAGCCCGGCTCGAGGTTGTGCAACCGCAGGAGGCCGTCCTCGCGCGGGCGCAGCGCGATGCGTACCTCCCGCTGCAACGCCATGGGCAGCACGGGCAGGTCGTTGTAGTCGGTGTGCTCGCCGATGAGGTTCACGCGCCCGGGCGCGCGCGAGAGGTGCGTGGGGCCCGCCTCGAAGATGCCCCGGAAGGCCTCACCGAGGGAGCCGTCCGTCGCGGGCGCGCCACTCATGCCCGGAAGACCTCCAGCTTGGGCCACGTCTTCCATCGGCCCCGGGTGAAGTCGGGGAAGTCGACCGGACGGCTCCCGTTGGCGACCGACCCCTCGGAGAGGGGCCCGACCGCGGAGATGGCGGCGGCGTCGTACACGTTCATGTCCGTCGGCAGCCCCTCGTGAAGGCACTTCACGAGCCGGTAGTCCTCGATGAAGTCCATCCCGCCGTGGCCCGCACCCTGGGACATCGCGTCCAGGTCCTTCCACAGCGGATGGTCGAACTCCGCCAGGTAGGCGTCCATCTCCTCCCAGCGGTGCTCGGGGCTGCGCCCCTCGATGTGCACGCGGTTGGGGTAGCCGTGGAAGAGCCCACGTGTGCCCTGCACCTTGTGGATGCGCGAGTACGGGCGGGGCAGGTTGGTGTCGAACTGGACGACGATCGTACGCCCGTTCGCCGTCTGGATCAGGCTGGTGTTCACGTCCCCGCACACGTAGCGCTCGGCGCGCTTGGGATCGCCGTCGGGCACGTGCTCGCGGGCCCATTCCTGAAGTCCCCGCGACGGCGAGCTCATCGACACCAGCGTCGCGAACCGGTCGCCGCGGTTGATGTCCATGACGTTGGCGATCGGTCCGAGCCCGTGCGTGGGATAGAGGTTCGCGTTGCGCTGGGTCGCGTGCCAGCGGCGCCACAGCCCCTCGTGCGCGTCCTCGAACTTGATGGCCCGCAGGTCGTGCAGGTAGCCGCACTCCCCGTGGAGGATCTCGCCGAACAGCCCGAGGCGCGCCATGTGGAAGACCATCATCTCCGGACGGTCGTAGTTGCAGTTCTCCATCATGACGCAGTGCTTCTGCAGGCGCTCGGCCGTATCCACCAGCTTCCAGCAATCCTCCAGCGTGTACGCCGCGGGCACTTCGGTGGCCGCGTGCTTCCCGCTCTCCATCGCCGCCACGCACACCGGCACGTGCCACTCCCAGGGCGTCGCCGTGAAGACGAGATCGAGCTCCTCACGCTCGCACATGCGCATGAAATCGGTCGGCGTCCGTCCGTAGAGGGTCGGCTCGGGGCGCCCGTCGGCGACGACCCAGCCGGCTACCTCGCGCACGCGCGCCTCGTCGATGTCGCACAGCGCGGCGATCTCCACGCCGTCCAGCTTGAGGAAGTTCTGGACGTGCGATCCACCCTGGAGCCCCACGCCCACGAAGCCGATCCGGACCACCTCGATGGGTGGAGCCGCGAACGGCGTCTCGGGAGCCGGCCTCGCCATGGGGACGGGCACGGCGTCCGGCGGCTCGGCGCTTCCGCCGAACCCCGCGAGGGCCCCGTACGCGAGCCCGGTGGCACCCAGCTTGAGAGCGTCCCTGCGCCCGACGGCGGGGCCTGGATTGGACGGACGACGGTGCATCGGATCCTGCCCTTGGAGAGGGGTCGCGGCCGGCTCGGCTCAAGGCCAAGCTGTCGCCTCGACGGCCACCGCTCAAGAGCGGGCGTTTCCCGACTTGACCGCCCCGTCCCACCGGGTACGTTGCTTGAGGACCATGCGCCTTTCCGGCAACCCGCTGGACGGAGGTAGGATTCGATGCGCCGCTCGCTTCCCTTCATGGCCGCCCTGCTCTGGATCGGAGCCTGTGGCGGTGAGCCTCCCGCGCAGGAGCCGGCGATGCAGGGGCCGACGCGGGCCGATTCCGTGCAGACTCGCGACCACGGCGTTCGATCCCGCCGCGTTCGACACCATCACCTGGAAGAACCAGCAGGAAGCCATCGAGCGGGGCGGCCTCGTCTACCGGATCAGCTGTTCCAAGTGCCACGGCGACGGCGGCCGGGGCAACGGCAACTTCGTGCTCCAGGGTGATACGCTCCGGCCACCTTCGTTCCTGGGCAAGGACTGGCGCTTCGCGGCCGATCCGATGGGGCTCAGGAAGCAGATCTTCACCGGGAACGTGGCCGGGATGCCCTACTGGGGGCTGGTCGGCCTCAAGTACCGCGACCTGGACGCCGTGGCCCGCTACATCACGGACTTCCTGCGGCCGAACTACGGCGAGAAGTAGCCGGCCCATCCGATGAGCGCGGGGGCGGCGCCGATCGGTTCGGCGCCGCCCGCGGCGTGCGTGGCGCCCGCCTCACCTGGCGGCACGGCGCCCGCCGCCGCCTTATTGAGCCCGTTCGCATCGTTTCCCTGAGAGGACACCCTCCGACCCTGGAGGCCGCATGCGCGTGCTCCGTCGACTCCCGCTCTCGCTCCTCTGGCTGCTCGCCCCCGTCCTGCTGGCGGCGCAGGCGCTCCCCCGCGGCACGCCGGAATCCGCCGGGATGTCCTCGGAGCGGCTCGCCCGCCTCGGCGAGACTCTCGACGGCTACGTGACGGAGAACCGGCTCCCGGGCGGCGTGGTGCTGGTGGCGCGAGGCGGCCACGTGGTCTACGAGCACGCCTTCGGCGAGCGGGATCGCGAGCGCCACGACCCGATGCGGGAGGACGCGATGTTCCGCATCGCGTCGCAGTCGAAGGCGATCGTCAGCGTCGCGATCCTCATGCTCCAGGAGGAGGGGAAGCTCCTCATCGCCGACCCGCTCTCGAAGTACATCCCGGCGTTCGCGCACACCACCGTGGCCGTGCGGCGCGAGGGCGGCGGATACGACGTGGTGGACGCGCGGCGTCCGATCACGCTGCGCGACCTCCTGACGCACACTTCGGGGGTGTCCTACGGGGGCGGCCCCGCCGCGGACCGTTGGAAGGCCGCCGGGATCCAGGGATGGTACTTCGCGGACCGTGACGAGCCGGTCCTCGCCACGGTGGAGCGCATGGCCGCCCTTCCCTTCGACGCGCAGCCGGGAGAGCGCTTCGTCTACGGCTACTCCCTCGACATCCTGGGCGCCGTGGTGGAGGTGGCGTCGGGCGAGCCGCTCGACGCCTTTCTGCGCCGGAACGTCTTCGAGCCGCTGGGGATGCACGACACGTACTTCTATCTGCCGGAGGGCAAGGCCGACCGTCTGGCCGCAGTCTACAACCTCCCACCCGGAGGGACGCTGACCCGCGCACCCGACGGCCCGGGGATGGAGACGCAGGGCCAGTACGTCCGGGGTCCGCGCAAGAGCTTCTCGGGCGGCGCGGGGCTCGTGTCGACCGCGGAGGACTATGCGCGCTTCCTCCAGATGATGCTCGACGGAGGAGAGCTCGACGGCGTCCGCATCCTCTCGCCGAAGACCGTCCAGCTCATGACGGTCGACCACCTGGGCGACCGCTATGCCAGTCCGGGGCTCGGCTTCGGGCTGGGCTTCGAGGTGGTCACCGACCTGGGCGCCCAGGGCGCCCCCGGATCCGTCGGCAAGTACGGCTGGGGCGGGGCCTACCACTCCACCTACTGGGTGGACCCGAGCGAGGAGCTCGTGGTGGTCTACTTCACGCAGGTGATTCCGGCCGCCGGCCTGGACGACCACGGCAAGGTGCGTGCGCTGGTCTACCAGGCGATCACGAGCGACGTGCCGCGGAGGCGCGGATCGGGGCTCGCTGATCGACAGGGCCATCCGTCGCACCGCCGGCCGCGGCATCTCCGCGGCATCACGCCAGGCTCAGACCGCGCAGCACGCGCCCGTGGTTGCGGTGGTTGAGGTCGAGCCCGGTCAGGCGCGCGAGCGCCGTGAGCATCCGGTACTTGAAGCGCTCGTCCTTGTGCCGCTGGCGCCGCTCCGTCCCCGGGGTATCCTCGAGCCGCAGCTGGTCCTGCCAGTCCATCGCCGCGATGCGCTCCCCCATCACCGCGGGGTGCGTGCCGCGGAAGACCGGTAGCCGCCCCAGCGGTCCGTAGTCGAACGCCTCGCGCCCCCCGAACTCCGCCTCCACCTCCTCGAGGCTCTTCCGGTGCGACCAGAACTCGCGGACCTTGGCCTGCATGAAGCGGGGGTGGCGCACCCAGCCGTAGTGGAAGATGCGCGCCCGGGCGGGCGCCACCGTGATGCGGCGCTGGTCCGGGTAGCGGAAGGACTGCGCGTCGCGCACGGAGCGCACGCCGATGCCGTTGCGGATGACGCGGATCTCCTTCTGGTACCACCCGTGGCCCGTCCTGCACGTGCGCGTAGTCGCCGAAGAAGTGCAGGTAGTCGAAGAGCAGCCCCTCGACGCGGCGGTCGTCCAGCAGCTCCTCGCAGCGCGCCCGGATCGTGGGGAGGTCGTCCTCGTGCACGGCCTCGTCGGCCTGGATGTAGAGGCACCAGTCTCCGGTGCAGGCGTCGAGCGCGACGTTCGTCAGGTCCGCGTAGATCGCCTGCCGGCGCGTGTCGTCCCACACGGCGTCCACGATGCGCACGCGCGGGTCGTCGATCGACGCCACGAGCCCGCGCGTGTCGTCGTCCGCGTCGCCCGGCGCGACCGCCACCACCAGCTCGTCCACCACGGGGAGGATGGACAGCAGCGCCTCGCGCAGCGGGTAGTCGAGCTTGACCGCGTTGCGCGCGAAGGAGAATCCGGAGATGCGCACGTCGCCGCCGGCCGTGCGGGGGTCGCCTACGCCAAGGCGAGGATGCGCGCCGCGTTGCCGCCCCTCACCCCCGCGCGCCCCTCCTCGTCGAGGTCGAGCCGGTCGAGGCTCTGCTTCATCTTCGAGAGGCTGCCGATCATGTGCGGGTAGTCGGAGCCGGCCACCAGGTGCTCGGCGCCCGCGAAGCCGACGGCGAGCGAGAGGCAGGCCGGGTCGAAGTTGACCGTGTCGTAGTAGAAGCCCTTGAGCTGCTCGCTGGGGGCGACCGTGCACCGCTCCCGGCACTCCGGATACGCCTCGAAGCCCCGGTCGAAGCGCTCGGCCATGTACGGGACCGCGCCCCCCAGGTGGCCGAGCACCCAGGTGATCCCCGGGAAGCGCTCCACCACCCCGGCGTACACGAGCGACGCCGCCGCGAGCGTGGTGTCCATGAGGAAGCCCACCATCGGCATGAGCATGTACTTCTCCATGACCTCCACCCCCACGGGATACGTCGGGTGGATGTAGACCACCGCCTCCTCGCGATCGAGCGCCTCGAAGAGGGGGAGGAAGCGGTCGTCCGAGAGCGGCACGCCGCTCGCGTTGGAGAAGAGCATCACGCCCGGCAGCTCCAGCTCGGTCAGCGCGCGCGTGGCCTCCTCCACGGCCGCGTCGGGTGCGTTCATGCGGCAAGCGTCGCCAGTGCCGAGAACCGCCCGCCCCAGGCGCGCACGTCGGCGGCGAAGGCGTCGTTGACGACACGGCACAGCTCCACGGCGCGGTCGGGGGTCTCGATGCTCGTGCCCGGCGCCGTGAACGTCAGCACCTGACGGTCCACGCCCTCCTCCTCCAGCACCCGCGCCCTGAAGTCGAGGTCGCGGTGGCCGGGCACCAGGACGTTGTAGTCGCCGGGCGAGTGGAGGACGGGGTTGCCGTCTCCGTCCTCCGTGACGCGGAAGGCGCTGCCGCCGGAGCGGATCGCGTCGAGGTAGGCGGGCGGGTAGTAGTGGTTGTGGAAGTCGATGATCATGCGTCGGGGCCGATCGGGGAGATGGGCGGGCGCCGGTAGCCGCGGCGGGCCCAGAAGTGATAGACGGGAAGCCCCGCCAGGACCAGCCCCAGCCCGGTCGCGCTCTCCGTGGGCTCGGCGACCACCTGCGCGGCCACGATGCCGAAGGCCGACGCCGCGAACACCAGGGGCACCCAGGGATACCCCCACACGCGCCACCCCGGCTCGACCTCGCCGCGGCGGCGCAGCAGCACGAGACCGACCGCCATGAGGCCGAAGAAGATCCACTCCGTGTAGACCACGCGGGTGAAGAGCGCCCGGTACGTCCCCGTGCCGACCAGGAGGCACGACCACACGCCCTGGAGGAGGATCGCGCGGTGCGGCGTGTGGAAGCGCGGGTGCACGGCACCGACCCAGGGGAAGAGGAGCCCGTCGCGCGCCATCGCCCAGTACACGCGCGGTCCGGCCAGCACGATGCCCGCGAGCCCGCCGAACGTCGAGAAGACGACGAGCGCCGACATCGCGCCCCCGCCCCCGCGGCCGAAGACGGCGTCCGCGGCGTCCGCGGCGACCCTGGTGGACGAGGCCACCACCGACGGCGGGAGCACGTGCAGGTAGACGGCGTTGAGGGCCACGTAGCAAGCCGTCACGACGAGCGTGCCGACGAGGAGCGCGCGCGGGATCGTGCGACGCGGGTCCTCCGTCTCCTCGGCGTTGTAGGTCACCATGTGCCACCCGCCGAACGCGAACAGTCCCGCCACCATGCGCGAGCGCGAAGTCGCCCGCGCCCCACGTGCCCGCCGGCTCGGTGGCGGCGCGTGCGGCCGCCTGCGTGGTGCGCCTCCGCCCCGAAGCCGAAGCCCAGCACGATGATCGCGCCCACGGCCAGCAGCTTGCCCGCGGTGAAGGCGGTCTGCAGCACGCTTCCCTGCCTGACGCCGACGTAGTTGACCGCCGACAGCACGAGGACGGCCGCCATGGCCACGCCCTTCGTGCCCGCGTCATCGAGGGGGACGAAGAAGCCGACGTAGCGCGCGAAGACCGTGGCGATGGCGGCGATGATCCCCGAGTGCATCGTCCAGAACATCGCCCACGCCCACAGGAAGCCGAGCCAGGGTCCGAACGCCTCGCGCAGGAAGGCGTAGACGCCGCCGGCCTCGGGATACGTCGCTGGCGAGCTCCGCGGACACGAGCGCGCCGAAGAGCGTGAGCACGCCGCACACGAGCCAGACCGCGAAGACCCCCGAGACCGTCGGCACCCGGCCGGTGATCTCGGACGGCTGCACGAAGATCGACGCCCCGATGATCGTCCCCACCACCATGGCCGTGGCGTGGGGAAGCCGGATGGCTCGGGTGAGGGAGGCGGGGCGCATGGCGCGGAAGGGTGCGCCCCGCGCTCCCGGCCGCGCAACCGTGCTCGCGACGGGCGCCTCAGCGCCCCCAGTGCGTCCAGAGGAGGATCGCGGCGCAGGGGTAGGCCCCGCCGGCGCGCAGGTACTCCGCCGGCGTCTCCGAGCCCCGGTAGACCTCGATCGCCTCGAACTCCTCCCCGCGGAACTCGTTCACGCCGGTGGACGGGTCGAGCGGCACGTGCAGCCCGTCGAGGTACACGTCGGGCTCGCACGACTTGCCACGCACCTCGAGGCTCGCCTGATGACCGGTGCCCGGAGCGAACACCAGGATGCCCGGGACCTCCCGCAGGTACTCCCCGAGGCGGGCGTCGGGGCGCTTCTCCAGCGTCTCGCGCGTGACGAACGTGCCGAAGCCCATGTTCATGCGGTGGATCAGCCCCTCGATGTCCCGGTGCACGCGCGGGGCGGTGATCGTCACCGCGAGGCCCGGGATCTCGATCGGTGTGCTGACCAGCTCGACCTCCGCGATCTGCGTGAGGTTGCCCGCCACATGGAGCGGGACGTCCGCGTCGGCGTAGCCGATGTGCTCCACCTGCAGCGAGTACGTGCCGAACGGCTGCTCCCCGAAGCTGAAGTAGCCGCGCGCGTTGGTCAGCGTCTGCTTCTTCAGCTCCTCGATGCGCACCACCGCCCCGTCCAGCGGGGCCCTGGAAGCCTTGTCGAGGACGCGACCCACGATGGAGCCGGGCTTCTTCGGGTCCGACAGCGAGAGCACGATCTTCTCGACCTGCAGCGTGCCGGGCTCCACGATCACGGAGCGCGGCGGGGAGGTGATGCGCAGGTTCGCCGACAGGAGGAGGAGCGTGTTGCCGGGGACGCCGCAGAAGGCGTAGAAGCCCTTCTTGTCGGTATCGACCTCGGTCTTGCTCGCCGAGGGGTTGTCGCCCGCCTGGAAGACGATCGACACTCTGGCGTTCGGGAGCGCGACGCCGGTGATCGAGTCGGTCACCGTCCCGGCGAGCACCCCCTCGGTCGCGGGATCGACGGTGTTGCCGCACGTCTGCACGATCGCCCTCCCCACCTGGTCGGCCTGCTGGGCGAGCAGCGGGGCGGGAGCGAGCGAGACCGCGAGAAGGAGGAGCGTCGGGAGGGGGCGCGTCGGACGGCCCCCTCGGATGGTGTCGAAAGCCGGAGGCGGCTCAGCGGAGTGTCCATGGCTGGAAGTTACAGCCCGAGCGCGCCCGCGGTTCCGCCCCTCGACGCGGGCGGCGCGCTCAGGACCCGCCGCGCCGCGTCCAGACGGCGATCGCCATGCATGGATTCATCTGCCCGGGCATCACGAACTCCCCGGGGATCTCCGCGAGTCCCTTGTAGACCTCCACCGCTTCGATCTCACTGGACAGGAAGAAGTCCAGGCCTTCGGACGGGTCCCACATGCGCGGGAACCCGTCCACGAAGACGTTCGGCGTGCACGAGCGGCCGCGGACCTCCACCGTCGTGGCATACCCCCGCGTATTCACCTGCACGCCGGGCACCTCGCGCAGCAGGTCCGTGACCCGGGCGTTGGGTCGTCGCTCCATGACGTCCCGGGTCAGGACGGTCCCGAAGCCCACGCTCATCCTGCGGATCAGCCCGTCGATGTCCAGCAGCGCAGCCCGTCGCTGTACCGTGACGTTCAGGCCCTCCAGCTCGAGCGCCTCGCCGGAGAGGGCGATCTCCGCGATCTGCGTCAGGTCGCCCGCGACACGTACCGCCAATGTGCGCTCGCCGTACCCCAGGTTCTTGACGTCGAGCGTGTAGATGCCCCAGGGCAACGCGCCCAAGGAGAAGTAGCCGTGCTTGTTGGTGACGGTGCGCCGTCCCGTCTCCTTCAGCGCCACGTCGGCGCCCGAGATCGGCTTGCGCGTCGTCGCGTCGAAGATCCGCCCGACCAGCTCCCCCGGCTGCGTCGGATCCGAGAGGGGAAGCAGGAGCTGTTGCACGTGGAGCATCCCCGGGTCGACGTCGAGGGTGACGGGGCTCGACCACACGCGGAGGTGCGCCAGCAACTCGACCTCCCCGCCGGCCGGCACGTTGCAGAACGCGAAGAAGCCGTCGGCGTCCGTGGCCACGCCGGCGGTGTCGAGCACCCCGTCCACCTCCCACGCGATGCGCACGTCCGCGCGGGGGAGCGCCACGCCGGACACCGAGTCGACCACGGTGCCGGCGACCACCGCTTCCGTCTCGGGGTCGGGAAGCGTGCCGCAGGTGGTGGCGATCGCCTGTCCGATCGCCGAGGCGTCCTGAGCCAGGAGGCCGGGGGGCGGGGCCAACGTGCCCCCCACCGCCACGAGCGTCGCCGCAGCCAGCCCCACCAAGCGGCACCGGCGCCCCGTCCTTGCCGCGCCGGTGGAGCGGGGGGCACGTTGCCGCGCGATTCCCGGCACCACTGTCCATCGAGGTCATCATGGCTGTTCCTGCGCTTCGACGTGTATCCGCTCTCCTGGTCGCCCTCGCCTCCCTGTTCCTATACGCGTCCACCGTCGTCGCGCAACAGGTGGACACCACCGCCTACGCGGGCCTGCGCTTCCGCGAGATCGGTCCGGAGGGCAACCGGGCCATCGCCGCGGTGGGCGTGCCGGGCGACCCGATGGTCGCGCTGGTGGGTGCGGCCTCGGGCGGCGTCTGGAAGACCGAGGACGGCGGCGTGAACTGGCGCCCCACCTTCGACGCGATGGACGCCCAGTCGATCGGCTCGCTCGCGATCGCACCCACGGCCACGAACGAGGTGTGGGCCGGAACGGGCGAGACGTTCATCATCCGCCCCGCCCTGGCCATGGGCAACGGCATCTACAAGTCGCCGGACGGCGGCGACACGTGGACGCACATGGGCCTCGACAAGGTGGGGCGCATCGGGCGCGTGGTGGTGCACCCCCGCGACCACGACGTCGTGTACGCCTGCGCGCTGGGCCACGCCTACGACGACCAGCAGGAGCGCGGCATCTACCGGACGAAGGACGGCGGGAAGACGTGGGAGCAGGTGCTCTTCGTGAACCCGGGCACAGGGTGCGCGGACCTCGCGATCGATCCGCAGCGGCCGGACATCCTCTTCGCCGGCATGTGGTCGCTGCGCGTCGACCCGTGGAAGCTCGCATCGGAGGGGACGGGCGGCGGTGTCTACGTGTCGCGCGACGGCGGTGACAGCTGGGCGAAGCTCGCCGCCGACGCCGGCCTGCCCGCGGCCGACCACACGGTGGGCAAGGTGGCGGTGGGGATCGCGTTCTCGGACCCCGACCGCGTGTACGCGCTCATCGAGGACGACGATCCCTCGTTCTACCGCTCCGACGACGGCGGCCGGCACTTCCGCCTCATGACGAAGAACCACGACATCAGCGAGCGCTCGTCGTACTACACGCGCTTCGGCATCGACACCCGCGACCCCGACCGCGTCTACTTCACGTCCGTGCGCTTCAGCATGAGCCAGGACGGCGGCGCCTCGCTGGTGCCCAACCCGCCGCGGGGCGGCGGCGACACGCACGACGTCTGGGTCGACCCGGAGAACCCCGACCGCTTCATGGTCGCGGACGACGGCGGTGCGACGATCACGCTCAACCGCGGGAAGACCTTCCAGCGCGTGGTGCTGCCCATCGCGCAGATGTACCACGTGCACACCGACAACCAGATCCCGTACAACGTCTACGGCAACCGCCAGGACGGGTACTCCTACTCCGGCCCGTCGAACTCCCGCTCGTTCGGGATCGTCGAAGGGAACTGGCACTCGGTGGGCGGCTGCGAGTCGGGCTTCGCGATCCCCGACACCGCGGGCGCGAACCAGGTGTGGAGCGGTTGCTACGACGGCGGCCTCGAGCTCTACGACCCGCGCACGCAGCAGGTGCGCAACGTGCGCATCTGGCCGGAGGCGTCGTACGGGTGGCCGCCGTCCGACGTGCGCTACCGGTGGCATTGGACCTTCCCGATCGTGATCTCCCCGCACGACCACAACACCGTGTACGTGGGCAGCCAGGTCGTGCACCGCACCCGCGACGAGGGACAGAGCTGGGAGGTCATCAGCCCCGACCTGACGCTCAACGACAAGTCGAAGCAGCAGAGCTCGGGCGGGAAGACCACCGACAACCTCATGACCTTCGACGGGTCGCTCCTGTACGCGCTCGCCGAGTCGCCCGTGCAGGCGGGCGTGCTGTGGGCCGGGAGCAACGACGGGCAGATCCACGTGAGCCGCGACGGCGGCGGCAACTGGGTGGACGTCGCCAAGAACATCAAGAACCTCCCCGAGTACGGGCAGGTCTCCAACATCGAGCCGTCGCGCTGGGACGCGGGCACGGCCTACGTGGCGATCGACTTCCACCAGATGGGGTCCTTCGAGCCGTTCCTCTACAAGACGACGGACTTCGGGGGGAGCTGGACGCGCATCGACGCCGGCATCCCCCGCTCCCCCTTCTCCTTCGTGCACGTGGTGCGTGAGGACCCGGTGCGCCCGGGGATGCTCTTCGCGGGCACGGACAACGCCGTCTGGTTCACGCTGGACGACGGCGCGCACTGGCAGCGCATCCGCAACGGCCTGCCGGCGGCGCCGGCCTACTGGCTCACGATCCAGCCCCACTTCAACGACCTGGTGGTGGGCACGTACGGGCGCGGCATCTGGATCCTGGACGACATCACGCCTCTGCGCGGCTCTGGACGCAGACGTGATGGCGTCCGACGCGCACGTCTTCGACGTGCGCCCGGCGTATCGCTTCCAGCAGATCCACAACGTGGTGTCCGCGCCCTCCAACGTCTTCGGGCGCAACCCGGACTACGGGGCCGACATCAACGTCTGGCTTTCGAAACCCGCGGCCGGGAAGGTCAAGGTCGAGATCCTGGACGAAGGCGGTGACGTGATCCGGACGTTGAGCCAGGACGGAAAGGCGGGGATCAACCGGATCATGTGGGACCTGCGTCACGAGGCCCCGAAGGCGCCGCGCCTGCGCACGCCCCCGCCGGAGATGCCCTGGGTGGAGAGCGGCCCGGACGGCAGCCGGCGCCTGCGCACCTGGGACCTCGACCTGAACGGTGGCCAGCGGGGCCCACTCGCCGTGCCGGGCGTGTACACGGCCCGGGTGTCGGTGGGCGACCACGTCATGGAGGCGCCCATCGAGGTGCTCAAGGACCCGCACAGCGCGGGGACGCTCGACGACATCCGCCAGCAGGTGGCGATGTCCCTCCAGATGCGCGGCGAGCTGGAGCGCATCGGAGGGATGGTCGACCGGCTCGAGTGGATCCGCGAGCAGGTCGAGGACGCTCAGGCGTACTTCGCGAAGGACTCGACGGCCACCGCCACCGAGCAGGCTGCGAAGGACTTCCGCGACAAGCTCCTGGACGTGGAGGGCCGCCTCTTCGACGTGCACCTTTCGGGCGCCCGCGAGGACGCCTTCCGCAACCCGATGAAGCTCTACGGGCGGATGAGCGCCCTCGCGTCGGACGTGGGCGCGAGCAGCTCGGACTACCGCCCCACGGACCAGCAGGTGGAGGTGCACGGCATCCTTCTCGAGCGCCTCGAGGAGGCGTCGAAGCTCATGGACGCCCTCCTGGGCTCCGA
>CAWGKG010000023.1:0-295459 GCA_963823035.1 uncultured Gemmatimonadales bacterium
CGGACGGGCAGGTCGCCACGTTCCGATCGATCGCGCAGGGATACGTCCTGTGAACCCGGGAACGCAGGGGGCCTCGGGCCTCGCCCCGGCGGCGAAGGTTAGCGGATCTTCTCCCCGGGAACGTCCCGCCCGTTCTGGTGGAGGATCATGCGGACCACCTTCCCGCCGTCGTTCTTCACGAAGGTGATCTGCGCGTCGACCACGTCGGCGAAGAAGTCCTGCTCCGTGTAGGGACGGATCCGGATCTTCCCCTGCCCGGTGGCCTGCGTCCAGAGCGTGTTCCCCTCCAGCGTGACCTCGAGGTGGAACTGCGGAGCCAGTTCGTACGTGCCGACGTACGCGGCCAGCGTCGACGCGGGAAGCTCGATCGCCGTGTACTCTTTGCGCGGCGCCGGCGGGGGCGCGAGCGGAATCCCCGGCCGAAGAAGGTGCATGCCGATGTCGTCGGCGCCCTCTCCCGCGCTGTTCGTGAGCACCACAACGCCCACGCCCCGCGCGCGGACGATGCCCGCGAACGTCCGGTAGCCCCCGGTGCCTCCGTTGTGCCAGACGATCGTGTCGGAACCGGCGTGCACGCTGATCCAGTTCAGGCCGATACGGGTGTCGCCACCGCCGGCCGAGGCACGTTCCTGCTGCGCGAAGGCCATCGCCTCCTGCAGCGGGCCGCGCTCGGGGTGCAGGTTGGCGTCCAGGAACTTCAGCATGTCGACGGCCGTGGAACGGATCCCGCCCGCGCCCGCGAGCACACCCACGTCCCAGTTGGACACCACGTCGCCCTGGCTGCCGTGACCCAGGGCGAGATGCTCCCGCATCCACGGGGTCAGCGTGATCGCGGTGTGCGTCATGCCGAGGGGCTCGAGAACCCGCGCGCGCACCATGGCCTCGTAGCTCGTGCCGGCACGCAGCGCGAGCACGTGCCCCAGCAGGCCGACGCCCAGGTTGGAGTACTCGAACTGCGCGCCCGGGTCGCGCGTGAGCTCGTAGCCCGACAGGAAGTCGTAGAGCCGGTCGACCGTGTAGTCGGCGTAGGGGTTGCTCGGATCGGCCGGTTCGAAGTTGGACGGCATGCGCGGCAGCCCCGAGTTCTGCTCGGAGAGCGAGCGGAGCGTGATGGCCTTGCCGCCGTGTGCGGGCACGTGCACGCGATCGGGGAGGTACTTCTGCACCGGGTCGTCGAGGGAGAGCTCGCCGGCACGAACCATCTCCGCCAGCACCGTGGCCGTGAACACCTTCGTGATCGACCCGATCTCGAAGACCGAGCTGCCGTCCAGCGGAGGCTGGCCCGGGCCCGGGTCCCCCCACGCGACGATGCGGGTGCTTCCGTCCGCGTCGAGCATCCCGACGACGATCCCGGCGCTCCGGCCCTCGCTCACGCGCTCCTTCAGGAGAGCGAGGACGGTGGAGTCGGCGGGGAAGGCGCCCTTTTCCGACGTCGAGGCCTGAGCAGCGGCCCGCACCGGCGAGAGCGCGGGAGCCACGAGGGCGCAGAGGGCGAGGAGGAGGCTGCGAGCCGCGCGGAGGTAGAGTCGGGTCATCGTATCCCTACCGCACCATCTCGACCGGAACGCCGTCCGCCGTCGCGTCCTCGATCGCGGCCAGCGCTTGCTCGAGGTCGGCGATCAGATCGTCGGCGTCTTCGATCCCCACCGCGTACCGCACCAGCCCGTCGGTGAAGCCGGCCTCCTCACGCGCGGCCCGGGACATCCCCGCGTGCGTCATCGAGGCCGGATGCTCGATGAGCGTCTCGACGCCGCCGAGCGAAACGGCCAGCGTAGCGAGCTTCACGTGGTCCATGAGGGTGCGACCCGCTTCGTAGCCGCCCTCGAGCTCGAACGCGATCATCGAGCCGAATCCGCTCATCTGACGGCGGGCAAGCTCGTGTTGCGGGTGCGAGGGAAGACCGATGTAGCGCACCTCGACGACCTTCGGGTGCGCCTCGAGCCAAGCCGCGATCTTCGCCGCGTTCGCCTGAGCGCGCTCGATGCGCACACCCAGCGTCTTGAGGCCGCGCAGGACGAGATAGGCCTGGTGCGGGTCCATGTTGCATCCGAGGTCGATCATCACGCGCCGCAGCTTCGCGAGGATTCCCTTCTCCTTCGCCACCAGGATGCCGCCGACCACGTCCGCGTGGCCGTTGATGAACTTGGTGACGGAGTGCAGCACCACGTCGGCGCCCAGGTCGAGCGGCCGTTGCAGGAAGGGGCTCGCGAAGGTGTTGTCCACCACCAGGAGCGCGTCGGCGGCGTGGGCGAGCTCCGCGGCGCCCGCGATGTCGGTCACCTGCATGGCCGGGTTCGACGGGGACTCCACGTACACCAGGTGCGTCTCAGGGCGGATGGCCCCCGCGAGCGCCTCCAGCGAAGAGGTGTTCACGAAGGTGGCGTCCGTCCCGAAGCGCGCGAAGTGCTTCTCCAGGAGGCCGCGGCTCGGTCCGTACACCGACGCCGTGCTCACCACGTGGGCGCCCTGCTCGAGCAGCGCCATGTAGACCGTGCTCACGGCGCCCATGCCGGAGCTCGTCGCCACGCCACCGCAGCCGTTCTCGAGGTTCGCGACGCTGTCCTCGAGCACCCGGATCGTCGGGTTGCCGAGCCGCGTATAGATGTAGCCCTCCTCCTCTCCGGCGAAGAGAGCCGCCCCGTGCGCCGCGTCGCGAAAGGCGAAGGTCGACGACTGGTAGATCGGCACGTTCACCGCCCCCGTACGCTCGTCGGGGTGGTAGGCGCCATGGACCAGCCTGCTGTTGATGCCGAGCTCTCCGGGCTTCATCGATTCGCTCCTGTGGGATCCGGATTCACGCACGAGGAGGGCGCGCCGCGGCCCGGCGGGAGGCGGGCGGCCGCGGTCGATCGGAGGGTACCTTCCGTCCTGGAAGATACCGAGGGAGGGAGGGCACGTGGAGGGCCGGGTGCTTGCGTCCACCCCGCTACAGCCAGCGGAAGATCCGCAGCGCGAGCCCGAACGACACCACCCCCCAAGCCACGCAGATGCCGACGGGCGCGGCCACGGACGCGAGCGACGCCCCCTCCAGCATGAGCCGCCGGAGCGCGTCGTTGAGCGCCGTGAGGGGGAGCGCGCGAATGAACGGCTGCATCGCCGGGGGGAAGTTCGCCGTCGAGAAGAACACCCCCGAGAGCACCCACATGGGCAGCATGACCAGGTTCATCAGCCCCGACACCGCCTCGACGGTCTGCGCCCGGCTGGCAGTGAGCAGGCCGAGGCCCGCGAAGCACATCGAGCCGATGAGCACGACCAGGGCGAGGGCCGAGAGGGAGCCGCGCACGGGTACGCCGAACACGAGCGCGGCGAACCCCAGCAGGATCACCACCTCCGGGCCGAGCATGACGAGCCGAGCGGCGACGAACGAGAGGAGGTACTGGCTCCGGCGCATCGGAGAGGCCATGAGGCGCTTCATGAGCTTGCGCCGGCGGGCGTCCACGACCGCGTAGCCGAGTCCCCACATCCCGGTGCTCATGAGGTTCAGGCCAAGCAGCCCGGGGATGAGGAAGTCGATGTAGCGGGACCCACGCTCCGATACCACCTGGTCGGAGGTGGCCCGCACGTCCGCACGTCCGAGGCCGCGCTGCAGCGCGTCGTCCACGGCCAGGCGCGCGAGACGGCTCTCCTGGCGCGTCGGGTCGAAGCGGTACACGACCGGGTCGCCCGGCACCAGGACCACGGCCACCCCGCCCGTGCGCAGCCGCTCGGCCGCGGCGGCCGGGGAGAGCGTCTCCACCGCTAGCCCGGGCGCATCCGCCAGAGCGGCGGTCAGCGTCTCCGCGCCCGGGCCCGCCTCCACCGCCACGTGGATCACGTCGGGGGGACGGTTCCGGAACGCCAGTCCGAGCGCAACGGCCAGGAGGAGGGGGAAGCCGAACACCCAGAAGAGCACCTCCGGCTGGCGCAGCTGCTCCCGGAAGCGCGCCAGCGTGAGCTCGACGACCGGGCGGAGGTACTCCATCAGGCGTCCCTCAGGTGCCGACCCGTGAGGCTCAGGAAGAGGTCCTCGAGCGTGGCGTGGTGGGTGAGCAGCTCGGTCATCGCGGCCCCCCGCCGCTCCAGCTCGGCCATGAGCGCGGGGAGCGCGTGGTGGGGCTCGGAGACGGTGAGCGTGTAGCGCGGCCCGTCCCGGCGGGCCGACTCCACCCCGCGCAGCGCCGCGAGGGCCTCCTCGGCCAGCGGCGGCGTTCCCTCCACCAGGCGAAACTCGATCACGTGGTCGGCGCCCAGCGACGCGATGAGCTCCCGCGGCGAGCCCAGCGCGATCATGCGCCCGTGATCCATCACCGCCACCCGGTCGCACAGGCGCTCCGCTTCCTCCATGTAGTGCGTGGTGAGCACCACGGTGCCGCCCCCACCCTTGAACGCCTCGATCACGCCCCAGAGCTGCCTGCGCGACTGGGGGTCGAGCCCGGTGGTCGGCTCGTCGAGGAAGAGGATGTCGGGCTCACCCACCAGGGCGCACGCGATCGCGAGGCGCTGGCGCTGGCCGCCCGAGAGCTTCTCCACCCAGGCGGTTCGCTTCTCGCGCAGCTCGACGACGTCGAGGATCTCCTCGACGTCGTGTCCCGTCCGATAGAAGCTGCGGAAGAGCCGGATGACCTCCACCACCTGCAGCCGATCCGCCAGCTTGGTCTCCTGGAGCGCCACCCCCAGGCGCTGGCGGAGCTCACGCTCGTCGCTCCGCCAGCGCAGCCCGAGGACCTCGATCTCCCCGTCGTCCGGGTCGATCAGCCCCTCGACCATCTCCACGGTGGTCGTCTTCCCCGCCCCGTTGGGCCCCAGGAGCCCGAAGCACTCACCGGACCGCACCTCGAGGTCCAGCCCGGCCACGGCGACCACGTCCTTGTAGCGCTTGGCCAGGGCGTGGCAGCGGATCGCGACCGCGTCATCGGTCATCGCGACCCGGGCACATCCAGCGCGTCGCGCGCCCTCGCCTGCAGGGTCCGCCAGCGCTCCATGACCCCCCGCGCCTGTGCGCGTGCCTCGTCACAGGCCGCCACCTGCCGCGCGGTCGGCGCCACCTCCGCCTCCTGCATGGACATCGCCGCGCCCATCATCGCGTCGCTGGCCCCGTTGAGGGTGGGCGGGCCCGACGGGGCGCCTCCGCGGAAGAAGAACGAGCGAGGCTGCGGTGCCGGCGCCAGCGCCTCCACCTCGGCCTTCAGCGCCGCGCCCGAGCTGCCCATGGCGTCGAGCCGCTCCACCAACGCACGCGCCTCGACCCAGGCTGCGTGCGCCGCCACCGCGCCGTCGTACATCTCGCGGGAGAGCGACGCGACCCGCGCCAGGTCGGCCGCCGGGGTGTTCACGCGCGGATCGAGGCGGAGCGAGAGCGGCTGCGTGAGCTGCCTCCCGCCCACCGTGAGACGCACGACGTACTCGCCGGGCGGCGCCCACGGGGCTTCCACGTTGGGATAGGTGTGACCCGGCACCGCTCCGGTGGCGCCGCCGCCGGCCCGTGGCTCGTCGCCGATGGGCTCGAAGTGCAGGTCCCAGCTGAAGCGGTGCATCCCCCGCCGCGTCGACAGCACCATCTGCGGCGCCGGCCAGTAGAGCGGCACGCGGCAGTTCGGAGCCGTCGGGTCGGCCCGGCAGATCGCGTCGTAGCCCTCCGGGTCGAGCGCCGGATCGGGCTCGAGCACCGGGTCGTCGCTCGAGTACGAGCGCACGACCTTCCCGCCCGCGTCGAGCACGTCGAGCGTCACCGGCCCCGACACGTCGGCGGGAAGCCAGTAGTCGATGAGGCCTCCGGGAGGCGGGTTCTCCCCGTGCGGCAGCTCGGGCGGCCACTCCGTCGGGTCGTTCATCCCGAAGCGCACGCGCACCGCGGTGGCCGGCTCGAAGAGGTACGCCCCCTGCGCCGCCTGCGCCTCGGTTGCC
This sequence comes from uncultured Gemmatimonadales bacterium, assembly GCA_963823035.1. Taxonomy (GTDB): domain Bacteria; phylum Gemmatimonadota; class Gemmatimonadetes; order Longimicrobiales; family Gaopeijiaceae; genus SZUA-318. The sequence goes on from CAWGKG010000023.1 coordinate 5,884, forward strand.
TGCCGCAGCGGCGTCAGGTCGTCCAGGATCCAGAAGCCGCGGCCATGCGTGCCGGCCACCAGGTCCGAGCACAGGCAGGTGGTGTCGTCCTTCACCTGGATGTCGCGCACCGACACCGCCGGCATGTCCAGGCGGAGCGACTGCCAGTGGTCGCCGTCGTCGAAGGACACCCATACCTGCGTCTCCGTCGCGGCGTAGAGAAGCCCTTCCTCGCGCGGGTCCTCGCGGATGGCGTTGGCCACCGCGCCGGGCGCGATCCCGGTGTTGATCTCCGTCCAGGAGTTGCCGCCGTCGTGCGTGCGCCAGAAGTGCGGGTTCATGTCGTCGATGCGCATCGTGTTCGCGGCGGCGTAGGCGGTGCCCTCGTCGAAGTGGCCCGCCTCGATGTTGAAGATGCGCGTCCACGGCCGGATCCGGGCCGGCGTCACGTTCGTCCACGTGCCGCCGCCGTCCGACGTCGTCTGGATGTTGCCGTCGTCCGTGCCCGCCCAGAGGATGCCGCCGTCCAGCGGCGAGGCGGACAGCGCGGTGATCGTGCCCTGCGCGCTGGGCGTGACGCTCGAGGCGTACTTCCCGGCGCTGGCCGGGACCTTCCACGTCCGGCGCGCCAGGTCCGGACTGATGCGCTCCCACGAATGGCCACGATCCGTGGTCTTCCACACGACGTTCGACGTGTAGTAGAGCACGTCCGGATCGACCGGCGACCAGAGGATCGGCATCGTGCGCACGTCGCGATTGAAGGGGCCGCCACGCGGGCCCATGTCGGGTCCGACGTTCGTGCTCTGGCCGGTCCGCCGGTTGTAGAGCGAAACGCTCGTGCGCGCGCTGCCGAAGACCATGTCGGGGTCACGGGGGTCCGGCGCGGCGATGCCGTACTCCTGGATGTTCACCGGATGCCAGTCGTGGAAGGTGATCATCCCGTCGTCAGAGCGGCTCTGCACGCACGCGGAGCCGGAGTCCTGCTGGCCGCCGCAGACGCGGTAGGGGAAGTCGTTGTCGGTGGTCACGTGGTACATCGCGGCGGTGGGCTGCGTGTACCAGTTGCTCCACGACGCCCCGCGGTTGGCCGAGACCACCGCGCCCTGGTCGGAGACCGCGAGGATGATGTCCGGGTCGTTCGGGTTGATCCAGATCTTCTGGTAGTCGTCCCCGCCGTACGCGCCCCGCACCGCCGACCAGTGCACGCCACCGTCGTCGGTGCGCCACATCACGACCGTGGCGCTGTAGACCACGTTCTCGTCCTTCGGGTCCACGGTGATGGTGGGGAGGTCGCCGCCGCCGATGCGCGCGAGCGGGCGCGTGTCCACATGCGCCGTGGCCGCACCCACGGGACCCTCGGGCACGTCCACCGGGGTCCAGTGCTCGCCCGCGTCGGTCGACTTGTAGAAGCCCACGACGCCCGTCGTGCCGCCGTCACGGCCCGGCCCGGCGCCCGCCGAGCGCTGCGGGGTGCCCGCCACCATCGCGTAGAGGAGGCGCGGGTTGCTCGGCGCGAGCGCCAGGTTGGCCTCGATCACGCTCGGCAGCCCGACCGTGAGCGGCGTCCACGTGGTGCCGCCGTCCATCGACTTGAAGATGCCGTTGCCGGCGCCGCCGAACTCCGAGCTCTCGCGGAAGCCCTGCTGCTGCTGCCAGAGCGTGGCGTAGACGATGTTCGGGTTCGACGGGTCGATCATGACGTCGTTGCCCGACGTGTACTCGTCGCGGTACAGCACCTTCTCGAACGTCCGGCCGCCGTCGGTCGAGCGGAAGATCCCGCGCTCCTCGTTGGGGCCGTAGGGGTGGCCGAGCACCGCCACGAAGAGGCGGTTCGGATTGGTCGGGTCCACCGCGACGTCCGCGATCATCTGGCTGTCGCGCAGGCCCAGATGCGTCCACGTCGCGCCCGCGTCGGTGGACTTGTACATCCCGTCCCCCGTGGACAGGTCGGGGCGGATGATCCCCGCGCCGCTGCCCACGTAGATCACGTCGGGGTCCGAGGGAGCCACCGCGATCGCGCCGATCGAGCCGGCCGGCTGGTCGTCGAAGAGAGGCTCCCACGTCGACCCGTAGTCCGAGGAGCGCCACACGCCCCCGTTGTCGAAGCCGATGTAGAAGACGTTCGGCTGGCTGGGCACGCCGTCCAGGGCGCGGGTGCGACCCCCGCGCGTCGGGCCGATCGAGCGCCAGTGCATGTCCGAGTAGAGTTCTGGGGTCTGCGCGTGGGCGGACGGAGCCGCGGCCGCGAGGACCGTCAGGGTGAGCGCGATGCGAAGCGAATGGGAGCGCACGGGAACCGCCTCCTGTGGATCCCGGCCCCGTGGGCCGGGGAGAAAGCCAGAGTCCAGCCACGCAGTTTGGGGCACGCGGGCCGCGAGAGCCAGCGGCGGCGGAGCCCGGAGCGACGCGGGCGGCGAAAACGGGAGCCGGCGGCGGATGCGCGACCGGGGGGTGGCGCGAAGGCCCGTGTCTCCCGAACCTGACGCCCGTCCACCCCCACCCCGACCCGGAACCGCGCATGCGAGCACTCGAAGCCAAGGTCCAGACGTTCCGCGAGCTGCATCGCCCCGGAGACCCCTTCATCATGCCGAACCCGTGGGACGTGGGCTCGGCACGCGTGCTCGCGGGACTGGGCTTCCGGGCGTTGGCCACCACCAGCTCGGGCTTCGCCTTCACGCTCGGGCGCCACGACTACGGCGTCACCCGGGACGAAGCCTTCGCGCACGCCCGAGCGATCGCGGAGGTCACGGACGTGCCCGTCTCGGCGGATCTGGAGAACGGGTTCGGAGATACGCCCGAGGCCGTTGCGGACAACTACGCGCTCGTGTGCGGGCTCGGGCTCGCGGGCGCCTCGATCGAGGACGCGACGGGGGATGCGGCGCAGCCCCTGTACGACTTCGGCCTGGCGGTGGAGCGCGTGGCCGCCGCCGTGGAGGCGGTCGCGCGGGCGCCGGTGCCCATCGTGCTGACGGCGCGCGCGGAGGCGCTGCTCCACGGGGAGACGGACCTGGACCCGGTGATCGAGCGACTGCGCGCCTACGAGGAGGCCGGCGCGGACGTGGTCTACGCGCCCGGCCTTTCCTCCCTCGAAGCCGTACGCACCGTATGCGCGGCCGTCGATGTGCCCGTCAACGTCCTCCTCGTCCCGTCCCTGCACGACGTTACGCTGGCGGAGCTGGCGGAGGCGGGGGCGGCGCGCGTCAGCCTGGGCGGCACGCTCGCCTGGAGCGTCCTCGCCGGCATGCTCGACGCGTCGCGCGAGATGCTCTCGGAGGGGCGCTTCGCCTTCACGCGCCGCGCCCTCGACGCGTCACCGGCGCTGAAGGACTTCCTCCGCTAGCGACGCGACCCGGGACCCCAGACCACCCGTCCCGGCTTCGCCCCCGTCGTACGCTCGTCGCGCACGATCTCGACGCCGTTCACGAGGACGTGCTTGACGCCGACGGAGATCTGGTGCGGGTCCTCGTACGTGGCCCGGTCGCCGATCGTGTTCGGGTCGAAGACGACGACGTCCGCGTAGAAGCCGGGGCGTAGCACGCCGCGGTCCATGATGCCGAGGCGGGTCGCCACCGCCGAGGACATCTTGCGGATCGCGTCCTCCAACTCGAGAACGCCTTCCTCACGGACATACCGTCCCAGGATCTTCGGGTACGTGCCGTACGCCCGTGGATGGGCGAGCTGGCCATGCGCCTTCGCGGTATCCGGGTCCATCCCCCCGGCGTCCGTCCCGATCTTGATCCACGGCTGACGGAGCTGGAGCTTCACGTTCTCCTCGCTCATGAGGAAGAACAGCGTGCCCACGCGCGCGCTGTCGCTGGCCACCAGGTCCATGGCCGCGGTCACCCAATCCGTGCCCATGGTCGCGGCGACCTCGGAGAGGCGCTTCCCCACCCACTTCCTGTTCGCCTCCTTCTGGAAGCCGACCAGGAGCACGCCCTCCGGTCCCGCCTGCGTGCACAGGTTCTCCCACACGGACGTCTGGTGCTCGACCTCCGCCTTGATCTTCGCGCGCTCCGCGGGGGTCTCCAGCCGCTCCTGGAGCTTGCCGCCCTCGGACGCGGCCGGAGGGAAGCACGCGCTCAGCCCCGTACCCCCCGCCGTGTACGGGTACATGTTCGCCTGGACGTCCAGGCCCGCGGCACGCGCGCTGTCGATCTTCGCGATCTCGCGCGCCGCCTTGGGCCAGTTGGCCTTCCCGGCGGCCTTCAGGTGGTAGATCTCGACCGGCACGCCACCCTTCCCGCCCGATGCGGATCGCCTCGTCCGTCGCCTCGAGCAGGTCGTCCGCCTCCGAGCGCATGTGCGAGATGTAGACGCCGCCGTACGGCGCCATCGCCTTCGCCTCCTCGACCAACTCCTCCGTGGTGGCGTAGTTGCCGGGCGGGTAGATCAGCGCCGACGCCATGCCCATGGCGCCGTCCTCCATCGCGCGCCGCACCACGGAGCGCATGGTGTCGAGCTCGGCGGGCGTGGGCGGACCCATCGCCTCGCGCTTGGCATAGGTGCGCACGGTCGCGGCGCCCACGAACGACCCGACGTTCGGGGCGATGCCGTGCGCCTGCATCGCCTCGAGCCAGTTGCGGAAGCCGTGCGGCTCGGCGAAGCGGCGCGCCAACTCGGCACGGGTCGCGTCGTCCGGAAGGTCCTCCGCGAGGTGGGCCGGGTTCACCGGGGCGGGCGTCGAGCCCTCCCCAAGGATCTCCGTGGTGATCCCCTGGGTGACCTTGCTCACGTCCCGCCCGTCCCCGAGGAGGAAAGAGCCGCCCGACTGCCCCTGGATGTCGATGAAGCCCGGCGCCACCACCATGCCGCGCGCGTCGATGCGCGTCCGGGCGGGGGCGTCCGCCAGCATGCCCCGAGGAGTCATGGCGGCGATGCGGTCGCCGCGGATGCCCACGTCGCCGTAATGCCAGGCCGCGCCCGTCCCGTCCACGATCCTCCCGTTCTCGATCACCACGTCGTAGCGCCCACCCGCCGGGGCCGGCCCGCCGGAGGGCGTTCCTCCTCCACCGGCGCAGGCGGCGACGAGGAGCATCGATCCGAGGGCGAGGCCGCGCCCGGTCAGGCGGCTGCGGGAACGCGCTGGGGCTCGTGGCGGCCAAGGGGTCCTCCGGTGGCTCGAGGGGCGGTGAGGGCGTGGCGCACAAGATAGGGCCCTGTCCGCCACCCACGCACGAAGGCCCGGCGCCTGGAGGGGCGCCGGGCCTTCGGGTGCGAGCCTTCGGGTCGATGGCCCCGCCGGCTACTTCTCCTCGATCCAGATGACCGAAGTGACCGGGAACGGCTCGGGCCGTCCCCCGTCCGCCGGCCGCTCCGGCCGCTTCGGCTCCGCGGTCCCCGTGAGACGGTTGGCGCGGGCGAAATTCGGCACGGCCGTGAGCTTCGATCCGTCGGCGAACCTACCCTCGATGACCTTGACCCCACCCAGGAAGTCCTCCCGCCAGGTCGTGCTCAGCGGGGCGGACGGCGAGAGCGCCTTCCGGACGCCGGCGTTGTCCGCGGCCTCGATGTTGTAGACCAACGGCCCGTACTTGAGGGCCACCCGCCCCTGGTTCGCCGCGACGCGCTCGTCCGCGTGGACGCGCTGGATCGCGAGCGGAAGATCGACCTCGACGCGGTCGCCCGCCTTCCACGTGCGATGCAGGACGAGGTATCCGCGCTCGATCTTCGGCTGCACCGTCTCCCCGTTGATGCGCACCGAGCGGACGCCCTTCACCTCCGGGGTGGCGCGATACAGGGCGCTCACCTGCCGGCTCGGAACGCGCACGTGCATCGTGAAGGCGCGGCTCTCCTTCGGGTTGACGGTCAGGGCGACGTCGCCCTCCCACGGGTAACCCGTCTTCTGCACGATCTCGACGTCCGTCCCGCCGACGCCCGGCACGGTGACCGTGCTCCCCACGAAGAGGTTCACGTACAAGCCGTCCGTGCTCTTGGCGTACATCCACGTGGGCAGCATGAACACCGTCCGCGGGAAGTTGCCCACGCAGCACGGGCAGGTGTGCCACGCGTAGCGCGCCACGTTCGTGTCCAACGGGTTGTCGTAGTAGTAGTGCTCGGCCTCGAGGTCCGTGGAGCCGAGCAGCGCGTTGTACAGCGTGGTCTCGTAGAGGTCCGCGTACTTCGCGTCCTTGTACATGCGGTTCATCTTCGACTGGAAGAAGATCTCGCCGCAGCTCGAGCACGTCTCGCAGTACGAGTTGTTCCGCAGCGAGTACTCGGGGCCGAAGCCCTCGGAGGTCTCGCCGCTGCCGACGCCGCCGGTCAGGTAGTACTTCTTGTTGACCACGCTGTCCCACAGCGAGCGGACCGCGCTCTGGTAGTCGACGTCGCGCGTCTCCATCGCGATGTCGGTCATGCCGGAGTAGGTGTAGACCGCCCGCACCGCGTGGCCCACGGCCTCGTACTGCTGCACCACCGGGAGGTGGCTCTGGTCGTACTGGCTGCCGCCCTGGCGGCCGTCGAGGAGGAACTTGGCGAGCTCGATGTAGCGGTCGCCGTCGTGCGAGCCCTCGACGTCGTTCACGTAGTGGCCGAAGCGCACCAGCGCCTGCTCCATCTCCTGGTGGCCGTCGAACCACTCCTGCTTGGGCGGCGGGCCGATGTGCGCGTACCAGAGGTCGGCGAGCTTGCGGGCCGCGTCGTACAGGCGGGCGTCCTTTCCCTCGGTCATCATGTGGTGGTTGATGGCCGACTCGATGAAGTAGCCCGCCACGTAGCCCTGGTGGTTGCCCCGGTTTCGCGGGTCCCAGCGCCCTTGCCACCGCTGGCCTGCCGGGCCCGCCTCCGAGTTCGAGGCGTCGCGCAGCGTCCACGACGTGTGCAGGAACCCGTCCGGCTCCTGCGCGGCGAGGATGATGGGGATCCACTCCTCGAGGGTGTCGCGCATCTGCCGGTGTGCGGCGAGGACGTCCGGGTCGCCCATGGGGTCGATCATGAGCGCGAGGCTCATCGACTCCACGGTCTCGTGCACCCAGGCGTTCGAGAAGACGTAGCCCTTGTGCGCGCCGTGCGGTTCTCCCCGCAACGCCTTGCCGGCTTCGATGAAGTTGTCCATCCCGCCCGGCCCGAGCTCCAGGTCGTCCCGGTTGATCATCTCGATGCAGTGGGGAATCCAGTTGACCATCAGCGCCTTCACCTGGCGCCCCCAGAACGGGTCGTCGAGCCGGTAGAAGCCGGTCTCGATGGGCGACAGATGGTCCGGCGGTGGTCCGTCCTCGACCGTCACGGTGAAGGTCGACGGGACCTTCGACTCCCCGTTGTCCGCCACCATCTCGAGTACGTACGTGCCCGGGGCGGAGAAGGCGGCGGTGGTGACGAGCGCCTTCGGATCCTCGAACGCGACCTCCCCGGGGCCGGACTTCTTGCTCCAGGCGACGGTGGGCTCGGGGCCCGTCGGCTCCGGCTCCTCCGGCTCACCGCGCCTCCGTCGGCGCCGCTCCCACGGGGGCACACCGTATCCCGCCCACGCGTTGAGGTAGGTCCGCCCGGGCTGCACCACCACGCGATCCGGTCCGGCCACCACGGCCAGCGGGTCCGCGCCCCGGAGGAGGGAGGATCCGTCCAGCTGGTAGACGAACGGCGGCAGGACGACGGACGCCGCGGCCGCCTTCCCCACGGTACCCAGCATCTCGCGCCGGGTGAAGTTCGTCCGCGAAGGCTCTTCGCTCATGTTGCGTCTCCTCCCCGACGGAACCCGGGGATGCGACGAAGCGGATCGAGCCGCGGACTCGGGTCGGCCGTCAGCGCTTCAGGTAGATGAGGATCACACCATTGGAACCCCGCGTGCCGTACATGGCGGTGGTGCTCACGTCCTTCAGGACCTGGATGCTCGCCACCTCGCGCGGATTGATGCCCTTCAGCGCCAACCGGACGCCATTCGGGCTGACCGGCATATCGTCGACGATCAGGAGCGGACCGGTTCCCGAGTTCACGGAATCGGCGCCGCCGCGGAGTCCCAGCAGGATGTCACCGCTGGGAAGCTCCCGCACGTAGAGCCCCGGCACGTGGCCACGCAGCATGTCCAGGACGCTCTGGAGGTTCTCGGTCTCGGCCGTGTTCACCGGCGTCACGGAGCCGGTGACGTCCTCCGTGTCCTGAGTGCCGTAGGGCACCGCCACCTCGTCGGGTCCCTGGAAGGACTTCCCATGGGCACGGAAGGGGTTCGACGCACCGCAACCCGCCAGGAACAGGCTCGAGCCCGGCCAGGGCGAGGCTCACCGCACGCCATCGCCCTCATGGCCGCGGCACCTGGCGCCGCCTCGTCGTCACGAGGATCACCCCATTCGCTCCCCGCGTGCCGTACACCGAGGTGGAGCCAACGTCCTTGAGCACCTCGATGCGTTGCACGTCGTCGGGGTTCAACGCCAGGAGGGCCTGCCCCGCCGGCCGCCCCGATGCTGCCCCGTCGACGATCACGAGCGGCTCCTGGCCACCGCCCTGGAAGCTCTGGTTCAGACCGCGGATCCGGACCTCCATCTGGCCCGGACTGATCTCGATGATCTGCACGCCGGGGGCCTTGCCCCGCAGCATGTCGATCACGTTGTCGTAGTGGGCGTTGCCGCTCTGGACGACGTCCCTCTCCGCCCGACCCTCGGCCGTGGGACGGGGCGTCGCGTCCTGCGCACCCCCCGAAGGTCCCCCGCCGCCACACCCGAAAAGGGCAAGGCACGCGCAGGCCGTCATGGTCAACTCGGTTCTCTTCACGGCAGATGCCACCCCAGGTGACCCGAAGCGTCGCGGTTCCGCGGGGCATTTCCCCGCGGAACCGCGCGCTCGGGCCATCGAACAGAGGTTCGCTACTAGTACCCTGGGTTCTGATGCAGGTTCTGGTTCGAGTTGAGTGCCGATTGCGGAATCGGGTAGAGCGTCAGGTGGTCGGCGTTGTCGGCGTTGTGGTTGAACCACGCCTTCGTCGTGAAGACGCCGAACCGGATCAGCTGCGTCCGGCGGTGACCCTCGACGGCGAACTCCCACGCCAACTCGTCCAGGAAGCGGCCGTACTGGATGTCCGCCCCACCGAAGGCGCCACCGGTCGTGTTCGTGACCGGCGTCCCGCCCGGACCCGTCTTGATGACGCCGTCCGTGTCGTACCAACCGTACACGTACGAGCTACCCTCCATCAGCTCCGCGCCCGTCACCGTCGCCTTCGACGGATCGGAGTTGGCGAACGCACGCTCACGCACCTGCGTCACGAGCGCGGCAGCCGGGGCTGCCTGACCGGTCCGCAGGAGCGCCTCGGCCTGCATCATCAGGACCTCGGCGTAGCGGACGATCGGATAGTCCACGCTCGACGACCCCGTCTCACCGGCGTAGATCTCGTACTTCCACACCGGGTAGCCGAAGTTGAACTCGTTCTTCCCGCGGATCTGCGGGATCTTCTGAACGAAGTCGTATCCGAACTGGTGGTCGGCGGTGAACTGCGGCCCAGTGAGCCACGTGTCCTGGAGCCGCTCGTCCGCCGCATCGTAGGTATCGATGAACGACGGCTGCGCGGCGCTCCCGCCCCACGGCTGCGCGTTCATGTTGAACACGAAGCGCAGCTCGGGCTTGAGCGTCTTCATGTGGAAGTTGCTCCCGCCCAGGTAGACCTGGTCGTAGGGCACCGCCCACATGACCTCGTGGGACTCACCCCCGTCCAGCGGGCCGGCCGCAACCGAGAAGGGCGTCCGGTAGCTCGCGTCCAGCGAATAGTTCCCCGAGTTGATGATGTCCTGCGTGAGCGGGATCACGTCGGAGTAGTGGGGCGTGCCCATGTACACCTCGGCGTTCAGATACGTCCGCGCCAGGATCGCCTCGGCGACCCACTTGTTGATGCGGCCGTACATGGCCACGCCCGCGTCGGTCGAGAGCTGCGGGATCGACCTCCTGCAGCTCGCTGACCACGAAGTCGTAGACCTCCTGGCGTGTGTTCTGCGTGGGCAGGTCCTCCGCCGTGAAGTCCGTCACGATCGGGACGTTGCCGAAGTTGTCCAGCAGCATCCAGTAGGCGTACGCGCGCTCGGCACGCAGCTCCGCAAGGATGCTGGCCTTGGCGCCCTCGTCCTCGATCGGCGCGACACCGGACTCGATCTGGTAGATCACGCGGTTGGCCGCGTTGATGACCGAGAAGTCGGTGCTCCAGATGTGACCGAACGTCCAGTTGTCCGTGCTGAACTGGTACCAGGTGTGCTGGTGCTGCGCGACGTACACGCCGCCGTCGTACCAGCCGTTGACGCGCTCGGGCGTCACCAGGACGTCGCCCGGCTCCTCCTCGGCGACGTCCACCATCCCATACCACCCCATGAACAGCCCGGCCCACGGCGTGTACGCAGGGGCCATCAGCGAGCCGAGGTCGTTCGCCGTGGGATTGAAGTTCGATTCGGTGATCTGGTCGTAGACCACCTCGGTGAGATCGGTGCACGCACCCGCGCCGAGGCCGAGCACCGCGAGCAGCGCGCCGGCTGCGATTCGCTTGTAGTGTCTCATAGTCGGCCTCCTAGAAGACGAGGTTCATGCCGATCGTGAACGTGCGGACCGTCGGGTACTGGTCCCGGTGGTCGACGCCCGGATCGAGCCCCGTCGCGCGGACTTCGGGGTCGAGGCCCTTGTAGCCCGTGAGCGTCAGGAGATTCCGCCCCGCCACGTAGAGGCGGGCGCTCTCGGCCACGTTGCCCAGGAAGCCCGGGAGCATGGTCGAGTCGAGCGTGTAGCCGAGCGTGGCGTTGTCGATCTTCCAGTAGTCCCCGTTCTCGACGTAGTAGCTCACGTACACGAGGGGGTAGTCGAGGATCGACTTGCCGTACACGGGGTCGAAGGCCGAGTGCAGCATGTTGTACTGCGTGTTGTTCAGGTTCTCGTAGTACAGGCGTCCGAAGTTCAGGATCTGGAAGCCGAAGGCCCCGCGCATGTTGACGTTGAGGTCGAACTTCTTCCACTGCACGGAGTTGTTCAGCGCCAGATAGTGCTTCGGCACGCCGTTGCCGAGGATGCGGCGGTCGTTCGAGCCGGCCTCGGAGTAGGGGATCGTGCTGGTGCCGGCGGAGTCGCGAACCATCCACTCGCCGTCGGCGCTGATGTCCACGGACTCGAAGCCGTAGAACTCACCGATCGGGCCGCCGATGCACAGGCGGTGCGTCGAGGTCTGGATCGGCTCACCCGTGTAGCCCGGGTAGAAGCAGTCCGACGTCTCGTACACTTCGTTCGAGAGGCTCAGCAGCGTGTTCTTGTTCGTCGACCAGTTGGCACTCGTGCGCCACCGCAGGTCGGCCGAGCGGATCACGTCGTACGTGAGCGACGCTTCGAGGCCCTTGTTCTGCATGTGCCCGACGTTCGCGAGGATCTGGCCGTAGAGGAACGGCGGAACCGGAACGTCGTAGTTGTACAGCATGTCGCGCGTGTCGCGCCTGTAGTAGTCGAGCGCGCCGGAGAGGCGGTAGTCGAAGAGCGAGAAGTCCACCCCGACGTCCAGCTCCTCCTTCTTCTCCCAGCGCAGGTCCGGGTTCGGGTTCTGCCCGGGCACGAGCCCCTTCACCCAGTTCCCACCGACCGGGTAGTTGCCCTGGTATTGGTAGGTCGTGAGCGACAGGTACGGGTCCGTGGGCGCGATGCCCGTCACGCCGAAGCCCGCGCGCACCTTGAGGTCGTTGATGGCCTCGATGTCCTTGAGGAAGCCCTCCTCCGAGAGCCGCCACCCGAGCTGCACGCCGGGGAACAGGCCCCACTGGTGGTCCGCGCCGAACCGGGAGTCGCCCTCGTAGCGAAGGCTGGCCATGGCCAGGAAGCGGTTGTTCCAATCCCAGTTCAGGCGGCCGAAGAAGCCGATCGTCTTGTAGGACCACTTCGAGCTGCCGATTCCGGCGATCCCCTGCTGGAGCCCCGCGCCGGCGCCGAGGTTGCTGTAGCCGAAGAGGTCCGTGGGGAACTGCTCGTTGCCCGCTCCGAAGTCCTCGTGCACGCGGTCCCAGTACTCGTAGCCGCCCAGGAAGGTGATCTGGTGGCCGTTGAAGTTGTTCTGGTAGGTGCCCGTGACGTTGAGGAGCTGGCTGACGTTCGAGCGGGTGTTGCGGTCCGCCCAGTTGATCCCCGGAACGTCCGGGTTGTCGGCCAGGCGGAAGCGCCCGCGGAGCCACTCGTCGCGCTCGGTCCCGCCCAGGACCGAGAGGCTGAACTCCGGAATCGGGCGGAACGTCAACGTACCGTGCATGCGCAGGTCGCGCGTCTCGGAGTTGCCGCCGTAGGTGCCCAGCATCTGCACGGGGTTCGTGTAGAAATACGTGCCCCGCGTCTGGTAGGAGCCGTCGTCCTCGTAGATCCGGTCGGTCGGGTTCCGGATCAGGGCCTGCCGCCAGAGATAGTTGAAGTCGACGCCCGTGAACTGGTTCTGGATGCGGTCCACCAGGTTGAGGTCGGCCTTCAGCTTCCCGTCGTACATGGAGTGGCTGATGTTGACGCGACCCGTGATCTCCTTGTTGTCGGACTTCTGGAACAGCCCCTCGTCGTACTGGTAGTTGAACGCGGCGGTGTAGTTCGTCGCACCGTCGCCGCCCATCAGCGTCAGGTTATGGTTGTATGCGATGGGGTTGTTGCGCTCCACCGCGGCCTGCCAGTCCGTGGCGTAGCCCAGATCCTCGAAGGTGTTGCCCGCCGGCGTGGTGAAGCCCTCGGCGGCCAGCCGCCGTACGTCCCCGGCGTTGAGGAAGTCGGGCTTCTTGTAGATGGCCTGGACGCTGGTGTACCCGTCGTAGCGGATCGTCGCCTGGCCGCCCTCGTATTTCTTGGTCGTGATGAAGACGACGCCGTTGGCCGCACGCGAGCCGTACACGGCGGCAGCGGACCCGTCCTTCAGGATGTCGATCGATTGGATGTCCTGCGGTGCCACCGTCTCGAGGGTGCCCGGGACGCCGTCCACGATGATCAGGGGCTGCGCCGACGCCTCGAGGGTGCCGATGCCGCGCAGGCTGATCTCCGTTCCACGCGTGGGGTCACCGGTCGTGGTGTTCACCACCAGGCCGGCGATCTTGCCCGAGACCAGGGAGGCGGCGTCCAGCGCCGGCGCCTGGACGAAGTCCTTGACGTCGACCTTGGCGACCGCGCCCGTGATGTCCTCTCGGCGCTGCTGCCCGTAGCCGACGACGACCAGCTCTCCCAGCTCGACGGCCTGCGCCTGGAGCTGGAAGTCCGCGACCGCCGCGGTGCCGGCGTTGACCGTGAGCGTCCGGTCCTCGGAGGCGTAGCCGATGATCTGGACGCGCACCGTCACCTGTCCGACGGGCACGTTCAGGAGGAGGAACCTCCCCTGGGCGTTGGCCAACTGCCCCACCGAGGTACCGGGAATGTTGACTTGCGCCCCCGACAGGGGCTGCATGGTGCTCCGATCGACGACGGTCCCGGTGACCGTGCCGGTCTGTTGAGCGGACGTCGCGGTCACACCCGCCAAGGCGAGAGCGGCCACGATCGTCGCACGAACGATCCAGGTTCGCATAGCGTGTTCCCCTGATCTTGGATTCGGCTTCTCGCGCCGTGAAGCCGTAACGAGGAAGGAAAGGCCGGATCGCCATGCACGACGGATCGACGCAGGAAGCGCGAGCTCCCGTTGGCGATCCTCTGCCCGGCGTCCGATCATGGCGCAATCCGGCGTTGGCGCTGACGTGTGCTGCTGCTCATCCGCGGGGGGCCATCGCGCCCGAGTCGCCTTGGGGGGCCAACCTGCACCTGGCCCCCCGCCCGTTCGGCGACGCCGGTGGGCCCCTGAGGACAGATCGACGTCCGCGCGATGCAGAGTGCCGATGGGGCCGGTTGGAAGCGTGCGACGCGTGTTCGACCGGATTGAGCCCAGCCTGATCACCTACTGATACATCAGCCATACTATAGAAAGGCCGTCCGACCTGCGCAAGGAACTTCTGAAACCGCGTTGGACGTTGTTTGAAACCAGTCTGTCTTGGTTCGAGTGGTTCAGGTCCGGACGAATCGGGAACTGGACCTCTCCCGCATCCGTCCGGACCCTTCCCGCCGGCTCAGCGCGGCGCGTCCGCCCGAATCATGCGAAGGGCGAAGACCGCCGTGACCTGGCTGCCCTCCTTCGCTTCGAAGCGCACCGTCACCCGCTGCTTCCCCTTTACCAACTCGGCCGGAACGCGGTACTCGACGTCGAAGAAGCGGGGCGGCTCGGTCTGCCGCTGTGACTCCTCACCCACCACCGTCCCGTCCACGAGGATCCGGAAGGACGCAGGGAGCGTCCTACGGTCGTCGCTGTAGTACGTCGCGATCAGCGTCATCGGGTGCGCGGCGTCGACCGGCACCGCGTAGGAGAACCAGCTCCGACCCGTGCGGCCCGGGCGCCCCACGACCCGCGTGGGATTCGAGTCCTCCGCCCCCTCGTAGCCGAAGCGGTCCTCGTACACCCGCTCCCCCGGCTCGAGGTACGCCACGGTCGCGGCCTCCAGGAGGCGCGTGCGCTCGGCCTCGGCCGCATACGCGGCCTGCTGGGTCTTCCACTCCTCGGGCGTGAAGGTGTCCCAGTAGGTCGAGTAGGTGCGCCGGTGGAGGCGATAGAAGGGCTGCAGCTCGATGTCGAGCGCGGCCCCCGTCGCGTTCGCTTCCCGCCCGACGCCGTTCGTACGGAACTTGCCGGGCTCGCCAGCTACGGGCTCGAGCCATTCGACCGCCGGGCGCTCCGCGGACACGAACACCGGCACCTTGACCGCGGATCCCGACCGGACCTCGCCCTCCTCGTCGGCCTCGCCGCGGCGTCGGCGCACCGGCTCCGGGCCGAGGTCCCCCGCGAGCACCAGCGGTCCCCACATCACCGAGACGCGCCGCGGCTCGTCCGGCGTCGGCTCGACGCGGAGCGCCTTCGGGAGCGCGACTTCCACCACGTCACCCGAACGCCAGGTGCGGGTGATTTCGAAGAACGAGCTGACGTCGGCCTGCGCGTCGTCGTACTGCGTGGGCCCGCGCAGCTCCGCGTTGGCAGGCGCCGGCGGCTCCTGCACGGTCTGCCCGTTCACCGTGACGGCGAAGCCGTCGCCGGCCCAGTACGGCCTACGCAGCGCGACGGTCATCTCACGCGGCGCGCGCAGGTTGAGGGTGAGCTTCGCGCTCTCCCCCTCCGGGAAGCCGGTCTCCATCGCGAGCTTCACGCCGCCGTCGGCCCACTCCGCGGTGGAGGGCGCGTACAGGTTCACGAACAGGCGGTCGCCGTCCTCGTAGTAGAGGCCGTGGCCGTGGAGCGCGTGACTCTCCATCCCCGAGCCGACGCAACAGGTGAAGCTGTGCATCATGTCCTGGTACTCGTGCTGCACGGCCTGGCCCACCGGCACCATGTAGCACATGCGCCCGTCCTGGGGGTCCATCGACGCCAGGATGTGGTTGAACAGCGCCTGCTCGTGGAAGTCCGCGTAGTGCGGGTCCGGGTTCAGGGAGAAGAGGCGCCGGGTCAGCTTGAGCATGTTGTAGACGTTGCACGTCTCGGCCGTGCGCCCGTCGAGGTACGCACCGATGCGGTCGCGCGGGCCCCAGTACTCGTCCTTGCCGTGGCCCCCGCTGGTGAAGCTGTGGTGGTTCACCACGGCGTCCCAGAAGTAGTCGGCCGCCATGAGGTCGGCGGGCCGCCGGGTCAGCACGAACCGCTCGGCGTTGCCGAGCAGCTTCGGGATCGCCGTGTTGCCGTGCTTGCCCGCGAGGTTGTCGTGGTTGCGCTCCAGCGGGTCGATGAAGGCGTCGTGCTCGAACTTGTAGGACAGTTCCAGCCACCGCTCGTCGCCGGTGTCGCCGTACAGGTCCACGAACACCTCGTTCATACCGCCGAACTCGGTGTTCATCATCATCTCGAGCTGGGCCTCGCTCAGCCCCGAAAGGACGCCCTCCGCCCACGCGGAGAAGGCGATCTCCACGTCGAGCGCCGTGCGGTTGCCCGTGTGGCGGTATGCGTCGCGCAACCCCGCGTACGTCTTGTGGAGCGTGTACCAGGGCGACCACTGCCCGTTCAGGTCGAAGGAGGCCGAGCGGATCTCGCCCCTCGCGAGCCGGTCGAAGCAGTCACGGCCGCCTTCGAGCGCGCCCAGGTACCCGTCCCCGTGCGCGTCCTGGACCTCCTTCAACTCCTTCACGATGTAGTCCGCGCGCTCCTTGAAGCGCGCATCGCCCGTCGCCGCCCACATGAGGCTCACGGCGGAGAGGTAGTGCCCGCCGATGTGGCCGGTGAGGTTGCGGCCGCCGCCGTCCCACCCGCCGTACGGTTCGGCCTTGCGTGTCAGTCCGGCGCGCTCGCGGTAGTACGCGAGCATCCGGTCCGGATCGAGCTCGAGGAGGTAGGCGGCGTCCATCTCTTGCGCGTGCTTGAGCGGCCCGCCGGTCAGACGCACCGCGTCCAACGGGAGCGGCCGTGCGCGGATCACGCCTTCGTCGGCGCGTGCCACCGGCGGGCCGGCCTCCGCCGCGGCGAGAGGAGAGCGACCGAGAAGAGGAAGGGCTCCGGCCCCGAGGCCGAGCTTGAGGGCGGTACGGCGAGAGAGCGTCATGCGGCCTCCTGAACGGGGCCCGACGGCCCCCCGGCTCAATCGATACTTCAGACGAAGCTAAACCGGTTCGTGTGTTCTTGCACCTGTTCGGAGGGAGGAAGGTCGGAGGGGAGCCTGACTGACTGCGGGTCAGCGCGGCCTCAGGTAGTGGTCCCAGGCGTGCTCCCCGATCCGCGTACCGAGGCGGTAGCCCTCCTCGGAGTCGTAGCGGAAGTGGATGCCGAGGTAGACCCGTGACATCGCGGCCTCCATCGCGGCCTGGCTGAAGCTCGTGAACGCGCGGGTGGGTGGATCCATCACCACCATCGGGGACATGGGGCCCGCGCTGCTCACTTCGGGGGTGGCAAGCGTGAACGCGTAGTCGTCGCCGAAGATCTTCCCGAAGATGGTCAGCACCGAGGCCGCGACGGTGCCGTGCGCCGAGGGATAGGACGGGAAGGCATAGGTGTGGTGGTGCGTGTTGTTCCAGTCCGGGTCGGCGAGGGTGTTCGGATTGCCGTCGTTCTCGGCCCAACGGATTGCCGTGTACGGCCGCCAGTGGTTGTAGAGGAACTTGTTCTCGAACACGCTCACGTAGCCGTCGAAGATGTCCACGTCGACGAAGGCGAAGAGGCGCGTCGCGTCCCACAGGTCGATCCCCTCGTCCGCCGCGATCTGCCGCGCGAGCCGGTTCATCGACTTGTCCAGGAACTCCTTCCACCAAAGCGCGAGGTGGGTCTGGTCGGCGGTGCGCGTCGCGCTGTCGTCGCGACCGACATCCTTCACCTCGTCGAAGGCCCGCGTGTAGGCCTCGCTCTCGATCGCAGGGGGCGGCGGCGCACGAAACTGACCGGCGCGCTCCAGGAAGAAGGGCCGCGCCTTCCCCCACCCGGCACCGAACACGAAGCCCTGGGGGGTGTTGCTGTGCTCGCCGAACTCGGCATAGACGCCGGGCCCCATCGGATGGAAGCGGTACTCCGCTTCCGTGTTCCACCCGTCGCCGTCCCGCGATCGCACCACCTCCTCGGCGGCCGCCCGACCCAGCGCGAGACCCTTGCTGCGGGCCTCTCCGTCGAGAGCCTGCTCGAGCCATCGCGTGCGCAGTGAGTCGAAGACCGCCTGTCGATCCGGGTACTGCCCGACCGCCACCTCCCACCCCGCCTGGACCGCGGCCGCGATCGGGTCGGCCCCCGCCCCGTCGCCTTTGAAGCGGTACGTCTCGTAGCGCGGATCGATGGCGTTCAGGGCGTCGTGCATCGCCAGGTGCATCATGGACGCCGTGCGCACGGCCTTCAGGGTGAGGAAGTGGTCTTCGGCCTCGGCGACCTCCAGGAGCCCTCGGTTCCACTCGATGGACAACGCGCCCGGGTAGGGCGTCTTCTCACCCTTCCCGACGGTGGCGCGAGCGGGGAGATCGGTGCAAGCGCCGAGCGTCAGCCCGGCGATCGCGATCAGGACGGGAGTTCGGGGTGATGCGCTCATCCTCTTCTCCGTGCTCGGGAAAGGAGGGCGTGGGAAGCGTCCCGCCCGTCGGAGCGGCCTCGCCGTTTCCCGCCGGCGACGCCTCCCCCCCGACCTGCGTGCACAACTCCGCGATCCTGGCGAGCGCGGCCGCCTCCGCCATGAATCCCCTCGGGTCGTTTCGACGTGACATACACGGAAGATCGGGTCGACGGCGCCCGCCGACTTCGCCCGAACCGGGGATCTTCATCGAGTTGGGGACGTGGCCCGTTCTGGCTATTGCGCCGGCGGTTCGAGGAGGCCGGAGCGCGCGGCGTGCGCCGCGGCGGCCGCGCGGGACGGAAGATCCAGCTTGCGCAGGATGTTGGTGACATGGCGGTGGATCGTGTGCTCGCTCAACGAGAGGCGGTCGGCGACCTGCCGGTTCGTCAGCCCCTCCGCGACCCAGCGCAGCACCTCACGCTCGCGAGGCGTGACCTCGGGGAGCGCCGGGGCCTCAGCCCGCGCTCCGCCGGCCGCGTCCATGACCCGCCGCGCGCGTCGGGCATCCGCCTTGGCTCCCAGCGCTTCGAACCGTTCCAGGCAGGCCGCCGCCTCCCGTCGGGCGAGCTCCGTGCGCCCGAGGGCGAGCAGGCTGGACGCCAACTCGAGCCGCGTATGTGCGGACTCGAAGGGAGCGCCGCTGCGCTCGAACCGATCCCCCGCGTCCTCGAAGAGCCGCCTCGCCCGTTCGTGCTCGCCGCGCGCGCCGGCGAGGATCCCTTCCGCCAGCTCCGCGGCCGCGCGTACCGGCTCCGTGCCGACGCGCTCGGCGATCTCCTCGAGCTCGCGCAATGCCTCGGTGGCCAGGTCGTGCTCGCCGCGCTCCGCCCGTGCGCGCACCACGATCTCGAGCGCCGGGAACCGCCTCATCCGGCTGTGCCGGGGAGCGTGACGGAGGACGCGGTCCGCCAGCTCCACGGCGCGCCCGGGCTCGCCGCGATCCAGGGCCAGCCGCGCGCGGCACAGGGGCACCGAGCTCGGGCCCATCTCGTCCAGCAGCCTCTCGGCCCGCTCCCACTCCCCCTTCCGGCGATGGAGCTCGGCGAGCTTGGCGAGCGGGTCGGACACGAAGGGCGGACGCGAGTCCGTGTACGCGCGCACGGCCTCCTCGAGCTGTGCCTGCGCCTCGTCCCACCGGCCGCGCCACATGAACACGGCGGCGTAGTGGGCCCTGCAGAAGCCGAGCATGTACCGGCTGCCGTAGCGCTCGGCGAACTCGGCGATCCGGTCGCACCACTCGAAGGCGCGCTGGTAGTCCCGCACCGCCTCGCAGGCACTCACGAGGAAGCAGCACGCCCACGCGCGGGAGATCGGGATCGTCGCCTCGGCGTGGAGCGCCGTGACCGTCGCCTCGTCGAGGCAGCCCATCCCAGCCTCGACCTCGGCGCGCCCCACGAGCACGGAACCCTCGAGAGCGAGCCCGAGCATCTCCAGGTCGGGAACGCCGAAGCGACGGCCGAGCTCCGCGGCCCGTACCGCTTCTTCGAGGCTGTGCTCGGAGTCACCCCCGAGGGAGGCGACGTAGCCCGCGTGGAAGGCGACCCACCCATGGTCGGGACCGGGTTCGACCTCCTCGAGCAGCCGGCGGGCCCGGCGCAGCCATCCCTTCGTGACCGCCAACGCGCCGCGGAAGTCGAAGTGGTCCGCCCCCAGCCAGGTGGCCATGCGCGCGGCGCTCGCCCGCGCGCCGCGCCTACGATAGAGCCGGTACGCACGCTCCCGCGCCTCGAACACCGTGTCCGCGTCGTCCAGCCACCATGCGGACCAGCTCAGCCCCTCGAGGGCCTCCGGTGTCTCCTCCCACTCGATCGATCGCAGGAAGGCCTCGCGCGCCGCCTCCCACCGTCCGGCGGCGAGATCGGCCCACCCCGCCTCGGCCGACGTCGCAGCGCCTTTCGTCGGCTCCCCGGAGGTGGGTGGCATGGTGGCGTGGGGTCGGGAGGATGCGACGGCCGGTCGCGGGGCCGGCCCTCGAGGGGCCTGCGCGCACGGTAGGACGGCCCTACCGGAGCGGCAAGGAAGGCGAGCCGGTCTCGTGGCACGCCTGGGGTCGCTCGTTCGTCCCGTGGTACACGTCCATGAGGATGTGGTGGTCCGGATACACCCGGGCGAGGAGGGCGTAGAGCCGCGGGTCGTAGGTCTCCAGGTCGTCCGGCGACCAGAGGCGCACGTCGCCGAAGCACGCCTCGTAGTTCGACCAGAACCACCATTGCGTCCCCTCGGCCCAGTACTCGGCGACCGTGTTCGCCGCGTAGTGGTGGGCGTACATCCCCTTCTCCATCGCCTCCGCGTAGGCCGCGTCGAGCTCGGAGGAGAGCTCGGGGTCCACCCGGCGCAGCGCCGAAGCGATCCCGTGCGAGAACTCGTGCACGAGGATGTGCTCGCCGTAGTACCGCGTGCCCGGGTAGCCGAGGATGTTCTCCTCCGCCCCGGTGGTGTAGCGACCTCCCATGCCGCGCGCCCGTCGATCCCAGTAACCCTTGTCGGTCATCGAGGCGATGCCCCCTGGCTCGTAGTAGCGCGCGCGCTCCCCGTCCGTGAGTCGCCGGTCGTCGAAGGCGGGCTTCTTCCAGTCGCGCTGCTCCGGGATGTCCGTGGTGGACTCGCTCACCGCCATGACCCCGACGCGGTAGCCGCGGCTCAAAATCTCGGCGCGCACGTCGGGGCGGGCGGCGAGCATGTGCGTGACGATGTCGCGCGCCACGAGGATGGCCGCGTCCGGCACGCGGGCGGAGCCGATGATCGGAATCCCCTCCGCGCTGGCGTACTTCGCGTAGAAGGTGGCATCGAGGCCGAGCGAATCGGGCGGACGCGAGATGGCCGCCGCGGCGTAGCTCCCGATCAAGGCGTCCGCGCGGGTCTCGACGCCCGCCCGCCCCGGCGACGCGCACCCGGTCACGCAGTTGACCGCCACGGCACCGTACCACAAGCTTGCGGCTGCCCGTAACCTGCCACCCGACCTCGCTGGTGACCGATGCACAGGACGCCGAGCTCGACGTTCGCCACGCCCCCGGCTCCCGGAACGGTGCGCCCGACGGCACGTGGCGCTCCTCCTGCTCTCGGTCCGGGGCGGACAGGGCTGTTACGGCGATCACGTCGTGGACCTCCAGGGCGTCACGCCCGGTGAAGAGATCCGTATCCAGCTCGATCGGCAAGACCGGAGGGTGGCCCCCGGCGGCGCCGCGGCCGGACCGCGGAGGTTGGAAGGCAGGTTCGGGAGCGTCACCGCGGACACCCTCGTCATGTCGGTCTGGATCGGCAAGAACTTCGCGGGCACGCCGTTCGCCTCGAGCTACCAGGACATCCAGATCCCGCTCGGCGACATCGAGGTCACCGAGAACCGGCAGCTGTCGAAGGGCCGCACGGCCCTGGTCGGCGTCGGGATGGCGGCCCTGATCACCGTGCTCATCGACTCGATCGGGTTGGTGCAGGTGTTCGGAAGCGGAGGCGATGGTGACCCGCCCCTTCCGCCGGCGGGAACGCTCATCGGGCGCTGACCACGGGCTGCGTCCGAACGCCGGAGGGGACCTCGCACCCAGGCCGGTGCGCGCGCTATCGTCGTCCCCCGTTGGGGATCACCTCGATCACGCCGCGCTGGTGGCCCATGCCGAAGCGCGCGCCCGCCTCGCCCGGCTCGTAGTAGCGAACCGCTTCGACGTCGTCGAGGCGGACGCCGCGCAGGTACTCGATGTCGCCCACCTGGTTCCCGTTCATGAAGACGGACGCCACGGAAGGCGAGCTGTCGGTCATGGAGGTCGGGCCGCGGCTCGTCAACCAGGACGGCTGGAGCTTCTGGACCGCGTCGTAGACCGAGGACGCGCCCACATCCACCATCTGGTCGTGCGTGATCGTGCTCATGCTGCCACGGGGCGTGGCCCCCGCCGTATTCATGCCGCAGGCCGCGACGACGAGCACCACGCCCGCGGCCATCACGCTGCGCATTGCCTTTCGCATGTCCTCTCCTCCGTTCGGAGGGCTGTGGGGGACGGGGACGCCGCCCACACGGACGGCGCCCCCCTTCGTCTCACGATCCCGGCGCCCACCAGACCTTCACGAGCATGCCGTCCTGGCCTGTCGGAATGTTGGTGGCAGCGAGGCTCCCGAGTTGAATTGCATCTCGGCGGCCGGGGTGCGCAAGCGCTGGGGAATCGCGCTCAGCGAAAGCTGGTCCCCCGCCGGCGGCACCGGGAGCGGCACCTGCGGATAGCCGGTCCTGCGATAGTCGTGCCAGACCTCCTGCTGCAGGAAGTTCGCCACGTACTTCTCATTGATGAGCGCCTCGAGCGGGTTCGCCGAGGAGCCCAGCGCCGGCCGGGCCGCAAGGTACGTGTCGATGTCGGCCTGGGCGACGCCCAGCCGCACCATGTTCGCACGAATCGCTTCACGATACGTCGCGTCTGCAGCTCCGGCTCCCGAGACGATCAGGCGCGCCTCGGCCTCGAGGAACTTCGCGTCATCGTACGTCACCCAGATGTGGTGCACGTTGTCGGCGCTGAAAGCCTTCCCGATCATCGAGATCGCGGAGTCGGGCTCACCGGGTCCACCGGTGCGGTTCCCGCGGTAGATCACCGTCGTGGCGATCGAGCAGTCCTCCCGCTGGTACTCGGTGCCCGGCGGGGCACTCGAGCTCCGCAGGCTCCGCCATGATGGGCAGCCGCGGATCGGCTGTTCGACCTCAGCATCTCGATGAAGAACTGCGACGACCGGCTGCGCTCACCCTGTCCCTCGTCCTCGAAGAGGTACCAGGGCTGGCGCGCACCCGAACCGCCGTCGTAGGCGATGGTCGGCGCGTCCGCCGCGCTCTGGATGCCCGCGGCGAGCGCGCTCAGCGCGGCCTGCGCGTGCTCGGTGGCGCTCTGGCTGGGCCCGTAGGCGAGGCGCATGTGATGCCGCGCCTTCACGGTGTTGGCCAACCTCACCCACGCCGCCATGTCGCCCCCGTAGACCAGGTCACCGACGGAGGGCGGGGCGGCACCCGGCCGCTGCATCTCCTCGATGGCTTCGTCGAAGAGGCGGAACACCTCCGCGTACACCTGCTCCTGCGTGTCGTAGGCCGGATTGCGGTTCGCGATGTCGAACGCTTCGGAGAGCGGGACCGGGCCGAAGGCGTCCGTGAGCAGCGCCGCGTTCCAGGCGAAGATGAACTTGGCGATGCCGTGGTACGCCCACTGCTCGGTGCCCTCCGTGATGTTCATGATGTTGACGCATTCCTGCATGACGTCGGCGTACGAGTTCGACCAGAAGCTGTCGGTGTCGAGGTTCGCGACCTCGAACCACTGGAACTGCGCGTACGTGTGGCGGTCTTCGTTGTCCGACCACTGCTGCAGCCACTCCGTGCCCCAGCCGGTGGGGCCGGTGAGGTTGCCGTAGCGGATGTCGGTCACGCCGATGATGTCGTGCCCGAACGCGATGAGCATGCCGGGCAGCATCACGTCGACGCGGACGTTCTCGGGGTTGTTGGGATCCTGGTTGACGTCCAGGAAGCTTTCACAGCCGGTGGTGCCCAGGCTCAACGCGAGCGCGAGCGCCGCCCCGGCGGTCGTGATCTTGAATCGGGTCATGGCTCGATCCTCCACACGGGTCCGTGTTGGCCGTTCGATGAGCGTCGGCATCAGAAGTTGGCCCGCAGGCCGAAGCTGTAGCTGCGGAGCGGCGGCGCGACGAACATGTGGTAGTACTGGCCTCCAGCGTTCGTGGACCCGTAGTTGCTCCCCTCGGGGTCGCCGTAGGAGAAGTTGGACCAGATGTGCAGGTTGTGGCCGGTTACGTAGAACTGCGCGGAGGATACGCCCATCCGATCCAGGAGCAGACGCGGAAGCGCGTACTGGAGCGAGAGCTCTTGCAGGCGCGTGTGCGTGCCCGACTCGACGTTGTTCTCGCTGCGCAGGTAGCCGCCCAGCTCGTTGCGGTAGTAGTTCTCGTTGCGGGCGACCTCGATGTCGTTCGCCTGTCCGTTGCTGGCCTTCACGCCCGGATAGACGAAGCTCGAGTTGCGATCCACCGTCCACGAGTGCACGCCACGGCCGACCGTGTAGTTGAGCGTGAAATCGAAGATGTCCCCGCCCTGCACGGTGCTCACCAGGCCCGAAAGCGTGAACGGACCGTAGCGGAAGGACGTGTAGACGTTCCCGAGCCAGTGGGGCTGGGTGTTGCCGAGCACCTTCAGCTCGTCGTCCATGAGCGGCCACCCGTAGGTGGAGCTGGTCGGGTCGTCATCGATGACGACCTGGCCGTCGTCGGTGCGCTGGAACCCGTTCCCCCAGATCACGCCGTACGGCTCATCCCTCATGATCTGGATGTTCGGCCAGGAATAGCCGGCCAGGTAGATCGACTCCACCCGGGGGCGAGGTCGATCACCGTGGAGCGATTCCGCGACCAGTTCAGGTTCACGTCCCAGCGCGCGTCGGGCGCCTGCCACGGAACCAGGTTCAGCGTGGCCTCGATGCCCTTGTTGCGGATGTCGCCGGCGTTGCGGGTGATGCTCGAGTACCCAGTCGCCGGGCTGGACGGCACCGAGAAGATCTGGTCGTAGCTGCGCTTGTCGTAGTACGACATGTCGAGGCGGGCCCGCCCCTGGATCATGCGCAGCTCGGTGCCGATCTCGTACTCGGTGGTGCCCTCCGGCTTGAGGATGGGGTTCCCGAGGCTGTTGCTCTGCAGGAAGCCCTGCGTGCCGTTGAACGGCCAGTTGACGTGGCCGGCGTCGTTGTACGTGGTCGACAGACGATAGGGCGGCGCGTCGCTTCCGACCTTCGCCACGGAGAGACGGAGCTTCCCGTAGTCGAGCCACTTGCTGCGGATGCCGAGCGCGTCCGTGAAGACGACGCCGAGGCTCGCCGACGGATAGAAGTAGCTGTTGTTGCTCGTGGGCAGCGTGGAGCTCCAGTCGTTCCGGGCCGTCAGGTTCAGGAAGGCCCAGTCCCGGTAGTCCACGGTGACCTGCGAGTAGAGCCCCATGATCCGCTGGGTCTCGGTCAGGTCCCCGATCACGCGCTGGTCGAGGAAGTTGTAGAGGTTGTAGAGCTCCGGGATGATGATGTCCTGACCCGTCCCCGTGAGCCGGTCGTTCTGACGCTGGAGGATGTTGAATCCGCCGAGCCCGCTCACCCTGAAGGCGTCGTTGAGCTGCACCCCGTTCAGGCTGAGGACCAGGTCGTCGTTCAGCGACGTGCGCGTGAAGCGCTCCTGGCGCGTGTACCCGGACGGCTGACCCGCCTCCGTGCGCCAGGGACGCTCGTTCTGGTTGTAGACGCGCGACTCGAGGTAGGTGTCGAGGCCGAGGCGGTTCGAGACGTTGAGGTTGTCCAGGATGTCGAACTTGAAGTACTGCGACGCGATCCAACGCCCGGTGACGCCCTGACGCTCCTCGTTGTCGGCGATCCACTGCGGGTGGGGTGAGTTGCTTCCCCACATGACGGGCGTCCCGTCTTCGTTGTAGCCCTTCCTCACGTCGATGTTGGGCGTGAGGTACTGCAGGTCCTGCTCGATGGACTGCCAACCCTCGGTCAGCCAGACGTTCTTCGTGTTCCCGTACATGACCGTGGTCGTGGACTCGAGCCGATCCGTCAGCTGTACGCTCAGGTTGGCGTTGAGGTTGAGCCGCTCCAGCGACGTGCTGGGCGTGATGCCGAGATGGTTCGCGTAGCTCGCGCCGAGGTTGAACGACCCCGCCGACCCGATCCCGCCGGTCGCGTTGATCGAGGTCTCCGAGAGCTGCCCCGTGTTGTAGAAGTCCTTGCGTGGGTCGATCATGCGCACGCAGTTGCCCGGATCGCTCACCCCGGGGCACTCGTGCGCCATCACCTCGGCCGAGAACGAGTCCTTGTGCGGTCCCCAGGCGTTGGACGACGTGGCCGCATTGAAGCCGGCCTGCGTAGTAGCCGGACTCGCACCAACCGCCGTAGCCCTCGGGCAGGCCGTTGCAATAGAAGCCGTCCCGCCCGGCGGTGTACGTGGACTGGATGCCCTGGAGGACGGGGTCCTGCATCTCGTAGCGGGTGTTGAAGGTGAAGCGGGTGGGCGTGCCCGCCTGCCCCTGCTTCGTCGTGATGATGATCGCGCCGTGCGCGGCACGGGAGCCGTAGAGCGCCGTGGCAGCGGCGCCGCGCAGCACGGAGATCTCCTGGACGTTGTTCATGTCGATGTCCATGGACCGGCTGCCCGCCTGCCCGTACTCGAGCTCGAACTGACCCTGATCCTCGGTCTCCATGAGGATGGGCACACCGTCGATCACATAGAGCGGCTGTCCTCCGCCCGTGAACGACGACTCGCCGCGGATCACCACGCGCGACGAGGCACCGGGCCGGCTGCTCGCTGTCGTCACCTGCACGCCCGCGACCTTCCCCTGCAGCGCGGAGGTGATGTTGAGCTGGGGCACCTCGGCGAGCCGCTTGGTGTCCAGGTCCTGGACCGCGTAGCCGAGGCTCCGTTCGGAGCGCTCGATGCCGAGGGCGGTGACCACCACGCCCTCCACGTCGATGGCCCGGTCCGCGAGCTGGAAGTCCGCCGTGGACGTGCCGCCCGCCGTGACCGAGACCGTCCTTTCGGAGGACTCGTACCCGAGGACCTGGACGCGCACGGTCTGCTGCCCGACCGGGATGTTGAGGAGGAGGTACCTCCCCTGGGCGTTGGAGAGCACGCCCTGCTGCGTGGCCGGGATGTGGACCTGCGCACCCGGGATCGGTTGCCCGTTGGATGCGTTGACGATCGTGCCCGTGATGCTGCCGGTGCTCTGCGCCCAGGCCAACCCGGACGTGGCTAGCAGCATAGCCGCCGAAGCGACGGTTCGAACGAACCAGGTTTTCATGTCGGATCCCCCCTTTCCGTGAAGACGCCTCCGTGTTGCCGCGGCCGCGGCCGGAGGTCGATCGTGGCGAGCTCGGCCCCGTTGGACGTCGGGGTCGGGCGGCGGAAGGGAGGAGGGCGGGCACGCGCGCGTGGACACGCTCGGGGGGGCCTCCCCCCCGGAGGGCGACTCGTTCGTCGTCCGCGCATCTCCGCCTCCCGCCGCCTGCGTGTACGGCGAACCGGGCCGCGCATCGATCCCCTGCAAGGGATGAGCACGGAGGGCGGGCGCACCCTCGGGCTGCGTTGGGCAGCCACTCTGGACCCCGCGGGGTGGAGCGTCGGTGCGCGAAGACACCTGCCCCGCAAGGCTGTTCGGGCTCGGGTGAACCGCCACGGTCAGCCTGATACATCACCTGAAACATCAGCGTATGCCGCGGAGACCGAGGACGCAAGTACAAATGTCGTTGAAGGCCGTGCAGCCCCGCCCTCCTCCCATGGCGCTCTTGTCCCGACCCTCGCCGCGGCATAGCGTGCGCTCATCGCCGCAGGAGATAGATCAGATGGCCCAGTGCGCGAGCGGGGCTCGTGCCGGAGGAGGAGCCGAATGAAGCCACGTACGAGATGTCGCCATGGATTCACGACGCGTGCCATCCCGGGTCTGGTGTGCCTTCTGCTCGGCACGACCTACGCGCCCCTGGCCGCGCAAGGCACCGAAGCGGATTACCTACGCGCCGACAGCTTCGCCGCACGCACGAGCGACCTGGTGGTGGGGGTCGCCGAGGATCCCGGGTGGATCGAGGGGACGCAGCGCTTCTGGTATCGGACCTCCGTCACGGGAGGCCATCGCTTCGTCCTCGTCGACGCCGCCGCCGCGTCGAAGGCACCGGCCTTCGACCACGAGCGGCTCGCGCGCGCCCTGACGGCGGCGCGCGGGGACACCGTCACCGCGCTCGACCTCCCGTTCCGCCGGCTCGACTTCGTCGATCACGAGGCCGCCATCGAGTTCGTGCTGGCGGACTCCACCTGGCACTGCGGGCTGACGGACTACGCGTGCGAGAACCGCGGCGCGGTGCGCCAGGACCGCGGGGGGGACCGCGGCTACCCGTGGCAGGCCGGACCGGGCCAGCTGTGGCGTCTGCAGAACGGGGACGCCGTGGCGTCACCCGACGGCAAGCGCGAGGCGTTCATCCTCAACCACAACGTCGCCGTGCGCGCGGTGGGCTCCGAGGACTTCACCGCTCCTGAGCCAGGACGGCAGCGAGGGCGACATGTACACGCGCGCATCGATCGTCTGGTCTCCGGACTCGAAGCGGCTGGCGGTCTACCGGGTGGTGCCGGGCTTCCAGCGTGAGGTGCACTACGTGCGATCCTCCCCCGAGGACCAGCTCCAGCCGGAGCACTCGACGCTGCTCTACGCCAAGCCGGGCGACGTGCTCGACCGCCAGACCCCCGTCGTCTTCGACGTGGATGCCGGAACGCGGATCGAGGTGGACGACGCGCTCTTCCCGAACGAGTACAGCGTATCCGGGCTCGAGTGGAGGAAGGACAGCCGCCACGTGACCTTCGAGTACAACCAGCGCGGCCATCAGGTCTACCGCATCGTCGAGATCGACGCGGGCACGGGGGCGACCCGCGCGGTGATCTCGGAGGAGCCGAAGACCTTCTTCTACTACACGGATGCGAGCGGTGGGGGAAAGAAGTTCCGCTACGACGTGGACGACGGCGCGGAGATCGTCTGGATGTCGGAGCGCGACGGGTGGAACCACCTCTACCTCTACGACGGGCGCACCGGGAAGGTGGAGAACCAGATCACCAAGGGTGAATGGGTGGTCCGATCCGTGGATACGGTGGACGTTGCGAACCGCCAGATCTGGTTCCGGGCGAGCGGGATGGACCCGGACCAGGACCCCTACTTCGTGCACGAGTATCGCATCGGCTTCGACGGGTCCGGGCTCACGGCCTTCACGAAGGAGGACGGGACGCACTCGGTGAGCTTCTCGCCGGACCGCGCCTACTACGTCGACCGGTGGTCGCGTGTCGACCTCCCCCAGGTGGCGGTGGTGCGCAGAACCAGCGACCGCTCCGTGGTGATGGAGTTGGAGCGCGCGGATGCCTCGGCGCTCCTGGCCACCGGATGGCGCTATCCCGAGGTGTTCACGTCGAAGGGGCGCGACGGCACGACGGACATCTGGGGGATCATCGTGCGGCCGACGAACTTCGACCCGTCGCGCCGCTACCCCGTGATCGAGTCCATCTACGCGGGTCCCCACGGGTCCTTCGTTCCGAAGACGTTCGGCACGCAGGCCCGCCTGCAGTCGGTCGCGGAGCTGGGCTTCATCGTCGTGCAGATCGACGGCATGGGCACGTCGAACCGCTCCAAGGCCTTCCAGGACGTCGCCTGGAAGAACATCAAGGACGCGGGCTTCCCGGACCGCATCCTCTGGCACCGGGCCGTCGCCGAGCGCTACCCGTACTACGACATCGACCGCGTCGGCATCTTCGGCACCTCCGCCGGAGGACAGAACGCGATGGGGGCGCTCCTCTTCCACCCCGACTTCTACAAGGTCGCGGTGTCGTCGGCGGGTTGCCACGACAACCGTATGGACAAGATCTGGTGGAACGAGCTGTGGATGAGCTGGCCGCTCGGGCCGCAGTATGCCGCCTCGTCCAACGTCGACAACGCCTGGCGCCTGCAGGGCAAGCTCCTGCTCACGGTGGGCGAGATGGACACGAACGTGGACCCCTCGTCCACGATCCAGGTCGTGAACGCGCTGATCGAGGCCGACAAGGACTTCGAGTTCCTCTACGTCCCCGGCGCCGACCACGGGTCGGGCGGCGACTACGGTGCGAGGAAGCGCAACGACTTCTTCGTGCGGAACCTGCTGGGCGTCGAGCCGCCGGACTGGAACCACCGCGCGGTGGCGAGCCAGGACGGGTCGGGCTCCTCGGGGGGCTGAGCGGGGGGGCACGGAGAACGCTGCTTCTTTTCACCACAGAGGACGCAGAGGACGCAGAGGTTCCTGCGGTCGCCGTGCTCTGCGTACCTCCGCGTTCTCCGTGGTGAAGAAGTTGGGCCCCGAGGAGCGCCCCGGCGCCTCCTAGACCCGCACCTCGATCGGCTCGCCCGTGAAGGTCACCTCGCGCACGGTGTCCTCCCCCACCACGCGCACCTCGATCCGCCGCGGCATGGGCTCGATCCGGCCGCGAGCCGATCGGCCAGGCGGAGGGACAGCCGCCGCTCCGCGTCGGCCCAAGCCGTCTCGATGCGCATCCACGCGCCGTCGCGATAGGCGAAGGTGTGCCCGTCGTCCTCGTAGATCGAGCCGCTCCCGTCCGCTCCTGGATGCACCAGCAGCGTCAGGGGCCCGTCCACCTCCTCGCCCGTGTACTGCTTCACGGGACCCAGCGGCAGGACCGCGCCGGCACGCACGTAGAGCGGTAGCGTCTCGAGGTCCACCTGCCGGCTGATCTCGCGACCCCCTTCGACGCGCTCGCCCGTCCAGAAGTCGTACCACGCGCCGCGCGGCAGGTAGACGCGGCGGAAGCGCGCGTGCGGCTCCACCACCGGCGCGACCAGCACGTCCCGACCCCACAGGTACGCGTCCCCGCAGGCGGCCGCGAGGCGGTCGTCCGGATCGTGGAGCCAGAGGGAGCGCATGATCGGCAGGCCGGTGTCGTGCGTCTCCCGGACCGCCGTGTAGAGGTACGGCATGAGCCGATAGCGCAGCTCGAGGTACTTCTTGCAGATCGGCTCCACCTCCGCGTTGTGCAGCTCGGAGAGGTCGGGGTTCCCCGCCCCGCCGCGGTAGCTCGCGATCTCGTCGTGGCCGAGCTCCCCGGTGTTCCACCCCCACGGCAGGCGCAGGTGCCAGGTCCGACCGTGGGAGCGGAAGAGCGGACAGAAGGCGCCGAACTGGAACCAGCGGACGTGCAGCTCGCCCGTGTACTCGGGCGTGGGCACGAAGCCCCCGATGTCCGTTCCCCAGTACGGGATTCCCGACAGGCCCGTGTTGATGGCCACGGCGACGTGCGTGCGCAGCGTCTCCCACGTCGAGTACACGTCCCCCGACCAGAGGAAGGGAGCGTAGCGCGCCATGCCGGCGTAGCCGTTCCGGTGCAGCGCGAAGGGGCGCTCGCCCGGGCGCCACGTCTGGCAGCCCTCCCAGTACATGCGGATGCGCGCCAGACGCGACTCCGCGTCCAGGCCGTCGCCCTGGTCGGGCCACCAGCCGTCGATGCCCTGCTCGAACACCTGCTTGTGGATGGGCCAGTAGCAGCCTACACGCTGATCGTCCGGCCAGTCCCGGCCCGAGCCCGTCGCGCCGGGCGCCGGCGGATTCGGGCAGGGATCGTCCACCGTGCCCGTCAGGCGGTGTCCCTCGAGCACCGCGTGCAGCACGATGCGGAAGTGCATCGCGTGCAGCTCGGCGATCATCGCGTCCGGGTCGGGGAACGTCTCCGGGTTCCAGGCGAACACCCCGTTGTTCGTGTTCCACCCGGCGGGCGTGAACCCGGTGCCGAGGTAGATGAGCGCGTCGCAGGGCAGGCCCTTCTCACGGAAGGTGCGCGCCACCCAGCGGACCTCGTCCGGGCCCGCCAGCGTGCGGTGGGACTGCAGGTAGCCGAAGGACCAAAGCGGCGGCATCTCCGGCTTGCCGGTGATCGCCGCCCACTCGGCCATCGTGCCGGCGGGATCGGCCGCGTCCACGACGAAGAGGTCGAGCGGGAGCGGGGCGTCCTCCGGCGGATCGAAGCGCCCCCGGCTGCCCGTGAGGTCGAACGTGCCGAGGGGCCAGTGCACGTAGAGCGCCCACCCATCCGTGCTCACCAGCCACTGGATCGGCACCACGCCGCCGTGCGTGCGCAGCTCGTAGCCGCCCTGGCCGTTGCGCATCCGATAGGCCTCGCCGCGCCGGTCGAACTGCGGGCCGCCCTGCCCCAGGCCGAGCAGCGGGCCGTCGCCCATCTCGAACGACGTCGCGCCCGTGGCCTCGTCGACCACGATCTCCTGGAGGATCGGCCCGCCGGGCCGGCGCACGCGGATGCGTAGCGGCGCCCCTCCGACGCCCACCAGGAAGCCGCCCACCGCGGTCTCGCTGCCGTCCGCGGCCGCGAGAGGCACCTCGGGGGGCCATGCGCGCTCCACAAGGGCGCCGTCGTGCGGGTCGGCCGCCGCGGTCGCACCGTCCGGCAGCACGCGGATGCGCAGCGTGGCCGCGCTCACCGCGCTCGCCAGGACACCAACCTGACGCCCAGCCGCGCGCATCCCCGCGCCACGCCACGCCACGGCGGGTCCGAGGAGTGCCAGCCCGGCCCCGGCCGAGCCCAGGCGCCCGATCGCCTCCCGGCGTGTGATTGCGTGTCCCGCCGTCTGATATATCATTTCGGAAGAGTAGGACCGTCCGCCCTCGACGGCCACCGCCATTCTCGCCCGCCGCCAGCGCCCGCGCCCTGAGTCCGACGACGGAGACGCACGATGCACGCTCGGCACGCCCGTCCTTCCCGCCTGCCCTCCCCGCTCCTCCGCCTCTGCGCCGGCGCCCTCCTTGCGCTGGCCCCCTCTGCCTGCGAGCCGCGAGCCTCGAACGAGGCCGTGCCACCGATCGACCCCCAGGTCGTCCAGGACCAGGACGACATGACGTGGGACGACTACCGCCCCATCCCCGGCATCGACTGGGCCGACCCCTCGCTCACGCCCGACCGCGAGTTCCACATCGCGCTGGTCGCGATCGACTTTCCGGACCAGCCGTTCGTGATCACGATGCCACGCCAATCCGATCCCTTCGGCAACCCGCAGGTGGAGCCGATCGCGCGCGACGACGTGCCGCGCTTCTACGCGGACTTCTTCCTGAAGCCCAGCGACGTCAACCACGGCCACACGATCAACGGCTACTGGATGGAGCAGTCACGCGGCAGCTTCGGGATCACGAAGGTGGACGCGTATGGGCCCTACCGCATGCCCGAGCCGCTGTGGGCGTATGGCCTCAACGAATACGGGCAGAACGAGTACACGCCGGACGGGAGCACGGCCGGCAGCCGGATGGAGCCCGACGTGGACTCCCTGTGGGCGGCGGACGTCGGGGACGTGAAGGGCGACTACGACGCCATCCTCCGCATCTACGCCGGCTACGACGAGACGAGCGTCTGGCAGGAATTCGGCGAGATGAAGTTCGACTCCCGCGACGACATCACCCCCGAGTGGGGCAACCCGGACCCGGAGCGTCCGCGCTGGGTGCCGACGCGCTACGTACCGTGGACGAGCTGGCTCGCCGGGGCGCAGCAGTGGGGGCTGTCCTCCATGCGCCAGGGCGAGAGCTCGGGCACGATCACGCACGAGCTGGGGCACTTCGCCTTCCGCATCCCCGACCTCAACAACAACCCCTACGTGCAACCTTACCGCAGGGTGGCGGCGGGCCCGTGGGACATGATGGACCGGGGGAGCTTCAACGGACCCGGCGGGCCCCACATGCGCTGGGTCGTCCCGCCGACGAACGGTGCGGCCATGCCGGCCGGGCTCATGCTCCGCAGCCGGATGGCGACCGGCTTCGTGGCCGACTCCGCCGTGCTCACGCTGACCCGCAGCGGGCTGGCGGCGTCCGGGCCCGTGGTCGCCGAGGTCACGGCGCGTGCCGTGGATCCCGCTCCCGGGAACGTACGCCGGCATCGCGGTGCGCCTCGACGGCGCCGAGCCCCACGACCGCACCCCGGTCGACGACCCTGCGACGAACCCCCTGTCGGCCGGGACGCCCAACTACGACTTCTACTCGATCGAAGTCGTGCAGCGTATCGGCTACGACTCCTTCACGCCGGACGACGGCGTGCTCATCGCCAAGAACAAGGACAGCCTGCGCGGACGCAACGGCGGTCCGAACGCGTTCAACAGCTTCGCGTGGGTGATCGACGCGCATCCCGAGGACATCGACCAGGTCGACTACGTCAAGCCGAATGGCGAGAAGGTGATGCGCACCATCGCCGACTACCGCCAGCTCAACGACGCGCTCTTCCACGCGGGGCTCGACTCCGGCAGCCGCTTCGAGTGGGAGGACGCGGCGAACGGCCTGCGCTTCTACGTCCTCGACCTGCGCCGCGACGCACAGGGCATCCGCTCCTACTCGATCGGCGTGCGCTCTCTGGAGGCGACCCGCGGGCGCGCCGCGGTCCTCGACGCCCCGGCCGACGACCCGCCCGGCGTGCGCGGAACGGACGCGCCGGTCGCGTTCACGCTGCGCGACGCCGGGGAGGCCGAAGCGTCCGCACCGGACGGGCCGGCGGCCGACATCTACCGGCTGGCCGTGTCCGTGGAGGGAGCGGGATGGTCGGCCCGTCTGCTCAACGAGCTGGCGGCCGTGGAGGCGGGCGGCTCCGCGCCCGGTGAACGTCTACCTGACGCGCGGCGACGGCGCGGCGGGCGAAGCCACCGTGACGCTGCGGGCCACCTCCGAGAGCGACCCGGGGCTCACCACTTCCGCCGTCCTTCACGTGGGCGGATAGGGAAACGTGCCTTCTCCGGGGCGGCGCTACGAGGGTGGCCGCTTCGGTGGCCACGCTGGTGGCCGCCGTCGCGCCTCTTCGACCATGGGGACCGCGACGTCGGCTACGCGGGCACCTACGTCCACGACTTCTGGACGACCGAGCGTATCGAGCCCGGGGCACGTACCGCTTCTCCGCGAGCCGCGATGGGGGGGGACCCGGCGCGGCCAGGTTCGCCCGAGCATCGAGGAGGCGAATCGGGCAGGAGCCTTGTCGCCACCCTTCGCCCTGCTCTGCTCGCCCATGTTGCGCGCTCGCCAATCGGCCGACGTGGTGGCCGAGGTCCTCGGCCCTACCCCTTGGGTGGACGAGCGCCTCGTGGAGCGGGACTTCGGCGAGCTGTGCGAGCCATACTGGGGGCCCTCCGGTGATCCGGCTGATCCGTGGGCATCCCTCCACCCCCGGGCGACGGGGCGCCGCGCCCCGTCCGCCCGGGAGTCCCGCGTCGCCGCGGAGGACCGTCAGCCGGCCTGCGTCTCCATCGCCGGGGTGTACTTCCCGTAGCGGGCCGCGCCGTTGAGCTTGGCGCGGTGGAGGAACGCCTTGCGGCCGGCGTCCATGTTGGCCGGCTTCCCGGACCACGCCGAGAGCGACGGCGCCTGCAGGGCCCTCCCGTAGCTGAAGGAGAGCTGCCAGGGGAAGCCACCGATCTCGTTCATCGCGCTCAGGTGGGCCGTCGCGTCCTCGTCGCTCTGCCCGCCCGAGAGGAACACGATGCCCGGCACGTCGGCGGGGACGACCTCCTTGAAGAGACCGACCGTCCGCCGGGCGACCTCCTTCACGTCGGCCTGCTCGGGGCACGCGTTGCCCGAGAGCACCATGTTCGGCTTGAGGAGCATTCCGGGGAGGGAGACGCGCTGCTGCTCGAGGGCCTCGAACACCCGCTTCAGCGTCCGGCGGGTCACCTCCTCGCAGCGCTCGACCGTGTGCGCGCCGTCCATCAGCACCTCGGGCTCGACGATCGGCACCAGCCCGCCCTCCTGGGACAGGGCGGCGTAGCGCGCCAGCGCGTGGGCGTTCACCTCGATGCACAGGTCGGAGGGGATGTCGTCGCCGATCGTGATCACGGCCCGCCACTTCGTGAAGCGCGCGCCGAGCTTGTAGTACTCGGCGAGGCGGTCGCGCAGGCCGTCGAGGCCCTCGGTCACGGTCTCGCCCGGCGCGAAGGCCAGCGGCTTGGCGCCCTTGTCGACCTTGATGCCCGGGACGATCCCCTTCGCGGCCAGCATGTCGGCGAAGCGCGTGCCGTTGGAGGCGGACTGGCGGAGCGTCTCATCGAAGAGGATGACGCCCGAGACGTAGTCCTCGGCGCCCTTCGTGGTGAAGAGCATCTCGCGGTAGGCGCGACGGTTGTCCTCCGTGTTCTCGACGGAGATCGAGTCGAAGCGCTTCTTGATGGTGCCGGTGGACTCGTCGGCCGCCAGGATGCCCTTACCCGGGGCGACGAGCGCGAGAGCGGTCTGCTCGAGATTCGGTTGACTCATGGTGTGCACCTGCCCAGGCCAGAAAAACGCGAGATGAACTTCAAAGGCGAACCTTAAATGTCGGTATATCGGGTCCGTCCTTCCAGACGGGGGCTCGACCGGCGCATCCCTACCATCCGCCCTGCGCCGTCCGGGCGATGATCTCCTCCTGCAGGTCCCGCCCGATGTCCACGAAGTAGTCGCTGTAGCCCGCGACCCGTACGAGCAGGTCGCGGTACCGGTCCGGGTGGCGTTGGGCGTCCCGCAGGGTGTCCGTGTCCACCACGTTGAACTGGATGTGGTGGCCCCCCATGCGGAAGTAGGCGCGCACCAGCGCGGCCAGGCTCTGCACCCCGCTCTCGCCCTCCAGCACCTGCGGGAGGAAGCGCTGGTTGAGGAGCGTTCCGCCGGTGCGCACCTGGTCCATCTTCCCCAGGGACCGACACACGGCCGTCGGGCCGCACCGGTCGGCACCGTGCGAGGGCGAGGTACCGTCGGAGACGGGCAGTCCGGCGTGCCGTCCGTCCGGCGTGGCGCCGACCCGGGTACCGAAGTACACGTGGCAGGTCGTGGACAGGAGGTTGAGGTGGTACTGGCCGCCGCGCGTGTTCGGCCGGCCGTCGAGCGTCCGGAAGAGCGACTCGAAGAGCCGCTGCATGAGGCTGTCCGCGCGGTCGTCGTCGTTGCCGAAGCGGGGTGTCTTGTTCGAGAGGCGCTGGCGTAGCGGCTCGTCGCCCTCGAAGTCGCGCGCCAGCCCTTCCAGGAGGCGGCCCATGTCCACCGTGCCCCCGTCCATCACGTGCGTGGCGAGCGCGGACAGGCTGTCCGTGACGGTGCCGACGCCGCAGCACTGGATGTACGTCGTGTTGTAGCGCGGCCCACCGTCGTGGTAGTCGCGGGCCTTCTCGATGCAGTCGCGGATCACCACCGAGAGGAAGGGCGCCGGGTAGTCGCGGGCGAAGAGCGTCTCGATGGTGTGGTTCACCTCGACCTTCACGTCCACGAAATGACGCAGGCGCGCCTCGAAGGCCTCGTACAGGTCCTCGAAGGACACCCACGCGCGTGGGTCGCCGAGCGAGGGCGCGAGCCGAATGCCGGACGCCGGGTCGACACCGTCGTGAAGCGTCACCTCGAGGATCTTGGGCACGTTCAGGTAGCCGGTGAGGAGGTACGCCTCCTTGCCGAACGAGCCGGTCTCGATGCACCCGCTCGTCCCACCTTCACGCGCGTCCTCGAGCGACTTCCCCGCCCGCACCTGTTCCGCCACGACCGTATCCGCGCTGAAGAACGACGGATACCCGAAGCCCCGCCGCGCGACCTTGCACGCGGCCTCCAGGAAGCGGTCCGGCGTCTTCGTGCTCACCTGGATGTTGCTCTGCGGCTGGAGGAGGTGCACCTCCTCGACGACCTCGAGGAGGAGATAGGAGAGGTCGCTGACGGCGTCCTCTCCCTCCCGCGTCAGCCCGCCCAGGTTGATGTTCGTGAAGTCGTTGTAGGTGCCGCTCTCCTTGGCGGTCACCCCGACCTTCGGCGGCGCCGGCTGGTTGTTGAACTTGATCCAAAGGCAGCTCAACAGCTCCTTGGCCTGCTCGCGCGTGAGGCTGCCGTCCCGAACCTCCCGTTCGTAGAAGGGCCGCAGGTGCTGGTCCAGGTGGCCGGGGTTCATCGCGTCCCACCCGTTCAGCTCCATCACCGTGCCCAGATGCACGAACCAGTACATCTGCAAGGCCTCGTGGAACGTCCGCGGCGCATAGGCCGGCACCCAACGGCAGGTGCGCGCGATGTCGAGCAGCTCGCTTCGACGGTCGGGATCGGGCTCCTTGCGCAGCCATCGCCTCCGCGGCCTCGGCGTGCCGCTCCGCGAAGCGGACGATCGCGTTACACGCGATCTCCATCCCGCGCAGCTGCGCCTCCTGGCGGCGCGTGGCCTCGTCGTCCGCGGATCCGAGGCGGGCGCGGCGGGCCTGGATCTCGGCACGGTAGTCCAGCATCCCCTTCCCGTAGATCTCGCCGTCCAGCGCGGTGTGCCCGGGCGCGCGCTGCTCCATGAACTCGGTGAACACGCCGGCCTCGTAGGCCACGCGCCAGCGCTCGGGGATGTCGACGAAGAGGCGGTCGCGCATGGAGCGCCCCCGCCACCATGGGATGACCTCGCGCTCGTAGACCTCCATGACGTCGGCGCTCACCCGGTAGCGGGTGTGCTCCCGGTGGTCGAGGGTGTCCAGGTCCTCCAGGGAGTGACAGGTCAGCTCGGGGAAGGTGGGGACGACCTTGGGCGCGGGCCCCCGCTCTCCGACGATCAGCTCGTCCTCCCCGATGTGCACGGTCTGGCGCGCGCACAGCTCCCGGAAGGCCATGGCGCGCAGCACCGGCGCCGGATGCTCACCTTCGTGCTCGCGGTATACACGCGTCACGATGGCGGCGCGCTCCGCGGAGATGCTCGGCTCGGCCTCGAAGCTGCGATCCCTCAGACGCCGCACACGCTCGTTCACGCTGACGACCTCCCGGAGGGCGATCGATCACCCTCCCACGGTGACGTGAAGACCCCTCGACTCCAGGCGCCGGGCCCAGGTCGTGACCCGCTCTTCGGGGATCTCCTCGTCTTGTTCGAGGAGCCAGGGGAAACCGAACTTCCG
Organism: uncultured Gemmatimonadales bacterium; assembly: GCA_963823035.1. GTDB lineage: Bacteria > Gemmatimonadota > Gemmatimonadetes > Longimicrobiales > Gaopeijiaceae > SZUA-318. Next base: position 44,257 of record CAWGKG010000023.1, read on the forward strand.
GTGCTTGTCCCTGGCGGACTTGTGGTAGGGCAGCAGGCTCACGCCGTCGACAGGAGGCAGCGTCTCGAGGAGGGCCGCCGTACGGTCGATGCTCTCGTCGCTGGTCACGCCCGGGATCAGGGGGATCCGGATCCTCACCCGCGCGCCGAGCGACAGGAGCAGCGCGAGGTTGTCGACGATGGGCTGCAGCGGCACGCCCGTCACGCGCCGATGCACTTCGGGATCCATGACCTTCAGGTCGAAGAGGAAGAGGTCCGTCTCGCGTGCCACCCGCCGCAGCACGCCCGGCGCCGCGAACCCCGTAGTGTCCACCGCCCGGTGCAGACCGCGTGCGCCGCAGGCGGTCAGGATTTCGAGGAGGAAGCGCCACTGAAGCAGGGGCTCCCCGCCGGAGAACGTCACGCCCCCGCCCGACTCCTCGTAGTACGGACGGTCCCGCTCGAGCTGCGCCAGCAGCTCGTCCACGCCCATGTCGTGACCCACCAGTCGGCGCGCTTCCGCCGGGCACGTCTCCGCACACACGCCGCACATACGGCAGGCGTTCTGGTCGGTGACGACACCGTCCGGGCTCAGCGTGAGTGCTCCCTCCGGGCACGCGACCACGCATTCCCCACAGGCCAGGCAGCGCTCCGGCTCGTAGTGCACGAAGGCTTGCTTCCCCCGACTCTCCGGGTTGTGGCACCACAAGCAGGAGAGGGGGCAGCCCTTGAAGAAGACGGTGGTGCGGATGCCAGGCCCGTCGTGGAGGCTGAACTTCTGGACGTCGAAGACCAGAGCCGTGGACGTGGAGGTCACATCAGTCGTCCGGCGCGGCGTCGCTCTCCCGAGCGGCGTAGTAGCGGCGGATGAAGGGCTCCTGCACACGGTAGGACCAGTGGACGTCGCGGAGGAGGTCGGCCGCTTCGGCCACCTTGCCCTCCTCGATGAGGCCGATCAGCGCCGCGTGCTCCTGCGTGGACACCCGCTCCCACTCGGGAACGAAGCCCTGCAACCGGGGAAAGTCGTAGAGCCGCTGCTTCAGGATGTGGACGTGACGGGCCAGCTCCGCGTTGTCGGAGAGCGCCAGGTACGTGTCGTGGAAGGCCAGGTTCGCGTCGTAGAAGCGGGCGAAGTCCGACACGTCGAGCGCCCGCTCCATCTCCTCGTTCAACTCCCGCAGGCGTGCGACCGTCTCCGCCGTCAGGCGGCCGGCGACGCTGCGCAGCACGGTCGACTCGAGCCCGCCGAGCAACTCGTAGATGTCGCGGATGACGCGGAGGGTGAGCTTGGCGACGCGCACGCCCCTCCGGTTGAGGATCTCCACGAAGCCCTCCGACTCGAGGCGGAGGAGCGCGTCGCGCAGGGGGGTCCGGCTGATGCCGATCTCCTCGGCGAGCGCGTTGAGGTCGAGGTAGCTCCCCGGGCGCAGGCGGCCCTCGTTCATGTGCGAGCGGAGCCGCTCGTAGACCTCCTCACGGAGGGATCGGATGGGCGGACGCGCAGTCGTCAAAGCCTGGTCGGGCATGTCCTCTCTTCCGGACGGTCTCCCTCGCGCCACCCCTCCTCACCACCCTGGAAGGCGACTTCTTTCGAGTCGCCTACTGATATATTAGTATCGGACGGCCTGCCCCACCAACAGCCGCAACGCCGCGGATCTGCTTGCCAATTGTAGGGTTGCCCCATGGATACGCCAGCCCCGGCCGCCGCCTCTCGACCGCTGCCCCCTCTCGACACGAAGAACGAGAAGCGTTCCTGGCTCTCGGGCGCGCTCGTCCTGGCCCTCTGCGTCGTCCTTCCGCATCCGGCCGCCGGCCAGGGCACTCCGGAGGACTACGCGCGATCCGGCGGCGTCGGCGAGCTGGTGGACGGCAAGGTGGTCGGGGACGTCGACGCCGTCGCCTGGAGCCCGGGAACCAGCCGCTTCTGGTACCGGCGGTCGGTGGCCGGCGGCCACGAGTTCGTGCTCGTGGACGCGAGCACGCGCGAGAAGCGCCCCGCGTTCGATCACGCGCGGCTCGCCTCCGTGCTGTCGGGTGCCCTCGACACCACGTTCACCGCCGTGACGCTCCCCTTCAACGAGATCGACCTGGTGGATGGGGAGCGCGCGCTCCGCTTCACCGCCCGGGGAGGCGTCTGGCGCTGCACGCTGGCCGACTACGCGTGCCAGCGCAAGGGGGACGCACCCCGACGCGGCTTCTTCGGAGGCGGCGGCCCGCGCTTCGGTCAGGAGCGGGCGGACACCGTCGTCTCTCCGGACGGCGGCTGGGTGGCCTCGATCCGGAACCACAACGTCGCGGTGCGCCCCACGGGGGAACCCGACGCCGAGTGGCGACTCCTCAGCCAGGACGGCTCCGAGGGAGACGCGTACGGCCCGCGCTCGTTGGTGTGGTCTCCGGACTCGCGCAGGCTCGCCGCGTACCGGACGCGGCCCGGATACCGCCGCATCGTCCGTTACGTGGAGTCCTCGCCCGAGGACCAGCTCCAGCCGGAGTACATGGAGCGCGTCTACCCCAAGCCCGGCGACGTGCTCGACAAGGACCGGCCGGTGCTCTTCGACGTGGCGTCCGGGCAGCCGACGTCCGTGGACGACGCGCTCTTCCCCAACGCGTACTCGATGGGCCGCCTCGAATGGCGGGGCGACAGCCGACGCCTGACGTTCGAGTACAACCAGCGCGGCCACCAGGTCTACCGTGTGATCGAGGTCGACGCGGAGACGGGGGCGGCGCGGGCGCTCATCTCCGAGGAGGCCGAGACCTTCTACGCGTACCGTGACCTGAACGGGAACTTCAACGACCACGGGACGCACTACCGTTTCGACGTGGACGGCGGCAACGAGATCCTGTGGGCTTCGGAACGGGACGGGTGGAGGCACCTCTACCTCTACGACGGCCGCACGGGTCGTGCGAAGAACCAGGTGACGAAGGGCCCCTGGCTGGTCAGCCACGTGGACTCCGTGGACCAGGCCCATCGCCAGATCTGGTTCCGGGCCCTCGGCATGAACGCCGACCAGGACCCCTACTTCCAGCACTACTACCGGATCGACTTCGACGGCAGCCACCTGGTCGCCTTCACGAAGGAGAACGGCACGCACAACCTGACGTGGTCACCCGACCACACGCTCTACGTCGACGAGTGGTCCCGCGTGGACCTCCCGCCCGCGACGGTGCTCAAGCGCGCGAGCGACCAGCAGGTGGTCATGGAGCTGGAGAAGGCCGACGCCTCCGCGCTCCTCGCGACCGGGTGGCGCTATCCCGAGGTGTTCACGGCCAAGGGGCGCGACGGGAAGACCGACATCTGGGGCATCATCGTGCGGCCCATGAACCTCGACGCGGGTCGGCACTACCCGGTGGTCGAGAGCATCTACGCGGGGCCGCAGGGCTCCTTCGTGCCCAAGTCGTTCAGCACGCTGACGAGCTTCCAGTCGCTCGCGGAGCTGGGCTTCGTGGTGGTGCAGATCGACGGCATGGGCACGAACAATCGCTCGAAGGCCTTCCACGACGTGGCGTGGCGCGACCTGGGAGACGCGGGCCTTCCGGACCGCATCCTCTGGCACCGTGCCGTGGCCGGCCGCTACGTGTACTACGACACCGCGCGCGTCGGCATCTACGGCACGTCCGCCGGGGGCCAGAACTCGCTCGGCGCGCTCCTCTTCCATCCCGAGTTCTACGACGCCGCCGTGTCGGCGGCGGGTAGCCACGACAACCGGATGGACAAGATCTGGTGGAACGAGCAGTGGATGGGGTGGCCGCTCGGACCGCACTACGCCGCGTCGTCCAACGTGGACAACGCCTGGCGGCTGCAGGGCGACCTCCTCCTCGTCGTGGGGGAACTCGACACCAACGTCGATCCTTCCACCACGCTGCAGGTGGTGAACCGTCTGATCGAGGCGAAGAAGTACTTCGACCTCCTCGTGATCCCCGGCGCGGGCCACACCAACGGCGGCGCCTACGGCGTGGTCAAGCGCAACGACTTCTTCGTCCACCACCTGCTGGGCGTCGAGCCTCCGCGCCGGAACGCGGACGGCGCGGTCCGGAGCCGCGCCAGCAACGGCGGCACCCTCTGAGCCGTCCCACCCGAGGCGCCTCGCCATGACGATCGGGCTCGAGAGCGCGGCCTTCGGGGCAACGCCCGACGGTGTGGCCGTGCGCCGGTTCACGATGCGCAATCGGCGCGGTGTGACGGTGCGGGCCCTCGACTACGGGGGGATCATCACCTCCCTGGAGACGCCCGACCGCGAGGGGCGCATGGCCGACATCGTGCTCGGCTTCGACGCGCTCGAGCCGTACCTGACCAGCCGCGCGTATTTCGGGGCGATCATCGGACGCTACGGCAACCGCATCGCGCGCGGCCGCTTCACCCTCGACGGCGAGCGCTACAGGCTCGCCACGAACAACGGGCCCAACCACCTGCACGGCGGCGTTCGCGGCTTCGACAAGGTCGTATGGGACGCCGAGCCCTTCGAGCGCGCCACGGAGCGCGGACTCGTGCTACGCTACGTCAGCCCGGACGGCGAGGAGGGCTATCCGGGCACGTTGACGACGACGGTGACCTACACGCTCACCGACGACGACGAGCTCATCCTCGACTACCACGCGACCACCGACCGGGCGACGCCGGTGAACCTGACGCACCACAGCTACTTCAACCTGGCCGGCGCCGGCAGCGGCAACGTGCTCCGTCAGGAGCTGATGATCGCGGCGTCCGCGTTCACGCCGGTCGACGCCGGCCTCATCCCGATCGGGGAGATCCGTCCGGTCGCGGGGACACCCTTCGACTTCCGCACGCCTACGGCGATCGGGGCGACGCATCGACGCGGAGGATCCGCAGATCGCCCTCGCTTCGGGCTACGACCACAACTTCGTGCTGGATCGCGTGGGCGACGGGCTCGCGCTCGCGGCCCGCCTGACCGACCCGGCGAGCGGACGCACGCTCGAGATCCACACCACGGAGCCGGGGCTGCATCTCCACTCGGCCGACTTCCTCGCCGAGACCATCCGGGGGAAGGACGGTCGCACCTTCGGGCGGCGCGGAGGGCTCTGCCTCGAGATCCAGCACTTCCCCGACTCGCCGAACCAGCCGTCGTTCCCCTCGACGATCCTTCGTCCCGGCGAAGTGCTCCGCTCCCGCGCTACCCACCGCTTCGGGACGGCGTGAAGCGCGCCACCCACCCGCCGCCCGGCGCGAGCCGCACCTCCCGGCTTCCCCCGCCCCGGACGGTCTCCACCTCGTGCGCGTGGTCGCTGCCGTGGCGGTCCGCGTTGACGCCGTCGCGGTAGGATTCCATCCGGTAGCTCCCCTCGCCCAGGAAGGAGAGGTCGAGCGTGAGGGTGCGGGGCTGCCAGTCGGTGAGCGCGCCCACCCACCAGCTGTCTCCCTTCCGTCGGGCGATCGCCACGTAGTCGCCGCTCGCGCCCAGCAGTGGCCGCGTCTCGTCCCACGTGGTGGGCACCGCCACGATGAAGCGCGTCACCTCGGGCTCGGCGCGGTAGTGCTGCGGGGTTGTCGGCCAGCATCATGATCGGGCTCTCGTAGACCACGTAGAGCGCCATCTGGTGCGCCCGCGTTCCCTGGCTCATCGGGTGCGAGAACACCGCACGGTGCTCGGCGCGCGCGGCATTGATCATGGCGCCGGGTGTGTAGTCCATCGGTCCGGCGAGCATGCGCGTGAACGGCAGCGTCACGTCGTGGTCAGGAGTGACGTCCTCGCTCCACTTGTTCCACTCGAGGCCACGCACCCCCTCGCGGCTCAGGACGTTCGGGTACGCCCGCCGCAGCCCCGCGGGCTTGTATGCGCCGTGGTAGTCGACGAGCAGGTGGCGCTCCGCCGCCTCCCGTGCCAGGCGCCAGTAGAACTGCACCACCGCCTGGTCGTCACGTTGCATGTAGTCGACCTTCGTGCCGACCACGCCCCAGGAAGCCCAGAGATCCAGCACCTCCTCCATGCGGTCGTCGAGCGGCTTCCACAGCGCCCACAGGATGATCCCCACGTCGCGGTCGCGGGCGTACCGGACGAGCGCCGGCACGTCCATGCCGGGCACGTTGGTCGTCACGTCGTCCTCGGGCGACCACCCCAGGTCGAGGATCACGTATTCGATCCCGTACTCGCTCGCGAAGTCCACGTACTCCTGGTAGGTGCGCTGGTTGACGCCCGCGCGGAAATCCACGTCGTGGAAGTTCCAGTCGTTCCACCAGTCCCACGCGACCTTCCCCGGTCGGATCCACGAGGGGTCGTCGATCCGCAGCTCCGGGGCGAGCCGGTACACCATCTGGTTCTCGAGGAGCGCCCGGTCGTCGGCCGCGATCGCCAGCGCCCGCCAGGGATAGTCCCGCGTCCCGGCGCACCGGGCGATGTAGGGGGCGCGCTCCGACACGGAGACGTTCTCGACGTCGTCGCGGTTCTCGGCGAGGGCGTAGCCCGGAAAGACACCGCGCACGGCCCGTCCACTCGCTCCCTCGACGTGCATGCCCGGGTAGTCCTCGAGGTCGGACTCCATCAGCGCGAGGCGGAGCCCGCGCGCGGTCTCCACGACGAGCGGGAGGAGCCCCATCGTGCCCTCGGGAAGGCTGTCGAGAGGGATCCGCCGGTAGAGCGGCTCCTGGTGCGACATCCAGGTGGAGTCCGCGCCGAACACGGCGGTATCGTTCCCCGCGAAGCGGAACGTCGCCTCCTCCCCGCGCACCACCACGCTGTCCGCGAAGGCCGTCGCGAACCGGTAGGCGACGCCGTCGTCGTAGGCGCGCACCACCAGGGCCCACCCGCCCTCGAAGTCCACGCGCAGCTCCTCGAAGCGGTCGGGGACCTCCGCGTTCTTCTCCGGCACGACGGGGCGGAGCATCCGATCCACCGAACGCGGCGTCGTGCCCACGACCTCCGCATCCGGACCCAGGACCCTCCCGGAGGCCAAGGTCATCGACAGGGGGGAAGCCTCCAGCACGGTGGTGCCGTCGTGCTCCACCCGCCACGTCAGCTGGGCGCCGGAGGCGACGCGCACGACCGTCCGGCCGTCCGGCGAGCGCACCTCGTGGGACTGCGCGCTCGCGCCCCCGGCCGCCACCCACAGCAAGAGGACCCCTGCGGCGATCGTCCGCATCGTGCCACTCCGGGAAGTCGAACCGGTTTTCGCTCGCGTGAAGCTATGAGCGCCGGAGCCCCGGCGAATAGAGTGACGGGTGACGACCGCGCGCGAAGACACCGGCGCGACGGGCGCCGTCGATCCCTCCACGCCCATCCGAGGTGCAGCGACATGAACGCAGGGCCGAAGGGTCCGGCGGTCGCTCGGCGACCCGCCCTCGTGGCGGGCGTCTGCGTCCTTCTCGTCCTGGGCGGAGCGCGCGAGCCTGTCTGCGCGCAGGTGGACGCCGCGGGAGATCTCACCCCGGTCTCGCCGCTGAAGGGCAGGCTCCTGCGCGTCCCCGTGCACGGTACGTCGCTGGAGGGCAACCTCGAGGGCGACACGCCGGACCGGCCCGTCTCCGTCTACCTCCCGCCCGGCTACGACGCGTCACCCGAGCGCCGCTACCCGGTGACCTACTTCCTGCACGGCTTCACCGACTCCGACCTCAATTGGTTCGGATGGCGCGAGCACTTCGTCAACGTGCCCGCGGCGTACGAGCGGGCGCTCGCGGCGGGAACGGTCCGGGAGATGATCCTGGTCATGCCGAACGCCTACACGGCGTACGCCGGCAGCATGTATTCCAGCTCCGTCACCACCGGCGACTGGGAACGCTACGTCGCGGAGGAGCTGGTCGCGTACATCGACGCACACTACCGGACGATCCCCCGGCGGGAGAGCCGGGGCCTCGTAGGACACTCGATGGGCGGCTACGGTGCGATCCGTATCGGCATGAAGCGATCCGACGTCTTCGCGAACCTGTACGTGATGAGCCCCTGCTGCATGGATCCCGCATGGACATGGGTGGCCAGGGCATGGCGGGAGTGGAGGCCATCAAGACCCCCGACCAGGTGGCCGGGGCACCTTTCGGCGTCAAGGCCACCTTCGCCTCCGCGGCGGCGTGGTCACCGAATCCCGGGAAGCCGCCCCTCTACCTGGACCTGCCGGTCGAGGGCGGGAAGGCCCGGCCGGACGTGCTGGCGCGCTGGGTCGCGAACGCGCCGATCGCGACCGTGCACCAGTTCGTGCCGGAGCTCCGGCGCTACCATGCCATCGCCATGGACGCAGGCGCCCAGGATCGGGGGATCGCCGCGGCGACGCAGGAGCTGAGCCGCATCCTCACGACGTACGGAATCGGGCACACGGTCGAGATCTACGACCCGGGCGATCACATCAACCGGGTCGACGAGCGCGTCGAGGAGCACGCCTCCCATTCTTCTCGACCAACCTGGCGTTCCCGGCGCCTCGGGGCGGTGAGGGGGGGGCGGTCGACGCACCGACGACCGCACGACGGCCGCGGACCCTGGTCCTCGCGGCGGCCCTCCTGTGCTGCGGCGGCGTGACGGGGTGCTCCGGGGCGCGCGCGGGAGACGGGGAGCTGCGGGCGATGATCGACGGCTCACTCGAGGAGGCGGTGCGCCAGTACCGGGCGCTCGACGACGCCCTGCCGGACACGCTCCTCCCGCGGAGCCTCCACCCGGACGGCTCTCTCTGGAGCAGCCCCTCCGGATGGTGGACCAGCGGCTTCTTCGCCGGCAGCCTCTGGACCTTGTACAACCGCACCGGTGACCCCGACCTGAAGCGCCGCGCGCTCGCCCGGACGCGGGCGGTGGAGCGCGAGAGCCGGAACCCCAGCGACCACGACGTCGGCTTCAAGGTCTTCACCAGCTTCGGCCACGCTTGGCGGAGCACGGGTGACACCACCTTCGTGCCCGTGCTCCTGACGGCCGCGAACACGCTGGCGAGCCGCTTCGATCCGCGCGTCGGCGCCCTCCGCTCGTGGGGCGAGCGGAGCGACACCACCGGGCCGTACCTGGTGATCATCGACAACATGATGAACCTCGAGCTGCTCTTCTGGGCGGCGCGCCACGGGGGCGATCCCTCTCTCTTCGACGTCGCCGTGCGCCACGCCGACAAGACGCTCGAGAACCATTTCCGTGCGGACGGCAGCTCCTGGCACGTGGTCGAGTACGACCCGCGTTCCGGGGACGTGCTGCGCCGACGCACGCAGCAGGGGCAGGCCGACGGCTCGGCATGGGCAAGGGGGCAGGCGTGGGGTCTCTACGGCTTCACGATGACCTACCGGGAGACAGGGTACGCGCGCTACCTGGAGCAGGCGAAGAAGATCGCGCGTTACCTGCTTGAAAGCCCCACCCTGCCCGCGGACGGCGTGCCCTATTGGGACTTCGACGCGGCCGGCGTCCCGGACGCCCCTCGCGACGCCTCCGCCGCGGCGATCATGGCTTCGGCGCTCCTCGAGCTGAGCGGGTACGTGCCCGACTCCCTGCGTACGGAGTACCGGGACCGTGCCGAGCGCATCCTGCGCACGCTCAGCGGCCCCGCCTACCGCACGCGAGGCGACGCGCGCAGAGGGTTCCTTCTCGACCACGGCGTGGGGAACCTCCCGGGCGGCAGCGAGGTGGACGTCCCCCTCGCGTACGCGGACCACTACTACCTCGAAGGACTGCTGCGGCTCGATGCGATCCTTCGCGAACGGAGGCCTCCCCGACGGTCGTGCCGGTGGGAATCGGGTGGGCGCGCTCGTCCGTGAACACCGTGATCTTCCGGCAGCACGCGTTGGTGACGCACGCGGGCACGCAGTTCGCGGCCTGGTACGACCGCGAGGGAGCCGTGCTGCTCGCGCGCGTCCGCCGGGGGGACGCGTGGCAGACGCGCCGCCGCGCTTCCGCGGCGACGTTCGAGACGCCCACGACGCGATCAGCCTCGGGGTGGACGGTGCCGGCATCCTGCACGTGCTGGGGCGAGCACGGGGACTCGCTCCGCTACGTGCGCGCACGTCGCCGGGCAGCCTGGAGATGTCCGACCCGATCGCGATGACGGGCGAGGACGAGGCCGAGGTCACCTACCCGCAGTTCCAGGAGCTCGCCGACGGCGACCTCCTCTTCGTGTACCGGGACGGCGTCTCGGGGGACGGTGACGTGATGCTCGACCGGTGGGCGTGAGCGCCGGGAAGTGGCGCGTGTTGGCGCACCCGCTCGTCGACGGGGAGGGCCGCGCAACGCGTACGTGGAGCCGCTGGTGGTGGACGGACGCGGCGCGTGGCACCTCGCCTGGACGTGGCGGGAGACGTGGGACGCATCGACGAACCACGACGTTCTCTACGCCTGGTCCCCGGACGAGGGCGCCACCTGGCTACGGAGCACGGGCGAGGCGTACACGCTCCCGATCACGGAGGCCACCGCCGAGGTGGCCGTGGCCATCCCGCCGGCGCACGACCTCATCAACCAGACGACGATGGCGGTCGACGCGCGGACGCCCCACCATCGCTTCGTACTGGCGGCCCGAGGGGAGCGACGCACCGCAGCTCCACGTCGTCTGGCGCGACGCCTCGGGATGGCGAACCGCCCAGGTCGGCCACCGTACGATGCCGTTCACGCTGGCGGGCGGGGGCACACGCCGCGTTCCCCTCTCCCGTCCGCTCGTCCTGAGCGGGCGGACGCACCCTCGATGTGGTGTTCCGCGACGCCGAGCGGGGGGGCGGTATCTCGATCGGCACGTCGACCGACCCGGCGCGCACGGACTGGAGCATCCGCACGCTGTGGGCGCCCTCGGTCGGGCAGTGGGAGCCCCTGCACGACCCCGCGGCCTGGCAGGAGCACCACGCCCTCCATCTCCTGGTACAGCGCGTCGGACAGGGGGAGGGCGAGACTCTGGAGGACCTCCCTCCCCAGCCGGTTCAGATCCTCGAGTGGAAGGCCCTGGAGGCCGGCCACAGGCCGAGGGCTGCGCCGTCAGCGTTCGCTGCCGTCCACCTCCACGGTCGGCCACCCGTGCGCGTCCCAACGGATCTCGCGCACCCGTAGCTTCGACCGCCCTTCGTCGCTCCTGTCGTAGGCGTGGAAGACGAGGTGATCCACCCGTCGAAGGTGACGACGTCGCAGTGGCCGCCGGCGGCTCACCGCTCGCTGTCGGCGAAGCCGAGCGTGACGAGCGAGCCGCCGCCATGCGCCATCAGCTCTCCCTCCCGATCGAGGTACGGACCCCGGATGTCCCTCGACCGGCCCACCACGACCTTGTACGTGCTCTCCACGCCGCGGCAGCACCGGTCCCACGACACGAAGAGGTAGTACCAGCCGTCCCGCCGGAAGATCACGGGCGCTTCGATCGCCCCGTTTCCGGAGGCCCGGTTCGACATCGAGGATGCGCCTCGGGTAGAGCGTCTCGTAGTCGAGGTCGGGGTTGGCGGAGTCACCGGCGGTCGATCGCGTTCCACATGTCGCGGCCGGGAACCGACCGCACGACGATGCCGTGGTCGACCCACCCGAATCCGGGTGCGGACGGATCGAGCGTGGGACTCGTCGCCACCCCGATCGCCGAGTTGTTGCGCGAAGGCCGACACCGCGTAGTACAGGTACCAGGTGCCCTCGTGCTCGATGATGTCGGGCGCCCACATCGCGTCGCGGAAGTCGGGCAGCATCCCCTTCACCCACACGGGCGTGCTCGCGAAGACCGGGTCGAGCCGCCGCCAGCTCTCCAGGTCGTCGGACGTCCAGGCGTCGATGCCCCGGCCGGTGCCGAAGACGTAGTACCTGCCCCCTTCGCGGGCCATCACGGGGTCGTGGATCGGTACGTCGGTGACCGGACCCACCGGTGCGGGCCGACCCCGGCCCTGCGCCGAGGCGGAGGCCGCGAATGCGGCAAGGACGCCGGCCGTCACGGCCGTCCAATCGCGCGCGACCGCGCCCAGGCGCGCGCGGCGTCCCTCAATCCAGGAACACACGCGGCCAGCCCTCCCGGTCCCAGACGATCGGTGCTCCCGCGAGGGGCGCGCCCGCGATGGGCCACCCGTTCCAGGTCCAGTACAGCGGACGGATCTGCAGGCTGCGCGGGATGGCGAGGGGCGCGTCGGGCGAGGCCGGCCCCTCGGCTACGTTCACGTAGTGGTGGACGATCCAATCGCGCCCGCCGTCGCTGAGGATCGAGTTGTGCCCGGGCCCGGCGATCATCCCGGTGCCGGCGAGCACGAGCGTGCCTCCGCCCTTCGTGAGGGGAACGCCGTCCCGGTCCACGTAGGGCCCGGTGACCTTCTCGGCTCGACCGACCCGCACGTTGTAGGTGCTCTCGGCGCCGCGGCAGCACGCGTCGAAGGACACGAAGAGCCAGTAGGCGTCGTCGTGGCGGATGATGTACGGACCCTCGATTGCCTGGCTGTCGCGCGGGCCGCGCACCGCATCCACGCCGTCCCGGGCCGCGAGGGAGTACGTGGTCGTGTCCGTGGTCGACACCTTCCCGGTGGCCGGGTCGATGCGGCGCATCTTGATCCCGCCCCAGAACGACCCCCAGCTCATCCACACGCTCCCGTCTTCGTCGACGATGATGGCGGGATCGATGGCGTTGAACGGGTCGCCTCGGTTCGACTCGACCACCACGCCTTCGTCCGTCCAGCCGTAGCCCGGGGTGGACGCGTCGAGCGTGGGGCTGGTGGCCAGGGCGATCACCGAACGCTGCCCACCGAACGTGGACAGCGCGTAGTACAGATGATAGCTGCCGCCGAAGTACGAGATGTCCGGCGCCCACGGGAACTGGGTGCCGGGCACCTCGCGCTGTGCCCATTCGGGCAGCGCGCCCTCGAACACCGTGCCGACGCGCTCCCACCGCCAGAGGTCGTCCGAACGCCGGATCTCGACCCCCGGCCCGGTGGAGAACACGTAGTAGTGGCTCCCGTCCCTGATGATCGCGGGATCCGGTACGTCGCGAACGTCCCCGGTCTGCGCTCCGAGGGGGGCAGCGGCCAGGACGGCGAACAGCCCGACCGGAACGAGGAGGCAACGGGCGCTCCGACGGCTCGCGGTCATGCGCAAGAGCCCCCGCCTCAGCGCAGCTCGAGGAGGACGACGGACTTGGCCGGCAGCTCGACCGTGAGCGTGCTCCCCGAGAGCTTCGCCCCTCCGAACTCCGTCGGGTGCACGGCGTTCGGCTGCTCGAACGTGTTGTGCGCGGACATCGAGCCCGCCGTCAGCACCTGCCCGGTGACCGTCTTCACGTCGGCGCCGCGCAGCTCGGTTCGCACCGTGCGCGCCTTGTTCGGGTCCAGGTTCACGAGCGTGACGTGGATCCGCCCCTCCGCGTCGCGCGACGCCGACGCGCTCACCGCGTCGATCGACTGGTCGCCGAAGGCGTACTCGTCGGACTTCAGCGAGATCGGGAGCGCCGTGGCCCCCTGGTGCACCTTGTACATGTCGAACACGTGATAGGTGGGCGTCAGGACCATCTGATCACCCTGGGTCAGGATCATCGCCTGCAGCACGTTCACCGTCTGCGCGAGGTTGGCCATCTTCACGCGGTCCGCATGGTTGTTGAAGATGTTCAGGTGCAGCCCCGCCACGACCGCATCGCGCATCGTGTTCTGCTGGTAGAGGAAGCCGGGGTTCGTTCCGGGCTCCACGTCGTGCCACATCCCCCACTCCCCCATGATCAGCCACACCCGCTTGCGCGGGTCGAACTGGTCCATGATCGCCGAGTGGCGGGTGATGAGCTCCTCCGTCCGCCACGCCTTCTGCATCGCCACGAACCACTCCCGCTCGTCGAAGTCCGTCGCGGAGCCCTTGTGGTTCCACGGCCCCACGACCGTGTAGTAGTGGAAGTCGATGCCGTCGATCATCCCGCCCGCGTTGCGCATCATCGTCTCGGTCCACGCGTAGTCGTCCACGTTCGGACCGGTCGCGATGCGGAAGGCGCGGGTGTCGCCGAAGGGGCGCAGGAAGGTCGCGAACCGCTTGTACACGTCCGCGTAGTGCTCCGGCGTCATGCTGCCGCCGCACCCCCAGCTCTCGTTCCCCACACCCCAGAAGCGCACGTTGTACGGCGCCGGATGCCCGTTCGCGGCCCGCTCGTCCGCCAGCGTGCTCCCTCCGGGATGGTTCACGTACTCCCACCAGTCGGCCATCTCCTTCACGGTCCCGCTCCCCACGTTCCCCACCACGAACGGGTCCGCCCCCAGCCGCTCGATCAGCTCCATGTACTCGTGCGTGCCGAAGCTGTTGTCTTCCGTCACCCCGCCCCAGATCGAGTTCACCATCTTCGGGCGCTCGGCCCGCGGCCCGATCCCGTCACGCCAGTGGTAGTAGTCCGCGAAGCACCCCCCGGGCCAGCGCAGAACCGGGATCTTCACCTCGCGCAGCGCCTGGATCACGTCCTCACGCAGGTGCCACTGCCCGGTGCCCGCCTGGGTCCAGAACCCGTCGTAGATGTTGCGCCCCAGGTGCTCCCCGAAGTGCCCGTAGATGTACTTGCTGATCGTCGCCTCCCCCAGGTCCGCGTTCACCACCAGCCGGACGGGCGCCTGGGCCGCCCCCGTTCGGGGGAGGAGGAGCGTGAGCAGCGTGAGGAGGAGGAAGAGCGTCGTACCCGGTCGTCGCGGCGTCATGATGGGCTCCGTTCGGCGTGTCGAGTCGGCCCCTGCGTCCCAGGAGCCTGGTTGAGGATGGCGTGGTGGGCCCTTCGGGCACCGTGCGCCAAACGCGCCTGTCAACGAATTCTGAACTATGAACCGGTTCAGGAGTTCAGTATCGTAGGTCGTCGAGTCGAGGCGCGTCAAGCGTGGGGAACGCTCGCCCCGAGTGTCGCTCGGAGGCCCCTCCGCGTCAGGCGACCACCGCCGAGCGACCGTCGCGCGCGGTGGCGAGCGGGGCCGAAGTGGTCTCGCGCACGACGAGCTCCGCGTGCAGGTACACCTTGCTGGGTGGGCCCGGCTGCGTGTTCTCGATCTCGCGGTGGAGGATCTCCGCAGCCATGCGACCCACCTCGTACTTCGGCACACGCACGCTCGTGAGGCGCGACGTCGAAGAGAGGTAGTCGATGAGCTCGAGGTCGTCGTACCCGATCACCGACACGTCCTCGGGCACGCGCAGGTGCAGCTCCTCGAGGGCCCGGCAAAGTCCCAGCGCGACCAGGTCGTTGTAGCAGGTCACGGCCGTGGGGCGTTCGGCCGGCGAGAGCCCGCGGAAGTACTCCAGGCCCGTGCGGTAGCCGTCTTCCAGGCTGTCGCCCGCGCGCACGACCAGGTCCTTCGAGAAGATCAGCTGGGACTCGCTGTAGGCGCTGCGCACCCCGTCCACCCGCTCCTCGCTGTGGAGGGAGTACTCCGGCCCGGCGAAGTGCACGATGTGCACGTGGCCCAGCTCGATGAGGTGCTGGGCGGCCGCCTTGGCGCCCTCGATGTTGTCCACGTCGACGAGGTTCGCCTGGATCCCCCGGATCTCCTCGAGCAACACGAAGCGGACGTTGCGCCGCTTGAGGTCGAAGATGTGCGAGAGGTCCGTCTCGTTGTCGAGCACGGGGGTGAGCAGGATCCCGTCCACGTCCTTGAGGGTGAACAGGTTGATGATCCGCTGCTCGGCCTTGAAGTCACCGTCGCTCGCCGCGACGAGCATGATGTAGCCGCGCTCGCGCAGGTAGCTCTCCGCCCCCGCGATGATCTCGGCGTAATAGGGGTTGCCGAGGTCGCGCTGCACGAACCCCACGCTCCGGAGCCCCTCGCTGGCCGCACGCCGACGCGCGGCGGGACGGGGACGATAGTTCAACTGGCGGATCGCGTCCAGGACCTCGGTCCGCGTGCTCTCCTTCACGGTGCCCTTGTCGTTCAGAACCGCGGAAACGGTCGCCTTGGAAACGCCGGCTAGGTCCGCAACGTCCTGAATCGTCGGTCGGCCCACGATGACCTCGCTGTCTGTTTGACACGCCGGTACTCGATCGCCGGCGTCCTTGAAACGGGCTGGAAAAGCGGAGGCGGGTCTGCCAGAGGAGGGGGGCCCGCACGGTCGCGGCTCTTTGCGTCCGAACCTATCTGAACTTGTTCAGAGTTGCAATGGCGCAGGTGCGCAGGTCGAGTCCCGTACGATCAACTCCACCTCCAAGAGTACCTTGCTGGGCCCAAGAGGCTCGCGGGACTCGATGTGGCGGATCAGAAGCTCGGTGGCCAGATCGGCCATGTCCCGCTTGGGAACGTGGATGGTGGTCAGCCCGAGCGGGAGGTACGCCAGGAGGTCCAGGTCGTCGTGACCCACCACCGACACGTCCTCCGGTACCCGCAGGCCGAGCTCGCGCAGCGCCCGCATCAACCCGATCGCCACCAGATCGTTGAAACAGACCACCGCGGTCGCCCGTTCCTCGGCGGACATGGAGCCGAAGTACTCCTTCCCCGTCCGGTAGCCGTCCTCGAGGCGGGCGCCGCACGTGAGCAGCAGCTCGTCCCGGAAGATCAGGCTGGACTCGCTGAAGGCGCGTCGGAGTCCGGCCGCGCGCTGCTCGGAGTGGATCGAGTATCGCGGACCGGCGAAGTGGGCGATGCGCGTGTGCCCCAGGTCGATGAGGTACTTCGCGGCCCGTCGCGTCGCGTCCACGTTGTCGATGTCCACGAGGCTCGCGCGAACGCCCCGGATCTCCTCCAGGAGGACGAGCGGGACGTTGCGCCGCTTCATCTCGAACAGGGGCGACAGATCCGCATCCTTGTCGAAGACGGGGTTCACCAGCATCCCGTCCACGTCCTTGGCGCGCAGCGCCTCGAAGATCCTCCGCTCGGCCTCGTACTCACCCTCCGAGCTCGCCACCAGGAGGGTGTAGCCCTTCTCCGCCGCCCGTTGGCGCGCGCTGGTGATGATCTCCGTGTAGAAAGGGTTGTGCGCTTCCTTGATGAGCAACCCTATGCACTTCGCCCGGCTCGTTCCCGCGCGCCTCGCGAACGCGCTCGGTCGGTAGTTCAAGCGCTCGATCACGCCGAGAACGCGATCGCGCGTGGCCGGATTCACGGTGCCCTTGTCGTTGAGTACGGCCGACACCGTAGCCTTGGAAACGCCCGCCTCACGCGCCACATCGGTGATGGTCGGTCGGTTGTGGACCATGCGCTCTTCGCCGGACTCCGGCCTCTTCAAAAGCGGTACAGGATATTTCAAGTTCTCTTGAACAGGTTCAACACTGCCCGGTTGCGCGCGCGCGCGCAAGCCGTACCGTTGACTCGCCGTCGGGGCCAACCTACACTGCCCGGGCCTCGAAACGGTTCAGGTAGGTTCGAGGGTTCTTGACCCGCCTGCGGGCCACCACCACGTGGCGCGGACGGAGTCCTTTACGTGAGAACGCGGGAGTCGACGGGGATGAATGCGAATCGAGCCATCGTCTCGGGAATCGGGATCTTGAGCCTGGCGATCATCGGGGGCTGCGCCCGCGAATCGTCCGTCGCGGAGACCGGCGTCCAGCGGGCTCCGTACGGCACCACGGACGCGGGGCAGCAGGTCGAGCAGTTCACCTTCAGCAACGCGCACGGGATCACCGTGAAGGCGATCACCTACGGCGGGATCATCACCTCGCTGGAGACGCCCGACCGGAACGGGCAGATGGCCGACATCGTGCTCGGCTTCGACTCCCTCCCGCCCTACCAGACGCAGAGCCCGTACTTCGGCGCGATCATCGGTCGCTACGGCAACCGCATCGCGCACGGCAGCTTCACGATCGACGGGCAGTCCTACCAGCTCCCCACCAACGACGGGCCCAACAGCCTCCACGGCGGTGACAAGGGCTTCGACAAGGTCGTGTGGAACGCCGAGCCCTTCGAGCACGAGACGGACCGCGGGGTGGTGTTCACCTACACGAGCCCGGACGGCGACATGGGGTATCCCGGCACCCTGCAGGCGACGGTCACGTACACGCTGACCGACGACGACGAGCTGATCTTCGACTACCACGCCACGACCGACAAAGCCACGCCGGTCAACCTGACGCAGCACAGCTATTTCAACCTATCGGGAGCGGGCAACGGGAACATCCTCGGTGAGGAGCTGATGCTCCCGGCCTCCGCCTTCACGCCGGTCGACGCGACGCTCATCCCCACCGGCGAGATCCGCCCCGTCGAGGGCACCCCGTTCGACTTCCGGACGCCGACGGCGATCGGCGCGCGCATCGACGCCGACAACGAGCAGATCGCGCGCGGGCCGGGGTACGACCACAACTTCGTGCTCGACCGCACGGGCGACGGACTCGAGCTCGCGGCACGCGTGACCGATCCGGCGAGCGGCCGCACCCTGGAGATCCGCACGACCGAGCCCGGCATCCAGTTCTACTCGGGCAACTTCCTCGACGGCACCATCACAGGGAAGGGCGGCAAGGTCTACCAGCGGCGGAGTGGCTTCTGCCTCGAGACCCAGCACTTCCCCGACTCTCCCAACGAACCGTCCTTCCCTTCGACGATCCTGCGGCCCGGCGACGAATACCGGAGCCGCACTGTGTTGGCATTCGGCGTGGCGGGCTGATCCCGTTCCACGAAAGGACAACCAACCATGGGTGTGCTGGACTGGTCGATCATCGTCGCGTACCTGGGCGTGGTGTTGGGCGTCGCCTTCTGGGTCTTCCTCAAGCGCAAGGACACACCCGACGACTACTTCCTCGCCGACCGCAACCTCGGCTGGCTGATCGTCGGTGCGTCGATCTTCGCCTCGAACATCGGGTCCGAGCACCTGGTCGGCCTGGCCGGCTCCGGCGCGACGGACGGGGTGGCGCTCGCGCACTACGAGCTCCACGCCTGGTGCCTGCTCGTGCTGGGGTGGGTGTTCGTGCCGTTCTACATGCGCTCGCGCGTCTACACGATGCCCGAGTTCCTGGAGAGGCGCTTTTCACCGGCCGCGCGCTGGGTGCTTTCGCTCATCTCGCTGGTCGGCTACGTGCTGACGAAGATCGCGGTCGGGATCTTCGCGGGCGGCATCGTCTTCGCGACGCTCCTCCCCGAAGTGCACCTGACGATCGGCTCGACCGTGCTGAACAGCTTCTGGGTCGGCTCGATCGCGGTGATCCTCATGACCGGCCTGTACACGGTGGCGGGCGGGATGCGCGCGGTGGCGTACACCGAGGCGCTGCAGACGGTGATCCTCGTGATCGGCTCGGCGCTGCTCACCTGGTTCGGGCTGAGGGCGCTGGGTGGTTGGGGCGGCCTGCGCGCCGCGCTCGACCCCGACATGTTCAACCTGTGGAAGCCGCTCATCCCGAAGGGGATGGAGGGCACGTGGGCGCCGGTCATCGAGCCGACCCGCATCGCGTGGTACTTCAACGGGCACTACCCGTGGATCGGGATGCTCTTCTGCGCGCCGATC
This sequence comes from uncultured Gemmatimonadales bacterium, assembly GCA_963823035.1. Classification (GTDB taxonomy): domain Bacteria; phylum Gemmatimonadota; class Gemmatimonadetes; order Longimicrobiales; family Gaopeijiaceae; genus SZUA-318. The sequence continues at coordinate 63,443 of CAWGKG010000023.1, forward strand.
ATCGGCCTGTGGTACTGGACCACCGACCAGTACATCGTGCAGCGCGCGCTCGGTGCGAGGAACGAGACGGAGGCGCGGCGCGGCAGCATCTTCGCAGGCACGCTCAAGATCCTGCCGGTCTTCATCTTCATCATCCCGGGGATGATCGCCCTCGCGCTCGCCCGCACGGGCAACTACGAGGGTCTGGCCCAGATCGTGGACGCGAGCGGCAACGTCGTCCGCGAAAACGCCCAGGGCGCCTTCCCGCTCCTGGTGATGAGCATCCTCCCGACGGGCGTGCGCGGCATCGTGGTCGCCGGCCTGCTCGCCGCGCTCATGAGCTCGCTCGCGGGAGTCTTCAACGCCTCGTCCACGCTCTTCACGATGGATCTGTACACGAAGTTCCGCCCTGAGGCCTCCAAGCATCAGCTCGTGTGGACCGGCCGGATGGCGACCGCCGTCATGGTGTTGATCGGCCTCCTGTGGATCCCGGTCATCCAGGGTGCACGAGGGCTGTACGAGTACCTGCAGGGCGTCCAGAGCTACCTGGCCCCGCCGATCTTCGCGGTCTTCTTCCTCGGCGTGTTCATGAAGCGCCTGAACGCGAAGGGATGCCTGGCGGCGCTGCTGACGGGCTTCGCCCTGGGCGTGTTCCGCCTGGCCGTGGATACGCCCGTGAGCCTCGGGATGGGCGGGTTCACGGGGTACGCCGAGGGCTCGTTCCTCTGGATCGTGAACAACATCTACTTCCAGTACTACAGCCTCTTCATCTTCATCGTCTCGGTGGTCGCGATGATCGGCGTCAGCTACGCGACCGAGCAGCCGGTCTACGAGCGGATCTCGGGCCTCACGTACGCGACGGTCACCGACGAGCACCGCGCCGAGTCGCGGAAGAGCTGGGACAAGAGGGACGTGTTCTTCTCCGGACTCGTGCTGGTCTTGATCGCGATGGCGTACCTGTACTTCCGCGGATGATGAACAAGGGGGACCGGACGCCATGGCACGCTTCACCCCGGATCAACTCGAGCACGCCGCGAAGCTGAAGACACCGCTCGACCGCGACGGCGCCATCGCGTTCCTGAGGGCGCTGGATATCCGCATGAGCGTCGGGCACTGGTCGGCGGGCGACTTCGTCGACCGCTTCGCGCCCCTGGGCTATCGCTCGGACGATCCGACGTTCGCCAGCGACTTCGCGTCGCAGTGCCGGCGTACGCGCGCCGCGGGGATCGACGCGATCGAGATCCATCAGACGGTCTTCCAGAAGACACCCAACGGGGACGTCGACTGGGCCGAGGTGGAGCGGGCGCGCGACGGATATCTCCCGGAGCTCGGCCTCGCGGTCACCACGTGCAACATCAACACCTGGACGAACCCGCGCTTCCGCCTGGGCGGGGTATGCAACCCGGACCCCGTCCTGCGGCGGGAGGCGGTGGAGGAGTTCCGGAAGGCGATCGAGATCTGCGAGCGCCTGGACATCGGCGTGATCGGCTTCTGGCCGGGCTCGGACGGAGCCGACTACCACTTCCAGATCGACTACCTGCAGTCGCTGGAGTGGTTCACGGAGGCGCTGGTGGAGGTGAACCGGGCGTGCGTGGAGGCAGGAATCCGCCTCGCGATCGAGCCCAAGCCGTACGAGCCCCGTGAGCTCTACATGATCGTGCCGACGGCGGCCTCCGCCATCCTGGTGGCGTCGCGCGTGAACCGCGAGTGCGGCGGCACGAACTGCGGGCTGACCGTGGACTACGGGCACCAGAAGATGGAGGCCACGACGGCGTCCACGGCGTGCGACCTGGCCGCCTACGCGGGCGTGCCCATCCACAAGTTCGACGTGAACGACGCCCGCCAGGGGCGCAACGATCAGGACCTCATCTTCGGGACCGTCTCGATCCCCGAGGCGGTCGAATACCTGTTCACGACGTTCGAGCGGGACTACCGCGGGTGGTACAGCCAGGACCAGTTCACCTACCGGGACGATCCGGTCCGGGCGATGGAGCGCAGCATGGTCAACTTCGCCAACCTCGCGCTGAAGGCCGCCCGGCTGTATGGCCGGCGCGACGAGCTCGCCGCGGCCCGCCGGGCCGGCACGGGCCCCGACCTGCTCGACCTCGTCAGCCCGCTCCTGCTCGGTTAGAAGGAGTCATCATGAGCCAGGCCTTCGCGATCGGCCTCGACTACGGAACCAACTCGGTGCGCGCGGTCGTGGTGGACTGCGCGAACGGCGACGCGATCGGCACGTCGGTCTTCGACTACCCCTCGGGAGAGCGCGGCGTGATCGTCGACGCGCGCGATCCGCACCTCGCTCGGCAGAACCCCGCGGACTACGTGGCGGGGCTGCGCGAATCGACACGGGGCGCGCTGGTCGAAGCCGAGGCCCACCCGGGCTTCTCGCGCGAGCGCGTGATCGGCATCGGCGTCGACACGACGGGCTCCACGCCCATGCCGGTGGACGCGCGGGCGCGCCCGCTCGCGCTCGACCCGAAGTGGCGCGACAACCCGGCCGCGCACGCCTGGCTGTGGAAGGACCATACCTCGGCCGAGGAGTCCGCCGCCATCACCCGCATCGCGGCGGAGCACGCTCCGGAGTACCTGTCGCCGATCGGCGGCACCTACTCGTCGGAGTGGTTCTGGTCGAAGGTCTGGCACTGCCTGAAGGTCGCGCCCGGACGTCTTCGACGCGGCGGCGAGCTGGGTGGAGCTGGCCGACTACGTGCCGGCCGTGCTCGCCGGGGTGGACGACGTGCGCGACGTGGCGCGCTCCGTGTGCGCGGCCGGGCACAAGGCGATGTACTCCCCGGTGTGGGGCGGGCTGCCCTCGAAGGACGTTCCTGACGCGGCTCGATCCGCGTCTCGCCGAGCTGCGCGACCGCCTCTACGACGAGGCGCACGCGCCCGACCGGCCGGCCGGCAGGCTGAGCGCCGAGTGGGCCGGAGACGCTCGGGCTGCCCGAGGGCATCCCGATCGCGATGGGCGGCTTCGACGCGCACTACGGCGCCGTGGGCTCGCACGTGAGCCCCGGCACCCTGGTGAAGATCATCGGCACGTCCACCTGCGACATCGCGATCGCACCGTCCGGCGAGCCCCTCGCGGACGTGCCCGGCATCTGCGGCATCGTCAACGGCTCGGTCATGCCGGGCTACTACGGCATCGAGGCCGGGCAGTCGGCCGTGGGCGACCTCCTGCGCTGGTGGGTGGACGGGGTGTGCGAGGGCGACGACTCCCTGCACGCCGAGCTCTCCGACCGGGCCGGCGAAGCTCCGCCCGGGCGAGTCCGGGCTGTTGGCGCTCGACTGGAACAACGGCAACCGCACGATCCTCGTGGACACGCGGCTCACGGGGCTCCTCCTCGGGCAGACGCTCCACACGGACCGTGCCGAGGTGTACCGCGCGCTCATCGAGGCGACGGCGTTCGGGGCGCGCGCGATCATCGAGCGGATGGTGGAGCACGGCGTCCCGATCGAGCGCGTGGTCGTCTGCGGCGGCATCGCGGCGAAGAACGCGCTCTTCCTGCAGATCTACGCGGACGTGCTCGGGCGGCCGATGCTGCTCGCCGGGTCGTCGCAGACCCCGGCGCTCGGCGCCGCCCTCTCGGCCGCGGTGGCGGCCGGCTCGGCGGCGGGCGGCTACGACGACTTCGCGGAGGCGCAGGCGCGCATGACGTCGCTCAAGGACGAGCGCTTCGAGCCGAACCCGGAGGCGACGGCCGTCTACGACGAGCTCTACGGGATGTACCGCGAGCTGCACGACGTCTTCGGGGGCGTGCCGGGCGCGAAGACCGACCTCCCCACGATCATGAAGCGGCTGCTCGCCCTGCGGGAGCGGGTCGCGGGCGGGGAGGCGTCGTGACGCTCCTGGCCGCGGAGCTCCGGGAGCGTGTCTGGCGCGCGAACGTCGAGCTGGGCGAGAGCGGGCTGGTGACGGGGACGTTCGGCAACGTCTCCGGCGTGGATCGCGACGACGGCCTCTTCGCGATCAAGCCGAGCGGGGTGCCCTACGCGGAGCTGTCGCCGGCGCACATGGTGCCGGTGTCGCTGGAGACCGGCGAGGTGCTGGAGGGCACGCTGCGCCCCTCCTCCGACACGCCCACGCACCTGGAGCTCTACCGCGCCTTCCCGTGCGGCGGCGTGGCGCACACGCATTCGGAGTTCGCCACCGCGCTCGCGCAGGCGCGGCTGCCCGTGCGCTGCATGGGCACGACGCACGCCGACTACTTCCGGGGCGACGTGCCGGTGACGCGCGAGATGACGCGGGACGAGGTCGAGAGCGCCTACGAGAGGAACACCGGGCTCGTCATCGTGGAGGCGTTCCGCGAGCGGCGGGCCCTCGCCCGAGGACGTGACCGGCGTGCTGGTGGCGAACCACGGGCCGTTCACCTGGGGGCGGGACGCGCACGAGGCCGTGGAGCGTTCGCGCATCCTCGAGCTGCTCGCGCGCATGGAGTGCACGGTCCGCTCGGTGGCCCCGGACGCGCGCAGGCCCGAGACGTACCTCGTCGACAAGCACTTCCTCCGCAAGCACGGGAGCACCGCCTATTACGGTCAGGGGTGAGGGGGACGGGCCCGCACCGCGCGCGGTCCTCTGGGATCTGGACGGGACGCTGGCCGACTCGAAGGCCTACCACTGGCGGTCGTGGCAGGAGGCGCTGGCCGCAGAGGGCGTGCGCGTCACGGAGTCGGACTTCGAGGCCAGCTTCGGGCAGCGCAACGACGAGCTCACCGCGGCGACGCGGCTGGGCGTGGCCCCGGAGCGCTGCGTCGTGGTCCGGAGGACGTCGGCGACGCGAAGGCGAGGCCACCCGCCGCGGGGGCATGCGGTGCCGATCGGCGTCGGCCGAGGCCGCCGCCGGCGCGGACCTGGCCGTGACGTCGCTGCGCGACCTCGCGCCCGACGCGTTCGAAGGGCTCCTGGACGGCTAGTCGCGCGATGCCGATCTACCTGGGACTCGACTGCGCGACGCAGAGCCTCACGGCGATCGCGATCGAGGTGGAGGAGGGTCGGCGCCGCGTCCTCTTCGAGCGCTCCCTCCGCTACGACGAGGCGTTCCCCGCCTACGGCACCGTCGACGGCGTGCTTCGCCACCCCGACCCCCGTGTGGTGCGTTCCTCCCCGCTCATGTGGGCGGAGGCCCTCGACACGATGATGGCGTGCGTCGCCGCGGAGCTGGGCGCCGACGTGCGCCGCATCGCGGCGGTGAGCGGCTCGGCGCAGCAGCACGGCTCCGTCTACCTGCGCGCCGAGGCCGACGCCGTGTTGGCCGACCTTGACCCGCGGCGCCCGCTCACCGCCCAGCTTCCCGGCACCTTCGCGCTCGACGTCGCGCCCGTGTGGATGGACGCGAGCACCGCCCCGCAGTGCGCGGAGATCACGAACGCCCTCGGCGGCCCCGAGGCCGTGGCCCGACTCACCGGCTCCAGGGTGTTCGAGCGCTTCACGGGTCCGCAGATCCGCAAGCTCTGGCAGACCGACCCGGAGGCGTGGGCGCGCACCGCGCGCGTCCACCTCGTCAGCTCGTTCCTGGCGTCGCTCCTGGCCGGTGACCACCATGCCGATCGACACCGGGGACGGCTCGGGGATGAACCTCATGGACATCCGTCGCGCACGGTGGGCCGGTGCCGCCCTCGAGGCGACCGCCCCGGGCCTCCGCGACCGCCTTCCCCCCGTGGTGCACCCCGATACGGTGGTCGGCCACCTTTCGCGCTATTGGACGGACCGTCACGGCCTGCCCCCGGCTCGGCTCGTCGCCTGGACGGGGGACAATCCCTCCAGCCTGGTCGGCGTGGGCCTGGTGGACCCCGGCACGGTGGCGGTGTCGCTCGGCACGAGCGACACCCTCTTCACGCTCCTGGACGGCTTCGCGCTCGACCCTTCGGGCACCGCGCACGTGTTCGGCGCGCCCACCGGGGAGCTGATGAGCCTGGTCTGCTTCCGGAACGGGTCGCTCGCGCGTGAGCGGGTCCGCGACGCCTTCGGGCTCGACTGGGACGGCTTCACAGCGCTGCTGCGCGAGACTCCCCCCGGCAACCACGGGGCGCTCATGCTCCCCTGGTTCGAGCCGGAGATCACGCCGCGTGTCGACGCGACCGGCGTCCACCGTCTGGGCTTCACGGCGGACGACATCGGCGCGAATGTCCGGGGCGTGGTCGAGGGACAGATGCTCTCGATGCGGGTGCACGCACGCTGGGCCGCACCGCGCGTCGAGCGCATCCACGCCACCGGAGGGGCGGCCCGCAACGGCGCGCTCCTCCAGGTCATGGCGGACGTCTTCGACGCCCCGGTCCACCGGATCGACGTGACGAACGCCGCCTGCCTGGGCGCCGCTCTGCGCGCCGCGCACGCGGACGCGGCCGCGAACCACCGGGCCGTCGACTGGAGCGAGGTGGTCTCCGGGTTCGCCGAGCCGAACCCGGCGCTGGCCGTGACGCCGGACCCGTCGGCCGTCGAGGTGTACCGACGGCTGTCCGGGGTGTACGAGGAATACGAGAAACGCGTCCTTACGGAGATCCGATGAGCAAGCGTACCCCGCTACCCGGCACCCCCGCGCACCGTCTCGCGCTCGTGGCCCTCCTCCTCGGCGCGGCGCCGACGGCGACGCTGGCGCAGATGCGCGGGCGCCCTCCGGCCGACACCGTCCCCACGCTGGGCCTCGAGCAGGGCACGATCGACCTGCAGACGCCGCACTTCGACCTGTCGCTGGTGCGCGCTTCCCAGACCGTGGCCGCACTGCGGCCCAAGGGAGCGGACGGCTTCGACTTCACGCCTTCCGACTGGTTGGTGCGGAGGGCGGCGAACGGCTTCAACCACCTGGGCGACCTGGACCTGCGCGTAAGGACGTCGGGGGCCGCCGAGTGGCGGGAGATCTCCACGGCGGCGGCCCGCAAGCCGGTGCGTGCCCTCGCGGCCTCGGGCGACGTGCTCGCCGCCGCGGACCTCGCGCCCACGCTCCCCGCGGATCTCCCCCTGAGCGTACGCCGCTACTGGGAGCTGCGGGACGGCAACCTCGGCGCTCCGCTTCGAGCTCCGGAACACCTCCGACGCACCGGTGGAGATCGGGGCGCTCGGCATCCCCATGATCTTCGACAACATCCTGAGCGACCGCTCGCTCGACGAGGCCCACGCGGTGGCCTCCTTCCACGATCCCTACATCGGGATGGACGCGGGCTACGTGCAGGTCACCCGCCTCAACGGCCACGGCCCCGCCCTGGTCGTGGCTCCCCTCGAGGGCACGCCGCTGGAGGCCTGGCGCCCGCTCCTCTCCGATCCGACGCCCCGGGGGATCACCTTCGAGGGGTTCTACGAGTGGATGCCGCTCAGCGCGGCATGGGCCGAGGACGAATGGAGCGACGCCGAGCCCTGGAATCCGGCGACGTCCGCGACGCTGTCACCCGGCGAGACGCGCTCGTGGGGGGTGGAGTTCCTCGTCTCCGACGAGATCCGCGACATCGAGCAGACGCTGTTGGCCAACGGCCGCCCCGTGGCGGTCGGCGTCCCCGGCTACGTGGTCCCGATGGACATCGACGCGCGCCTCTTCCTCCGCCACGCGAGCGCGGTGCGCTCGCTCGAGGTCGACCCGGCCGGCGCGCTCGACCTGACGGCGGACGGTACCACCGAGGGCGGATGGGCCCGCTACGACGTGCGGGGCCGGCGGTGGGGGCGTGCCCGGCTGACCGTGACGTACGCGGACGGCCTCGAGCAGACGATCCACTACAAGGTGGTGAAGTCGGCCGCCCAGGTCGTCGACGACCTGGGCCGCTTCCTGACCACGGAGCAGTGGTTCGACCGCCCGGACGATCCCTTCGGGCGCGCGCCCTCGGTGATCACCTACGACTGGGACACCAAGAGCCAGGTCACCGAGGACAACCGCGCCTGGATCGCCGGCCTCGGCGACGAAGGGGGCTCGGGGTCGTGGCTGGCCGCCGTGATGAAGCAGCTGGTGCGGCCCGATCCGGCCGAGCTCGCCAAGCTGCAGGCCTTCGTGGACAGCACGCTCTGGGGCGGGCTCCAGTACGACTCCGGGGAGCTCGCAGTACGGCGTCAGGAAGAGCCTCTTCTACTACGAGCCCGACCAGATGCCCGCCGGGACGTACAGCGACAGCATCCGCTACGGCGGATGGTCGAGCTGGAACCGCCAGGAGGCGATGTCGGTCGGCCGCTCGTACAACTACCCGCACGTGGCCGCCGCCTACTGGGTGCTCTACCGCCTGGCGCGCGACCACCAGGGGCTCGTGACCAACCACGCGTGGGACTGGTACCTGGAGCACGCGTGGCGCACCGGCCAGGCGATGGTGCAGCACGCCGCACACTACGCGCAGTTCGGCCAGATGGAAGGGACCATCTTCGTGATGATCCTGCACGACCTGAAACGCGAGGGTTGGACCGAGCAGGCGGGCACGCTCGAGGGCATCATGAAGGAGCGGGCCGAGGTGTGGCGCCAGCTCGGCTATCCCTTCGGGAGCGAGATGCCGTGGGACTCCACCGGCCAGGAGGAGGTCTACGCCTGGTGCCGCTACTTCGGGTACGACGCGAAGGCCGAGGTGACGCTGAACGCGATCCTCGGGTACATGCCGACGGTTCCGCACTGGGGCTACAACGGTAGCGCGCGCCGCTACTGGGACTTCCAGTACGCGGGCAAGCTGCGCCGGCTGGAGCGGCAGCTCCACCACTACGGCTCCGGGCTGAACGCGATCCCCGTGCTGACCGAGTACCGGGCGCACCCCGACGACCTGTACCTGCTGCGCGTCGGGTACGGCGGCGTGATGGGCTCGATCGCCAACATCACGCAGGAGGGATTCGGCCCGAGCGGCTTCCACGCCTTCCCGTCGACGCTGCGCATCGACGGCATCTCCGGGGACTACGGCCCCAACTTCTTCGGGCACGCGGTCAACACGGGTACGTACGTCACGCACGATCCCGACCTCGGCTGGCTCGCCTTCGGCGGCAACCTCACGGAGGAGGGGGGCACCGTGCGCGTGACGCCGCTCGACGCGTCGCGCGCGCGGGTCTACCTGGCGCCGCTGGGTCTCTGGCTCACGCTGGAGGCCGGCACCTTCGAGCGCGTGGAGCTGACCCCCGATGGCGAGGTGGTGCTCACGCTCTCGCCGGCCACCGCGTACACGCCGCAGGCCAGGCTGCGCGTCGAACAGCCGGCCGCCGTGGAGGGTGTGGAGATGATCGCCCCGGAGCTCGAGCTGAACGTCGAGCGCGACGCCTACGTGGTGCCGCTCGGTAGCGGGACGACGGAGGTGCGCCTGCGCTGAGGCGGGCGGCCGCGGACGCTCACCAGACCCTTTGCCAGCGCTGGGATCCGATCCCCAGGCCGAGTAGCGTACCGATGGGCGCGGCGACGATGGCGCCGACGATCGCGCTGATGATGAAACGCCCCGGAGGCCGAGTCCGCGCATCCGGGTGAGTCGCACGGGCCCGACGCGTCGGAGTATCCGAGCGCACCGACGATTCCGAACACCAGCGCCCCACCGGCCGCGCCGAAGCCGAGTCCCTTCAGCGCTCCGATCGCGTGGCTGCGCCCGCGGCTCACATCCAGGCGCACGATCGTCGAAGCGGGGATCGTGTCGGGCGGTCCGGATCCGGGGCGGACGACGAGGCCGAGCTCCGTGCCCGACACGAGGAGGCCCTTCACGACCCGGGTCTGGCCGTCGGTCCCGAACTCAGCCCGCACCGCGGTTCCGATCGGGGGCGGCACGCGCAGCGGAGAGGACTGGGCCTCCACGGCGACGCCGCCGAGGGCCAGGAGCACGAACACCGATCCGAACCGCGCTGCTCGCCCGCGACGAGCGAACCATGGACCCTCTGGGCCGGGAGAATCCGCTCTACTCCGCGCAACCCGGAAGCCGGAATGCGCCGATGCGCGTAGAGTACCGTTCGGCCCCCTCCTTCAGGTAGTCCCCCACGTACCAGATCGTGCAGTCGTCCCGCGGGTCGACCGCGGTCTGCGTGTAGTCCTCCCAGCGCAGCGTGCTCGTCTGCGCGGCCTCGCCCTCCACCAGAACGGTCTCCCCCAGCGTGAGCCTGCCGAGGGGGTCGTCCGCCCTGCGCCCCGAGAAGCGCTGGCCGGCGAAGTGCGGCGTGCCCCCGAAGGAGTAGCCGATGCCGATGTTCCCGAGGCCGTCCATCGCCGGGCTCCCCATCCAGCGGTAGAGGCCGTCCGGCGCGTACGTCCCCTGCTGCCTGAGGGTCATGGAGCGTGACGCCCCGACCGTGAGCTCGTACCAACGCACGCCCCCGCCACCCGCCTCCGTGTCGACGGAGTGGACGGCCACCACCGCCTCGCGCTCGCCCAGGTTCCGGTAGACCACCCTGGCCATGAGCTTGTCGCCCTGGGCGTCGAGGTGGCGGTCGGTTCCCGGCTGGCGGACGCAGTTGGTGAGCTGCCCGTCGCACAGGTAGTGGTAGGGGGCCACGGGGATCTTCTCGGGGCCCGTGAGCGTGGTCGCGGCGGGATCCTCCCAGTCGACGTGGAACCGCCAGGCGTAGAGGCCGTCGTCGTCGAAATCCCCGCGCAGCTGCGTGCCGCCCGTGGCCAGCACCGGGTTCGGGGCGCCCTCCGGCGGGAGCCGGCGTCCGTCGAGGTCGGCGTTGTTCAGGAAGCCCACGTCGGCCACCACGAAGCACTGCTCGCGCGCCGGCTCGCCCGCGAGCATGCGCGCACGCTCGACCACGCACGTGTGCTTCTCCACCACGTTGTCGCCCGTGCTGGTCGGCACGTAGTAGCCGTCCGGCCAGACGGCGGGGCGCGGGTAGTCCGGGAAGAGCGGGCGCAGGAACTCGTACCGGTACCACGAGCCCATCGGGTCCGGGCTCGTGCTCACCGCGTAGCACATCCCCCACGGCCCTTCCTCCTCGGGGGGTCGCTGCCCGGGCGGACCGCTCCGCCCCGCCACGTTCCCCTGCGCCTCGGGCGCGGGCTCGGGCGCGGGCACGAAGAGCGGCGCGGCCGGGCCCGGCTGCCCCGGCACGCCCTCCGGGCTCAGATAGGCGGTGGGCGACGGCGTCCAGACGGGCGGCTGATCCGGACGGGCCGGCTGCCGCCGGAACAACGGCATGACCACGAGCCACCGATCCGCGAGCTGGTCGTAACGCGCGACGGCGTCGCCGTTGTTCGTGCGCTCGCACATGCCCCCGAAACCGTGGAAGAGCGTGTTCGTCGGCACGGCGCCGTACAGCACCTCGCCGGTCGTGTCGTACCGCTCGCCCTTCCGGCTGAAGATCGCCAGCCGCGAGTTCACGACCTGCACCACGTGGTCGGGGCCGACCGCCAGGCTGTTGTCCGAGGGATTCCGACCGGTGGACACGCCCTGCGGGCCCGTGAAGCCCACGCCGAGGCCGTCGAACGCCTCCACCAGACGGGGTCCCGGCGCCGACCCCTGCACCGTCTGCTCGATGGCCGCCCCCTCGGTGCTCGCGACCGGCCGAAGCCCCACCGTCCTCGCGGTCTGTCGGGCCTGGAAGAGGAGGAACACGCCTCCGGCCAACAGCGCCATCACCACGACCGCGGTCCAGGGATTCCTCGCCATCGGACTCCTCCCGCAGGTAGCTATCGGCCTCCCGGTGTCCGGTAGCTCGCGTCGTTCCAGCGCAGCTCGTTCTTGAGGCCACGCAGCGTGGTGTCGGCGTCGATGACGATCAGCTCGACGCCGTTCATCTCCGCGAAGTCCTCCAGATGCTCCGTGGTCAGCGCCTGGCTGAGGCCCGTGTGGTGGGCGCCGCCCGCGAGGATCCACCCCGTGGCCGCGACCTCGAGGTCGGGGCGCGCCAGCCAGAGCGCCCGCGCGACGGGGAGCTTCGGGAGCGGCTCGTCCGTCGGGATCACGTCGACCTCGTTCACCACCAGGCGGAACCGTCCGCCCACGTCGATCACCGAGGCGTTCACCGCCGGCCCGGGGCGCGTGTCGAAGACCAGGCGGACCGGGTCCTCCTTGCCGCCGATCGACAGCGGATGGACTTCCAGCGACAGCGCACCCGTCGCGATCGACGGGACAGACCTCCAGCATGTGGGCGCCGAGCACCTTCATCGCGCCCGCGGCCATGTGGTAGGTGTAGTCCTCCATGAAGGACGTGCCACCCTCCAGCCCGGTCGCCATGACCTTCATGGCCCGCAGCAGCGCGGCGGTCTTCCAGTCGCCCTCCGCGCCGAAGCCGTATCCGTCCGCCATCAGCCGCTGGACGGCCAGCCCGGGCAGCTGCGCCAGCCCGTGCAGGTCCTCGAAGGTGGTCGTGAACGCCCGGAAGTCGCCCTCCTCGAGGAAGCGGCGCATGCCGGCCTCGATGCGGGCGCCGTCGCGCAGGGACTCGTGCCGCGCGCCGCCGGGACGCAGCTCCGCCGTCACCTCGTACCGCTCGACGTACTCCGCGACGAGCGCGTCGACCTCGGTGTCCTTCACCGCGTTCACCCGCGCCACCAGGTCGCCCACGCCGAAGCCGTAGACGTCGTAGCCGAAGCGGATCTGTGCCTCGACCTTGTCACCCTCGGTGACGGCCACGTCGCGCATGTTGTCGCCGAAGCGCGCGATGCGGGCCGTGCGGGCGTCGTGACGCGCGCAGGCCGCGCGGGCCCACGTGCCCAGGCGGGCACGCACGACATCGTCCTGCCAGAACCCGACCACGACCTTGCGGTTCAGACGCAACCGGCTGCCGATGAAGCCGAACTCGCGGTCGCCGTGCGCCGACTGGTTCAGGTTCATGAAGTCCATGTCGATGTCGGCCCACGGGATCTCACGGTTGTACTGCGTGTGCAGGTGCACGAACGGCTTGTCGAGCGCCTGCAGCCCGGCGATCCACATCTTCGCGGGGGAGAAGGTGTGCATCCACGTGACGAGACCCACGCACGCATCGTCGGCGTTGGCGTCCAGGCAGAGCCTGCGCACGGCGTCCGGGGTGGTGAGGACGGGCTTGAACACCACGTCGACGGGGATGGCGCCCTGTCCCGGACAGCGATGCCGCCATCTCGCGGGCGTGCGCGGCCACGGTTTCCAGAACCTCGGGTCCGTAGAGGTGCTGGCTGCCCGTGACGAACCAGACTTCGAGCTTGGTGAGATCGATCACGATGGGGGTCCCTGTGGTTCCCGTGTGAGGTCGAAGCGGTCGGAGCAGGTGGCCGCGGATCTTTCCTTCCCGAGCGCCATCTTGGCGCCCCCGCGCCAGCGGATCAAGGAGCGGGCACATCTGATACATCAATCGGGGTGCCGCCGGATCTGCATGCGGGGGCGTTCCTTCGGCGCCAGGCGGCGGCGTGCGTCCCCGGGACCTCCCGGCGAGGACGAGGGTGCTCATCGGACGGAGGGGTCGCGTGGCGATCCCCGCCCCGAACGAGGGAGCGGCGCATGGCGAAGGCGATCAGGTTCCACGAGACCGGCGGGCCGGAGGTGCTCCGCCTCGAGGATATCGAGGTCGGCGACCCCGGCCCCGGCCAGCTTCGCGTCCGGCACACCGCCGTCGGGGTCAACTTCATCGACACGTACCAGCGCACGGGGCTCTACCGGGTGCCGCTGCCCCAGGTCGCCGGCAGCGAGGCGGCCGGTGTGGTCCAGGCCGTCGGCGCCGACGTGGACGGCTGGGCGGTCGGGGATCGCGTCGCGTACACGGGCGTGCTCGGCGCGTACTGCGAGGCCCGCCTCGTTCCCGCGGAGCGCATGGTGAGGATCCCCGACGACATCTCCGACGAGCAGGCCGCGTCCATGATGCTCAAGGGGATGACGGTCGCCTACCTCATGCGCCGCACGTACGCGGTGGAGGCGGGCGAGACCGTGCTGTGGCACGCCGCCGCGGGAGGTGTAGGGTCGATCGCCTGCCAGTGGCTGCACGCCCTGGGTGTCACGGTGATCGGCACGGTGGGCACCGACGACAAGGCGGAGCGCGCACGGTCGCTCGGCTGCGACCACCCGATCGTGTACACGCGTGAGAGCTTCGTCGACCGCGTCGTGGAGCTCACGGGCGGTGCGAAGCTCCCCGTGGTCTACGACTCGGTCGGCGCCTCCACCTGGGAGGGCTCGCTCGACTGCCTGCGCCCGCGCGGCCTCATGGTGTCCTTCGGCAACGCATCCGGCGCCGTGCCACCGGTGAGCATCGGGATCCTCGCGTCGAAGGGATCGCTCTACCTCACGCGCCCCACCCTGGGCACGTACATCGCGACGCGGGAGGAGCTGGAGGATACGGCCGCCGCCCTCTTCGCCGTCGTCCGCGCCGGCAAGGTCCGGATCGAGCCCGCGAGCCGGTACGCGCTCGCCGACGCGGCGCGGGCACACCGCGACCTGGAGGGGCGCAGGACCGTGGGGTCCGTGATCCTCGTGCCGTGATCCTCGTGCCGTGAGCCCCGTGGCTTGCGCGTGGCCCCCGCCGGCGGGATCGTAGAGGCGGGACGTCGTCCGGCGGGCGGTGCTCCTCCGGCTCGTCGCCCCCCAGAACGAACACCTCGGTCGGGGCAACACCTGCTCGGCCTGGCCTGCGCGGACGAGGCACGCCGTCCCGCGGCGGTCGGGCCAGGTGACCCGGAGATCCCATGGCACACGCTCGCCCGTACCCTTCGCCCGCCCTCCTCCTCCTTCTCCTCACCACCGCCTGCTCGGACCGGCCGTCCGCTACGATGTCCACGCAGAATCCGCTCCTCGAGCCCAGCACCCTCCCCTACGAGGCGCCCCCCTTCGACCGCATCACGGAAGCCGACTACCAGCCCGCGATCGAGGCCGGGATGGCCCGCCAGCGCACGGAGATGGACTCGATCGCGAAACAGGCGGCCGAGCCCACGTTCGACAATACGATCGTCGCCATGGAGCGCTCGGGCCAGCTCCTCGCCCGCGTCATGCGCGCCTTCAACGCCGTCACCTCCGCGAACACGGACAGCGTGCTCCAGGACGTGCAGGCCGAGGAGGCTCCCAGGCTGGCCGCCCACTCGGACGCGATCTACCTGGACCCCGCCCTGTTCGCGCGCGTGCGTACGCTCTACGAGCAGCGCGCGGCCCTCGGGCTCGACAGCGTCCAGCGCTTCCTGGTCGAGCGCTACCACCGCGACTTCGTGCGCGCCGGCGCCGAGCTCGACGACAGCGCCAAGACCGAGCTGCGCGCCCTCAACGAGGAGGAGTCGCGTCTGGCGACCCGCTTCCAGACGGAGCTGCTCGCCGGCCGCAACGACGCGGCCGTGGTGGTGAAGGACTCCGCCGAGCTGGCCGGCCTGAGCTCCGCGGAAGTGTCGGCGGCGGCCGACGAGGCCACGGCGCCGCAAGCTGCCGGGAGCGTGGGTGCTCGCGCTCCAGAACACGTCGCAGCAGCCGGTGCTCGCGTCGCTCCGCGACCGCGCGCTCCGCGAGCGCGTGATGGAGGCATCGCTGGGACGCGGGCAGGGCGGCGCCCACGATACGCGCCCGATCGTGCAGCGCCTGGCACAGCTCCGGGCCCGCAAAGCGCAGATCCTCGGCTATCCCACCTGGGCCGCGTACGTACTCGACGACCAGATGGCCAAGACCCCCGCGGCCGCGCAGAAGCTGCTGACGAACATGGTGCCGGCCGCGACCGCGAAGGCCCGGGGCGAAGCCGCCCGCATGCAGTCGATCGTGGACGAGGAGGGCGGTGCCTTCCAGCTCGCGTCGTGGGACTGGCAGCGCTACGCCGAGCAGCTCCGCAAGCGGGAATACGACCTCGACCAGGCCGAGGTGC
Organism: uncultured Gemmatimonadales bacterium; assembly: GCA_963823035.1. Taxonomy (GTDB): domain Bacteria; phylum Gemmatimonadota; class Gemmatimonadetes; order Longimicrobiales; family Gaopeijiaceae; genus SZUA-318. The sequence continues at coordinate 79,080 of CAWGKG010000023.1, forward strand.
GCCCCTTCATGGAGCTCGACCGCGTGCTCCGGGACGGCGTGTTCTTCGCGGCGCACCAGCTCTACGGGCTGACCTTCCAGGAGCGGCACGACATCCCGGTGTACCACCCGGACGTGCGCGTCTTCGAGGTGTTCGACGCCGACGGCTCGCCCATGGCCCTCTTCTACGCCGACTACTTCCAGCGGCCGAGCAAGAGCGGAGGCGCGTGGATGGACGCCCTGGTGGAGCAGTCCGGGCTGTTCGACACGAAGCCGGTGGTCTACAACGTCTGCAACTTCACGAAGCCCGCGCCCGGTCAGCCGGCGCTGCTCGGATTCGACGACGTCACCACGATGTTCCACGAGTTCGGCCACGCGCTGCACGGGATGTTCTCGGACGTCCGCTACCCCACCCTGGCGGGCACCAACGTCCCGCGCGACTTCGTCGAGTTCCCGTCGCAGTTCAACGAGCACTGGGCGCTCGAGCCGAGCGTGCTGGCGAACTACGCCAAGCGGTGGGACACGGGTGAGCCGATGCCCGCCTCGCTCGTGGACAAGATCCGCAGGTCCTCGACGTTCAACATGGGGTACGCCACCACCGAGTACCTCGCGGCCGCCCTGCTCGACATGGCATGGCACACCCTCCCGCCCGCAGCTCCGCCCCAGGACGTGGTCGCGTTCGAGGCGGACGCGCTCCACCGCTTCCGGGTCGACCTGGCGCAGGTGCCGCCCCGCTACCGGACCACCTACTTCTCGCACATCTGGGACGGCGGCTACTCGGCGGGCTACTACGCCTACATGTGGAGCGAGGTGCTGGACGACGACGCCTACTACTGGTTCCGCGACAACGGAGGGATGACGCGCGAGAACGGACAGCGCTTCCGCGACATGATCCTCAGCCGCGGCGGCAGCGAGGACGCGGGCGCGATGTACCGGGCCTTCCGGGGTCGCGATCCGAGCGTGCAGCCGCTGCTGGAGGAGCGCGGGCTCACGGGAGGGTGAGGGCCGACCGCGGGGGCGTCAGGGGACGCGAACGGTGTCCTCGAGGATGTGGCGGATGCTCTCGGGTCCGCGGACCATGCGGTGGAAGTTGCCGATCCACGACTGCCAGAGCAGCACGGACCCGGCGATCATGAGCGCCGCGGCCGCGCCGACCATCACGCGCCGGTACCAGTGGTCGGGGAGCCGCTGGTGCCCGAACGACGCGGCGCGCGCGATGCCCACGTAGACGCCCACGAAGACGACGATGAACGCTCCGAAGAAGGCGACGGCATGGCCCACGCCGTGGTGGTACGCGCTCAGCACGAGGGGCGAGCCCACGAGGAGCCAGAACACCCAGGGCGACGGCGACAGGACCGCCACCATCATGCTCTCGAGCGTCCTGCGGCGGGAGCTGATCGTGGGCTCGTCGACCGGGTTCTCGCGCGACTCCTTGAACGTGCGGGCCGCCAGGAAGAGGACGAACAGCCCTCCGACGATGCCCATCCAGCGGAGCGCTCCGTCGGGCAGCTTCGACAGGATCAGCGCCGACACGATCATCACCGCCGTCTCGGATCCGAGCGGGACCACCGCGATGCGGAAGCCCGCCCAGAAGCCGTGGCGGAGCGCCGTCACGGCGATGAGGGCCGTGAACGGACCGGGGACGACGCCCGAGAAGAGGCCGAGCAACGTCCCCAGGACAAGCGTTCGGATCAAGTTCGGATTCGCTCGACTCGGCTGGGGGGCACGATCCGATCAGCCCGGGCTCCGCGCGGGGAGCCCGTGTCGGAAAGGCGGTCGTCGCCCGGAAAGAAAGAGCGTACGGGCGCGAAGCGCCACCCGTGTGTGCACCGGACACACCGCCGGAGGGTATCCCTCGACCGACGCAGATGGCCCGAGTGGACCCGCGCAGCGAAGGAAGTCCCGATGAAGATCGAGCCCGAGATGGTGGGTCGGACCTACGACGACTTCCTCTTCCGCCCACGCAAGGGCGTGGTCGCCACGCGGCGTGAGGTCGGCTTGACCTCGCCCCTGGCGCGTGGCATCACGGTGGAGCTTCCCGTGGTGTCCGCCAACATGGACAGCGTGACCGGCTCGGCGATGGCGGAGACGATGGCGCTGGAGGCGGGGATCGGCATCATCCATCGTGCCATGTCGATCGAGGCGCAGGTCCGCGAGGTCGAGCGCGTGAAGCGGAGCCACGGCTTCGTGGTGGACGAGCCCTTCCGCGTGGCCCGGGGAACGCGACTCGGTCAGGCGCGCGAGCTGATGCGGCAGCGCGGCACGAGCCTCCTCGTCGAGGAGACGGAGGGGAGCGGCGTGCTGGCCGGCCTCCTGTCCGCGCGCGACATTCCCTGGTTCGACGGAGACGACGACGCCCCCGTCGAAGCGTACATGACGCCCTTCTCCGAGCTGCGCACCGGGCGACCGGGCATCGGCCTCGATGAGGCGGAGCGGGCGCTCTACGAGAACCGCGTCGAGAAACTGCCCCTGGTCGACGACGCGCGCCGGATCCATGGGCTCATCACGAAGCGCGACGTGATCCTGCACCGCCACCGCCCGCACGTGTCGAAGGACGAGAAGGGCCACCTGCGGGTCGGGGCGGCCACGGGCGCCACCGGAGACTACGTCGAGCGTGCCCAAGCGCTCGCGGCGGCGGGGGCCGACGTCGTCCTGGTGGACGTGGCCCACGCCCACTCGGAGGTGATGGGCACCGCCCTGCGGGCGCTGCGCGATCGTCTGCCGGACACCGCGCTCGTCGCGGGCAACGTCGGCACGGCGGAAGGCGCACGCTTCCTCGCCGACCTCGGCGTGGACGGCGTGAAGGTGGGCATCGGCCCGGGGCGCGGGTGTCGCACACGCATCGAGACGGCCGCGGGCGTGCCTCAGCTCCAGGCCGTGCGCGAGGCGTGGATCGAGCTGGGGGACGAGGTGCCGATCATCGCCGACGGGGGCGTGAAGGACGACAAGGACGTCTTTCTCGCCATCATGTGTGGCGCCTCCACCGTGATGTTGGGGAGCGCCCTCTCGGGGACGGAGGAGTCACCGGGTCGTGTGATCGAGGACCCGGCCACCGGGCAGAAGCTCAAGATCTACCGCGGGATGACGTCACCGCAGGCCGTGATGCAGACGCTGTACGGCTCCGAGGACGCGGCGGTGGACGAGGCGCTCGAGACGCCCGCCGAGGGGCAGGAGATCCAGGTGCCCTTCAAGGGGAGCGCCGTGGACATCCTCGCGCGCATGCGCGGCCACCTGCGATCCGCCGTCAGCTACGCCGGGGCGTCGTCGCTCATGGAGGCACGGGCGATGGTGGTGCGCCATCCCATGGAGCATCTGATTCCCCTGTCCGACGCCGCCAAGCGGGAGTCGTGGGACCGATGACGCCACGTGCGGCGTGGGCGGCGCTGACGGCGCTGCTCCTTCTGGTCCCGTCGGCCCTCGCCGCCCAGGAAGTGCGTGGCATCGTCTCCGACGTCGATTCGCGTGTGCCCGTGGCGGGGGCCATGGTCCTCCTGCTCGCGGCGACCGATCAGCCGCTCGTGCGCGTGCTCACGGCGGAGGACGGCGGGTTCGTCCTGGTGCCGCCGACACCGGGGCGCTTCCGCCTGCGCGTCGACCGCATCGGCTACGCGTCGGTGGTGACCGACCCGTTCGACGTCCAGGCCGGACAGAGCGTCCACCGCGACGTCGCCACCGGCATCGAGCCCGTGGTGCTCGAGGGGATCGACGTGAAGGGAGCGCGCCGCTGCGAGGTGCGGCCGACGGAGGGCCTCGCGACCGCGCTCGTCTGGGAGGAGGCGCGTAAGGCGCTGGCCGCCGCGGCGTGGACCGCCGAGCGGGGGATGTACCGCTTCGCGTGGACGCGCTTCGTGCGCGAGATGGCCCCCGACGGCCGGCGCGTCCTCGAGGAGCAGCGCACGCTCCGGAGGAGGCTTCACCCCGCAGCCCTTCGTGGCCGTGTCCGCGGACAAGCTCGCCGAGGAGGGGTTCGTCGCCGACGTGGGAGGGGACCGTATCTTCTATGCGCCCGACGCGAACGTCCTCCTCTCGGACGCGTTCCTCGACACGCACTGCTTCGCGCTCGACGACGACCGCGCGTCCGAGGGCCTCATCGGCCTCCACTTCGAACCGGTGCGGCGCCGGGGCCTCCCCGACGTCGAGGGCGTCGTCTGGGTGGAGCGTGCGGGCGCCCGGCTGCGCTCCCTCTCCTACGGCTACGTGAACCTGGGTCGCGACCTCGAGGGCGAGGACGCCAGCGGCGAGATCCGTTTCCGGGAGCTTCCGAACGGCACCTGGATCGTCGATGAATGGCGGATCCGCATGCCCCAGGTCGTGGAGCGCCGGGGCGGTCCCTTCGGCTCGGCTCCCCGCTACGGCGTCCTCGGCTACCGGGACGAGGGCGGAGAGGTGCGGCGCATCGTGACCGCCACCGGCGAGACCGTGCGTGACACCCCGGGGGGAGCCACCGTCTCCGGTGTGGTCGTCGACAGCCTGAGCGGGCCCGTGGTGGGCGCGCGCGTCTGGCTCGCGGGCACGGACCGTGAAGCCCGGTCGGACGCCAACGGGGCCTTCGCCTTCGAGGGACGTGGCGCCCGGGAGCTGGCGCGTCGGCGCCTCCGTTCTCGCGCTGGACACGGTGGGCCACCCGGGCACCTTCCGCGACGTGGACGTGGGCGCGGCCCCGGTGGGCGACGTGCTCCTCGAGCTTCCATCCGTGGGTCGCACGGTCCTGGCACGCTGCGAGGTGCCACCCACGGAGGACGAGGGCGTGGTGTACGGCTTCGTGGTCGACGCGACGGGAGCGCCGGTGGCGGGCGCCGACGTCCACGTGCTCTGGACGGAGGTGCACCGCACCGGCCTCCCGAATGCCTTCCGGCTGAACGAGCGGGGGCTGGGGGTGGTGACGGACGAGCGTGGCGTCTTCGTGTCGTGCGGGGTCCCGATCCGCTACCCGGCGACCGTCACGGCGTCGGTGGGGGATCGGACGTCGGAGAAGCAGGAAGCCCGCCTCGGGGAACTCGAGCCCGTGGTCTCGGTGCGGATCGTGCTTCCCGCGGACGCCCCGCCGGAGGCCGCGAAGCCGAGTGACGCCGAGCACCCCGAGGCGGCCAACGCCGAATCGTCCTGGCTCGCGGAGAAGGGCTTCCCCCTGCGCACCGAGGAGGCGTTGCTCCACCTGACCGGGGCCGAGGTCCGCCGGCGCGGGCTCGACGCCATCGCGCGCATCGTGGAGGAGCTGCCGAGGGTGGAGGTGCGGACGTTCGTGACGGGCGCCCACGAGCTCCGCCTGCACGATGCGGCGGGGTGGAAGCTGGGCGATCCGGACGCATCGTGGTGCACGCTCGACCTCTACGTGAACGGGAACCTCGCGCGCCAGGGCTCCGGCGACCCCGGCCTGACCCCCGATCGGCTTCTCGACACGCGGCTACGCGACCTCTCGGGCGTCGAGGTGTTCGACGCCGCGGACGCGCCGGTGGCTCCCCCCGGGGGCTGCGGCGTCGTGCTCCTCTGGTTCTACGAGATGCCGGAACTCGACGTCGACTTCGAGGGACGTCTCTCGGGCCGGATCACGCTGGCCCCGGACGACGCCCCGGCGAACGGGGTGCTCGTCACCCTCGAGCCGGGCGGCCGGGAGTTGCGGACGGACCTGCGTGGGCGCTTCGATTTCGGCCGCCTGCCGCCGGCCCGCTACCGCATCGAAGCGACGCTTCCCGGGTGGGGAACGTGGAGCACGACGGTCCCCGTGAAGGCGGGCGACGACCAGGACGTGACGATCCGCGTGGAGGTGCGCGGCAGGACACGCTGACGGAGCCGTTCGCGCCGGGCGGCGCGGGTGCTCGCGTCCCCCCACGGGAACGGCATCGCACGGTTGCGGACGGATCCCTCCGACCTGACCTTCAGGGTGCCCTCCCCGGGCGGCATCCTCGCCGCTTCCGCGACCTGTGTCCCCTCGTCCGGATCGACGAACCATGCGGATGCATTCCCGGGCTCTCCTGGCCCTGGCGACCCTCGCGGTCGCATCTCCCGTCCACGCGCAGGACTCCCTCTTCACGGCCGCCAACTTCCGCGGCATGGCGCTCCGCGAGATCGGCCCCGCCATCACCTCGGGGCGCATCGTGGACTTCGCGGTGCGCGCCGACGACCCGGCCACCTGGTTCGTCGGATCGGCCGCCGGCGGCGTGTGGAAGACCGACAACGACGGCACCACCTTCACGCCCGTCTTCGGCGACCAGGGCTCGTACTCGATCGGCGTGGTCGAGATCGACCCGAGCGACCCGTACGTCGTCTGGGTGGGCACCGGCGAGAACAACGCACAGCGCGCCGTGGCCTACGGCGACGGCGTCTACAAGTCGGTGGACGGAGGCAGGAGCTGGAAGCGGATGGGCCTCGAGCACTCGGAGCACATCGGCCGCATCCTCGTCCATCCGGAGGACGGAGACGTCGTCTACGTCGCGGCGCAGGGCCCGCTGTGGAGCGCCGGCGGCGACCGGGGCCTCTACAAGACCACGGACGGGGGCGCGACCTGGACGCGCATCCTCGAGGTGGACGAGAACACCGGCGTGAACGACGTCGTGATGGACCCGCGCGACCCCGACGTGCTCTACGCGTCGACGTGGCAGCGGCGCCGCCACGTCTGGACGTACATCGGCGGCGGGCCGGGCTCGGCGCTCTACAAGTCGACCGACGCGGGTGCGACGTGGACGAAGGTGACCGCCGGCATCCCCTCCGGCGACGTCGGCCGCATCGGGCTGTGCGTGTCGCCGGCGGATCCCGACTACGTCTACGCGATCGTCGAGACGGGCGACGAGCGCGGCGGCTTCTTCCGCTCCACGGACCGCGGCGGCTCCTTCCAGAAGCGCGGCGGCTACAGTACGAGCGGGAACTACTACTCCGAGATCTTCTGCGACCGGTTCGACCGCGACCGCGTCGTCGCCATGGACGTGTGGGCCCAGGTCACCGAGGACGGCGGTGCCCACTGGGGCCGCTTCGGGGAGCAGAGCAAGCACGTGGACAACCACGCGCTCTGGCAGGACCCGAACGATCCGGACCACTACCTGAACGGCAACGACGGCGGCGTCTACGAGAGCTGGGACCGCGCCCGTACCTGGCAGTTCAAGGCCAACCTCCCGGTCACGCAGTTCTACAAGGTCGCGCTCGACGAGGACCGGCCGTTCTACAACGTGTACGGCGGCACGCAGGACAACTTCTCCCTCGGCGGGCCGTCACGGACCACCAGCCAGCACGGCATCGTCAACGCGGATTGGGAGATCACGAACGGTGGGGACGGCTTCGAGAGCCAGGTCGACCCGACCGACCCGAACATCGTCTACGCGCAGTCGCAGTATGGTGGGCTCGTGCGCTACGACAAGGCCAGCGGCGAGATCGTGCCCATCCAGCCGCAGGAGGGCGCGGGCGAGCCGGGGCTGCGCTGGCAATGGGACGCGCCGCTCCTCATCAGCCCGCATGCGCACACGCGCCTCTACCACGCGGCCAACATCGTGTTCAGGAGCGACGACCGCGGCGACTCCTGGCGGGCGATCAGCCCCGACCTGAGCCGCCGGCTCGACCGCAACACCTTCCCGGTGATGGGCAAGGTGTGGAGCGTGGACGCGGTCGCGAAGAACCAGTCCACGACCATCTACGGGAACGTCGTGTCGCTGGACGAGTCCCCCGTGCGGGAGGACCTGCTGTGGGTGGGCACGGACGACGGGCTCATCCAGGTCACCGAGGACGCCGGTGGCGCTTGGCGGCGCATCGAGTCGTTCCCCGGCGTGCCCGAGCGCACGTACGTGAACATGGTGCTCGCCTCGAGACATGACGCCGCCACGGCGTACGCGGCGTTCAACAACCACAAGAACGGGGACTTCAAGCCGTATCTCCTGAAGACCACCGACATGGGGCGGAGCTGGCGCTCGATCGCCTCGAACCTCCCGGAGCGAGGCTCGGTCTACAGCATCGCCGAGGATCCCGAGGTGCCGGAGCTACTCTTCGTGGGCACCGAGTTCGGCGTCTACTTCACCCGCGACGGCGGCGCCCACTGGGTCGAGCTGACCGGAGGCGGCTTCCCGACCATCGCGGTGCGCGACCTGGCGATCCAGACGCGCGAGAACGACCTGGTGCTCGCCACCTTCGGGCGCGGCTTCTGGGTGCTGGACGACTACACACCGCTACGCACGGCCACGGCCGACGTCCTGGCGAAGCCGGCGCACATCTTTCCGACGCGCGACGCGCTCGCCTACATCCCGTCGCGTCGCCTGGGCCTGAACGACAAGTCCTTCCAGGGGGAGGCCTACTTCACGGCCGAGAACCCGCCCTTCGGAGCGGTCTTCACCTGGTGGTTGAAGGACGGCATCCAGACGCTCGAGGAGCAGCGTCAGGCACGGGAGGCCGCGCGGGAGAAGGCCGGTCAGCCGGTGGCCTACCCCACCTTCGAGGAGATGCGGGCGGAGGACCAGGAGCAGGATCCCTATCTCCTCATCACGATCCGTGACTCGGGCGGCGACGTGGTGCGTCGCCTGCGCACTGCCGCCGCGCAGGGGATCCACCGTATCGCGTGGGACCTGCGCTATCCGCCCATGGCCCCGGTCGACCTCGGACCTCCCGGCGAGCCGAACCCCTTCTCCGAGCCGGACGTCGGCCCGTTCGTGGTCCCCGGCACCTACACGGTCTCGATGTCGCGGGTGGTGGACGGCGAGCCGGAGACGCTCGTCGAGCCGGTCTCCTTCGACGTGCGCTCGCTCGACAACGCAACGCTGACCGCCCAGGACAAGGCCGCCCTCCTCGCCTTCCAGAAGGAGGTCGGCGAGGCCCAGCGCGACATCGTGGCCGCCTCACGGCGGCTGGGCGAGGCGTCCGACCGCCTGCGTCCCATCACGGAGGCCATCCGCCTCACGCCGTCGCTTCCCGAGAGCACGTTGGCGGAGGTGCGGGCGCTCGAGCGCCGCATCGCCGAGATCCGCATCACGCTCAGTGGCGACGCGAGCGTCGCGCGCCGGCAGTTCGAGACGCCGACCTCCATCCTGGGGCGGATCGGCGGCACCGTGTACGCGTCCTACTCGGGGACCTCTGCGCCCAGCCCCGCGCAGCGCGACCAGCTGCGCATCGCCGTGCAGCAGTTCCGCACGGTGGAGCCCGAAGTCGCCTCCCTGCTGCGGGCGCTCGAAGCGCTCGAGGCACGTCTCGAGGCGGCGGGCGCACCGTACACGCCGGGGCGACGCATCGGAGGATAGGGAGAACGCCGTGGGGAGGGGGCGCAGCCCCCTCCCCACGCATGCCGTGCGCTGCCTACCAGGCCGCCATGCCGTTGGCCGTGGCGGGGAGGCCCGCCTGCGCCCGGCAAGCGCCGTGAGGCTGCCGTCGGCGTTCTCGCGGAAGGCGCTCACCGAGGAGAGACCGGCGGTGAGCACGTAGAGGTACCGCCCGTTGTTCGAGAACGCGGCGTCGAGCGGGGTGCTGCCGGCGCCGGTGTCCCCCGTCACGCCGTCGTCGTCGAGGAGCTCGAGGTTGCCGCGGAAGCCCACGCGCACGCCCGAGATGGTGCCGCTGCCGCCGTTCGTGGAGTACGCGTAGCGGCCGTTCTTCGAGACGACGATCCAGCACGCTGCGGTCTCGGTCGTCGGGACCGCGCCGTCGAGCACGTGCACCGAGCCGTCCCGCCACACGCGGTAGGACGACACGGTGCTGGCGTCGGGCGCGCCCACCGAACGCCTCCGAGACGATGAGGATCCCTGCGCGGTCGAAGGCGAAGCCGAAGGGCGTCTCGCCCGCCGCGGGGGTGGACGTCGGCCCGGACGCCCAACCGCGACGGCCGACCGTGTAGGTCGTGATCATGTTCGTGCCCTTCTCCGTCACGGCCAGCACGCGCCCGTCGGGCGAGAAGCCGATCTGCGCCGGTCCCACCGCGTCGCCGCTGAGCGGACGGCTCGATCCGGAGATGGGGTGCAACGAGCCGTCGTGGCCGAGGCGCAGCGCGCTGATGCTGTTCGGCGTGCCGCCGTTGAGGACGTAGACGAGGTCGCCGTGCACGGTCACGCTGATCGGCTGGTCGCCGCCGGAGGGCGCCCGGTCGGCCAGGACGAGCCCGTGTGGGGTCACGCGCAGCGAGGAGACGTCGTCCGAGCCGGGGTTCACCACGAGGAGCCAACGCCCGTTGTCGGTGAGCGCCAGCGCCCCCTGGTTTCCCAGGCCGGCGCCGGTGCCGTCGCCGCCCGTGGCCACCGGGTCCGCCGCGGTCAGGGAGCCGTCCGCGGCCCGCTCGAACACCAGGACCTCGTTCGGGCCGGCCGCGTTGCTCATGAGGTAGACGGCGCCCGGCCGTCCGATGGTAGAAGTCGGTCCGGCCGTTCTCCGCGGTGACGGTCTCGGGCGCGTCGGGTGCCACCGGGTCGGTGGCGTCGGCGCAGGCCGCCGACAGGAGGGCCGCGAGGCCCAGGATCGAACCGAGGGTCGATCGTCTCATGGGGATGACCTCCTCCGTGGGTGCTTGAAGCTCTCGAGCCGGTCTTCGTCGGTTGGCGAAGGCCGTGGGAGGTCAGTCGTGCAATGCGTGCGCCCCGCGGGCGCGGGCGGAGGCACAGCACCGAAGCTCCTGGGACACAAAGCGTTGGGGGCGCGGACCGGTCCGCGCCCCCTGTTTCATGCAACGCCGTGTTCCGTCCCGCGGGGGTATGTGGAACGTTTCACCCCGCGTCGCGGCGCCCTCCCCGGTGCCTACCGTCCGCCCTCCCCGCTCCCCTTCCCCTCGAGCGCGTCGGCGATCCGATGCCGGAGGTCGTCGAGGTGGGCGCGCGTCATCCCCGAGGTGCGTGGCCACGCCGCCGCGATCTGGGCGTCCAACGCCTTCAGCTCCGAGCGTACCGACGCGTAGATGTCGGACAGCTCAGGATCGAGGCTCGGCCGCTGAGGCCCGAAGGAGAAACGGGCGGCGTTCGGGTTGGGCGGCGGCGGGTTGATCTTCTCGTCGAGCATGTCGACGTACGCCCGCTGCAGCGCACGACGGTAGACGTCGATCGTGCGACCGCCCGCCAGCTCGCCGAAGAGGCCTGCGCGCACGTCGGCCAGCAACTCGAGCGGCGTGTAGCCCCGGCCACCCCCCAACTCCTGCGGCGTACTCGCTCATGCGCATCAGCCGATCGTTGCGCAGGAGGGACGAGAGGATGCCCGACTGGGCCGCGGAGATGCGCTGCACCGAGCCGGTAGGCTCGATACGCCGCAGGATCTCCGGGTCGAGGAGGAAGGTCGGCGTCTGGAAGGCGTTCTCGTTCAGGAACTTCACCGCGGCCTGCTGTCGGGCGCGTTCCACGGGGGTGAAACGCACGCCCGCCTGGCTGCCGTACTTCTCCTGCGACGCGGCACCCCCGACGATGTTCGTGACGTGCGTCAGCTCCGTCCTCCACTGCCCCACCATGCGTCCGTACAGGTTGTCGAGGTCGTCCCACCCCTCGGTGGGCTTCTGGGTGGCCGGGAGCACCCACGCCATCTCGCGCTTCAGGTTGGCGATCCCGAGCTCGGTGGCGCGCACGGCGTCCTGGTCGCCCACCGCCTCGGTCTCCTCGCCGGGATCGCTCCCCGCGCTGCCCGCGGTGGAGAAGCGCAGCCACGGCTTGGTGTCCTGCTCGCGGGCCCACGCGTCGAGGGTCGGGCGTTCCGCCTCGGCGGTCGCGGCCTGCGGGATGGGCTTGTAGCCCCACATCGTCGCCCACTTGTCGTAGGGCCCGATGCCCGGAGTGAGCAGCTCCACGGGGATGTGGTCGTCGGGCTGCGCCACGTAGTTGAAGCGCGAGTAGTCCATCAGCGTCGGCGTGTGCCCCCACTCGCGCAGGAACGAGACGCTGCGCAGCGAGTCCACCGGGTACCACGAACTCGCCTTCATGTTGTGCTGGAAGCCCAGCGTGTGCCCCACCTCGTGCGCGAGCACGTACTCGAGCAGCCGGCCCATCAGCTCGTCCGGGAAGGGGAACATCCGCGCCCGCGGGTCGTTGGCGGCCGCCTGCGTGAAGTACCACGTCAGCTGCAGCCGCTGCACGTTCTGGTAGAACTGGATGTGCGCGTTCAGGATCTCGCCCGAGCGCGGATCGTGCACGTGCGGACCCGAGGCGTTCTCCACCGTGGAAGGCAGCCAGCGCACCACGGAATAGCGGGCATCCTCCGGCGACCAGTCGGGATCGTCGGGCGCCTCCTTCGCGACGATGGCGTTGCTGAAGCCCGCCGCCTCGAACGCGGGCTGCCAGTCCTCGATCGCCTTCTTGAACCAGGGGACCCACTTCTTCGGCGTGGCCGGATCGATGTAGTAGACGATCGGCTTCACCGGATCCGAGATCGCCGCGCTCGGGTCCTTCTTCTCCAGCCGGTAGCGGGTGATGAAGCAGTGCCCCTTCACCTGCTGACCCACGTCCGTGTAGTCCGTGAAGCGCACGGAGAAGTACCCCACCCGGTCGTCGCACAGGCGGGGCTTCATCGGCACGTCCGGAAGGCGGTGGAAGCTCCAGCTCATGACGACCGTGTTGGACGGGTTGTCGTTCTGCGTCACGCCGAAGCGGGCGGGTGCCGGCGCGGCGGCACCTGCCCGCGGCGGCGTCTGCGCGAACGTGAGGGTGGAGTAGACGTTGACGTTGTCGGGGAACGGCGTAGCCCGCTCGATCCAGGAGCGTCCGGCGTCCACGTTCCCCGGGATGCGGCGGCCCGGACCGAGCTCGGCGGGCGGCTGCGTGAAGAGCCGCGTCACGTCGATCACGACGGCGCTGTCCGCCCCGTACGCCTCGACGTTGAAGTCGGCCACGATCGGGGGCGTGTTCGCTGCCTCCACCGCGCGGTACTCGGGGGTCGTGGAGTCCGCCATCGCCTCGTAGGAGACGGCGCGCAGGTAGACGCGGTCGTCGCGGAGCTGCCAGCGGTACACGCCGTTGCTCACCGACTGGCCGCCGTACCCGGAGCCGAGCACGGTCTTCGCGATCTCGATCACGAGCAGCTCGTCCTTGTCGAGCTGGCTCCGCGGGATCTCGAACATCAGCTTCGAGCCGATGCGGTGCACGCCGAACATCCCCGGGCGCGACTGGGCTTCGTCCGTGATGACCTGGCTGTACGGGCGGGGGTTCGGCTCGGCCGCCGCACCCGCCCCGCCGCGCCCGGGGGCACCGCGCGCGCCGCCTGCCTCCCCTCCCGGAGGACCAGCGGCCTCGGGTCGCGCCGCTCCGGCGCGGGGGCCCGCGGGGGCCGGGGCTTCGGGGGGCGCCTGGCGCGTGCATCCGGCCAGGACGAGGAGCGTGATCAGGGCACCGATCGTCGACTTGTTCATGGGATCGCTCGCTGAGGCGTCCGCGGGGCGCCCCCTGGACGCCTCCGCGCCCGGCGGGCTTCCCGATCGGCCAAGTTGCCGCGGGCCGGCCCGACGAACCCGGCCAACGTCCCTGTCGGCCGGCGGGCTGTCAAGCGGCCCGCCGGCCTCTCCCCGACCGACCGCCTACGCGGCCCCGCCGTCCTCCCCCGCGAGCATGAGGCGCCAGCGCAGCTGAAGCGCGAACCAGACCACGCCCGCGAGACCCAGGATCAGCGCCCCGGCCGCGGTGCTGGTCAGCGCGACCTTCATGCCACCCCAGACGAGGCGCGGGTCCACCTCGGCCGCCTGCTCGATCGACTGCGCCGCGACGATCACGCCGACCACCGTGCCGAGCACACCGGCGACGAAGGCGAAGCCCCCCCAGAAGAGGACCGCGTCGATCCAGGCCTTGGTGCGCAGGTCGGCCGTGGCGCCGGGCCGGTACAGGCGCATCGCGGACCACAGCGACAGACCCGCCACCGCGAGGAAGGCGAAGAGCAGCGGATAGTGGATGTAGCCCATTTCCTGCCAGATCCGACCCATCGTGACACTCCGTGTTGCGAGAGATCCTTCCTATCGATCGAGGCCCAGCACGTCCCGGCGGGCAGCCTTCACCGCTCCCAGCCAATGCGTCAGCACGAACCACGTCAGCGCGCCGGCCGCGGCGACGAGGATCGCGACCGCGACGAGCGCGCACACGCGCAGGAGCGTGGGCACGAGGAGCTGGCCCGAGAGCTCGGGAGCCCGCTCGAGGGTCGCGGCCAGCCCGTAGACGTCCACGAACGCACCCACCCCACCCACGACGAGCGCGAGGACGGAGACGCCCACGATGGCTCCGAGCCCCCGGTCCGGCGTGCGATGGTCGCGCTTGATCCACACCTCGAACGCCTTCCCGACCACGAGGGCGCCGAGCACCCCACCGAGGACGAGGACGGCCCAGAGGAACGGCGACGGGTCGCCGAGGAAGTCGGAGCGCAGCACGGCCAGCGTCTCCAGCACCAGGACCGAGGCCGTCGCCAGGGCGAAGATCGAGCGCTCACCGAGCCGGAGGCGCCGCTCGGCCACGCCCTCCGTGAGCCGCTGGTACAGCGGTGCGTGCAGCCGGCCCAACTCGCGGAGGGAGCCACCGTCGGGCACGAGCGCCTCCAGCGCCCTCGCCTCGGCCTCTGCCGGGGTCAGCCCCGTCGCGATGTAGCGCTCGCGAAGTCCCTCCAGGTCGTGCTCGAGCTCGCGCAGGATGCGAAGGCGCTCCGGAATCGGGGCGGTCAGCTCGCGCTCGAGCGTGCGCAGGACCGGGAGGAATCGGCGCGTGGCGGCCGTGCTCATACGGGCGCCTCTCCCGGCCCGCGGAGGAGCTGCATGAGTCGGGAGACGATCTCCTGCACGCGCCCCGTCTCTCCCTGGAGATGGCGCCTTCCCGCGCCCGTCAGGGCGTAGACCTTCTTGCGACGTCCGCCCTCACGCGACCACGAACCGCCGATCAGCCCCTCCTCCTCCAGGCGGTGGAGGATCGGATAGAGGGTCCCGTGACGGAACCGGAAGAGCCCGTTGCTCTCCTCCTCCACGTCGAGCGCGATCTGGTACCCGTGCTTGGGCCCCGGCCCGCAGCGTGGAGAGCACGAGGAGCTGGTGGATGTCGCGCGCGAACGCCTGCACGTCGAAGTCGGTCTCGGGCATAGGGGGCCTCGGATGTGCGAGCTTGTATATCGACGCCCATCATATAGAGTGCCGTCACATGCTTGCGCAAGGGTCATGGTGGGCCGCCCCCGGGAGACGGGGAACTCCTTCCTGCTTTCCCCCGTAGGGGCCGGTAGCCGTCCGTATCGAAAACCCAGCCTCAGGAGCCCCGCCGTGCGCCCCCGCGTTCAGCTCGCCTCCCTGCTCGTGTTCGCGTCCCTCCTCGCCTCCACGCTCACGACCTCCCGACCGCTCGCCGCGCAGGGCATCAAGCTCGCCGTGGGCGATGTCGGGCTCGGGATCGGCGACGTGCCGAGGCTGGACGGCATCCGTCTGAATTTCCGCGACGACCGCATCGAGCTCGTGCGCGGCCTGAACGCGACCATCTGGACGCCCTACGAGCATGCGCGACGGCGTCGTGAGGGGCATCGCGCTCGGTCTTCCGCTCACCGGCGCCGCCGAGATGAGCGGTCTGGCGCTCGGGGCCGGCGTGGGCGTGGACCGGGACTTCTCGGGCATCGCGGTGACCGGCATCGGCTTCGGCGCCGGTGGTGGCATCACCGGCATCGCCGTCGGTGGCGTGGGCCTGGGCACGGGCGGTGACATCAAGGGGCTCGCCGTGGGTGGCGTGGGGGCGGGCGCCGGCGGGGACATCTCCGGGGTCCTGATCGGTGGGGTCGGCGTCGGGGCGGGCGGAAACCTGAAGGGAGTCGCCATCGGCGGGGTCGGGCTGGGCGCGAGCGGCGACCTGACGGGGCTGGCGCTGGGGGGCGTGGGCGTCGGGGCGGGCGGCAACGTGAAGGGCATCCTGATCGGCGGTGTGGGCGTGGGAGCGGGCGGCGACGTGACCGGCATCACGATCGGCGGCGTGGGCGTCGGAGCGGGTGGTGAGCTGAAGGGGCTGGCCATCGGCGGCGTGGGCGTCGGCGCGCCCCGTATCACCGGGGTGGCGATCGCGGGCTTCGGCGCGGGCGGCGAGGAGGTGCGTGGGCTGGTGATCGCGCCCGCATGGTTCCGGGTCGAGGAGACCGGCTACGTCCGCGGCGTGTCGGTGAGCGCGTTCAACGACGTCCGCGGGGCCCAGTACGGGCTGTCGATCGGGCTGCTCAACATCGCCGACGAGCTGCACGGACTGCAGGTGGGCATCCTGAACATCGCCCGCAACAAGGACTCCTTCAGCGTCCTTCCGCTGCTGAACTGGCACCGGTGACGTAGGCTCGCGCGCCCGGCGCCGGCGCCGGAGAGGATACCGCAGCATAGCCGCGTCACCTCCCCGGGGCCGCCCGCGGCCCGTGGGGCCTCAAGTTCAGGTCCGTCCCGACCGAGACTCCAGTCAATACCGACACCATGGGCTCAGGCGCGTCGGGGACCTGCGGATCGGGCGCGCGGACGAGGCCGTCGACGCAGTCCTTCGGAGAGGGACGAGATGGCGAACAGAGGGCTGCGCCCAGCGAAGCCATGAGAACGCTCAGCGTCAAGCAGAAGATGGTGCTCATCCCGGTCCTGATCTCCGTGGGAGGTCTGGCCGCGCTGGTCGTGATCCTCATCTTCGGCCGACTCAGCGCGGAGGGGATCACGCAGATCGAGACGGACTACTATCCCGCGCTCGAGCTGAGCCACGATCCGGAGGCCTCCCTCGAGAAGGTCCAGCGGTCGATGCAGGACGCGGTCGCCGCCATGGCCGTCGGCAGCACCGCGGAAGGCGTCGGCCAGCTGGAATCCTCGGCGGGTGACCTCGCGGGCGTCGCTGGCAGGCTGGACGAGCTCGTCGGCGCCTTCAACCTCTAGACGAGACGATACTCCGTGGCCGGCACATCCCTCGCGCAGCGACTCTTCTCGGGCTCATTCCGATGCCGCATCGGAATCCTGCTCGCGAGCCTCGTCGTCGTCGGGGCGGTGGCGCTGTACGTCGCGGTCCCGGCGATCCTGGGGCGCTACGCCGAGCAAGCCCTCGAGGACAAGGCCCTCTCCATCGCGACGATGTCGGCCCACCTGATCGCGCCGGACGTGCAGTGCCGGAGCCTTCGACCAGGTCCGGGCCGACCTCGAGCTGGCCAGCTCGCCGCGCGAGGTCCGGGCGATGCGGGTGGTGTCCGGCGAGCGCGTGCTCGCGGAAACGGTCGCCGGCTCCGGCCGCTCGAGCGCATCGGTTCGGCAGTTCTCCATCCCGGTCACCGACACCGCAGGGGACGTGCTCGCACGATTGGACGTCTTCGTCTCCACGGAGAGCGTGGCGAGCGAGGTGGCCCGCCTGCGGTGGACCATGGCGGGCTACAGCGTCGTGTTCCTGATCCTCGGTCTCGTGGCCATCAGGGTGCTGACGGACCGCCTCACCCGTCCCCTCGCGTGCATGGTCGAGGTGGCCCAGCACATCGCGGACGGCGATCTCTCCCAGCGGGCACAGCCCTCGTCGATTCCGGATGTCGCGCGACTGGCGAGCAGCTTCAACCAGATGGTCGAGCGACTCCAGGCCAGCCAGGCGCTCCTCGAGAACATCCTGGAGGGACTCCCGGCGCCGGTGGCGCTCTTCGACGCGGACCTGCGGTGCGTCTATCACAACCGGGCCGCACTGGGGTGGCCCGCCCGACCCGAGCCGGAGCCCCGCGATCCTTCGCTCTTCTGGGAACGGCTGCCCGCGTCACCGGAGGCGCTGACGCGCATGAAGCGTGGGTCTCCGACGGTCGCTGGAGAGCGGCGTACCCGCGTACATGGAAGAGACCATGCCCGGCCCGCCCGAGCGCACGTATCTCTTCTTCGCCAGCCCGTTCGGCCAGGGGAGTCAGGCGGGCGTGATCGGGTACGGCGCGAACATCACCGAGCTCAAGGCCGCGCAGAAGGCGCTCGCGCACAGCGAGGAACGCCTCCTGCAGGCCCAGAAGATGGAGGCGGTGGGGCGCCTCGCAGGCGGCGTGGCGCACGACTTCAACAACCTGCTCACCGTCATCGGCGGCAACGTCGACCTCCTTCGCACGGAGGCGGGGTACGACCCCGTGCTCGACGAGGTCTCCGAGGCCACCGCACCGCGCGGCCGCGCTCACCGCCCAGCTCCTGGCCTTCAGCCGCAAGCAGGTGTTGAAGCTCGAGCAGCTCGACGCCGACGAGGTGCTCATCGGTGTGAAGAAGCTGTTGCGCCGCCTGATCGGCGAGGACGTCGAGCTGGTCACGGACTTCGGCGTGGACGGCCGCCGCTGCGTGACGATGGACCGCGGACAGCTCGGGCAGATCGTCATGAACCTGGCGGTGAACGCCCGCGACGCCATGCCCCACGGTGGCCGGCTTCTCATCCAGACCCGTCTCACCAGCGAGGGGCCTCCGGGACGCGAGCCCCTCGACGAGCAGGACGAGTGGATCGTCATGGAGATCGCCGACACGGGCGTCGGGATGGACGCCGAGACGCGCTCGAAGATCTTCGAGCCGTTCTTCACGACGAAGCCGACGGGAGAGGGAACCGGCCTCGGTCTCGCGACCGTGTACGCGATCCTCACGGAGGCGTCGGGCGCGATCGACGTGGAGAGCGAGCCCGGCGGCGGCACCACCTTCCGCATCTGGCTGCCCGCCCATCGGCCGGTGTCGCCCGCTTCCGCCGGCGAGCACGAGGAGGAGTTCTCCGGAACCGAGACGATCCTGGTCGTCGAGGACGAGCCGGCCGTGCGGGCGCTGGTGGCGAGGGTCCTGGAGCAGATCGGCTACACCGTCCTGACCGTCAACGACCCCATCTCGGCGCTCGCCCATTTCGCGCCCGGGGTCAGTCCGCCCGATCTCCTCCTGACCGACGTGGTCCTGCCCGGGATGAACGGGCGGCAGCTCGCCGACCAGCTCCGCCAGAGCGTGGACGGCCTGCGGGTCCTGTTCATGTCGGGCTATACGGACGACGCCGTCGTCGTGCGCGGCGTGCTCTCCGAGGAGATGGCGTTCATCCAGAAGCCGTTCAGCCGGGCGAAGCTCGCGCGTGCTGTGCGCGATGCGCTCGACGCCCCCCCCGCAGGGACGGGAGGCACGCGTCGGATCCGGCCGTGCGCGCGGTGGTGGGGGGCCCTGGTCGCCACTCCCTGATCGCTCCCGCCAGGGCGGCGTGACGGCTCCTCAGCGCACGGCCTCGATGCGCGCGCCGAGCACCTCGGTGGTCGCGGCGTCCGCGCGGCCCCGCTGACCCGGCTGCTTCCCTCCGACCGAGATCGTGAAGGCACCGGGCTCGACCACGCTCCGCCCCTCTGCGTCGACCAGCGAGAACGCCTCCCCCGGCACGGTCAGGGAAACCCTCCGGCGCTCCCCCGGCGCGAGGGAGACGCGCGTGAACCCGGCCAGGGAGCGGATCGGCACCGGGACCGACGCCTCTTCGTCCGTCACGTAGAGCTGAACCACCTCGTCGGCCTCGACGGCGCCCGCGTTCTCCACCTCGACGGACACGTCGACGTCGTCGCCCGCCCGGAAGCGACCCGGCACGCGCAGGTCGCGGTAGCGGAAGCGTGCGTAGCTCAACCCGTGTCCGAAGGGGAAGAGCGGGTCGCCTCGGAAGTAACGGTACGTGCGCCCCTCCATCGCGTAGTCGGAGAACGGCGGGAGCTGGTCGACCGACCCGTAGAAGGTCACCGGAAGACGGCCGCCTGGGCTGACGCCGCGCAGCAAGACGTCCGCGAGCGCGTCGCCGGCGGCCTGGCCGGGATACCACGCCGTGACGATCGCGGGAACGTGCTCGGCGGCCCACGGAATGGCGAGCGCGCTGCCCGTGGTGAGCACCAGCACGACCGGCTTGTCCGTGGCCACCACGGCGCGCAGCAGCTCCTCCTGCGGGTCGGGCAGCCCGATCGAGACGCGGTCCCCGCCGGAGAATCCCGGCACCTGGACCGGCATCTCCTCCCCCTCGAGGCGCGGCGACAGCCCCAGGACCAGCACCGTGACGTCCGCGCCCTCGGCCGCCCTCACCGCCTCCCCCAGAAGGTCGGGCGCCGGGGGCGCCCACACGAGCTGGAGCTGAGCGTCCAACCTGCGGTCCCGGTACTCCACCCGGAGCCGGCGCCCCTCCCCCGCGGTCAGATCCACCCACCCGGTATGCGTGCCGACGACGTGGCGGTCGCCGAACTCCACCACGAGCGAGTCGTCGAGGAAGACCCGCGCCTCCCCGTTCACGCGCACGCCGAGCGCGTAGCGCCCCGTCACGGGCGGAACGAGCGTCCCCGTCCACCGCACCGAGAAGGAGTCGGCGGGCATGCCCGGAAGCGGTGCGCCGCGCCACCACTGGTGGTCCACGGCGTCCTCCGGCCGCTCCGCGAACGGCGCGGCCGAGAAGTCGTGGCCCGTCCAGTAGCGGGCCGTCAGGTCCCGAAGCGCCGAGGCGGGCACCGGCACCACGGACGGGACGCCCGTCGCCACGTCCGAGCCACGCGCGTACGTGACCTCGATGCCCCGCTCGGCCGCAGCGCGCCGGATCCCGTCGAGCGGCGTGACCGGCGCCTCCGGCCACCCGTTGTAGTTGCCGAGAAGGAGCTCGACGTCGTCGGCGTCCGGCCCGATCACGGCGACGCGCCGCACGCCCTCCAGGGGAAGGAGCGATCCCTCGTTCTGCAGCAGCACGATGGACTCGCGCGCCGCGACGCGCGCGAGCGCCCGATGCTCCTCGGAGTCCACCACGTCCGGCGACACGCGAGCCCACGGTCCGCGTCCGGGTGGGTCGAACAGCCCCAGGCGGAAGCGCGCGTCCAGGACACGGCTGAGCGCCGTGTCCACCTCCGCCTCCGTGACGAGCCCGCGCCGCACGGCCTCGGGGAGGCTGCGGTACTCGGGACCGCAGACGATGTCGGTGCCTGCGCGCAGGGCACGACCGGCCGCGTCGGGCTCGTCGGGAGACACCCCGTGCCCGTTCACGAAGTCCGAGAGCGCCCAGCAGTCCGAGACCACGTAGCCACGGAAGCCCCACTCATCGCGTAGCACGTCCTGCAGGAGCCGCTGGCTGGCGCACGCGGGATCGCCGTACACGCGGTTGTAGGCGCACATGACCGAGACGACGCCGCCCTGCTCCACGGCCATGCGGAAGGCGGGGAGGTACGTCTCCCGCAGATCGCGCTCGGAGACCACCGCGTCGAAGGAATGACGGTCCGGCTCCGGGCCCGAGTGCACGGCGTAGTGCTTGGCGGTGGCCACGGTGCGCAGGTGCTCCGGGTCGTCGCCCTGCATCCCGTGGATGAACTGCACCGCGAGGCGTCCGGTGAGGAAGGGATCCTCGCCGTACGTCTCCATCCCCCGCCCCCAGCGCGGGTCCCGGAAGATGTTGATGTTCGGGGAGAAGAAGGTGAGCCCCTCGTAGATGCCGCGGCTCCCGAGGCGCACCGCCTCGTCGTGCTTGGCGCGCGCCTCCATCGACGTCGCCGTCGCGACCCGCAGCATGAGGTCGGCGTCCCACGTCGCGGCCAGCCCGATCGCCTGGGGGAAGACGGTGGCCCGGCCCGCCCTCGCGACGCCGTGCAGCGCCTCGCTCCACCAGTCGTAGGCCGGCACGCCGAGCCGCGGGATGGCGGCAGCCTCGTGCACGAGCTGGCCGGCCTTCTCCTCCAGCGACAAGCGTCCGACCAGGTCGCGGACCCTCGCCTCGATCGGGAGGGAGGGATCGCGGAACGGGAGCGCCTCCGCGGCCGGTGCGACCACGTTACCGGGCGTCACGGACGGAGCCGGCGGCGGCGCCCCGCAGGCCACGGCCAGCAGCGCCGCCACGGCGGCCAGCCGACGCGCCGCCCCACGGGTCGACACCCCTTCGCCTACCGGGGCGACAGCCCGGGCGGGGGTACCCCGTCGGCATCGAGGCCGAGGAGCCCGCCCACGACGGGATCGAAGGGGTTGTCACGCTTCGACGCCCGCCCCGGCGAGCCGCAGCCGGAGTCCGGATCCGCGTAGAAGTCGATCTGGGCCCGCTCGCCCCACCCGAGGGTGACCGACTGCGCGTTGACGCGCACGTCGAACGAGCACGAGATGTCGTCCACCCGGACCACGTACGTGCCCACGGCGACGGGATCGAAGAAGTAGAACCCGCCCGAGTCGGAGTTGGTGACGACCAGCGCCGGGCCGCCGACCAGGTTCACCTTCACCGGGCCGGACCCGAGGCAGTCGATCGGGTCGGACGTGTAGCAGTAGTAGAACGTCCCGAAGATCGACGGGTCCGGTATGATCACGGTCTCCACGTTGGAGGGCTCGGAGCACGTGCCGCCGATGCACGCGCGCACCCGGTAGTAGAGCACGCGGGCCGGGAAGGGAGCGTCCTGGCTGGCGTACGGGACGTTCATCGGGGCCGTGGCCGCCGGCTCGAAGCCGCTCGAGGCGGAGACCGTGCTGCTCTCGACCCGGAACTCCGTCTCGGACGAGCTGTTGTCCGTCCACCCGAAATAGAGCGCGGGGGAGTCGAAGGTCGCGTAGAACCCCGAGGGCGGCGTCGGTGCCGTCCTGAACGAGCGGATGTCGCTCTCGGACGTCCCGGCGTCGTTCGTGGCCACCACACGGAAGTAGTAGGTCGAGCCCTCCGGCTTCAGGCCCGTGATCGTTCGATCGATCTGCTGCTCCGGCAGGCCGCCGTCCAGAGCCACGTCGGGCGTCACGCTCGGCGTCGACAGCGACGGGTCGGTCCCCCACTCGAAGTGCGCGAGCGTGGGGGTGCCGCGCGGGTCGACCGTCCCGATGAGCCGGGCCGTGGTCGACGTCACGGGCGACGGATCCAGCGTCGCGACGCTCGGCGGCGCGAGCGGCCGCGTGGTGAAGCTCTCGACCTCGCCCTCCCGCTCCCCACCGTCGTTGGACGCCACGGCGCGGAAGTAGTACTCCGTGGCCGGGTCGAGCCCGTCCACTTCCGCCGCGAGGCTCTGCTCGGCCTCACCGGAGCCGATGTCCATGTGGGGCGTCTCCGACGACGTCCCCAGCGCGGGATCGGTGCCGTAGCGGAACCAGGCGGTCGCCGGGCTTCCCTTGGCGCTCACGGTGGCGTGCAGCGTGGCCGTGAAGACCCCGACGTCACTGGCCGGGTCGGTGCCCACGGTCGGTAGCGGCGCGACCACCTCGACGGTGGCCTCCCCGGTCGCCGAGCCCACGGTGGCCCGGATCGTCGCGTTCCCCTTCGCGACCCCGAGGACCAGCCCCGACGCGTTGACGGACGCGATGCCCTCGTCCGAAGAGCTCCACGTGGCAGCCTCGTCCGGAAGAGGATGGCCCAGCGCGTCCGCGGCGGTGGCGGTGAGCTGCAGGGTCTCCCCGATCGGAAGCGAGCCCGACGCGGGGATGACCTCGACGCTCGCGGCGACGATGTCGACCACCACCCGCACGTTGCTCGTGAACGGCGGGAAGGCCGCCTGCAGCAGCCCCGCCCCCGAGCGCAGGGCCACCACCGAGCTGGTGGTGCCGTTCGTCTCGACCGACACGATCCCCGGGGTGAGCGACGTCCACTGCAGGTGCAGGCTCGTCGCCACGTCTCCCGTGACGAACA
This sequence comes from uncultured Gemmatimonadales bacterium, assembly GCA_963823035.1. GTDB lineage: Bacteria > Gemmatimonadota > Gemmatimonadetes > Longimicrobiales > Gaopeijiaceae > SZUA-318. The sequence goes on from CAWGKG010000023.1 coordinate 102,487, forward strand.
GCACATCGCCGGGCAGCGCGACGGTCTCCCCCAGGGAGGAGAGCGTGGGGAGCGACTCCGGCACGGAGATCGAGGCCGCCACGGGCACGAGGGTCAGGTCCGCGGCCACCACGTCGTTCGGCACCAGCGTGAGCGAGGCGCTGCCCGTGAAGAGGGGGCTCAGGTCACGCAGGAGGGTGATGTCCAGCTCGGCCGGCGTGTCCTCCTGGACCAGGACGCTGATCGGGACGTGCGTCTCGGCCTGCGGCTCGAAGGGTGCGGTGCGCTCCAGGAGAACCGCGCCCCCGCTCCGGAGCCGGATGTGCACGATGTTGGCCGCGTCGTACGCGTCGCCCTCGCCTCCACCCCCCACCTCCGCCTGGAGCATGATGGCCACCGCCAACTGGGCGGGGTAGCCCCGTCCATCCGGTGTGGTGGGCCCACCGTCGCACGCCGCGAGGAGCGCGAGGGTGCCGGCCAGCGCGAGCCGGGCGAGGCCGGCCGAGGCTCTCGGAGCGCTCATGAGCCACCCCGAACGCGCGTCGTGAGCCCGATCTCGAACCCGAGCAGGCTCCCCGAGTTGCCGGGCACGACCTCGAGCTGTCCGATGTGGATCCTGGCCGAGGGCGCGAAGGTGGCTCTCTCGCCGCGCAGCTCGAGCGTGGCGCCGACGCCGAGGTCGATCCCCTGCCCCGCCGAGTCCGCGCGTCGCAGCATGCGGATCTCGGCGTCCGGTTGGAGAACGGCCTCACCGATCGGGCGCCGGAAGCCTCCGCCCAGCGAGGAAGAGGTTCTGCGAGGACGATTCCCTGGCGATGGGGAGCTCGGAGAGGAGCGAGCCGCCCTGGCGGTGCGTGACCCCGGCGTAGACGATGCCGCTCGAGGTCGCGCTCATCGGGAAGGCCAGGCTGCCCATCACCTGGAAGCGGTTCCCCGACTGGAAGAGGTTGTCCCCGTTCACCTGGTCCTTCCCATAGGCATGGACGGCGACCTGGAGCGAGGCCTTGGAAGCCTCGCCGACCGTGCCGTCGAGCGCACCGACGATCCGGAACAGCGTGCCCGGACGGTAGGCGAACAGCCCACCCTCCAGCGGCTCGAACTCCCGCCCCGCGATCACGCCGACCGCGAGCCCCGCGCCGACCGGGCCGAGGGGCCGTGCCACCGAGGCGTTCACGCCGGCGCCGCCCCCACTCCCCCAGTTCGCGATGGAGAAGGGGAAGAGGTCGGAGGCCAGAGCGCCCGCCACGATCGACTCCCGGAGCGTCTGCGACTCCTTCCCCGTGGGCGCGATGAGCACCCCGGAGACCTTGAAGTAGAGGTTGGGCGAGTAGGTGAGCGTGAGCTGTGTGTCCGTGAGGCCGGTCACGTCCAGCGAGCCGGACGCACGCCCCAACGTTCCCTTCCCCCACGACCCGTCCACCGCCAGCGACAGGCGATCGACCAACGGGGTGGTCGCCGCGAAGTGGAGGGCGATCAGGCGCAGGTTCTGCACGCCCAGCGTGGCGGCCTCGTCGAAGGAGTAGCCCTGGAAGGAGAGCGTCGCTCCCACGGAGGTCCCGCTCGACTGCGCGAAGGCACGCCCGGCGGCGACCGTCAGAGCGAGGGCGGTGAGGACCGTCACCCGGCGGAGAGGACCCGCGATCCGGCGGCTCATCGGTCACCTCCCGGCCTGCGGAAGATGATCTCCACGGTCGAGCCGGACGCACCGATGCCCTCCCGCCCCAGCAGCTCGGGCACAGGGTCGCGGCCGAGGAGCCCGGGCAGCAGTCCCTCGAGGTCCGAGAAGGAGGTCAGGCGGGTGAGCCACTCCACGTACTCGGTCTGCGTGCCACCGCCCAGGGCGGCGAGGCCTTCCCGCACGAAGGACCCGATCTCCACGCCCGTCGCCACGGCGAGCGAGCCGGCCTCGCGGGCCTTGGTCGAGGCGGCGCTGAAGTCGGGATCGAGGCGGGCCGCCTCGGAGAAGTGCTGCTCCGCCTCCTCGTACCGTCCGGCGTCCTGCGCCTCCAACCCGAGTCCGAAGGCGAGCAGCGCGTTCAGGTTCTCGGTCGGGTTGTGCGACACCGCCTCACGCTCGGCCGGCGTCAGCTGGATGTTCATCGACTGGAAGATGTCCAGCACCATCTGGTTCTCCATGTCGAAGAACCTCTGCGCGGGGTCGCGGGCCGAGAGCGGGGCCCCGGACGCCGCGGAATCCCCGACCTGGACGACCCTCGCCTCCATGACCAGCTCCGCCTCGTTCCCGTCGAGCACGCCCTGCACCACCCGGGCCGCGCCCAGCAGGTGGCCGCTGCGTACCGCGGTGGCCGGATCCACCCGCCCCTGCGCGGTCAAGCCCATCTCGTCGAGGAGGAGCTGGACGCGCGTCCGCTCCAGCACGCGCAGGCGGCTGGACTGAGCGAGGTCCGTGGTGATCATCTCGGCCAACGCGCGACCGAGAGGACTCAGGCGGTCGTCCGAGCCCTGGTAGACGAAGGGGAACACGCCGACCGTGCGCGGCTCGGGCGGCGTGTCGGCCAGCTCGGCCTCACGCGCGAGGGCCGCGTCGACCGAGCGTTGCAGGGCCCGGCGTCGGACCACCTCGAGCCGCCGCGTCAGCTCGTCCCGCAGCGCTCCGCGCGGGTGCTCGTCCAGGTAGCGCCGATACAGCATGCCCGCGATCGAGTCGGCGCCCGCTTCGTCGTACACGGCCCCGAGCACGAAGATGGCCTCCTCGGAGCCCGGATCGCGCTGCAGGGCCTGCTCCAGCACGCGCCGCGCGTCGTTCAGCCGTCCGGCCGCCCTGTACGCCGCCCCCAGCCGCACCCGCAGGTCCACGTCGGCCGGGGAAGACGCGACGGCCCGCTCCAGCCCGGGGATCTCCTCGGGGCCCGGGGTCCGAGGGGCGCGGAAGCCGGCCCCCGCGCAACCCCAGAACAGGCCGAGACCCACGGTGACGAGGAGCTGTGCGGGAGACGGGAATCCCAGCCTGGAGGCGCGAGACCCTGTGACAGCCATGATTGCCTCGGACGAGTCGATGAGGTCCGCCGCGGCGTGGGGCCAGGACACGTCCAGGATGCGGATGGGGGAGGCCGCAGGTCGGGCGGGCACGTGGCCCCCGCGCCGCAGCGAACGGAGCCGAAAAAGCGGCAGCCAATATAGGCCCGGCCGTCGAAAGCGGGCAACGACGCCCCACGACGCCAGGCTTTCGGGGAAATCGCGGCGGGTCGATATTGGAAGACCACCCCCCGGCTACGCTCGCCCCCTCACCTCTTCGGCCGGCGGGCGGGGGCGTTTCCGGAATCACCGCAGGAGGTCGTATGGGACCCAGGTTCGCGCGCGTTTCGATGGTCGTCGCACTCGCGGTGGCAACGTCCTCCGCGCTCGGCGCCCAGGAGAATGCGGAGGATCGGCGCCCCGGCGTCGCCGTGCTTCGCTTCGACAACGGCGGCTCCCACGGCCAGCAGGCCGAGGAAGGGGACTTCGCAGCGCTCGAGGTGGGGCTGCAGCAGATGCTCCTCACCGAGCTGTCGCAGAGCACGGACCTGCGCATCATCGAGCGCGGCCGGCTGAACGACCTCTTGAAGGAGCAGGACCTGGCCGCGGAAGGCCGCGCCAGTCAGGCCGGTGCGGCGCAGATCGGAAAGCTGGTCGGCGCGCGCTACGTGGTCCTCGGGAGCTTCACGGACCTCTTCGGGCAGTTCCGCATGGACGCCCGCGTCGTGGACGTCGAGACCGGTGACATCCTCGAGAGCGAGAGCGTGCGCGATCGGCGCGAGAAGATCTACGACCTGCTCGTGGACCTCTCGTCCAAGATCGTCGAGGACATCGACCTCCCCCCGCTCCCCGAGAAGGCCCAGGAGGCCCGCAAGTCGCGCGACATCCCGCCCGAGGCCATCACGCTCTTCTCGCGTGCGCAGGTGTTCGAGGACGGTGGGCAGAAGGACCGCGCCATCGAGCTCTATCGTCGGCTGACGAACGAGTTCCCGGACATGGTGCAGGCGAAGCAGGCGCTGGAGCAGCTCACCGGCGAGACCGGCGCCTGACGGACGAGCGGGTGGGCGCTCCCGGCGTCCCGTCAGCGTCGCTCCATGAGGCTGATCGCGTAGCGCGCAGGCACGGCGAAGAGGGGCCCCTCCGGGTCGTCCTTGGCGCGGCCGAGGAGCACGCCGACCACGAGGCCGTCACGGTCGAGGACCGGGGTGCCGCTCGCGCCCTTCTGCCCGTAGCCCTGCAGCTCGAGCAGGGCCTTTCCCGTCTGGCTGATCACCCCCGCGATGAGGAGCGGCCGCACCACGCCGGCCGACCCTTCGGGCGGGCGTCCCCCGTAGGGGAACCCGATCATCGCCACGGGTGAGCCCGGGCCGATGGTGTCCCCGCGCTCGTTGAAGCCCCGCACGGTGGGGATCGTCCCCACCAGACGCTCCACCTGGAGGAGCGCCAGGTCGGCCTCGCTCGACACCGCGACCACGTGCGCCGGCCACACCTGCCTGGAGTCGGCGAACTGGACGCCGATGCGCGAGGGGCGGGAGCCGCCCTCGGGAACGACCACGTGCCGGTTGGTCATGACGACACCCGAGGAGACGACACCGAAGGCCGTGCCCGTCACCACGCCCGCAGCGGTCTCGACGTAGACCTGGGCCGTGGCGCGGCGCGTCACCCTCTCGATCGCGCCGAAGTCCAGCGAGGCCGCGAGCTGCTGTCGCTCGAGCGCCACGGAGACCGTCTGGAGACGCTGGCGCAGGCGGTCGACCTCGTCGTCGTCGAGGCCGTCGCCCTCCGCGCCCTGCAGGGAGTTGCGCAGCGCACGGACCTCGTCCTCGGACTGCTGGAGCGCCTCGAGCAGGCCCGAGACGCGGAGCTCCAGGGAATCGACGTTCTCCGCCCGGGTGCGGGCGAGCGAGTCGTTCGCGGCGCGCATCGCGGCGGTCTGCACCTGCGCGACGACCAGCACGCTGTCCATGCGCGCCTCGAGGGCCGACCGCTCCCGCTCCCAGTCGCGCCGCGTGGACAGGCGGCCGGCGACGTACGTCCCACTCGAGAGCGCGACCACGGCGACCGCGGCGGCGATCCACGCCAGGCGGCGCCCGCCGCTCCGACCGGATCCGGAAGGCGTCCGGACGGTCCCCGGCACCCCGCACCCGCATGGAAGACGAGGAGCGGCCCCTCGGGCCCCAGTCGGACGAGATCACCGTCCGCGAGTGCGTGGTCCCCGTCGATCCGGCGGTCGTCGACCCAGGTGCCGTTGGTACTGTCGAGGTCGCGCACCGCCCACCCGGTCGCGGTCCGGAAGAAGACCGCGTGCCGACCGGAGACCGCGAGGTCCTCGTGGGGATCGAGGCGGAGCTGCGCCTCGGCGTGCCGGCCGACCACCACCGGGTCCCCGACCAGGCGATGGACGGGTCCCCGCGCGCGCCCCCACGCGAACCTCGATCCAGGCATCCACGCTTCGTTCCCTCAGCCCACGACGCCGAGGTGGCCGCCGGGCCCGGCGCGGGCGCTCAAGGCGCCCCCCCACCCCGCAGCCTCTGCAGGAACTGGAGGTAGTTGCCGTCGGCCGGGTGCCGCGTCCACGGCGCGCTGCGCCCAACGCAGCGCCGTCGTCCTGCTCGCCCAGGAGCACGGAGGCCTGCGCGTGGGCGAAGGCGGCCCGCGCGCGGATGCTGTCCGGGAGGGAGCCGTCCCGCCAGATCATGTCGGTCGTGTCCTTCACCGCCCGCCGCGCGGCGGCCGACTCGTCGTCGTCGAGGATGAAGAGCTGGCGCCACGCCAGGCTGTCCGCGCCCGCGATCGTCAGGCGGCCGCGCGGGAGGCGGCTCGGCCTCGCGCTCGACCCTCAGCGTCACGCCGATCGTGTCCGCCGGAGCCCCGGCGCCCCAACCCACGATCACCGACGCGCGGTAGCTTCCCGGCGACGCGTCGGTGGCCGCACCGGCTGCACGCGCAGGCGCGTCGGCGGGGCGCTCCCCCTCGAGGTCGGCGGAGAGCCACCCGTCGGGCGCGCCGGACGGATAGTCGACCCCGACCATCAGTGCGCCGCCTTCCGGGACCGCGCCCGTCACGTCGACGGTCTCGGCGCGCGGGGCTCCCCCCGCCCGCGACCGAGAAGGCCACGGCGCTCCGGGACAGCACGGGCGCCCGCGGGCAGCGTCCGGCTCGGTCACGGTCACCTCGGTGGCACCCACGAGCTCCCCCGCGCGCCGCACGTACCGACGCCGAACCCGCGCGCACGCCGTGGACCACGCCGCGCGCGTCCACCGTGACCACATCCGGGCTCCCGCTCGTCCACTGCACCGCGACGTCGGGCAGCACCGATCCATCGGCGGCCCGCACGCTCGCGGCCACCTGCGCGTCCTGACCCACCTCGATGGAGACCGACGGCGGCACGCGGACCTCGGAGGGCTCCGGCGCCTTCGGCGAAGTCAGGACGGTGGCCGAGGACCACTCCGACCACCACGACCGCTCCAGCGGCGGCCCCCCACCCGAGCAGGCGACGCCGTCCGCCGGCGGCGGGGGTCGGCACGGCGGTGGGCGGCGTGAAGGCCCGCTCGCCGCGCGGTGCCACGACCGTGGCCGGGAGGTGCTCCGCCGGGGGCCGCGGCCGCCTGTCGCTCGGCGGGTCTCGACCGACGGGGCCGCCTCCGGCTCCGCGACCGCCGCGGCGTCGGCCCCGTACACGGCCTCCCAGACCTCGCGCGCGAAGGCCAGCGCGTTCTCCGGGCGCGCCTCCCGGTCGCGCGCGAGCGTCCGGTCCAGCAGCTGCTGCACGGGCCTCGGGAAGTCCAGGCCCGGCGCGACGTCGGCGAGCTTGAGCGGATCGCGGGTGAGGCGATCGACCATCAGCTCCTGCGTGCTCTTCGACCGGTACGGCAGGTCGCCCGAGATCATGCGGAAGAGCACGATCCCCAGCGAGTATACGTCGCTGCGCCCGTCGAGCGGATCCCCGGTGAGCTGTTCGGGGCTCATGTACTCCGGCGTGCCCACCACGAAGCCCATCCGCGTCACGCCGCGCTCCTCCCCCTCGGCGGATCCCTTGGCGATGTCGAAGTCGACCACCTTCGCCACGTCGTTCCCGTCGCGGTCCTTCGTGAGCATGACGTTGTCGGGCTTCATGTCGCGGTGCACGATCCCCATGTCGTGCGCCGCCTGCAGCGCCGAGGCCGCCTGGATCGCGATCCGCGCCGCGCGGTCGAGGGAGAGCGGGCCCTCGCGTCGCAGCAGGCTCGTCAGGCTCTCGCCGTCCACCAGCTCCATGGCCAGGAACTGCAGACCGTCCGACGTGTCGCTGAAGTCGTAGACCGTGCACACGTTCGGATGGCGGATGGCGGATGCGTTGCGCGCACCGCGCGCGAAGCGGGCCACGGCCTCCGGATCGCGCGCCAGCGACGCCTTCAGCACCTTGATCGCGTCCTTGCGTCCGATCTTGAGATGCTCGCCGACGTAGACCGCGCCCATCGCGCCCCACCCCAACAGCTTCACCAGACGGTAGCGGCCCGCCAGCACGGAGCCCACGAGGCTCTCCGGATTCGGCGCGTCTCCGCCTTCCACGTCGGGGGACTGCGGCTCGGTCATGGAGGGGTGGGGACAGGTTCCACGAGGGTGGCGGCGACGGCCGCCTGAAGGCGTCGAAAACACTAGGCCCTGTCGTGGGTGGGCGCCAGGGAGCGCGCGGATGCCACCCGCCGGCGACGCGCGGCTTCTCTGGCGCGGTGCGTGCCTTTTTTCGTATTCGGTAGTAGTCACTGCCCACGCGCGGCCCGGGTGTGCATGAGCCCTGAAGAGCGAACCGTAGTCTTCTCCGACATCGCCGGCAGCACCCGCATCATCGAGACGGTCGGTGATGTCCAGGGTCATGAGGTCGTCGCTTCGGTGCTGGAGTGCCTCGCGGAGGTTACCGGGCGGCACCGTGGAATCGTCGTGAAGACGATCGGCGACGAGATCATGTCCTCTTTCGAAGACCCGGCCGACGCGCTCGCGGCCGCGGTCGAGATGCAACGCGCGCTGCGGGGCCGGCAGCCCGTCCATGGCGTGCACGCGAAGGTACGCATCGGCGTCCACGGCGGGCCCGTCCTGATCGCGAACGGCGACCTCCACGGCGACGTGGTGAACACGGCCGCGCGGGTGGTGGCCATGGCCAAGGGGGACCAGATCCTCACGACGGAGGATACGCTGCGCTCCGCCGACGTCCCCGACGTCGATCAGCGCGACCTGGGCGAACACCCCCTCAAGGGGAAGGACGCACCGATCCGCCTGAAGGAGGTGCTCTGGGAGGGGGACCTCACGGGGGTCACGACCGTGATGCCCAGCTTCTCCGCGATCGGGCCGGCCACGCTCGACCTGCTCGTGGGGGGTGAGGCCCTGACGTTCGCTCCGACCCGTTCGACCCCCATCACGATCGGACGTGGGGAGGGCAGCACCGTGGAGATCCAGGACGCGGCGGCGTCGCGCTCGCACGCCTCGGTGTCCGCGCGGCACGGGCGCTTCTACCTGATGGACCACAGCACCAACGGTACCTACGTCCTGCCGGAGGGTGAGGGGGAGATCTTCGTCCACCGCGACGAGGTGCTCCTCCGGGGGAGCGGCGAGATCCGCCTCGGACGCTCCGTGGCGGAAGGCGGCGGCCCCGCCCTGCAGTACGGGGTGCACGGAGGGTGAGCCTCTTCCGGAGAAACGAGCCGGGCATCAGGCTGGCCGTGGCCGCCCTGAGCGACGTCGGCAGGTCACGCGACCACAACGAGGACCGCTACCTGGTCGCGGACCTGACGACGCGCGACACCTCCCTGTCCAACGGGCAGCGCCCCAAGGAGCTCGGCCCCAGGGGATCGCTGCTCCTGGTCGCGGACGGGATGGGCGGGGCGGCCGCCGGCGAGATGGCCAGCCAGATGGCGGTCGACCTCATCTACGAGCAGCTCGCCACGAGTTGGTCCTCCGAGGACGACCCCTCCCCCGACCTCTTCGCGCGCAGGGTGCGGGAGGCGGTGGAGCGCGCCAACAGCCGCATCCACGGCGTGTCGCTGGAGCAGCCCCACCTCCAGGGGATGGGCACCACCGCGACGATCGTCGGGATCCTCGGGTCCCGGGTCCTCCTCAGCCAGGTCGGCGACTCCCGGGCCTACCTGGTGCGGGACGGGATGGCCGTGCAGATGACGCGGGACCAGTCGTTCCTGCAGCACCTCCTCGACACCGGCCGGGTGAGCGAGGAGCAGGCCTACGAGATGGCGCCGCGCAACGTCATCCTGCAGGCGCTCGGGCCCAGCCCCTCGGTGGAGGTGGTCCAGCACTGGCAGCCCATGCTGCGCGGTGACGCCGTGCTCCTCTGCTCGGACGGCCTGTCGGGGCTGGTGTCGGCCGAGGACATCGGAGAGGTGGTGGGCGGCACGGACAACCTGCCCAAGGCGTGTCAGCAGCTCGTGGATCTGGCCAACGAGCGCGGCGGGCCGGACAACATCACGGTGATCCTGGCGAGGTTGACGGGGGACGGGCTGATGACGGCGGACGAGGCGGCCGAGGCGGAGGGGGTAGGGTAGCGCGCGGTGGACGCTGGACGTCCGGCCCGGCCCCGTCCTGCTTGCCCCCCGCACGCCCCCGGCCTACCGTGCCTCCCGACCCCACACGGCGGGTGCACCACCTGTCCATAGGCGCCGTGGGCTGTCTCGGCGGGCGGTCCTCACCTGCCGCCGAAACGAGATCCCCAAGCCATCAGAGGAGCCAATGCTTTCAGGGCGGGTGCAGGTCGGCCATCCGGTCGACATCGCCACGGGCGTGGTCACCTCCTCGAGCGTAGACGTCTCGATCAGGGGCCGGATGCCACTCACCTGGGAGCGCGCGTATGGGACACCGCCCGCGGGATCGCGGCCGGGCCCACTCGGCCCAGGCTGGAGCAGCCGGTATTTCTCGACCCTGCGCCGCACCGAAGCCGGCCACGAGCTGAGCTCCGGAGGGGGCGTCGTCGTGACGTTCCTCGACCAGGACGACGCGCTCGGCCGCGGGGAGACCCTTCGTAGTCTGACCACGTTCCAGGAGCTTCGGGCCCGCGGCGGCGAGCTCGTGGTCACGTCCTGGGATGTCGAGACGTTCGACGTCGAACGCCTCCGGTTCGGGCGCGTTGGAGAGAGCGAAGTCCTACACCTCACCGGCATCGAGCGCGGAGACGGCGCTGCGCTCTCTCTGACCTACGATCAGGACGCGCGCCTGCGAGCCATCACCCAGGTCCGTGAACGCCGCTCCCTCATGCTCGACTACGCGCCGGGCGACCGCCTCGGACGCATCCTGCTCGTGCTGGCGAACGGCGGGCAGGAAGTCGTCGTGCGCTACGAGTACGACCGGGACGGCCGCCTTTCCGCTGCCATTGACGCCCTCGGGCGGGTCGCTCGCTACGAGTACGACCAGGCCTCGCGCCTCACTCACGAGCTGGCGCTGTGCGGCGAGGAGTATTTCTTCGCCTACGACGGCCGCAGCCGGTGCGTGGAGACGAGCGGCCCCGAGGGGTACGACAGGAAGCTGCTGCGGTTCGTCGACGAAAGGCGTGTGACCGAGCTCCGTGACTCGCGGGGCGGGCTGTGGCGGTACCACTGGAACGAGTTGGGACAGGTCGTCATGGCGATCTCGCCACGAAGCGCTGCCGAGGTCACCCGATACGACGAGCACGGACGCATCGTCGAGACCCTGGACGCCTACGGACGCGCCATTACCTACGCCTACGACGACCTGGGCAACCGCGTCTCGGTCAAGCACCCCAACGGATCGGAGACCACGTCACGCTTCGACGAGCACCACCGGTTGGTGTCCACCACCGATCCCCTGGGCGCGACATGGGACTATGCGTACGGCGGGGTGGCGTGGTCCCCGACGGAGATCACGGTCCCCACGGGCCTGACCTGGCGCCGCAACGTGAGCGGTGACGGCGATCTCCTGACGATGGAGAACTCGGAAGGAGGGGCGTGGTGGTTCGCATACGACGAGTTCGGCCAGCTCGTCGCGATGACCGATTGGACGGGGGCCACGTGTCGGTACGCCCACGATGACCGAGGCAACATCGCCGAGCTGATGGACCCCGAAGGTGGCACGACCCGCTACGTGTACAACGCCGTCGGCAACCCGACCTGGGTCCGATACCCCGACGAATCGATACGCACGATGTCGTACGACCGATGGGGGCGGGTAGCCAGGGTCGAGGCGAACGGCCTCCGCACGGACTACGAGTACGGACCGAGCTGCAGCACGGTGCGCAGGGAGAGCGACTCGGCGGGCAGGGTCACCGAGTACCTCTGGGGCTCCGAACCCGGCATGCTGCTCGGCGTCGTGGATCCCAAGGGAGAACGCCATTCTTTCGTCTACGACCAGGACGGCTACCTGGTCGAGGATACATTCCCCAACGGTCGCATCATCCGCTACGTCCGGGATCTGTGCGGCTTCGTGACCGAGCGGACCAACGGCGCGGGAGAGACCACGGTCTACGAGCGCGATCCGGTCGGGCGCATCGTCCGGGCTGCGTTCCACGATGGCTCGGAAGCGCGATTCGAGTACGACGCCGTCGGTCTGGAAGTGCGGGCCGAGAACGCCGAAGGAGCCGTCGAGATCGAGAGGAACATCGCGGGCGATCGGGTGCGCGAGTCGTTCGGCGGCGTCACCGTGGAGAGCGAATACGACGTCTTCGGCCAGCGAACCGCCCGTCGATCGAGCCTCGGAGGTAGCACTAGGTTTCGCTACGACCGCCACGGCAGGATCGAGGAGGTGGGGATCTCCGAGGGCGACCGCTACGCGCGGGATCTGGACGGCATGGGCCGGGAAGTGAGGGCCCGGTTCGGGTCGACGGAGATCCTGAGCCGGTACGACCCCATGGGTCGACTCGCCTACCGGTGGGCCGGACAGGCCGAAGCCGGCGACCGTCGCCCGCAGCCCGATCGCAGACCCCGAAGTGTGAGCGAGCGGCGATTCTCCTACGATGAACATGGGAACCCAACCGAGATCTCGGAGGATCGGTGGGGGACCCGCGCGTTCCGATACGATGCTGCGGATCATGTGACCGAGGTGCTTTCACGCGACGAAGTCCTCGAGTCGTACCGCTACGATGCCAACGGGAATGTCATCGCGCAGAGGAGAACGATCCATCGTCGGCCCGAGGAATACGCTGCCGAACGCCTCGTGGGGCCCGCAAATCAGATCCAGAGCGAGGACGGGATCCGCTACGAGTACGATGGAGACGGGCGTCTGATACGCATGACGGATCGCGCTGCGCCGGAACAAGGGGGCGCCTGGGAGTTTTCCTGGGGGCCGTTGGGGCTTCTGGCGACCGTGACGTCCCCCGATGCCGAAGTCTGGCGATACGCCTACGACGCGTTCGGCCGGAGGATCCGGAAATCCGGGCCAGGCGTCGACACGGGCTACGTATGGGACGGCAACGCGGTGATGCACGAGCTCCGCGACGATGAGTCGTCCCCGGCGACGTGGACCTTCTGGCCCGACAACTTCGTTCCCATCGCGAAGCAGGTGGATGGACACACCTATCTGGCCGTTACGGATCACCTCGGCACGCCCCGCGAGTTGGTCAGGGAAGACGGGACGCTGGTGTGGTCAGCACGTTTCACACTGTGGGGTGATCTCGACGAGTTGGCCGTCTCGGACGTCGAATGCAACCTTCGGTTCCAGGGTCAGTGGTTCGACGAGGAATCCGGACTCCACTACAACGGATGTCGATACTACTCCCCGTGGATGGCAGCCTTCATCTCGATGGACCCGCTTTCCCTGATCGGCGGATTCAACGGATACCACTACGCGCCGAACCCCCTCCGGTGGATCGACCCGCACGGGCTCAAGGTCGAGCCGCTTCCCTGGACAGCCAGGGGCGTCCGACGGGCGCTTCCGGAACGCTCACCCGCCGCGACCTCCGTCCAACAGACAGTTCGCCGCCGACGCTCGACCCACCCGGCTGGACCGGTGGCGGCCACCCGCATCACCAGCAGCGGAGTCACCTGCTCGGGGATACGCTCGGCGGAAGCGGGAGCGACCCCCGGAACCTCGTCGCCCTGACCGATGGGTCCAATCACCCGGGCATGAGCACCTTGGAGGGCAGGGTGCGCCGCCATATCCAGCAGCACGGTGGACCGGTCGAATACGAGGTCTCCGTCAGCTACCGGGACAACCACAAGACCCCGAGCTCCGTTCATATCCGCGCAGTGGACAAGCACGGTGACGTGATCGTCGACGAGCGGGTGGCGAACGGGAGACGTCAAAAGACCAAATGCTGCCCATAGGCCGAGAACAGGAGAGTGATCGATGTCCAGGACGCGCGAATTCCCGGCGCTGGAGGTATCCGCCACACCGGCGGTCACCGCAACTCGCGATGAGATGGAAAGGGTCCGTCTGAGAGAGGGATTCGAGCTGCCGGCGTCCTACCGAGACTTCGCGGACAGGCTCGGGTACGGTCTTCTTTGTGATCTCCTGATCATCTACATCCCCATGGGGAGCCACGGAGACTCGCTCCCCGTGAGGCACCAGGAGATGCGGGAGACCATCGAAGAGTCCCTGGAGGCCGACCTCGTCGAGTACGAACCGGACGGTTCTCGCGAGCTCCTGCAGCGACTGGTCCCCTTCGGAATCAGCGAGAACGGCCACACCCTCGCGTGGGATCCCGAAGAGCCCACGGGCGACGGAGAGTACATGATCTTCGTCATCGGCTCCAAGTACCTCGCGGTGCGGCGAGGAGCGCCCGACCTGTACGCGTTCGTGGAGAGCTGTCTGGACGGACGGGTAAAGGGAATGCTCGGCTCGGGCTACGAGCCGCTGCCCGCCCGGTTCCGGCCCATGAAGCGCGGGTGGGTGCCGGTCTAGCTCTACGATGGCTCCGTGCGGCCAGCAAGCTGGCCCATGAATAGCGCATGGGCAGGGCCACAGCGCACGGCTTCGAGTTCTTCCCTCAATCTGGCGCGCTCCACACCCGCCGCTTCCGCCGTCGCGATCTCAGCTCGCCACCGTCGTTGCGCGAGTCGGGCGCGCGCCGCGCCGATCGGTAGCAGCAGTAGACCGCCCAGCAGGCCTAAGAGGGGGATCGGTGACACCAGAATCACTGCCGCCAGCACGCATCCAAGTGCGACGATTCGAGCCCCCCCGGTGGCCAATGCCTGGACCTGCTCCACCGTGTGCGCCTCGCGCGCGACGAACGCGAGCGCCCTTCTGATCTCCACCCGACGCGGCTCCGCGGCTGCGGCCGTGGCAGGCAACGGAACCAGCGTGAGCATGCCATCCACTGTGCGTTGCGGCAGTCCAGGTACGCTCCCCAAGGTGTTGGACAGCGCCCTCAGGTCTATTTGTGCCTCGGTCCACAGCTCGAGGACCTGCTGCTGCCACGACAGCAGTCGTCGCGCATCGTCGATAGCGAAGCCCACGTAGAGCGGCACAGCCACCGCAAGCAAGAGCAGTGGCAGACGAGACCACGTGATCAAGGCCACCAGAATCGTTCCCACCAACACGATGCTCACCGAGACGACCAGATTGCGATAGCGTCGCGCACGGCCGCGAATCGCATCGGTGGTGGCGTCGATGGCCGATCGATAGGCTGAATCGTGTGCGTGGGTTTTCCCCCGGCCGGGCTTAGCCAACGACGCCATGCGCGTCTCTGCCAAAGAGGATCTCTTCCTTGAGCGGATCGATATGGCGTCTCTCTCCGGGGCTCGCGATCAGACGCGGCGTCATAGGGGGTGAAGCGCCCTCGGTCAGAGCGGCGAGATCTTGCGCGGTCCTACACCGTGCCCTACGCGATATCGAAAGGACGACCACCACTCGGACGGCGTCGTTCATGGCCGGCTTGCTGCGGGCCTCGTGGATCCGGACCGGATCCTCAGAGGATCACCTTCAGCCAGCGCCCCGGCCGCCTTGGAGCCGGGACACTCCCGCTTGAACGCCCGCCTGCACCGCACCCTGCGCAGCATTGACCGCCAGCCCGCGCACCATGGCCTCGATGCTCACGCCCACCAGCACGTTGCTGAACCCCAGCGTCATGGCGTTGGGCACGATGGGAATATCACTGCAGGACGTCGCCATCAGCGGCGCGACAAAGGCCAGCGGGCCACCATTGACGGTGACGTTCGGACTGCCGACGGCTGTCGAGCCCTGCGAGCCCGGGTACGGCAGCGGCGGGAGGAGCAGCTTCACCCACGTCTGCCACTGGGTGAATGCGCTGAAGGACCCTTTGACCGACTCGAGCGCCGCTGCCTTGCTACTCGTGTCGATCCCGGTGACATCCTTGAGGAAGCTCTCCGCCGCAGGCGGTTTCGGTATCAACGCACCGATCATCGCGATCGCGATGTTGGCGAAAATCGTCAGCGCCATGAGCCCGAGCGCCATCGGAATGTTCGTGAGGTAGCGCTTCCAATAGCTCGGCATGTTCGGCGGCAACACCGGCACACCCTGTGGCACGTGCGCCGAGTATCCCATCGCCCCCACCGCGCAGGCCGGCATGCTGTTGATCAGGACGTCCGCCTTCGGGAAGGACGGTGTATGCCAGAGGAAGATGGAGCCGAAATACGGATGGACCGGGATACCGGGAATCGGCGTGACCGCATGCACGTCCACACCGACGATCATGTCCATCAGCTTCACGGCCGGCCAGTTGGGCATTCCTCGGCTCCGCTACCGGTTGACGCGGACGATCTGGAGAGCGCCGGTAAGCCGCCGCTTCACGTATACGACCTGCACCTGGTCGCCGTCCTGCACGGCCTCGAACGAGGCTTGATTCACCTGGGCCGTCACTTCCCGTCCGTCGATGGTCACGTTCACCAGGTACGCCTCGGGCGTCACCTGTGGGCGCACGTACGATCGCCCATCGATCACCTGTGTGACGTACGACTTCCCGGGCTCCTTGTAGGCCTTCCCGACCACCGAGGCGGTGGCCGTCTGCTCGGCGAGTCCGACGGTGTTCACGGCCATGAACAGCCAATAGAGCGCGACGAGGACGATGACGACCACGCCCACCTTGTACATCACCGTGCCCTGCGGGCCGTCGGCCGGGGTCATTGGACGATCACCTCCATCTTCTTCATCTCGGGCAGCCAGTCGGGCCCGCGGTATGGGAATGCGGCCCGCCAGACCATGTCCACGCGTCGCTCCTCGACCTGCACCATCACGGTGTGCAGGACGACCGGCGCCTCCTGAGCGCCCTCACCGAGGTCCAGCACCAGGCCGGGGCGCTCTCCGGGCAGATGGAACAAGAGGCGTCCATCGGGCGTCAAGTTGGCGGCCGCGATGACCTCGTCGCCGGCGAGGTAGGGTACGGCCAGCCCGCTGGATGCGCCATTGAAGAAGCGGAAGTCCATGTCCGGGAGCCCGGTCTGTTCGTACATCTCCTTCTGTTCGGGGGGAACGAATTGCGCGTACGCCTTCCTCAATTCCTGCTCCGTCGCACGGTCCGCGGGCATCACGCCGGCCAGTGAGGCGCGGGGCTGCCACGTCTTGTGCACCCAGCCGAAGCCGGCGGGCATCGGCTGGCGTTCCCAGTACATGAAATGGCCGACGCACAGACGCTCCGGCGTGAGCGGATCGGCGGGATCCTCGATGTTCGGGAGCGGGAGGTTGTCGACCGCGCGTGGGACATTGCGCTCGGCGAAGCCGCGGCCGAGGGGATTGCGGGCGTAGACGACCTGAACCTTCGGGTCGGAGTAGATGTCGACGCCGCCATAGGCCCGCTCGTACAGGAGCTGCATCTCTGTGAATGGCTGCGGTTCGGTGAACAGCGGCGCCGCACCCTCCTGGTAGCGGGCGACGCGATCACCGACCACCAGGACGTCTTTGCGCACGTTGCCCACGACGACCGACGCGATGAGGGATCGCACCGCCTTCCCCCCGGGGGAGTAGGCCTTGGCGATGAAGACGACGTCGGTCGCCACCTTGAACGGAACGAAGTCGCTCTCGAAGCGGACCGACGAGCCCTGAGGATCACCGTAGTGGACGTCGCCGGGAACGAGCTTGTCGTCCTGCTCCGCGCGCACGCACGCGTCGCCCAGGATATCGTAGCTCTGCTTCAGCAACACCGCGAGCACGTGCTCGCCCTCCGGAGTCTGGCCGGGCAGGACGATCTTCCTGATCTCGCGTTCTTCGGTCACGTCTATCCGTCCAGTTGGTCGCTCGTTCTCGGCCGTGACCATCTCACAGCACCTCGTACTCGAGCTTCTTCATCTCGGGCAGCCAGTCCGGGCCCGGGTGCTCGTGCGCGCCGCGCCAGACCAGATCTACCTGCATCGCATCCATGCGGACGCACACCGTATGTAGCACTACTTCGAGCTCGTTCCGCCCGAACCCGATGTCCATCACCACCCCCGGCCGCTCCCCGGGCAGCTGGAAGTGGAGCAGACCTTCCACAGTGAGGCCCGCGAGCCGGACGGGCTCGTCGCCATTCAGGAACGGCAGCGCCAGGCCGAGTGACGCTCCGTTGTTGAAGCGGATGTCGAAGCTCGGCAGCTTGCGCTGACGCAGGAGCGCGATCTGCCCCTGTGGCACGATGCCCAGTGCCTCCTCGCGCATTACGGTGTCCGGATCCATCCGCCCCTGGATCGATCCGACGAACGAGCAGCGTGGATACCATGTCTTCTGGAACCATCCGAACCCCTGGGGCAGCGGCAGATCGTTCCAGGCGTCGCGATCCTCCAGCACCACACGCTGGGGCGTGAGCGGCTCGTAGGGATCCTCGAGATTGGGCAGGCGGAGGCCGTGTACCGCTTCGGGTACGTTCCTGAGGGCCACCCCTGTGCCGCGATAGTTGCGCGGGTAGTAGAACGGCAGCGCCGGCTCGCTCACGTGGTCCTCGCCCCCGAACGCGCGGTCGTAGCGGATCGGCATCCTCGTGAACGGCTCAGGATCGGTGAACGCGGGAGGCAGCCCTTCGCGGTAGATACAGCATCGGTCGCCGATCACACGGATCGACTTGCCGTGTTCCGCGACCTGAACGCCCACGTCCATCCACGTGACGCCCCTTTCCGACGGCGCACACGCCTCTCCGATCACGACGAAGTCGGTGGCGATCTTGTACGGCGCCAGGTCCGACTCGTACTGCACGGTGCTCGTCTCGGCGTCTCCCTGGTCGTAGTACTCGTCGACCTCGAGGAGCGGGACGGGGCTCTCCGACCGCACGCAGCGCCCGCCGGGCACGATGTCGTACGTGCGCTTGGCGAGCAGCGCGAAGATGTGCGCTCCCGTCTCCGTCCGGGCTGGCAGCAGCACCACGTCCTTCACGGGAGGCTTGGAGCGGTCGATGGACGTCATGATCGCTACCGGGTCACGGATTCAGCATGACCATGCCGCCCTTGACGATGTTCGTCGCCTTCCCATCCGACATGACCTGCGGCGCCTCGATCGACACGTTCGCGTCACCCTTGATCATGACCGTGAGGCCTTTGGCCTCCACGGACGTGTCGGCGGCGATGCCGACCGCTCCGCCCTGCTTGCCCTCAATCGACACGTTGACCCCCTTCAGCTCGATCGTCCCGTCCGACTTCATGAGAAGCGAGCTGCTCCCCACCTCCAGCTTGATCTCGGTGGCCGCCGTGATCTCGATCTTGGACGATTCCGATGTGATCGCGATCTCGTTCTTCACGGTGTCGGTCTGCTTGCCTGCTGAAACCGAGGTGCTCATGTCGCCCGCGGTGACCGTGGTGCTCAGGTTGCCCTCGGAGATCGTGACGTTCGTGTCCTTCTTGAATCGTCTCCGTGTGCGTGCCGATCGACCGTGATCGTGCGGTCGTTGTTCACCGTCTGCGTCTCGTCGTGCTCGACGGTGGTACCCATGTCGTACTGGGCGTGGATGGTGATCTTCTCCTCGCCCGCCGTGTCCGTCATGGTGATCTCGTTGCTGCCTCCGCCACCGGGAGAGGTCCGGGACTTCATCCCCATCTGGATCCCGGCACCGGGGAGCGCGAAGGGCACCGCCTGCTCCGCGTTGTAGACGCTTCCCGTGACGATCGGCGCGTCGGGATTGCCCTCGAGGAAGTCGACGATCACCTCGTTGCCGATGCGGGGGATCGAGATCGACCCGTAGCCCTTGCCCGCCCAGAAGGACACGACGCGTACGAAGAGCGAGCTGTTCTGGTCTCTCTGACCCAGGCGATCCCAGTAGAACTGGATCTTGATGCGGCCGTACTCGTCGGTGTAGACCTCCTCCCCGGCGGGGCCCACCACGACCGCGGTCTGCGACCCGTGGATGCGCGGCTTGCGGCTGCGTCGCGGCGGCCGGTAGGGAGTGGCCGAGGGGATGCACACGAAGGTGTTGTTGTACTCGGTGCTCGCCGTATCCCACGAGCGATAGTCGCCCGCCTCGGCTCGATGCGACACGTGCAGGAGCAGGTACTCCTGGTTCGCATCGGCACGGTAGTGCTCCTCGAGCGTGAACTTGTGCCCGCTCACGAAGGCGCGGCAGTTGCTCGCGCCTCGGACCACCTGCCCCCCGCACGCGCCCTCTTCGAGGAGGAGCTGCGCGTAGCGCGCGCCCTCGTCCAGCTCCACGTAGTGCCCGGGATAGTCGTAGACCTCCTCCCAGTCCTCGCTCTCGGCGGCTGTTTCCAGGTTCAGGGAGGGACGCGTGAAGTCGTAGTCGCGCAGCGTGACCTTCCCGAGGTGCACGGCGGACTCCAGCGAGATCGACGTGACCACGTCCTCGTCCTGCCAGGGGCCCTCCTCGACCGCCATGCGCACGGCGTCCTGCGCGGGGCAGGGCTGGCAGGTGCTGTTCAGGTCCGCGAGGACGAGCGTGTGCGTGTCCTGCGTGTGCTCGAAGAAGTAGAAGATGCCCTCTTCCTCGAGAAGGCGGGACACGAAGTTGAAGTGCGTCTCCCGGTACTGCACGCAGTACTCGCGCGGGGCGTAGGTCTGCGAGCAGCGTAGCTCGTAGTCGGTGTAGCCCAGCCCGTCGAACACCTCCTGCACGATGTCCAGCACCGACTTGTTCTGGAACACCTTGCAGTCCTGCGACAGCGTCAGGAACCAGAGCCAGGGCACCAGCTCGACGCTGTAGAACGTGAGATCCTCCTGCTGACCCATCTGCGCGAAGCGCCGCACCAGACCGTGGATCTTCCGCTCCCCCCCGTCCTGCAGGTTCACGGTCACGACCATGGGCTGGCGGAGGAGCTCGGATGGATCGACGGCCTCCTCCTCGGAGAGGAGCTCGAGGGTGTAGTGGTAGGGAACGGATACACCCTCGTCTCCGTGGAATCGCTGCAGGAGGAGCACGTCGGGGTCGAGCGGCGTGTCGACGCGGAAGGGCCGGCCCGCCTGCGTGAAGCTACCCATCGCACCGCCTCCGTTCGGGTTCCGTGCGAAACCGCTCGCTGACGCGTCATGACGCCCCCGCCGAAGCGGTCTTGCTCGGCCCCGGCCGACGCCTCCGAGCTCGTCACGCCGTTGTAGAGGAACGAGCCGTCCTCCGCGAGATCGATCCGGATCTCCCCCGGCTTCGTGCCGTCGACCATCGACCGCAGCAGGATGGTCGACAGGTCCGGCAGCAGGGTGTTCGTGAGGATGTTGTCGATGTTGCGCGCGCCGCTCTCCACCTCGGTGCACCGGCTGGCGATCTCGTCCACCAGCGCGTCGCTGAGCGTCAGCTGTACGCGGTGGCTGGCGTGCATACGCCGCTGCACCTTGGCGAGCTTGAGGCGGATGATACTCTTGAGCGCCTCGTCCCGGATCGGGTAGTAGGGCACGATGACGGTGCGGCCGAGCAGCGCCGGCTTGAACACCTTGTCCAGCTCGGCCTTGATCGACTTCACCAGCCCCGCGGGGCTGGGCATGGTCTCCGGATCCGCGCACAGGGCCATCAGCTCGTCCGTGGCGGCGTTCGTGGTGAGGATGATGATCGTGTTCTTGAAGTCGATCTCCCGCCCCTCACCGTCCTCCATCCGGCCCTTGTCGAACACCTGGAAGAAGAGCTCCATCACGTCCGGGTGCGCCTTCTCGACCTCGTCGAGCAGCACCACCGAGTAGGGCTTGCGGCGCACCGCCTCGGTGAGCACGCCGCCCTCCCCGTAGCCGACGTATCCGGGAGGGGAGCCCTTGAGCGTCGAGACCGTGTGCGCCTCCTGGAACTCCGACATGGCGATGGTGATCAGGTTGTGCTCGCCACCGTACAACAGATCCGAGAGGGTGAGCGCGGTTTCGGTCTTGCCGACGCCGCTGGGGCCCACCAGGAGGAAGACGCCCACGGGCTTGCCGGGGTCCTCGATGCTCGCCTTGGACGAGCGGATCCTGTGGCTCAGCACCTCGAGCGCGTGGTCCTGGCCGATGATGCGCTCCCCGAGGTACCTCTCGAGCTCGAGCGCCATCGCCATGTCGTCGCGCATCATCTTCCCGACCGGGATGCCGGTCCATCCGGAGATGACCTGCCCCACCAACTCCCCGTCCACGGAGACCGGCACGAGCGGGTCCTCTCCCTGGATCGTCCTCCAGCTCCGCGTCCAGCCGCTTGAGCTCGTCACGGAGCGCGGCGGCGTCCACCGGGGCGGCGGCCTCGGCGGCGGGGGCGGGTCGCGGCGGGGGCGGCTTCGCCTCCTCCGCGGCGCCCGGCCTCGCCCTGGGCGGTGGTCTCGGCGGACGCGCCCTGTCCGTTCGCCTGCGCGCCGTCGTCGGCCGTGGCCTCGAGGCGTGCGCGCGTCTCCCGGATCTTCGTGACCAGGTCGCGCTCCTTGCTTCCACCGCTCCTCCAGCCCGGCCAGCTCGACCTGGATCGCCTCACGGCGGGCGGCCAGCTCCGCGAGCCGCTCGGCGTGGTCGATGCCCAGCGTCTCCTCGCGCCGGAGCACGCGCATCTGCACGTCCACGTCCTGGAGGCGGCGCATGGCGCTCTCCACCGGCGGAGGCGTGGAGCTCTGTCCGAGCGCCAGCCGTGCGCAGGCCGTGTCCAGCACGCTCACCGCCTTGTCGGGCAGCTGCCGCTCCGACAGGTAGCGCGCCGACAGCCTGACGGCCGCGTCCATCCCGTCGTCCAGGATCCGCACCTTGTGGTGCTTCTCCAGGCTGGGGACGACGCCGCGGAGCATGACCTTGCACACCTCCTCCTCGGGCTCCTCCACCTTCACCACCTGGAAGCGGCGCGTCAGAGCGGGGTCCTTCTCGAAGTACTTCTTGTACTCGGACCAGGTGGTGGCGGCGAGCGTGCGCAGCTCCCCGCGCGCCAGGGCGGGCTTGAGGAGGTTGGCGGCATCGTTCTGCCCGGCCGCGCCGCCGGCGCCGATCATCGTGTGCGCCTCGTCGATGAAGAGGATGATCGGCGTCGCCGACCCCTTCACCTCGTCGATGAGCCCCTTGAGCCGACTCTCGAACTCCCCTTTCACGCCGGCACCGGCCTGCAGGAGCGCCAGGTCGAGGCTGCGCACGGAGACGTTCCGGAGCACCGGCGGCACCTCGCCCGCGGCCACGCGCATGGCGAATCCCTCCACCACGGCCGTCTTCCCGACCCCGGCCTCTCCAACCAGGATCGGGTTGTTCTGGCGCCGGCGCGTGAGGATGTCGACGACCTGACGGATCTCGAAGTCGCGGCCGAGCACGGGGTCCAGCTCACCCTGCCGCGCCTGCTCCGTGAGGTCCTGCGTGTACTTGTCCAGCTTGGCGGTCTTGCCGCTTCCGGGTCGCGCGGCGCCGGTGGGTGCGCCGGCCTCCCCCTCCTCGACGTAGCCTCCCGCTTCCTCCTCCACCGACTTGGCGACGATGCTCTCGAACTCCTGGCGAAGCTGGTCGACCGGGATCTTCTCCAGCTCGCGGCTGGACGCCACCACGCGAGAGCGCAGGTCGGCGTGCACGAGCAGCGCCAGGAGCGTGTGGCCGGTGCGGATGCGGCGCGCGCCGTAGTCCACCGAGCCGAGGAGCCACCCCTCCTGGAGCATGCTCACCAGCTTCGGGCTCAGCGACGGACGGTCGCCGCTGCCCGTCTTCATCCGGTCGAGGTGATCGGTCAGCTCCGAGGCGAGCCGCGAGCGGTTCACCCCGAAGTGCTTGAGGATGAAGGCCACGTCGCCGTCCGTGGCGTCGAGGAGCTTCATGAGGTAGTGGTCGATCTCGACGTCGTAGTGCGTGAGCGACATGCAGTAGCCGGCGGCCGCATCCATCGCGGCGCGGGTCTCGTCGTTCAGCTTCCCGATGAGGGACTTGAGATTCACCATGGCAGACCTCGCTCAGAGCGAGAGGACGGTATCGGAGGCATCCTGCTGGAACGGCGCCGAGCGCAGCCAGGTCGACCACCCCAGCGGGGTGGCCTCCTCCGCGCCCAACTCGATGGTCGGCACTTCGTTCTTCTCGAGGATCAAGCGTAGCTCGAACTCGATCTGGTCGTCCGAGAAGAAGCGTGTGATGGCCCGCATCTCCCGGTGCGCGGGCCCCGTCGGGAGGAAATCACGGTAGCGGCTCATCGGGACCGGGCCCACCACGATGCGCGCCCGCGCGTTCGGGTCCCATACCTCGTCGCCGATGAGGGCGCCGAAGCCCAGGCGGGTGGAGCCGTCGCCCTCTTCGTCGTCGACTCGGCACTGCGCGACCCCGGTCATGTCGTACCAGGCGCCGACGAACTGCTCCACCTCGATCGGGACCTCGAAGTAGTCCTCCAGAAGCTGCTGCAACGCGCCCGCGCTGCGCTGGTGCGGTCCGAGGAGGCCGACGTAGCCGAGGAGCGTCTCGGGCTCGATGTCGAGCGCCTCGCGCGCGCCGGCGTTGCCCAGGCCGATGAGGTCGAAGAGGTGGGCCGTGACCCTGTCCCGCTCGCCCCGCTCCCACGGCACGTAGAAGCGGTAGCGCTCCCACGCCCGATAGAACAGCGCCAGCAGGCGGTGGTGGAAGAGGTCGAGGAAGTCGCGCAGCGCGAAGTCACGCGCGCGGTTGCGCGCCATCACCTCCACGGAGTAGTGGTGCGGAAGCACGCCCATGTGCCCGACCAGCCCCATGAAGTTGACCGACATGTTCCAGCGCGGCGAATCCGGCGGGAGGTCCAGATCCTGGATCTCGCCCGCCGGAAAGGCGAGGTCGGGGTTCGCGCCGAAGCGCACGACCTCGTCGCCGGGGTGGCCGAACAGCCCCACCGGCGCCCGCTCCGGAGAGGCGTGCTGCAGCAGGCGCACGGCCTGGAAGAAGCGGAAGGAGTGGATGTGCTCCTTCAGCTCCCCGAGGAGCGCTTCGCGGGCCGTCTGGTCGCTCACAGGAGCGGCTTCTGTCCTGCCCTCGGTGGCCATGCCTTCAGAATCTCCGGACGCTGTTTGGTTCTGGCAACAAGGCGCGAGAAGCTGTTGAGCGAGGCGTACTGGGCCAGGAAGCGCTCCAGCACCGACGCGAACAGGTACACGCTTCCCCCCGTGAAGGCCTCCTCGTCGAACTCGATCTCGACGCTTCGACCGCGGGCGAAGCTCAGCCCGTGCTCGCTCTGGACCGGCGCGTGCAGGGGCTCTCCGCGAATGCGGAGGATGCCGTCCACGTGCCGCTCCCCCGTCGGGGCGCCGCCGAAGTTGTACAGGCGGATCATCTCCCGGAACGCGTCGGCCCCGCGGTCGACGAGCGAGAGGTGGTTCAGGGAGAGCATCGACACCAACCGCCACAGCTCCTCCCCACCCAGCGGCGGCCGCACCACCCGCGTCGGCGCCGTCAGCATGAAGATGCCCGTGAGCGGCGCGCTCTCCTCCTCCAGGTGCAGATCCGACTGCGCCGTCCCGAAGGGAAGCTCGTTGGGGAGGTTCCCGTTCGAGCACAGCACCCTCGCGCCGACCGACGGGAACTCCGGGTGCAGCGTCGCGCCGCTCAGGTCCACGAAGGAGATCGACACCTCGGAGGGGCTGTTCTCGCCCCAGGCGCGCGGCTGCCGCTTCGCGTACCAGAACAGGCCTTCGCCCCGCTCGGGCCTGCGGTGCTTGAGGGCGAAGAAGGGCAGGAACGGCACCTTGGTGGTGGTGCCCGGGGAGATCGCGAAGACGTCCTCGACCGAGAACACCTCCGCCTCGCCGTGCACGCGTGACCGGGTACTCGCTCTTGCGCTGGTTCAGGTTGATCGGCCGCGCCTCGGCCGGAAAGAGGTTCACGACCGGCGTGCACGAGAGGCGCAGGCTGCGGTCCCCGACGCCGTCCTGCAGGCGGGCGTGCCGCTCCGGGCGCTGGAACGTCGAGATGTAGAAGAGGAGCTGGAAGGACTCACCGAAGCCCCTCCCGGCCATCCCGTCGAGCCCCTTCACGTCGATGAAGAAGTACTTCTGTGGGAAGGCGAAGTACTCCTGGATCATGCGGAACGGATAGAAGGAGCGCTGCGGCTGCGGCAGGAGCCCGTCGCCGGGCTCGAAGCCGACCGGCTGGACCGCGGCACCCGGCAGCACGAGGGGACGGGAGGTCGGACCCGCGTCCGGGTTCCACGCCACCACGCGCACGCAGTTGTTCAGCAGCAGCTCGTAGAGCGACCCGACGAGCCCCGGATCCGCGTCGAGGTAGAAGCGCAGCTCGGAGAGGCCGATCTCGTCCACGGGGATCTGTCCGAGCGTGTGGACGTCGACGCGCAGCACGGCGAACGCGGACGTGGCGGTCGGACCCTTCACCTCGTGCGCGGCGTGCCAACCCACCTTGCGGACCTCGAGTGGCCACAGCGTGGTGGGATAGCAGGTGCGGAAGCGGCAGCGCGTGCGCGAGCTGGTCGGCGGTGTGACCAGGCGGGCGCCCTGCGGGATCTTCCACCCCGTGGCCAGCGTGGCCTGATCGGGGTCGAGCCGGAACTCCGCCAGCGACATCGAAGGCACCGGGCGGAGGTACTGCGGATAGACGACGTTCAGCAGCGCCTGCGAGATCTCCGGGAAGTCGTCGTCGATCTTGAGATGCACGCGCGCGGCCAGGAAGGCGAAGCCCTGGAGGAGGCGCTCGACGTGCGGATCTTCCGAGCGCGTGCTCTCGATGCGCAGCCGCGACGCCACCGCCTTGTAGCTGTCGGCGAACTCGGCCCCGAGCTGGCGGAGGAAGGTGAGCTCCCGTTCGTAGTAGTCCAGCAGCCGCTCATCTCTCATGCCGTCAGTCCGCCACGGTGAACCGGCCGCTGTGCATCTCCAGCACCGTGTCGAAGCGCACGCGCTCCGGGTCGGGGTCGAGGCGCAGCGTGGCTTCGATCACGAACTTGAGGTCACGGCCCTTCTTCTCCGTCCCCTCGGCGCGCGAGATGCGGACGTCCGTCAGGCGGGGCTCGAACAGCTCGATCTCCCGCTCGATGGCGCGCAGCAGCCGGGCGGGCGTGGCCGTCGAGTCCGCGCTCATCGAGGCGAAGTCGGGGAGGCCGTAGTTGTAGATCGACTGCTCCAGCTCCACGTAGGGCGCGGTGGCGGGAGAACCGGACTCACGGGTGTTGAGGAGGGATTCGAGGTCGCGCAGGAGGTTGACCTTCAACTGCTCGACCGAATCGTCCCACCCCGCCGGCTCACGCCAGCCCTTATCCACCAGTCGATCCAGGATCGACTGGCGCACCGTCCGGGGCCGGTTGCGCTGGTTCATCTCGGGACTCCGCTTTGGCCGGTGGTGGGTTCGAAGCCGGCGCCGCGCCCGAACCCGCACCCTGCAGGGAGAAGGCGAGCACCGGATCCAGGCGGCACAGCTGGTCGTAGAGCTGGCCGCGCCGCTTGTCGTTGGCCGGAAGGCAACGATACAGGAGGCCGACGGGCCTCGCCACGACCTCGGCCGCCTCCCAGTCACCCAGGTTCCGCTTGGTGATCAGCTCGACGAGGTCCTCGAGCATCGGTCGGGCCACCGCCACCATCCCCGCGTCCACGAGCACGGAGGCGGCCAGGGACTCGGTGATGAAGCGCGCGCGCTCGCTCTCCTCGCGCTCGGCGCGCTTCTTCAGCAGCTCGACGCCACGCATGGGATTGCCGGAGGCCGCCCACTCGAGCGCCTTCTCGTGCGTGGCCTCGCTCAGGACGCGCTCCCGGTCGTAGTCGGGCGCCGCGCCCGACGCGGCCGCCTCGCCCTTTCCCTCTCCGGACAGGCCGTTCAGCCCCAGCCATTCCAACGTCTCCGCGTTGGCGGTGGGGGTGTCGTCCATCAGGGTGGCGGACAGGATCCCGGGCACGTCGCGCAGAAGGGCCGCGATCTCCCCCTTGATGGCGTCGGCGGCGGGACGGTACGTGCTCCCGAGCGCCTCCATGGCCGTGAGGACGTAGCGCTGGAGGTCGAGCCAGCCACGCCCCCACGTCCCGGCCATGACCTCCTCGCCCGCCTCGACCAGGGCCGCCCAATCCCCGTTGAGCACGAGGGTCTTCAGGCGCTTGCGCAGCTCCGTGGGCGGCGCGTCCAGAAGGCGCACGTCCAGCGCCCCGCCGCCCTTGCGCAGCTCTCCCCAGCGCAGGCCGCGCAGGAGGAGGTACGGAGACGGGTCGGTCGGGTCCGCGCGTCGGAGGAAGCGCGCCGCCGTCGCGACGCGGCGATGCGCGTCCTCGGCGTCCGTCGGCTCCGGAGCGAGCCCTGCGGACGCCCCCGCCCGTGCCGGTGCCGCGGCGCGCCCGACACCGCGACCGATCCGGCGCCGTCCACGTCCGTGGCCGAGGTGGACCCACCCTCCTGCGGCCCCTCGGAGACCGGATCCGGCTCCAACTCGAGCTTCTTGTCCAGGAGCGACTGCACGGCGGCGGTGGCGCGTCCCATCACATCCTTGAGCTTGGCGAAGCTCGGCTTCGGGCCCTTGAGATCCTTGAAGCGCTCCTTGACCTGCGCCTCGAGGGTCCCCACGGCCTCCGTGCAGCTCGCGAGCTGGGCCCGCAGCTCCTTGTAGCGGGCCTTCGGCGTCTCGGCGAAGCCACTCTCGAAGTTGGCGGCGGTGGGCGCACGCGGATCCTCCTCGGGCGCGCCGGCCTTCTTCTTCTTCGCGCCGGCGTCGTCGCCACCGAACGAGTCCTTGGTGACACCCCTCCACTCCTCGAACTGGTGGAGGTCGTGGCCCCAGGCCGTGATCGGCACGAGCTTGACGGGCTCGTGCTTCTCGCCGCGGGTGGTGAAGCCCTCTCCCAGGAACTCGAGCGCGAAGGCGCGGTCCTCCAGCTCCTCGGGATGGAGGTGCTCCCAGAATCGGTCGATGAGGCCGAGGATGAGCCGGAGGCCGTTGTCCAGCCCCTCGAAACCCTCCAGGTCGAGCAGCGCCTCGGAAAGCCAGATCGCGACGGTCAGATCCTTCGACTGCTCCGCGAGGATCTGCGTCGCGACCTCGACGATCTCCTCGTGACACTCCCGGACCAACGACCTGAGCTCGCTGACCGTGACCTGCGTGCTGGGCCTTCGAGCCGCGCGCAGCGTGGCGATGCGCGCGTAGTCGTCTTCGTAGGTGACTTCGGTGCCGCCCGGGCGCTCGTCGGAGATGGGCGCCAGCAGTCCCTCGGGAAGGGGCATGGGAGCGTCAGCTCGAGGCGGCCGACGGGCCTTCGATCTCGAGCTCGCGCAGCTCGAGGATCGGGAAGTCCTCGTCGTCCACGAGCAGCATCTTCTGGCCCATGGGTGCCTGCAGACCGTCGGGGAGGTCGACCCAACGAGTGACCCTTCCCAGGCGCACCAGCTCGTCCTCGTCCCGAGACGCGGCCGGCGTCAGCACCGGCAGGAGCGCCTCGCCCAGGTCGACGCTGGACAGCGACTCCCCGGCCTGGAGGTGCACCGGCGACCACAGGAGGTCGCGCAGGCGGTGGGGCGGCTCCACGGACACCTGCGTCAGGTGCTCGAGCGGAATCCAGGAGTACTGCCCCCCGAGGAAGAGCTCCAGACGCGCGCCGATACGCGGGTCCGCGTCCTCGAGCCGCTCGAACGGCTCGCCGTTGAGGCGGCCACGCACGGGACGGGCCTCCTGCTTGGACTCCGGAAACGAGCCCTCGGCGAACATCTGCGCGCGCTCCTGCTCGCACTCGAGGATGCGACCGTACGCCAGGACACCGAGCGTGGCCTCGGGGTCGGAGCGGGCGAGCACGTCGAGCTGCTTCACGGCCCGATCGTAGTCACCCGCGAAGCAGAGGAGCTCGAAGAGGAACGTCCGACGCTGGACGTCGGTCGGCCGGTCCCGCACCTCCGCGTTGAGCGCCGCGATCGCCTCCGTGAGCTTGCCTTCCTGGTAGAGCGTCTTGGCGTCCAAAGCCCTCCCTCGGCAGGACGGTGCCCGCCGCGGAGGCAGAATCCCGGTTGCCCCCGGGGTCCTCCGCGGCGGGAATCCGACTCGGGGTTACGGTGTGCGGGTGCGGACGTCCCAGCTCCCGACCTTGGTCCCGGTGGCCGTGCCGTCCTCGCCCTGGATCTTGTACGTGACGGTCACCTTGCCGAACGCGAACGACACCGACTCGTGCGGCACGGGATCACCGCCCTCCGCGCCGGACCAGCTGATGTTGGTCACGTAGACCTCCTCGAAGTCGTACACGAGGTAGTCCAGCGGCCCGCCGGTCACCTCCCGACTTGTACAGGGTCAGCTTGGCGGTGGGGTAGTGCTCGCCGGTGCACAGCTGCTGGAACATGTCCGCGCTGGACGCGTCGGTCTTCTTCTGGACCATGAACTCCGACAGCGCCACCACCCCGGTGCCGCCGCCGCTGCCCTGGCCCACGCTGGAGATGTTGCTTCCACCGAACTGGAAGGCCAGCACTTCGATCTCACCCTCGTGGCCTTCCCTCTGCGACTCGCTCTCGACGCCCTCCACTGCCAGGTACGCGTCCCATCCAGCCATGGTGCTCTCCTCTCGAGGGTTGGGTCTTCAGGCGACGGTCGGCATCCCGCACCGTCTAGGCTTCAGGTACATCCGCGACCAGCCGCAGCGAGAAGTCCACCGCGTCGAGCTGGAAGTGCGGCCGCAGGTACGCCACGGCCTGGTACTGCCCCGGCGCCCGCGGGTTCTCCACCACGTCGATGCGGGCGTCGCTGAGCGGCTTCTTGGCCTTCTGGTCTTCGGGAGCGCCCTCGCTCTTGAGGACGTACTCGCTGATCCAGTTCTGCAGCATCTTCTGCAGCTCGTTCTTCGTCTTGTAGCTGCCGATGTAGTCGCGCATCATCACCTTCAGGTAATGCGCGAAGCGGGACACCGCGAAGATGTACGGAAGCTGCGCCGAGATGGCCGCGTTGGCCGTGGCGGCGTCGCCGCCCGTGCCCACGTACTCCTTCGGCTTCTGCGCGGACTGGACGCTGAAGAAGACGGCGTTGGCCGAGTTCTTCTCGTTGGCCAGCGGCGCGAAGCCGAGCTTGGCCATCTCCATCTCGTGGTCGTCCGGGATCACGGTCTCGGTCGGGCACTTCATCGCGATGTCGCCCGAGTCCGTCTCGAACGTGTGCACCGGAAGTCCCTCGAGCTTCCCGCCGGAGGTGACGCCGCGGATGCGCGCGCACCACCCGTGCTGGGCGAACGCGCCGTTCACGCGGGCCGCCAGGCCCCACGCGGCGTTCCCCCACAGGTAACGGTCGTGCTCCTTCCCGGAGACGTCCTCCTCGAAGTCGAAGGCGTCGACCGGGTTCTGCGTGCCGAAGGGCTCC
Source organism: uncultured Gemmatimonadales bacterium (assembly GCA_963823035.1). GTDB lineage: Bacteria > Gemmatimonadota > Gemmatimonadetes > Longimicrobiales > Gaopeijiaceae > SZUA-318. The sequence goes on from CAWGKG010000023.1 coordinate 132,902, forward strand.
CGCAGGAGCATGCGCGGGGCGGTCAGGGCGACGTAGCGTGAGTCCTCGCTGTCGCGGAAGGCGCGCCACTGCGCGTAGTCCGAGCCCTCGAACACGGACGAGAGCTGGTACATGTTGTTGAGCTCGGTGAAGCTCTCGAACCCGAACATCTCCGGAGCCGTCCCCGTGATGAAGGGGGCGTGCGCCGCCGCCGAGATCTTCGACATCGCCTCGAGCAGCTTGATGTCCTGGCCGGTCTTGTCGAACGCGAAGTCGCCGACGAGGGCCCCGTAGGGGTTCCCGCCGAAGACGTTGTACTCCTCCTGATAGACCTTCCGGAAGAGCTCGCTCCGGTCCACCCCCATCGCCGCGCGGCCCGCGGTGACGTCGCGCAGGAGCTCCTTCTTCGTGATCGGCAGCACACGGACCTTGAGCATGGGCCCGGTCTCGGTGTTGGCGATCAGGTAGCGGAGCCCGGTCCAGGTGGACTCGAGCTTCTGGAACTTCTCGTGGTGCATGATCACGTTCAGCTGCGCCGAGACCAGGCGGTCGATCTCGGCGATCTGCTGATTGAGCATCGCCTCCGTGTCCGCGCTGAACGTGACGGCGCCCTCCAGCACGTCCTTCACGAACATCTTGATCATGTCGCGGCCACGCTGCTTGGCCTCGGTCTCCTTGCCGAACCGACCCTCTTCGACGATCTGGTCGAGGAGACTCCCTTCGGTGACCTCGGCCTCTCCCGCCGCCGCGGCCTTTTCCTGCTCAGGACTCGCCATTCTCGCCTCCCTCGGCCTCGATCTCGGCCTTCAGCCGGCCCTTCTCGTCGTCGTCGCCCAGCGCCTTCTGGATGGCCTGGTCGAGCTTGTAGTTGCTCGCGAGCTTCCCCCTCAGATCGGCCAGCTGCGCCCGCTTGTCGAGCAGGGCCTTCAGGGGCTCGACGCGCTCCGCCACCTTCGCCGGCGAGAAGTCGTCGAAGGACTCGAAGTTCAGGTCCACGCCCAGCTTGCCCCCGTCGTCCGACAGCTTGTTGTCGACCGAGAAGGTGAGCTTCGGCTTCGTGGACTTGAGGACCTTGTCGAAGTTGTCCGGGCTGATCTCGATGAACTTCCGGTCCTTGAGGTCGGGGAGGTCTCCGGCCCCGTCACCCGCGAGATCGGCCATCACGCCCATGATGAAGGGCAGCTCTCTCTTTACGATCGCGTCCCCGACTTCGACGTCATACGAGATATTGACCCGCGTGGGTCGTTGCCGATTCCGCCTCTTCTGAAAGCTCTCCGCCATGGTCAGGCTCCTGCTCCTGCGCGTGATTTGGGCCCGCGCGCAGTGGGTGGGAGGGAGACCCCGGATCCTCCGCCGCGACGGGACGCTGAGCTTGGGGTCTCCACAACTACGTTCCCGGGTGAATCCTGTCAAGCGACGAAAGGCCGCACGACGGCTTCATTCCCGGGCGTTCGCGGGTGCCGCGGGGACCCCCCTCAGCGTGTGCTCCACCACGCCCCGAGCGGCCCGCGCGGGGCCGCCACCGACCCGATCCAGGTCACGCGCACGCGCGCCTCGCCACGATAGGTCACGAGGGGCATCACCCCGCGCGAACGGACGCGCTCGGCGGCGTCGGCGGTCCACGGAGCGAGGAGCGGATAGGCCCCCACCTCTCCGTCGTCGCGCGCGTGGATGGGGCGCCCCCCGAAGTCGGCGGGACCTTCGGAGGCGAGGCTCCACCCCCGCTCGGCGAAGGAGGCCGCGAGGGCCGCCGCGCACATGAAGGCCGGGTCACCCCAGACGTACCGCTCCGCGCGGGGCTCGCCGCTTCCCGCACCGGCCTCCTCGAAGCCCTCCAGCTCGCAGGGGTCGGTCGTCGGCCCGTACGGCAGGCGCGCGAGGAAGGGAGGCGCGGCGAGGCCCACGGCCGCCGCGGCCTCCGTCTCGCGGAAGAGCTGCCACAACTCGGACGGATCCTCCGTCTCCGGGAACGGATCGGAGAGGTCCCCGTACGCCTCGACGCCCAGGAGGCTCGGCGCGGCGGAGGAGATCCACGCCGCGCCGAGCGTGTGCGCGAGCATCGCGATGCGGTTGAGGAGGGCCACATCCCGGACGGCTCCCCCGAACGCGAAGGCGCCCACGATCAGCGCGGGCGCCGAATCCGCACACGGGCCCGAGAGGGGCTCCGCGAGCGCGCGCAGCAGCGCGCTCCGCTCCAGCCCCGCGGCGAGATCGCCTTCCAGCTCGTCGCGTGTCAGATCGAGGACGTGCACGCGCACGCCCCGGGACGGGTCCGCGCTCGACAGCACGAGGAGAAGCGAGCGCAGAAGGCCCTCCAGCGCCCGCACAGGCGGTGCCTCGAGCACGCGTCGCACCTGATCCGCGGCCTCGCGCATCAGGCGGCCGCGAAGCGCCTCCTGGTCCTCGGTGTCCTGGCGCACCAGGTGGGGGGACACGACCGAGCGGATCCACGGCTCCAGATCGGGGATCGAGCCCGCTCGACGTCCGCTCGGGTGCGCGCGGCGTGGCCTCCACGATCTCGTCCAGAAGGCCCGGGGAGGGCGCGGGCCGCTCGGTCGGCGCCTCGTCCGCCCTCGACGTCCCACCGCCGCGATGCTCCGCGACCGCCGGCTCGATCGCCTCCACGAGCGCGCGCAGGTGCGGCACGCTCGCGACGAGTCGATCGGGGTGCAGGTCCTCCAGCTCGCGGACCGCGATCCGGACGCGGCCCGGTCCCTCGAGCTCGAAGTCGAGCGTGGGGCGCAGCCGGTCGAGCACGTCCTCGACCGAGCGCACCGCGAAGGGACGCCGTTCGGAGAGGGGCTTCCCGGCGGCGCGCGACCCGTGCGCCCGCCCGGAGAAGTCGCCCAGCACCACCATGCAGAAGGGCGGCGCCTCGGACGGGGACGCCCCGCCTTCCGCGGCGTGCGGGTCGACGGAGAGGGAGACGCGGGCGCGCTCGGGGTTGTCATTCATGGGCGGAAGGCGTTTCCGGGGAGGGAGGATGTCTGGCCGCGACCGATGCCGGATGATATACGTCAGGTCGCCGTTCGAGGCCACGGGACGCCGTTCCGTCGCCGCGCCTGCACCAGAAGGCCGCTGAGCCACGGACAGATGAGCATGAGACAGATGCAAAGCGTCCTCTGGACCAAGGGCGTGCTGCTCAACCCGCAGCACCTCCAGACCCAGGACCGATACCTGGAGGACAAGCTCTCCTTCCACGTGTCGAGCCTCGTGTTCTGCCCGTGGGGGTTCTCCGAGCTGGAGGTGGACGCCGAAGCGGCCGAAGCCGGGGAGCTGCGGCTCGCTGCGCGCGACCGGGCTCTTCCCGGACGGTCTCGTCTTCGACACGCCGCGCGCCGACGCCGCGCCCCCTCCCCGGCCGATCGAGGGACACTGGCAGCCCGACCAGACGGCGATGACGGTCCACCTGGCCATCCCGGAGTTCAGGAGCGGGGGGAGGAACTTCGGGTCGAGCGGCGACGAGTCCGGAACGCGCTTCTCCCCCGAAGTGGTCGCGGTGCGCGACGAGAACACGGGGCGGAGCGAGAAGGAGATCCTCGTCGCCCGGAAGAACTTCCGGATCCTCTTCCAGGACGAGGCGTCCGAGGGCTCCACCACCATGCCGATCGCGCGTCTGTTGCGCACCCCGGCGGGGGAGGCCCGCCTCGACCCCACGTTCGTGCCGGAGATCCTCGACATCTCGGCGAGTGGGCACGTCATGATGATCGCGCGCCGCCTGGTCGAGATCCTGTCGGCCCGGAGCGCGGAGCTGGGCGGCATCCGGCGCCAGCGCAGCAGCGGCCTGGCGGAGTTCGGCCGGCTGGACGTCGCGCATTTCTGGCTGCTCTACACGATCAACTCCTACCTGCCGCTCTTCCGCCACCTGCAGGCGGAGCGTCCCGCGCCCCTGGGCACGGATGCGCCCCGGGCGAGGCGTGCGCACCCGGCGGAGCTGTACCGCACGATGGCGGAGCTCGCCGCGACGCTCATGACGTTCGCTCCGTCACGGCATCCGCGTGACCTTCCCGCCTACGATCATGCGAACCTCTCCGAGTGTCTCACGGAGCTGGACGTGGTCCTCAGGGAGCTGCTGGACACGGCCATCCCCACGAACTGCGTGACGCTCAAGCTCGAGGAGAAGGAACGCTCGATCTACGCGACCTCCCTCGACGAGGATCGTTGGCTCTCCGCCGTGCAGGCCTATCTCGCCGTGACCAGCGAGATGGACCAGAGCCGACTCATCCAGAAGGCACCGGACTGGATCAAGGTCGCGTCGCGCGACCAGATCCGGGATCTGCTCAACCGGGCGGTGCCCGGCGTGACGCTCCGGCACCAACCCACGCCGCCGAGCGCCGTGCCGCTCAAGATGGGGTGCCAGTACTTCCACCTGGAGATGACCGGCCCGCTGTGGTCCGCCATCCTGCAATCCCGCAGCCTGGCCGCATGGATCCCCTCGGAGATCCCCCAGCCCGAGATCGAGCTGGTGCTCCTCCTGCCGCCGGAGAAGTAGCGGGCGTCGCCGCTCAGCCCCGCAGAGCGAAGAAGAGGACGAGCGCGACCAGCACCGCGACCGTCACCACGAGCCCGATGATGATGGGCGTCTTCGACGCGGCGGGTGCGGGCTTCGGTGGCGGCGGCGCGGCCGCGGGTGGAGGGGATCCGTACGCCGACAGCGCATCCCCGCCGGGCCGGCCGAGGGGCTGCGGCCCCGCGCCGCGGATCACGCGCGTGTAGTCGCTCGGTCCCGAAGGCACGACGGGCGGCTGCGCCCGGGGCGGCGGCGGCGCCATGCCGCCAGGCGCACGCGTCGACGCGGCATCACCCTTCTCCTGCAACCGATCCAGGTAGCTTCCCGAGCCAGCGCCGTAGCCTTCCATCCCGAGGCCGCCGGCCTCGGACTCCGCGGGGGTCGGAGGCGGGTCGGGCTGTCCCGGTCCACGGTACGCGCGCATCGCGAGCGTGTAGGGCCCGGGTGAGGCACCACCCTCCGGCGACGGCGGCGGCGAGGTGAGCGGCGCCGGCGGCGGCGGCGGCGGCGCCGCCGGCGGTTGGTAGGGCGGCGGCGGCGGCTCGACCGGCTGCCTCGCCGTCGGCGGCGGGGGCGGCGCGGACACCGGCTGCCAACCCCCGGGTTGGGGCGGAGGCGGAGGAGGCGCCGCGGGCCGGGACCGTTCGGCCGGCGGCGGGGGCGGGGGCGGCGGCGGAGCGAACCCGCCACCCGGGGCCTGCTTCCCACGCATGATCCGCGTGAACGTGCCCGTGCTCGGCGTCGTCCCGGGCTGGGCCGGCGGCTCCGGCGGCCTGGCCGGGGGTGCCGCTCCGACGTCGGAGGCGGAGGGCGGCGGGGCCGGGGGTGGCGGCGGAGCCGGAGGCGTCGCGGCGGGCGGGGCGGCCGCGGGGCGCACGAGCGTGGGGTCCGAAGGGCGGGCTGTCGGTGGAGCGGGCGGCTCGGGGGCGGGCGAGGCGGTCGGCGGTCGGCGGCGTCTGCATCGACCCGAAGAGGCGCGTGAACTCACCCGGCGCGTCGGTACTCTCTTCCTCCGCGGGCGCCTCCTCCGGCGCTGGAGGCGACGCCTCGGCTTCCTCCGTCTCCTCCGGCTCGGCCTGGACGCGGAAGATGCGGGTGAACGCTCCGGGCTCCTCCGTCTCGGGACCGCGCTGACGGTCCGCGTACCATGCCTCGAAGGAGGTGAAGGGATCGACCACCTCGGTGACCACCACGCGGATGCCCTCGACCTCGAGGACCTCGCGTAGCTCCTCCTTCCCCTCCGGTCCGAGCGTCCCCTCGTCGAACTCGGGGGCGGGCTCGCCGCGGAAGACGTGGACCAGGGCGTATCCGCCCCGCCCGTCGGCGGCCCGGTAGCTCACGACGTCGCCGTCGTTCAGCTGCGCGCGGAGGCGGTATCTCGCGGTGAATTCGTCGCCTGTCATGGGCTGCAAAGGTACCCGAGGGCCCCGCGAAGGAGCAACCGCGCCGCGCGCACCCGTCCTCGGCCCGGGAAGCTGTGCCGGGCGTGGCTTCCCTTGCCAAGGAGCCGCCCGGTGCGGACTTTGCTCGGGGGAGTCCGGGGTCGGATCACAGCGGGCTCTCCGATGGCCCAAGCCTCGTCTCTCGCCGTGTCCTGACCTCCGTGGGTGTTCCAACACTCTCTCGCCTGGTGTGGACCGAGGGCATGCACCTCGCCCAGCACCACTTCCAGGCGCAATGCCGGTACTTCGAGAGCGCGATGCACTTCGCGCTCTCCTCCGTCATGCACGGGATCCATGGCTTCGTGGCCCTGGAGCTCGACCCCGACGCGCTCTGGAACGGCAAGGTCTCGCTCCTGCGCGGGACGGGCGTCATGCCGGACGGCCTCTCCTTCGACCTCGGCGAGTCGGATCCGCTTCCGGACGCGCGCGACGTCGCGTCTCTCCTGACCCCCGGGAGCGAGGGCACCACGGTCCACCTCGTCATCCCGGCCTATCGTCCGACGCATGCGAACTGCGCCGTGGACGGCGAGTCCAACGGGGAGCCGCGGCGCTTCAGGGCGATGAGCGTGGCGCTCTTCGACGAGACCACGGGCACGGACGAGCGCACCATCGAGGTGGGAGGGCGGAACCTCGAGCTGGTGGGCGAGTCCGAGCTGCAGGAGGACCAGGTCGGCCTGCCGCTCGCCCGCCTGCGTGCCGAGGGCTCCGGGCACTTCGTCTTCGACCCGACCTTCGTGCCGCCCGTGCTGCGCATCGGGGCGAGCCCGAGGCTCATGGCGATCGTGCAGGGGCTGATCGAGATCCTCGAGGCCAAGGGGGAGGCGCTGCGCCGACAGCTCCCGGACGCGGAGTCCATGTCGGAGAAGGCCGGCCACGAGCTCACCGGGCTGTGGCTCACACACGCGATCTACTCGGGGCTCGGGCCGCTGCGCCACCACGCACAGTTCGGGCGCGCGCACCCCCGCGACGTCTACCAGGACCTGGTCCGCCTCGCGGGCGCGTTGTGCACGTTCTCGCTCGAGTCGGAGGCGCGCGACCTCCCGCTCTACGAGCACGACCGGCCCGGAGACACGTTCGCGGCGCTCGACAAGCACGTCCGCCGGCACCTCGAGGTCGTGATCCAGGAGAGCTACCTCTCCGTGCCGCTGAAGCGCACGGCGTCCAACCTCCATACGGCGATGCTCACGGACAAGCGGGCGCTGGATCGCTCCGAGTGGGTGCTGCGGATCCGGTCCAAGGTGCCCTCCGGCACGGTGATCACGGAGGTTCCCCGGAAGGTGAAGATCTGCTCCGCCGAAGACGTGATGCGGCTGGTCGGGAGCGCGGGCCTGCCCGCCCTCGGCATCGAGCACATCTCCACGCTCCCCCAGGCCATCCCGGCCCGCGTCGGCAGCCTGTACTTCAGGCTGCTGCGGGAGGGCCCGCCCTGGGAGCTCATCCAGGTGCGCGGAACGGTGGGTGTGTACGTGCCCGACACCCTGGCCGACGCGGAGCTGGAGCTGTTGGTCGTTCCCGCATGACCCCGCCGAAGCGCGCGAGCCAGGAGACGTGATGGTCGATTCCCGGATGTCGGGCACGGTGACGACGCCTTCCGGGCTCGCCCCCGTCGGGCGGCTCGCCGTGGCGTTGCAGGATGCCCTCACCGCCGTGGTCCGCCTGCGCGAGTCGCGGCAGGTGCCGAGCGACCCGGCGGCCTTCCGCCGGCGGATGAAGGACCTGCTGGCCGGCGCGGATCAGGAAGCGCGCCGCATGGGGTATCCGCCGGAATTCGTGAAGATCTCCGTGTACTGCGTGATCGCCTACCTCGACGAGACGGTGCTCGGCACGCCCGGACCGCTCGCCTCGGCCTGGGTGGGTCAGCCGCTCCAGGAGGAGGTCTTCGGAGACCACGTGGCCGGCGAGACGTTCTTCCGGCACCTGGAGGACCTTCTCTCCCGACAGGATTCCGCCTTCGTGGCGGACGTGCTCGAGGTCCCGCTGCTGTGCATGCTCCTCGGCTTCAAGGGTCGCTACGGCTCCTCGGACGGGAGCGAGCTGCGCAGCTTCGTGCGTGCCACGCAGGACAAGATCCTCCGCATCCGCGGGGGTGAGCCTCCGCTGTCGCCGAGGGCGCTCCCGCCGGCCGACGAGGGCGTGGTGCGCAGGGGCGATCCCTGGCTACGCCGCCTCTCGCTGGGCCTGCTGGGCGCGGGCGTGTTCGTGCTCCTCCTCTTCGTGCTCCTCCGCTTCGTCTCGCTCCCGGGTGGCGTGGACCGGGTTCGCGAGCTCGTGGGCTAGCCGCCCCCCTCAAGGAGACCCTCGCGCCGATGCCGCGGATGCCCAAGCCCAAGACCCTGGCGATCGGGGTTCCCTCCCTCATGATCGTCGCCGTGCTCGGCTGGATGACCGCGGGTTGGCTCCACCTGTCGGGCTGGCTCCTCTGGGTGGTCCGCTCCGTGCTCTGGATCCTGGGCGGCGTGCTGGTCTGGCTGGTGCTCAAGCTGTTCAGGACGTCCGCGGCCTCCCCGGCCAACCGCTCCGCCCCGGACCCGGTGATGCCGCTCCTGGACCAGGCGCGCAAGCGCCTGAACGCGGCCGGCGTCCGGGGGCGCGGGGTGCTGGGCAAGCTCCCCGTCCTCCTGATCCTGGGGCCGCGCGGCTCCGCGAAGACCACCTTCGTGCAGCAGTCCGGGCTCGACGCCGAGCACCTGGCCGGCAACCTCTTCTCGGGCGACATGATCGCGCCGACCGAGGTGCTCAACGTCTGGTACCACGACGGCCACGTCCTGGTCGAGGCGGGCGGCGCCCTGGCCGTGGAGCCGAGCCGCTGGGCGCGCCTGGTGGAGAAGATCCAGCCGAAGAAGTGGCTGCCCGCCCTCCTGGGCCGCCCGCAGGCGCCCCGCGTCGCGATCGTCTGCTTCAGCACCGAGGACCTGGTGAGCAGCGCGGCCGCGGACGCGGTCGTGCCCGCGGCGCGCAACCTGCGTGACCGTCTGGCCGAGCTGTCGGACAGCATCGGCATCCGCCTTCCGGTCTACGTGGTGTTCACGAAGGCGGACGCGATCCCGCACTTCACGGAGTTCGTGAAGAACCTCACGTCGGCGGAGACCCGCGAGCTGCTTGGCACCACGCTGCGCGCGCTCGGCGACCCGGCGACGGCCGCTTCGTACCCCGAGCGGGAGACGGGACGGGTGAGCGTCGGCGTTCGACGACCTGTTCCACGCGCTCGCGCTCCGGCGCGTCTCGGTGCTCGGGCGCGCCGGGAGCCTCGAGGGCAACGGCGCTGCGTACGAGTTCCCACGCGAGTTCAAGAAGGTCTCGAAGCCGGCGATCGACTTCCTCGTGGAGCTGTGCCGTCCGAGCCAGCTGCGCGTCAGCCCGTTCCTGCGCGGCTTCTACTTCACGGGCGTGCGCCCCGTGGTGGTGGAGGGCCAGGCCGCCGCGGGGCCCCAGCCGTCCGTCTCGGCGCAGGCGGACCCGTCGGCCGGCGCCACGCAGGTGTTCGACCTGCACGCGATGCAGGAGGCCGGCCGCGCCGTGGTCCCCGAGCCGAGGGGCCAGCGACGCGTCCCGCAGTGGGTCTTCCTCGCCGGGATCCTGCGCCGCGTCGTGCTCGGCGACCAGGTCGCGATGGGCATCACGACGAGCGGCTTCGGGCTGTCGGTGCTGCGACGGCTCTCGCTCGCGGTGGGTATCGCGGCCGTCCTCTTCCTGGGTGTGCTGCTGGTCGCTTCGCATGGATTCGACCGGGGCCTGCAGGAGGACGTGCGCGCAGCCGTGGCCGGCGTGCAGAACCTCTCGCCCCCGCCGGTCGGGGTGGTCGGCGCGACGGACCTCGAGCGCCTGGACGCGCTGCGCCGGGTCACCGCCCGACTGTCGCGGTGGGAGAACGGACACCGCCCCCTGCGCAACCTCCTGTTCATGTACACGGGCGGCGATCTCTACCCGCTCGCCCGACGCGCGTACTTCGCGCGGCTGCGGACGCTCATGTTCAGCCGCGCCTTCGAGGACGTGCGCGAGCAGCTGGCCAGCCCTCCCGCCGGAGCCGACGCTCGACGAGTACGACCGTGTGTACCGCTCGCTCAAGGTGTACGTCGAGGTCACGGAGCGGCCCGACCAGGCCACCGGCCCCTTCTTCGGCGACGTCCTCACCGAGCATTGGGCCGCCGGCGAGGACCCCGACAGCCTCTCGCGCGCGCTCGCGAAGGAGCAGTTCGCCTTCCTCGGCTCGGAGCTCCCCTACGGCAATCCGTACGACGAGGCGCAGAACAGCGGGCTGGTGAACACGGCACGCTCCTTCCTGGCGGACAACACCAACGAGGCCTCCTTCTACGGCAGCCTGCTCGCGCAGTGGAACCGACTTCCGCCCGCCATCCTCGCGCGTGACCGCCCCGGAACGAGCGGGTATCTGACCGGGAGCCCGGAGGTACCCGGCTCGTTCACACGCACCGGGTGGGACTCCGTGCAGACGAGCCTCGCGGCCACCGGCGACGCCGCCAGCCTCGACCTGCACGTGGTCGGCACGGAGTTCTTCGATCGGCTGCGGGCACGGGGCTTCGACCCGCAGACCGTGGCGCCCCACCTCGAAGAGCGCTACGAGCAGGACTACCGGACGCCTGGATCCGCTTCCTGGCGAGGACGCGCCTGGACGGGCGCGGGCTGCAGAGCAGCGGTCCGTGGCTGACCGAGCTGGGCGGAAACCGCTCCCCGATCTTCCAGCTCCTGGCCTACGTGGACTCGCAGACGAGCGTCGGCCGCCCGGCCGTGGAGACGCCGTTCGAGGCGTTACGGTCCCTCGTGGCGCCGGACACCGTGCAGCAGCTGTTCAGCGAGGCGACGGGCCGTCCGTACCTGGCTCAAGGTCCAGACGCTGGCCCAGGGTGTCGGCCAGCTGGCCTCGCAGCCGGGATCGCCCGAGGCTTCGCAGGCGGTGCGCGCGGCCTCCTCCGACGGCCTCGCCTTCGTGCGGGGCATCGAGGTCGATTTCCCCACCGAGCCGGCCCCGGCCAACCGTGCCAGCGAGGCCGTGACCGCGCTGCTCGCCGGTCCTTTCCGGTGGGCGGACCAGCAGGCGGGCCAGGGTCCGCAGCTCGCGGCGAACCAGCTCGCCCGGGAGTTCTGCTCCAGACAGGAGAGCCGCGTGCTGGGGCGCTATCCCTTCCACACCGGGTCGCCCGACGCCTCCCTCCAGGACGTCGAAGCGCTGCTGAAAGACGGACGGCGAGTTGCAGGCGTTCTTCCAGGCCGCGGAGGGCACCGGGGCAACGCTCAACCAGACCTACGAACGGTTCCGCGCCCGCGCGAACGAGATCGCCGAGCGCCTTCTATCAGAGCGGAGGCGCCGGCCCGGGGTTCCCGCTCCAGTTCCAGGTGCGCAGCTTCGAGGGGATCGACCGCGTGGAGCTGCGCATCGACGGCAGCTCTCGCGTCTACACCCCGGCGCAGCAGGACCGGCAGACCTTCACCTGGGACGCGGCCCGCGCCGAGCAGGCGAGCCTCGTGGTCCAGTCCGGCGACCGCCGGGAGCCGCTTGAATTCAACGGCACGTGGGCGATCTTCCGGCTCTTCCACCAGGGCAACTGGGAGTCGGCCGGAAACAGCACGTATCGCGTGACCTGGACCCTGCCCAGCACGGGGATGAGGGTCACCGCGGACGTGACGTTGCGCGGTGCGCCGATCCTCGACCGCAGCTACCTGTCGACGTTCTCGTGCCCGACGAGCATCGCCCGATGAGGCCCGGCCACGAGGCCGGCCCAGGTCTTCGAAGGAGAGTACGCATGCGCTCGCTCCGATACGTTCCGATCGTCGTGCTCACCCTGTCGTCGCCCGCGTGCGGAGGCGGTGCGCCCCCGCCGGTCGCGCCGAGCCGCCGCGTCGAAGCGATCCAGGACGCCGATCGCCTCTACCGGGACGACCGCACGGAGGTCGACTCCGTCCGCGTGGTCATCTCGGACCCCGAGACGCTCAGATTGTGGTGGAGCCGTGCGACGGCCCAGACCCCGGAGCCCAAGCCGGCGATGCCGTCCGTGGACTTCGCGAGCCACTCGGTCCTCCTCGTCACCGCCGGTCGGAGCAACGCCGGAGATCGCATCCGCGTCGACAGCATCGGCTTCGAGATCCGGCCCACGCCCGGCGGCGGGCGCGACGAGGTCTGGTTCGCCATCGTGCGCACGATGCCCGACTGCAACCCCTTCCCCGGCACGGCCTACCCACTCGAGTTCGTGCGCGTGCCCAAGGTGACGGGGAGCTTCGAGTTCGTGGACCGGGTGGTCGCTTGTCCCGGCCAGCTCGACCCCGCATTCGACCACGAAGAAGGGGCCGGGCGACCCTCGTCGCCCGACCCCGGACCTCCCGCGGCCGACCGCGACTGAAGGCGGCTCGGCGACCACCGACGCCTCCGCGCGGCCGCTCCGGCGCGGTCGCACCGGTCGGCTTCGGCACGACCACCTCGAGCTCGTTGCTGCGGTTCCCGGCGATGTCCGTGATGCTCACGGCGAGGGTCACCGACGTGTTCGTCCCGAACACGATGCAGTAGTTGGGCGTCACCGACCCCGCGGAGCCGGTGCCGTCGGTGCTGAAGTCGGTCTCGGCCTGGCCGGTGGTGCCGCTGGGCTGGAAGGTGAACCTCGTACGCACGGGAACCGTCGCCCCGATGTCGCCGTTGGCGTCCATGTAGTCGAAGGGGACGTTGACGCTGGTGCCGCCGTTGGAGCAGCTCGCGCTGTTGACCTCGACGACCGTGAACGACGCGTTCGAGATCGTCGGCGGTGACGCGGTGGCCACCACGTCCGCTTCGAGGCTCGCCCCCTCGAAGTCCGAGAACGCCACCACGAAGATGGTCCACGGACCGCCTTGCGGGGCGTCGATGTCACAGACCTCGTCGTTGCTGTTCTCCCTCGACTGGCAGGGCCAGGTCGCCGCCTCCGTGAGGCTGAACGGCGAGCTCGCCGGGGCGGCGAACAGGTCCGCGTCCCCGGAGCCTCCCGACGTCGCCAGGTGGAGGGAGGAGATACCGCTGGCCGGAACGTCGAAGGTGAAGTAGCGGACGTCGCTGATCGCGCCGGACAGGCCGCCCACCGGGGCGCCAGCCGTCAACGTCGTGTACGGAAGGAGCTCCGCGTCGACCGCGACCCCATCGTACGCTTCGGCGCCGTGGACCCCGACGTACCACGTCCCCGCGCCGGGGTTCACCACGGAACAGAAGTCCAGATTGTTGCTGTAGCTGTCCGAGAAGAGCGCGGACCTGCAGTCGAACGTGCCGGTCGTCGGCGGCGAGCCCCGACGGATGTAGAGGTCGGGATTGCCCGTGCCGCCACGGACGCGGAACTGGAGGACACGGTCCGTCGCACCGCTCGGTACCTCGAACGAATACACGGTGAAGCTGCCCGCCGCACCCGAGCGTCCCGTGATGGGCACGCCGTCCTGGAGCGTGAGGTTCGCCGCGGCGACCTGTACCGGGACGCCCTCCGAGGGCTCTCCGTCCGAGCCGAAGCGCGTCCTCGCGAAGACCCGCACGTAGAAGGTGCCTTCCGTGGTGAGCGTGAAGCTCGAGGACGTGCCGGAGACTTCGAACGACTGGAGGTTGTTGAACTCGGGGTTGCCGGCCCACTGCACGACGTAGCCGTCCGCCCCCGGGACCGCCTGGAACGAGACCGACACGGGGTCCCCGGCCGCCACCTGCGGAGGGAACCGTCAGACCCGTCGGCACGAAGTTGGCCGGGGTGATCGTCGCCTGCCGGTTCTGTCCCGCGACCACGGACACGGAGGTCTGGCCGAACCCGACGACCTTGCCCGACGCGAAGGCCTCGAGCGACAGGGTGTAGGCGCCCGGCTGGAGGTTCTCGACCGTCACGCTCGCCCCCGGAGCCAGCGGGACCGAGCGGGTGGTCGGACCCTCCACGTGGAGCGTGCCGGCGTCGGGCGCCGAGGCGAGCTCGGGCGACAGGATGATCTGCAGGGCGAGCCCCGCCTCGACGGGCGGGTCGACCGCTCCCGCCTCGCACCCCGCCAGCGCCAGGAGCGCGAGGAGGGCGAGCCCCCGCCGGGGGCTCATAGCCCGCCTCCGGGGAACGTCACGGTGATCGAGCCCGTGGTGGCGGCAGGTGGGGGCGTTCCTCCGTTGCCGCCTCCCCCGCCCAGCACGGCGGCGGCTACGCCCACGGCCGCGGCGCCCGCGCCGATCCAGACCCAGGGCACCTTCCCGCCCCCGCCGACCTGCGCCTCGGTCACCACGTCCTGGGTGGCCCGCGCCAGCAGCTCCTCGGCCAGCCGGATCGGGGCCACCTGGTCGGGGCCGGTCACCACGCCGATGAGGCCGCCGGCACGGTCGAAGAGCGGGCTGCCCGTCGCCGACGCCGGGAGCGTCGGCTCGAAGCGCACGGGTCCGGTCGGTCGGCTGGGCCAGCCGGCCAGCCGGGTGCGTGCGTTGGTGGCCTCGTCGCACCCGGCCCGGTAGCGGGACCACGCGAACGTCCCGTCCGCCACCCCTGAGGCTTCCGAGAGCGTCGGCTGCTGCGTCGCGTCGACCCGCAGGACCGTGAGGCCGAGACCCGCGTCGCTCGCGGCCACCGACGCCGCCCGGAAGGCACCGCTGGACGTGCGGATCTCCAGGCCGGTGCTCTGGCCGATCGCGTTGGCGGCCGTCAGCACCAGCCCGTTGGGCCGTGCCATCAGCCCGTTCGTGCACACCTGCCGACCCCCCTGCGTGTAGCGGATGGTGACGAGCGCCGGCGACACGCGCGCCTCCGTCGTCGCAGGCAAGAGGGGAGGGAGGGTGAACTGCAGCACGGTGGTCGCGCCCGGGAGCACTTCCCGCGTGACCCGCACGGTCTCGTATCCGGGCGCCTCGGCCACGAGCTGGTACGTGGCCGGCTCCAGCTCCATCGACCCACCCGGCGGGACCGCCCCGCGTCCCTCCACGGTCACCTGCACCGGAACCGACGGGTTCGATGCGGTCACCCGCACGGAACCTTCCACGTCGGGCGCGTAGCCGCTCGGCCAGCGCCACGTCGTCGTCACCCAGGAGGCATCGGTCGACTCCTCCGTCTCCACGGAGGGGACCGCGCGCTCGTACGCCGCGACCGTCGAGGGGGAGTAGTACGTCCGGTCGATGCCCCACTGCGGCGCGTGGCGCGCCGCCCAGCGCAGCCAGAGCGCGCCGGCCGCGGCCTCGCCGCTACCGATGAGGTTCTGGGCGAGGTCGAAGACACCCACGGCCCACAGGCTGTCGAGCGCGCCGGCGGTCGGGTCCGCGGCGCGCTCCAGGAGGTCGAGGCGCCGCGCGGCGTCGAACTCGTTGCGCGCCTGCTGGATCAGCTCCCCGCGCGCCTGGGCGCCGAGGGGCGCCGCACAGGCGGCGGCCACGAACGAAAGCGCGGCTACCAAGCCCGCCGGATGGTTCAGCCTCATCGCTCGTCCCTCGCTCGCATGCGGAAGTTCATCTGGACCCGGGCACCGGGCCGGACGTCGAAGATCGTGTCCACCGGCATCATCGCCGGGTTCTCGAGGCGAAGACGGTGCCTCCCCGCAGAGAGCGCAACGTCGAGCGAAGTTCGCTCACCGCGCGCCACCCCGTCCACGAAGACGTTGGCCCACGGGAGGATCTGCAACACGAGCTGGCCGTCCGCAACGCGCGGCGCCGGGCGGCGCACGTCCACGGTCACCTCGTGGCTGACCCCACCCGCGCTCGCCGTGACCACGGCCCGCCCCACGCCCCGCCCCGTCACCTGACCGCTCCGGTCGACCTCGGCCACCGCCGAGGAGGACGACAGCCAGCGCACCGGCTCGTCGGTGACCGGCCGCCCCGCCCGGTCCGTGACCGTGGCCTCCAGCGTGACGGCGTCCCCGAGGTCCAGGTCGATGCCCGTCACGGAGGCGGTGTCGCCCTGCCTGTGGAGCGCCACCGCGGCCACGCCGGCCTCGACGGTCACCGCCACCTCCCGGCTCACGCCCTCCACCCTCGCCACGACCCGGGCGCTTCCGCCGGCCACCCCGACGAGCATGCCACTCGGCGCCACGGAGGCCACCGCCGGGTCGCTCGAGCTCCATGCGACGGGGCGGTCCAGCGCGGCGCCGTCCGCGTCCGCGGCGGACGCGCTCAGGCCGATCGAATCGCCGAGCATGAGGCGGAGCGGATCGGAGGCGGCCGCACCGTCCGCAGTCAGGATGCGTACCTGCGCGACGGTCGGCTCGGGCTCCGACCGGTGCGTCACCCACCACCCCCCCGCGACCAGCGCGAGGAGGACGACGGGAACGCCCACCACCAGACGGCGCGGGAGCGGCGTGGATCCGACCGCGGCCTCTCCGGCCGCACCCAAGCCTGCCGGGGTGGGCGGGGACGCGGCGTACGAGGGCGTCGGCGCCGAGGTGGCGGCCCCTCCCCGTGTCGCCCGCTCGGCCGGAGCCGACGTCGGTGGCGGCGCCGCGCCGGTCGCGAGAGCGGCCGTCTGCCCGGTCGCGACGACGCGCACCACGCTGGCGCTTCCCACGCCTTCGCAGTGGGCGATGACGCTCACGTTCCCGTTCTTCTTCGCGGTCACCACACCGTCCGCCGAGACGGTGGCCGTGCGCGGATCGCTGGACGACCAGCTCACGGGGCGTTCGAGCATCTGGCCGCGCTTGCCCCGCGGACGCGCCGTGAGCCGCACGCTCGACCCGACCTCCACGGAAAGGTCGCCCGGCTCGATCGCGATCTGCACGACCTGGGGCGGCTTCACGTCGACCTGCACCATCTCGCTGAGGCCCACCCCCGCGGCCTTGATGAGCGCGGAGCCCGGCGCCACCGCCACGAGCTGTCCCGTGGACGGGTCCACCTGTGCGATCGACGGGTTGGTGGACTCCCAGCGCACCTCGCTGCCCGGCTCCTCGGCCCCGTCCGGGAAGAGGACCTTGGCCTGCAGGCTCAGCTCGTCGCCGACCTCCAGGTCGTCCGGATGCGGGATGATGCGGATCGACGTGGGCGTGCGCCGCGTGTCGCCGCGGCCGGCGGCGTCGCCCGTGGACGCGCCCGCGCCCGCCTTCATCACGAGCGCGGCGATCTCCTCGATCGCGGGGTCGTCGGGGGCGGGCGGCCTGAGACCCAGCGCCTTGATCGCGTCCACGATGTCGGGCCAACGGTCGCCCGGGAGCTTGCCGAGCATGCGCTCCGTCGCGGCCGCGAGCTCGGGCGGGCAGTCGGGGCGGGCCGCTCGGATCGAGGGCACCGGGTCGGTCTGGTGCGCCATCAGCACCTGGTAGAACGGCCCGGTGAAGGGCGGCGCGCCGGTGAGCATCGCGTAGAGGACGCACCCCAGCGAGTACTGGTCGGACTCGTGCGTCACCGTGTGCCCGCGGCACTGCTCCGGGCTCATGTACTCGGGCGTTCCCATGACCAGCCCGGTCCGCGTCAGCCCGCTCGGGGTCTCGCTGACCTTCGAGATGCCGAAGTCCATCACGATGGCCAGGCCCTCGGTGTCGAGCATGATGTTCGAGGGCTTGATGTCCCGGTGGACGATGCCCCGCCCCGGCCGGTGGGCGTACGAGAGCGCCACGCCCACCCGATAGAGGATGGCTTCCACGGCGGGGATCGAGAGCGGGCCCTGGGTGCGCAGGATGCGGCTCAGCGACACGCCCTCGATGAAGTCCATCACGAAGTAGTGCAGGCCGCCCGACGCGCCCGACGTCGTACACGCTGACGATCGCCTCATGGCGTAGCGACGCGATGGTGCGTGCCTCGCGCTGGAAGCGCTGGACCATCGCCTCGTCCGTCAGCCAGCTCGGCGACAGGACCTTGATCGCGACGTTCCGGTCCAGCTCACGGTCCCTCGCCATGAAGACGATGCCCATCCCCCCGCGTCCCAGCTCGCGCACGAACCCGTACTTCCCGCCGCTGCTCTCGGTGACGCGCAGCGGGAGGGACGTCCACGCGTCGCCGAACATCGAGCTCGCGTCCTCGGCGCCGTGGCGGGCACCGCACGTGGAGCAGTACAGGTCGCCCGGGAGCACGGGGCTGTTGCAGCTCCCGCACATGACGCGCTCGCCCGTCGGGATCGTGCGCCGCGCGAGCGATCGGCGGGCCTCGCCGGTGCGCCCGTCGCGGGTCTGGATGCGGGTACCGCACGAGCTGCAGAACGCGTCCTCGGCGAAGATCCCGCGCCCACACGACGGGCACGAGTCGGTACGCTGCTCCATGAACCCCGGGGTGAAGGCGACGCGAGACTCACGCTCTTTCGAGCGCGGGGAGGGCCTGCAAGTCGCTTGCATGAAGGCCGTTGCCGGCAGAATAGACCGCGCGCCTCGCGCCGGTCAAGGATCGCCGGAGGGTCCGCCGGGGGCGCGGAACCCCCTTCCGCGACCGCCGCGCGCGAGCTCGACGACGGAGCGCCGGCACCTGCCTTCGCCCTCACCCCGCGGCAGCGGGGTCGCGCGTGCTCCCCTTCTTCGGCGACCTGCTAGATTCGGAGCACCCCTCCCGTTCCGGCTCCCTCCTCCGCCCCACCCGGGAGGTTCCGGTGGGAGAGATCGTCCCCGTCTGGATGGTGGCGGCGTTGACGCCGCTGATCCTGCTCGTGGCTGGTGCGTACGCCTCGGTCGGCCTGGGCGGCGGTACCGGCTATCTGGCGATCATGTCGCTGTTCGGCCTCCCTCCCCACGTCCTGGCGCCGACAGCCCTCCTGCTGAACATCCTCGTGACGGCCGTCGCCCTCGTGCGCTTCGGCGTCGCCGGCAGGCTGCGGTGGCGCCTCCTCCTTCCCTTCCTCCTCCCGGCGCTGCCGGCGGCCTTCCTGGGCGGGCTGGTGAGCGCCGACCGTCGTCTGTTCATGGGGGTGCTCGCCGCCACGCTGGTCCTGGCCGCCCTCGCGATGCTGCGCTCGGCCCCGCGCGCCGGCGAGCGCGCCGACCTCCCGGACCCGACGCGGCTCCACGCGATCGCGATCCCGGCCGGGCTGGCGATCGGCTTCGTCTCCGGCTTCCTGGGGATCGGCGGTGGCGTCTTCCTCGGTCCGCTCGTGCTGCTCCTGGGATGGGCGGGGCCCCGACAGGTCGCCGCGATGAACGCCATGCTCATCCTGGTCGTGTCGGCCGTGGCGCTCGCGGCGCACGGGCTCAGGGAAGGCATCGACGTCCGTGTCGCCCTCCCCCTCGGTGCCGCGGCGCTCGTCGGGGGGCTGATCGGCGCGACGCTGGCCGAGAAGAAGCTGTCCTCGGGCCAGCTCCAGGGCCTCTTCGCCGTCATCGTGCTGATCGCGGCCGCCCGCGCCGCGTGGGAGGCGCTGGCCGGATAGCAGCCGGCCCCGCCGGTCGTCACTCCCGGTTCAGCACCTCGATCGGGTCCACCGTGGCCGCGCGTCGGGCGGGCAGCCACGCGGCAAGCGCGCCCAGGGCGGGCAGGAGGATCGCTGCGGCCGCGTAGCTCAGCGGATCCAGCGGCCGGACCTCGTAGAGCATGGACGCCAGCACCCGGGAGGCGGCGAGGGCGACGCCCAGGCCGAGGAGCGTGCCGATGCCCACCGTGACGACGAAGGAGCGCGTCACCCGGAGCGACTCGCCGGCGGGGCGGGCACCGAGAGCGATGCGCACGCCGATCTCGCGCGTGCGCTCCTCGACCACGTGCGCCACCACCCCGAAGATGCCCACCGCCGCGAGGAGGACGGCGAGCGCCGCGAGCGCCGCCAGGAGCACCGCGCGTGCCCGGATCGGCGCCAGGATCTGCCAGCTCGCGCCCTCCAGCGTGCCGAGGCGTCCCACCACGAGGTCGGGGTCCACCGCGAGCGCCGCCTCGCGCATCCCCGCGGACGCGCCTCCCGCCCCGGCGCGGGCCAGCACCGACGCCGAGCCCGTCGTGAACTGGTCGATCGGAAGGTAGAGGTGCTCCTGCGGCTGGAGCGCGACCGCGAGCATGCGGGCGTCCGCCGCCACGCCCACGATCGTCGCCGACCGCTCGTCGTCTCCCCGCCCCACCACGACCTCGCGCCCGAGAGCGTCGCCGTCCGGAGCCAGGTGGCGCGCGAGGGACGCGTCCACGATCACCACGGTCGGATCGTCCGGTCCGTCGGCCGCAGTGAAGCCGCGGCCACGCAACAGAGGCAGCCCGAAGACCTCGAAGAAGTCGGCGCCCACGCGCGTGGCGGCGACCTCCGCGGCGTCCGCGGCGTCCGTCGCCCGGATCGGCTCCACGTTGGCCGTTCCGGCGGAGGGGAGGGGGTCCGCGACGGTCGCGGGCGCGCCCACGCGCCTCGCCACCTCCTGGACCACCGACGCATAGAGCCTGCGGCGGTCCTCGCCGTCCGGGTAGCGGTCGGTGGAGGGCTGCAGCTCCACGAAGTCGAGCCCCGCCAAGGCGTACCCCGGATCGACGGCGGCCACCGCGGCCACGCTGCGCACCAGCAGCGTCGCGCCCGCGAGCAGCACGAAGGCCAGGCAGGACTCGGTCACCAGGAGGAGCCGCTGCGTTCGGCGCGTGCCCCGCGACGCCCCGCTGCGCCGACCTGCCCGGAGCGCGGACGCGGGATGCGACCGCGAGGCGCGCCAGGCGATCGGCAGGCCGGCGCCGAAGGCGGCGAGCACGGTCGTCGACAGAGCGAAGGCGAGCACCGTCGGGTTGACGTGCGCGTCCGCCCCGCGCAGGAGGTCCACCGCGGCGAGCGACGCCATGAAGGGATGGAGGAGGACGGCGGCTCCGAGCACCCCCGCCCCGCCCCCCACCACGCACAGCAGGAGCACTTCCGCCATCACCGTCCACGCGACCGCCACGCGCCCTCCTCCGAGAGCGCGGCGCACGGCCAGCTCTCCCTGTCGGTGCGAAGCGCGGGCGAGCACGAGGTTGGCCAGGTTCACCGCGGCCAGCACCACCACCAGCGCCACCGCGCCCATGAAGAGGGAGAGCCCGCCCTGGGCCTGACCGATGGCCTCCCCGCGACGCGACACCGCCCGCATCCCGGATCCCGCCAGCGCGCCGTCCGCCTCCCCGAGACGACGGGCGATCGCGTCGACCGCGTCGCTCACCTCGGCGATGTCGGCTCCGTCCGCCACGCGGCCCACGCCGATCAGCACGGGCAGGCCCCGCGCCTCACGCTGCAGCCTCTCGGGAAGCGGGCTCCAGAGCTCCTGCTCCGGCGTGGGGAAGAAGAAGCCCGCGGGCATCACGCCGATCACGGTGTAGGGACTGCCGTCCAGGCGGAGCGGCCGGCCGACCACGTCCGGGTCGCGGCCGAAGGCATCCGTCCACAGCCGGTGCGAGATCACCACCACGGCCGCCCCGGAAGCGAGCTCCTCCCGTCCGGGAAGGCGCCCGAGCCGCGGCGCCACGCCGAGCGCCTCGAACACGCCCACCGAGACCGACGCCAGGGTGACGCGCCTGGCCCCCGCGTCGGTGCGAAGCACCACGTCGCTCGTGCCGGCGCCACCGATCGCCACCATCCCCGGGACGGACCGGACCGCGTCGATCTGCTCCAGCGAGACCGGATAGCGGTCCCAGAACTCCCGGAGCTGGGCGTTGTCCCCGTCACGCCAGGCGTCGTTGAGGCCGTACACCGTGACCACCCGGTCGGCGTCCGGATAGGGGAGCGTACGCGCGATCACGGCCTCCAGCGCCGAGAAGATCAGCGTGGCCGCGCCGATGCTCGCCGCGAGGGTCACGACGACCACGACGGCGAACCCCGGCCTGCGCGCCAGCGTCCGGACACCGATCCTGAGCTCCTCCCCGAACCTCCCCATCCGACCGCCTCCTTCCGCCATGGCCCGAACGCTCCTCCGCCTCGATCGGTGCAGCCGCCCCACGGCCCGGGCCAGGCTGCCGTAGGGGAGGCGGAGCACCTGTCCCCAGTACCAACCTCCCGCCCTCAGGGCACCCCGCTGGGCGTGGCGCCTCCGGTATCCCTCCTCCAGGTCCCCCGCGAGCGACTCCCCGACCTCGTGGGGAAGCAGGCGGCGCAGGAGGGCCTCGGCCAGCCGCGGCGGACGGGTCACGCGCGCCCCGGCAGCCCGTCCGCGTCGTCCACGCCAAGCCACATCCGTTCCAGCATCGCGCGCGTCCGTTCGAGGGCTTCCCTGCCCTCTTCGGTCACCCGGTAGAGGCGCTTCGCCTTTCCGCCCCGCTGCGACGTCGGCTCGCCGAGCTCGGAACCCACCAGTCCACGCTCTTCGAGGCGCACCATGGTGACGTAGATCGTCCCGAGCGACACCGAGCGGTCCGCGGTCTCCACGAGGTCGTCGAGCAGCGCGGCCGCGTACGCCCCCTGGCCGACGCGCAGGGTCGCGAGAAGGAGGAGCTGCTCGAGGTCCGTGAGATGCTGCGGCATCGGGTCGTAGCCGGGATGTGGCGCGCGGGTGGCACCGGCGAACTCGTCGTGCGCCCGGACACTTGTTATTCTTGAATTTGAAGAATATAGGCGTCCGGGTCTTCGGGGAAGGTGCGGTAGCATGGACGCGGCGGCGCGCGGGCGTGTCTCCTACTTTGGGGCCGACCCCGAAGAGGAGAGCCCGTGGCGCGCGCGAACCGCCCCCGGTACATGCACGACGCGGAAACGCACAATCGCCGCGCCGCACGTCGCGTGGTCCCCTGGATCATGGAGCGCCTCGGCCCGAAGACCGTCCTCGACGTGGGGTGCGGCCTCGGAACATGGGCCGCCGTCTTCCTGGAGCACGGGTGTGACGTGCTCGGCCTGGACGGCGGCTACGTGCCGACCGATCTCCTCGACATCCCGCGGGACCGCTTCCGCGAGGTCGATCTCGAGGGGGAGGTGGCGCCGCCCGGGCGCTTCGATCTCGCGATCTGCCTGGAGGTGGCCGAGCACCTCTCGGAGCGTGCGGCTCCGGGGCTCGTGGCGCTGCTCACGTCGGCCGCCGACGCGATCCTCTTCTCCGCAGCCGTGCCCGGCCAGGGCGGGGACAACCACCTGAACGAGCGCTGGCCCGCGTACTGGCAGGGGCTGTTCCGCGCCCGGGGCTTCGACTTCGAGGACGAGGTGCGTTGGGCCTTCTGGGACGACGACGAGGTCGACTGGTGGTACCGACAGAACATGTTCCTGGTACGGCGGGGCGCCTCCGCCGACGTGGCCGCGCGCTCCGTCGTGCACCCGGCCCTCCTGGCGAAGAAGATGCGCGCCGTCGAGGACTTCTACGCCGGGCGCGTTCCGCTGCGCACGGCGGCGATCGTCCTGGCGCGCGCGCTCGGACGCTCTCTCCGCGGTCGCTGACCGGCCGCCCGCACCCCCCTTGCGGCCGGCGACGGCGCACCTCCGATTGGCCGCGAAGCCCGTTCCTCCGCTCGAGGAGTCTCGATGATCCGCCGCCTCGTCCTCGCGGGCGCGCTCCTGGCGCTCGCTGCCGCTACGACCTCCGCGCAGTCCCCCGTCGACCAGGCCCTGAAGGGGCTGGACCTCCGCGAGATCGGGCCCGCCGTCATGGGCGGACGCGTCGACGACGTGGAGGGCGTGGAGTCGGATCCCTCCACCCTCTTCGTCGGGATGGCGACCGGCGGGCTGTGGCGCACGACCAACCACGGCCAGACGTGGACGCCGCTCTTCGACGAGCAGCCGTGCACGACCATCGGGGACGTGGCGGTCTTCCAGGCCAACCCGAACGTGATCTGGGTGGGGACCGGCGAGCCGCAGAACCGGCAGAGCTCCACGTACGGCTGCGGGGTGTTCCGAAGCACCGACGGCGGCCGTAGCTGGACGGACCTCGGGCTCGAGGGCACGCGCCACGTCGGGCGGATCCGCCTCGACCCACGCGACCCGGACGTGGCGTACGTCGCGGCCGTGGGCCATCTCTTCGGTTCCAACGAGGAGCGCGGCGTCTACCGCACGCGCGACGGCGGAAAGAGCTGGCAGAAGGTCCTGTACGTGGACGAGAACACCGGCGTCATCGATCTCGCGATGGACCCGGGCGACCCCAACACCCTCTTCGCCGCGACGTACCAGCGCCGTCGCACCGTCTTCGGCTTCAGTGCCAGCGGCGGCGGTGGCGGCATCTGGCGCACCACGAACGGCGGAGACGCGCTGGACCCAGCTCACCGAGGGCCTGCCGAAGGGCGAGAAGGGACGCATCGGGCTCGACGTCTACCGTCGAGACGGCAACCTCGTCTACGCGAGCGTGGAGGCCGCGGGAGGCGAGGGGGGGCTGTACCGCTCCCGGGATCGCGGGGAGAGCTGGGAGAAGGTGAGCGACCGCAACCCGCGGCCGATGTACTTCAGCCAGGTGCGCATCGACCCCAACAACCCCGACCGGATCTACATGGGCGGGGTGTCGTTCAACGTCTCCGACGACGGCGGGAAGACGTGGTGGGAGGGAGACGCGGCCGAGGGCGCGCACGTCGACCATCACGCCATCTGGATCGACCCGTCCAACTCCGACCACGTGGTGATCGGCAACGACGGCGGCGTCGCGGCAAGCTGGGACGGCTCGAAGAAGTGGAGGCTCCTGAACAACTTCGCCATCGGCCAGTTCTACGAGGTCGGTTTCGACATGAGCGACCCGTACCGCGTGTGCGGCGGGTTGCAGGACAACAGCTCGTGGTGTGCCCCCAACCAGACCACCACGATCTACGGCCTGATGAACCGGGACTGGGTGGACGTGTGGGGCGGAGACGGCTTCTACAACCAGTTCGACCCCGAGGACTCGAATGTCCTCTACTCCGAGTCGCAGGGCGGCAACGGCGGGTGGGTGAACCTCACCACCGGCGAGTCCAAGCGCTTCCGCCCGGTCGCGCGCCCGACCGGAGACGAGCCGGACCGCGACTACCGCTTCAACTGGAACGCACCGATCGCCCCCTCCCGGCATCATCCCGGATGGGTCTATGTCGGAGGCGACCACCTCATGCGCTCCCGCGACCGCGGCGCGACGTGGGAGGAGGCGAGCCCGGACCTGACGAAGCGGATCGACCGCGACACCCTCGAGATCATGGGCGCGCGCGTGACCCGCACCACCCTGTCCGGCAACGACGGCACGAGCAACTACGGGACCATCACCGTCGTCGAGGAGTCGCCGCTGTCGGGCGACGAGATCTGGGTGGGCACGGACGACGGCAACCTGCAGGTCACACGCGACGGCGGTACCACCTGGACGAACGTCGCCCCCAACGTCCAGGGGCTGCCCGCGCGATCGTACGTGAGCCGCATCGAGGCGTCGCACGCGCAGCCCGGACGCGTCTACGTCGCGTTCGACCGTCACTACCAGGACGACTACCGGCCGTACGTCTACGCGAGCGAGGACTGGGGCGCCTCCTGGCGGCCGATCTCGGCCGGGCTGCCCGAGTGGTCGGTGAACGTCGTGCGCGAGCACCCCACCGAGCCGCGTCTCCTCTTCGTCGGCAATGAGATCGGGGTGTTCGTCTCCGTGGATCGGGGCGCGTCCTGGCACCGACTGCCCGACCTCCCGACGGTGAAGGTGAACGACCTCGCCGTGCACCCACGGGACGACGACCTGATCGTGGCCACGCATGGCCGGAGCCTCTGGATCCTGGACGACCTCGCCCCCCTGCGGGCGATGGCCGACGCCGCGACGTTCGAACAGGCGGTCACGCTCTTTCCCGTCGCCCAGGCCACCGAGTGGTTCCGCTCGGGCGGCTGGCCCTTCTGGGGAGACGCCTACCAGGGCGAGAACCCGCCGGACGGCGCGCTCGTGCGCTACTGGGTGAAGGCCGACCACGAGGAGAAGGCCACGCTGACCGTGCGGTCCGCCACGGGCGAGATCCTCCGCTCGCTGGAGGGGCCCGCCGAGGCCGGGCTGCACCAGATCGTGTGGGACCTGCGCGAAAAGCCTCCCGTCGAGGTCGAGGCCGCGGGCGGTGGTGGCGGCGGCGGTGGCGGTGGCTTCGGTGGCGCCGTGCAGGGCCCGCTGGTCCTCCCGGGCACGTTCGTCGTCCACCTCGAGGTCGGCGACGCCGTGGCCGAGCAGACCGTGACGGTGCGCCTCGATCCGCGCGTCGAGCCCGACCCGACGGCCCTGCGCGCCCGCTACGACGCCGCGAAGAGCGCGGCCGCCATCGGCGGAACGATCCGCAACGCCCAGGGCGCGATCCGCAGGCTTCGCGATCAGCTCGACGACGCGAGGAAGCTCGTCCGGCAGAGCGACGCGGACAGCGCCCTCGCGGTCGCGGCCGACTCCCTCGGGACGCAGCTCGACTCGCTCGGCGCGCGCATCGGCCGCGCGAACCCCGGGCGGGCGGCCTCCGGCCTGGAGGGCGCCGCATCGGCGCCGAGCGCCGACGAGACGTGGGTGATCGACCGCGCGTGGCGCGAGGTACCACCGCTCGTGGAAGCGTTGAACCGCATCATCACGGACCGCATGCCGGCGTTCAACCGGCGGCTGGACCAGGCGGGCGTGCGGCCGTCGCCGGGCGAGCCCGTGGCGATGCCCCGCAGGCCGGGAGGCGGATGATGGCCGCGCACACCCACGCCCGGGC
The DNA here is from genome assembly GCA_963823035.1 of uncultured Gemmatimonadales bacterium. GTDB lineage: Bacteria > Gemmatimonadota > Gemmatimonadetes > Longimicrobiales > Gaopeijiaceae > SZUA-318. Next base: position 159,195 of record CAWGKG010000023.1, read on the forward strand.
CATGCTCCCGGCGATCGTGCTGGCGGTCGCGTTCGGCGGCCCGAGGGCAAGCGCCCAGACGGTGGTCCCCGAGATCCGCGTCGACTCGGTCTTCGCGGACGTGGACACCCCCACCACGCCGGGCTGCGCCCTGTCGGTCGTGCGCGACGGCGCGCCGATCTACGAGCGCGGCTACGGGATGGCCAACCTCGAGTACGGCATCCCCATCACACCGCACTCCGTCTTCCACGTGGCGTCGGTGTCGAAGGAGTTCACCGCCATGGCGGTGGAGCTGCTCGTGAACGAGGGGAAGGTCTCGTGGGACGACGACATCCGGAAGTACGTCCCGGAGGTCCCCGACTTCGGCACGCCGATCAAGCTGCGCCACCTCGTCCATCACGTGAGCGGCATCCGCGACCAGTGGAACCTCCTGTCCATGGCCGGATGGCGGTGGGAGGCCGACGTGGTCACGGAGGGCGACGTGCTCGACATCACCTCGCGCCAGACCGCCCTCAACTTCCCTCCCGGCGAGCGCTACCTGTACTCGAACACCGGCTTCACCCTCCTGGCCGTGGTGGTGGAGCGCGTCTCCGGGAAGAGCCTGCGCGCGTTCACGCAGGAGCGGATCTTCGGCCCGCTCGGGATGGACGAGACGCACTTCCACGACGACCACGAGATGATCGTGCGCAACCGAGCGTGGGCGTACGCGCCCGACCCGGGCGGGCTGTACGGCCTCAAGAACTCGATCCCCGACTTCGACGTGGTGGGCGCCACCAGCTTGTTCACCACGGTGCACGACATGGCGGCGTGGGACCACAACTTCATCACCGCGAGGGTCGGCGGGCCGACGGCGCTCGCGCGGATGCATGCGCGGTTCGTACTGAACTCCGGAGACACGATCGCCTACATGCACGGGCTCTCCGCGGGGCAGTACCGCGGACTGCGCACGGTGAGCCACAGCGGTGCCGACGCCGGCTACCGGAGTGTCTTCCTCCGCTTCCCCGAGCAGCGCCTCACGGTGGTGACGCTGTGCAACTTCCCCTCCGCGGACCCGGCGGGTCGCGCCTACCGCGTCGCGGACGTCTACCTCGGCGACTTGATGGAGCCGCGCGCGGAGGCGGGCGGCACCCGCGCGGCGGACGAGAAGACGGTGCCGATGAGCGCGGCGGCGCTCCGCGCGCTGGCCGGCGCATACCGCGGGGAGCTCCCCGGCCAGGTGATCGGGATCCGCCTCGACGGCGACACGCTGCGCGCCGGGTTCGACGGCGGGCCGACGCTACGGCCGCTCGGGAACGACCGCTTCGAGGTGGTGGGGCCGGGCGTGGTGGTTACGCTGCGCCCCGGCGCGAACGGCGCCGCCGCGACGCTCGAGATCCCCGGCCAGGGGACGTCCACCCGGGTCGAGGCGTGGCAGCCCTCCGACGCGGAGCTGCGCGCGTTCCAGGGCGTGTACGTCTCGGACGAGCTGGGTACCGACTACCGCGTCGCGCTCGAGGACGGGGGGCTGGTGGTCCACCACCGCAAGCTCGGGGACCGGTCGCTCACCCCCACCTTCGAGGACGCCTTCCTCCTGGACGGTGCTTCCGCGGTGTTCACACGGGACGCGGCCGGCGCCGTGGACGGGTTCGGCCTGTCGGACGGGCGCGTGTGGAACGTCCGCTTCCGGCGCGTCCACGAAGAACGAGGGGGCGCTCGCTGACCGTTCGTCCGCGGCGCCCGCGGGCGGTTTCCCAAGGGCCTTGACCACGAAAGCTAATATTATTAGCCTTGTGGCTAGATACATGAGCCAGGAGACGACGATGACACGCAAGAGTGCCGCAGACCCGACGCCCGGAACGCCCCACAGGACCTCGCCGGACGAGGGGCGCACCCGATACCTGGACCGCCCCGGAGGCCGCATCGCCTGGGACGTCGCCGGCTCGGGTCCCCTCGTCGTGGCGGTGCCGGGGATGGGAGATCTGCGTTCGAACTTCCGCTTCCTGGCGCCCGCGCTGGTCGGCGCCGGCTACCAGGTGGCGACGATGGACCTGAGAGGGCATGGCGAGAGCGACGCGACCTTCGAAACGTACGACGACGTGGCGGCGGGCTCGGACATCCTCGCGCTCGTCGAGCACCTGGGGGGCCCGGCGGTCCTGGTCGGCAACTCGATGGGCGCGGGCGCGGCGGTGTGGGCGGCGGCAGAGGACCCCACCGCCGTGAGCGGCCTGGTCCTCCTCGGACCGTTCGTCCGCAACGCGCCGGTCGGCCCCATCAAGACCCTCCTCTTCCGCCTCGCGATGATGCGGCCGTGGGGACGGAAGGTCTGGGACGCCTACATCCCGAGCCTCTACCCGGGGCGGCCGCCGGCCGATCTCGACCAGCACCGGGCCCGCATCCGCGAGAGCCTGCGCGGCCCCGACCGCTGGGCGGCCTTCTCCGCGACCACGCACACCTCGCACGAGCCCGCGGCGGCGCGCCTCGCGGAGGTGCGGGCTCCCGCGCTCGTGGTGATGGGCGAGGCCGATCCGGACTTCCCCGATCCGGTGGCGGAGGCGCGCTGGGTGTCCGAGCGGGTGGGGGGCGCCGAGTCCCTCCTTGTCCCGCAAGCGGGACACTATCCCCACGCGGAGTACCCGGAGATCGTCGGCCCGGCCGTCATCTCCTTCCTCGAGCGGGTCGCTCCCCATGCCTAGGGTCGGCCTGACCCAGGAGCGCGTCGTCGATGAGGCGGCCGCCCTCGCCGACGAGGTCGGCTACGACGGGCTCACGCTCGCCCGCCTCGCCCAGCGCTGCGGGGTGCGCGTCCCGAGCCTGTACAAGCACGTCGATGGGCTCGGCGCCCTGCGCGGGCTGGTGGCCGTACGCGCCGTGCGCGAGCTGGGTGACGACCTCCGGAGCGCGGCCGTGGGGCGCGCACGTACCGACGCCCTGAGCGCCGTCGCCGCCGGGTACCGCGCCTACGCGCGCCGGTATCCGGGGCGCTACGCGGCCACGCTGCGGGCCCCGTCCTCCGACGACGAGGCCCTCGCCGTCGCCGGCGCCGCGGTCCTCGACGTCGCCTTCGCCGTTCTCGCGGGCTACGGCATCGAGGGCGACGATGCGGTGGACGCGACGCGCGTCCTGCGCAGCGCTCTCCACGGCTTCGTCTCGCTCGAGGGAGCCGGTGGATTCGGCATGCCCCACGACGTCGATCGGAGCTTCGCGCGCCTGCTCGCCGGCCTCGACGCCGCCTTCGCGAGTTGGACGCAACCCGCCGGAGCCTGAAGCGCCACCTCGGCTACGCCGAACCCGCCATCGCCACGCGGAGCACCATCGTCCCCGCGCTCACGGTCGGTCCCCACGGCGGTAGTCCTCGAACCGGGCGATCGCATCGGCCATCTCGGCGGCGTCGAGCAGCACGGGCTCTCCCACCTGCAACGCGCGCCAGTACACCTCGGCGAGGTGCTCCACCTCCGCGAGCAGCGCGAGTGCCCCGTCGGGGGACGCGCCGAGCGTCACCACGCCGTGGTTGGCGAGGAGGCACGCCTGCCGCCCCTCCAGCGCCGCCAAGGCGTGCGCAGCGAGCTCGGACGAGCCGAACGGCGCATAGGGCGCGCACCGAATCGTGTCCCCGCCCGCGACGGCGACCATGTAGTGGAAGGGAGGAAGGTCGCGCCGCAGCGTGGCCAGCGTCGTGCAGAAGGTCGCGTGGGCGTGGACCACGGCGTGCGCGTCGGACCGGGCGCGGTACACCGCCGCGTGCAGCGGCCACTCCGTCGTGGGCTTCCGCCCGCCCTGAAGCACCCGGCCGTCGAGGTCGACGAGGACGAGGTCACCGTCCTCCATCTCCGAATACGGCACCGCGGAGGGCGTCACGAGCATCCCACCCGGCACGCGTGCGCTCACGTTGCCGGAGGTACCGGGAGTCAGGCCGCGACGACTCATCTCACGCGCGGCGCGCAACACCGCCTGCCGCCCGCCCTCGGCCGTCACGGCGCCCCTTCCGGCCCTTCGGGCCGCGCGTGCTCGGGGAAGAGGCGAGCGAGCCCCGCCGCGCTCGCCTCGGCGATGCCACGCTCGGTGACGATCCCGGTGACGAGTCGGGCGGGCGTCACATCGAAGGCGGGGTTGGCGACCGGTGAGCCGGGCGCCACCACGCGGACCGTTCGGACCGCGCCGTCCTCCGCCTTCCCCGTGACGAGCGCGACCTCGTCGGCGGAGCGCTCCTCGATGGGAACATCGCGTCCGTCCCTCAGAGACCAGTCGATGGACGGCGAAGGCGCGGCCACGTAGAAGGGGACGCCGTTGTCCCTCGCGGCGAGCGCCTTGAGGTAGGTTCCGATCTTGTTCGCGACGTCGCCGTCGGCCGTCGTTCGGTCGGTGCCGACCAGGCAGAGATCCACACGCCCGCGCTGCATCAGGTGCCCGCCCGCGTTGTCCGTCACCACCGTGTGCGGCACGCCGTGCTGGCCCAGCTCCCACGCCGTCAGCCCCGCGCCCTGGTTGCGCGGACGGGTCTCGTCGACCCAGACGTGCACGGGAAGACCCTCGTCGTGCGCCAGATAGACGGGCGCGGTCGCCGTGCCCCAGTCGACCGTCGCGAGCCAACCGGCGTTGCAGTGCGTGAGGATCTCGACCGGCCGTCCCGGATGTTGCGCCGCCTGGGCCCGGATGAGCTCCAGGCCGTGCTCGCCGAGGCGCCGGTTGCGTACGACGTCGGCCTCGGCGATCTCGCCGGCCGCCCGATAGGCAGCTGCGGCAACGCTCCTCCGGTGGCAGCGCCGCGACGGCCGCCCGCACCCGCCCCAGCGCCCAGCGCAGGTTGATCGCCGTGGGGCGGGTGGCCAACAGCAGGTCCGTGGCCTCCGCAAGAGCACGGTCGGACGCCTCCCGCCGGAGCGCCAGGGCCAGGCCGTAGGCGGCGGTGGCGCCGATCAGCGGCGCGCCACGCACCTGCATCGTGCGGATCGCGTGCGCCGCCTCTTCCAGGGAGGCGAGGCTGGAGGAGCCGGAAGGCGTGCGGGAGGGCCGTCTGGTCCACGATGCGAAGGGACCAGCCGTCCTCGTCCAGGGAGATGCTCCGATGCGGGATGCCTTCTACCTTCACACGTTCGCCTTGGCTCCGAGGTCACCGCCCCGCCCCGGCGGGGCCGGCCACAACGATCGAGCGCCCTCCGTGTCCCGCACAAGGCCGCGGACACGGGCGGCGAGGAGGAAGCGTGCTGGAACAGGGAACGATGGGCGGCCGAGGTCCGTCGGCATGAGCCTCCTGATCCAGGGGGCGGACGTGGACGGTCGTGTGCGCGACATCCGTATCGACGGCGGGCGGATCGCATCGATCGGGGACGCCGGAGCGCGCCTTCCGGGCGAGGCCGCCGCCGACCGCGTGATCGACGGGCACGGGCTGCACGCCTTCCCCGGGCTGCGGAACGCGCACACGCACGCCGCGATGACGCTCTTCCGCGGTTACGGGGACGACCTCCCGCTCATGGAATGGCTGCGCACGCGCATATGGCCGGCCGAGGCGCTCCTCACCGAGGAGGACGTGTACGACGGCACGCGCCTCGCGCTGGTCGAGATGATCCGCTCCGGCACCGTCTGGTTCAACGACATGTACTGGCACCGGGACGGCGTGGTGCGCGCCGTCGAGGAGCTCGGCCTCCGGGCGCACGTCGGGTCGGTGTTCATCGACCACGGGGACCCGTCCGGCGTACAGGCCGGCGCGATGCGCGACACCGTCCTGCGCCAGGTGGAGGAGCGGGAGGCGCTGGGACCGCGCCTTCGCCTCGCGCTCGCCCCTCACGCCATCTACACGGTGGCGCCCGAGAGCCTGTCGTGGATCGGCGCTCTGGCCGCCGAGCACGACCTCGTGCTGCACATCCACCTGTCGGAGACGCGCGCCGAGGCCGAGGCGTGCGTGGCGGAGCACGGCGTTCGCCCGGCGTTCTTCCTCGACCGGCTCGGGCTGCTCGGTCCGAACCTGGTGGTGGCGCACGGCGTCTACCTCGACGCCGACGAGATGGGGTTGCTCGGCCGACGCGGGCGCGACCGTCGTGACCAATCCGACCGCGAACATGAAGCTGGCCACCGGAGGGATCTTCGACGTTCCGGGCGCGGTGGCTGCGGGGCTGCGCGTCGCTCTGGGCACCGACGGCGCCGGATCGAACAACAACCTCGACATGATCGAGGAGATGAAGACGCTCGCCCTGGTGCAGAAGCACCGGGCGGCGGATCCCACGGCCCTCACCGCCCGCGACGCCCTGGCGTTGGCCACCACCGCGCCGGCCGAGGCCTTCAGTCTCGGGAGCGGGCGGATCGAGGAGGGCGCGCCGGCCGACCTCATCCTCGCGGACCTCTCCCACCCGTCCATCCAGCCGGTGCACGACGCCGTCTCGGCGCTGGTGTACGCCGCCAACGGCCGCGCCGTGCACACGACGATCTGCGACGGGCGTGTGCTCCTGCACGACGGCGTCCTGGAGGTGGCGGACGAGGCGGAGATCGTCGCCGCGGCGGTGGCGGCGGCCCGGGCGCTCGCGGAGCGGGCCGGTGCGCGCGAGCCGGCGGCCGCAACGCGTCGATGAGGACGCGCGCCGGGCTGGCCATCGGGCGCAGAGGAATGGCCGCACCGGAGCCTTGCCGCTGCGGACGACCCTCCCCACCCTGACGGAGCCCGCCGTCGTGCCGCGCGGGTGCCTGATCCACCTGCCCCGAAACACCCGCAAGGCCCCCTGCCCATGCGAGATCCGTTCATCCGGCTCCGGTCCGCCTCCCGTGCCCTCCCGCTGACTCTCCTGCTCGCCGCCCCCGTCGCGCCGGGCGGTACGGCCGTGCCACGGACCGTCCAGGACGGTCCGGGCGGCACGCGCGTGGTCGAGGTGCACGAGGGTGCCGCCGACCCGGCCGTGTCTCCCGACGGCGCGAGCGTCGCGCTCAGCGTGCTGGGGAAGATCTGGCGCGTGCCCTTCGGCGGTGGAGAGGCGACGCAGGTCACGGAGGGGGCAAGCTGGGACGGCGCTCCCGCGTGGTCGCCCGACGGCCGTTTCCTGGCGTACGCCGCCGGCCTCCCCGGGGGCACGGACTTGCGGGTCCACGACTTCGACACAGGTACCTTCGCGACGGTTCTGCACGTGGGCGGCACGATTCCCGCCCTGGCGTGGATGCCCGACGGCTCGGCGCTGTACTACGTGGACCAGCGCGGACAGTACGAGGCGCACCTCGGGCGGGCTCGCGAGAGCGTCCGCAGGATGGGACGCTTCGTGCGCAACGCCTGGGACGCCGGCGTGCCGATCCTGGCGGGCACGGACGACGGCAACCTCTTCGACGAGATGGACGACTACGCGGCCGCCGGCCTCCCGAACGCGGCCATCCTGCGTGCCGCGACGGCCAACGGCGCCCTCTGGCTCGGCCAGGAGGAGGAGTTCGGGACCCTGGAGCCAGGGCGGCGCGGAGACTTCGTCCTGGTGGACGGCGACCCGCTCGCGGAAATCTCGGATGCGCGCAAGGTGCGTCTCGTGGCCCAGGGCGGCCGCGTCGTCTTCCGGCGCTGAGCTCGGGAGCGGTCAGGCCAACCGCAGGGCCCCCTGCCCCTCGACGGCGGCGCGTACGGTCGCCAGGAGCACCGAGCGCGCCGTGGGCTTCTGCAGCACGTCGCACGACCCGATGTCCGCCGACAGGTCTCCCCGGACCGCGACGGGGTGACCGGACATGAGGATCACGGGCAGATGGGGCCGCAAGGCGCGGACCTCGCGCGCCAGCGCCATCCCACCCAGCCCGGGCATGTCGTGGTCCGTGAGCAGGAGATCGAAACGCGTCGGCGCCGACCTGAACTCCGCGAGCGCCGCCGCGGGGTCGGTGTGCCCCACCACCGTGTAGCCCTCCCCCCGGAGCGTGCGCTCACCGAGGCGCACGAGCTGCGGCTCGTCGTCGACGAGGAGCACGGTGCCGGCCCCACCGAACACCTCCTCTGCGGGCGGGACCTCGTCGATCAGGTCGACCTCGACGACGGGGAGGAACACGGTGAAGGCCGTGCCGACGCCGAGCTCGCTCTCCACCTCGATCTCGCCGCCCTGTGTCATGACGATGTCGTGCACGACGGAGAGCCCCAGCCCCGTGCCGTGCCCCGGACCCTTCGTGGTGAAGAAGGGCTCGAACACACGATCCCGCGTCTCCGGGGTCATACCCTCCCCGGTGTCCCGAACGCGGATCGACACCCACCCCGTCGCCGGGTACCCCGCGACCAGCGAGGCGTCGGAGCGCTCGGGCTCGCCGCACGGCCCGACCTCCACCACGAGGGTGCCACCCTCGCTCATGGCCTGCGCCGCGTTGGAGCAGAGGTTCATCAGGATCTGTTGGAGCTGCGTGGCGTCTGCGACCACGATCGGCGTCTCGGGGTCCGCGACGGTGTGGATGTCGACCGTCGTGGGCGTCACGGCGCGAAGGAGATCGAGCGACTGCCGGACCGCCATGCCCAGGTCCAGCGGCTTGCGCTCGGCCTGGCTCGGCCTCGAGAACGCGAGGATGCGACCGGCGAGGTCCTTGGCGCGCTGCGCGGCCTCCATGACCTGCCCCAGGTCCTCGCGGGAGCTCTCCTCGACACCCTGGTCGCCCAGGACGATCTCCGTGTAGCCGATGATGACGGCCAGGAGGTTGTTGAAGTCGTGGGCGATGCCGCCCGCGAGCGTGCCGATCGTCTCGAGCTTCTGCGCCTGGAAGAGCTGTGCGACCAGGGCACGCTCGTGCTCCTGCGCCTCTTCCCGTTGGAGGATCTCCTTGCTGAGGCGCTCGTTCGCCTCGGTCAGGCGCGCGGTCCGCTCGCGCACCCGGTCCTCCATCTCGTCGCGCGCGTCCTCGAGCGCCCGGTTGAACGCGGCCTGTTCCGTCACGTCGTGGATGACCAGGGCGCTTCCCATCGGCGCCGGGGCGGTCGCGTCGAGCGCCACGCGCGTGCAGGCATAGGTCCGTGGTCCGTCCGGCGTCTCGACGACGTGCTCCATCGTGACGTCCAGGTTGGCCTTGAGCATGGACCGGAGCGGCCCCAGAACGTACGCCACGTCCTGCCCCATGGCCCCGGCCTGCGACACGCCCAGCACGCTGGCCGCCACGCCGTTCAGGTCGGTGACGCGTCCCTCCAGGTCCACCACGACCACGCCGTCGGAGATGATGTCCAGGACCAGGTCCCGGGCCACGGGCGCCATGGTCAGGAAGCGCGGGTTGAGCGCAGCCACGCCCAGCGTCAGGCCTGAGATCGCGAAGAGGAAGACCGTCGGGTCGAGCGGCATGCAGGGGCGAGATCCCGACGATGTGCAGGATGTTGCCCACGAACGGCGCGGACGCGCCCACGCCGATGAGGATGCTCTGTCGGCGCCAGAGACCCTTGCGATGGAACGCGCTGTCGACGATGAGCCCGAGCGCGGTCAGGAGGAGGAGGTACGAATACGCGACGTTGATCCAGAAGAAGGTCCCGTACTCCACGTGCAGGAGCGACCACCCGTCGCCCTGCACGACGCCGATCTCACGCCAGATCAGGTGGTGCCGCTCGTTGGTCCACGCGAGGAGCATGGTGACGACGGGGAGCACGTGGGCGAGGACGACGAAGCGGGGTCGCCGCCAACCCCAGCGGCCCGTATACGTCAACGCGAGCCCCAGCATGCTGACGGGCACCAACGGGATGGCCAGGTACTGCACCTTGGCGGCCAGCACCATGGTGGGGAGCGAGTCCGAGCCCAGCTCCCACATGTAGGCCAGCGTCCACAGGAGGACGCGCCGACGTCAGGGCGAGGTAGGGCCGCGCCGCGGCCGAGCGTCGCCGACGCCAACCCATGACAAAGAGCGCCACACCGAGCAGCGCGACGATGCCGAGCAACGACATCGACCGGGCCATCGTCATCACGACCTCCGTCGTCTCCACTCGGGGAACGGACTCTGCGGACACCGAAATCGTCACGCGGGGAGGCGCGCTTCGAGAACCTGTCTCCCAGTATCGGCACGTGGGGACGTTCTCCGAAGCGCGAGGATCGTCGCCCGCTTGCGGCGGGAGGACGCCGTCCATCCGGCACCCCGACGCCGGGAACGCCGCGCCGAAGCGGCGTGTATGGCGAGGCTGGAAGCGACTCCTTCCGCCGCCGACGCCCCATGCCCCGTGGTCTCGTTCCCCTCCTCTGGATCCTGACGACCGCCTCGGCGGTCGCCGCGCCGCACGACGGTGCGCCCCCGGCGACGGCGTGGCTCGTGGCCGCGGACAGCTTCGGCCTCCTCCGCCCCGCCCCGCGCCCGCTCCCCTTCTTCTACGACCTCTACACCTTCCGGGGTGACGAGCAGCGCACGGCCGTGATCGCCGCGTTCGCAGTGCCCACGGGCGGGCTCGAGCGCGAGGAGGAGGGCGACGAAGTGCGGTACCGCTTCGACGTGACGCTGGTCCTCGCGGACACGGCGACGCGCGCCGTATACCGCACGGACGACACCGTCTTCGTGAGCGTGCCCCGGCCGCTCGCCGGCGAGCACCTGCTGGCGACGCACATCCAGGTGCTGGCGCCTCCCTCACGCAGCACGCTGCAGCGCGTGATCATGAACGACGAGACCACGCCCGGCATCGGGCAGCTCTATACCTCGGCCTTCCCGATCCCCGACTACAGCGGCACCCGCCTCATGCTGAGCGACATCGCCATGGGGCTGCCCGACGCCCAGGCCGGGTGGATGCGCGGAGACGTCCGTCTGGCCCTCCTCCCCACGAGCCAGTTCCCGCAGGGCTCCTTCGACCTCTACTACGAGGTCTACAACCTGCCGCGCGGGAACCGATACGTCACCGAGATCACGATCGAGCCGGTGGACGAGTCCGGCGTTCCGGAGCCCGAGGCGGGCAGCGCCGTGCGCACGACGTTCACCGCGGAGGCCGCGACCCTCCCCGACGCCTCGCTGGCCGAGCTGCGACGCGTCGACGCCACCCTCGACCGGGGTCGGTACCGGCTCACCGTAGCCGTCACCGATCAGGAGACGGGCGCGAGCGCCCGACGCTCCAGGCTCTTCCACGTGCAGGGGTGGGGGCCGGGCACGACGCTGGTTCCCGCCCTGCCGCGACGGAGCAAGGCGACCACGGGCTCCTAGGGAAGGCGTCGGCCGGGCTTGCGTCGACTCCCCCGGCATCGTCGGTTGGGCTACGCTCGCCCCACTCCAGCGCGGAGCCCGTCATGCCCCTTCGTCGCCTCGCCCTCCTGCTCACGGCCGCCGCGCTCGCGGCAGGCTGTTCGGACGAAGTCGCCCTTCCGGCGGTCAGCCCGGTGGACGGCCTGGCCTTCGCGCAGCTCCGGGACTTCCAGGCGTACCGCTCCTCGAGCGACAACCCCGACTCCACGAGCAACGACGACAGCGCGCGGCCGATCCCCGGCGAGACCACGGTGCTCGCCGACCTGGAGGGCCCCGGCGTCATCAGCCACATCTGGCTGACCGTGGCGGGCAACGAGTACGGCTGGCCCCGGCTGCTGCGGCTGCGGATCTACTACGACGGAAGCGACGTGCCCAGCGTGGACGCGCCGGTCGGCGACTTCTTCGCGGTGGGTCACGGGATGGAGCGGACCGTGAACTCGCTCGTGATCCGCAACTCGTCGAGCGGCCGGTCGCGCAACTCCTACTGGCCGATGCCCTTCCGCAAGTCGGCCAGGGTGACGATCACGAACGAAGGCACGCGCCGCCTCTACAACCTCTACTACCACGTGGACTGGCAGAAGCACGACAAGCTCCCGGCGAACACCGGCTACTTCCACGCCCGCTACCGGCAGGCGCTTCCGCCGCCCCAGGGCGACTGGTACGACTTCCTGCGCGTCCGTGGCCGTGGCTTCTACGTGGGCACCGTGCTCAACGCCCTTCAGGTCGCTCCGGGTTGGTTCGGGGAAGGCGACGACCTCTTCTACGTGGACGACGACCCCGTTCCGGTCATCATGGGCACCGGCACCGAGGACTACGCGAACGACGCGTGGAGCTTCCGCGTGGGTGAGGGGCCCTACGCCGGCGTGACCGTCGCCGACGGGACGGAGACCGGCGCGCGCATGACCGCCTACCGCTGGCACCTGAACGACCCGATTCCCTTCCGCACGTCGCTGCGCGCTTCGATCGAGCACGCCGGCTGGACCTTCGACGACGACGGCGCGGTGCGCTCCGCCTTCGAGGAGCGCCCCGACTTCTTCAGCTCCGTGGCCTACTGGTACCAGGACGGCATCGCCACCGACCAGCCCGAACCGCCCTACGGCGCGGCGCGGCTCCCGCAGGGCAACGCCCTCCAGATCGAGATCGAGAAGTACGTCGACGATGCGCGGGCCACGGGGGGCAGGCTCGAGGTCCAGCCCGAGGTGTTCTGGGGGAAGGACCTCCTCTTCATGGACGCGCGCGGGCCGGGGTCCCGCCTCGACGTCCCGCTCGACGTCCCCGAGGACGGGCGCTACGAGTTGATCGCGCAGATGGCACAGGCGCCCGACTACGGGATCTACTCCGTGTTGATCGACGGGGGCGGGCCGGGGTGTCCGGACAGGTCGAGCACGAGCCGGGCGCCAACGTCGGCGCGGGATTCACCCTGGACGGCTGGTTCACCGAGGTGTTCGTCGGGGAGGACCGCGTGCTCGCGTGGCCGACGCTCACCGCGGGGCGCCACACCGTGTCGTTCCTGTGCGTCGGCAAGAACGCGCAGTCCACCGGATACAACCTCGGCATCGACGGCCTGGTGCTCGCCCGTGTGGCGGGCTCGGGCGGCTTCGCGCCGAAGGACTCGGCGACGATGACCGACCCCGCGGACCGGCTGCGCCGCCTCGGGAACCGGGGGCCGCGTGCGGCCGACGAGATGGACGCCGTCCTCGCAGGATTGCGCGACGCGACTCCGGACGTCCGCCGCGCCGCCGCGTGGGTCTTCACGCAGATGGGTGAAGCGGCTGCCCCCGCGACCGACGCGCTGGGGAGCGCGCTCGACGACGACGATCGCATCGTGCGCGGGCTCGCGGCCATCGCCCTCCGTCACGTGCGGGAGGTCGGCCCGGCGGAAGGTGACGCCCTCCTCGCCCACCTGCGCGACCAGGACGAGAACGTGCGCATGGTGGTCGCGAACGCGATCGCCGCGCACCCCGACGTCGCGCGGCGCGGCATGGCCCAGCTCATCGCGGCCGCGCAGGTGCGGGGCGAGCACCGCCACGTGCTCCGCAGCGTCGCCACCGCCCTCGGCGCGATCGGCCCGGACGCCCGGGAGGCGATTCCCGCCCTGGAGGCACTGGCCGCGGAGCCGCTCATCCGCTGGCAGGCGGCCGCCGCGCTGCGTTCGATCCGGGGCGAGGACAGAGCACGGTAGCGCGGCGGCGCCCGCCCGCTCCATCTTCCCTGCGTTCGGCGGACTGTCCACGCCGGGCCCCCATCCTTCGCTTCCATGGGAAGGACCCGGATCGTCGTGCCGGGCGTGCCGGGGCCGTGGTGTACTTCGGCACCCGCCGGACGACACGCCCCCCCGCCGAACCGGATCCGGGAGGCACCTATGGAGCCGAGCACCTGGGAACGACTCGAATCCGTCTTCTTCGAGGCGCTCGCCCTCGATCCGGAGGATCGGGGTGCGTTCATCGAGCGCGCCTGCGCCGGCGACGCCGCCCTGCGCGCGGAGGTGGAGGCGGTCCTGGCCTCCCATCTCGCCATGGAGGGAAGCGAGCCCGAAGAGGTGCCGACCGATCGCAAGGTCGGGTCCCGGGTCGGCGCCTACCGCCTCGAGGCGCTGATCGGACGGGGGGGGATGGGCGAGGTCTACCGCGCCCGCCGCGCCGACGATGTCTACGAGCAGGAAGTGGCCGTGAAGATCGTGCGCTCGGGGCTGCCGCCGGCCGAGATGGTGCGGCGCTTCCGCCTCGAGCGCCAGATCCTCGCGCGCCTCGAGCATCCCAACGTGGCGGCACTCCTGGACGGCGGCGTCACCGAGGAGGGCCAGCCGTATCTGGTGATGCAGTATCGTGCACGGGGCGCCGATCACCGACTACGTGGACCTGCACCGCCTGCCCGTCGCGGACCGCCTCCGCCTCTTCGTCACCGCGTGCCGGGCCGTGCAGTTCGCGCATGCGAACCTCGTCATCCACCGCGACATCAAGCCGTCGAACATCCTGGTCACCGACGACGGGCGCGTGCGGCTGCTGGACTTCGGCATCGCCAAGCTCATCGATCCGGAGGGGACGGACGGCGCCCTTCCGACCGAGAGCCTCCTCCTGCTCACGCCCGAGCATGCCGCGCCCGAGCAGTTTCTCGGCACGCCGGTCACGACCGCCACCGACGTCTACCAGCTCGGCGTGCTGCTCTACGAGCTGCTCACGGGCGAGCGCCCCTTCCGGGCCGGCTCCACCCTCGAGCTGCACCGCGCCATCTGCGAGCAGGAGCCCCCGCGGCCGAGCACCGTGCTCGGACGGTCTGCCGCGGCGGGGACCGAGGCGGACGACACCGTCGCCGTGGCCGACGCGGCGCGCGTGCGCGCCACCACGCCGTCCGGCCTGCGCCGGCAGCTCCGAGGCGACCTGGACCGCATCGTCCTCAAGGCGCTGCGCAAGGAGCCGGAGCGCCGGTACGGGTCGGCCGCCGAGCTCGCCGACGACATCGAGCGCCACCTCGAAGGCTACCCCGTCGAGGCCAGGCCGGAGAGCTTCGGGTACGTGGCCGGGCGCTTCGTGCGCGAGCGCCACCTCGAGGGCTACCCGGTCGAGGCCAGGCCGGAGAGCTTCGGGTACGTGGCCGGGCGCTTCGTGCGCAGGCACCGCCTGGCCGTCGCCGCCGGGGTGGCGCTGGCGGCCTCGATGGTCGCACTGGTGGTGACGTCGCTACGGTTCGCCTCGACGACGTCGAAGCAGGCCGAGGCCATCACCGCGGAGCGGGACGTGGCCGTGGAGGTCTCGACCTTCCTCGAGAACCTCTTCGAGGCGAGCGATCCCTTCGAAGGCGGACCCGAGCGGCGCGACACCCTCCGCATCCGCGACTTCTTCGACGAGGGCGTGCAGCGGGTGCGCACGGGGCTGCAGGGCCAGCCCCTGGTGCAAGCGCGGCTCTTCACGACCTTCGGGAAGGCGTACCGCAACCTCGGCCGCTTCGACGAGGCACAGCCGCTGCTGGAGGACGCGGTCGCGATCCGGGTGCGCGATGCGGGCCCGAACTCGCCGGAGCTCGCGGAGAGCCGGACCGCCCTCGCGCAGCTCTTCGCCGCGAAGGGGGAGTACGACGAGGGCCGAGCCGCTCCTGGACTCGAGCGTGGCTGTCTTCGCCCGCGACTCGGCCACCCACGCGCGCGCTCTGGCGGGCTCGATCGACGTCCTCGGGAACCTCTACCAGGACCAGGGCCGCTATCCCGAGGCGGAGGCGGCGTACCGGCGGTCGCTCGCGATCTCGGAGGCCGCCGGGCCGGATGACGGTACGCGCGCCCAGCATCTTTCGAACCTGGCCACGGCCTCGGCCGGCAGGCGAAGCTGGACGAGGCGGAGGCGCTCCTGCGCCAGGCGGTCGAGGCCGCGCGCGCGCGGTTCGGCAACGAGCACCCGACCACCGCGACCATGCTCAACAACCTCGGGAACGTGCTGGGCGACGAGAGGAAGCTCGACGAAGCCGAGGAGGCGCTGCGCGAGGCCCTCGCCATCCGGCGCGCGCGCTTCGAGCCGCCGCACCCGGACCTGGCGGTCTCGGTCAACAACCTCGGCGACCTCCTGCTGCAGAAGGGGGACGCCGCGGGCGCGGTAGCGCTCTTCCGGGAGAGCCTGGAGATGCGCAGGGCGCTGTACGGCGAACGGCACCCCGCCGTCGCGATCGGGCTGATCAACGTCGCGACCGCCGTCGCGCGGCTCGACCCGGGCCGTCGGGACGAAGCCGTGCCCCTCTTCGAGGAGGCGCGTGCCATCCTGCTCGCCACGGTGGGTCCCGAACATCCGCTCGTGGGCGCCGTCGACAGCAACTTCGGACGGCTGGAGCACGACCTGGGCCACCACGAGCGAGCTCTCGAGTTGCTTCGCGACGGCCTCGCCGTGGACCGGAAGCGGTACGACGCGACCCACCCGCGCGTGCTGGGCGGGCTCAGCGACATCGGCCGCTGCCTCACCGACCTCGGCCGCTACCCGGAGGCCGAGGCGGCCCTCCTGGAGGCCTACGCGGGCCTGGAGCCGCAGCGCGACAACCAGCCACGCATCTGGGACGGCCTTCTCGTGCGCCTGGCGGCGCTGTACCGCGCCATGGGACGGGAGGAGGAGGCGAAGCGGTACGAAGCCATGCGCACACCCGGGGCGCCGTGAGCGCGCCGCCCCGACGGTCGGCGAAGGCGCATCGCCGCGTTCCGCTTGCGCTGGCCCGGAGTTTGCTGCATCCATCGCTACCCTCCCCCGGGTGTCGACCCACTCGGAACCCCCGATGTCTGACGACGGACTCACCGACTGGTTGACCCGCCTGCGCGACGGCGACGGCGACGCGCTCGATCGGCTCCTTCCCATCGTCTACGACGAGTTGCGGTCGCTCGCGCGCGCCCAACTGCGGAACGAGAACCCCGGACACACGCTGGGCGCGACCGCGCTGGTGCACGAAGCCTATCTGCGGCTGTCCCGCCGCCACGAGATCGACCCCCACGACCGCGCCCACTTCTTCGCCATCGCGGCGCAGTCGATGCGCCGCGTCCTGATCGACCACGCGCGCATCCGCGGGGCCCAGAAGCGGGGCTCCGGCAAGGTCGCGCTCTCGCTCGAGCACGCAGGGGCCCTACTCGAGGACGACGGCTCCGAGGAGCTGCTCATCATCGACGATGCCCTCGAGCGCCTCGCGCACGCGAATCCCCGCGCGGCGCAGGTGGTGGAGCGCCGCTTCTTCGCCGGGCTCACGCTCGACGAGACGGCGGAGACGCTCGGTGTCTCGAAGAAGACGGTGCAGCGCGACTGGATGCTGGCGCGCGCCTGGCTGCAGAAGGAGATCGGCCGCGGTTCCTCCGAGAGGGCACGCGCCGCCGGAGCCTGACGCCGGGCCCAACCCCACCCCCTCTTTGTCCACGTTCGTCAAGGTCTTTCGCCGTGGATTCCGTACGCGCGCGAACGACGAACGGACCAGGGGGGGCCATGACGCGGATCGGCATCATCGGTGCAGGGCCGGGAGGCCTGATGACGGCCTACCTCATCGCCCGCCGCTACGGGGACGACTGCACGGCCACCGTCCTGGAGGCCTCTGCCCGCCCCGGCGGCAAGCTGATGACGCGCACCTTCGCCTCGGCCCCCGTATCCTACGAGGCGGGAGCGGCCGAGCTGTACGACTACAGTGCCCTGGGCGACGATCCCTGCGCAGGCTCGTGGACGACCTCGGGGTCCGCACGCGACGCATGAACGGCAAGACCGTGCTCTTCGACGGTCACGTTCTGCGCGACGAGGCCGACATCGCCCGACACCTGGGCGAGGGCACCCTCGCCGCGATCCGAGGCTTCTACGATCGGGCCGCGGCCTCCCTCCCGATCGAGTGCTGGCATCCGGGGGACCGGCGGAACGACAACGCACACCCCTGGGCGGAGCGGACCTGCGAACGGCTGCTGGACACCGTGGCAGACCCGGTGGCGCGACGGTACCTGAAGGTCGTCGTCCATTCGGACCTCGCCACCGAACCGCACCTGACCACCGGCCTCAACGGGTTGAAGAACTTCGTGATGGACCTCCCGGGATACGTCGATCTGCACGCCGTGGAGGGCGGCATCACCCGACTCGCGGAGGCGCTCGTCGCCCACCTCCCGACCACCGAGATCCTCTGCGACGCGCGCGTGGCCGGCGTCGAGCGGTCCGGCGACGGGACGTGGCGGGTACGCTACTGGCGAGGAGGGGACATCCACGACCGTACGTTCGACGTGGTCGTGCTGGCGCTGCCCGCGAGCCAGCTCGACAGCATCGAATACTCCGGAACGGCCCTCCGCCGCGCGATGCGCGCCCACATCGCCCGCTTCGACCGTCCGGGACACTACCTGCGGGTGTCCATGCTCTTCCGATCACCCTTCTGGCATGAGGCGATCTCGGGGTCGTGGTTCATGGTCGACGCGTTCGGCGGTGCGTGCGTCTACGACGAGAGCGCCCGCTACGACGCCGGGGGGTAGGGGTGTTGGGGTGCCTCCTGGCGGGCAGCAATGCTCTGTCCATGGCGAGCGTCGACGAGGGCGCCCTCGTCCGCCACGTCCTGGATGCCCTTCCACCCACGCTGCGCCGCAGTGCCGTCGAGCGCTTCATGGAGGCGCGCGTGCATCGGTGGTGTCGCGGCGTGAGCCGCAGCGGCGGGCTCCCCCTGGCGACGCGAGACGCACCGCCCGGACTGGAGAGGCTGCCGGGCCTCCCGACCGTAGGGGCCTACCTCTTCGACTCGACGCTCAACGGCGTCTACCAGTCCGCGGACGTCGCGACGTCCCTCCTGTCTGCGCACATGCTCGCCGGCACCGCCGTACGGGCGCGTGAGCGGCGCGTGGAGCCGGGCCGTCTAGCCCGGCCCGGGCGCCGCTACCGGGCGTGGAGGTCGTTGGCCGTTCTCGCCGCGTCCTGCAGGAGGCGCGCGCGCCCGGGGTCGAGGGGTAGGTCCTGGCCCGATACGCGCACGCTCGGCGGAAGCGTCCGCGGGTCCGTTCCGGAGAGCTGCTCGAAGATCACCAGCGCGGCGAGGTAGGTCCCCTGCAGGCCGGGGTGGAAGCCGTCCGGTCCGTAGAGGGGCAGGTCGGGGTCGGACGCCCAGGCGACGCGCCAGGCCTCGCCCGCGGGGAAGAAGTAGCCGTCGACGTCCTCCGCGGCCGTGCGGTACGCGTCGAGCACGCCGTCGAAGTCGAAGTCGCGGTCGTTCGCCGGCCAGACCATGAAGAGCCCCGGTCGGCCGCCTCCGGCGCGGATACGCTCCGCGAAGAGCGCGCTGTACGCGAGGAGGGAGGGTCGGCCCTCCGTCGCCGACGGCCCCTGCTGGAGGATCACCACGTCCCACCCGCCCGCGTCGATGCGCTCCAGCGCGTCGCCGCCCGCCCAGTGGTCCTCGAGGCCCCACCCCGGATACGCGACCGACGCCACGTGGACGTCGTTCCGTCCGGAGGCCTCGAAGAGGCTGAGCACCATGCCCGGGAGGTCGTTCGTGTAGGTGAGGCTGTTGCCCACGAAGAGCACCGAGAACGTGTCGGCCGGGGGCCCGAGCGGGTCACCGCCGCAAGCCGCCAGGATGGGCAGGGTGGAGGCGAGAATCCCAGCCAGCAGGAGCGTCCGGGTGGCCACCCGGGCGTGTCTCGGCGTGAGGTCATGGAGCTTGCTCGCCTGTCATGCAATCCACTCGCAGGAGCCGTCGTACTGCCCATCATTCGTAGGCATCGAGCACGCATTGCACATCGAACCGTGACAGAGCCGGCATGCGTTCATCCGTCCCCGTGGTCGTCCTCTTCCTGGTCGCCTCCCTCGCGGCGGGCCCGACCCGTGCCGCCGGGCAGCTCGCGGAGCGCGTCGAGGAGGGCCGGCGCCTCGAACAGGCCGCACGGGAGGCCGCCGAGCAGGGCTCCAACGCGGAGTACCTGAAGCTGATCCGGGAGGCCGTCTCGCTCAGGCCGCACCATCCGTACCTCCTCTATCGGCTGGCCGACGCGCACGCCCTCGCGGGAGACGCCACGGCGGCGCTCGACGCGCTCACCCGTGTCGCGGAGATGGGCATCGCGGTGTCGCCGGGCGACGAGCCGGACTTCGCGGCCCTGGCCGGGGACGCGGGCTTCCGGGATCTGCTTCGCCGCTTCGAGCGGAACGCCGGTCCGATGGGCGACGGCGAGGTGGCCTTCCGGGTCGAAGAGGAGGCGTTCCTTCCGGAGGGCATCGCCTACGACCCGCGCGACGGCGCCTTCCTCCTCGCATCCGTGCACCGCAAGGCCGTGGCGCGCATCGTGGGCGACGCCCCGCCGCGCCTCCTCCCCGTCGACGACGTGCTCAGCCCGATGGGGATGGTCCTCGATCCAGCGCGCGGGATCCTGTGGGTGGCCGCGTCCGCCGTGGCGGAGGGGGCGGGAACGGACTCCACGCGCTTCGGCACGGCCGCCGTCCTCGCCCTCGATCCCGCCACGGGCGCGCGTATCGGAACGTGGGCCGCCCCCGAGGACGGGAACCGCCACCTCTTCGGGGACCTCGCCCTCGCGGCGGACGGCTCCATCGTCGTCTCGGATTCGTGGGCTCCGGGCCTCTACCGCCTGGATCGCCCCGAAGGCGAGCTGCGGGCCGTGCCTCTCTCCGAACCGCTGCTCTCCCCGCAGGGCGTGACGTTCGCGGACGACGGGGCGACCGTCTTCCTCGC
The DNA here is from genome assembly GCA_963823035.1 of uncultured Gemmatimonadales bacterium. Taxonomy (GTDB): domain Bacteria; phylum Gemmatimonadota; class Gemmatimonadetes; order Longimicrobiales; family Gaopeijiaceae; genus SZUA-318. The sequence continues at coordinate 179,418 of CAWGKG010000023.1, forward strand.
CGACTACGCCCTCGGCGTCCTGCACGTCGACCTCGCGAGCGGGGAGGTGGCGGCCCTCGACTACCCCGCGGACCGGACGCTCCTCGGCGTGGACGGCCTCTACCTCGCGCGCCCCGGTACGCTCGTCGCGGTACAGAACGGCGTCGCCCCGACCCGCGTCGTGCGTCTCCGACTGGGCCCGGGGGGGCGCGTCGTGGACGAGGTCACGACGCTGGAGGCGGGCCATCCCCTGCACGACGATCCGACCCTGGGCGTGGTCGTGGGCGACACGTTCTTCTACGTCGCGAACGGCCAGTGGTCGAAGTTCGCCGCCGACGCGGCCGGAGATACGTCCGTGGCCCCGCCCGTGGTCCTCGAGCTTCCCCTGGGGACGTCCTCCGGTGGCGGCCGTCTGTTCGGCGCGGGCGACGCGCGGTAGTCTTGCCCTCGACCCGAGCCACGCCCCCTCGACCCGTCAGGCCATGAACCGTCTCCTCGCCTCCGTCGTACTCGCCTCCGCCCCCCTGACGGTCGCATGCGGCGGGGGCACGGAGCGCGCGGCCGCCCCCGAGATCACCAGCGGCGAGGACCTCGTACGCGCGATGCACGACCGCTACCAGGACAGCTGGTACCGGACGCTGAGGTTCCGCCAGACCGTGGTGCGCACGGCGCCCGACGGCTCCCGCCTCCCGGACGCGGTCTGGCTCGAGCACCTCGAGATCCCGGCCATGCTGAGGATCGATCAGGCGACCGACTACGACGGCAACGGCGTCCTCTACGTGGGCGACAGCATCTTCGTCTTCCAGGAGGGCGGCGCTCGCGCGCCGGGCCGCCCAACGCAACGCGCTCCTCGTTCTCGGCTTCGACGTGTACCGGCAGCCGGTGGCGCGTACCATGTCCGTCCTCGCCGAGGAGGGCTTCGACCTCTCCGTGGTGCGCACCGACCGGTGGCAGGACCGCTCCGTCTACGTGGTCGGCGCCCCGGAGGGCGACCTGCACACGGCGCAGTTCTGGGTGGACGCCGAGCGCCTGGTGTTCGTGCGCCTCCTGCACCCCGCCGGTCCCGCGGGAGCAAGCACCCAGGACGTGCGCTTCGACGAGTACCGTCCCCTCGCGGACACCTGGATCTCCCCGGTGGTCCGCTTCCTCGTGGACGACACGGAGGTCATGCGCGAGGAGTACTTCGACATCGAGGCCGACCCCACCCTCCCCGAGGGCCTCTTCGACCCGGAGCGCTGGGCCGAAGCCGGAGGGCGGCGGTAGCCGGACCGCTTCCGCACGCAAGACTTCGGCGGGGGGTGCGTATGTCGGCGTACATCCGTCCCATCCGCACGCTGCGAGGCCCTCCGTGACGCGATCGTGGTCCCTCCCCCGCCCCCTGGCCGCCGCGATCTCCCACGTCGGGCGAGCCGCCCGCGTCCGGCCCCGCGCGCCGACGCACGCCGCCCTCGGCGATCCCGGTGACCTGGACCTCCGCGCCGCAGGGTGGACCGCGGCGGCCTATTGGGGCGTGGTCTTCACGGTCGACGTCCTCAACGACGGCCCCATCGCCGCGCTCTCGTCGGGCGCACGTCCCCTGTCGCGCGTGCTCTTCGACTCGGGCGTCTGGTGGTCGGCCTGGATCCTCGTGACCCCGGCGCTCCTCCTCCTCTTCCGGGCCCTTCCTCCCCGGCGGATGGGATGGCCGCGCTGGACCGTGTTGCACCTCGTCTTCGGCGGGGTGCTGTGCGCGGCCCATGCATGGACGGCGGCATGGACGTTCCGCCGGCTGCAGGGGAGCAGCCTGGGCGCCTGGGATCTGGCGCTCTCGTTCCTCGCCCAGTTCACGGTCGGGGAGATCCTCACGTACTGGGGGCTGGTGAGCAGCGTCCACCTCGTGGCGGAGGTGCGCCGGGGGCGCGCCCGGGACGTGGAGCTCGCCGCGCTCCGGCAGCGCGCGGACCACCTGGAGGTACGGCACCGTCGGGCGCGGCTGACCGCGCTGCACCGGGAGCTCGACAGCCACTTCGTGCTGAACGCGCTTCACGGCGTGGGTAGCCTGGTTCGCCTCGGCAGCGGACTGCGGGCCGTGACCGTCCTCGAACGCATCGGCACGCTGGTCCGGTCGAGCTCCGAGACGGCGGAGCGCCCCGAGGTACCCCTCGCGCGGGAACTGGAGATCCTGCAGCTGTACCTCGGCATCGAGGAGGCGCGCCGCGAGGACGGTGTGACCGTACGGTACGACGTCGACGAGCGGGTGCGGGAGGCGGCCGTGCCCCCCTTCCTCCTCCAACCCCTCGTGGAGAACGCGCTGCGACACGGAAGAGGGCCCGGCGCCGCTCGCCTGGCCATCCGCGGTCGCCGCGTCGGCGCTCGCCTGCGGATCGAGGTCCAGGACCACGGTGGCCCACCGCGCGGGCCGTTGCGCGAAGGGACCGGCCTCTCCACGACGAGGGCACGCCTGCACCTCCTGCATGGGCCGGACGCGGAGTTGGCCCTCTTCGGCACGGGCGACGGGATGACGGCCGAGGTGACGCTCCCCTTCCACCCCGGAGGCGAGGAGTGAACGGCGTCGGTACGGGCGCAGCCGCACCCTGGCGCGTGCTGGTGGCCGACGACGATCCCGGCGCGCTCGCCACCGTGCGCGGGGCGCTCGCAGCCTGTGAGGACGTTCGCATCGTGGCCGAGGCGACCACCGGAGCCGACGTCGTGCGCCTCGTCCGAAGCACGTCCCCGGACCTGGCGATCCTCGACGTGCACATGCCCGAGGGCAACGGCCTCGACGTGGTCGCGGAGCTGGGCCCGGAGCGCATGCCGCCGGTGGTGTTCGTGACCGCCTTCGACCGCCACGCCGTCGAGGCCTTCGAGTTGCATGCCGTGGACTACGTCCTCAAGCCGTTCGATGACGAACGGCTGCGCGCGGCGGTGCGCCGCGCCGTCCGCCGGGTCAGGTTGGAGCGCACCGAGGAGATGGCGCGCTCCCTGGCCGGCCTCACCGCCTCCCTCGCCGACCCGCTCGGTGGCACGGAGGGTGGCTCCGCTCCGCTGCGCCGGTTCGCGGTGCGTAGCGCGGACCGCGTTCGGCTCGTGAACGTCGACGACGTGGATTGGCTGGAGGCCTCCCGCAACTCCGTGCGCCTGCACGTGGGCGACGAGGCGCTCGAGGTGCGCGCCACGCTGAGCGGGACGCTCCAGCGCCTCGACCCGACGCGCTTCGTGCGCATCCACCGCTCGACGGCCGTGAACGTCGACAGGGTGGTCGAGATCCAGAGCTGGTTCGGTGGGGACTCCATCGCGCTCCTGCAGGACGGGACGCAGCTGCGGGTGAGCCGCACGTTCAAGGACGCGCTGCTCGGGGGCTGAAGGCGAGCTCCACGGCTCGTCCCGGTCGGGACACGTCCCGGCCGGCGCGCTGCACGGTCTGTCCCACCCCCGTCATCGACGCGCGGCCCGCCGGTATCCTCTCCCGGGTCGGCCCGCTACGGGCCCGAGCCGGGACCGAGCGAGAGGAGCGACGATGCGGGGACCGGGGGTGGGGGTGGGGCGTCGGGGGGCGGCGCGATCGGCAGCGCTCTGTGTCGCCGCCCTGGTCGGGCTGGCCGCCTGCTCGGGAGAGGACGCGCAGCCACTCGGCCCCAGCACCCCCCATCCGGACGCACGCACGCTCCGATGCACCCAGGAGTTCGGGGACACGGCGGCGTCCGCGTACGTCCTGCCCTTCCCGGTGGGCCGAACCTATCGGCTGATCCAGGGCTACTGCGCGCCGAATCCGACGTGGGGGCACCACGCGTGGCTCGCCTACGACTTCGACCTCTCGATCGGGGACACGGTGGTCGCTTCACGGCCCGGCCACGTCCTCGCGGCGCGCGACTCCTTCGAGGACGGCTCCCGCGTCTGCGGGGAGGAGAACTACGTCTTCGTCGAGCATGAGGACGGGACGGTCATGGCCTACATCCACCTCACCCGGCACGGCGCGCTCGTCGGCCCGGGACAGGAGGTGGACGAGGGTGAGCCCATCGGCCTGAGCGGGGACAGCGGCTGCTCGAGCGGACCGCACCTGCACGTGGCGCTCTTCCGAGACCGCACGTCCTACGACGTCGAGAACAACATCCCCCTGAACTACCGCAGGGCCGCGGGGCCGCTGGACACGCGCCACGGCCTGATGCAGGGCCAGAGCTACACGGCACTCCCATGAGTCGAGCTGCGAGGTGGACGATGCGAGAAGCGATCCCGACGATCCGCACCCTGTGCGCCGCGACGGCGACGGTGGTCGCCGTGGGCGTCGCGGCCTGCGGGAGCGATGCGACGGGTCCCGGCGGCGGCCCCTCCCTCACGGTGTCCCCCCGCTCCACCGATCTCAGGCACCCCGGGGACACCCTCCGCCTCGCGCTCGCGGGCTCGGCGGCTTCCGGGGCGGCCACGTGGAGCACCTCCAACGCCCAGGTCCTGTCCGTTTCGTCGGACGGGCTGGTGGAGGCCACCGGCTATGGAACGGCGCTGGTGACCGCGAAGGTCGGGGAGGCGGAAGCCTCGGCGTCCATCCGCGTGGTGGGAGAGACCTCGATGAGCTTCCTGCAGGGCGCGTGGACCACGGACGACGAGCTGACCCCCGACGGCGTGACGGGCAGCGGCGCCGTGGTGGTCGTGAGCGACCAGGGGGCCCTGCGAGCCGTATGGCGCGGCACACTCCGGGGCGTGCCGGTGGAAGTCGTTTCGCTCGTGGCGGCGCGAGGGGCCGGATGGTCGCTCGCCCGCGCGGACGGCGTCCGGGGCACCTTCGCGCTCATGGACGGCACGCTCACACCCGGTCGCGTCGAGCTCGACTCGGGCGACCGTCTCGGCGGCGGATGGCGGGAGCGCGTCGTCCTCTCCGACTTCACGTCCTCCTCCTTCCGCTGGACGGTCGAAGAGTCCGAGGACGACGGCGCCACCTGGACCGCGCGCTGGAGGCAGCTCCTGCATCGCGCGGCGCCCACGGCGGCGCCGCCGGTCCTGGACACCCTCAGCCCCGCGTGCACGGCGAGCGAACACCGTGCGTTCGATTTCTGGCGTGGAAACTGGAGCGTGCGCGTCTCGTCGGGTGGCCTCGCCGGCACCAACCTCGTCCATCGGTTGGCCGGGTGCGGCATCCAGGAGAACTGGAGGGACGCCTCGAGCGGCGGCGGCATCAGCCTGAACATGTACGACCCGCGCAGCGACGCCTGGACGCAGTTCTACGTGGCGTCGACGGGCGGCTCCATCGAGCTGTCCGGTAGCCTGCACGGCGGCGCGATGGTGCTCCAGGGCCCTTCGGGCACCGTGGTGGATCGCATCACCTGGTCGGTCCTCGAAGACGGTCGCGTCCGCCAGCTCTGGGAGCGATCCACCGCGGGCGGAGCGTTCAGCACCTACTTCGACGGATACTACGAACGCCGGTGAGCCCGCGGACCGGCATGAGGGGTTTGACGCCGACGCGACGGGACCGACATACTGGCGCGTCTCGATCAGGAGGTGGACGTGCCGGCGATGAACGCGCAGCTCATGACGACGACCGCGAAGGCGCGCTTCGAGCGCTCGTCCGGTCCCAAGCTCGGCAGGACCGCGCCGACCGGGCACTTCGCCCCTTCGAGCACGTCGCTCCGGACCCCGGCGCCGAGGTCGGTCGGCTCGATCGTACCCCCGGGCGGCCAAGCGGCCGCGGACTACGGCGCGCTGATCGACCCCATGTGTCGGGCGATTTGCGCGGGCCACGACCTGTGGCGCGTGCAGGCCTTCTTCAAGGGGATCAAGATCAACGGTCCCATCGCGACGGGCGGCACCCTGGAAGGCCCCGCGCTCGAACCCCTGCTGCGCAGCCAACTGGCCGCGACCGCCGGACGCGCGGCGACCGAGCCGGCCCTCGCGGCGGTCGTCGGAGCCCTCGGCGAGGCATGGGGCTTCTTCCAACGCTCCGTCACCGTCCCCGGCCTCCCATGGTATCCGTCCTTCGCGGCCGTGCCCGGCCCGCAGGCGCCACCGACTCCGAACGTCCCCACGTCGCTCGCGGCCTGCACCTACGACGGCGCGACCTTCTCCGCGTCGCGGGTCGTGGACGGTATGAAGCGCCGGCTCACGAACCCCCCCGCGGATGTCACCTCCTTCTTCCAGGCGATCGCCGAGGGCTTCCAGACCGCCGTCGGCGTCTGGATCCCCGGCCAGCCGGTCAGCAACGTCATGGGCACCGGCCCGTGCCCGAACTTCGCGCCCCCCTACGTTCCGACCAGTCCCGTGATCGCGGGGGACACCCTCGGCACATCCGGTCACCTCAACGCCTGAGGCGCCGAGTCCCGTGCCGCGCGTCCTCCTGATCAACCCCCCCTCACCCGAACGGTTGGGCGCACCCCTGCTGGGCCTGCAGTACGTTGCCTCGGCCCTGCTCCAGCGGGGCTGTGAGGTACGCGTCATCGACGCCGCCGCCCGCTACTTCGACCACGACCACGACTGGATCCTGGACGAGGCGGCGGCCTTCGAGGCGGACATGATCGGTGTCGGCCTCTTCACCCGCTGGGTCTGGCACGCGTATCGGCTCGCCGATGCGCTCCGCGGCTGCGGCCCGTTGCTGGTCGCGGGCGGAGCCCACACCACCGTTCGGGCGGACGAAGCCCTGGCGCACGGATTCGACGTCGCGGTGATCGGCGAGGGGGAGCGGACGGTCGTGGGGTTGGCCGAGCACCTGACCGGCCGCACGCGACTCGACGAGATCCCCGGCATCCGTTTCCGCGGTCCCGACGGCGCCGTCCACGGAACGGCACCCGCCGCGCCCCTCGCGGACCTCGACGCGCTGCCGATGCCGCTCGAGGCGCAGCATCTCTTCCGGCGTGCATGGTACGCGCCGGGCGGCGGCGAGGTGATCCCCGGCGGCATGCTCACGAGCCGGGGATGTCCGGCGCGCTGCACCTTCTGCGCGAACTACGTGACGGGTCGTGGCTTCCGCTTCCACTCGGCGGAACGCGTGATCGAGGAGCTCAACCTCTACCACGCCCGCTACGGCGCCCGCTTCTTCCCCTTCTGGGACGACGCGCTCACCGCGCACCGGCCGCGGCTGGTGGAGCTGTGCGACGTCATGGCCGAAGGCGTGGACTTCCCGCTGCGCTGGAGCGCGATCACGCGCGCGAACATGGTCACGCCCGAGTTGCTCCGCACCATGAAGGGCGCCGGGCTCGTGGCGGTGAACTTCGGCGTCGAGAGTGGCGACGACGAGATCCTGCGGGCGATCAAGAAGGGCGTGACCACCGACCGCGTGGTGCGCGCGCTCGAGTGGGCCAAGGAGGCCGGCCTCTACACCGCCTGCAACTTCATGCTCGGCTTTCCGCAGGAGTCGGAGGAGGCGCTCGAGCGCACCCTGCGCTTCATGGAGCGCATCGCGCCGATGGTGGACAGCTTCAGCACGCTCGGGGTGGTCGTCCCCTTCCCCGGCACGCCGCTCTACGACGCGTATCACGAGCGCTTCGGGTTCACCGACTGGTGGCTGCGCGAGGACCACAGCCACTACGAGGCGTCGCCGCCCGTCACGGACTTCGACCGCTTCTACCGCCACTACATCGACGACGCCAACCTCGACCTCGACTTCTTCCGCTACACACCGGGGCTGCGGACCCTCATCCGCACGTGCCTGAAGTTCAAGGCGGAGCACAACCTGGCGCGCATGGGGCTGCTCGCGGATCCCGTCTTCCGCTCCGGCCCCACGGAGCTGTTCGACGCACCGCTGCCGGCCCTCCCCGAGGCGGCGCCCATGGCGCCGCCCGGTCGGGCGCCGACCCGGGCGTGAGCGCCGGTCCCATCGGCTGGGGCCACCCGGACACCGCGCGCTACTACGCCCTCTTCCAGCGCCGCTTCGCACGCTACCGGCAGGCGAATCGCAAGCTGGTCGCGCACGCGCGCCTCGGGTCCGGGATGCGCATCCTGGACCTGGCGGCCGGAGACGGAGGGACCGCGTCCGCTGCCCTCGCGCGGCTCGGTGCCGCGGGGCGGGCCGTCTGCTTCGAGCCGGCGCCGGCGATGCGAGCGCTGGGCGAACGCACCCTGCGCGACGCGCGCGTGCGCTGGACCGCCGCGTGGCCCGGGCCCGGCGAGCGCTTCGATCGTGTCCTGTGCGGTGCCGCGATCTGGCAGATGCTCCCGCTCGGTGAGACGTTCGCGCGGATCTTCAAGCTGCTTCGCCCGGGCGGCTGCCTGTGCTTCGACGTGCCGGCGCTCTACCTCGGAGAGCCCGACGAGCCCGGCGGGGGTCGCGATCCGAGGCTCCTCGAGCTTCCCGCCGCGCTGTGGACGGCCGCGGGCGAGCCGGCACCGGGTCCGACGGCTTCGCCCGCTCGCCCTCCGGACGCGAACGGTGTGGACGCCGCGCTGGACACGGCCGGGTTCAGGGCCGCCCGCTGGAGCTTCCGGACCCGCCTGGGGCAACGCGCCTACCGAGCCTGGCTCAAGATCCCACCTACCACCGACCACCTCCTCCTGGGGCTCTCGGCCGACGAGCGCGCCGAGCGGGTCGATCGCGCGTTCGCGTCCGTGGACGCCTCGTCCTGGCGATGGGAGCGTTGGCGGGGGTGGACCGCGTGGAGGCCTGCGGCGTGAGCGAGACCCTGCGCCTGGAGGAGCTGCGCGACACGCCCTGGCAACGGGCGGACGCCGAGGGCCTCCGCGGCGAGGCCGACCGGTACGGGTGCCTCCTCCTCCGCGGGCTGCTTCCTTCCGCCGATGTCCTGGCGCTGCGGATGCGCGTCGTGGAAGCCTGTGCCGCGCTCGGATGGCTCGATGACGCGGCGCCGGCGGCGGCCGCCGTGGCCCGCGCCGGCGCGAGCGCCGGCGCGTACGACGAGGCATGGACCGAGCTGCAGCGCCGCGTCGCACCCCTGCCGGAGTTCGCGCGCCTTCGCGAACACCCCGCCATCGCGGGCGTTCTGGAGACCATCTTCCCGGGCCCCGTGCGTACCGGCCGCGGGGACACGTGTCGCGTCTTCGCGCCCGGCCGCCCGGAGCTGACCACCCTCCCCCACCAGGATCACTTCTACGTGCGCGGGAGCGCCGCCCTCTGGACGGTGTGGATCCCGCTCGGGGACTGTCCCCGAGCGCTGGGCGGGCTGGCCGTCTTGCCCGGCTCGCATCGCGACGGTCTCCTCCCCCATGCCGGCGAGGGCTCGGGGCGGCAGGGCATCGAGGTCGGACCCGACGTCGTCTGGGCCGCCGCCGACTACCGGTGCGGGGACGTCCTGGCGTTCAACAGCCTGACGCTGCACCGAGCGCTGGAGAACCGCACCGCGGATCGTCTGCGCCTCTCGGCCGACTTCCGCTACGACCCGGGGAACCTCTAGGGGAGCTCCTGGCTGCACACCGCCGCCCGCAGGCGGTGGTCCGAGGAGATCCGAGCGCAGCGCTTCCCCGGGCTCTGGGGGCAGGTGGCTCCACCACCGTGGGCCAGCCTAGCCCGCACGCGCCAGCGGCGCCCTCCCCGCTCCCTCGTCCACCACGAAGCGGAACCGGCCCACCAGCTCGCCGAGGTCGACGGCCATGCGCTCGAGCTTCGAGAGCGATTCCAACGCGTGCGTTACGCCTTCCGAGGTGCTCTCCGCCGAGACCGCCACGGTCTCGATGGTGGAGGTGATCTGCTCGGAGGCCCCCGCCGCTTCGGCCAGGTTGCGGCCGATCTCCTGCGTGGTCGCCGTCTGCTCCTCGACGGCCGCCGCGATGGTCTCCTGGATGTGGTCGATCTCCGTGATGATGCGAGAGATGTCCCGGAGAGACTCGACGGCCGCGGCACTGTCCGCCTGGATCGCGGTGACCTTGTCCGCGATCTCCTGAGCAGCCTTGGCGCTCTGCGCCGCCAGCTCCTTCACCTCGGTCGCCACCACGGCGAAGCCCTTGCCGGCGTCTCCGGCCCGGGCCGCCTCGATCGTCGCGTTCAGCGCGAGCAGATTGGTCTTTTCCGCGATCGAGGCGATGACCTCCACCACGGACCCGATCTGGACGCTGCTGACGCCGAGCGCCTCCATCCCCGCGTTGGTCCGGTTCGCCACGGCGACGGCGTTGCGCGCCACTTCGGCGGCGTGTGCTGCGCTGCGCGCGATCTCCTTCACCGACACCGTCATCTCCTCGGTGGCCGCGGACACACTGCGCACGCTGTCGCTCACCAGCGTCGCGGCACCGGACGCCTCGCGCGCCCGATTGCGCGTCTCGGACGACTCCCGACCGATACGGTCGGTCACCCCCGAGATCTCCCCCGAGGCGCTGCTCAGCGTGGTCGCGCTCGAGGACACCTGGGCGATGCTGCTCCTCAGGTTGATGAGCAGCTGGTTGAGCCCGCCTGCCACCTGATCCACCGCGCCCTCTCCGGCGATCTCCATGGACCCTGTCAGGTCTCCCTGTGAAGCGAGCTCGACCACGCTCAGGATCGCGTCCACCTTGCGCTGGTTGGCCTGTGCCTCCCCGCGCTCACGCTCGACCCGCTCCGCCTCGGCGGCCTGCAAGCGAGCCTCGCGGCGACGTTGCTCGGGGATCTCGTCCCAATTGACCTGATCGGCCTCCAGGGCTCCGCGGATCCCCACGATCGTGCGATTCAGCGCGCGGGACATCTGTCCCACCTCGTCCTGCCGATCCGTTTCGGGCAGCTCCTCGAGCCGCCCGTCCGCGAGCGCGTGGATCTGCTTCACGGCCTTCTGGATGGGTCGCACGATCAGACCCGCCAGCCAGAGCGCGGCAACGACGCCGAGTGCCACCAGGCTCAACGCCACGCCAACCGCCACCAGCAGGCTCCTGCGCTGGCTGGCGGCCATGCGCGCCGTCGACGCGCCGACATAGACCTTCCCCGTCAGCGCCTCCGACTCGACGCCTGCGTCCCGAACGACCAGGGTATCCGTGGCGAGAAGCTCGTCGCCCAGCACGAGATCCTGCGGGAACGAGGCGAGCTTCTCGCCGTCGCTCTCGAGGTAGACGAAGCGGACGTCGGAGTTCGCACGCGCGAACTCCATCGACTTCTGTACGCCCGACAGGTCCCCGGTCTCCATGCCGATGGAGATGCCCAGCGCCACGGTCTGCGCCATGGAGTAGACCTCCTGACCGAAGCTCTCCACCTGGAGTCGACGCTGCTGCGCCGGAAAGAACGAAGCCGCGAAGACCCCGTTGACCACCACGAGCGCGACGATGGTTCCGAGCAGCTTGGTACGAATGGACAACGACTTCATGGTCGGGGCGCCTCCTATGGGATCCGGACGAGTTCCTTCACGCTCGCGTCCAGGCTTGAGGTGGCGATGTACCCGATGCTCCCGGGCAGCCGCGCGACGGCCGCCTTGACCTCCGCGTCGGACCCTCCCTGTTCGGGCTTGGGAATCTGTCCCGAGAGCAGGAGCGCGGTCAGCGCCTTGCGGACCTGCGCGGGGCCCTTCTTCAGGACTTCATCATAGAACACCTTGCCCACGTCGCTCCCGGACTGGTCGACCAGCTGCACCTTCGAGCCGTCGGACCAGCTCGTGACCTGTCCCGAGAACATGCGCGCCACCGCGTCGCGGTCGGCGGTCGCCGACGAGCCGGCCGCCACCACGACACTGATCTGGGCGTTGGCCCTCCCGGGGAGGGTCGCGATCAACAGGCCGGCCAACGCCGTGACCAGGCTCCGGCCGACGATTCCTTTCCTGGTGCTCATCGCATCTATCTCCGTCTGGGAGTCCGTACGGCCGGGCTCAGAAACCGAAGGTGTAGGAGACGTCGAGCCGGATCTCCGGGTAGCTCACGTCACTGGCATGGAACCGATACCGGTGCTGGCTCCCGTCGAGCTTGATCGCCACCATCGGAACCGGGCGATAGACCACGCCCAACGTCGCCTTGTCGAAGTGACCGTCGTCCGCGACGCCTGCCTCGGCGTCGCCGCCGAGCCTCTTCGCGGCGATCGTCTCGGGATTGCTGTACCAGTCCCACTGCACGTAGGGCGCGAACTCGCCGCGGTCGGTCTCGATCGAATACCCGGCCCGCACGTACCACGTCTGCACCAGGAAGTCCGCCAGGGGCTCCACGTTGTCGGCGCTCGTGCGACTCCCCGAGGGGTTCTTGAGGAACCGTGCCAGCTGCTCGTCGTTCAGGTCGCCACCCGCCAGCACCGCGAGGACCGCCTCGGCGTCACGCTGGGCCGTGTGGTGCGCGCGTGCGTACTCGAACTGCAGGGTCAGCGCGCCCAGCTCGGTCTGCGCGTACCCGTCGATGGCGCCGAAGTCGTCCGTGGCCATCCAGGGAAGCACGCCCGTCGCCGGAGAGCCGTCCCCGACGGAGACGTCGGAGTTGGCCGGCCCGCCGCTGCGATAGCCGCTCACGCCGACCTTGTACTTGCCGTAGCCGAACATGTAGTTGACGTCGAAGCCCACGGGCGTGGCGTCGGCGAACACGTCGCCCTCTCCGTTGTCGTTGGACACGGCGTAGCTCACGGTACCGGGGCCGAGCTCCGCGCTGCCGTGGACCATGACCGTCGTGGTGCGGCTGAGTAGAAGGTGGTCCTTGTCGAACATCTCCGGCGGCTCGATTCCGTAGTAGGTCGGCACGGCGTCGAGGATCTCGTTGTACAGGCCGAACTTCCGGTAGGTCTTCCCGAAGCGGATCGCGAAAAGGCGGTTGAGGGCCACCTCCCCCCACATGTTGCTCACGTCGATCGTGGCGGCATCCGCACCGGAGAGGTTGACGTACACCTTGAAGCGGCGCCCCACGTCCTGCTGGAACATGAGGTTGAACGACGGATAGCTGAACTCGCCCGGCGCCGTAGCCTTCACCACGCTGCCTCCGGCGAAGTCGGGCTCGCTGAAGACCTTCTCGTAGCGGGATCCGAGGTATCCGAACATCGAGAGGTCTTGCTGGGCCCATACGCCGGCGGGCGCAGCCGTCGCTCCGGCGACGGCCAGGAAGACCAGAAGCGGAACTCGGGAGGTGTGTGCACGCTGCGTGGCCATGAGGTAACCCCCTGCGATGACGAATGGGACGCCCGCGGCGCCCCAGTGGACCGTGCCGACTTCCTATCAGTGTCGGCCGCAGGGCTCCCGAAGCTTGAACGTGCCGAGATAGCAGTTTATACGCGGCTACGGATGGGTCACTCCCGTGAGGTCGCGATTAATCCGCGGACCTCCATCGACCGACGCTCTTGAGATGGAGGGTCACGACGATCCTCGCCGACCTGAGCCACACGGTCGCACAACGCGTCCGCACGCCCAGATCGGTCTCGCACACCCATCCGCACTCGAGCGAGACTGCCATGAAGACCGCACTCCGCCGCGCGACGCTCGGCCTCGTGCTGTTCACGGGGGCATGCGCCAGCGCTCGATCCGTACCGGACTACAACGGCCAGGGCCGCTACGACCGCCTTCGTCGGACCGCCGAGACCTCGATCGTCTGGAGCATCCGCAACGACAACTGGAACGCCTTCCGCATCACCGCCGTGCTGGAGGGAACCACCGGAGCTCCCGCTCGGCCTGGTGGAGGGTCACGGCAGCTTGAGGAAGCTCGAACGCTCGGCCTGGGCCGTGGGCCGCACGGTGTACTTCGAGCTCACCAACACGGTCACGGGCGAGCCGTCACGACACCGAGGCCGTACGTGATCGCGCCGGGGCAGCGTGTGGTGATGCACATCCAGCCTTCGGTGCGGCTGACGACGGTCTTCCCGCGCAACCTGTCCGCGTCGGACGTAGCTGAGATCCGTGAAGCGGGATCGCTGAACCCCCGACGGGCCGACCTCATCCCGACGCCGCCTCTCCGATCTCGGCGAGGATGTCGCGGAAGGCGGGGTCGGCCCGAAAGGGCGCGTAGGCCTGGTTCACGACCAGGTATTCCTCCGCCCAGGATCCGTCCGAGACGGCCTCCCGCAGCCACCGCAGCATGCCCTCTCGCTCCCCCACCAGCGCGTGGATGGAGGCGAGCGTACCGGATCCGATGGCCGCCTCGTCTCCCTCGAGCATCTGGAGGGAGCCCCCCACGTCGGTCGGGACGCCCGTTCGGCGAAAGGCGATCATGGCCCGGGAAAGGTCTCCCACCACGGCGACGGGCGCGCCGACCATGGCGGCCCACTGCGTGAGGGCCATCTGGAGCGGGAGCGGCTTCTCCTCCTGCAGGGCGACCAGCGCGGTGCCGAAGTGCGCCGGCCGGTACGCGAAGTCCTGCGCGAGGGCCCGGTCCAGCTCGGCACGCGCCGCCTCCAGGTCGCCCGACCAGAGGAGGATCTTCGCGTGATCGGTCGCCACGGGAGCCGACAGCGGGTCGAGCAGAGCAGCCCGCGCCGCGTCCTGCCTGGCCTCGTCGAGGCGTCCCATCTCGGCCAGGACGTTGGCCCTCCAATGAAAGGCGCGCGCATACGACGGGTTGAGCGCGATGGCCTTCCCGAAGGCCTCCAGCGCACCCGCCCGGTCCCGTCCCAGGGCTCGGACAAGCCCCAGCGACGCGTACGGATCCGCCAGCGTGGGGTCGAGGTCGATCGCCTTGAGCGCCCACTCCTCCGCCTGTCCCAACGCGTCCCCGAGCGAGGCGGACGGCACGTAGATCGGTAGCAGCGCGTACGCATCCGCCAGTCCTGCATACGCCGCAGCGTAGTCCGGGTCGAGCGTGACCGCGGTCCGGAAGAGGCGGATCGCTTCGGGGAGCCCCGCCGCGTCGCGTCGACCCCACTGCGCGCGCCCCCGCCAATACGCGTCCTGCGCCTCCTGCGACGCCACGTGACGTGCGGCCGGGCGGCCGGGGATCTCGAGGTGGCCCAGCAGCTCCCCGACGATCGAGCCGGCGATCTCGTCCTGGAGCGCGAACAGGTCCTCGACCGTTCGGTCGTAGGTCTTCGACCAGAGGTGGAAGCCGGAGCGCGTGTCGATGAGCTGTGCGGTCACCCGCACCTTGTCCGCGCTGCGACGCACGCTCCCCTCGAGGAGCGTCGCCACGTTGAGGTCGTCACCGATCGTCCGCGCGTCGTCGGTCGCGTCCCTGAACGCGAAGGCCGACGTGCGCGCCGCGACCTGCAGTCCGTCCACGCCCGCCAGCACATTGAGGATCTCCTCGGCGAGACCGTCGCCCAGGTACTGCTGGTCGCCCGTCTCGCTCAGATCGGCGAAGGGCAGGACCGCGATCGACGAGGCTGTTGTCGCCGTGCCGACGGACTCCGCCTCGCGCACGAGCCACCACCCAGCGGCCCCCATGGCGATCGCGGTGGCCACGACCCCGACGACCACGGCGCCGGAGGGAGGTCGCGCCGCAGCGTCGGCCGGCACGTCGAGGTCCGGCGTACGCGTCACGCCGCCACGCGTCACGTCGAAGACCCAGGACAGCGCCGCGACGACCGGGAACCCTGCGAGCAGGGAGGCGAGCAGGACACGAAGGGCCGCCGAGCCGAGGCCGAAGGCGGGGAAGACGATCTCCGCGAGCTGCAGCAGGGCGAATCCGCCCGCGGCATAGGCGGCGACCGTGCGCACGACCCGCCGTCGCTTCGCCTCCTGCCACACGCCCTTCAGCCGATCGCCCGCGCTCATGCCATGTCCCCGCTCACCCTCGTGCACCCCCACCGCGCCGTATTCCCTTCGACAGGATGCGCCGGGGTTCGGTTGCCTCCTCCCCTACGTCGCGCGGGTCGCCCGCGTGTCACGGAGACGCACCTCAAGGTCGTCGGGCTCGCACGTCGAGACTACGCTCAAGGGGCCCGCGTCGCGGCCCCGTCCGAGAACGAACGATCCACGAAGCGCCGACCGGCGTCCGATCTCCGATCCGAAGCCACGGACGCGGGTGATCCGGCGGGGCGTGAGCCGATGACCGAAAGGACCGACACCGGAAGACCTCCCGACCGACCACCTGGAGGCCGAGGAGGAGCTCGGGCGCCTGAGCGAACAGCTCCGGCGCATCACCGAGCGTGTTCCGGCGATCGTCTTCCGCCGGGTCGCGCACCCCGACGGCCGCGTGGAATACCCCTACTCGGCGGGATCGCTGTACGCCGTCCTCGGTCTCGACGCGGGGCGGATGGCGAGGGACCCGACCGCGCTCCTCGACCATATCCACCCGGACGACGTGGCGTCCTTCCGCGCCCGCATTCGCGACCGGTCGAAGTCCACGGGGCAGCACGAGTTCCGGGTCCTGACCCCTGACGGCCAGACAAGGTGGCTACGCAGCTCGTTCAGCGCGCGCACGGGCGAGGACGGCACCTTCGTGGCGGAGGGTGTGGTCCTCGACGTGACCGACGAGAAGGGGCTGGAGGATCAGCTCCGCCAGGCTCAGAAGCTCGAGGCGGTGGGAAGGCTCACCGGCGGGATCGCGCACGACTTCAACAACCTCCTCTCCGTCATCCTTGTGAACGCCCGCCTGATCCGGTCGGCCCTGGAGGAGGGAAGACGCCCGATCGGACGAGCTCGAGGACCTGGAGGAAGCCGCGCGTAGCGGCGCCGACCTGGTGAAGGGGCTGCTCGGATTCAGCCGCAAGGCCGACCTGGTGCTGCAGCCGATCGACCTGGCGGACTCGGTCGTGCACATGACGCACCTGCTCAAGCGCCTCGTACCGGAGACGATCGACTTCCGACTGGCGGCGTCGGTGGGCGCCGGCGTGGCGTACGCCGATCTCGCCGCGGTCCAGCAGATCCTCATGAACCTCGTCACCAACGCCCGCGACGCGATGCCGGACGGGGGCCGCCTCTTCATCGAGGTCGGCAGCGAGGACTTCACCGGAGCGCATCCCGACACCGCGCGAGGAGATCGTCGATCGACCCTACGCGACGATCGTGGTGCAGGACACGGGCACGGGCATCTCCCCGGAGACGCTCCGACGGGTCTTCGAGCCGTTCTTCTCCACGAAGGAGCCCGGCAAGGGGAGCGGACTCGGGATGGGGGTGGTGCACGGCCTCGTGCGCCAGCACGACGGCTTCGTGGAGCTCACGAGCGAGCGCGGGCGGGGAACGCGGGTGAAGGTCTACCTCCCGATGAGCCGGTCGGAGCCGACCGAGATGGCCGCGCCCGCGCGCACGCCGGACGCGAAGGAGGGCGGCGGCGAGCTGATCCTCCTCGTCGAGGATCAGGAAGCCCTACGTCGCACGACCGAACGGACCCTCGAGCGGCTGCGCTACCGGGTCGTGGCCGCGGAGGACGGCGTCGAGGCCCTGGAGCTGTTCCGGTCGCACCCCGAGCCCTTCGATCTGATCCTCACGGACGTGGTGATGCCGAAGATGGGGGGCGTCGAGCTGTGCCACGAGGTCCGCCGCATCAACCCGGACGCTCGCTTTCTCTTCGTGAGCGGCTATTCCGATACCGACACGCAGGAGCGCCGCTTCCCCGAGGGCGCCCGTTTCGCACCCAAGCCCTGGACGTTGGAGGAGCTGTCGCAGGCGGTGCGAGAGACGATCGACGGGATCGCCGTCGTCGATACGCCCGCGACCTGACCCTCAGGCCGCATCGAACGGATAGCCCTCCGCCTCCATCACCACGCCGGCCAGCAGCCGTCCCTCCGTGCGCACGTCGAACGGCTCCCTGCGCGTCAGCTTCCGGTGCATGGAGAGCATGCTGCGCAACTCCTCTCCCTCGGCGCTCGCCGAGAGCACCTGGCGCGCGGCGGCCTCGACCACCGGCATCCCCTCCTCGATGGCGAGACGGGCCGCCGCGCGCCTCGCGGCAACGCCCTCCGCACCCACGTGCGCTCCCGCGTTGGCCGCGCGCAGCACGGCGCTCTCCATCACGTAGGTCTGGATGATCATGTCGGCCAGCCAGGAGAGCACCTCCTGCTCCTGCTGCAGCGCCTGCATGTGCTTCTGGGCTGCCACGCCCGCGGCGAACAGCGTCTGCTTGCGGGCCAGCTCAACGGTCGCGAGCTCGGCGCCGAAGTCCCCCTCGGGGGTCGCGCGCCCGCTCCGACTCATCAGCTCTTCCGTCACCCGCTTGATGGCCGGGAGCAGCGGCAGCTCGCCCTTCATCGTGCGCTCGAGCAGCATCCCGGTGATGAGCATCCGGTTGATCTCGGACGTCCCCTCCCAGATGCGGTTGATGCGCGCGTCGCGGTAGTGGCGCTCGGCCGCGTACTCGGCGATGAAGCCGTAGCCGCCGTGCACCTGGAGCATCTCGTCCGTGACGAAGCAGATGACCTCGCTGGAGTACACCTTGTTGATCGAGCACTCGACGCTCAGCTCCCTGAGCGCAGCGACCGTCGCGGCGGCCTTGTCCTCCAGGCCGGAGGCCTCGATGTGCCGATCCACGTCGTGGGCGGTGCGGTAGACGATCGTCTCCTGGCAGTAGATGCGCGAGCACGCCGCCGCCAGCTTCTGCTGGATGAGCGGGAAGGACGAGATCGGCTTGCCGAACTGGTGGCGCTCGGCCGCGTAGCGGGCACCCTCGGCCAGGGAGATCCTCGCGCCCCCCAGTACCGCCGGGCTCAGCTTGAGCCGGCCGATGTTGAGCACGTTGAAGGCGATCTTGTGCCCCTTGCCGATCTCTCCGAGCACGTTGGCGGCCGGCACCGGCGTGTCGTCGAAGGAGAGCGCGCACGTCGAGGAGCCCTTGAGGCCCAGCTTCTTCTCCTCCGGGCCGACCGTGAAGCCCTCGGCGCCCCGCTCGACGATGAACGCCGTGAAGCGCTCGCCGTCCACCTTGGCGAAGACGATGAAGAGGTCCGCGAAGCCCGCGTTCGTGATGAACTGCTTGGAGCCGTTCAGCACGTAGACGTCGCGCGCCTCGTCGTAGACGGCGGTCGTGCGGGCGCCCAGCGCGTCCGAGCCGCTCCCTGCCTCGGTGAGGGCGTAGGCCGTGATGATCTGTCCCGAGAGGATCCCGTCCACCCAGCGCGCGCGTTGCTCGTCCGTGCCGAAGTAGAGGATCGGCAGCCCGCCGATGCCGGTCTGCACCATGATCGCGGGGGCGAACGACCCTCCCATCCCGATCTTGTCCCCGATGAGCATGGCCGTGGTCTTCGCCGCGCCCAGCCCGCCGAGCGCCTCGGGAACGTCCACGGCGAAGACCCCGAGCTCGCCCGTCTCCCGGACCAGCCCCTCGAGGAGTCCCTCCTCCTGTGCGTCGATGGCCTCCCATCGAGGCAACACCTTCTCCTTCACGAAGTCCTCCACGCTGCGTGCCAGCATGATGGACTCCTCGTCGAACTGCTCGGGAACGAAGACGTCGGCGGGGTCGCTCGGGCCGAGGAGGAACGTCCCGCTGGAGACGGGCTTCGCGGTCGTGGTGCTCATCGTGGGCTCCGGTGCTTCAGGGACGTTCGAAGAGGGCCGCGGCACCCATGCCGCCGCCGATGCACATCGACACCACGCCATAGCGCGCGTCACGGCGCCGCATCTCGTGGAGGAGGGTCGCGGTGAGCTTCGCGCCGGTCGCACCCAGGGGGTGCCCGAGCGCGATGGCGCCGCCGTGCACGTTCACGCGCTCCGGGTCGAGCCCGAGCGTGCGCAGGCAGTAGACCGACTGTGAGGCGAACGCCTCGTTCAGCTCGACCAGGTCCACGTCCGACAGGGCCACGCCGCAGTGCTTCAGGAGCTTCGGGATAGCCTCCACCGGGCCGATGCCCATCACGTCGGGGGGCACGCCCGCCACCTGGTAGCCACGCAGCACGCCGAGGATCTCGAGCCCGAGCTCCTCGGCCCGACGCCGACTCATGAGAAGCGCCGCCGCGGCGCCGTCCGACGTCTGCGACGAGTTCCCGGCCGTGACGCTCCCCCCGACCTTGAAGGCGGGCTTGAGCTTGGCGAGCGCCTCGGGGGTCGTGTCCCGCCGCGGCCCCTCGTCGACGCCGAAGACCTCGGTGTGGACCTCGCTACGGCCACGCGGTCCCGGCGTCTTCGTCACGACCTCGACCGGCACGATCTCTTCCGCGAAGGCACCCGAGTCCACCGCGGCCACCGCTCGCCTGTGGCTCTCCAGCGCGAAGGCGTCCTGATCACCGCGCGAGACCTCGAAGCGGGAGGCGACCTCCTCGGCCGTGAGCCCCATCGAGATGTACGCCTCCGGCATGTCGCGCACGAGCTGCGGGTTGGGGGAGAAGTCGCCCCCGGTCATCGGGACCATGCTCATCGACTCGGTGCCACCCGCCAGCACGGCGGACGCCTGCCCGGTCGCGATGCGGTCGGCCGCCATCGCGATCGACTGCAGGCCGCTCGAGCAGAAGCGGTTCAGCGTCATGGCCGGCACGTGGTACGGGATGCCCGCGCGGAACTGGGCGAGGCGCGCCACGTTCAGGCCCTGCGGGCCTTCCGGCATGGCGCACCCCAGCACGATGTCGTCCACGGCGGCCGGGTCGAAGCCGCCGGCGCGCTCGAGCGCGCCCACGAGGCACGCCGCCGCCAGGTCGTCGGGGCGGGTCTCGCGCAGCGTGCCCTTGAAGGCCCGGCCCACGGCCGTGCGCACCGCGCTGACGACGACCGGTTCGTTCTCTCTGCTCATGATCGCTTCCCCTAGTGTGGTGCCGCAGGAATACCTCGGCCATTCGAGCGCCGATGCATCCGGCCCTGCGGCGTTGCTCCTCCTCGAAATAGCGCTGCTATTCCTCGTCGTCGCGCCTTGCAGGATCCAGCGCCTCGACGCTCTCGGTGGCTCGCGGATTTCTGCGGCACCACACTAGTTTCGCAGCGGCTTGCCGGTCTTCAGGACGTACTCCATGCGCTCCAGCGTCTTCGGCTCCGCGCACAGCCGCATGAACGCCTCCTTCTCCAGTTCCAGGAGGTACTCCTCGGAGACCCGCGACGACGAACTCACTTCGCCGCCGCACAGGACCCACGCGAGGGCGTCGCCCACCACCTTGTCGTGGGCGCTGATGTACCCGGCCCGCTCCATCTGATCGAGCCCGACGCGCAGCGCCGCGAGACCCTCCTCGCCGACCACGCGGATGTCCGTGCGCAACGGCGTGGGTCGGTATCCGGCCTCGGACATCGCCAGCACGCGCATCTTCGCGTCGTGCAGCAGGCGGTCGCGGTTGGCGACGACCTGGTCGGTGGCGCGCAGGAAGCCCATCTCCTGCGCCTCGTGCGCGCTGGTGGCGACCTTCCCCATGCCGACGGTCTCGAAGATGCGCCGGATCCATGGGAAGAGGTCCGTGTCCGGCGCCCGGGGCGCGGCCTCGTCGGCGCGTCGTACCAGCTCCTTGCATCCACCGCCCGCGGGCACCACGCCGGCGCCCACCTCGACGAGTCCGATGTACGTCTCGAGCGACGCGACCACCGCGTCGGCGCCCAGCACGACCTCGCACCCGCCCCCGAGCGTCAGCCCGGCCGGCGCCGCCACGACGGGGCGGCTGCACTGGCGCATGCGCAGGTTCGCGTGCTGGAAGCGCCCGAGGATCCACTCCACGTCCTCGGGATTGTCGTCGTCGAGCTCGTTGAGGATCAGGAGGAGGTTCGCGCCGGCGCTGAACTGCGGCGCGTCGTTGCCGATGACCAGGCCGCGCCAGCCCGCTTCGACCTCATCGAGTGAGCGCTCCATCATGTCGATGATGCCCGGCCCGACCGTGTTCATCTTCGTGTGGAACTCCAGGCACGCCACGCCGTCGCCCAGGTCCACCAGCGACGCGTCCGGGCTCTCCAGCACCACGCCGCCGGCGGCCTTGAGGTCGGCGAGCACCAGGTACTCGGGGCGGGTCGGAACCGGAGCGAAGCCCTCACCGCCGACGAAGAAGGCGTGCGCGCCCTTCTCCTCCCGATAGAAGCCCTCCCCACCGGCGTCGTAGAGCGCGCGCGCCAGCGGAGGCACCGCGTCGCCCTCCTCGAGCATGCGCTCACAGGCCCAGCGGAAGCCCATCGCGTCCCACAGCTCGAAGGGCCCCAGCTCCCATCCGAAGCCCCAGCGCATCGCGCGGTCCACGTTGACGATGTCGTCCGCGATCTCCGGGATGCACGCGGCGGCGTAGCGCAGCGTCGCCGAGAACGACTTCCACAGGAACGCGCCTGCGCGGTCCTCTGCGCGCACGAGACCGTGGATGCGCTCGCGGAGATCCTCGACGCTCTTCGCCATCTCCAGCGAGCCGAACGACACCTTCCCCTGCGGCACGTACTCGAGCGTGGCCGGGTCGACCATGAGGATCTCGCTCTTCCCGTCGGCGCCCCGGACCTTCTTGTAGAAGCCCTCGCCGCTCTTCTCGCCCAACCGGCCCTCGGCGACGAGGCGCTTCATGAAGTCGGGCGGGTCGAAGAGGTCGCGGTGCGGATCCTGTTCCAGCCGCTCGAAGAGATTGGCCGCCACATGGGCGAGCGTGTCCAGCCCGACGAGGTCGGCCGTGCGGAAGGTGGCGCTCCCCGGCCGGCCGATGGCCTTCCCGGTGAGCTTGTCGACCTCCGCGAGGGTGAAGCCGTCGTCCAGCATCACCCGCATCACGTGGAAGATGCCGAAGCAGCCGATGCGGTTCGCGATGAAGTTGGGGGTGTCCTTGGCGTGGACGATCCCCTTCCCCAGGACGCGGTCCCCGAAGTCCTCGAAGAACGCGACCACCTCGTCGGCGGTGTCCGGTCCGCGCACGAGCTCCAGGAGCTTCAGGTAGCGGGGTGGATTGAAGAAGTGCGTCACCATGAAGCGGGGCCGGAGCGCCTCGGGAAGCGCTCCGGAGAGGGCCTCCGCGGAGAGCCCCGACGTGTTCGACGTCAGGAGCGCATGGGGCGCCACGTGCGGCGCCACCTTCTCGTAGAGCGAGCGCTTGATGTCGAGGTTCTCCACCACCGCCTCGACGATCCAGTCGCACTCCGCCAGTCGTGGCAGGTCGTCCTCGAAGTTGCCGACCTCGACGAGGGTCGGGGCCCGCGACGAGGAGAAGGACGCCGGCTTGCTCTTCCGCGCGCGCTCCAGCCCCGCGCGTACGAGGGCGTCCTTGTCGTCGCCCTCCCTGGGCGGGATGTCGAGGAGCAAGCGTCGGGACGCCGACGTTGGCGAGGTGCGCGGCGATGGCGGCGCCCATGACGCCGGCGCCGAGCACGGCGGCCCGGCCGACCCGGTCGGGTGCGGGATGGTCCTTCACGAGGGATCTCCGGGTTGGAAGGCGCCGAGACCGCGCGCGAGCATGGTCGCTACGGGGTCCAGCGTCGACATGAGGGGGTAGGCCCGCTTCGAGCGGAGCCAACCGGTGACGATCTCGTCCAACGCGCCGAAGAACAGCTGGCGGGCGAGACGCACGTCCAGGTCACGGGCGAACGCGCCGACGCGCACGCCCTCCGCGACGACTTCGCCGATCAGGTCGAAGTACTCGGCGACGCTCGGGCGGATGCCCTCGGACAGGATGGGGTCGGGGTCGCGGATGTGGATCTGGAAGACCGTGGCGAGCTCCCGATCCTCGGCGAAGAAGGCCAGGTGGAGCTTGGCGAGGAGGCGGAGCTGCGGTACGCCGGGCTCCGCGGCCGCGAGGAGGGGGCGGCACCGCTCCATGTAGTCGGAGAGGTGGCGCTGGAAGAGGGTGATCAGCAGCTCCTGCTTGCGCTCGAAGTACAGGTAGATGGTGCCGGTGGCGACACCCGCCTCCCCCGCGACAGCGGCCATCGTGCTGCCGTGGTAGCCGTTCTGCGCGAAGACGCGGACAGCCGCCCCGAGGATGCGGACCTCCTTGTCGCGGGTCACCACCGCTCCGCCGACCTTGGACATGAGCGTTTCCTGGCAGGAAGGGATAATGAATGAATGTTCATTCATTATCTGGCGTCCCCCCGTCCCCGTCAAGGCCACCGTTTGGATCGGACCTTCACTCCCCTGGATCGTCGCTCCGTTCCAGGTGCTCCGCCTTCCAGCGCATCGACGAGAAGATGCGCGTGTGCCCGCTCGGGTGGTCGAAGAAGACCATCTCCTCGAGGTGGCCCGGGTCGAGCTTCCGGTACTCGCCCAGCTTGAGCGAGACCGCCGCCATCCCGTCGGGCTGGCGGGCCGCGTTGAGCCCGAAGATGTCCGCCTCGTACTCCTGGACCCGGATGTAGCTGTTGAGCACCGGCGTGAGCACGAAGGAGATCAGGGTCACGAGGAGCGCGAGCAGCGGCAGCCCCGCCGGGTCGTCCACGCCGCGCACCCGCCAAGCACCTCCCCAGCGTCCCAACGCCCACGCCGACAGGCGGTAGAGGAGAGCGAACACCACGACGATCAGGACCCCGAAGAACAGAAGCATCTTGTAGACGTGGTTGAGCACGTAGTGGCCCATCTCGTGCCCCATCACCGCCTCGATCTCCGGGAGCGTGGCGCGGTTGAGCAGGTTGTCGTTGAGCGTGATCCGCTCCGTGCCCAGGAAGCCGCTCACGTTCGCGCTGATCCGCGTGGTCTGCCGCGACGCGTCCACCACGTACACCTCCGACACGGGGATCCCGTTGGCGCGCGCCATGCTGAGGATCGGCTCCGCGACGCGGGGGTCGTCGAGCTTGCTGTACGTGTTGAAGAGCGGCGCGATGTACACCGGCGCGATCAGGGCTCCGATCATGAAGAAGCCCACGGTCACCGCGCTCGCCCAGATCCACCAGGTGCGCGGCGCGGCGCGCAGCACCCGGTAGAGCACCACCACGAAGAGCCCGCCGAACACCAAGCTGAGGATCAGCCCCTTGAGCTGGTCGCCCATCCACGCCCCGAAGGTCTGCGTGGCCAGCCCGTAATGGTGCTCGCGGAAGAAGCCCTGGTAGACCGTGAGCGGGAAGGAGAGCACCGCCGTCGCCACCGCCAACTGCGCCCAGTACGCCATCACGTGCACGGCGCGGAAGCGGGAGAAGCGCTCGCCGACGTCGCGCATGCGCGCGGACGCGCCCGACGCCAGGAGGAGAAGGTAGATCGCTCCCGTGAGGGCCGTGTTCCACAGGAGCAGCCAGTACCCGCCCTCGAAGTACGCGTTGGAGCGCGCCATCTCCGCGGGCGGAACGGACGCGAGGTAGGCCTCCGTGGCGACTTCCGGGTCGAATCCGGCCGACGCCCGCGCAGCGGCGGGAACGTGGAGCGCGGTGTCCGGCACTTGCGCCCAGAGCGACGAGGCGGCGCCGAGGAGGAGGCAGAGGGTGAGGCAGGTCGATCCGACGCGAGGCATGGAGCGAATCTGAGGCGCGGGGGCGGCGCGCGCCATCCGGCCGCCACGTGGCTCCAGGCTCTAGCTCCCAGGGCGCACGTAGACCCGATAACCCCAGGGCTCGAGCCGGAGCCGCGTGGTCGCGTCGAAGGTGGCCGCCGACCCGCTGAAGTACTCCGTCCAGGTGCCCTGGTGGGGGCCGTCGCCGAAGGTGACGGTCTGGGGCACGTCCGAGAAGTTCAGCACCGCGAAGACCGAGTCGCGCTCGTTCTGTCGGACGAAGCTCAACACGCGCGCTTCGACGTCGTTGGGCACCTTGATCATCGTCGCGCCCCACGGCGCGTTCCACAGCGCCGTGTTCTCGTGCTTGAGCGCGAAGAGCCTCCGGTAGAGCGTTCCGATGGGATGCTCGCGCCACACGATCGGGTCCTTCTCGAAGAACTCCAGCCGCTTGGGGTTTCCGGCCTCCTGCCCGTTGTAGATCAGCGGGATCCCGTCGCCCACCACCGACAGGACGATGGCGGCCGGAAGCGCGTCGCCGAACTTCTCGAACTGCGTGCCCTCCCAGGCGTTCTTGTCGTGATTGCTCACGAAGGTCATGCGCATCGCACCGGGTGGATAGGCGCCTTCGTTCCACGAGTAGTAGACGAACAGCTCGTTGAGGTCGGCGAGGCCGTGGGCGATCCGCTCCATCGCCTGGTTCCAGCTCCAGGCGTACGTCGCGTCGAACGCGTGGGCGTAGAGGTCGCGCGATTCCCACTCGGCGAGCATGAACACGGGCTTGATCGCGTCCAACTCCCGGCGTGCCTCGTTCCAGAAGTCCACGGGAACGAACCCGGCCACGTCGCAGCGGAAGCCGTCCACATCGGCCTCGGTCACCCAGTACTTCATGGCCTCGGTCATGGTGCGCCGCAGGCCCTCCTGGCTGTAGTCGAGATCGATGATGTCGCTCCAGTCCCACCAGGGCGTCGGCGTGAAGTCACCCTTCCAGTCGTGCACGTACCATTCGGGGTGCTCCCTCGCCATCGGGTTGTCCCACGCGGTGTGGTTGGCCACCCAGTCGAGGATGACGTGCATACCGAGATCGTGGGCGGTGGACACGAAGCTGCGGAGGTCGTCGAGCGTGCCGAACTCGGGATTCACGCTCCGGTAGTCCTTCACCGAGTAGGGACTCCCCAGCGTCCCCTTCCGGTTCACCTCCCCGATCGCGTGGATCGGCATCAGCCAGACGATGTCCACGCCCAGGTCGCGCAGGCGCGGAAGCTGCGCCTCGGCCGCGGCGAACGTCCCCTCCGGTGTGAACTGGCGCGTGTTCAACTCGTAGAGGGTGGCGCTCCTGCTCCACTCGGGATGCGTGATCTGCATGTACGGCGTCGGGGCGTAGGGGTCCGCCCGGGTCGCTTCCGGGGCGTCGGGGACACACGCAGCCGTCGCGAGCACGGCGAATACGGCGAGACGGCGGGTCGAGATGCGCACGTGGGAGCCCGGGGGTTCGTTTCGGCGGTTCCTGCGGCGTCCCAAGGGATACCACTTCGCCGCCCTGCGCGAAACGGATCGCGTCGTTGCGGAGACAGCGTCCCCGCCCGACCTTGAGGCCATGAGGACCCCTTCCACCCTCGCCCTCCTCGCGGGCTTCCTGGTCGGCTGCTCGTCGCTCGGTTTCGAGTCGGAGGTCACGAACAAGACCCCGTTCTCGCCCCCCGAGGTCTACGCCGACTGGTGGGACGCGACGGAGGCGTGCTCGGGGCTGGATGGGGATTTCGCGAGGGTGTCGTGGTACCTGGCCACCGGCATCACGGGCGACGGCAAGGTGGCGAGCGGCCGCTGGTCGCAACCGCACGACATCGTCATCGTGCGCGGCTACGAGGGCGACGAGACGATCGTCCGACACGAGATGCTCCACGATCTGCTCGACGGGGATCCGGACCACACCTCGGCCCTGTGGGTCGCGTGCGGCCTCGCCATGAGCTGAACGCTCGGCGCGGATGCTCCACGCCGAGCGTCTCGCATCGACTTCCGGGCGGGTGCGGGCGGACCGATGGCCGGCCGCCTGGGGGGAGACGCCGGCCCCGCCCGCACCCACCTCGTCGCGTCAGTTCGCGTGACCGCGGTAGTCGAGCTTCCCTTCGCGGGGGTACTGGATCCATCCCTGGAAGAGCCGCCCGGCCGCGCCGCTGTCGCCCCAGAAGTAGGCGCTGGTGCTCGACGTCATCAGCTCGAAGGAGGCGTTCGTGGAGTTTCCGTCCGCCATCGACCAGCTCACGCTGTTCTCGGAGACCTGGGGGTTCACGATCTCGGTGCTTCCCACCATCACTCGGCGGTCGGCCGTGATCTCCAGGTTGCCGCTCGCCCGCCAGGTACCGCTGGCGCCTCCGAACTTCTGGCCCGTGGCGTAGACCCCGGCCCAGGTGTAGCCCTCGGGTTGGGGCTCGGGGCCCAAGGCGCTCTTGTCGCAGCCGGTGAGGGCCATGGACGTGAGAAGGAGCGAGAGAAGCCCGGCCGTCCTCGTCGTTGCGCGCATCGTAGTGTCTCCGTTCGGGTCGTTGGTTCCGGGGCTTTCCTGGTCCCCCTTCATCAACGAGAGCGCGAGACACGGCCGGATTCCCTCATCGCGGATCCGGGTGGGCGCAACTCGGCGCGGCTCAGCCCTCCTGGGTCTCCCCGCGGGCCCGCAGCAGCGCGCGCGCTGCGACGTCTTCCATCTGTCCCTGGCGGGTACGCGCCCACCCGGGAAGCTGCAGGGCGGGGAGTCCGATCGCGCCGAACCCCATCGCGCCCAGAAAGGCGGCGACCATCCACTTCTCGGCGAGCTCTCCCTTCGCCACGAACCCCACGAGCATCAGGAGGGAGACCAACACGACGCCCAGCCCCATGGAGACCATGCGGTACGCGCTGCCCTTCACCGTGCGCAGCCTGAGGCGGTAGCCCTCGTCGGTCGGCTCGACCAGCGCCTGCAGGTTCCCGTTGCTCCACTCGCGGAAATCGCCCTCCACGCGGATGCGACCCCGTGCGTCGAAGGTCTCGCGCAGGTCCACCACCAGCCGGTTCCAGGCGTCCTCGTCGAAGTGGGCTCCGAGCTCGACGGCGCGCGACACCCCCACCGGAAGGCCCGCCATCCGTCGGGTGAGGGCGGGTACGGACGGGCCCACCTCGAGCGCACGCGCCGCCTCGGCGATCCGCTCCGGGTCGAGGCCGGCTTCCGCGCCGATCTCCTGGAGCTCGGCGAGCGTGAAGCCCCGGTCGGTGGAGGGCGCCGAGCCGCCCGTGCCCCGGCTCGGCACCCGCGACGCGTGGTCGAAGATGCTGCGGGTCTCGTCTTCGTCGTATCGGCGGTCGGACATGGCTCGTCGGGAAATGGGAGGGAGGGTCCAGATCTCTCTACGCACGGGATCGGTGATTGCGTCACGAGGATCCCGGACTCATCCGATCATCCGAAGAAGATGTACGCGATGGCGATACCGGCCACGATCGACACGAAGTCGGCGAGCAGGCCGCAGGGAACGGCGTGGCGGGTGCGCTTCACGCCCACGGATCCGAAGTACAGCGCGATGATGTAGAACGTGGTGTCCGTGGCGCCCTGGAAGGTGCACGCCAGCCGCCCCACGAACGAGTCCGCGCCGTAGGTCTGCATGGCGTCCACCATCATCCCGCGTGCGCCGCTCCCGCTCAGCGGCTTCATCAGCGCGGTGGGGAGCGCGGGGATGAAGTCCGTGTTCAGCCCGACGCCCGAGACCACCTTCCCGATCGCGGCCACCACATAGTCCATCGCGCCGGAGGCGCGGAACACGCCAATGGCCACGAGGATCGCCACCAGGTAGGGGATGATCTTGATGACGACCGCGAACCCCTCCTTCGCGCCGTCGATGAACGCCTCGTACACGTCCACCTTCCGGATCATGGCCAGCCCGATGAAGCCGATGATGATGCTGAAGAGCGTGACGTTCGCGACGAGGTTCGAGACCGTCTCGACCCGCTCCTGCGGCAGGTGGGAGAAGTAGACGATCGTCGCGCCCACCAGCGCCGTCAGCCCGATCAGGTACCCCAGCACCGTCCTGTCGAGGAGGTTGATACGCTGCACGAGCCCCACCGTGATCAGGCCGGCGAGCGTCGAGAAGAAGGTGGTGAGGAGGATGGGGAGGAAGATGTCCGAGGGGTTGGCGGCGCCCATCTGCGCCCGGTACACCATGATGCTCACCGGGATGATGGTCAGCCCCGACGTGTTGAGCACCAGGAACATGATCTGCGCGTTCGAGGCGGTCTCGGGGTTCGGGTTGAGCTCCTGCAGCTCCTGCATCGCCTTCAGCCCGAGTGGCGTGGCCGCGTTGTCCAGCCCGAGCATGTTGGCCGCGAAGTTCATGATGATGGAGCCGTAGCACCGGGTGATCCTCGGGCACCTCCGGGAAGAGCTTGTGGAAGAAGGGCTGGACCACGCGCGCGAGCACGCGCACGGCCCCGCCACGCTCCCCGACCTTCATGAGGCCGAGCCAGAGGGTGAGCACGCCGATCAGGCCCAGGCAGATGTCCACAGCCGTCGCGGCCATCTCGAAGGTGCTGTTCACCATCGCGGTGAAGATCTCGGTGTCGTGGAAGAACACGAGGCGCACCAGCCCCACCACGAACGAGACCAGGAAGAAGGCGATCCAGATGAAGTTCAGGACCACGGATCGACTCCCGAAAGCAGATCGACGAGCACGGGGACGTGGTCACGCACCAACGAGTCCTTGTCCGTCATCTCGAACTCGTACGTCACGACGGTGAGGCCTCGCTCGCCGCCCCACGTCCCGAACGACCCGGGCGTCGGGTATCCCACGTCGGCCACCAGAGGAAGTCCGGTCCTCTCCGCGATCCACGCGGCCAGGGGCCCCTGGCCCGCAGCGTCGATGCACGCGAGGGGGGCGTGGAGCGCGACCACCGCGGCGGGCCTCATCTCCTCGATGAGACGCACCAGCGCTTCGACCTCCGGCTCGGAGCCCGGTCCCGAGCCCGGGCTCAGCACCACGTCGCGCGCGCGCGTCGAGCGTGGAGCGGTGCATGACCGGGTCGCCGCGCCAGTCGGCCGTGGGGAAGTTGCGGTTGAGGTCGACGCCGTGGGCGTTGCCGCGCGTGCCGCGCACGAGCCCGTCGGGGTTGGCCGCCAGCACCACCGCGCAGTGCGGCGACGGCTCCCCGAGCGTGCGCAGCGCGCGGGACAGCGCCACGGTCGTCTCCCCCTCCTCGCCGTGGATCCCCGCGTGGATCAGCAGCTTGCACGCGCCCGACGGCCGCCACACCTCGAGGGGGAGGCCGAGCACCGAGCGCCCGTACGTGTCGGGGGTCCAGGCGAGGGTGCCGATGTCCTTTCGTGCGCGGAGCTTCATGCGGGTGGTCTCCCCGTGTTGACGACGAACCGTTCGAAGATCTCGTCCAGGTGCGCGAGCACCGTGTCCTTCAGCCGGAGTTCGGCGGCGCGCACGGTGTCGCGCAGCACGTCGGCGCTCAGCCCCTCGACGAAGGAGGCGGCCACGGGCGCGCAGCTCAGGTGCCAGCGCTCGGGCGCGACCCCGCCCCGGTCGCGATCGTAGGGGCGGAAGAAGCCGAAGGAGGTGCCGGCGGCGATGCGGGTGTCGAGCCAGTCGTGGAGGGGGCCGAACATCCCTCCGGGGTCGACCTCCTCGGGGATCAGCTCCACCGCGTAGCCCTCGGGCCGCGCGGCCGCGTCGAAGACGTCCAGCTCCGTCCCCCAGTGGTGACGAGAAGCTCCCGGCAGCGCCGACCACCGCAGGATCGCGAACACCAGCTCCCGCTCGGAGAGCGTGCGGATGTCGAGCGGGACGGCGGCGCTGTCGAGCACGGCCAGCTCGCCCTGCGCCTTCCGGTTCCAGATCGACAGCTGCCGCTCGAACCCGCGGAAGCCGCTGAGGATCTCGAGCGCGAACCCGGAGCGAGCGGCCACGTCGCGGAGTCGACGGAACGGCTCGACGACGTCCCGATGCATCGACGCCCCCAGGGCCTCGGCGTCCGCCGGGTCACAGAGGTGCGACTCGGTCCGTCCGGTGAGCATCGTCGGGTCCACGCTCAGGGCCGTCCCGCTTCGGGCGTGGTCGCGAAGGCGCGCAGCGCCCGGATCCACGCCCCGGTCATGACCTCGACCACCCTGCGGCCCTTCTCCGCGGTGGCCAGCGTCGCGTCCCCGAAGATGCCCGTCGTGGTGTACTCCGGGTCGCCCGGCGTTCGGGAGAACCCACCGGGGCGATAGCCCGGGCCGGGCTCCCCGTCCGGGAGCCCGTAGTCGGTGGGAGCGAGCTCCATGTGCACGAGATCGGGCCGCAGGTGGAGCACCACCGAGGTCTCCAGCTCGTCGGCGTGCCCGCCGGCGCGCTGCTCCGCGAGCCCCTCCAGCTCCTCGGTCTCCAGGTCGTTCCAGGAGATCAGAAGGGTCGGCACACCCTCACGCTGGTGCACCTCGCGCGCCGCGACGCCGATGGGCAGCCCGGTCGACCGGGTGATGCCCGTGTTCAGGAAGACGATACGGCGCGCCCCGTGCCGCACCAGCGACGTCGCCACCTCCTGCACGTAGCGCCGGAAGAGGTCCGCGTCGGCGACGTCCGTGCCGGGAAAGTCCCGGAAGGCCGGGAACCATCCGTGCAGGATGGGCGGGGCCACCAGAACGGGCAGCGAATCCACGGCCGCTTGCATGAGGTGCTCGAGCATGAGGCGGTCGGTGCCCATCGGCAGGTGCGGACCGTGCTCCTTCGCGCCGGCGCCGAACGGCACCACCACGAGCGGCGCTTCCTTCAGGCGTGCCTCCGCCTCGGGCCAGGTCAGGTCGCCGAGGTAGGCGCCCGGCGTCTGCGCCGAGGCCGCACCGCCCGTCGCGAACGCGAGGGCGAGCGCGACGACCGTCGCACGGAGGACGGCACCGTGTTGCATGGGGAGCGACATGGCTACCCTTTCGCCTCGGGGAACTCGGTGACGCGGAGGTTCGTGCACCCGTAGGGGATGAGCACCACCTCCTCCACGGGCTCGTCGGAGACCTGCGCGCCGGGGCGGACCTCGCCCGCCCATCCGTGCTCGAGCTTCCAGCCGGGCAGCTTGCGCGCACGAACGCGTGCCAGCATGCCGGCCCCTTCCGGAGAGAAGGGGAGCTCACCGACCGGCCGCTCCTCGAAGGTCACCGACGCTTCGGGCGCCTCGGGATCCGCGACGAGGCCGTAGTTCCATGCGGAGCCGGGGCGCACCTCCCAGTCGCCGTGCGGCAGCTCACGGTTCGGCTGATCGGCGTGCACCCGCGCCCACTCCTCCTCGATGCGCAGGCTGTAGGCGAGCGGCCCCCGCTCGACGGCCAGGGCGCCGTTGTAGCGGCGCGCGACGCGCGGGCGCATCGGCAGGCGCACCTCGACCGTGGTCGGTCCACTCCACCGCCGCTCCACGCGGTGGAACGTACCGGGACGCGCGTCGGCGGCCGGCCCGCCGCCCACGCGGACGGTGGCGCCTTCCGCCCACGCCGGCACGCGCAGGAGGAGGGGGAAGGAGGCGGCGCGCTCCGGCGTCACCGTCACCGTCATCGTCTCCCGGAAGGGATAGTCGGTGTCGAGTGCGACCGCGACCGGGACCTCGCCCGAACGGAAGCGCGCCTCGCTGGGAGCGTACGCGACCGCGGCGATGCCCTCGTCCGGCGTCTTCATCCACAGGTGCGCCGCCAGCTTGGGCCACCCCTGGTGCATGTTCGACGCGCAGCAGCCGTACTCCGGCGCCAGGCCGTAGATGTTCGCCTCGGCTCCGTTCGTGGACCACATGAAGTCCGGGTTGACCGTGCACTGCACCTGGTTGACCTGCTGGTCGTACTGGTGCCCCCACATGTCGGGCTTGAAGGTAGCCGGCAGCGCGTTGTACGCGACCCGCTCGAGACGGTCACCGAAGGCGGCGTCCCCGAAGACCGAGAGAAGGACCTCCATCGAGTACATGAACTCGACCACGGAGCAGAGCTCCGTGCCCTGCACCGGGTTCCTCCCCGCAAGGCACTCGTCG
This sequence comes from uncultured Gemmatimonadales bacterium, assembly GCA_963823035.1. GTDB lineage: Bacteria > Gemmatimonadota > Gemmatimonadetes > Longimicrobiales > Gaopeijiaceae > SZUA-318. The sequence goes on from CAWGKG010000023.1 coordinate 212,314, forward strand.
CCCGCGAACATCCCGTTGAACTGGCCGTGGTACCGGTCGAGGATCTCGAGCATGCGCGCGGGGAAGGCCCTGTCCTCCTCCCGCGGGTCGCAGCCGCCAGGAAAGCGCGGCGGCCTTGGGCGCCATCGCCGGTGTTCACGACGTGCTTGTCCCACGTCCACAGCCCGCGACGCGGCGTGGGCGCGGTGATCTCCTCGCCCGCGTAGATCGCGGGGTAGTCGGTGCCCTGCGCACGCAGCGTACGCGCCAGATCGAGGAGCCACGGCTCGCCGGTCCGCTCGTAGACGTAGAACGCCGGGACGAGACCCTCGAACCAGCGGTACTTCCCCCACGCGAAGAGGGGCCGTTCCGCCAGGCTCGCCCTGCAGCGACTTCAGGCTCGCCGACACCGCGCGCAGCGTGCGCTCGTCGCCGGACGCCTCGTGGTACTGCACCAGCGCCTTGTTCACGAGGAGGATCGCCCACACGTCGTACGGCTCGTTCGCCGGCGCCGACGCCATCGGGCCGTAGGTCCCGTCCGGCCGCTGGCCGCCCAGGATCTGGTCGACGCGGCGCGCCACCTTCGCCTTCAGCGCCGCGTCGTCGAGGATCCAGGCCAACGGGATCGCGCCGTCGAGCCAGTAGGGCGCCCGCTCCCACCCCTCGGCGGCGCCACCGAACCACTTGCTCTCGGCGACGTCGGGCCAGAACTCGTCGAGATGGCCGGTCAGCCCCTCCGCCTGGAGGTGGAGCTGACGCGCCAGCCATCCTCGCGGGCGGATGGAGCCGAGCGGAAGGGGGCGGAAGGCCGGATCGGCCAGGCCCGCGCGTCGGGCGACGGGCGGCGCGGGCGACGCGGTGGCCCCTCGCTCGAGGTCCAGCAGGCCGGGCACGCCCACGGCGGCCATCGCGGAGGTCCCGGTGGCGACCCGGGTCAGGAACGCACGGCGATCCAGCGGCATCTCGGAAATCTCCTTCACGGCATGCGGGCAGCCTCGTCGATGCTGAAGGTAGGGGGCGAACGATGGACCCGCACTCGCCGATCGGCGCGCCCATCGGCGCGCTTCGACGTGCTCCGGGCGGATGCACACGATATGGTGGTGTGCGCCGCCGGCCCCTCCCTCCGAGACCGCCGCCGGGAACGTCCGATCGCTCGGAGAGCCACGTGAACGCCACGCCGATCCTCGCCGCCACGCTTCGCACCCGCGCCACGCTCGTCGCCGCGCTTCTGGCCGCGACGCTCGGGCGTCGCACCGGAGTCCCACGGCGGCCCTGTCCGCGCAGACGCCGGCCTCCGGCCTCGTGACGCGCTGGGCGGCGGACGTCGACACGGCCGCGCCGCTTCCCGAGTACCCGAGGCCCCAGATGACCAGGCCCGCCTGGCAGAGCCTGAACGGCTGGTGGGACTATGCCGTGCGGGACAGCGCGGCTTCCCGCCCCGACACGTGGGACGGCCGTATCCTGGTGCCGTTCGCCATCGAGTCGCAGCTCAGCCGCGTGGGGCGCACCGTGGCCCCCACGGAACGGCTCTGGTACCACCGGACCTTCCGCGCGCCGCCGTCGGGAGACGGTCGACTGCTCCTGCATTTCGGCGCGGTCGACTGGGCGACCGTGGTCTGGGTGAACGGCCGCCGGGTAGGCGAGCACCGCGGCGGCTACGACCCCTTCACGGTCGACGTCACCGACGCGCTCGGCCCCGGCGCCGAGCAGGAGCTCGTGGTGGCGGTCACCGACCCCACGGACGCCGGGAGTCAGCCGCGCGGAAAGCAGGTCGCCCGCCCCCACGGCATCTGGTACACGTCCGTGACCGGGATCTGGCAGTCGGTCTGGCTCGAGCCCGTGCCGGCGGCCCACGTCACCGCGCTCGACATCCGCCCCGACGTGGATTCGTCCCGCGTGGTGGTGCGCGTCGACGCGGCGGGCGCGCCGGCGAACGCGAGCGTCGAGGTCGAGGCGCTCGTCGACGGGAAGAGCGTCGCTCGCGCAGGAGGCCGCATCGGCACGGCCATCGCCCTCCCGATCGCCCGAGCCCCACCTGTGGGCGCCGGGCGACCCCTTCCTCTACGACCTGCGCGTGCGCCTGGCGGGCGGCGACTCCGTGTCGAGCTACTTCGGGATGCGGAAGATCGCGGTGGCTGCCGACAGCTTCGGGGTGCTTCGTCTCTTCCTGAACGGACGGCCGCTCTTCCAGTACGGGCTGCTCGACCAGGGGTGGTGGCCCGACGGGCTCTACACCGCCCCCACCGACGAGGCGCTGCGCTACGACCTCGAGGCGACGCAGCGCATGGGCTTCAACATGGCGCGCAAGCACGTCAAGGTGGAGCCGGCGCGCTGGTACTGGCACGCCGACCGCCTCGGCCTCCTCGTCTGGCAGGACATGCCCAGCGCCGACAATGAGACCGTGGCTTCGCGCGAGCAGTTCTCGGTCGAGCTGCGCCGCATGGTCGACGCGCTGCGCAACCACCCCTCGATCGTGATGTGGGTACCCTTCAACGAGGGGTGGGGGCAGCACGACACCGAGCGGACCACCACCTGGCTCGCCGCGTACGACCCCACGCGCCTGGTCAACAGCGCCACCGGGTGGACGGACAAGGGCGTCGGCGACGTGGTGGACGAGCACGCCTACCCCGGACCGGCCATCCCTGAACGACGACGGCCGGCGCGCGCGCGTTCTCGGGGAGTTCGGTGGGCTCGGCCTCCCGCTCGAGGGGCATACCTGGGTGCCCCAGGACAACTGGGGCTACCGGACGTTCGCGGACACCGCCGCGCTCGGCACGGCCTACCTGGGCCTCCTGACGCAGCTCCGCTTCCTGGAGAGCGAGGGGCTCGCGGCCGCGGTCTACACGCAGACCACCGACGTGGAGGTCGAGGTCAACGGCATGATGACCTACGACCGCGCGGTGGTGAAGCTGCCACCCGCGGCGCGGGAGGCGGCCGCGAGGCTGTATGGACCCGGACCGACCGTCAGGGCGCTGGTGCCCACCTCCCGGGGTGAGGGCGTGGCGTGGCGCTACACCACCGCCGAGCCGCCCGCCGCGTGGATCGAGCCGGGCTTCGACGACGGCGCCTGGCGCGAGGGCGTCGGGTGGGTTCGGGAGCACGCGGGACTCGGGGACGCGGGTGCGCACGCCGTGGACCACGTCGGATCTCTGGCTGCGGAGGACCTTCCTGATCCCCGACCGGCCGCTGACCGACCCACACCTCGTGGTCCGCTACGACGAGGACGCCGACGTGTGGATCGACGGCCGGCACGTGGCCACCCTCCCCGGCTACAACCGGGCGTACTCCGTCCTCCCGCTCGACGCCGACGCGCGCCGGCTCCTCACACCCGGCGCCCACACGCTCGCCGTCCACGTGAGGAACGCGCGCGGGGGCCAGTTCATCGACCTGGGGATCGTGGAGGTACTCGGCGCCCGCTGAACGTGGCCGGCGGCGCACGCGACCTCAGCCTTGCTCGCCGAGGGGGGTAGCCAGATGTTCCGGCATTCGCAGCCCCCGATGCCCCAGCGACGCGGACCCATGCGCCCATCCAAGCTCCTCATCCTCCCGATCCTCTTCCTGGCGGCGTGCCGCGGCGAGCCTTCCGGAGACGTGGCCACGGTCGCCGAGCAGGCGCTCACGCAGGAACAGCTCCTGGGCTACATGGCCCGAGCGGGACGGTCGGGGACCGACACCTACGCGCTCGCGGACGCGTTCGCAGAGGGATGGCTGGACCTCGCGCTCGTCGCCGAGGCGGTGGGCCAGGGCCTCACGCCCGAGGACACCGCCCTGCAACGCGAGGTCCTGGCGCCGCAAGTCCTGACCGAGCACCTGCGCCGCTTGCAGAACGCCCTCGCCGTCGCCCGGAATCCGCTCACCGAGGCCGAGCTCGAGCGCACCTTCCGCGGGGACAGCCTCCGGCTCTACCAGCGCATCCTCGTGCGGGTGCCCAACAGGCGGAACCCCCTCATCACGGAGAGCCGACGGGCACGCGCGGACTCGATCCTCGCGCTGGCGCAGGCCGGCGCCCCCTTCGATCGACTGGCCATGGAGCTGTCGGAAGGGCCGAGGGCCTCCATCGGCGGGTACCTCGCCGTGGTGACCCGCAGCGGGGTTTCGGCCCCCTTCCGCGATTCGCTCTGGGCGATGGAGCCCGGCGGTGTGTCACCGGTGCTCGCCGATCGACGAGGGCTTCCAGATCCTCCGACGGCCTCCCTTCGAGGAGGCGCGCGAGCAGCTCGCCGCGCACCTCCTCCGCATCGAGGGCGCGCGCGCGGACTCCCTCCTGGCCGACAGCCTCGCCACGGCGAAGGGGCTGTCCCTTCTCCCCTCGACGGCGAGACGGCTCCGGGCCGTCCTCACGGACCCCGACAGCCTGGCTCCGGATTCTCTCTGGATCGTCCGCTTCGACGACGGCGGCGTTTCGCCCGCGGAAGCCTGGCACTGGCTCTCCGCCCTACCGGACGCCGCGCGTCTCTCCCTCGCGAGGGCATCCGACGTGGACCTGGAGGCGCGCGGCTCGCTCCGTCGGCAGGAACGAGCTCCTCTACCGAATGGCTCAGGCGCGGCGGCATCGACGTCACCGACGACGAGATGGCGGAGCTGCGCACGGCATTCGTCTCGGCCGCCGACTCCCTCTTCGCGACGTTCGCCGGCGCGGACGGGCCGAGGCGGTCGGAGCTGGTGGACTCGATCGTCGGCTCGGTGCTCGAGGGGCGCCCGACCCGCTGCTTCCGGCGGGCCTCGCGCCGGCCCTCCGCGCGCGCATGCCCCACGCGCTCGACCGTGACGCGCTGGCCGCCGTCGCCCGCGAGGCCTCCTACGAGGTCCGCGGCGGACAGCGCGCATCTCGGGAGGCTGACCCGCCGACCGCGGGCCCCCGGAACGACGAAGGGGGGTGGGCCGCTCGCCCACCCCCCTCGTCATGTGCCCATCAGGGCGACCCGACGCTACGCGACGTTCGACCCCCGCCGGCGCCGCACCAGCGCGATGCCGAGCAGCCCGGTGAGCATGAGGAGGATCGTCGCCGGCTCCGGCACGATGTGCTCCTCCAGCCACGCCGCGTGCGGCCGCGATCGGCACGTATCCACCGAACTCCCCGAAGCTCGAGTTGAGAGCCAGGTCGACGTCCCCGACGACCATGTCGCCGAACGTGAGGCCGAAGGAGGCCACGGCGGCGAGGCGTCCGCCCACGAAGAGCGGGCCGCCCGAGTCACCCGGCGCGCTCATCGCCTCGAGGTCACCGAGGCCGAGGTCGCAGTAGGCGGCGTTCGTGGCCGTGAAGAAGGCCGTCAGACGGCAGGAGGCATCCTGTGCCGCGAGGCCGTTGTCGAAGTCGGAGAAGAGGATGTCGTAGTCGCCCCAGAATCCGGCCCAGACCGGGTCCGCGCCGGTGAAGTCGAAGCGGTTGTAGCCGTGGCGGCGAAGGCCGGCCGGCATCGTGGCGCCGGTGGCCCCCGTCCCCGAGCCCCGAATCCGACCTCGTCGTAGACCTCGCCGACCGCGTCGCCGGTGAAGAGGTCGTAGCTCTCGACGTCGAGGACCCTGCCGGTCCCGAGATCGATGACGCCGATGTCGTTGGGGTCGATCACGCTCCCGGTGTATCCGGACTTGATCGTGTAGGACGTCGTCGTGCGGATGACCGTGCCTCCGGCGGGCGGGAAGAACACCGCGTCGACGCTCGTCGCGTCCAGGAGACAGTGCGCTGCCGTGACCACGCCGATGCGCCGCGCCGACCAGCGAGCCCGTGCACAGGAAGGTCCCGGTCGGCTTCGTGATCAGGAGCCCGGCCACCCCGTCGTAGCCGATGCCTGGGGGCGCCGCGTAGATCGGCAGGGACGGATCCGACGCCGTCACGATCGTCGAACGGGCCGTGTACGAGAGGTCGGGCCCATCCGGCGGGGCCGGAGCGAGCGCGGCGACGAGCGCGAGGACGGGTAGCAGCGATGACATGGCATTGGACCCTCAGCGGAGGCTCAATCGGGGGGAAGCCGCGACGAGTATCCGGCACCTTACGACGCGACGGATGTTCCTGCAAGACCTTTGGCAAGGGAACCCCGGCGGGAAACGTCAGAAGGTCAGGCGCAGCCCCGCCACCCCGGTCACGTAGTCCTGCAGGTCGATGTCGATCGGAAGGCGGAAGGACAGCTCCGGCCGCCCGCGCACGTGCACCAACCTCAGGAACACCGCGAGATCCTGCTGGGTGCGGGCGTCGAACCCTCCCGCGCCCGTGAGCCGAACGGTACCCGCCACCCTCCCACCGGCCTGCAACGCCCGGCTGAAGCCCAGCCCCAGCGCGGCCTCGAGACGTGCGCGCACGTCGGTTCCCGACCCGTCGTGGGGCGCCAGCGCGATCGCGCCGACGCTCAGGTCTCCGACCGATCCGTCGCGGAACGTCACGTGGGGAGCGAACGCGACGCTCACGCCCCACCGTCCCGGGAGGTACCGCTCACGGTGCACCAGGTCGGAGAGGAGCGCCATGTCGGTCGCGAAGTCGTCGTCCCCGAGCTCCCTGGCCAGCGGCACGGAGACGAGCAGCTCGACGGGGATGCCCCCGGGATGCGCCCACACGCCCACCGCCGGATTCGCCACCGTCAGGCTTCGCGCCCGGCCGGCCGTCGAGTACGCGAAGCCCGCACGGACGATCCAGCCGCCTCCCGTCCACCGTGGAACGCGCGCCTCCGCGTCGACGAGCCCTGAGACGAGGTCGTAGTTCTCGCCCATGAGCGGTCGCGAGAGAGCGACCTCGAAGGCGCGTCGCGCACCCGCCCCCGGGCTCGGCGCCTCCTGCGCCCGCACCGCCGGGGCCGCGAGGACGAGGCACGCGAGAAGGTTGGCCGCCCCCGCGGCCCTCATGGCGCACCCGCACCGAAGAAGGCGAGGATCTCGGCCGTGGCGTCGAGGTTCCGGCTCAGCTTCCCCGTGCTCTTCGGCCAGGGTCCGGTGGGGCCCGGCCAGGTGTGTCCGCCTCCGTTCACGCGATCGAGGCGCACCCGACCGCCGGCGGCGCACCCCTGGTAGCGCTCGATCGTGACCGTGGTGCCGTCGCCGTTGTCGTCGGGGCGCGTCTCCTGGGCGGGCTGCCCGCCGCAGCCCTCGACGTCCGCCCACAGCGCGACCATGTCGGGCGCGGACAGGATGTTGGCGCCCGTACCGAAGCCGCCGTAGAAGAAGACGGGATCGGCGTCCCCGTGCACGACGATGACCGGGAAGGGGGCACGCGGAGCGCACCGCTCGGCGACGACGCGCAGGATCAGCCCGGCCACCGCCGCGACGCCGGCCGGCGGACGTTCGCTCACGCATCCATAGCGCTGGGCGAGCTGCGCTCCCTGCGAGTACCCGGCCACGAACACGCGCATGGTGTCGATCGGCAGCCCCGCCGCCAGTTGGCGGACGAGGGTGTTCAGGAACGCGATGTCGTTCACACCCGCCAGCTCCGCGTCCGTGCACCCGCACCCCACCGCCCAGCTCCCCGCGAAGCCGTCGGGATAGACGGCCACGAAGCCCGCCTCGTCCGTGCGTGCGTCGGCGGCGATGCGCGCACGAAAGCCGCGTCCGGTGTCGCCGGCCCCGTGCAGGACGATCAGGAGGGGCCGATCCGCACCCGTCTCCGCCCCATCGGGCACGTGCAGGTCGTAGGTGCGATCGTAGGAGCCCGAGTGCACCCACTGTCCCAGCTGGCCCTCGCCCTCCTGCTTGGAGAAGTCCACCTCGGGGGCGGTTCCCGACGCCGCGCAGGCGGCGATCCCGATCCACGCCGAGAGGACGAGGATGCGTCCCGTCACGGTGCCACGTCCGAAGCCCTTCATCCCGCGCTCACTCCCTTCCTCGGCGCCGCGTGCGTTCTTTCCGCTCGCCCTTACGAGGGTCCGCGAACCGCCTTACCGCGCGGGCCCGGCGTCCGGGACCATCCTGAAGACCACGCCCTCGTCCACGCCCACGTAGATGAAGCCGTCGGGACCCTGCTCCACGGCCCGGAAGCGGAGATCGAGGTCCCGGAGGAGCCCCTCCTCGTGGAGCACGCGGCCGCGCTCGAGGACGATGCGAACCAGGCGGCGCGCGCGACCCATCGCGCCCGCGAAGAGGTTCCCCCTCCAACGCGGGAAGGCGTCCCCCGTGTAGAAGAACAGGTCGCTCGGCGCCGTGAGCCGCTCGAAGACGAACACCGGCTGCTCGACGCCCTCCGCGTGCGTCCGCCCCTCCCCCACGGGTGTGCCGTCATACTCGATCCCCCAGGACACGAGGGGCCAGCCGTAGTTCGCGCCGCGGCGCAGGAGGTTGAGCTCGTCTCCGCCCAACGGACCGTGCTCGTCGATCCAGATCTCTCCGGGGCGCGGGTCCCGCGCCATCCCCTGAGGGTTGCGATGCCCGAGCGTCCAGATCTCGGGGCGCGCGTCCGGCGTCGCCGTGAAGGGGTTGTCCCCGGGCAGGCGACCGTCGGAGCGGATGCGGATCACCTTCCCCAGGTGGGACCCGAGGTCCTGGGCCTCCCACCGATGATGATGCTCGCCCACCGTGACGAAGAGCCAAGGCCCGTCCAGGAGGAGCCTCCCCCCATAGTGGTACGCGGTGTCACGCGCGGGCTCGGCACGGAACAGGCGCGTCACCTCCACCAGGCGGCTGCCCTCGAGCCGGGCGCGCGCCACCTCGAGCGCGGACGCGAGCGAGTCGCCCACGGACCAGGAGAGGTAGAGCAGGTGGTCGTCGGCGAACGTCGGAGACACGACCACGTCGTGCAGCCCCGCATCCAGCGCGCCGAACACCGCCGGGAGGCCCTCGACGGGCACCACCTCCCGGGACGCCACGTCCACGATGCTCAGGCGTCCGGCGGGGCGCTCGGCGAGGAGGAGCCTACCGTCCGGGAGGAAGGCCAGCGCAGACGGCGTCTCCACCCCCGTGACGATCGTCTCCAGTCGGAACCGGACGCCTCCCTCGGACTCGATCGCGGTGTCCGGGAGGGTCTGCCCCCCCGCCGCCCCCGCCGTCCCGCACATCGCGATCGCCGCCGCCGCCCACCCCGCACCCCGTCGATCCATGCGTCCTCCTCCTCGATCCACGTCCACCCCGTGCCTTCCGACCCCACCACCCTATCCCCTTTCCCATCGATCAAGCCAATTGAATGAATTGACACATCCAATCGATGATTTTTATCATCGAGCATGGTCCCCGCGATCCAGCACTTCCACGTCTTCCTCGCGGTCTGCGAGGAGGGAGGCTTCGGCGCCGCCGCTCGCCGCCTCCACATCACGCAGCCGGCCGTGAGCTACCGGATCTCCGAGCTCGAGCGCCTGCTCGGCGTGGAGGTGTTCGAGCGGCCCCGTCGGCCCCTGATCCTGACGGCGGCCGGTCGGGAGCTGCTGAGCGTGTGCAAGGGCACGCTCACGGAGCTGCAACGCAGGGTACGCGGTCTCCCGGACGGGGGAGCGCACGCGGACGAGCCCATCCGCATCGCGGCGTCCGGAGCCATCGGGCGCTTCGTGCTCTTCCCGATCCTCCTTCGTCCCGCCTTCCGCTCCCTTCCCTATCGGCTCCTCTTCCGCCACCCGGACAAGATCCTCCGCCTCGTGGAGACGGGTGCGTCCGACCTGGGCTTCGTGTACGAGACCCAGGGCCACCACCACCCTCCAGTTCCACGAGGCGTGCCGCGAGGAGTTCGTCCTCGTGCGCGCCCCGGACCTCCCGTTGCCGGGCGAAGACATCGACGCGCTGGCCTCCGCTTGCCCCGTTCGTCACGTACGAGGAGTGCGACTACGTCTTCGGGCGGTGGTTCGACGCCGTCTTCGGCGCGGGCGCACCCCACCGGGATTCGCAGCGCGAGCCATTTCGACCGGCTGGAGGAGGTCCTCGCCATGACGCGGCTGGGCCGCGGCCTGACCGTGGTGCCCGACCACGCGGTCCGCGACGACCTGGCCGCCGGGCGGCTCGTGCGGGTGGACGTCGAGGGCCGGGGTTCCCGTTGAACCCCGACTATCTGGTCACGCGCCCGGGGTACAGGATGCGCCCGGAGGTCGAGGCGATCCTCGCGGCGCTGTCGCGGGAGGGGATGAGCCGGGCCGACGACCTGCAAGGACGACCCAACGTCCCGCCGGTCAGAACACCCGTATCTGGAAGCGCAGCAGCCGCCCCGCCCGCGGCAGGCCGCAGGAGTCGTAGAGCGCCGTGTTCGACAGGTTCAGCCCGGACACGCTCGTCTCGAGGCCGGCCCGTGCCGCCCCGCGGCGAAAGCGACCACACCTTCGACAGCACGGCGTTGAGCCAGGAGCCGCCGTCGAGCCGCACGTCCTCTCCGCTGTTCGGATCGATGCAGTACTGCGCGCCGGTGTACTCCGCCTCGAACGTGCTCGTCAGACCCGCCGAGCGGGAGCCTCAGGAAGGCGCTCCCCGAGCGCTCGGGCACGTTCTCCGGGTGGATGTTGACCGGGTGCTCGGGTCGATGAGGTCGACCGACTGCAGCGTCATCTCGCCGCCGACGTCGACCCGCCCAGCGACTGCGAGAAGAGCATCTCCACGCCGAGGCTCGTGAGCTCGTCGGAGTTCACGCGCTTGCGCATGCGGTCGGGGAGCGAGATGCGCCGGATCGCGCCGTCGAGCGCGTGGCGGAAGCCGACGACCTGGAGCTCACCCGTCGCCGACGCGGGAGGTGACGCCCGCCTCGACCGCGAAGAGGTGCTCGGGCTTCAGCTCGGGGTTGGGCACGAAGCGGTTGAGCGCCTCCGAGAAGCTCTCGCGCAGCGCGGGGAAGCGACCCCGCCGGCTCGCGCCGGCGTGCAGCATCGTGTTGCCGCCGTTGACCAGGGCGGAGAGGCCGACGCGGGCGCCCCAGTCGTCGATCGTCGGCAGCGGCTCGAGCCCGCCGGTGAGCGGCGTCGTGCCCCGGTCGTAGGCACCGCCGAAGCTGAGGCGCAGCCCGCTCAGGCCGGCCCGGGTCGGTCGATCAGCCGCCACACGGTCTCGGCGGCGGCGCTGAAGAGCTTCTGCTCGAACGCCCGGAACTCGTCGTCGACCGTCTCGTCGTGGCGGATGTCCGCGTAGGTGATCGACGAGCGGAAGTCGCCACGCGAGCCCAGCGTGTGGTCGCCGAGCACGCGCATCGACAGCGTCCGGTCGTCCCCGTCCTCGTAGCCGGCGATCTCGTCGTAGGCCCGGGACGTGTACGAGCGGATGTCCGTCTTGCCGACGTCGTAGCCGACGGTGGCCTCAAGGTCGCCGCGCCCGGCTGCGGTCGTGCGCTCGCCCGTGCCCACCGAGGCCGCGACGATCGTGCGCCGGATGTCCGGATAGCGCCAGAAGCGCGGCTCGTCCGCGCCCAGCTCGGCCGCGATCCCCCGTCGGCCCTTGTGGCTCGCCGCCGAGACGCTCGCCCACGCGCCCCCGTCGGACGCGTAGCGGAAGCCGAGGAAGCCGTCGACGTTCGTGAAGTCCGTGTTGAGCCGGAGGCCGTCTCCGGTGTCGATCGGCTCGGTCACGTCGCCGGGGAGGGTCACGCCGGGGCTGTCCCGGAAGCCGGCCCCGCAGCACCACGCCCCGCCCGCCTCCGGTCGTGAACGGTACCGTCGCGTCGGCGCCCGTTCCGTACCCGCCGACGTTGTCGAACATGGCCGTGAACGAGAGGGAGCGGCCCGCCGGAAAGGAGGTCCCGCGCGCGGCGTTCATCTCGACCACGCCCCCGAGCACGTTGGGTCCGTGCAGGAGGGTGGACATCCCCCGCACGAAGGTGACTTCGCGGATCGCGCTCGCGGGAAGGACCGAGACGTCCGTGCGCGCGTCGTAGCCGAGCGTGAGCGGCACGCCGTCGAAGAGGACGGCGACCTGGCGCGACTCGGAACCGCGCACGGAGATCTCGTCCTGGCCGCGCGAGTTGGTGCGCAGGTGCAGCCCCGTGATCTGGCGCAGGAGCTCGCCGGTCGTCGCGGCCGCCGGCAGCCCGAGCACGCCGACCTCGACCTCGATCGCGCTGGCGCCGCCGATCGTCGTGACCGGGCGCTGCGAGCGGATCGTGAGTCCCTCGATCCGGAAGACGGTCGTGTCCTTCACCGGCTCCGTCTGCGCGCCGGCCGAGCGGGGCGCGAAGACGACGGCGATGGACAGACAGGGCGGCGGGCCCGGAAAGACGCTTCATGGGGATCGACCCGGAGGGAGAAGAGGGTCTCGGATTCATGAACAGTTCATGAATTCAACTTAGTCGCCCACCCGGGGTCCGCAAAGGGAGCCCTCACCGCCCCGAGCCGGCCGTCCGCGTCGGCGAAGGGTCCCCGCCGAGCGGAAGGCGAACCCTGAACTCCGTGCGCCCGGGACGCGAGGCCACGAGCGCCAGCGTGCCCCCGTGGATCTCGGCGATGCGTCTGCAGATCGACAGGCCCAGGCCGGCGCCGCTCGTGAGCGTGCTCTGCTCGCGCGAGCGGGCGACGTCCACGCGGAAGAACCGCTCGAAGATGCGGTCGCGCGCCTCCTCGGGCACCCCGGGCCCGGCGTCGACGATCGACACCTCGCAGGCACCGGAGCGGACGAGCATCGACACGTCGATCTTGCCGCCGGCAGGGGAGTGCTTGGTGGCGTTGTCGAGGAGGTTGAGCAGCAGCCGGTCGAGGAGGTCCGCGTCCCCGACCATCTGCGCTTCGACCATCTCGCCCAGCTCGACGCGCACGCCCCGCGCGTCCGCGATGGGGGAGACGGCCCGCGCCGTGTCCCGCACCAGGTCGTCGAGGTAGAGCGGGGTGGGGTTCACGACCAGGTGCCCCGCGTCCGCACGGGCGATCAGGAAGACGTCGTCGACGATCCGCGTCAGGCGCCGTGACGCGTCCTGGACGATGGTCAGCGAGGCGCGGTACTCCTTTTCCTCCCGCGTCGGGCGCGACAGCGTCACGTCCGCTTCGGCGCGCACGATCGCCGTGGGCGTTCGCAGCTCGTGCGAGGCGTCCGTCATGAACCGTCGTTGCTGCTCGAAGGACCGCTCGACGCGGTCGAGGAGGCCGTTCAGCACCCCCGCGAGCGCGCCCAGCTCGTCGTCGGCCACGATCGGAAGCCGCTCGTGCAGCGTGCTGGTGCCGATCTCGGCCGCGCGCGCCGCCATGGCGGCCACCGGCCGGAAGCTGCGGCGGGCCAGGAAGAACCCGCCCAGCGCCGCGCACCCGATGATGAGCGGAATCGTGATGAGGAAGAAGTGCCTGATGCGACGGAGCGTCGCCTCGACCTCGGCGAGCGGGTGGATGCCCACCAGGCGCAGGGTGCGGTCGCCCGCGGGGAGGGATCGGACCTGCACGCGGAACGCCTGCCCGTTGCGCCGCACCGTTCCGGTCCATGGCGCGGGGCCCCGCGAGGCCTCCAGGCCCGCCACCAACTCGCCCGGCGCCGCGGGGAAGATCGAATCGTCCCGCTCCTCGGGCTCGCCCAGCGGCGCGCTCGTCCCGACCACGGCGCCGGCTTCATCGAGGATCACGATGTCCACGCGACGGAAACGGACCTCGTGCAGCGTGCGCGTGAGTCCTTCGTCCATCCCGGGGCCCATGCGGCGCTCGGCCGCGAGCTCTCGCGCGAAGACGGTGAGGGCTTCGCCGAGGAACTCGTCCGTCCGCGTCCGCTCGGTGGCGGCGAAGATCAGGTACGAGGCGACGGCGAACGCGACGAGCGGGAGCGTGAGCACCGCCGTGTACCAGAGGGTGAGGCGAGTGCGGACCGACGTGGGGAGCCACCGCATCGGATCAGCCGGCCGGCTTCGCGGCTTCCTCCGGCGCGTCGCCCCCGGAGTCCCCGGCGGCCGGCGCGTCGAGCATGTACCCGACGCCACGCTGGGTCACGAACAGGGCGACGTCCTCCCCCTCGTCGATCTTCCTGCGCAGCCGACTCGCGTAGACGTCGATGACGTTCGACTGGGCCTGGCTGTCGTCCCACACGGATTCCGTCAGCTCGGCGCGCGTGACGATCCGTCCCGCGTTCCTGGCGAGGTGGAGGAGGAACGCGAACTCCCTCGCGGTGAGGTCGATCCGCCGTCCCGCGCGGCGCGCGCTGCGTCGCCGCGTATCGATGATAAGGTCGCCAACCCGGAGCTCCACCGCCCGCGTGCCGGACCGCCGACGCGTCAGGGCACGCAGCCTCGCGAGCAGCTCCCCGAAGTCGAAGGGCTTCGGCAGGTAGTCGTCGGCCCCCGCGTCGAGCCCCTCGATCCGGTCGTCGACGCCGTCGAGCGCCGTGAGCATGAGCACCGGCACCCAGTTGCCGGCGGCGCGCAACTCGCGGCAGACGTCCATCCCGCTCCGGCCCGGCAGGAGCACGTCGAGGACCACGCACTCGAAATCGGCGCCGCTCGCCATCTCCAGTGCCGCGACGCCATCGGTCGCTTCCTCGACCTGATGGCCGGCCTCGACCAGGCCCCGCGCCACCGAGGTGCGAAGCTGTCGATCGTCTTCCACGAGGAGAATGCGCATCGTCTCAACCTATCCGGGCGCACCGGAGGCTGTCACCTGCGCCACGGCACTCGGCCCGGGCGTCGCGTTGACGGGGTGGTGACCTCCCTCTAACCTGCCCCGCTTTCGCCACGCCCCCAACCGCCGAAAACCGCGATCCGAGGCCGCATGGAGTCGCCCCGAGCCGACCGAGTCGGTACGCCTGTCCGTCCCACCCGCTGGACCCGCGGCTGGCTGATTCGGACGTCCCGCAAGTGGCACCGCTGGATCGGCTTCACGGCGGGGCTCTTCCTGATCTTCGCGTCCACCACGGGCTTCCTGGTCGCCTTCACGGAGTTCTTCGGCGAAGAGGCTGGTGGTGGCGATGCTCTGGGGGCTCGCGCTCCTGGTCATGAGCCTCTCGGGTTGGTCGATCTACTGGAGCATGCGGCGCAACAGCGGCGGCGACGGGCTGCGGAGGGTCTTCTGGTAGCGCGAAACGCCGCGCCCCCTCACTCCGCGCGCAGGACCTCCACGGGATCGACGGCCGTCGCGCGGAGCGCCGGCACCAAGCTGGCCGCCAGTGCGGCGACCATGAGGACGAGGGCGACCCCCGCGTAGGTCATCGGGTCGGTCGGTTGGACACCGAAGAGGAATCCCGAGAGGACGCGTGTGAGCGCGACCGCCGCGGTCAGTCCGACCGCCAGCCCCACCACCGCGACGCGCAGGCCCTGCGCCACCACCATCCACAGGATTCCCCGCCGCGCGGCGCCGAGCGCGACGCGGACGCCCAGCTCGCGCCTGCGCCGGCCCACCGCGTGGGCCTGCGCGCCGTAAAGCCCCGCCGCGGCCAGAAGGAGCGCGATGAGGGCGAACGACCCGACGAGCACCATCTGGAAGCGGGGCGTGGTGCGCGTCGCCGCCATGCGCGCCTCCATCGTGCGCAGGTCCTGAGGCGGCACGAAGGGGTTGAAGCGCGCCACCGCCCGGCGGAGCGCGGATGCGACGTCCGCGCTCGGCAGCTCGGAGCGCACCACCACCTGGATCAGCGGCCACGGCACCTGTCGGTAGGGGAAGTAGATGGCGGGACGGGCGCCGTCCTCGGCCCGCGTCTGCACCACATCCTCGACGACACCGACGATCGTCGTCTCCTCGCTCTCACCCTCTCCCTCTCTCTGCCGCACGGTCGTGCCGAGCGGGTCCGCGCCTGCCATCGCCTCTCGCGCGAAGGCCTCGTTCACGATGGCAACGCGCGCGGCGTCCGGGCCGTCCATCGCCTCGAAGCCGCGGCCTCGCAGCAGGCGCGTCCCGACGGCGTCGAAGTACCCCGGCGTCACCGCGTATCCGGCGATGCCTTCACGACGCTGCTCCGGCGCGTCTCCGTGCAACGCGATCCACGGTGCCCAGAACGGATCCTGGAAGGGCGGGTTGGTCGTGCCGGCCACGGCGGTCAGGCCGGGCACCCTGGACACCTCCGCCAGCACGGCGTCCCACGCCTGCCAGTCCTCCTCCCCCGCGGGCGCGTTCGGTCGCTTCAGGTCCACGCGCATGCTCATCAGCCCCTGCGCGTCGAATCCCGTGTCGACGGTCAGGAGGCGCACGAAGGACGAGAGCAGCAGACCCGCGCCCGCGAGCAGGAGCACCGCGATGGCGAGCTGCCCGCCCACGAACCACGACCTCAGGCGGGTGTCCGCCTGCGCCGCGGCGCGTCCCCCTCCGCGCAGCCGCTCCCAGGGTGCCCGTCGCGCCGCGCGCAGGGCGGGTAGTATACCCGCTGCCACGCCGGTCCCGACGGAGAGGAGCACGGCCACGCCCAGGACCGTCCCGTCGAGAGCGACCATGTCCGTGCGGGGTATCGACCGCGGCGCGAAGCGCAGGAAGACGTCGATCCCTCCGTAGGCCAACGCGACGCCCAGGCCACCTCCGAGCAGCGCCAGCAGCCCTGCCTCGGTGAGCAGCAGGCGCACCACCCTCCCCCGGCCCGCGCCCAGCGCCACGCGCACACCCAGCTCGCGCGTGCGGTCGAGAGCCCGCGCGAACAGCAGCATCGCCGCGTTCAGGGCGGCCAGGAGGAGAAGGAGGGCGGACGCGCCCAGGAAGATCAGCAGCGTCCGCCCCGTGCCACCCACCGTGTCCGCGTGCAGGTCGTTCACGCCGATGCCGAACCAGGTACCGTTCGGGTAGACGTTCCCTTCCGGATGCTCCTCGGCGAGCTCCGCGGCCATGCGCACGCCTTCCGCCCTCGCCTGCTCGACGGTCGCTCCGCTGCGCAGGCGGCCGAGGACCGCGACGCTCCTCCGTCCGCGATCGGCATAGCGCGGGTGCTCGGGCTGGAGCGGCATCCAGAACTCGGGCACGCTGGGGAAGAGGGCCTCGGGAGGGCGGAAGTCGCGGGGGAGCACGCCTACGATCGTCACGGGGAGCCCGACCTTGTCGAGCGTCGTGCCGACGACGGCCGGGTCCGCCCCGAAGCGTCGCTGCCACGCGCCCCAGCTGATCAGCATCGTGGTGCCGTCCGCGACGTCCGTCCGATACTCCTCCGGCACGAACGTTCGGCCCAGGGCGGGCGTGACGCCCAGCAGCTCGAAGAAGCCCGCGGACACGCGCTCGCCCGACGCGAGCTCCGGCCCGTCGCCGCGGTCGGGGAGCAGAACGTTCGAGGCCTCGGGGGCGGCGAGATCCTCGAAGGACCGGGCCCGCGCGCGCAGATCACGAAGTTCGCGACCGACATCCCCGCCAGGTGCATGAGGCCGGCCACGTCCTCCCGCCATTCCCGGCCCGGGAACGTCGTGCCCAGGCTCACCAGCGTGCCCGGGTCCTGGAACGGGAGCGGGCGGAGCACCACGCCCTCGACGACGCTGAAGATCGTCGTGGTCGTGCCGATGCCGAGCGCGAGCGTGACGACCACCGCGAGGCCAGTCCCGGACGTCGGGCGAGCGTACGCGCCGCGATCCGCAGCTCCTGCATGAAGCGCCCATCCCCCCACCTCCCTTTCGGTTCCCGACCGACCGCCGACGCGGCCTGCGACACGGCGTGAGCCGCACGCCGCCGCGCCGCCACCGCCGAGGGCTTCCACCAGTGCGCCGCCGTGCGCGCACGTTGCGGCGCAGCCGCCTGCGCGCTCCGGCGGCCGACACCGGCGGCCAGGTCGTCGCCCCAGCGCTCCACGAGGTCGCCCACCACGAACTCGGCGCCCTCGCCGTGGACAGGAGGGCTACGACGGCGCGCTCGGGCGAGGGCAAGAGCCCGCCCTCACGGGCGCTCGCCCTCCATCGCCTCGAGCTTGGGCAGCAGGCCTTCCGACATGCTGCGGATCACCGCGATCGCCCGCGTCAGCTCGGCCGCGCCCTCCGGCGTGAGCCGGTAGTACCGGCGGCGGCGGCCGCCCCGCTCGGGCGTGGGCTCGCCCACGCGGTCCGTGACCAGCCCGCGCTGCGCGAGCCGCTCCAGCGCCGTGTAGATCGCTCCGGCCGAGACCTCGCGCCCGGTGCGGGCCTCGATCGCGCGCCCGATCGCGGCGCCGTAGGCGTCTTCCTCGAGCTCCACGAGCGCGAGCATGACCAGCTGCTCGAACTCGCCGAGCGCACGACCCATGGCTATATCCCCTTCACTGTAGTTCCGGTGCTCCCGATAACTGCGCAGCAGGGGATAGCGCAAGGAGCTGGCGCTACCGAACAAAAGCCGAAATCGTAGGTTGGCGTCATGCGCCTCCGCGTCCTCCTCCTGGCCGACAGCCACCTCGGCTTCGACCTCCCTCTGGCCCCCGGATCCGGCGGCGGCGGCGTGGGCCCGGACTTCCTCGCCAACTATCGCCGGGCGCTCGAGCCGGCGCTCTCCGGCGAGGTGGATCTCGTGGTCCACGGGGGGGACGTCTTCCACCGGGCGCGCCCCCACCCGACGCTCGTCGAGCAGGCGTTCGAGCCGCTGCGGCGCGTGGCCGACGCCGGCGTGCCCGTGTTCGTCGTGCCGGGCAACCACGAGCGCGGGCGCATCCCCCACGCGCGCTTCGCGCGCCATCCCGGGATCCATCTCTTCGATCGGCCACGGACCTTCCACACGACGTCGTGCGGCCTCCGGGTGGCGCTCTTCGGCTTCCCGTACGAGCGCGACGGCGTGCGCCGCCGTTTCCCGGAGCTCGTGGCGGCTACCGGGTGGCGCCCCGGTCGGGCGGACGTCTCCCTGCTGTGCGTCCACCACTGCGTGGAGGGGGCCACCGTGGGCCCGGCGGACTTCGCCTTCCGGCGCGGCGCCGACGTCATCCGATGCACGGACATCCCCCGAGGCGCGCCGCGGTGCTCACCGGCCACGTGCACCGCCACCAGGTCTTGACGTTCGACCTGGCCGGCAGGCCGCTGGGCGCGCCGGTGGTCTATCCGGGTCGGTGGAGCGGACGGCCTTCGCGGAGATGGACGAGACGAAGGGGTACGTGATCCTGGAGGTCGAGCCCGCGAGCCGACCCGACCGGTGGCGGGTGCGTGCGGACTTCCGCCCGCTCCCGGCGCGGCCGATGGTCGTCGCCGAGGTGCGTGCGTCTGGGCTCGACGGGGCAGGGCTGCGCGCGCGTGTCGATGCGGCGCTTGCCGCCCTGCCCGCCGACGCCGTGCTGCGCCTGCGCGTGCTGGGGCCGGTCCACGGGGACGCCCGCGGCGTGCTCGCGGCCGCGCGCTCCGCGCGCTGGCCCCCGAGATGAACGTCGAGGTCGTGTGGGCACCCCCTCGGGGGCGAGCCCGGAGGGGCTCGACGACCGCAGGCGCGGCGGCGGCGGTGCCCCGGCCCGGCGACGCCGCGCGGGAGCGGCGAGCGCCGGGGCGCGGGGACCTCTCGGGCGACACCTAGACCGCGAAGAAGTCTCTCGGCCGCGCGCGGCCCTCGATCAGCGCTCGTAGAAGGGCGGCGGCTCCACGCCCAGCGCGCGCAGGTATACGTAGGCCTGCCCCCGATGGTGGATCTCGTTGTCGATCACGTACATGAGCTGCCAGTGCACGGGGCCCGTGTACTGCCCGAACGATGTCACCGTCTCCGGGAAACGGCCCTCGGGGATCTGCGCGAAGAACCCGTCGATCTCCTCGGTGCTCTCGTCCCAGAGGCGGAGGAGCGCCTCCTTCGTCGCCGCCTTCCGCCGAGAAGGGCTCCCAGTCGCCCGTCGCGATCCCTGCGCCATGGGCGCGCCCATGGCCAGCAGCTCGCCCGCCATCTCCCCGAAGGTCCGCATGCCGCCGAGGGAGAAGGTGAAGAGCTGGTCCTCGGGGAAGGCCTCGATCACCCGGCGGGTGAGGCGCCGATGGCCCTGCCAGTGGTCGAGAAGGGCCTTCGCGGAAAGGAAGGTCGCCGGGCCGGTTGCGGTGTGGCCATGTTCGGGCCTCGGTGCGGGTGGGTCGTAGGCAAATTCGGGTTTTGTTCGGTATGATGCGGCCGCGGGCGCGGCTGCGCAAGCCCTTGGCCGGTCCGCCCGGGCGTAACGTGCGCGCACGTGTCGGGGGGGGGGGGGGGGGGGGGGGAGCGGACTCAGGGCACAATCACCTGCTCCCAACTGAAGACCTCGGGCGACCCCGGGTCGAGGTGCAACCGCTGCCAACGATGTCGGCCCCGAAGCTCTGCTCGGCGATGATCTGCGTCACGTTTGGGGCGCGTGCGCCGTACAGGCTGAACCAGGGGACGCCCGCGTCCACGCGGTAGTCGTGGCTATCCCCGCTGACCATGAGCACCGGCCGGTCGAAGGCCAGGGCAAGGTCGCCAGACGTTGGACGAAGTCCGTGTGCGCGGAGAAGGATGCACCGTGGCGCGATCGTCGGGATGCAGAGATCGGCGGGCAGGAACAGCGCGACCGCGACTGCGCTCGACGGGCCGGGGCGAAGATGTGCTCGAGCGAGGCGATGTTGGCGGCGTTGCGCGCGGCGTACCCGGCTTCCGAGCCGCGGTCTGCGCGGGGGTTCGGCGCCGTGAATAGGCGAGGAGGCAGCTCTTCGACCCGATAACGTGGAACATCGCGAAGATGACGTGGGACTCGGCCCAGATCTGGTTCTCGGGGTGGCGCCGCTCGACTTCTCCGCGCTTGGGACCGAGCGCTTCCTGGATCTGACTGGGTGTTCGAAGAAGACTGGGGATCTTGACAAGACGGCCGATGGGGTCGTACCGCCGTTGTTGGTGGGATGGGAGTCGGTCCGACTCGTTGTCGCCGAGACTGTAGATATCGGGTACGTGAAGAGATCGAACTGCGCTGGCCGATGGCCATGAACCATGCATCCGAGCACTGGTGCTTCCCGACTTGATGCCGCCGATCTGGGCGACTTCTGCACTTGGGATCGGCGTTGACGGCGCTCGCCAGGGTCGGAAAGCTCGTGAGCGCCGGGACGATCGTCGGGGCCTTCGCCGAGACCGCAGATCCAGCGTTGCGCGCCGTCTTCCAGGCGGACAACCTGTCCAGGGTGGATCACCATCCCACGTGAGTGGTGAATCCTCGGACGGCGTCGAAAGAACGCGCGAGGTCACGCGGTAGCTGGCGTCCCTGAAAAATCCTCGCGGGGCCACGAGTGACCGTGCCGTGGGACCGTCCTCTGGGTCTTCGGCCGGTTTTTTTTTTTTTTTTTTTTTTTAAAATTTTTAGGTTCCATCCACGTCACGGGCGGACGTCGGGTCGGCAACGATCACAAACCGACTCGACGCCCGGCGTCAGCCGTGGTTTAGCCTCCGCCCCCCAGGTACTCCGCGCTCAGCCGGTCGTAGACCCGCATGAGGTCGGTGACGTTGCCCTCCCGGTCGAAGAGGCCGCTCCCCGGCCCCAGCGGCTCCCATATGGCCGTCCCCTTCCCCATCTCGTCGGGGAGGCCGAAGACGATGTCGGCCACCTGCTGCTTGAAGTCGGCGTACTCCACCACGATCACCGGCTTGTGGTAGCGGTCGACCAGGTCGTGCACGTTGCGGTCGAGGTCCTCGAGCGTGCCGTGCCAGCGCGGATAGTACGAGAGGCCGATGACGTCGAACACCACGCCGCGCGCGATCATGTTGTCCAGCCAGAAGCGCGCCTCGTCGTTCTGCCCGCCGAGCGCGATGTGCATCATGACCGGCATGTCGGGAGCGACCGCCCGCGCCCCTTCGACGCCCGCGCGCAGGAGGCCGGCCAGCTGGTCGGGGTGGCCGATGTGCCCGTCCGGCCAGAGGAGCCCGTGGTTGATCTCGTTCCCGATCTGCACCATGTCCGGGAGGGTTCCCTGCCGTTGCATCGCCTGGAGCACCGCGGTGGTATAGGTGCGCATGGAGTCCTGCAGCGACGGGTAGTCCAGGGAAGCCCACGCCTGCGGCTTGTTCTGCTGCTGGGGGTCCGCCCAGTAGTCGCTGTAGTGGAAGTCGAGAAGCAGGCCCATCCCCGCCTCGTGGACCCGCCTGGCCATGCTCAGCGTGGAGTCCAGCCCACAGAATCCCTGGCCGGGCGCGTACCCGTGCTCGTTCTCGGGGTGGTCGAAGATGCGCAGGCGAATGGAGTTGAAGCCGTGCTCCTTCAGGAGGGCGACCGCGTCCACCTCCTCCCCGTTCTCGATGAACTTCCCGCCCTGCCGGAAGAACCGCCCCGCGTGGTTCTCGATCTGCGGGAGGAAGGAGATGTCCGCCCCGATCATCCGGTCGACGTGCCTCGTCGTGGGCACGAGCTGGTCCGGCGTCGGCGTCATGAGCCGGAAGTCGGCAGGGACCGTGTGGATTTCGTGTGACCCGGGCGACAGTTCGCCCGACCGGGCCTCCACCTTCACGCGATCGGGCGACGTTCCCGCCCGGAACCAGAGCTGGGCCACGCCGGCGGCGAGCCGCGTCGGCGTATACGCCGCTCCCGTCGTGTCGGTCGCCTGGGGAAGCTCCGCCCCGTCCGACCCGACGATCGCGCCGTCGCCGGTCACGTAGAGACGGACCGAATCGACGGCCGAGGTGATCTCCCGGCTGGCGCTGTCGGTCACGGCGATCCTGAGGCGCGCGCGATCCTCCCCGTTGGCCAGGAGGGTCGTGCCGTACGCCGTGAGCATGACCGTTCGTGCGCGTCCCGAGTCGACGCGGCTCACCGCCGAAAAGTCGGCCGGGGGCCGCTGCCCGGGTTGCCGGGGCTCACCGCCGCATCGCGCGAGGGCGGTCGCGGCCAGCAGGGTCGATACGATCGAAGAGGTCTTCATGGCACCTTGGCGCTCGTCACAGCGGGGAAGGCCGGGCGGCAACTTGGGCAAGATAGCCGGCCCCGTCGCTACCCGCGCCACGATCGAGGTCCCTCCTCGTCGACGGGACCGGGCACCTGGGAGGAGGAGGGAATCCCCCCTATTCGCCGAGGAACCAGGCGAGCGCGGCTTCGGACACGTCGGCGGGCACGCTGTGGTCGCCGTCGAAGGGGTGGAAGGTGACGTCGTAGCCGGCGCTCTCCAGCGAAGGCACCAGGTCCGTGCTCGTGTAGAGGAAGGGAAGGATCGGGTCCTGCCGGCCGTGGGAGATGAAGATCGGCGGCTTGCCCCTGGTGGGGCTGCCCGGCGAGATGAAGCCCGGCGAGTAGGCGATCAGCCTCGTGAACAGGTCGCCGTTCGCCACCCCCAGGGACAGCGCGTAGGAGGCGCCGTCCGAGAAGCCCGCGAGCACGATCCGGGAAGGATCCACCCTGCACCGGTCGAACGTGTAGGCGAGCGCGTCGTCCAGGAAGGCCACGTCGGGACCGAACAGCCCGCTGGTCACCACGTCCCAGGTGCGGCTCCGGGAGTCCGGGGCGAGGAGGATCATCCCGTGCGCCTCGGCGCGTGCGGGATAGCTCTGCCAGTCCAGCGCCCTGCCGCCGGCGCCGTGCAGGGCGACGAAGAGCGGCATGGGCTCGTCGGGCGTGTAGCCCTCCGGCACGTAGAGATACCCGTCGCGGCTTCCGCCCAGGCCCAGGCCCTGGATCGACCCCTTCACCGGCGACCGGGTCGGCGTGCCGGGGCGCGCGTCGAGCCGGGGGCCCGCCTCCTCGCTGGCCGTGAGGTCCTTGAAGCATCCCGGCAGGCCCGAGACGGCCAGGGCGCCGAGCGATCCGTGCACGAAGGCGCGTCGGGAGATCGGTGTCAGGTTCGTCATGGCCGCATCGTACGAGGAGGTGGTGCGGCTCTTTCAGCCGACACCGTTGCGCGCTCGGTGCGCGCGTCCCTACTTCGGATTTCCGGCAGCCGCGCCCGACCCCTATCTCTCGGAACAGGGAGTGTGCCGTGGAGACCAGCGGCCATCCAGCTCGAGAAGGCCCCGCACCGGGCGGGCCCCCGGATGGTGCCGCCCCCCGGCCGTCGCTCCCCCTGGTGCTCCTCGTCCTGGCCGTGTGCGTGGTGGTGGCGATCACCACGAACGGGCTCCGGCTCGTCGGCCCGGCGGCCGACCCGAGCCCGACCTGGCTGTGGGCGATCCGTTTCGCTGGGGCCGCCGCGATCGGTGGCGGGCTCGCGGCGCTGCTCGGCCAGCGCCGAGCCCTCCGGGCCGAGGGTGGTCGCTCGGACCCCACCGTGGTGGCCGTGCGCACGGCCGCGGCGATCATGGGTGTGCTCACCGTCGTGGCGCTGCTGGTCCACCCGCGTGGGCGGCACGCGCGCCCGCGCGGGCGCCGGTCCCTCCACGTCGCTCGGCCGGTCGGCCCGGAGCGGGGACTCCGGCGAGGGCCGGCCGCGCGGCGTCGTCCGGCTCGATGGCGGGCAACGCGTCATGGGAGGGGGAGCCGGCGAAGGCGACGACGGCGGGGGCCGGGGCACCGATGGGCCCGCAGGGCGGCGGCTTCGATCGCACGCCTCTCCAGAGGATGGCGCGTAGCCTCCTGCCGGTCCTCCTCCTCCTCGTGGCGGCGATGGCCTTCCGGGCGCTGACGCGCGGACCCCGCCCGGGGGAGCATGGAGCTGCGGCTGGACATGCCGCTCGACGCAGCCGACGCCGAGGCGGGCCTGGCGGCCTCCCTCCTCGAGATCGAGAGCGACAGCCCCGATCCGCGCAGGCAGATCACGGCCGCCTACCACAGGCTCCTCGCGGCGCTGGCGGCGGCCGGCGCACCTCGCCGACCGCAGGAAGCCCCCCACGAGCACCTCCACGGGCGCTCGGTCCGCTGGGGGTTCGTCCCGGGCCGCTGCACCGGCTCACGGAGCTGTACGTCCTGGCGCAGTTCAGCGAGCGCCCCATCACCGAGCGGCACCGGGCCGCCGCGGCCGAGGCGCTCGACGCGAGCCTCGCGGGGCTGCGTGCGACGCAGGGCTCGCTGCGGGCCGTGGAAGCGCGGCCGGCCCACGCGGAGGCCGGAGCGTGAGCGAGCGCAACCTGCGACCCGCCAACGTGGCCGCGGCGGCGCTCGTGATCGGGGGCGTGCTCCTGGTCGCGCTCCCCCGGCACGCCCTCAGCATCGTCCAACTGGTGGTGTTGACCGCCGCGGCGGCCACGGCGCTGTACGCGCTGGCGGTGAACGTCCCGCCCACCGGGTGGATGTCGCCCTTCAAGTGGATGTCCCCCTTCGGGGGACGTCGCGCCCGGCGCGGGACGAGCTCTCGTCGCACGAGACCGACGCGATCCGCTCGAAGCTGGCCGGCCGCCGGATCCCCGTCGCGGGCGCCCCGCCGATGCCCCCCGAGACGCTCCGCGTGCTGAAGCCGCTGATCCGCTCCGCGCTCGACCTGGGCCCCGACGACCCGGTGCGGACCGCGGCCCGGAACGCGCGGCTGTCGCCGCTGACGTGGTCGATCCTGCGCAGCGAGATCGACACGACGCTCGGCTGGCTCGGCACGGTGCGCCCGAACGAGCGGGCGGTCGCCGACGTCGTCCACGAGGTGCTCGACGAGCTCGAGCGCCTCGATGCCGGCGGCCGGACCCGCGCGCCACCCTCGCTTCCCACCACCCGCACGCGCCATGACGATCTCGCGGACACCCTCCGACTCTCCGACCGGCGGCTCCCTCGCCCGCACCGGGCTCGCGTCCGATGCCGACGGCCTTCCCGCGCTCTCCTTCGAGGAGTCCGCCCGCGTGGTGGAGGGAATCCTCGACGAGGTGTCCCGCGCCGTGGTCGGGAAGCGCGACGTGGTCCGGCTGATCGTCGCCGGCCTCCTCGCGGACGGCCACATCCTCCTCGACGACGTTCCCGGCGTAGCCAAGACGCTGACCGCTCGCTCGATCGCGGCGGCGGCAGGGCTCGCGTTCTCCCGGGTGCAGTTCACGCCGGACGTCCTCCCCGCGGACATCACCGGCTCGCTGGTGCTCGACCTGAGCACCCATCTGCCCGAGTTCCGGCCCGGGCCGGTGTTCACGAACCTCCTCCTGGCCGACGAGGTGAACCGCGCGCCGGCCAAGACGCAGGCGGCGCTCCTCGAGGCCATGCAGGAACATCAGGTGACGGCGGACGGGGTGACGCATCGCCTGCCCCGCCCCTTCCTGGTCATCGCGACGCAGAACCCCATCGAGTCGGAGGGCACCTACCCGCTCCCCGAGGCGCAGCTCGATCGCTTCCTCCTGCGCACGACGATGGGCTATCCGGGCGAGGACGACGAGGTGACCCTCCTGGCCGACCGGCTCGAGCGCCGCACGGACGAGGTCGAGCTGCACCCGACCTGCGACGCGGAGACCTTCGCGTCGGTCCAGCGCTCGCTCGAGCACATCCACGTCGATCGACGCCTCCTCGAGTACTGCGTGGCGCTCGTGCGGGCCACCCGCTCCGAGGCCCAGCTCGCCGTCGGCTCGAGCCCACGCGGCACCCTCGCGCTGGTGAAGCTCACCCGCGCCGCGGCCCTCCTCGCGGGGCGCGAGTACGTGGGCCCGGACGACATCCGCGAGATGGCCGTGCCGGCGCTGGCGCACCGGGTGGTGCTGAGCGACGGCGCGTGGGCGCGGCGCGTGGACCCCGAAGAGGTGGTGCGGCGCGCCGTCGACCGCGTGCCCGTGCCGCAGGGGACATGAGCGCCACCGCCACGGAGTCGTCGGCCCCGACGCGCCCCACGGAGGTCGGCGCCGAGGCCGGCCGCCGCAGGGCCGACCCTCGCCTCCCGGCCTATCTGGTGGCCGGGCTCGGCGCGCTGATCGCGGCCGTCGCCACCGGGCAGAGTGGGCTCGCCGCCCTCGGCGCGCCCTTCATCGCGCTCGTCGCGGCGGGTCTGCGCCCGCGCGACCGCACGAGCCTGCGCGGGAGGGTGACGCTGCACGCCGAACGCGCCATCGAGGGCGACCTGGTCGAGGGCGAGGTGACGGTCGACTGGGAGGGCGAGGCCGAGGTGGACGTGATGCTCGCCGGATGGCGGGGGGTCGCAGCCGGTGGAGCCGGCCTCGGTGGTCGGCTGGTCGCTCCCGCTCGGGCGCGGCCCCGTGACGCTTCCCTTCACGCTGCGCGCGCGCTCCTGGGGCGCCCACGACCTCGGGTCGCTGTGGGTCCGCGCGCGGCGGCCCGGCAGCCTCGGGTCGACCGAGCGCATGGTGGCGCGCGCGCCCATGCTGCGCGTGCTGCCGAGCGCCCTGCGCCTGGACCGCCTCCTGAAGCCCGCCGAGCCGCGCGCGATCGCGGGGATGCACCTCTCCCGCTTCCGGGGCAACGGGATCGACTTCGCCGAGCTGCGCCCCTATCGACCCGGCGACCGGCTGCGCGACCTCTCGTGGGGCACCTCCGCGCGGCTCGGGGAGCCCTGGGTGACGGTGCGCCATCCGGAGCGGACCGGCACCGTGCTCCTCTTCCTGGACGCCGTGTTCAGCGACGAGCCGGCGGGGATGGAGGCGCTGGCGCGGGCCGCGCGCGCGGCCTGGGCCGTGGCCTCCGTGCACCTGCGGGCACAGGACCGGGTCGGGCTGCTGGCGCAGGGCCGCACCACGGCGTGGCTTCCCCCGCGCGGCGGGCGGAGGGCCCGGTGGATGCTGCTGGACGAGCTGCTGAGCGTCGGGCGTGCGGCGGAGGACATGTCGCTGCGCCGCCGGCGGGGAAGCCGCCTGGTGGTGCCGAGCGACGCGCTCGTGGTCGGCGTGACGACGCTGCGCTCGCAGACGTTCGTGCCGGAGCTGATGCGCTACCGGCGGGCGGGCCACACGACCGTGGCGCTGGTGATCGACACCGAGGACCTGCTGCCGCCGGACCGACGGGCGGGTCGACGAGCCGGCGCATCGGCTTGGCTGGCGCAGAGCGACGCGGAGCGGCATGCGCTGCACCGGGGCGGCGTGCCGACCGCGCTGGTCACGCCGACCGAGGGGGTCGGCGCGGCCGTGCTGACGCTCCGCCGGCGATGGACGCGCTGCAGCAGCCCGCGCGCGCCCGGGTGGCGGCCCGATGAGCACGCCGACCGCCGCGGCGCCGACCCGACGACCTGGTGGCCGGCGCGCCGCCGATTCGCCCTCCTCGCGATGCTCATGGCGGCGTTGACGGCGGTCCTGGCCACTTCGGTGGGCGGCCCCGGCTGGCATCGGGACCTGGCCCTCCTCTACGTGGCGATCGTCGCGGCAGCCCTGGTCTCCCCGGCCGTGATCACGATCCAGGTTCTCGCGGGACTGCTCGTGGTGGCGAGCCTGCTCCCGGGGCGAAGCGGGATCGAGGCGCTCCTGCTCGCGCCCGCGATCGTGGGCGTCGTCGCCACCGCGGAGCTGCTCGCGGTCGTGGCCCGACTGGACACGCCGATCGAGCGGCGCCCCGGCGGCGACCTCGGGAGCGCTTCGGTGGCGGCCGTCGTCGGGGGCGGCGTCTATGCCGTGGTCGTCCTGGTCGCGGCCCTTCCGGGTCCCGGCGGCCTGTTGGCGGTCTGCCTCGCGTCGACAGCCTTCGCGCTCCTCGCGATGCTGCTCAGCCGCGCGTGATCCCCGGGCGCCACCGCCCGGCGAGGGTCGCGACGTCCTGAGGGCCCCCGTGGAAGACGATGATGCCCGGGAGCCACGCCGCGACCGGGCGCACCTGGACACGCTCGACGGAGCTGTCGCGGCGCGGAACAAGGTGTGACGATCGCGCGACAACCGCGGAGGGCCGCGTCGTCGCGTGCGCGTCGAAAAGCCACGCCGGAAGGCGACGTAGGCGCGCCGCCCGGATCCGCTTCCGAAGGAACGGTTCTTGCACAGAAGGAGACATTCGGCCAACCGCATGGCCCGACCGGATCCCCCCACTCAGTCGAGGCGCCCATGAGCTCATCGTCGAGGCACAGCACTTCCTTCACCCTCGCGACCGCCGTGGCGCTCGCCATCGGAATCGCCGGCCCGGCCGCGGCCCAGACCACGATCGGCGCCGGCGGCGGCGGTTTCGTCCAGTCATGGGGGAAGGACAACACCCAGACGTACGGGCAGACCATCACGACGCCCACCGACAACATCCTGAACAGCTTCTCGTTCTGGCTGGGACGGACGTCGACGAATTACCCGGATCCATCGGAGCCGAGCCTCGATTTCATGGCGTACGTGTACGCGTGGGATGGCACGGCGAGTCACGCGACGGGCCCGGCCCTCTACACGAGCGGCGTCTTCACGCACAACGCCACGCCGGCGACGCCGTTCACGAAGTACACGTTCACCACGGGCGGCCTGTCCCTCACGACCGGCAGCGTCTACGCGCTCTTCCTGAGCACGTCGGGGCTCGCCGGTGATCGGCGCGGATCCAGTGGGAGGCGACCGGCGACGAGTACGCCGGCGGCAACTTCGTCTTCCTGAACAACGGGGAGAACACGTCGGCCTGGACGTCCGACGAATGGGGCGAGTACTCCTCCGACCTGCACTTCGAGGCGAACTTCGCCGGCGTGAGCACGACCGTGCCCGAGCCCTCGACGTGGGTGATGCTCGTCACGGGTCTCCTGGCGCTCGGCGTGGCGGCGCATGCGTCGGCGGCGTGAGGGAGGCGCACTCACGGAGGCGTAAGAACCAAGGGGCCCTTCGACAACTCCTGGTTCGCGTGACCCGAACGGACGGGGAGCCCGGCATGCCGGGCTCCCCGTCATCGTGTCGGCATCGCGTTAGCCGAGGTCCCGGAAGCACCTCAGGGAACGTCCATCCTCCGCAGCTGCCGCGTCGACAGCCAGACGAACAGCACACAGACGGCCACGGCCACGGCGCTCGCCGTGCCCAGCCCCACGTGGGGGTCCGCGACGAAGCGCCGCGGGTCCAGGCCGTGCATCAGCGCGATCGAGTAGTGCCGGATGCTCAGGAAGCGGATGCCGGACACGTAGCCGGAGAAGAAGCCCTCCCACAGCACGATGTACAGAAGGCCGAAGCCGATGGCCTGCCGTGTGACCAGCCCGAGCCAGACGAAGGCCGCCGAGTACATGAGCAGGCCGGCGAGAGCCGACACGGTGGTGGCGAGCGTCGCGGTCACGTCGTGGTTGTAGGCGAGATAGCTGGTCAGGAACGCGCTCGCGAGGATGAACGGCCCGGCCACCGCGACCGCGGCGGCGAGCTTCGGGAGCACGATCTGCCAACGGGGGATCGGTGCGAGGGTGAGGTTCGCGAGCGTCTGGTCCTCGACCTCGTTGGCGAAGGCCGCGCTCGCGATCGCCACCACGATGAGCGGGCGCGATCGAGCCCGCCAGCATCGTACTCAGCACGATGAGCTCGAACTCGTCGATGAACGGCGTCGAGTCCGACCGCACCACCAGCGCGGTGAAGAGCACGGGCAGCGCCGCCAGCACGGTGAGGATGACCAGGCGCCACCGCCCCGACAGCTGTCGCACGGTCAGCGAGAACACGGACCCCATCGTCAGCCCTCCACCAGGTAGCCGAAGACGCTTTCGAGCGAGTCGTCCAGCGGCTCGACGCGGCGAAGGGTGATGCCGGCCTGCTTGGCGAGCCTGGGGAGCTCGACCTGCAGGTCGCGTACCTTGCTGCTCAGCACGATGATCGCTCCGTCGGGATCCACGTTCACGGCGTCGACCGAATCGAGCCGCACCACCGCGGCGGCCAGCTCGCGCGGCCGGTCCGCCACGACCCGGACGTGGTAGGGCCGCTTGTCCAGCGCCGCCCGGATCGCGCGGAAGCCGCCGGAGGCGGCGAGCTTGCCGTTGATGATGAGCAGCACGGTCTCGGCGAGCTGCTCGACCTCCTCGAGGATGTGCGACGACAGCACGATCGTGCGCCCCTCGGCCGCGAGCTCGCGCAGCAGGGCCTGGAAATGGACGCGCTGGCGCGGGTCGGCGCCGTTGAGCGGCTCGTCCAGGATGAGCACCTCGGGATCGTGGACGAGCGTCGCCGCGAGCCTCATGCGCTGGCGCATCCCCCGCGAGTACGTGCCCATGGGGAGATGGGCGGCCGCGGCCAGGTCGACCAGCGCGATCGCGCGCTCCGTCGCGGCGCCGACGTCGGAGACGCCCCGCAGGCGGGCCATCATGCGGACGAACTCCTCGCCCCTTCATGAACGGATAGACCGTCTCGTGCTCGGACATGACCCCGATGCGGCCGTAGAGCGGCGCGTTGTCCCGCACCGGCTCGCCGAACATCGTGACCGCCCCGTCCGATACGGCGGCCAGCCCCGTCATCATGCGCAGCAGCGTGGTCTTGCCCGCCCCGTTCGGACCGAGCAGGCCGGTGATGCCGGGTCCGATGTCGAACGTCACGTCGCTGACGGCGACGACGCTGCCGAACCAGCGGGACACGTGGTCCACGCGGATGACCGCCGTCCCGTTCGCGCTCACGGCGTCAGCCTCCGGTAGCGCGCCCACAGCACGCCTCCCGGCACCAGGACCCAGAGCCCGTACCAGCCGACGAGCAGCCAGGCCGGCAGCTCCCGTGCGGGCGCGCTCCGCGTCACCCCGCTCGGCTCGCCGAAGATGAGGTCGTTCACGTGCACCGGGATGTTGCTGAGGTTGAACATCGAGATCCACTGCCCGGCCGTCCCCCCGATCTCCGACGCGAGGCCGGTGGTGAACGGCGTGGTGATCACGAAGAGCCCGACCAGGAACACCGACGCATACGCGCGCCGCGTCGTGAAGCCGGCCACGAGCATGGCGAGCGTCGTGGTGTAGGCGGCCAGCGCGGCGCCCGCGGCCAGGATCTTCGGAACGTCCGTCCAGTGGGCGCGGATGTACACGGCGGGTTCCGGGTTGCCCATGATCATCCCGGCCATCAGCACGAACTGCGGCAGCCAGGCCGCCCCCAGCGAGACGGCCAGGAAGGCGAGCCAGCGGGCGACGATGTAGTCCGACCCGGTCAGCGGCCGAACGAGATAGAGGTTGATCACCCCGTCGCGCCGATCGGGGCACAGCAGCTCGGGCGCGACCACCGCCGAGAAGACGAAGAAGAAGATCGAGGCGATGCCGTAGAAATCCGAGTGCGAGGGGAGCTGCTCGACGGCGTCCGGACCCCCGAGGCGGAGCGCCGCGCCCGCCACGAGCGCCATGATGAAGGCGATCGACACCAGCAGGAGGATGAAGGCCCAGGGCAGCACCTTGGCCTTCGCGCCGCGGCCGAGGCCGAGCGCCGTGCGCACACCGTCCTTGAACACGGCGAGCCGCACGCGACGCCGCCCCTCGCGCGGACCGTCGTAGCGCTGGTAGCCGATGTCGAAGACGGTGCCGGCGGCCCCACCCGTCGGCACGGCGACCCGCCTCGGGGGCCTGCGTGCTCATCGGTCGCCTCCGGCCTCGTCGTCGCCGTCACGGGCGAACAGCTCGGCCAGAGCGCGGCGGCGCGGCGCCATGCGCCGCAACGGCGCCTGGGCCGCCACCAGAGCGTCGCGCACGAGGTCGTAGACCGACTCGTCCGCACCGTCGATGTGCAGCCCGCTGCCGTCCGGGCGGACCTCGACGCCGGCCGCCTCGAGTCGGGCCACCAGGCCGTCGCGGTTGGCGTCGACCTCGATGAACACGCTCTCCGTCTCCTTGGTGAACGCGCTCACCTCACCCGATTGCACGAGGCGGCCGCCCTGGAGCACCAGGATCCGATCGCAGGTGCGCTCCACGTCCGCCATGAGGTGCGAGGACAGCAGGATGCTGATCCCGAACTCCCGGTGCGTCTTGCGCACGAGGTCGAGCATCTCCTCGCGGCCGGCCGGATCGAGGCCGGCGGTGGGCTCGTCCAGGAAGACCATGAGCGGGTCGTGGACGAGCGCCTGGGCGAGCTTGACCCGCTGCTTCATCCCCGTCGAGTAGCCGCCGATCGGGCGGTAGCGCTCCTCGAACAGGCCGGCGTGGCGCAGTGTATCGGCGGCGCGCGTACGCGCCCTGGACGGCGGCAGACCGCTCACCTCGGCCATGTGCGTGAGGAACTCCGCGGCGCTCACCGAGCTCGGGAGGCAGTCGTGCTCGGGCATGTAGCCGAGCCGGGCGCGCACCTCGACGCTCGTGGCCGCATCCTCACCCAGCACGATCGCCGATCCGGACGTCGGCTTCAGAAGGCCGAGGAAGATCTTGATCGCGGTGCTCTTGCCGGCGCCGTTCTCACCGAGGATGCCCGTGATCCCGTCGTGGATCCCGAAGCTGACGCCGCCGAGCGCGACCACGTCGCCGTAGTGCTTGGTGAGCCTCTCGGCGGAGACGAGCGGTTCCATCGCGTCCTGCTCCGGGTGGGGGGAGGGTCGGTCTCACGATCGCCTGCACGCTTCCTGGTATCCGAGCCGGCACGCACGCCGGAAGAGGCTGCCCGCACGGTAGACGTCCCGATCCACGCCGTTGCCGTTGGCGTACATCTCGCCGAGCCGGAAGCAGCTCTCCGCCACCGGCGCGGAGCCCTCGCCGCGCGTCAGCGTGCCGTCGCAGGCCTTGTCGAAGAGCTCGACGGCGCGCGCGTCGTCCGCGGGCACGTCGCCGCCGCCCACGAGCAGCTCGGCGAGGTGGAAGCACCCGA
This sequence comes from uncultured Gemmatimonadales bacterium, assembly GCA_963823035.1. Lineage (GTDB taxonomy): Bacteria > Gemmatimonadota > Gemmatimonadetes > Longimicrobiales > Gaopeijiaceae > SZUA-318. The sequence continues at coordinate 245,382 of CAWGKG010000023.1, forward strand.
TCATCTCGGTCTCGCACGCTTGCTCGAAGAGCTCGCCGGCGCGGCCGCCGTCCACCTGCACGCCCATGCCGTCCACGTACGCTTCGCCCAGGCGCGAGCAGCCGAGCGCCGAGCCGCCGTCACACGCCTGCCGGTAGAGCGTCACGGCCCGGTCCGGATCCACCTCGACGCCGCGGCCGTCGCGGTACAGCACGCCGAGCCGCGCGCAGCCGTCCATGACGCCGCCCTCGCAGGCCCTTCCGTACAGCGCGGCTGCCCGTCCGAAGTCCTGGAGGACCCCCTTCGCCTCGACGTCGGGCACCACGCTGTCGCGCTCCGCGTACATGTCGCCCAGCTCCGTGCAGCCGACGAGGGCCCCGCGCTCGCACCCCTGGTCGAGCAGGCGGGCCGCCAGGGCGGAGTCGAACGCGACGCCCCGACGCTCGGCGGAGCCGTCGACGTGCAGACGCGCGAGACGCACGCACCCCTCCCCTTCGCCGCCGTCGCAAGCCGCCTGGAAGAGGTCGGATGCGCGCCGCCAGTCCCTCAGGACGTGATCGCCCTGCAAGTTCCGGTAGCCCAGGCTGTCACACGCCGCCGCGTCTCCGGCCGAGCATGACGCGTCCAGCGCGCGGGCCTCGCGCGCCTCGGGATTGCACGCGGACACGAGGGCCGCGGCGACGAGGATCGGAAGGCCGCGCCTCACTTCGCTACTCCGCGCGGAGCGACTGCATGGGATCCACGGACGCGGCACGCCGGGCCGGGACGTAGCTGGCGAGGAGCGCCACCACGACCATCACGGCGGACATCACCGCGAAGGTCGGGACGTCCAGCGTGCCCACGCCGAACGTCAGGGAGCCGAGGAGGCGCGTGAGGAAGAACGCGGCCAGCAGGCCCACGACGACCCCGGCCAGCGTGATCCTCGCGCCCTGCGCGACGACCATGCGGAGGACGCGCCCGCCCTGCGCGCCCAGCGCCATGCGCACGGCGATCTCGTGGGCCCGGTTGGCGACCACGTACGCGAGCACGCCGTACAGACCCACCGCGCCGAGCGTCAGCGCCAGCCCCGAGGCCAGCGCGAGCATCAGCATCGTGAAGGAGAGGCGAGCCATCGAGCGGTCCGCGAGTGCCTCCATCGTGAACACGCGGTACATCGGCGACTCCGGCACGTACTGCCGCATCAGCTCCCGGACGTCCGGGGCGATCGCGTCGGCGCGCGGCGTCTTCACCACGTAGGCGGGTGAGCCGACGGCCCAACGCTTCGGGTGGGGCCCCACCATGGGGAGGTAGACCATCGGGCTGGGGGCCTCCTGTGCCAGGTCGTCCACGAGGATGTCCTCGACCACGCCCACGACCGTGAGCCAGTTGGTGGTGTCGTTCTCGGCCATGGCGAGCCGGCGTCCGAGCGGGTCTCGCCCGGGCCACAGCTGATTCGCGGCCGAGGTGCTCACGACCACGTGGGTCGGCCCCACTACGTCGTCGGAGGGGTCGAGGATTCGCCCGGCCAGGAGCGAGATCCCCATCGTCCGGAAGTAGTCCCCGCCGATGAACGTCATCCGCATGGGAGGCGGTGTCTCGCCGCTGACCACGCTCTCCTCGGTCGCGAAGTGGTTCGTGGCCGCACCCTCGTCGAGCGGGAGCCAGTTCGTCAGGCCCACGGAGGTGACACCCGGGAGCGCGGCCACGCGCTCCATGAACTGCCGGTGGAACTCCGCGTAGGTCGGCCCGTCGTTCACCTCTTGGCGTTGGGGCGCCACCTGGAAGGTGAAGACGTTCGCGGCGTCGTAGCCGGGGTCTACGTGGCTGAGCGTCCAGAAGCTGCGCAGCAGCAGTCCGGAGCCGACCAGGAGCACGAGGGCGGACGCGGTCTGGAGGAGGACCAGCGCGTTCCTGCCGTAGCGGGGGCCGCTCTCGCCGATGCCGCCCACCTGCCGCATGGCGCCTACGAAGCGGGGGCGAGAGAAGCGGATCGCCGGGGCCAGCCCGAAGGCGACCGCGGTCAGGATCGAGAGCCCGGCGGTGAAGGCGAGCCCGGCGACGCCCAGCCTCGCGGCGTCGAGGTTGGGGATGTTCTCCGGCGCTACGCGCACGAGGAGCGGAAGCGCGACGCGCGCGATCACGACGCCGCCGAGACCGCCCAGCGCCGCCAGCAGGAGCGCCTCGGACATCTGGGCGCGCACCAGACCTCCGCGGCCTGCGCCCAGGGCCTGGCGCACCGCGAGGTCGTGCCGGCGCCCTTCGGCGCGGACCGTGAAGAGGTTGGCGACGTTCGCGCAGGCGATGAGCAGGACGATCCCGACCGTCCCGAGCAGCAGCCACAGGGGCCGGGCGATGTCGCCCACCATCTGCTCCTCGAGGGAGCGCACGACGGGACGGTGGTGCTCGATGATCTCGGCGTAACGGGCCGGGCCGCCGAAACGCTCGGGGAGACGCTTCGCGAGGACGTCGAGCTGCTGGGTGAGCGCCTGGGGGTCGGTACCCGGCTTCACCCGCCCGACCAGGTTGAGGCCGAAGTTGCCGGGTCGAAGCTCACTGGGGTCGCCGAGCTTCGCGTGCATCCAGGCGGCGACGCGCGCCTCCGGGAAGCGCCACTCCGGCGGCATGACCCCGATGACCGTGCGTTGCCTGCCGGACACCTCGTAGGAGCGGCCCACCACGGCAGGGTCGCTGCCGAACCACGTCTCCCACAGCCAGTGGCTGATCACCATCACCTGCCCGGAATCGTCCTCGTCCGCGGGAAGGCGGCCGAGCTCCGGGGTCGCGCCGAGCGTGGTGAAGAGCGTCGAGGTCGCCTGGGCGACGAAGAGCCGGTCGAACTGCTCGTCGCCGCGTACGGTGGTCTGCCCGACGGCGTACATGCCCAGGTCCTCGAGCAGGTCCGCGCCCTCCCGGTACTGGACGTAGAACTCGGGACCGGGACCGAACTCCTCCGGCATGTCCGTGCCCGGCGCCGTTGCGCGGATCGAGACGAGCCGATCCGACGCGGGGAAGTCCAGGGGATCGAGCAGGACCGCGTCGACGACGCCGAAGATGGCCGTGTTGGCGCCGATCGCGAGCGCCAGCGTGAGCACGGTGACGAACGCGAAGCCCGGGGCCCGCCGGAGGGAGCGCGCCGCCTGCGCCACATCCCTCGTCCACCCTTCGATGATCTGACCCATGTCCCGATTCCCCCCTTGCTGGTATCCACCCGCGTGCTGCCCTGGCCCGCGCGCTCCGCGATAGCGCCTTCCATGGCGCATCCGCTGACGGAGGAGCGCGATCGTCATGTCCGCGACGCCGCAGGCGGTCAGCGCGTGCGCGACGAGCGGCCCGCGCCGCGCGATGCGGCAACCGTGCACTTCGTTGAGGTCGCCGATGGCGTCTTCGGCGCGATCCGGGAGCGCCACGAGCCGGAGGAGCGCCGCCTCCCAGCGCGGTATCGTCAAACCGCGCCCCCCAAGGCGTCCTCCAGGCCGGCGGCCAGGGCGCGGATCGCGCCCGTCGTGGCACGCGCGGCGGCGATTCCCTCGGGCTCGACCTTCACGAGGCGTCGCGGCTTGCCGCCCCGCTCCGGGCGGGGATCCCCCAGACGGGTCGTGACGAGCCGTTTCTCCTCGAGGCGCTGCAGCGTGGTGTGGACGTTCGCCCGGCGCACGGACCGTCCGGCCCTGCCCTCGATCACGTCCGCGATCGAGACGGTATAGGCCTCATCGGGTCCGAGGCGGAGCGCGGCCAGGATCACCAGAAGCTCGAACTCGGCGAGCGAATCGCGCGTCATCGGCACCCCATAAAAGTTGGATTGTGACTATATGGCCCCGGCCGAAGGGTACGTCAAGGATCGGCGAACCGACGTACCCCTGAAGGTGCACGGAGCGATGTCCAGTTCCGTCCCCCTCCGACGCTGACTGGTTCGGAACCGACAGCCTCCCCTGTCCACTCGTCTCCGGAGGGATCCCATGAACACGCAGGTCGCGACCTCGAAGCCCATCAAGATCCTCACGCTCCAGGCCAACGCCGATGCGCGGGTGCAGGGCAGCACCAGCGACAACCTCGGAGCGGGAGACCTCATCCTCGGCCTGCAGGACAAGGTCGCCTTCGCCCACTTCGACCTGAGCGAGCTCCCGGCGAGCGCCGTCATCAACTCCGCCGAGCTGACGCTCTCCTTCCGGGACGACGGCCTGGGTACGAACGACGTCGAGGTCGGCGTGGTGCACGGACGGTGGAGGCAGGCCGGCCTCACCGCCGCCAACCAGCCGAGGGTCAACTGGCGCGGGTACACCCGGACGGTGACCGGTGGCGCCTCCGTCACCTGGGACGTCAAGAACGTGGTGGCCGGCTGGGCGAGCGACGACCGGGCCAATCTCGGGTTCGCCTTCCGCGGCGACGGGCCCCTCAAGCGGGCCTACTCGCGCGAGACCGCCGCGTCGCCGGGTAGCGCGCCGACGCTCCGCATCCGCTACATCGAGCCCTGACCTACGCTGGAACGGCTACGCACGGCGGCCGGAGGCTCCGGATGACGGCTCCCGACTCCTTCTCCCGCGACGATGCCCCCGTCGGCCCGAATCCGGGTCGGCGGGGCTCGGTCGCCTCTTCAGTCGAGCGTCTCGAGCACGGACACGTCGGGTTCGATCTCCTTGCGGAGCCACGCCCGGGCGAGGAGCCAGTCGCGCTGGACCGTCTTGAGGGAGACCCCGAGGCTGGCCGCCGTCTCCTCGAGCGTGAGCCCCCCGAAGAACCGACGCTCGACCACCTGGGCAGCTCGCTCGTCGACGGCGGCGAGCCGGGTAAGCGCATCGTCGAGAGCCATGAGCTCCGTCGCCGACTGCTCCGTCATCAGGGCCTGGATCTCCTCCAGGGGAGCGGCGATCTGGCCGGAGCCCCGCTTGATCCGCCGGCGCGCGCGGGCGTGGTCGATGAGGATGCGGCGCATGGCCTGGGACGCGACCGCGAGGAACTCGCCGCGGTCCTCGGCGACCAGTCGCTCGCGGTCGACGAGCCGGACATACGCCTCGTGGACCAGCGCGGTGGCGCCCAGCGTATGGCCGATCGCCTCCCGAGCGAGCTGGGATCTGGCGACGACCTTAAGCTCGTCGTAGATGAAGGGGAAGAGTTGGTCCAGGGCATCGCGCTCGCCGGCGCGAAGCCGGGCGAGACAGGTGGAGATCGGGCCGCTCGTCATCGATGGTCCCCCCTGTTGATGCCTCGCTACAGGTACACGGCGCTTCTCAAGCAGGCAAGGTGACCATGGAGCGCCATACCTGGGCTCGTCTCGAGGAGGTCTTCTTCCAGGCCCTCGAGCTCCCGCTCGCTGACCGACCCGCGTTTCTGGACCGGATCTGCGGTGACGACGCGGCATTCCGGCGCGAGATCGATGCGGTGCTGTCCGGACACTACCGTGCGGGGGGCACGCAGGACGCCCTCGGCCTGCTGCCATCGGTCACGGACGCCGCCGCCGGCGCCTCGTCTCCGGGAACGCGCATCGGCGTCTACGAGCTGGAGGTCCTGATCGGGCGTGGGGGGATGGGAGAGGTGTACCGCGCCCACCGCGCCGACGACCTCTACCAGCAGCAGGTCGCCATCAAGCTGATGCGCCCCGGGCGGGACAGCGTCGAGCTCATGCGGCGGTTCCGGACCGAGCGACAGATCCTGGCACGCCTTCAGCATCCGGGCATCGCCACCCTCCTGGACGGGGGCGTCACCGAGCTCGGTCGGCCGTACCTGGTCATGCAGTACGTGGACGGGACGGCGATCACGACCTATGCCCGCGAGCGCGACCTGGGGCTCGACGCCCGCCTCCGGTTGTTCCTCGCGGTGTGCGACGCGGTGCACCATGCGCATGCCAACCTGGTGATCCACCGCGATCTCAAGCCGAGCAACATCCTGGTCACGACCGATGGCGACGTACGCCTGCTCGACTTCGGGATCGCGAAGCTGCTCGATCACGACTCGCTGGTCGAGACCCCGACCGGCGACCTCCTGCTCCTCACCCCCGAGCACGCCGCACCCGAGCAGTTCCTCGGCTCGCCCTCGACCACGGCGACCGACGGCTACGCCCTCGGCGTACTCCTGTACGAGCTGCTCACCGGATCGAGACCCTTCCAGCTCGTGCCCGCCCCGGAACTCCACCGGGCCGTGTGCGAGGTGGAGCCCGACCAGCCCAGCCGGGCGGCGAAGGAGCGCGCCCGGCTCGCCGCGGTCGGCCTGGATCGTCCGCCGGTCGCACCGGAGCGGATCGCCGGCGACCTGGACAGCATCGTCCTGAAGGCGCTGCGCAAGGACCCCGAGCGCCGATTCCATTCGGTGGCCGACCTGGCCGACGACGTGCGCCGTCATCTCGCCGGATTCCCCGTACGGGCCCGCCCCGAGTCGCTCCGCTACGTGGCCAGTCGGTTCGTCAGGCGGCACCGCGTCGGGGTCACGGCCTCCGGCGCGCTGCTGCTCGCCCTGCTGGCGCTCGCGGCGGTATCCGTCCAGTTCGGCGTCACCAGCCGGGCCCAGGCCCGCACCATCGCCGAGGAGCGGGACGTGGCCCTCGAGGTCTCCGGCTTTCTGGAGACACTGTTCGCGTCGGCCGATCCGTTCGGTGCCGACGCCGGTCGCATGGACACCCTGCGCGTACGCGACATCCTCGACGACGGCGTCCGGAAGGCGCGCGCCGAGCTCGCCGACCGCCCGGCGGTGCAGGCGCGCCTGATGACGGTGATGGGGAAGGCGCAGGCCAATCTCGGTCGGCTCGACGTCGCGACCACGATTCTCGAGGAGGCCCTTCGGATCCGCGCGGCCGAACTCGGCACCCCCCCGCTCGACCTGGCCGCGACGCAGCGGGCGCTCGGCGAAGTGCTCTGGCAGACGGGCCAGGACGAGGCGGCCGAGAACCTGTTCCGCACCGCCGTCACGACACTGCCGCCGGACTCCGCGAATCGAAGCGAGCGATCGAAGATCCTGAATGCCCTGGGCAACGCGCTTCAGCGGCAGGGGCGGTTCGCGGACGCGGAGGCCGCGTACCGGGAAGCGCTCGAGTTGGGCGAGGCGGTTTCCGGACCGGACGACGCGGAGCTCGCTTCGCTGGTGAGCAACGTCGCGACGGCGGTCGCGGCCCAATCCCGCCGCGATGAAGCCGACAGCCTGTTCCAGCGTGCGATCGCGCTCGCCCGGAGCGGCGTGGCGGTCGACCATCCGCGCGTCGCCGCTCTGCTCGGCGCCCGGGCCAACCTGAAAGCCGCGCAGGGCCAGCTCGACGCGTCGATCCGCCTGCATGAGGAGGGGCTCGGGATCCTTCGGGCCAACCTACCGACTCCGCATCCGCGCACCGCGTCGGCCCTCAACAACCTGGCCGCCGCCCACCAGCGGCGCGGCGACCTGGTGGCGGCCGAGAGCCTGTTCACCGAAGCCCTCGCGATGCAGGCGGCCCTCCCGGGTGACCGCCGCCGTCCCGTGGCGGAGACGATGTTCAATCTGGCCCAGGTGATGGGTGACCGCGGACGGGTCGACGAGGCCCTGGCCCGCAAGCGGGAGGCCGTGGGACTCCTCACGGAGGTGATCGGTCCGGATCACCCGACGCTGGCGACGATGGAGAACAGCATCGGTCGCTCGCTGCATCAGCTCGGCCGTCACGAGGAGGCGACGGTGGCGTTCCGGGACGCGCTGAGAATCCGGCTCGCGGCGCTCGGCGACGCGCATCCGTGGACCGCCCAGGTGCGGCTCGGGCTGGGCGCGTGCCTGATCGATCTGCACCGCTACGCCGACGCCGAGGTCCCCTTGCTCGACGCCTACCGGTCTCTCGAGCCGCGCCGTGCCGAGGAGGCCCGCTACTGGGACGGCGTGCTCGAGCAGCTCGGGCGCCTCTATCGCGCCATGGGCCGCCCGGCCGAAGCGAAGCACTACGAGGATCTCCGGGTCGCCGCCGCCCCCGCCGGGCGGTAGCACCGGTTCGCCTCGCCGGCGGTCTCGACGCCGACTCGATGTCCAGATTCGTCCGGAAACGACGCCGGGTTGGTAGGTGCCATCGATCCGGAGCGTACCATGTCGCCGACGAAGCCACTGCCCCACGCCGGGGTGTCGCCATGAGCCAGACGCTGGCCGCCTCCCCCTCCACCCTCTGGCTGGTGCGTCCGATCGTGCTGGCGATCGCGCTGTCGGTCCTCTCCGGCATGGGGGACGCCTACGGCTTCGTCCACGCATCGAGGATCTGGCGTCAGGAGCTCGTCGTCTGGGGCGAGATGGGCCGGTCCGCGCTCGGCTTCTCGGTCGGGACCGCCCTCCAGTGGCTCGCGATCCGCTACCTCCGCCAGGTCGGGATCAGCATCGCCGAGGTGCAGACGCTGGTGTTGTTCGCGGCCACGATGATCGGGATCGCGCTCCTCAATCGGAGCATCTTCGCGTGGGCCTCGGTCGACCGGGCGGTCGCCGCGGTCGTGGTGTTCGGGCTGGCCTGGCTGACCGTCCGGACCGGCCCGTGACGCGGTGCGGATCGCGCCGTCACGATCTTGTGCGCCCCTCCCCGGCGTACCACCATCCGGCGGACATCCTCGAACCGATCCGCCCATGCGCCGCCTGCCGACGATCCTCTCCGCCCTGCTCCTCATCGCCGCTCCGGCTACGCTGAGCGGCCAGGCCATCGACACCGCGTTCGCGCGTCGCTTCGGCGAGCTGGCCCTCGCATGCGTGCACCAGGAGTACCCGAACCAGATCTCCCACGTGATGCAGAGCGACGCCGACGCGCTCCCACCGCGGGAGCTCACGCCGGCGTTCTACGGTTGCTACGACTGGCACTCCTCCGTGCACGGCCACTGGTTGCTGGCCCGCCTCGCGCGCCTGGCGCCCGGCACGGAGCTGGCCCGGAGGGCCCGGGCGGCGCTGGACCAGAGCCTGACGCCGGAGCACATCACGGTGGAGGTGCGTTACCTGGAGGGCGAGGGGCGGGCGCACTTCGAGCGGCCCTATGGACTGGCGTGGCTGCTCCAGCTCACGGCGGAGCTGCGGGAGTGGGACGATCCGCAGGCGCGCCGGTGGAGCCAGGCTCTCGAGCCCCTCGAGCGGGCCGTCGTCGACCGGCTGTCCGACTGGATGCCGAAGCTCACGAACCCGATCCGCACGGGTGAGCACGCGCAGACAGCGTTCGCCTTCGGGCTGATCCGCGATCGGGCGGCAGGCGCAGGCGACGATGCGATGCTCCGACTCGTGGACGAGCGCGTGCGCACGCTCTATCTCTCCGACCGCGCCTGCCCCATGGCCTACGAGCCCTCAGGACAGGACTTCCTCTCGCCCTGCCTCGCGGAGGCCGACCTGGTCCGGCGCACGCTCGCGCCCCGGGAGTTCGCCGCCTGGCTCGGCGCCTTCCTTCCGGAGCTGCCCCGGTCGGACGACGGCGGCGGCGCGTGGCTGCCCCCGGCCGAGGTCGTCGACCGGGAGGATCCCAAGCTCGCGCACCTGGACGGGCTGAACCTGAGCCGGGCTTGGATGCTCGAAGGGATCGCGGCGGGCCTCCCCGCGGACGACCCACGGCTCCCCTCGCTCCGTGCCGCGGCTCGAGCCCACCGCGACGCCGGCCTCGCCGCGGTGACCGGCGAGCACTACGTGGGAGGGCATTGGCTGGGCAGCTTCGCCATGTATCTGGTGACGCGGCGCGGCCTCCCCTGAGCCGGACCGACCGATGCGGCGCTCGGTATCCGGGGTTCTGGCGGTCCTGACGGGATGCGCGGCCTTCGGGCCGCTCGGGTGTTCTTCTGCGGACCCCGTCGACGACCACGACCCGCCCACCCTCGCCGAGGTCTCGGCTCCGCTCCAGGCCGCCCTCGACCAGTGGGCGCAGGAGGCCGGGCACCGGGGCGTGAGCGCCGCCGCCGTCCTCGCCGACGGCGAGATGTGGGTGGGCTCGGCGGGAATCGAGGCCACCGCGACGGCCCTCGAGCCCGACCACCTCATCGCGATCGCCAGCATCACCAAGACCATGACCGGCGCGGTCGTGCTCCAGCTCGCCGAGGAGGGCGTGCTCGGGCTGGACGACCCGATCTCCGCATGGCTGCCGCCCATCCCGAACGTCGACCCGCACATCACGATCCGACAGCTCCTGAACCACACGAACGGCCTGGCCAACTACACGACGAGCTCGGCGCTCGGCAGCGCGATCGACGCGAACCCCGGGCACCGATTCACCGCCGCGGAGCTGCTGACCTATCTCGGCCCGCCGGCCTTCGCGCCGGGCGTGCGCACCGAATACACCAACACCGCGTTCCTCCTCCTGGGGATGATCGCACAGGCCGCGGCCGACCGGCCGATCACGGAGCTCTGGAAGGATCGGCTGTGGGCCCCCCTGGGTCTGACCGGGATCTTCCTCCCGGGTGTGCAGGACCCGCCCGGCCCGGTCGCGACGGCGTGGGCGGGTCAGGGCGCCTCGACCGCCGTGGAGCCGCTGGGCGAGATGGCCCTGCTCACCATCGGCCAGAGCGCGTTCGGCCTGTTCGCCGACGCGAGCGTCGTGGCCCGATGGGGCCACGGCCTGTTCGCGGGCTCGGTGCTGGACACCGGGACGCGGGCCGAGATGCTCGAGCTCGTCCCGGCCGCGGGCAACATCCCCGGGGAGTCGGGCGCAGGCCTGGGAATCCGCAGCTACGCCTACCTCGGCAGGACCCAGTACGGGCACAGCGGAGGCTTCTCGCTGGGGAGCAGCCTCCTGCTCTTCGACCCGGCGAGCGGCGTCACGGTCGCTGTGCTCATGAACCAGGGATCGGGTGCGACGCACTTCGTCCTCGCGCCGCACCTCCTCGAGATCGCGGCCGGCGGCTGAGAGGCTGCGAGGCCCCTCTCACCAGATCGATCGCAGCCGGCTCACCACGCCGCCGACGACCCTCACCTTCCCGCCCTTCGCGTAGAGCGCGATGCGGTCGAAGGGCGCGTTCGGGAAGAAGATGTCGGTGAGCACCGTAGCGCCGTCGTCCGCGAACAGCTCCACGGACGCCACGTCGAAGAAGAGCCGCAGACGCACCACGCCGTCCTGCGCGAATCGCGGAACCCAGTGCACGCCGTCGGCGAAGGCCTCGGAGAAGGCGTGATCTCCGGCCTCCGTCCGGTCGCTGTAGTACCGGTCGGAGCTCGTCTCGTAGCCGATGCGATAGCGCTCACCCCGGGCGTTGGACAGCTCCACGCCGAAATCCGCCCGGCGCAGCGCGTCCTTCCCCACCTCGAGGACGATCTCGGACGTGGTGACGGGGAATCCGATCCGGTCCGTGAGGTCGACGACGCCGTCCAGCGTCATGCCCGGGATCCGCGCCGATTCGGCCCTGAGCGAGGTCAGCTCGCGCACCGGCGCGGCGAAGACCCTGTAGCCCACGTCCGTGCGCACCAGGCGGAGCGTCCGGGGGAGCGTCATGGCACTGCGCCAGGGGCGCGTGGGGACCTCTTGTGCGTAGTCCCAGTTGCTCATCCAGCCCAGGAAGATCCGGCGCCCGTCCTCCTTCGGGATGTTGGACCAGGTGACGCCCGCGTAGTCGTCCCTGCCCTGGTCGAGCCACACGGCGGGCTCCCGTCTCAGCGTCTCGGCGAAGGAAGGGTCGAGGGTGAAAGCCTCGCCGTCGAAGTCGCCGACGAAGTACTGGGTTCCGGAGCCGCCCTGGGGACCGCCGGGGTTGAGGTTCTGGATCAGTACCCACTTCATCTCGTCCAGGCCCTCGACCCGCATCGGGAAGAGGTCCGGGCACTCCCACGTGCCGGCGTGCGCGCCCCAGGATTCGCCGAACGAGCTCAGGTACCGCCACGCCTTGAGGTCGGGCGAACCGTAGAGCTCGACGTGGTCGTGCACCGCGAGGACCATCACCCACTTGGCCGAGCTCTCGTGCCAGAAGACCTTGGGATCGCGGAAGTCGGGGCGGTGCTCCACGTTCGGCAGCACCGGATTCCCGGCGTACTTCGTCCAGGTCCTGCCGCGGTCGGTGCTGTAGGCGATCCCCTGGGACTCCTGGTCGCCCGTCCCGGCCTCGGCGCGCACGGGATCGTGGTAGGTGAAGACGGCCACGAGCGGGGGCAACCTGCCGTCGCCCAGGCCGCTGGTGTCGTCCCAGTCGACCACGGCGCTCCCCGAGAAGACGTAGCCGAGCGTGTCGGGGGCCAGCGCCACGGGAAGGTGCTCCCAGTGGACGAGATCGCGACTGACGGCGTGGCCCCAGTGCATGGGTCCCCACACGGTGTCGTCGGGATGGTACTGGTAGAAGAGGTGGTATTCCCCGCCGTAGTAGACCATCCCGTTCGGGTCGTTCATCCACATCGAAGGCGGCGTGAAATGAAACCGCGGACGGTGGGGCTCGGTGTAGCGCGAGGTCTCCTGAGCGCAGACCCGCGCGGCGGGCGTCGCCGCAGCGAGAACGGCCATGGCCGCCAACGCCAGGACCGCTCCCGGGCGAGATCGTCCAACCTTCCTCATCGTACAGCCTCCCTCCTAGCCGGCCGGCCACCGTGATCGGCGCCCTGGGGGAGAAGTGCCTGGGAGGCGCTTCCGCCGCAAGGCCGTCCTCGTCGTGACCGGCGCTTCTTCGTCCTGCATCCCCGGTCGGCGACGCCGGCGTCTGTCGGGGGACGACGGCGGGAAGCAGATTCTCCGCGGATCTCACTCCCTCTCCTCTCCATGACCCGTGGATGCCCATGCGACGCGCCTGCCTTCTGACCGCGGCGACGGCCTTCCTCCTCACCCAGCCCCTGACCGCGCAGGAGGCGGGTACCTACCGTGCCCTCACGGCCCAGGCCGCGCCCGGTGACCTCCTGGAGCTCATCGACCTCTATCGAGAGGAGGCCGCCTTCCTCCGGGGGTCGGGGGAGGAGCCCGCGCTGTGGATGCGCCACACGCAGGGCGACGCCTGGGACCTCCTGCTCCTCTATCCCATCGAGGGGGTGTCGGAGTACTTCGCCCCGGCGCGTAGGCAGCGCCTCGCGGGTGCCAGAACCCCCACCGGGCGGACCGGCGCCGAGCTGCAGCGCGAGATCGATGCCCGGACGGCGTGGCGGGAAGAGGTCTTCGTGCACGGCCCGCCCGTCGCCGAGGTGAAGGCGGCATGGGCTGGGGCGGGCCTCTACCACGTGGAGATGTACCAGGGCCTTGCGGGCCAGCGGGAGAAGCTCGTGCAGGAGCGTCGGATGGAGAACGCGTACGCGAGCGCGCTCGGCCGGAAGCCGACGAAGATCTTCACGCGCATCGCCGGATCCGCCACCGACGGCTTCACGATCGGCTTCTACGCGGACCTGAAGGCGTACGCCAACCCTCCGGAGACGTCGCGGGAGCAGCAGGAAGCCGCCGCGATCGCCGCGGGGTTCCGGGGTGCCGACTACATCGGAGCGACGCTCAGGGAGCTGATCCTCCGGCACCACGACACGTTGGCCGTGCCGATCGGCTGAGGAGGGCCGGAAGCAGCGCCTGGCCGTCCAGCCCGGCCGGGGCGGGGATGCCGCCGAGGGCGGCGAGGGTGGGCGCCACGTCCGTGATCCTGGCCGCGACGGCGGCCGCTCGCCCGGGTGCCGCACCGGCCCCGAGGACGAGGAGGGGGACCCGACGGTCGTACGCATAGGGTGAGCCGTGCACGGAGACCGCGTAGTCCGGAATGGAGCCCTCGGTCAGCCGGATGGCCCCGATGCCCAACGCAGCGGGCGACGTGCCGCCGGACGTGTCGTAGAGGGGGAAGTCGAGGATGCGATCTTCACGAAACGAGCCGCGGTACAGCTCCATCCACGCGTCGTCGCCCGCGGCTTCGGCGCGCAGCTCGTCGATGGTGTAGACGTCCGCGACCCAGGGGAGCGCCTCCAGGTAGGCGACAGCCCGCCCCGTTCGTTGCCCTTCGTCCGACGACCCGGCCAACCGCACGAGATCGGACCAGGCGCGCGCCATCGCCTCCGTGTCGATGCGTGTGGCCGGGGGCCCGGCCTGCTCCGGCGGGGGCGGCGCACCGTGGTCGGCGGTGAGCGCCAGCGCCCACCGACCCCCACCCACTTCGGTGTCGAGGAAGTCCAGGAAGTGCCCGAGATCGCCGTCCACCCGCCACAGGGCGTCGAGCTGCTCCAGGCTCGACGGGCCGAAGCTGTGCCCGGCCTCGTCGAGGGAGGAGAGGTTGATCATGAGCACGTCGGTCGATCCCCGCCGCCCGAGCTCCAGCGCCCGAACGCCCTCCTCGGCGAGGCGCAGCGTGGCGCCGTCGAGGCCGGGAACGGAGGTGAACGCCTCCGCCGGATCGTCCACGCCCGTGGCGTGCGGAAAGACGCGAGCGGCCGCCTCGCCCTCCCACGGGGTGTCGTCCGGGAGCGCGAGCGCGCGAGCGGATTCGGGCACGCCGAGCGTCCACGGCAGCGCCTGGGCGACGAGGGACGGCATCTCCTCCGCGTTGAAGAGGGCCACCCATTCCGGGAGGGTGTCGCTGAAGTACGAGGACGTCACGTAGCCGGCCGCGTCCGCGGAGTACCAGTACACCTCGCCGCCCGACGTCGGGGCCAGCGTGTTCGCCGATACGGATCCCTGGCCGATGACCAGCACGCGGGCCGCGGGGTCGCCTTCACGGGCCCAGTCGCCCAGGGCGGCGCGAGCGGGCCCGCGGGGATTGACCGGCACCCGCCGGATCCCCGACGATCCGCTCGGCGGTATCGGCCACGGCACTCCGGTACGCCCACCCTCCCCCCGCTCGCGCTCCATCCATCCGTTGTCGACGATGCCGTGGTGCCGGGGCTCCAAACCCGTGGCGAGCGAGGCGTGTCCGGGTCCCGAGTTGCTGATGGCGTAGGGCACCGTCGTCGGCTCGAAGCAGGCGCCCTCGTCGAGGAGCCGGCCGATCCCGCCCTGCAGGACGGGTCCGTAGCGCGTCAGGAGCGCCTGGCCGAGCTGGTCCACCACGACCAACACGAGCAGCGTCGGTCGGACGCCTCCGTCGCCTACTTCAGGCCTGCGACACGAGGCCGGACCCAGGACGAGGAGCGTCGCGAGCAGCGTCGCGAGAGGCGAGGGGCCGACCCGTGTGCGGCGTGTCATGGCATCGCTGGCCCGCCCTCTCGCGGCGCGGTCTGCCACAGCACGTGGATGATCTTCCATCGGCCGTCGTACTTCGCCAGGTGCAGGTAGTCCGATCCCCACCACGCCGTCACGCGTACCGCGGCGGTCTGGTCGAGAACCTCGAGGACGTGGACCTCCTTCGGCGCCGTCGCCGGCGGGTGATTCCCGCGTTCCTTCACCTGGCGCGCGTAGTCCAGCATCTCCCCGAAGGTCATGGCCTCTCCCTCGTAGTCGGTGCCGCCGGACGGGACGAAGAAGCCGTACTTCACCACCTGCGGATGGACACTTCGCTCGAGCTTCGCCGCATCCCCCTCGTAGAAACCCTCGAGGTAGTCGAGCGCGGCACGCTCGACCCCGGCCGCCTCCGCGCTCGTCTGGGCAGCGACGGGCGGCGCGCCCGCGAGCAGCACGGACAACAGCGGCACACCCCATCCCACTCCCCTCATCGTTCCTCCCGGCCGGGTTGTCGTGTCAGGACCTGCCCCTCACCGTACGTTGCGACGACCCCTGAATGACTCGCCGCCGGCGCCGCGGACACGGAAGTCACCCTTCACCTCGGTGGTGGTGAGGAGCGTCGACGCCTCCGCGCCTACATCCGGAAGAGGTAGGACAAGCTCCACGAAGAAGGCGTCCGCCCGCCGGTCCAGACCCGCGGAAGTGGAAGGCGCGCTCCTCCGGCGAGCGTGCTCCCGTAGCCCAGGAACACCACGGTCCCTGGCGTCGGCCGGTAGGAGAAGAGCGCGTCGAAGCGGAAGTCGTTCTCGTCGACGACGCGGGGGCGAGCCTCGTAGACGCCCGTGGTATGGGGTTCTAGCTGCAGGATCGGCCGCCCCGTGCGCCCGTCGTCCCGAAGCACGTCCTGCCGTCGGGACACATACTGGCCCACGAGCCGCACGAAGAGCTGGCCGCGCAAGCTGGTACTCCATCTTGAGCCTCGGCACCTGGACCACCGTCACCTGGCTGCGGTTCGAGGTGCGCATCACCCGGGTCTCGGAGTACTTGCCCTCCACGCGCACCCGTTCGGTCAAACCCCAGGTGGTGCCGACGTCCGTCCACACGATCCAGCCCGGCGCCCACTCGGCGAAGTTCTCGTCCCGACCCAGGAGACGACGAAGCCGCTGGCGGAGAAGGTCGGGAACTGCGGCGTGCCGAAGCTCACCACGAAGTCGTAGTTGGTGATGCTCGGTCGACCCACGAACGCGACGGTGTCTGCACCCAGGTCGATTCCGTAGCCGTCGTAGAGCCCGGGAGGCGTGAGGAAGTTCTCGAGAAGGAAGGACGCACCCATCGTCCAGCCGCCCTTGAACACGAGCGAGTTGTTGAAGTGCATCTTCGCCTCGTCCGCGCGCCCGTGTCCCAGACGATCGTAGAGCCAGAGGCCGTCGAAGCGGATGCTCGTGGACCAGCTCTCCCAGCGGGAGTCGGCGCCGCCGAAGCGCGTGACGCGCGGCGTGAAGTCCAGCGACGCGATGCCCGGCCGGGACTGGAAGCCGCTCCCCGCCAGGAAGTCCGGATCGCTCCCGCGTCGACGACACGGACCACCCGAACGAGCGCCCGGAGCGGCGCAGGCTCACGTTCCACATGGGCGCGGACACCGCGGTGCCGTCCCGGCGCGTGCGGCTCGCCGCGATCTGAGGCGCTGAACGTGAGCGGGCCGGAGACGAGGCGCGTGTCGACGGATCCGACCCGGTTGTAGTCGTTTCCCTCGACGCGGTCGGTCCAGGTGAAGCCCATCGCTGCCCGACTGCCCACCGGCCTGCGCAGCCGGAGGATGTTGTAGATGGGCCGATCCGCGCCGGACCGGGACAGCGCCCGGTCGTCGACAGCGGACAGGAATCCCACGTCGGTTCCGGACACGTTGCCGGCGAGCTTGACCCGCGGCGACGGGATCCACGATGCGGCGGGTGTAGATGAGGTTGCCGGGCGCGGCGAACTGCTCGGCGCCCTCCAGGAAGAACGGACGCTTCTCCGGATACGAGAGCGCGTTGCGGGGGTCGAACTGGATCTTCGCGGCGTCCGACTCCACCTGGGAGAAGTCCGGGTTCACCGTGCCGTTGAGGGTCAGGTCGGTGGTGATGCCCAAGCGTGCGTTGCCGCCCCATTGGGTGGCCTGCCGGTCGTAGCCCCACGCGGGGGCGGCCCGGCGCGCCCACCACCTGGCTGGTCACCGACGGGTTCAGGTCGAGGGCCAGCCCGCGGCGCATGCCGGCCAGGCCCTCGAGCGTGCCGCTCTGCGCCAGGAACGAGGTCTCGCCCCGCCGCGCCGGCGTCCACGTCTGCACGGAGCCGGAGTGCTGCACCCGGCGGAGCACGTTGATCCCCCACGTCTGGGGCTCGCCCGAGGGATAGCGCAGGCTCTTGAAGGGGATGCGGATCTCCACCTCGTAGCCGTCCGTCGGTGACCCGTCCCTTCGACTCGAAGACGTAGTCGGGGCTCAGGTCGAGGCGACCCTCCGCTTCCTCCGCGCTGAACATCCCGTCCGGAACGCTGCTCCTCCGTCTGCGTGCCGTCGGCCTGGATCCCCAGCGCGTTCACCGCGAAGAGGAGCGCGCGCCGGCCGTCGTGGAACGGATCGAGGAGCAGCTCGACGTAGTCGTCGCCGAAGATGTGGTCGCGGTCGGCCAGCGTCGCGTTCACCGGAGCGTGGGGCTCGTGCGCGCGCACGCCCACCACGAGCTGATGGGACGAGTACCACACCAGCACCTCCGTCCGATCGGGCGCGCGGCAGGCCGTCCACCGGCTGGTACTGGGAGAAGTCGGTCAGCAGGGCCGCGGCGCTCCACACCTCCTCGTCCAGGACGCCGTCGATGCGGACCTCGGCCTCCAGACGTGGCACGGCCACGGCGGTCTCCATCTCCGCACCGCGGTAGGTCTGTCCGTCGGGGACGGGGCCGCGCGCCGCCAGTGGCGGCCAGAAGCGCGAGCATCGGGATCGGGAGCGTCATGGAGACAACCTACGCAGGTCGCCCCCCATCGGGTACGCTCGCCGGGACGAAGCGCGGCTTCGACGTCACGAGCCGCCCGACGGCGGGAGACATGCGAGACCACGAAGCGCGCGTCCGGCGCTCTGGTGCCCCGCCCCCGCGCGGACTAACCTGGAACCCGATGTCGTCGCGGACGAGGCGCGGGCTTCGCGGGAGGGGGACCGATGCGGGGATTCCACGGTGGGCGGATCACGACGTGGCGGCTGGGCCGCGTGGCGCTCGCCCTCGCGGTCTGGGTCGGGTTCGCTGCCGCCGCGGCCGCCCAGCAGGAGCCCACCTTCCCCACGCTCCCCCCCGACGTCCCCGCCGGCCAGGGTCGCACGCAGCCCTGCCTCGACCAGGTGGACGGCGAGGCGTTCTGCGGCCGCTTCCGCGTCTGGGAGGACCGCGAGGCGCAAAACGGACGGACCGTCGACGTCGCCTTCGTGGTGCTGAAGGCGCTGCAGGACCGCGGCAACACCGACGCGTTCGTGCCGTTCAGCGGCGGCCCGGGCGCGCCCACCACGCGCGGTGCCTTCTTCTTCGCGCGCGGCCTCTCCGACCTCCGCCAGGACCGGGACGTCGTCCTGGTCGACCACCGTGGGACGGGCAACTCGGCGCGCTCGTCTGCGACAACCCCTTCCCCGGCGGCGTCGCCTCCCGGTTCGAGACGGTCTTCCCGCTCGATCACGTGGACGCCTGCCGCGACATGCTGTCCCGCCGCGCCGATCTGTCGCAGTACTCGACCCCCGCCGCCATGGACGACCTGGCGGACCTCACCGCCTGGCTCGGCTATACGCAGCTCGACCTCAGCGGGGGGTCGTACGGCACCCGCGAGGCCCAGGTGTTCGCGCGACGCCACCCGGACCGGGTGCGCGTCGTGATCCTGAACGGCGTGGCCCCGGTGGACCGGCGGGTCTACCTCGAGCACGCGCGTACCCTTCAGGAGGCCCGCTCGACACGTGCTCGCGGAGTGCGCCGCCCAGCCGGCGTGCACAGGCCTACCCGGGGCTCGAGGCCGTGCTCGAGGAGGACCTCGAGACCGCGACGCATGATCCCCCGCAGGTGGTCGTCCAGGGAGAGACCGTGCTGCTTCGGCATCGGCCCGTTCTCCTACGCGCTGCGCGGCCTCCTCTACGCCCAGGCGGGCTCCGTCCCCGAGCGGCTCTTCGAGGCCCACGAGGGGGATTGGCAGTCGCTGCGGAGTACTACCTGGGCCGCCAGGCGTGGGTCGGTGGTGCGGGCGGCGTCCCCGCCGGATACCACTTCTCGGTGCTGTGCGCCGAGGACATCGATCCGCTCAGCGGGACGACATCCCCCGCGCGACCGAGGGCACCTTCATGGGCGACTTCCTCATCGCCGCCTACAAGCGGGCCTGCGACCCCTGGCCTGCCGCCGACCTCCCCGAGGGCTACTTCACCCCGGTGCCTCGGACAAGCCCGCCCTGCTCCTCTCCGGCGGGAGCGATCCGGTCACGCCCGTGGCCGGCGCCGTCGAGGTGGCGAAGGGCTGGCCGAACGCGCTGCACGTCGTCGTGCCGAACGGGGGGCACGGCCAGGGCGGCCCGTGCATCGCAGCGATGGAGCTGCAGCTGGTGCGGACGGGCTCCGTCGAGGGGATCGACACGAGCTGCGTGCGGGTCCCCCGCCCACCGGGTTCGAGATCGCGAGGTAGCGAGGGGTACGCTCGCTCCTCCCGCCGACACCTCTTCCTTCTTCCGAGGAAGCCCATGCCGAGCCGACGCGAGTTCCTCACAGCCGGAGCCGCGGGCCTGGTCCTTCTCGGCGGACGCCGCGACCTGCTCTCCGCGGCGGCTCCGGCGGCTCCCCGAGCGGAGGCACGCCGCGCCCTCTCGATCCTCATCCTGGGAGGCACCGGCTTCATCGGACCCCACCTGGTCGCCTACGCGCTCGGGAGGGGACACTCGATCACCACGTTCACGCGGGGACGGACGCTCCCCACCGTGCACCGGGACCTCTTCACCCAGGTGGAGCCGCTGGTCGGAGACCGGGCGAACGACCTGGAGGCGCTCCGCGGGCGGTCCTGGGACGCGGTGATCGACAACTCCGGCCAGCGCACGGCGTGGACGCGGGACTCGGCGACCCTCCTGAAGGACCACGTCGGCCTCTACCTCTACACCTCGTCCACGGGCGTCTACTACCCGTACCTCACGGCGGGCATCACGGAGGACACGGACCCGGTGCTGGAGATGCCGGCCGGGCTCGACGAGGAGCGATCCGTCGAGTACGGCTACGGCGTGATGAAGGCGACGTCGGAGCTCGAGGCCCGCAAGGCGTTCGGCGACGACCGCACGATCGTGGTGCGCCCCACCTACATGATGGGCCCCGCGGACACCTCGGACCGATTCCCGTACTGGCCCGAGCGCCTGTCCCGCGGCGGCGAGGTGCTCGTGCCCGGCAACGCCGACGACCCCGTCCAGTACATCGACGTCCGCGACGTGGCCTCCTGGATGATCCGCCTGATCGAGGACAACCGGACCGGCACCTTCAACGCGGTCGGGCCGGCGTCCACCACGGGCATGCAGCGGTTCGTGCACGGCGCGCACGCCGCGTTCAGCTCGCAAGCCGACTTCGTCACGGTGGACGACTACGCGTTCCTGAAGGAGCAGAGGGTCTACGCCGTGGTCCCCTGGATCATGCCGGTCGACGAGAACTTCGGCTCCGCGCGCATCGACAACCGCAAGGGGATCGCCAACGGGCTCACCTTTCGCCCCCTCGCCGAGAGCATGCGGGACACGCACGAGTGGTGGTACAGCGACGGCGTGACCGAAGAGCGGCGGCAACGTCTGGTCTCCGGGGAGCACTCGTTCATGGCCAGGGAGGCCGCCATCCTGAAGGCGTGGAAGGCGCGGGGCTGAGCCGCCCTCGAAGCGAATACCCTTGCGAGAAAAGTGAGTCGCCTACTACCTTGCGCGACAAGGTAGCCGGACGACACCAGTGCGGGAGGGGACGATGACGGGCGGAACGAGCAGGTGGACGGTGGCCGCGCACGGCGCGATGAGGGCGGTCCTGGTCGTCACGATCGCGGCCGCGCCGGCGGGCGCACAGGCGAATCCGGGCCTCCTGGTGACGCCGCAGGAGATGGCGACAGGGGTGCGGGGCGGTGCCGTCGTGCTGCACGTGGGGCCGGACTCGGCGTACGCGACCGAGCACGTGGCCGGCGCGCGGCTGGTCTCCCTCCAGGACGTCTCGGCGCCCCGCGACGCGTCGGACGAGGACGCGCTGATCCTCGAGTTGCCCGCGCCGGCCGCCCTGGAGGCGAAGCTCGAGAGCCTGGGCATCTCGGACGACTCGCAGGTCTACGTGTACTGGGCGGACGAGTGGTTCTCGCCGACCACCCGCATCGTCTTCACGCTCGACTGGGCGGGGCTCGGCGACCGGGTGCACGTGCTGGACGGAGGACTCCCGGCGTGGAAGGCAGCCGGGTACGACGTGACCGACGCCGTCCCGCCCGCCGGGCACGGCCGCCTCACCGTCCACCCGCGACCGGAGCTGGTGGTCGACGCGCGCGTGGGTGCAGGCGCACGTGAAGGACCGCGGCATCCAGGTCGTGGACGCCCGCGCCGGCGTGGTCTACGACGGCACCCGCGAGGATCGGGGCCTGCACGGCCACATCGACGGCGCCGGCAGCGTCCCCTTCCCCTCGATGTTCGACGACGACGGCAAGGTGCTCGGGCGCGACGCGCTCCGCGCCCTGCTCGCGAAGGGCGGCGTGGAGGACGGCGACACCGTCGTCGCATACTGCCACATCGGCCAGTACGCCACCGCCGCGATCTTCGCGGCCCGCCTGCTCGGCCACCCGGTCAAGCTGTACGACGGCGCGTGGCAGGACTGGGCCGGGCGGGGACTTCCCGCCGTGACGAAGAACACGTCCGGGTCGTGACCCCCCCGGAGGGCCGGCCCTACCTGAACCCCTACCTCGCCGGCGTCGGGATCGGCGCCGTGCTGCTGGCGGCGTACGTCGTCATGGGCCAGGGGATCGGCGCGTCGGGCGCGTTCTCCTCCGTCGTCGCGTCGGGGGTCGCCGCGGCCAGCCCGGCGCACGCGGCGGCCAACCCCTCGTACGCGGCGTACGTCCCGAGAGGCCCGCTCAGCCTCTTCCACGACTGGTTCGTCTGGGAGATCGCGGGCGTGATCGTGGGCGGAGCCCTGTCGGCGTGGCAGGCCGGCCGGTTCCGCGTGGCCACCGAGCGCGGCCCCCGCCTGACCGATCGCGGGCGTTGGGGGTGGGCGTTCGCGGGCGGGATGCTCATGGCCGTCGGGGCGAAGCTCGCGCGCGGTTGCACGTCCGGTCAGGCGCTCTCGGGCGGCGCGATGCTGTCCGTGGGGAGCTGGCTCTTCATCGTCGGCGCGTTCGCTGCGGGCTATCTGGCGGCGCCGCTCTTCCGGCGGCTCTGGACATGAGCGCTCCCTACTACCTGTCGGGTGCCTTCGGAGAGACGGGCGGGCTCGTGGTCGCCCTGGTGCTCGGCCTGGCGTTCGGATGGTTCCTCGAGCGGGCGGGACTCGGCAACGCGCGTAAGCTCGTGGGCCAGTTCTACCTGACCGACCTCACGGTCTTCAAGGTGATGTTCTCCGCGATCATCACCGCGCTGCTCGGCGCCTTCTGGCTGTCGCGCCTGGGCGTGCTCGACCTGGGCGCCGTCTTCGTCCCCGAGACGTTCGTCCTGCCGCACCTGGTGGGTGGGGTCGTCTTCGGCGTGGGAATGGTGGTGGGAGGGCTGTGCCCCGGCACGTCCTGCGTGGCCGCGTCGACGGGGCGCACCGACGGCCTCTTCGTCGCGCTCGGCATGCTGGTCGGGATCGCGGTCTTCAACGAGTCGTTCTTCCTCGTCGACGGTTTCTACGCCTCCACGCCCATGGGCGCCGTCACCCTCCCCCAGCTCCTGGGCGTGCCCGAGGGTTGGGTCGTCCTCGCGGTCGTCGCGGCCGGGCTCGGCGGCTTCCGCGTCGCGGAGCGGCTGGAGCGCCGGGGGTGAGCCCCGCGACGCTGGGCCGGGCCGCCGCCCTCCTGGCGGTGGCCGCGGCGTGGGTGGGGGATCCGGCGCCCCCCGGCTTGCGTCCCGACGCCGTGCGGGCCCTCGCCTCCGGTGGCGGTGCCGTGAGCGCCGTGCAGCTCGCGGAGTGGATCCGCGACCAGGAGGAGGGGCTGCGGATCTTCGATCTCAGGGACTCCGCCACCTTCGAGGCCTGCCACCTTCCCACCGCCGAGCACGCCGACCTCGAGACGCTGCTGCGCGGCGGCGTGCCGGGCAGCGGGACCGTCGTCCTCTACGCCGACGGCGCGCTCGCGGCCCAGGCGTGGGTCGTGCTCGCGAGGGCGGGCCCGTCGAGAATCCACTGGCTGAGGGGTGGCGCCGCCGCGTGGCGGGCGTCGATCGAGGAGCCCGTCCTCCCGGCGGACGCCACGCCCGAGGAACGCGGCGCGTGGAGCGAGGTGCGCGCGCTGAGCCTCTACTTCGGAGGCCTGCCCCACCGCGGGGAGCGGGCCGTGGCCGGCCAGCCTCCGGCGTGGTTCGGCACGAGCGACGACGTCGCGAAGGCCCTCGCGGACGCGGTGGACGCGTCCCGACGCCGCGGCTGCGGCTTCTGATCCCCCTCCGTACACGCCGTTCTTGAACGGATAGGTCGTGACACATACTATGTGACGCCACATATGGTCACGCCGACGGGAGGGTGGGATGACGCGGGTGACGGAGGCCTGGATCCGAGGCGCGGGGCGGCTGGCCGTGCTCAAGCTCCTCGACGAGCGCGAGATGTACGGGTACGAGCTGGCCGAGGCGCTCGACCGGGAGTCGGAGGGCGTCCTCGCCATGGGGCACTCCACGCTCTATCCCCTCCTCTACAACCTCGAGGAGAAGGGACTGATCGCGCAGCGTGCCCCACGCTCCGCCCACGGGAGGACGCGGAAGTACTACGCCGTGACGGCGGCCGGCCGTAGGTGGCTGAAGCAGCACCAGCGGGAGTTCGCGGGGCTGGTCGAGGCGATGGGAAAGCTGGGCCTCACGTGAGCGCGCTGCCCCCCGCCCTCCCGGCGGAGCTCCGGGACGCGATCGACGCCGTCCTCGCGCGGGCCGACCTCGACGAAGGCGCGGCCCGCGAGGTCCGCGTCGACCTCGAGCAGCATTTCCGCGACGGCCTGGCCGCGGGGAGATCCGTCGAAGAGCTGTTGGGGCGCTTCGGGAATCCCGAGGAGGTCGCGCCGCTCCTGGCGCGGAGCCCAGGCCCGCCCCGGCCGGGCGGGCCGCCCGGGCCGGGGACGGCCTGCTCGGCGCGCTCCGCCTCGACCTGCGCCAGGCCGTGCGGCTGCTCGTCAGGAGCCCCACCCTGACCCTCACGGCCACGGTGGTCCTCGCGCTCGGAATCGGCGCCAACGCCGTGGTGTTCACGGTGGTGAGCGAGCTCCTCCTCCGCCCCCTCCCCGTGGCCGACCCTTCGACGCTTGGTCGACGTGTGGCCCGACGTGCGCGGCGGCAACAGCTTCCTCGGCTTCTCCTGGGAGGACTTCCAGGCCTATCGGGACGACCCCGGGCCGCTCGTGGACCTCGCGGCGTTCAGCGGGCTGCGCCTGACCCTGGGTGACCCCGGCGAAGGCGAGGGCGTGGTGGGCCAGCTCGTCTCACCGGGCTACCTACCCATGCTCGGGCTGGGCGCGTCCGCGGGGCGCATCGCCTTCGCGGAGGGTGCGTCGTTCGGCGAGCCCCCCACCGCCGTGCTCGCCTGGGCGTTCTGGCAGCGCGCGTTCGGGGGAGATCCGGGGGTGATCGGAAGCACGATCCGCCTCGACGGACATCCGGTCACGGTGATCGGCGTGGGCCCCGAGGGGTTCTCGGGACACTTCATCGGCTTTCCCACGGACGTCTGGCTACCGCTCGCGGCCGCCGACCCGTTCCTCGAGGGCTTCGATCCGTCCGACCCCACGCAGAAGCCGCTGGAGATGATCGGGCGGTTGCGGTCGGGAACGTCTCCCGAGGCCGCACGTGCCGCCCTCAACGCGGTGGCCGAGCGCCTCGAGGCTCGCCACCCCGACGCCAACCGCGGCCGCCGCGTCGGCGTGACGCGCACCACCGGGCTGGACCACGGCCTGCAGGGCGCCGTCCGTGCGTTCGTCGCCATCCTGACGGTGGTGTCCTCCCTCGTGCTGTTGATCGCCTGCCTCAACGTGGGCAGCGTTCTCCTGGTGCGTGCGATGTCGCGCGAGCGGGAGATGGCCGTCCGCCTCGCCATCGGCGCCGGGAGGGCCCACCTGGTCCGCCAGATCCTGACCGAGACGTCCCTCCTCGTCGCGCTCGGCCTGGGACTCGGCGTCGCCGTGGCGATGCGCCTCAACGGCCTCCTCGCCGACCTGGTGCGCAACGCGACGGGGGGCCTCGGTCTCGAGCTCGAGGTGGACGGGCGCGTCCTCGCGCTCACGGGAGGTGCAGCGCTCGCGGCGGCCCTCATGGCCAGCGCCGCCCCGGCGCTCCACCTCCTCGGCAGGAACCCGGCGGGCGCCCTGAGGGCCCGCGGCGGGGGCAGCACCGGCCGCGGGCGCCTGCGGGCCTCGCTGGTGGTGGCGCAGGTGGCGGTCTCCGTGGTGCTCGTGCTCGCGACGGGACTGTTCGTGCGCGCCCTGGTGGCCGGCGCCACCGTCGACCCGGGCTTCGACGCGGACCACCTCGCCTCGTTCACCCTCTTCGTCGACCCGGACGGCTTCGACGACGCCACGCGAGAGGCCGTGCAGCGCGACGTCCTCGCGGGCGTGGCGGGGCTGCCCGGCGTACAGGCCGCCACGATCGCGGACGGCCCCGTGATCGGGCAGGCACGCACCCCCCTCGCCGTGGAGATCGCCGGCGTGCTTCCGCCAACGGGTCAGGACGACCTGGTGGTCGACGCGCGCAGGGTGGGCGCGGGATACCTGGGCGCCCTGGGGACACCCCTCCTCGCCGGGAGGGACTTCGACGACGGCGACGCCCGGGAGGGCCCGCCGGTGGCGGTGGTGAACGCCGCGTTCACGCGCCGGTTCTGGCCCGGCGAGGATGGCGTGGGGAGGGTGTTCCGCGCCGGCGGACAGGACGTTCGCGTCGTGGGCGTGGCGGCCGATGCGCGCTATCTGGTGCAGGACGACACGCCCGATCCCTTCGTGTACCTGTCGTGGGGAGGGCCGCGCCCGGCGCGGGCCACCGTCACGGTGCGGGCAGCGCACCCGCTCGAACTGTCAGGCGGGATCCGCCGCGTGGTCGCCGTAGCCGTGCCCGGTCACCGCGCCGTCGACGTGCGCACCGCGCGCCAGGCGCTGCGGAGCGGGTTGTTCCCCCAGCGCATGGGCGCCCTCATCGTCGGGGCGATGGGCCTGACGGCCCTCCTCCTCGCCACGGTCGGGCTCTACGGCCTGATCCAGTTCACCGTGACGCGCGATACCCACGAGCTGGGCGTGCGCCTCGCGTTGGGAGGGAGCGGCTCGGACGTCCTGGCGGTGGTGCTGCGGAAGGGCCTCCTCCTCGTGGCGCTCGGCACGGCCGTGGGCGTGGCGGTGGCCCTCGTGGCCGCACCCAACCTGGGCGCGTTCCTGGGGGGCGTGAGCCCGAAGGACCCGCTCACCTACGCCGTGGTGATCCTGTCCTTCGGGGCGGTGGCCCTCCTGGCCTGCTGGCTGCCGGCCCGCCGGGCGGCCCGCATCTCGCCGACGGAGGCGCTACGGGGAGAGTGAGGGTGCCGAAATCGAGGCGAGGACGTTGGTGGGCGTCCGCGTCGCCTCAGAACGGCAGCCCGTCGTCTTCGTCGTCCCCGTCCGGCGGCTCGGGGAACGGCTCGTCGGCGGGCATCGGCGGGGGCCCCCCGGCGGCGTCCTGATCGCGCTCGATCTTCCAGGCCTTCACATCCGTGTACCAGCGCCCGTTGTACTCGCGGCTGGCGATGTCGATGTGGGCCGTCAGGCGCTCATCGACCTGGACCGCGAACTGGTCGATGTTGTCGCCCCACATCAGGAGGCAGACCGACTTCGGGTACTTGCCGTCCGTCTCGAGGATGAACTCCTGTTTGCGCCAGGGGCCGTTCCGGCTCTCGCCGGACTGCTCCTCCAGCAGCTGCTTCACAGTCCCGGTGATCTTGAGTTCCATGGCAAGGCCGTGCGGTTTCCAGACAGGGTTTGGATCGCGTATTCGGGGGAAGGATGTTCGCGGATTCCGCCCCAAAAGGCCACGCCTGCGGGGTGGCGGGCTACCTTGACTCCGAATCATGCTCCTCGAGCGAGATCTCCACACGCAGGTGACGGAGCCGCCCGAGTCGCACCGCGATGTTGCGCGCGCCCACCCAACCGTACTCCACCGCCAGAGCCAACACGACGGACAGCCCGAGCCACGATACCGTGGCCAGCAGCAGCCCGGCATAGTGGGACGAGTAGACGGACCAATAGCTGAGAGCAATCCACCCCGTAGCCACAAGACCCACGGCTGCGGCGGGGAGGATATACAGCACGCCCGTCACCTGGTCTCGGAGGGCCTCCTTGGCCCCCATGCCCGAGGGCCGGCCGAACATGCCGACGGCTCCGGCGAACAGGAGCGCCAGGACACCCCCTATCAGGTACATGGCGCCTACGGTCTCGATGAGCATGAAGTGGTTGAGGGACTCCTCGAAGAGGCCGTACGACACCAAGGCCCCTCCACACAGCACGGCGCCGCTGACGAACCAGGTGACGAGCAGCTTCCCCGGCAGCAGAATGTCTCTCTTCATGGGATGCGCCTCCGAAGTGTGTTGACGGAGCCCCGTCCGCTCATGGCCAGTCGATTTCGTAGTCGTCTTTGAGGAATCCCACGCCAGCTTGGACCCACCCACACGTTCAAGCTATTTGGAAGGAATCACGTGGTAACGAATCTCCTCACCGACTTGGTAGATGATAGCCGCAAAACCGATAATCGGGAGGAATACCACGAATGCCAGCCCCAGGATGGGAGACAGCACCAACCCACCCACGACCTCCATATTCCTTCGCAAGGCGTGTTTCGTGGGTAGGTCCGTGTTGTGTAGCAGTTCTCCAACTTCCGATTCCAGCTTTGGGACGTCTTTGATCTTTTCGAAGGCCTCCTTGATCGTCTCTGCCATGACCTCCGGATCGATGGGTTTGCTGAAATAGCCAAACCCACCCAGGTCGTTGACGGCGCCTTCGACATCGGGATTCCCGTACCCGGTCAACAGAATGACCTGGATCTGTGGCCACCGCTCCTTCACGATCTTCAGGAAATCGAGGCCGTCTATGCCCGGCATGCGCAAGTCAGACACGACGACGTCCATTTCATCTCGTTCCAATCGGGAAATGGCAGCCTCTGCCGTCTCCTCTGTCGTCACGTCGAGTCCTATACTCGTCAAGTATCTATCCCAGCTTATCCGCACGCCCTCGTCGTCGTCGACGAACATCACCTTTACAGTGGACATTTCTGAATCTTCGCCTCCATTGGTCCAATTCAGGACCCGCTGTGCCATGTGAAAGCTCGGCCTAGGCTCGACCGCGCGCAACGGACCGCCCGCCATGCTCTCGCGTATCCAAATGGGAGATCGTCTCGTGGGCCCCCATCGGATCTGGGCAACCAACCCGCCGGTCCTCCCCCGAATCCCACCTTCGACTTGCGCCCGTTCCTGCGCACCGGACATCTTGGCCGCCGCGTACCGTGCCGGAGTGTCGCCGAAGTGAGCGTCCGCACGCTGGAGATGACGGCCGTGACCCACGAGGCCAATGAGGGGGACCCGGACCTCCGCAAGGAGGTCGACGCGCGTCGCGCCGAGCGGCGAGTCCCACCGCCACTGGACAGAATCGGCCCCTATCGGGTGCTCCGGGAGATCGGGCGGGGTGGGATGGGCGTGGTGTACCTCGCGGAGCGCGCCGACGGGCAGTTCGAACGCTCCGTGGCGATCAAGCTGCTGAGGGACGCCCCACACACCGAGGAACTGCACGCGCGGTTCACAGCGGAGCGGCACATCCTCGCTTCGCTCGACCATCCCAACATCGCGCAGCTCCTGGATGCCGGCGTCGCCGACGACCACCGTCCTTACCTCGTCATGGAGTACGTCGACGGGTCGCGGATCACGACGTACTGCGACCACCACCACCTCGACATTCGCGCCCGCCTCCACCTCTTCGAGGACGTGTGCGCAGCCGTGCACCACGCCCACCGCAACCTGGTGATCCACCGCGACCTCAAGCCGAGCAACATCCTGGTGACGTCGGACGGCGTCGTGAAGCTGCTCGACTTCGGCATCGCGAAGCTGCAGGCCTCCGACGCCGATGAGGGTCCCTTCCCGGTGACGAGAACCCACGGGTGGGTGATGACGCCTGAATACGCCAGCCCCGAACAGGCGCGTGGCGAAGCGCTTTCGACGGCGAGCGACGTCTACTCCCTGGGCGTGGTGCTGTACGAGCTCCTCACGGGACGCCGCCCGCTGGACCTCTCTTCGATCCCGCCGGGGTGGATCCCGGAGGTGCTCGGCGGACGGGAGCCGCTCCGCCCGAGCACCGCGGTCGTGACCGAGGCGCCCGCGACCGACGCTACGAAAGGGCCACACGCACACGCCGGACGTCGCGCCGAACTGCGCGCCTCGACCCCGGCTCGCCTCCGACGGGCGCTCAGGGTGGACCTGGACGCCATCGTGATGATGGCGCTCCGCAAGGAGGCCGACCATCGCTACGGATCTGCCGACCTCCTTGCCGAGGACGTCCATCGGCACCTGGCCGGCCTACCGGTGCGGGCCCACGAGGGGAGTCGACGTTACCTCGCCGCCAAGTTCGTGCGCAGGCATCGGGGGGCCGCGGCGGTCGCCGCCGCCCTCGCGTTCTCCGTGGTGTCCGGGGCGGGCGCCGCGCTCTGGCAGGCGTCCGTCGCGCGCTCGGCGCGGGACCGCGCCGACGACGCCCGCCTGGAGGCGGAGCGGGCGCTCGACGAGTCCGAGGCCGTGACGTCGTTCCTCCTGGAGCTCTTCCAGTCCAGCGAGCCGGAGGAATCCTCGTCGGACGACGTGACCGCACGCGAGATCCTGCGGCGGGGCGTCGGTCGGATCGACGCGCTCTCCGATCAGCCCCTCGTGCAGACGCGCGTGTTGGAAGCGGTGGGGAAGGTGTACCTGAGCCTCGGGCGACAGGACGACGCGGGCGAGCTGCTGAAGCGGGCCCTCGCCATACGCCGCGCCAAGCTCGGGCCCGACGACCCGGAGATCGCACGCACGCTCAACCTGCTGGCCGACGTGGCTCGACGGCAGGGTCGTTACGCCGAGGCCGAGGAGTTGGCGAGGGAGGCGCTCCGCATCCAGGAGCAGGCCCTGGGCCCGGGGGACCTGCAGGTCGCGGAGACGCTGGCTCAACTCTCCGGGCTCGCCATCTACCGGGGCAACGTCACCGCGGCGGAGTCGCTCTCTCGACGCGCGCTGGCCATCCGCGAGGCCAACCCCGCCGCCGAGGACTCCCTCGTCGCGGTCAGCCTGGTGCACCTCGCCGGCGTGATCCGCCGGGTGGGCAAGACCGCCGAAGCCGAAGCCCTCCTGCTGCACGCCGTGGACAACACGCGCGCCGCATACGGGCCTGAGCACCCGGCGACGATCCTCCCGATGCGGAACCTCGCCTACCTCTTCTCGGACATGGGACGGCTCGACGAGGCGGAGCCGCTCCTGCGCGACGCCATCGACCTGCAACGCCGGAGCACGGGTCCGGGGAGCCCGGCCTATGCCTATCTGCTCGGGGACCTGGGAGAGGTGCTCGAGCTCCGCGGCGACCACCAGGGCGCCGCCGAGATGTACGGCCAGGAGCTCACCCTCCTGCGACAGATCTTCGGGCCGGAGAACCAATCCGTGGCCTTGCTGATCGGCCGGCTGTCCGCCGTGTACGCGTCCCTCGGTGACCTCGAACGGGCCGATGCGTGGGCCCGCGAGTCGCTCGACCTCACCGCGCGCACTACGGGTGAGGAGCACCAGATCTACGCGGACCTTCTCATGAACCTCGCCGACATCCAGCGTCGGAAGAGCGCCTGGGCGGAGGCCGAAAGCACGGCGCGGCGTGCCATCGCGATCCGCTCGCGGACCAACGGCCCCTCGACGAGGAACGTGGGCATCATGCGGGGAACGCTCGGCGCGATGCTCCTCGAGCGGCAACGCTTTCCGGAAGCCGAGGTCGAGCTCGAGGCCGCACTATCCATCCTCGAGCGGAACCTCGTCCCCGACGAGGACGCGCTGGTCCAGACGGTGCTCCGCAGGCTGGAGGCGCTCTACGCCGCCTGGGGTCGCCCGGACGACGCCTCCAGCTACCGGGCCCGCCTGCGGCCGCGCTGACCCGCGCCACGCGGCGGATTCAGTCCGCGGCCCGGGTGCCCGAGACTGAAGGTATGGACAGGCCCATCGTCGGGATCACCATGGCAAGCCTCAGCGCGTTCGGGGGCGTCGGCGGGCCGTACGCCGAGTCCTCGGTGGTGGGGCTACGCTACGTGCGGGCGATCGCGGCCGTCGGCGCGGTTCCGTGGCCCATCCCCGTGGTGCCCGACGCCACCCTGCTCCGCGCCCTCTACGACCATCTGGACGGGCTGATCCTGACCGGAGGCTCCGACATCCGCCCCGTCCGTTACGGCGGCGCCGACCACCCGGCCATGGACGCTGGAGACCCCGACCGCGACGAGGTCGAGCAGTCGCTGGCGTCCTGGGCCATGCGCGACGGCATGCCGCTTCTGGGGATCTGTAGAGGCATGCAGATGATCAACGTGGCGCGCGGCGGCACACTGGTGCCCCACCTGGCGGGCGTGGACGGGGCGTTCCTCAAGCACGACAACTTCCCCCTCTCCCGCTATCCACGGGATCTGCCCGCCCACGACGTCGACGTGATCCCCGGCTCGCGCACGGCGCTGGCGCTCGGAGCCACCTCGTTGACGGTGAACAGCATCCACCACCAGGCCGTCGACCAGCCGGGACGAGGTCTGATCGTGGCGGCCCGGTCTCCGGACGGGGTGCCGGAGGCCGTGGAGGACCCGGCGCGTCCGTTCTGCCTCGGCGTGCAGTGGCACCCCGAGGAGATGCCCGAGCACCCGGCGACGCGCAGCCTCTTCGGTGCCTTCCGGGAAGCGTGCCTGGCCCGGGCGGCGCCACGGCGACCGCGCAGGGCGCGGGCCCTCAGAAGAGCTTGAGGCTCACGCTCCCCGAGTAGATGAAGTCGTGCTGGAGCTTCCCCCAGTAGCGGCTCAACGCATCGCGGGCCTGTACGTCCAGAAACAGGCCCTTCCAGCGAGCGGTGACGCCGGCACCCAGATCGCCACCCCAGGTGAAGCCGTTGGACGGGAGCGTGGCGCCCACGTCGTTGGCCTTCGTGGGCTCCCCGAAGGAATAGAACTTCCCACCAGCGCCCACGAGCACGTACGGCTTGGCCGGCCCCAGCTCCAGGCGGGTGGGAAGGACGAGCTGGAGGCTGGTGAGGGTGAGGGTCGTCGGCACGTCCAGCCAGGTCGTCACGATGTCGGGCGGGATGAACAGGTCCCTCAGCGTCTCCACCGAATGCGATGCCGAGAGCCAGGTGTCGAAGGAGCGAAGCACCTCTCCCCGGAGGTAGGCGCTCTTCCCCAGGGGCATCTCCACACCGACGCCGGCGATGAACGCCCGCCCCACCGACGTATGCGTCCACTCCGTGAGCCCGTCGCCCGCGAAGTTCTCGAAGTACTCGTAGAAGTACGCATCCGGAGCCAGGAGGCCGACACGGGGATAGACCCGCAGCTCCGGCATCCTCTGGGCCCCGAGCGACGCAGGGAGTGCCGCGAGCCCCGCGGCGAACAGGAGAACGGAAGGCAGGCGCTTCATCGTGGAAAGGCCGGATTGCGGGAGCACTCGACGCGATCACCGTCGCGGGTCCGAAGGCGCGCGACCCGAAAACGTTAGATCCGGGGTCCGGACGTCGGTAGGGGGAGAACGGGAGGGGGGTGGGGAAGAGCAGGCAGAGGTATAGTGGCGAGCAGGTGAGTGAGCGAGCAGCGTAGTTCGGCGGGTCTATGTCCACGAGCGCGCCGAGAGAGTGTCGGGCGAGCTCCGGTAGCGCGCCGCTTTTTTTTTTTTTTTTTTTTTTTTTTTTTTTTTTTTCACCCAGATCGCCACCCCAGGTGAAGCCGTTGGACGGGAGCGTGGCGCCCACGTCGTTGGCCTTCGTGGGCTCCCCGAAGGAATAGAACTTCCCGCCACCGCCCACGAGCACGTACGGCTTGGCCGGCCCCAGCTCCAGGCGGGTGGGCAGGACGAGCTGGAGGCTGGTGAGGGTGAGGGTCGTCGGCACGTCCAGCCAGGTCGTCACGATGTCGGGCGGGATGAACAGGTCCCTCAGTGTCTCCACCGAATGCGATGCCGAGAGCCAGGTATCGAAGGAGCGAAGCACCTCTCCCCGGAGGTAGGCGCTCTTCCCCAAGGGCATCTCCACACCGACGCCGGCGACGAACGCCCGCCCCAACGACGTGTGCGTCCACTCCGTGAGCCCGTCGCCCGCGAAGTTCTTGAAGTACTCGTAGAAGTAGGTGTCCGGGGCCAGGAGGCCGACCCGGGGATAGACCCGCAGCTCGGGCATCCTCTGGGCCCCGAGCGACGCGGGGAGTGCCGCGAGCCCCGCGGCGAACAGGAGAACGGAAGGCAGGCGCTTCATCGTGGAAAGGCCGGATTGCGGGAGCACTCGACGCGATCACCGTCGCGGGCCCGACGGCCCGCGACCCGAAAACGTTAGATCCGGGGTCCGGACGTCGGTAGGGGGAGAACTCCCGACCGCGGTGTCGTCGTCTTGCCCAGCACCTCGTGGAAGGCCGCGCCGACGCCCCCCGACCCGCTGCGGCGGGGGCGGCCGACTCGCCGCCTTGCAGCGTCCGTCACGCCGCCGCACGTTTGAGCGGCCCCGTCCGCTGCGACTACCGAGGAGAGGCAGCCATGGAGCGCGAAGTCCGATCTCGACGGCCCGGCAACGGGCCATCGCGTCAACCGTCGCGAGTTCCTTCACGGTGCCGTCGCCGGCGCGGCCGTGTTCGCGCTGAACGACCACCTTCCGTCGGGGATCCTCGGCCACCAGGAGGACCCCGTCCTCGCACAGATCACGGCGCGCCACGACGCCACGCTCCGGATGCTGCGGGACTGGATCGCGTTGCCGTCGATCGCCGCGGAGGACAAGGGATACCCGCAGGGTCCCGAGTACATGGCGCAGCTCGCGCGCGACGCCGGCTTCGATCACGTCGAGGTGGTGCCCACCCAGGGGAAGTCGGGCGTCTTCGCCACGCTCGACACGGGCGCGCCCCGGACGCTGGGCCTCTACTTCATGTACGACGTGAAGCAGTACGACCCCTCGGAATGGAGCTCGCCGCCGCTCGAGGGGCGCCTCGTGGACCGGCCCGGACTCGGCAAGGTGATCGTCGGGCGCGGCGCGACGAACACGAAGGGGCCACAGGTCGCCTGCCTCGCCGCGCTGCACGCGTTCAAGGCGGCGGGCCGCAAGCCACCCATCAACATCGTCCTGGTCTGCGAAGGGGAGGAGGAGATCGGCTCCCCCAACTTCCCGCAGATCGTGTTCAAGCCGGAGGTCGAGGCCGCGCTCCGTAGATGCACGGGGGTCGTGATTCCCCTCGGCAACCAGGACCCCGACGGCTCGGTCACGATCAACCTGGGCGCGAAGGGCATCGTGGAGCTGGAGCTCGTGTCCACGGGCGAGAAGTGGGGGCGGGGGCCGAAGCTGGACGTCCACTCGAGCTACGAGGCGCAGATCGACTCTCCGGCGTGGCACCTCGTCCAGGCGCTGAACACGCTGGTCGGGCCCGACGGCCACACGCCGGTCGTCGAGGGCTTCTTCGACAAGGTGAGGCCGCTCACCGCCCGGCAGGGGCAGATCCTCGAAGCATCGATCCCCAAGCGTGACGAGGCTGCGACCAAGAGGGCGCTGGGCGTCGAGAGGTGGTTCGGGGACGAGTCGTGGCACGACTCGCTGCTGCGGCTCGTGTCGCAGCCGACCATCAACATCGAGGGGCTCGTCGGCGGCTACACCGGCCCCGGCGGGAAGACGATCCTCCCGCACCGCGCCGTGGCCAAGATCGACATGCGCCTCGTGCCGGACATGACGGCCACGGGGACGCTCGAGCTGCTCGAGGCCCACCTCGCGAAGCACGGCTTCGCGGACATCGAGGTCAACATGACCGGTGGCTACGACCCGACGGAGACCGATCCCGACTCGAAGCTCGTGGCGGCGCAGATCGCCGCGTACCGGAAGCAGGGCGTGGAGCCCGTGCTCTGGCCGCGCCTCGCCGGATCGTGGCCCGGGG
Source organism: uncultured Gemmatimonadales bacterium (assembly GCA_963823035.1). Taxonomy (GTDB): domain Bacteria; phylum Gemmatimonadota; class Gemmatimonadetes; order Longimicrobiales; family Gaopeijiaceae; genus SZUA-318. Next base: position 280,610 of record CAWGKG010000023.1, read on the forward strand.
TGACGTTCACCGGGGCCCCGCTCCGCCTGGCGGCCGGTCAGTTCGGGATGGGCATCGGCGCCGGGGCGCACGCACCCGACGAGTGGTATCTCATCGACTCATCGAACCCGAAGGTGGCGGGGCTCGACGGCGCGGTGCGGTCGTACGTGGAGCTGTTCCGGGCGCTTGCCTGACGCGCGGCCCGTCCGCGCCCCATCGGCTTGCTGGCAGCAGCCGCGCACCCTACCCTCCGCCATGAACCTGGAGATGGATCGATCCCTACCCGGCCGCCGATCCGCGCGGCCCCCGGGCAACCGGTGAGGACGCCATGTGGCCTGCCGTCGATCTTCCGTTCCCGCGCGCGGTGTGGATGACCGTCGCCCTGCTGTTCGGCAGCACCGCCATGGCAGCCGCTCAGGAGGCGCAGCCCGCCTTCCGCGACGGGCAGGCGCAGGTGGTGCCGGCGTTCGCGGACTCGAGCGCTTGGATCCGGGAGGAGTTGTGGGTGGAGACGCCGTTCGACACGGACGGTGACGGGCGGCCGGACCGTGTGCACGTGGACGTGACCCGCCCGGGACCGACCCGCGCGGGGGGCCTGAAGGTGCCGGTGATCTACGAGTCGAGCCCCTATTTCTCCGGCACGGGATCCGTCGCCGGCGAGTACTTCTGGAACGTGCGTCAGGAGCTCGGCCGGCCAGCGCCGACGCGAACCCCGATGCCGTCCATCGACTACCGCGGAGACCGGCATTGGATCTCGAATTCGTTGGTGGGCACCTGGGTGCCGCGCGGGTTCGCCGTGGTCCACTCGGAGGCGCCCGGGACGGGCGCGTCGCAGGGCTGCCCCACCGTCGGCGGCGATCCCGAGGCGCTGGCGCCCAAGGCGGTGATCGACTGGCTGAACGGCCGCGCCCGTGGATTCACCGATCCCGAGGGCGGGCAGCCGGTGACGGCGAGCTGGAGCACCGGGAAGGTCGGGATGACGGGGACGTCGTACAACGGCACGATCCCGGTGGCGGCCGCGACCACGGGCGTGGAGGGTCTCGAAGCCATCATCCCCGTCTCGCCGAACACGTCCTACTACCGCTACTACCGCTCGAACGGCCTGGTCCGCAGCCCCGGCGGCTACCTGGGCGAGGACACGGACGTGCTCTACTCGTTCATCGACAGCGGCAGCCCCGCGCGCCGGGAGTACTGCGACCGGGAGATCCGGGACGGCGAGCTGGTGCCGGGCGAGGATCGGCGGACGGGGGACTACAACGCGTTCTGGAAGAACCGGGACTTCATGCAGCGGCTGGACGGGATCCGGGCGGCCACCTTCCTGGCGCACGGTCTGAACGACTGGAACGTGATGCCGGAGCACAGCATCCGCGTGTACGAGACGCTCCACGACGCGGGGTGTCCCGTCGGCGTTGTACCTGCATCGAGGCGGGCACGGCGGCCCGCCGCCCCTGGAGCTGATGAACCGCTGGTTCACGCGCTGGCTCTACGGGGTGAAGAACGGCGTCGAGGACGGCCCGCCCGTCTGGATCGTGCCGGAGGGCGGCGACAGCCAGCAGCCCACGCCCTACGCCGCCTATCCGGCGGCGGAGGCCGTGGAGGTGACGTTGCGCCCCACCGCTGGCGGCGTGCGCATGGGCGGGCTGACGGCCGCCGCCGCCGGGCACCAGGGGCAGGAGACGCTGGTCGACAACTTCTCGTTCTCGGGCGCCACGCTGGCCCAGGCGGAATGGACGGAGCACCGGCTTCTCTACGCCACCCCTGTCCTGACCGACTCCGTTCGCATCAGCGGCACCCCGCGGGTGACCGTCCGCCTGGCCTCGAACAAGTCGGCCGCCAACCTCACCGTATGGCTCGTGGCGCTCCCCTGGACGGAGGGCACGCGGCGCGCGCCGAACCCGTACGAAAGCCTGATCACCCGCGGGTGGGCCGACCCGCAGAACCATGCGTCGCTGGAGCACGGGGAGGCGCTCGTCCCCGGGACGTTCTACGACGTCACGTTCGAGCTCCAGCCGGACGACCAGGTGGTTCCGAAGGGGAAGCGCATCGGTCTGATGATCTTCTCCAGCGACCGGGAGTTCACGCTTCGCCCCGACCCCGGGACGGAGCTGACGCTGGACCTGGACGGTACGCGCCTGGTGCTGCCGGTGGTGGGCGGGTCGGTCGCTGGCGGATAGGGGGTCGCGCACGGCACGGTCCCCGGCCGACGGCGGCTCTTCCGACGATCCGGCCTGTTGGGACTGAGGTCGAAACGACATGGCGAGGAGCACGGCATGAAGGGTCCGGAACACGATCGCATCGGAAGTCCGCGAGGGCCGGAGGCGAGAGACCGGGCCTGAGGCTCCCTCCTCACGCCCGGGTCCGATTCGGCCGGCGGACGCGTCCGAGCTTTTTCAGGCCGCCTTCCGGGCCAGCCCCGACTCCGTGAACATCAACCGGTTGCGACGACGGGATGTACGTGGACGCCAACGAGGGGTTCACCGCCATCACCGGGTGGACGCGGGAGGAGGTCATCGGCCGAACCTCTCTGGAGATCGACGTCTGGGCCGATCCCGGGAACGGGGCCGGATGGTGGAGGGCCTCGACGCGCGACGGCCGCGTCGAGAACATGGAAGCCCGCTTCCGCATGAAGGACGGGAGGGTCCGGTGGGGACTCATGTCCGCCCGCATCCTGTCGATCGGCGAGGTACCCCACATCCTGTCCATCACCCGGGACATCACGGATCGCAAGGAGGCCGAAGAGCGCTTTCGCGAGAGTCAGTCCCGGCTGAACGCCGTGGTGTCCGCCGCCCCCCTCGTCCTGTGGGCTCTGGACCGGGACGGCCGGTTCACCCTCTCCGAGGGACTGGGTCTGGAGAGCATCGGGCTCGAACCCGGTGAGGCGGTGGGGCGATCCGTCTCCGAGCTCTACGGGGCATACCCCCGCTCCTCGCCGACGTCCGCGACGGCCTTGCAGGGGAAGAGGCTCACCGCAAGCCACCACGTCGGCGACCGGGTGTTCCAGAGCCGCATGATCCCCATGTTCTCGGGAGACGGGGCCGTGACCGGCATCCTCGGGGTCTCGCTGGACGTGACCCAGGAGACGAACCTCCAGGCGCAGCTCCTGCAGGCCCAGAAGCTGGAGGCGGTCGGGCGGCTCGCCGGAGGCGTGGCCCACGACTTCAACAACCTCCTCACGGCCATCCAGGGGTACGGAGAGCTCCTCGCGGAGCGTTTGCGGGAGCCCCTGCCCGAGGAGCCGGAGGCGCTGGTCGAGATCCAGCAGGACCTGGAGGAGATCCGGAGGGCGGCGGAACGCGCCTCCGGCCTCACGACCCAACTCCTGGCCTTCAGCCGAAAGCAGGTCCTGGAGAAGAAGGTCCTGGACCTCAATCACCAGGTGACGCAGGTCGAGCGGATGCTGAGGCGCCTGATCGGGGAGGACATCGTCCTCACCATGGAGCTGGCGCCGGATCTGCACCACGTGGAGGGCGACGCGAGCCAGTTGGAGCAGGTCATCGTCAACCTCGCGGTCAACGCCCGGGACGCCATGCCGCGGGGCGGGCGCCTCGCTCTTTCCACCCGCAACAGGGAGATCTCCGAGCCGATCTCGAGGGGGTACGGTGAGATCCCCCCGGGGTCCTACGTCGTGCTCTCCGTCGCCGACTCCGGGACCGGAATCCTCGCGGAAGATCGGCCCCACATCTTCGAGCCCTTCTTCACCACGAAGGCTCAGGGAAAGGGCACCGGCCTGGGCCTTCCCACCGTGTTCGGCATCGTCAAGCAGTCGGGGGGCCACGTCGAGGTGGAAAGCGAGGTCGGAAAGGGCACCGTGTTCAGCCTCTGGTTCCCGTCGACGACCGAGGCCGTCCCGGAAGACCCCGTCCGGGCCGTCCCCGACGCGGCGCCGGGAGAGGAGACCATCCTCCTGGTGGAAGACGACGACGCGGTACGGGGTCTGGTGGCCCAGGTGCTGACCGGGTGCGGGTATCACGTTCTCGAGGCGGCAGGCGCGCATGGCGCCACGGCCCTGAGCCGGGAATGGGAGGGACCCATTCACCTTCTCGTCACCGACGTGGTGATGCCCGAGATGGGCGGCAGGGATCTGGCCGCGCTCCTGACCGAGGAGCGACCAGGCCTCCCCGCCCTCTTCATCTCCGGCTATTCCGGCGCGGAGGACGTGCCGGAGGACTTCCCAGGGCCGGGGCAGGACTTCCTGCCGAAGCCCTTCTCTCCGGGTGCGCTGACGCGGAAGGTCCGCCGCATCCTGGACAGCCGGACGGATTCCGCGACGCCGGACTGACCTCCCCTTGGGGTGGAACATCGCCGAGCGAAGGAACCGGTCACCCTACCTGGGCCGCGCGTCGATCTCCGAGATCGCCTCGCGGATGTCGGCCAGACACCGTTCCATGCGGTCCAGGTGCGTGCGGAAGGACAGCACACAGATGCGAAGCGAGAAGCGATCGCCCACCCGGGTCCCGGTCAGATAGACGTTCTGCTTCGCGTTCACACGGGCGAGCAGCGCACGGTTGAGCGTCTCGAGCTCGGCCTCGGTGTGTCCGGCCGGAGCGAGTCGGAACGCGGTCAGCGACAGCCGCGGCTCGCGCCACGATCTCCATGTCGGGGATCTCCCGCAGCCGCTCGGCCGCCCAGCGCGCGAGGTCCATCTTCTCGTCGAGCGCGGCACGAAACGCGTCGATCCCGAAGAGCTTGATGGGAAGCCAGGCGCGGAGGCCGCGGAAATCCCGCGACAGCTCGGGTGACACGTCGCAGAAGTCGACGAAGTCCGAGTCGTGCTGCATGACCGGCATGTAGTCCGCGAAGGTGGCGTGCGCCCGACGGAGGGAGGTCTCGTCCCGCACCAACAGCGCCCCGGTGCCGTAGGGGAGGAAGAGCCCCTTGTGCGGGTCGAGCGTCACGGAGTCCGCTCGGGAGATACCCGCCATCGCCTCACGGCCGCGCTCGGTGAGCATGAACGGCGCACCATACGCGCCGTCCACGTGCAGCCACAGCCCTTCGAGCTCGGCGAGGTCCGCCAGCTCGGCCAAGGGGTCGACCGCGCCGGTGTTGGTCGTCCCGGCGCTCCCGACGATCAGGAACGGCTCGAGCCCGGCCGTCCGATCCTCCGTGATCCGACGGCCGAGCGCGTCCACCCGGATCTCGAAGGCGTCGTTCGTCGGAATCTCACGGACGTTGGCCTCGGGGAAGCCGGCCAGCACGGCGGCTTTGCGCACCGAATGGTGCGTTTGGTCGGACGTGTAGATCGTGCCGGACCAGAAGGCCTCGGGAAGTCGTTCCCTGCGCGCGGTGACGATCGCCGTGAAGTTGGCGAGCGATCCGCCGCTGGTGAGGATCCCCCCGCTGCCCGGGCCGTATCCCAGGATCTCACACAACCAGCGGACGACGTTGAGCTCGAGCTGCACCAGCGCCGGCGCCGCAACCCACACGCCGACGTAGCGGTTGATCCCGTTTGCGATCAGGTCCGCGACCGCAGCGGGGAAGACGCCGCCGCCCGGGATATAGGCGAGGTATCCCGGGCCGGCGGTGTTGAACGAGGTCGGGATCGCCTCCTCGAAGATCACGCGCATCAGGCTCGCGAAGTCCGTCGCCTGTTCCGGGAGACGCTCGACGAGGGCGCGAGCCTCGGCTCGCCCGTCGGTGTCGTACGACGCGGGCTGCTCCGGCAGCGCAGCGATATGCTCCAGGACCAGCCGCGAGGCTTCGGCGAGCATGGCTCGCATCTCGTCGGGGGACGGTTCGAGCGGGTAGGCCACTGGGGTCATGGCGGGGCGCGGTGTCATGGACCGTCCCCGGAGGGCTCCTGGGCCCCAAGCACGCACCGGGCCAGCCGACCGAGGAACTGGAAGGCCATGTGGAAGTGGTCCTCCAGCACGTCCAGGAACGGCTCGGTGTCCACGCGCAGCGCGACCACGTCGGTCACGGCCGACGCCGCGACGACACGGCGGGTGCGCGCCAACGTCGCCGGCAACCCCGGAACGCCTCCCGCGCCCACGTCCACGGACCACCCCGCCGTCGCGCTCGTGTAGCGCGCCAGGCCGTCGCAGACGAGGTAGAAGCCGTCGGCGGGGTCCCCGACACGCCACAGCGGATCGCCGGCGCGCGAATCGGACGTCCCGCAGGTTGACCGCCAACTCGGCGAGGGCGTCCATGCTCGCTGATGGGAACGCCGGTGACCGGTGGAGGGCCACGATGCGCCCGACTCGATCGAGCTCGCCCTGAACGGGCAGGGCGACCCCGGACCCGTCGCCCTGCACCACCAGGCGCAGGGCGACCGGATCCTGGGTGATCTGGCGGGCGATGCTCGAGACCAGGGAGAAGAGGATGGCGAAGTGGCGCTCGCAGACTTCGCGCAAGCCGTCGCCGTCCAGCTTGAGCGCCACCGTGTCCACGTCGACGGTGGCGTCGGTCGGTGAAGGCTCCTGCGAGAGGAGCTCCAGGAATCCCACAACGTCTCCGGCTCCGGCGGAGGTGACGCGACCGGCTCGTCGGAGCGTGATCGACCCGGCCACGATCACGTGGAGCTCCTGGGTCAGGCTCCCGCGGGTCAGCAGCGGCATCCCCTGGGGCAGAACGACCTCTTCGGTCTCCTGGGCGAGCGCAGTGAGGTAGAGCGGAGCCAGCCCCTCCAGGGCCGGCAACATCCGCAGGTGGAGCAGCGGTCCCACGAAGAGGGGTCGCGTCGACATCAGGCCTCTCCTCTGAGCGTTCGCGCGGCCCGGTCCAGCGTCGCCCGGTGCTCCGGTGAGACGGCGTGGCACGCTTCGATCACCGTGGCGAGCTCCGCGAAGCGCAGCTCGGCGGCGTGGGCAGCAGCCAACGCGCTCACCGACTCCATGCCACACTCCAACAGGGATTCGAGGACGCTGCCGTACGCTCGCTTCACGCCGGCCGGGCTCGGCCGCCCCGCCGGCCCGGCAGGCGTGGGCCCCGCGTGAAGATCGTCCACCAGGGTCAGGAGGGGACCGCGCACCTGGGGGAGCACGAGGTGCTCCAGCAGCTCACGACCTCCCGCCCTCGTCGCTTCGCGGGGGCTGTGGAGCCCGCGGTAGACACGCTGGAACTCCTCGCTCCCCGTGTGGAGGTTCAGGAGCCGAAAGACCCGCTCCAGCGTGTGGTCCTGCTTGTCCAGCAGGAGCGCCACCAGGATCTCGTGCAACTCCGTGCGTAGGTGGGGCGCGCCCGCCGCCCCCCGCTCCAGCGCCCGCCGCCATCCCATGAGCCGGAAGCCCGTGGTCAGCGCCTGGCCCAGCGTCTCCTGGAGGAGATCGCCGTCCAGCGTGACGTCGGGCTGGGAGTTCCTCCACCTGCCCAGCGCCCGCAGGATCTTGAAGCGGATCATCCCGTCGGGCTCCCTGCGCAGGTGACGCAGGAGGAGCTCCGGCGCCTGGGCCGAACCGATCATGCCGATGGCGCCCGGGGACGTGCCTGCGGATGGCCGGAGGCAGGTCGGGATCCACCAGGGCCTCGCCGAGCCGCGCCAGCGCCGCGGGCCCGAAGGCGGCCAGCGCCACGCGGACCTCCTCCCGGACGGCTCTCCGCGTGAGGAGGAGCAGCAGGGGCGACATGAGCGCCGGGCTCCGCATCTCGCGAGCGGCGGCCACCGCGCGCAGCACGACGGCCGGCTCCTCGTCGGCCAGGAGCTCCTGCAGGAGCGGCTCCAGGACGGGATGGGGCAGCGCCTGGATGGCCCGTGCCACCGCCTCGCGGGTGTCGGCGTCGGCCCGACGTACGGCGTCGGCGAGCTGGGTACGGCCCGCTTCGCCTTCCGCGAGGCCCAGCGCGACCAGGCCGGCCCGTGCGGTGAGCGACACGGCCGGCTCCGGATCGAGGGCGGCCGCCTCCAGCGTCGCCCGGTCGGGTCCCAGGACCAGACGCGCCCGCACGGTGGCCGCACGCACGCGGGCCTCGGGATGAGGGAGGAGTCGCTCGGTCAGGGGAAGGACATCCTCCCGGCGCGCGGCCACGAAGACGTCCAGGGCCCGTTCCACCACCAGGGGCGACGGGTGGTACAGGATCAGCGCGGGCACGACGCCGGCCTTCCCCTGGTCGCGCAACACCTCCAGGGCCGCCACCACCCGGCGGTCGTCGGGAGCGTTGAGGGTGGCCAGCAACGTCTCCAGGGATGCCATGTCCAGCGTCGGGAACTCGGATACGCTGCCGCCCGCCTCTTTGTGAAGGGTCTCGCGAAAGAGGTTGAGGTAGTGCTCGCGCAGGCCCAGCGCGACGACCAGCCACGCCACGGCCGTGAGGCACGCGATCGCGGCGAACACGGTCTCCCTGCCGGTGGTGGACAGCACCATGAGGATCAGGACCGACGCGAGGGCCTGTCCGCCACGTTGGCCGAGGACGTCGATCACGCCCTTGACGCGGGTGCGGAGTCGATCCGACAGGGGGATGAACAGAAGCTCCGCGCCGGTCCGATAGAGGGAGTGGCGCAGCGCGCCGTCCGCGCCCTTCAGGACCAGGGCCAGCGTGAGGCCGCCCCCCACCGCGAAGCCGAGCGTAGCCACCAGAAAGACCGCAGGGACGGCGGCCACGGTGGCCACCAGGCCCAGGTGACGAAGGAGCCACGCCACCACCAGCACCTGGATCACCAGCGAGAGGAGGTTCAGCGACAGGTAGACGCTGGCGAAGAACTCACCGAGCTGCTCCGGCGGCACGTACCGGCCCGCCGTGCTCTTGAAGACGTAGTCCACCAGCGTGAACGTCACGGTCGCCAACAACACCATGGCCGCGACCCGCAACAGGTACGGGCCCGACCAGATCATGCGGGCCACGCGCCCCAGGTCGGCGTCCGCCCGCCGGCGACGCGGCTCCCCGACCGCCGGCTCGCCCAGGAACGACGGTGCCCGGGACGCCAGGAAGAACACGGCGGCCGCGGCCAGCACGAGATGACGTGCCGGGAGCGCCTCCGTGAGGGCCCGGGCGATCGCCGACCCGGCGATGGCGCCGGCCACGCTTCCCGAGGCGATGACCGGGAACACCCGCTTGGCCTGCGTGACGGAGAAACGGTTCCCCAGCACCGTCCAGAAGCGGACCACCACGAGCGACGCGAGCACGCCCGACCAGACGTAGAGGGCGTAGTAGACCCAGTCCCGCCCATCGGTGGCCACCACCCAGAAGGCCAGCGTCACCAGCGCCGCGAAGACCATCCACCGGCTCAGCTCGTTCCGGGCCGAGAGCTTGCGTACGACCCGCGGTTCCCGCTGGCCGATCGCGATCGCCAGGATCGCGATGATGAGGTAGACCCAGGGCAACCGCCGGGCCGGGATGCTGGCCAGGAAGAGGGCGTCGCGCGCCGTTTCCAGAAGCGCGTGCCCCGCCAGGAAGCCGAACAGGGTGAGGAACGCTCCGAGGGCGTCACGGCGCTCGTCGGGCCGCACCCGGGCCACGAGGCCGAACATGCGCAGGGAAAACGCGTTCAGGCGACGGTAGACGTCGGCGCTGCTCTCGAGGATCCGCTGCGGCAAGGAGGCGGTCCGGGGTTCGGGGCCACCGGAAGAGACATCTTCCGGGAACGGCAATCTGCCACTGCGGTACTTCCTTGGGCCACCCCATCTCGTCGCCAGGAGCGTCGCCATGTCGCCCTCCGCCGTCGTCGGCCGCGGAGCTCTGATCACCGTGGTGCTCCTGACGGGCGCGTCGCCCCTCGCCGGCCAACAGGCCTTCCCGGCCGCACCGGATGCCGAGGTGGTGGCCGAGGTGAGGACCGCCGTGGAGGCCATGAAGCGGGACGAGCGCGGCCCCTACTCGAGGATCCGCTGGTACTGTGCGGACGGATCGGTCCTGCCCCCGGGCGGCACGCCCTGCACCGCCCTGGGGGGCGGCGTCCAGCATGCGGAGTACGGTCCGGCCGCCGTGCGCCTCGCCGCGCTGGGATACCACGTGGGGACCATTCTCCAGGCGACGTCCTACGAAGCCTTCGCCGACACGGCCAACGCCGGGTATCGGCTGCGGGAGATGGTGATGGAGGCATACCTCACCGACGTCGACGACGGGTGGGTCCTGCGCCGTGCCCGGTACTATCGGGGCGCCCGGCAGATCGAGAACGAGGAGGCCACCGGCCGGGTGCACCTGGAGCGGCGGGTGGGCGACGCGGCCTGGCTGCGGGGCAACTACCTCCTGGCCATGCGACTCGCCACGGACGTGCCGCACCCCCATCTGGGCGGGGAGCGCACCATGGATCGCATCCGTGCCCTGGCCAGCGAGATCGCCCAGACCGAACCGGAGTTCCTCCGGATCCGCGTGAAGATCCACTCGGTCCCGTCCAGGGAGGACGTGGATGCGGTGGCGCGTTACCTGAGCAGCCACCCCACCTCGGGTGCGTCCGACAAGCTGACGGAGCTCAGGGACCTTCTGCGCCAGCAGTACGATCCCGCCCGGGCCCTGGTATCCCTGGGCGCCTACGAGCGCGTGGTCCCCCCGTCGCTCCGCGACGCCCTCGGAGCCGCGCGGGCCGCCATGGAGCGGAGAGATGCCGCAGGATCCCTCGCGGCACTCGCAACGCTATCGGTCGCGGCCCGCCAGGAGGCCGAGTCGGGCGGACGTGCCTCGTTGACGTTGGACCTGCTGGACCTCCAGTCGAGCCTCCAGGAACGAGCGTTCGTCCTCGCCCAGGGCGCTTCGGGTCCGAGTGCCGGAGCCACGCGCGCGGGGGCCCTGGCAACGCTCGGCCGGTTCGTGGATCTGGCGTACGGCGGAGGTTACCTCTCGGGCCGCGAGCGTGCCACGCTCCAGGGGCAGATCGCCTCCCTGGTCGACGCGGACGACGTGGAAGCCCTCACCTACAAGACCCGGATGAGCAGCCTCGCGCGCAGCCTGGACTGGGCCCGGGGAACCGTACGCGGCACCTTCGCCCCGGCCGTGGAACGGTACACGCCCATGGAGCCGAAGGCAGCCGGGCTGTACGACGCGCTCCTGCGCGGCTCGGTGCTCCTCCCCCTGTCGCGCACCCTGGATGCCCTCCAGACCGACGCCGACGTGGCGCTCGGATCCTCCCATGACATCCTCGGCGTCTCCGTGGGGCACGGGGTGCGGGGGCTCAATCCGGGCGTTGCGATGCGTCCATTCCGGATCCTCCGGGACGGAGACGGGGGTGACGTGGACGCCCGCACGATCTACGCGCTTCCGGAAACCCCGGCGGAGCTCAAGCCGGTGGCGGGCGTCCTGACGCTGGACGTGGGGAACCTCCTCTCCCACGTGCAGCTCCTGGCCCGGAACCTGGGCATTCCGAACGCAGCGGTGGACCCATCCCTCCTGCCACGCCTGGAGCAAGCCGACGGCAGGGAGGTGTTCTACGCCGTCTCGCCCTTCGGTCGGGTCGTCCTGAAGTGGCCCAGCGACCTCGACGACGAGGAGCGCGCACTGGTCGCGACGGGACAGCCTGCCCAGACGGAGAAGTACGCGCTGGACGTCTCGCGTCTCCGGCTGGATGTGACCGATCCGATCCCGCTAGCGGACCTGCGCTCGGCCCAGTCCGGCGTGGTCGTGGGACCCAAGGCGGCCAACCTGGGGCAACTCGCCGCCGACTTCCCCGGGCGGGTCTCCAGGGGTGTCGCGCTTCCCTTCGGGATGTTCGTTCGCCACGCCAGTCGCCCCTTCGAGGGCAGCGACGGAACCGTCCTGGACGAGCTCCGGGGAGCCTACGCGCACGCCGCCGAGATGCGACGCGCCGGGGAGCCGGACGCCGCCGTGAACGCGTACATGCTGGAGCGTCTGGCCTGGGTGCGGCGGGCCGTCGAGGGACTGGACTGGCTGCCCGACATGAGGCGGCAGGTCGTGGACGCCCTCAACACGACGCTCGGCGGCGAGGTGAGTCGCGGCGTGTTCGTGAGAAGCGACACCAACGTGGAGGACCTCCCCCAGTTCTCCGGCGCCGGGCTCAACCTCACGGTGCCGAACCAGACCTCGGTGGAGGAGGTCCTCTCCTCGGTGAAACGCGTGTGGACTTCTCCGTTCAGCGAGCGCGCCTATCTGTGGCGCAGCCAGATCCTGGACGAACAGGGAGACGTCTATCCCTCGGTGCTCCTGCTGGAGAGCGTCCCGTCGGAGAAATCGGGTGTCCTGATCACGTCGGGCCTCCAGGAAGGTCGGCCCGAGGACCTCACGGTGGTCACGGCCGAGGGCGTCGGCGGTGCGGTGGACGGCGAGGACGCCGAGACCCTTCTGGTCAGCCCCGACGGCTCCGTCCAGCTTCTCTCCCAGGCCAAGGCACCCCGGAAGCGGCAGGTCGCCCCCGGCGGCACACGCTGGGTGGCGGCGACGCGCCCGGACACCCTGCTGCAACCCGGGGAGCTGGCCCAGCTCCGGAACGTGGTGGCGACCTGGAAGACGCTGAAGAAGGGAACGCCCGACGAAGGTCAGACCTGGGACATGGAGTTCGCCTTCGTGGGCGGGCAGCTCTGGCTCCTGCAGATCCGTCCCTTCATCCGCTTCCGGAACAGCGACCTGTACGCGCGCCTGGAACGTCTGGACGCCGACGCGGTGCGCAACGGCCATCGCATCGTGCGCCTCTCCCAACCCATGGGTGGAATGTGAAGACCGCCGGTCCCCTACGCTGGAAGGTGCTGGCGGTTGTGGCCGGCGCGATGCTCCTCCTCCCCACCGCGGCGTGGCTGGGAGGGTACCCGCTCGACGGATACGAGACGACGGGGATCCGGCGACTCAGGGCGTATCGCATGATGCAGGAGGGCACGATGCCCGGGAACGTCCGGCTGAAGCCGGGCGCCATGATGTCGCGCAACGCCATCAAGCTTCGCTTGAAAGGCGTGAACGACACCCTCGACATCCCCGCCAACCGCCCCGTCGACCGGGAGTTGCAGGCGGGGATCGAGCGCATCATCGGGGACCGAAGCTCCTCGTACCGCATCGCCGTCCTGGACATCACGGATCCCAATGCTACCCGGTACGCGGCGATCAAGCAGGACCAGGGCTACATCCCGGGCAGCGTCGGAAAGCTCCTGGTGCTCACGGGTCTCTTCAACGAGCTCCGGAAGCTGTACCCCGACGACGTGGAGGCGCGCGCGCGCGTGCTTCGGGAGACCCGCGTGGTCGCGGACCAGTTCGCCATGCCCAACAGCCACTCGGTGCCCGTGGTGGAGCCCGACTGGTCGCGCGTGGTCCACCGGCCGATACGCCTCGGCGACGAGTTCTCGCTGTGGGAGTGGGTGGACCACATGCTCTCCCCCAGCTCCAACGCCGCGGGGGCCGTGGTCTGGAAGGAGGCGCTCCTGCTCAACGAGTTCGGACGGCGCTACCCCCCCTCCAGGGAGGAAGCCGCCGCGTTCTTCAAGAACACGCCCAGGAGCGAGCTCACGGATCGCTCCATCCGCATCCTGGAGGACCCCCTGCTGGCGATGGGCCTGGACACCTCGCTGCTCCGCCTGCGCACCTACTTCACCCGGGGTGCGTCCCAGATCATCCCCGGTCGCAGCAGCTTCGCGTCGCCCAGGACGCTGGTCCGTTGGCTGATGAAGATGGAGCAGGGCAAGGTCGTGGACGAGTGGAGCAGCCTCGAGGCCAAGCGGCTGCTCTACTTCACGCGCAACCGATACCGATACGCGGCATCCCCCGCCCTGAACGACGCCGCGGTATATTTCAAGTCGGGATCCCTCTACCGGTGTCAGCCGGAAGAGGGTTTTCAGTGCGTGCAGTACATGGGGAACGTCGAGAACCTCATGCATTCGGTCACCGTCGTGGAGACGCCGGCGGGGGCGGAACATCCTCGTGTCTATCTTGTCTCAGTGATGTCCAACGTGCTCAAGGTCAACTCGGCCGCGGAGCACATGCAGATCGGAACGCAGATCGAGCGCCTCATCGCCAGCCTGCATCCCGAGATGCCGAAACCCTAGGGTCGCCCAGGAGCGCACCACTCGAGTGCACCGCACCGCGTTCGGGTACTTCGGGCCGGCATGTCTGGCCGCCGTCTTCGCGTCCCTCGCCGCGCCCGTACGCGCCCAGCAGCCGACCACGTTGGAGCTTCCCGAAAAGGACGCCCAGCTCCAGTCCGCGCTCGTGCGCGTTCTCAACCTTCCGACGTATCGGCGGCTGGTGACGGAGCGGCGCCTGTCGGTCGCACTGGTGGACCTGTCGGACCCGGACAACGTCCGTTACGCCGGCCTGGACGACGATCGCGAGCGGTACGCGGCCAGCCTTCCCAAGATCGGCATCCTGCTGGGCGTCTTCGACCAGATCGATCGGGGCAACCTGCGCTACACGCCCCAGCTCAAGGCCAAGCTGGAGCGGATGATCCGCCGCTCGGACAACGCGATGTCCAGCGAGCTCATCGGACTCGTGGGCTTCCCGGCCATCGCCGCCGCGCTGCGGGATCCCCGGCATGCGCTGTACGACCCGGATCGGGGCGGCGGCATCTGGGTGGGCCGGGGGTACGGCGGAAAGGTCGGACTTTGGCGCCGCGACCCCATCGGCAACCAGTCCCACGGGGCCACGGCGCGTCAGGCCGCGCGCTTCCTGGTGATGATGGACCAGGGAGGGTTGGTCAGTCCCTGGGCCTCTCGGGAGATGAAGGACATCCTGAGCAAGCCCGCGATCCACCACAAGTTCGTGCGGGGCCTGGACGCCCGCCCCAACTCGGTGATCTACCGGAAGTCCGGGACCTGGAAGCAATGGCACGCCGATGCCGCCCTGGTCGAGCGTGACGGCAAGAAGTACGTCGCCGTCGCCCTGCTGGACTCCTCGAACACGGCGGGCGGGACCGTCCTCTCCAACCTCATCGTCCGGTTGGACGACCTCGTCTTCAAGCCCCGCGCCGCCACCCAGGACGCCATCGCTCGCTAGCCTCGGTGGCCGTTACGTCTTCGAGCCGCCGCGGCCGATCGAGGCCTCGATGGCTTCCAGCGCCTCCCTCGCTTCGGT
>CAWGKG010000024.1:0-90935 GCA_963823035.1 uncultured Gemmatimonadales bacterium
GGGGTGGTTCGCGAGCTGGCCTCGATGTGACGGGGAGGCGAGGTCCATGAGCCGACCGTCGACGCTGGGGCTCGCCCTCGTCGCCTTCTCCCTGGCGGGCGCCTCGCCCGGATCGCTCCGGGCGCAGGTCACCGCCACCGACTACGCGCGCGCCGAGGCGTTCCTCGGGTGGAACACCCGGAACCTCGTGTCGGGGGACCAGGTCGACCCCGCCTGGATCGACGGGGGCGACCGCTTCTGGTACCGGAACCACGTCCGCGACGGCTGGGAGTTCATCCTGGTGGATCCCGCGCGGCGCACACGCGGGCGCGCGTTCGACCACGACCGCGTCGCGGCGGCCCTCTCGGTCGCGCGGGACACCAGCTACGAGGGGCGCAAGCTGCCCTTCGAGAAGTTCGAGCTCGTGGACGGCGACCGGGAGATCCGCTTCTTCCTCGGCGATTCCGTGCGCTGGCGGTGCGACGTCGTCGCCTACCGGTGCAGCGGCCCCGATTCCGTCGCCAGGCCCTCGGACGGCGAGACGAAGTCGCCCGACGGGCGCTGGGCCGCCTTCAGCCGGGACGAGAACCTCTGGGTGAGGAACGTCGAGACGGGCGAGAAGACGAGGCTGTCCACCGACGGCGAGAAGGACTGGGGCTACGCGGTGCCGATCGAGGCGTGCTGCTCGGCGGTGACCTCCCGGCGGCGGAAGATCGACGAGCCGCCGATCCTCGCCTGGTCCCCGGACTCACGCAGGATCGCCACGCACCGCTTCGACGAGCGGGACGTGCGGGTCATGGGGCTCATCGAGACCAACGTGAAGGGTCCGGTGCTCTGGACCTACCACAACGCGCTTCCGGGGGACTCGATCATCCCCACCTGGGACGTCTGGGTCTTCGACGTGGACGGCGGCCCCGGCGTCCGCGCCGATCGACCGCCGCAGGCGTACGTGAACACCTCGTGCTGTACGCTCACGACCACCGGGCCCGACGGGGAGCCGGTCTGGAAGGACGCGCGCTGGGGCTCGGGCTCCGACGAGCTCTTCTTCACCTACGGCGAGCGCTCGTTCGACACGCTTCGGCTGGTTGCGATGGACGCGAGGACGGGCGCGACCCGCACGGTGCTCACCGAGACGAGTCCGACGTACGTGGAGGCGAACGTGCGCAGCGGGGGCATCCCGAACTGGAGGGTGATCTCCGACAACCAAGAGGTGGTGTGGTTCAGCGAGCGGGACGGCTGGGGCCACCTCTACCTGTACGATGCGCGCACGGGGGCGCTGAAGAACCAGATCACGCGGGGTCCGTGGCTCGTGGTCGACCTCCTCCGCGTCGACGAGCAGAACCGATGGGTCTACTTCACCGCGGTGGGCCGCGAGGACGGTGAGGACCCCTACCAGCGCCACCTGTACCGGGCCAGGCTGGACGGCTCCGCGATCGAGCTCCTCACCCCCGAGAACGCGGACCACGAGGTCCGCTTCAGCCCGACCGGGCGCTACGTGGTGGACACGTACTCGACGCGGGTGAGCGCACCCGTGACGGTGCTGCGCACCGCCGAGGGCGCGGTGGTCCTGACGTTGGAGCAGGCGGACTTCACGGCGCTGCTCGACACGGGATGGCGCTGGCCCGTGCCCTTCCGCACGAAGGCGAGGGACGGCACCACCGACGTGTACGGCTACCTCTACTTCCCGAGGGAGATGGAGGATGGGAGGCGATACCCGGTCATCGACTACATCTATCCGGGCCCGCAGACGGGGCCGATCGGGTGGCGACAGGCGACGCCGGGCCCGCGCGGCAACGGGCCCGCGCTGACCGAGCTCGGCTTCATCGTGTTCACGATCGACGCCATGGGCACGCCGCTCCGCAGCAAGGCCTTCCACGACGCGTACTACGGCAACATGGTCGACAACGGCATCCCCGATCACGTCGCGGCGCTCAAGGCGCTGGCGGTCCGCTACCCGGCGATCGACCTGGATCGGGTGGGCATCTACGGGCACTCGGGCGGGGGGTTCTCGTCGACCGACGCGATCCTGCGCTATCCGGACTTCTTCAAGGTGGCGGTGTCCTCCTCCGGCAACCACGACAACCGGAGCTACGACTACACCTGGGGTGAGAAGTACCAGGGACTCCTGGAGCGAGGCGACGACGGTGGGGACAACTTCGACGCGCAGGCCAACCACCTCGCGGCCGCCAACCTGCGGGGGAAGCTCCTCCTCATGTACGGGACGCTGGACGACAACGTGCATCCCAACGCGACGCTCCTCCTGATCGACGAGCTGATCGCGCACAACCGCGACTTCGATCTCCTCGTGATGCCGAACCGGAACCACGGCTACGGCGACGATCCGTACATGATCCGGCGTACCTGGGACTACTTCGTGGAGCACCTCCTGGGCGAGACGCCGCCCGACGGCTACGCGATCCGGCCCCCGGCCGGGCGCTAGCAGCCCGTGGTAGAAATACAGTGGCCCGCGTTCCCGCCTGCCTCCGTCTTGGGGGTGGACGGCGGACTCCAGCCCATTCCCACATCCGAGGTACCACCATGCCTTCGCACCGACAGCCCCTCTCCGCGACCCGACGCACGGTCGGGCGCGGGCTCGCCCCCTTCGTCACGACGACCCTCCTCCTCCTGGGTACCGGGTGCGGGGACGGCTCGGGGGGCCAGCAGGCCGCCGAGGCCGAAGCCAGGATCGAGGACCCCTGCGCACTCCTCTCCACGGCGGAGGTGGGGCAGGTGCTCGGCACCAGCGTGACCGGCCCCAACAAGCGCGAGGCCACGAGCGGGTCCACGCTCGCCACGATCTGCATCTTCGACGGCGGGTGGCCGAACAGCGTCAACCTCACCGTGCGCCAGAGCGAAAGCTCGCGGCCGGCCATCGACTCGGAGGCGCTCGCCGCGGAGCTGAACGAGGCCATCGACGACATGGAGCAGAGCGAGGCGATGGACGACCTCGTGGAGGGAGGCCGGTGGATGCCGCTCGAGATGGCCGGCCACGCCGCCGCCGTGCGCGACGCGGGGGAGGGCGGCTGGACGGTCGCCGTGAAGAAGGGCGGGAGGAGCTCGGTCGAGGTGATGGTCAACGCCCCCACGCGGGAGGCCGGCGTGCAGCTTGCCGGGATGGTCATGCCCCGCCTCGACTGAGCTACGCTCCCTCCGCGGCCAGATCCGCCAGCGCCACCTCCGCGCGCCGCGTGTCCGGATCGTCCGGACCCCGTGCCTGGAGAAAGACGGCGTGCGCCGCCTCGAGGTGCTCCCTCGCCTCGGCGGCGCTCCCGGTGGCCGCGAGCGCGAGCCCCAGCCAGAGGTCGGCCTCCGCAACGCGGGGGTCCGTGGCCACGAAGCTCCCCGCTCGGATCTCGAGCCCCTCGCGCAGGGGATCGAGCGCCTCGGCCGGCCGGCCCTCCTCCACGAGCACGCCGCCGAGTGACACCGCCGCGTCGGCGATGCGCCAGTGGCCGGGCGTGAGCGCGCGGCGCAGCGCGTCCAGGGAAGCCCGGTAGAGCGAATCGGCCTCGGCGAGCCGACCCTGAGCCCGGCGCACGTCCCCGAGGTTGCGAAGGCTCGCGCCCACGTCCTCGTGCACCTCGCCGCGCAGGCGCCGCCGGAGCGCGAGCGCCTCCACGAGGTCCCGCTCCCCCTCCTCGAGCGCACCCGCGCGGAAGCGCATCACGCCGAGGTTGTTCAGGGCGGTGGCGAAGTTCGGGTGGTCGGTGCCCAGCGTCCGGCGCCAGATGTCCACGACCTCGGCCTGCATCGCGACCGCGCCCGCCCAGTCCCCGCGCCGATAGCGCACGGTGGCCAGGTTGTTCATCGTCGCCGCCACGTCCGGGTGCTCGTCGCCGAGGAGCCGGCGGCGCATGGCCAGCGCTTCCCGATACAGGCTGTCCGCCTCCGCCCACCGTCCCTGCCGGTCGACGTACAGCGCGAGCTGGTCGAGCGAGCGCGCAACGTCCGGGTGCTCCTCCCCCAGCGTGCGCCGACGGATCTCGAGCGCTTTCCGGTTCAGCGCTTCCGCCTCGGCGAGGTCGCCGCGGCCGCCGAGCGGAGCGGCCAGATTGGTGAGGCTCATCGCGACGAGCGGGTGCGTCTCGCCGTAGAGCTCGCGCCGGATGCGGAGCGCGTCGCGCAGCGCCGCCTCGGCCTCGTCGATGCGGCCGAGCCCGTCGAGCGCCAGCCCCACGTTGTTCAGGTCCGTGGCGACCCGCGGCGACGCCGTACCTTGCGCGCCGCGATCGAGCGCCAGCGCCCGCCGGTGGAGCGCGAGCGCGGTGTCCAGGTGCCCGCGCGTGCCCTCCAGCGTGCCCAGCGCGCCCAGGCTCTCCGCGAGGAGGGTATCGGGTGCGCCGAGCTCCCGCCGCATCTCCAGCCCCTCCCGCAGGAGCGAGTCGGCGTCCAGGCGCCCTTCGTCCACGGCCAGCACGCCGAGCGCCGTGAGGGCCGCCGCCGTACGGTCGTCACGACCCAGGTGGGCACGCGCCTCCTCGGCCGCCCTGGTCAGGAGGGAGTCCGATTGCGGATACGCTCCGAGCTTCTGGTAGAGCAGGCCGAGCGTGGTGAGCATGTCGACGCGCACCTCGGGCCCAGCGTCCGGGCCGAGGGAATCGACCCGTGCGGCGCCGCGGTCCAGCAGCTCGCGCGCATCGGGCACCACCCCCCGGTTGGCCTCCGGGTCGGCGGCCTCGAAAAGGCTGAACAGGAAATCGCCGACGGCGCGGGCCCGCGCGGCCTCCAGGCGGGCGGCCCGTGCCTGCCACATCGTGGTGGTGAGCCCGCCCACCAGAGCCAACAGCACGGCCGCGGCCGCGCCGAGCCCGAGTCGGTGCCGGAGCACGTAGCGGCCCGCGCGGTAGCCCAGCGTGTCCGGGCGGGCTGTTACGGGGAGCCCGCCGAGGTGCCGACGGACGTCCTCGGCCAGTGCCTCCACGGACGGATAGCGCCGGGCGGCTTCGCGGTGGAGAGCCCGCGCCACGATCGTGTCGAGGTCGCCCTCGAGGCGCCGACGCAGACGCGGGTTCCGGACGGCGCGGCTCGGAGGCGGCGGATCCTCCCGCGCGAGGCGGAGCACGTCCTCGAGGGTGCCACCCCGTCCCTCGAAGGGCCGCCGCCCCGCCAGCAGCTCGTACAGGATCGCGCCGAGCGCGTAGACGTCCACCGCCGTGGTGGCAGGCTCTCCGCGGAGCTGCTCGGGGGCGGCGTACTCCGGGGTGAGCACGAGCATACCGGCCCGGGTGAGGTCGGGACGCGCCGCGTCGGACTCCTGGTCCATCAGACGCGCGATGCCGAAGTCCAGCAGGCGCGGGCGTCCGTCCGCCTCGACAAGGATGTTCGAGGGCTTGAGGTCGCGGTGCACCACCAGGCTCCGGTGCGCGTACTGGACGGCGTCGCAGACAGCGAGGAAGAGGCCGAGGCGAGCGTCCACGTCGGGGCGCACCCGACCCACCCAGGCCGACAGCGGCTCTCCCTGGACGCGCTCCATCGCCAGCCAGGGCCGTCCGTCGCGGGTCATGCCGCCGTCCAGCAGCCGGGCGATGCCGGGATGCGCGAGGCGGGCGAGGATCTGCCGCTCCCTCAGGAAGCGCTCCGCGAGCGCGCCCGCGACGGGGCCGCCGACCACCTTGAGCGCCACCTCCTGCTCGTACGCGCCGTCGGCGCGCTCCGCCCGGTAGACCACGCCCATGCCACCACGTCCGAGCACACCCTTCACGCGATACGGGCCCACACGCTCGTCCTCGATCAACGCAGGCGGGGGAAGGTCCCGCGCGGCTCCGGCGAGGACGGCCGCGGCGGGGCCGGTGATCGGCGTGTCGAGAAGGCCCGGCCCGGCTCCGTCCGCCACGAGCAGCCGCTCGACCGTGCGGCGGAGCCCGTCGTCGCCCGCGCACGTCTCGGTGAGGAACGCCGCCCGCTCCGCGTCGGCGAGCGCGAGCGCCTCGTCGAAGAGCGCCTCGACGCGCGCCCATCGGGCCGGGTCCCGCGCCGCCGCGTCCGTCACGGGACGCCCTCCCCCCCTTCCCCGTCGGCCGTGAGCGCACCGTGCAGGAAGGCCCGGGCCAGGCGCCAGTCGCGCTTCACCGTGCGCTCCGAGGTCTCCATGGCCTCGGCCGTCTCCTCGACCGAGAGACCGGCGAAGAAGCGCAACTCCACGACCTGACCGAGGCGGGGGTTCATATCCTCGAGACGGGAAAGCGCCTCCTCCAGGGCCACGAACTCGTCGGCCCGGGACTCGACGCCCACCTCGAGCGCGTCCAGGTCGAGCGCCGCTTCGCCCCCTCCCCGCTTGTCCGCCATCCGCCTGCGCGCCGCGTCCACCACGATCTGCCGCATCGCGCGCGCCGCGACGCGGAAGAAGTGCCGCCGGTTCTCCCAGTCCGGATCCGAGGTGCCGGTGAGCTTGAGGTACGCCTCGTGCACCAGCGCGGTGGTGCTCAATGTCGGGGCGGAGGGACCGTCGCGGAGCTCGAAGTGGGCGCGGCGGTGCAGCTCATCGTACACGACCCGGAACAGCGCCTCGAAGGACGCGGGATCACCGGCCCGGATCGCGCCGAGGAGGCGGGTGACGTCGGGTTGGTTCGCTGATGACATGGCGGCCGTTTCGGGGCGACGCCGAGGCGGGAGCGATCGGAGCCCTCGGGGCGACTTGAAGACAGCGCCAGAATAGGCCCGCGCCCGGGCCGCGTCCAAGAAGGGCGCGCCCGGGCGGGATCGAGGAGAGGGGGATGCCCCCCGCCGGTGGGGGGACCGACGGGGGGCGTGAGGGGACAGCCCGCGGGTGAGTCAGCCCACCCTTACGTTCGCGATCCGGGCCTGTCCCGATGTGTCCATGACCTTGAGGCTCACCACCGAGCCCGAGTCCGCACCGGCCAGCGCACGCGTCAAGTCCTCGACGCGGTCGACCGAGTGGCCGTTCACCGACGTCACCACGTCTCCAGGGCGGATGCCCGCCCGGGCGGCCGGACCCATCGGGTCCACGCGCACCACCAGCGCGCCCTGCGTGTCCACCCCCATGGCGCGGGCCGCATCCGATCCAGGCTCCGCGAGCGCGACGCCCAGACGGCCTGCGTCGGCGCCCTTGTGGGCCGTCTCGCCCTTCTGCTTCTGGAAGGGCACCTCGCCCAGCTTCACCTCGACGGCGCGCGCCTTGCCGTCGCGATAGACGCTCAGCGCCACCCGCTCACCGGGCTGGTGCTGCGCCACCAGGCTCTGCAGGCTGCCCGGACTGCGCACCGACGTGCCTTCCATCGACACGATCACGTCACCGGCGCGGAGGTCGCCGTTGGCCGGGCTGTCGTCCGTCACGCTCTGCACGAGCACGCCGCTCACCGAGGGGAGCTTGTAGACGTCGGCATCCTCGGGAGTGACGGGCGTGACCGAGACGCCGAGTCGCGCACGGTGCACGCGGCCGTCGGCCTCGAGCTGCTTCGCGACGCTACGCACGAGGTTGGACGGGATGGCGAAGCCGTAGCCCTGGTAGTAGCCGTCCGTGCTGGCGATCGCGGAGTTCATCCCCACCACCTCGCCACGGAGGTTCACGAGCGGCCCACCGGAGTTGCCCGGATTGATGACCGCGTCGGTCTGGATGTAGTCCTCGATGGCGTAGCCGGCCATCGCGGTGCCGTAGTCGGGGTCCTGCGCCAGCGACTGGTCGAGGATGCGCAGCGGACGGTCCTTGGCGGATACGATGCCGCTGGTCACGGAATAGTCGAGAGGTCCTTCGGCGCCGATGCCCGGATTGCCCACGGCCATCACGAGCTCACCGACCTCGAGCCCGCCACTGTCGCCGAAGGGAAGGGTGGGGAGGTCGTCCGCGCCGTCGACCTTGATGAGCGCCACGTCCGTCGTCGGGTCGCGCCCCACCACCTTCGCGGGGAGCGAACGGCCGTCATGGAACCAGACGGTGATCTCGTCGGCGTCGCTCACGACGTGGTTGTTCGTGACGATGAGCCCGTCGGCGGCGGTGATGAAGCCGGTGCCTCCGCCGTACGCGTACGGCCGCGGGCCCTGCTGCGGCATCTGGCCGCCGTCCGGAATGCGGAAGAACTGCCGGAGGGGCTCCGGGATCTCCATCCCCTGCGCGGGAACCCCCTGGCTGGTCTCCGGCTTGCGCACCTCGATGCGCACCACGGCGGGGGTGACGCGCTTCGCGAGCTGCACGAACGAGGTCGACAGCTCCGGGGCTCCGATCGCGCTGTCCAACGGCACCCGCGGGGAGGGGGTCACTTCCGCCGCGCTTGCGGTGGGCGTTTCGTGACGGAGCGCGCGGGGTACTATCATGGCGCCGGCGCCCGCCAAGGTCGTGAGGGCGAGAGGAAGCAGAGCCGCCTTGCCCATTCGGTTGCGTGTCATGGTGTGGGTCTCCTGCGTTGCAGTGGGGCGGCCGAGCCGCCTCGAATACTCCCGCGGCGCGGTGGCGCCGTGTCCGACAGGAAGTGGAAGCAAGCTCGATGCCACAATCTAAGTCGTTATCATGAAACCATTTATAGGATTTGCGAGACTGGTGGAAATCCGCCAGCCTGGCTTATTTGAGCCGTTCCCGGACCCGAGCGGACCCTCCCGGGGCGAAGGATGCGAGCCATGACCACCGCTCCGGCGAAGGGCCTGCGCTCGGCCCTCGCGACGCCGGGCCTCGCGCTGGGAGCCCTCCTCCTTCTCTCCCTCACGATCGCCGCCGGCGCGCCTCTCGCGTTGGCGTCACGCAACCTCTCGCGGGTCTCCCTGGTCGGCGACGAGCTCTACGCGACCGCCCAGTTGCAGGAGCTCACGTTGGCGCTGCAGGGCTCGCTGATGTCCGACTTCTCGGGCAACCTGACGGCCAACCTCCTCATGGTCGACGCCCTGCGCGCGGCCTTGCAGGACGTGCAGTCCCTGGGCATCCCCATGGACCCGGAGACGACCGACCGGATCGTGCAACTGCGAGGCGTGCTGCGCAGCGCGCGCATCGTGCCCACGCCCGTCCTGGTGGAGGGACTCACCCTCGTGCACGACATCGCCGCCGCACGCTACGGCTCGCAGGCGGCGCTGCTGAGGGAGATCCGGCTCAACGCCCTCAGCGAGCGCCGCCTGGCCGTCTGGACGCTCGGCGGCATCCTCCTGCTGGTGGCTCTCGGCGCGTGGTGGATCCCCAGGCGGTTGGTACGGCCCCTCGGGGAGATGACCGAGCTCCTGGGCCGCGTCGCCGAAGGGCGCAACGAGCCCGTCCCGAACGTCGATCGGCACCCGCTCACGGCGCCGGTCTTCGAGAGCTACAACGGGCTGGTGCGCAGGCTCGGCGAGCTGGAGGAGGAGCATCGCGACCGGGAGGAGTCCCTGGAGCGGGAGGTGGCGCGGGTGAGACGTGCCCTCCTCGAGCAGCACCGGACGCTCGCCGAGGCCGAACGCCTGGCCGTGGTCGGGACCACCGCGGCCGGGCTGGCCCACGACCTGCGCAACCCCCTCGCCGGGGTCCTGACGGGTCTCGGCAACCTCCGCGCAGAGTCCGAGGACGCCGACACGGAGCGCCGCATCGAGCTGCTCTCGTCGGAGCTGCGGCGGGCGGTCGACCTTCTCAACGGGTACCTCGCGTCCGCGCGGCACACGCCCGAGCCCGAGCGGCCGACCGACGTGGGGCGGCTCGTGTCCGAGCTGCTGGAGCTCGTTGGCGGCACGGCGGAGGGCGTCGCCATCGAGGTGGACGCACGCGACGAGCTGGTGTGCCTCCTCCCCCGCGACCGGGTGCGCCAGGCGCTGCTCAACCTCATCCTCAACGGGGTGGAGGCCACGCGCGACGTGGGCACGAAGGTGGTGGTTCGGGCGGAGCGGAACGGCGAATGGCTCGATCTCACCGTCTCCGACGACGGGCCGGGCTTCCCGCCCAACGTCACGACCGACAATATCCGACCGTTCTCCAGCACCCGGGTGGGCGGCACGGGGTTGGGCCTCGCCATGGTGCGGCGCACGGTGCGCGACCTGGGTGGGAGCCTGGGGCTGTCCAGCTCGGAATCCGGAGGGGCACGCGTGCTGGTACGTATCCCGTGGAGGTCCGCATGAGCGACACGCTGCTCCTCATCGAGGACGAGGAGGTCCTGCGCACGGAGCTCCAACGGCACCTGGCCCGCGCCGGGTGGGACGTGCGTACCGCCGCCACGGTCGGCCAGGCGGAGGAGGCACTCGCGGCAGGCGACGCGAGCCCGCTCGTCGTGGTGAGCGACATGACGCTTCCGGACGGCAACGCGCTCGACCTCCTCGAGCGCGTGCGCACACACCACGACCTGCGCGCCGAGTGGATCATCCTCACGGGTTACGGCTCCGTGGCCGACTCGGTGCGGGCGCTCAAGCTCGGTGCTTTCGAGTTCCTGGAGAAGCCCTGCCCCACCGAGCGCCTCGACCTGGTGATCGCGGGGGCCGCGCGGAGCTCGAGAGCCCAGCGCCGCGTGGCGGAGACGGCGGAGCGCAACCACGAGCGCTACGGCCTGGACGCGTTCGTGGGAACGAGCGAGGCCGCGGAGGGCGTGCGCGAAGCGCTCACGCGCCTGGCCGGCGTACGCGTCGACGCCTTGCTCATCGGCGGGGAGACGGGTGTGGGCAAGGGCCTCGTAGCGCGTATCCTGCACTACGTCGGGCCGCACGCCCACGGTCCGCTCGTGGAGGTGAACTGCGCAGCGCTCCCCTCGGAGTTGCTCGAGTCCGAGCTGTTCGGACACGAGGCCGGCGCGTTCACGGGGGCCAAGGGGCGCCACCGCGGCTACCTCGAGCAGGCGCAGGGCGGGACGATCTTCCTCGACGAGATCGGCGAGTTGCAGCCTCAGCTGCAGGCGAAGCTGCTCAAGGCCGTCGAGGACCGCCGCTTCCGCCGCGTCGGGGGCGAGCGCGAGATCGAGGTCGACGTCCAGGTGTTCGCGGCGAGCAACCGGGAGGTGGAGAAGCTCGTGACGGAAGGGAGGCTTCGTGAGGACCTCTTCCACCGCCTCGCCCTCTTCCGCATCGACGTCCCGCCCCTCCGAAAGCGGCTGGACGACCTCGAGACGCTGGTGCAGCGCTTCGTGGCCGAGTCGAACGCGCGCTCCGGGAAGTCCGTGCGCGTGATCCCCGACGAGGTGTTGGCGAAGCTGCGCGCGTACTCGTGGCCGGGGAACGTCCGCGAGCTGCGCAACGTGATCGAGCGCAGCGTGCTCCTTTCGGAGGGACCGGTGCTCCCGGATCGGTGGTTGCAGCTGCAGGCCGGTGGCACCACGTCGATGGTCGGGCCCCCGGCGGCTGCGGGCGGGACCTCCGCCCAGGAGGACGGCACGGAGACCGTGGTGTTCGTGCTCGACGGCAGCGAGCCGCTCGACGCGCTCGAGGAGCGTGTCCTCCGGCGCGCGCTCGAGCTCACGGATGGCAACGTCTCGGCCGCTGCCCGCCGGCTCGGCATCACGCGGCAGACCCTCCGCTACCGCATCGAGAAGTACGGCCTGGACGCCGACGGCGCCTGATGCATCCCGGCCGATCTGGCCGATATCCACCACCATCTCCTCGCGGCCCCGGACGCCCTGAGGGCCAGATAATCCAGGTCTTGCAAGGCTTTCCGGCCTGGCACGGCCTATGCGTCGTCAGGGGTAGACGCCGCCCCTGAAGGCGGCTTCCGGGGCCCGGCCGAACCGGCCGACCCCGACGAAGGTATCGAAGGAGGAACCATGAACATGCTGCGCAGTCACGCCGGTGGAAGCCGGCCCGCGCTTCGCCCCGCCCTCCTGGCGGCGGCCCTCGTCACGCTCGCCCCGTCCGCGCTGTGGGCGCGTCCCGCGCCGTCGGCCCCGCCCGACTCGATGGCGGCGACGCACGTCCGTCTCGCACCCACCGTCCGGGTGGAGAACAACAACTGGTTGGACGTGCACGTCTACCTGGTCCGGAACGGTGAGCCCACCTCGATCGGCTTCGTGACCGGACCCGGCAACGACCAGCTCACCCTCCCGTGGATGTCCACGGTGCCCGGCGGAGACGTGCAGATCCTCGTGCTCCCCATCGGGGGGACGGACAGCTACCTCTCTCCGCCGCTCACGGTGAATCCGGGTGACGTGCTCGACCTGAACGTGCAGAACGTCCTCGCGCTCTCGACGGTGACGGTTTCGCCTGCGGAGGTAGCGAGGTGCCGGACGGGGCGCGGCGCGTGGAGCCCATCGGCTCCGGAGTGGGGCGCCGCGTCCCGGCCGGTCCGGCGTCAAAGCCGCCGGGAACGCGCGAACGTGACGGTGGCAAGAAGAAGGGCTCTGCGCTCAAGCGGGACGCCGCCGGTCGAAGTGGAGCGAGCCAGCGCCTCCCGCAAGTCGCGGGAGAGGCGCGTGACGCTGAAGGGCTTCTGGATCACGTCCATCCCGTCTCGAGGACGTGGTCCAGCACGTTCGCGGTATACCCCGACATGTAGAGCACGCGCAAGCGGGGAGGAAAGCCGTCAGCCGCCCAGCCAGCTCCCGCCCGTTCATCTCCGGCATGATCACGTCCGTGAGCAGGAGGTGGATCGCTCCCTCGTGCCTCTGCGCAAGGGAGATCGCTTCGCCGGCGCCGTTCGCCGCAAGGACGTCGTAGCCGAGCCCCGCGAGAATCCGGGTCGTCAGTCGGAGGAGGGGCTCTTCGTCCTCGACGACGAGGACCGTCTCTCCCGTGCCACGCTCGGGCTCGTCGAGCGGCTCCGTCGGGGCGTGGGACTCGCCCTCGTCACGGGGGAAGTGGAGCTTGAACGTGCTCCCGTTACCCGGCTCGCTGTAGACGTTGATGAAGCCTTCGTTCTGCCGGACGATGCCGTACACCGTCGCGAGGCCCAGGCCCGTCCCCTCCCCCACCGCCTTCGTGGTGAAGAAGGGCTCGAAGACGTGCGCGAGCACGGCCTCGTCCATCCCCCTCCCGTCGTCGCTCACCGAGAGCATTACGTAGGAACCCGGACGCGCGTCGGCCTGCTGCGCCGCGTACGCCTCGTCGACGCGGATGTTGTCGGTCTCGATCGTCACGCGGCCGACCCCACCGATGGCGTCGCGAGCGTTCACCACCAGGTTGGCCAGGAGCTGGTCGAGCTGGACGGGGTCCACCTTCACGCGCCACAGGTCCCAGCCCGGAAGCCAGACCAGCTCCACGTTCTCCCCGATCAGCCGGCGCAACATCTGTGGACATCAAGCCGAGGCGCTCGTTGAGATCCACGACCCGGGGGGAGATGGCCTGCTGACGCGCGAAGGCCAGGAGCTGGCGGGTCAGCGCGGCGGAGCGTTCCGCCGCGTCGCGGATGTGCCGGAGCTCCTCGTGGAGCGGCGAGTCCGGACCGCTGTCGACCAGAGCCAGGTCGGCGTGCCCGAGGATGACTGCGAGCATGTTGTTGAAGTCGTGCGCAACACCGCCGGCGAGGCGTCCGACCGACTCCAGCTTCTGTGCCTGCGTAAGCTGCGCGCTGAGCTGTTGGCGCACCGCTTCGGCGCTGCGGGCCTCGGTCACGTCCCGCAGGATGTCTACGAACCCGGACACCTCGCCGGTTTGCGCGTCGCGGAGCGGGAACGAAGTCGCCTCGCCGGGGAAGACCTCGCCGTTCTTCCGTGCGAAGTCGCTCTCGCGGTGCCAACGCCGGGCGGTCGGATCCTCCCGGGCGTGCCGCACGGTAGCCTCGAAGCCGGAGGGCTCGGCGTAGAGACACGCGCTGCTCCCTCCGAGCAGGTCGCCGCGGCGGTATCCGAACAGCTCCACGAACGCGGCGTTGTAGTCGGCGACGCGGTGCTCGGTGTCGAGCACGAGAATCGCGTCGCGCTGGCTGTTGAAGAGAGAGCGGTAGCGCTGTTCTCGTTCCTCGAGGGCGTGCGCGGCCTCCCGCTCCTCCGTGCGGTCGCGGAACACCAGCACGACGCCCAGGACGTTCCCCTCGTCGTCGAGGATGGGTGCGCCGCTGTCCGCGATCGGGCGCTCCGTCCCGTCCCTCGCGACGAGGAGCGTGTGGTTGGCCAGAGCCACGATCTGCTTCTCGCGGAAGGCCCGTTCGACCGGGCTCTCCACCGCCAGGCGGGTATGCTCCTCGATGACCGTGAAGACCTCGCTCATGGGCCTGCCGACGGCCTCGGCCCTGCGCCACCCCGTGAGGTCCTCCGCCACCTGGTTGATGACCTCGACCCGTCCCTCCCGGTCGGTGGTGATGACGCCGTCACCGATGCTCTCGAGCGTCAGCCGATGCCGAGCTTCACCCGCCTGCTCCCTCGCTTCGGCGCGGGCGAGCGTCCTGTAGTACCTGCGCTCACGCTCCTGCCATGCGATACCCGCCCCCGTGGTCAGCATGAGGAAGAGCGCCGCGACCAGGCCCACGACCCATCCGAGCCGCGCTTGGAGCGGCGCGAAGAACTCCTCGCGCTCCCTCGCGGCCACGAGGAACCAGGGCGAGTCCGGGATGGCCCGCAGTGCCGCGAGCACCGGCACCCCACGATCGTCGAGTCCCTCGACGACACCCTCGCGTCCGCGCACGGCCATCACCGGCGGGCGCATGCTGTCGGCCAGGGAGAAGCCCAGTCCGAGCGCCGAGCCGTCCCGAAAGCGCAGATCCATGAGCGCGAGCACCCGCTCTCCGTCCCGCCGGACGAGATACGTCACCGCCGTGCGGATGCCCGGCTCGGGCCAACGACGGACGAGCGGGAAGAGGTACGCCTCGGGATCGATCGACAGGTAGACGACGGCGAGGCGACGCCCGGGGTCTCCGGGTCGATCACCGGGGCCAGCAGGCCGATGCGCTCGGCCCCGTCGCCGGGCCTGCGATGCAGGGCGCCGAACGACACCTCCCCGGACGCCGCGGCTTCCGACACCTCCCGGGTGTAGAGGCCGGAGAGGAAGGGCGCCGCGTCACTGGCGGGGAGCAGCTCGAGACCCTCGACGTCGAGGAGGCTCACCTGCTCGTACGCATAGCGCGACGCACGGATTCCATCCAGTCGCGAAGCTGGCGGCGGGCGTCCGCGTGCCCCCGTCCCCGAGGAACGCGCGCACCAGGGCGGCGAACGCCTCGTTGTGACTCAGCACTTCCGCGTCGCCGACACGTTCCAGGCGCCACCGCGCGATCTCGCTGGCCTTGAGGTCGGCCATGGCGGAGAGCGAGCGCTCGGCCCCGGTGCGGAAGTCGGCACGGTACGCGCGCAGGTAGACGTGGGCTCCGGCCACGATCACCAGCACCGCCAGGGAGAGAACGACGGAGAACGCCGCCGCGTGCGCGCGGAGCGGAAAAGCGGGGCACATCGGCGCCGATGAGCTTCTCCAGCGCGGCATCCACCAGCGACACGCAGAGCGCGAGGAAGGCCACGCTCGTGGTCAGCGCCGGCGGGATCACGCCGCTGTCGTAGAGGATGGGGCCGCCGAGGGCATACGCCACCAGGAGGATCGCGCTCACGAACACGATCCCGAACGCCGCCGCAAAAGCCAGGCGCGGGCGCAGAGGGCGGACGTCGGCGAAGTCGGGATGGTCAGCGTGCGCGCCACGAGCAGGAAGGTGAGCGAGGTGACGGGGGACATAAGACCGATCGGCGCGCCTGCACCTCGCGCGATCGGCACGCGAGGTGCTAGGTGGAGACGACACGAGCGCGGAGGTCACAGGAGCAGGTCGCTATGCGTCGGCGAGCGCGAGCGCGAGGCGAGCGACGGCGTGTGGATGCGAACAGCGTCGGGAGGAGCGACAGGGCGAAGAGCACGAAGGAGACGGCGTGCTTGGCGCATCGGGATGCGGCGCTCGAACGAGGCGAGAACGGGCTGCCACGACCACCGCGAGCGCATCGCGATAGAGGCGGCACGAGCGAACGATGCGGAACGGATGGACGGGTAACGTGGGCGGAGGGTATGGGCAGGTAGAAATGAGCGGGAAACTAAGGTCGGCGACGCGATAGGGGCGGTGTGGGCGAGGAGGTAAAGGAGAGGTGTGGAGGATGGGTGTGGGCGTTCCCCAAAGTGCGCACGGACTGCACGCCGGCACGACCACTCGACCGTCCCGAAACGAGAGCGCGCGCGAGGGTTGGGAACCCACGACGAGCGAGGGCAAGTTGGGAGAGAGAGGACGAGGCACGGAGAGGTGCCGATGAGGGACGAATGCGGATGGATCAGGGCCCGCCTGTGCGGCCACCTGCCTGACGGTGCTGCTGGTGGCGGGATGCTCCGGGTCGGAGGACCCAACGACGGCGGCCACACCGGACGATCCCGGCCCGCAGGGGCCCACGGTGGTCGCACCCGTCGCAGAGCGGTTCCCGATCGACGGCCGCGTGGACCTCGACGCGGTCGGCACCGTGACCACCGTCCAGGTCGAGCTCCGCGAGGGGTTGGGCTCGGGCGCCGCGCCGGGCACGGTGGGCCTCTCGTGGGCGGCCGCGCACGACGACCGGAACCTCTACCTGGCGCTCGTCTGGGACGACGCCGGCCACGACGCGACGTTCGACGCGACCACCGGCCCGGTCGACGTGGACGGCCTGACCTCTACTTCGACGACGACGGTGACGGCACGCAGGAGGCGGGCGAGGACGGTCGCAGCGTGCTCGCCGCTTCGCCGGGACCCAGTATGTGGACCAGCACGCCGCCGCGGGCGACGCGACCGACGTGGTGGGGACGGCGTCGGGAGGATCGCGTGGGACGCATCCACGGGCGCGACGCGCGGAGTTCCAGATCCCGGTCGCCGACGACGCGCAGCACCAGGACCACGCCAAGACGGCCGACACCCGTTTCAACGTGGTCCTCTTCGATCACGCTCGCTTCGCGGATGCCGCGGGGCGAGCCGGCTTCGCGTACGGCCCGATCGGGGTGGGCGCCTCGACGTCGGCGTGGCCCGAAGCTGCCGTGGGACGACGTCGTGGGAAGCGGACATCCCGAGTTGCCCTCGGACCTGACCGGACTCGTCGCTTTCGTGTCCTGGCACGAGGGCTCGCGCCGGATCTACACCTTCGATCCGGGTGCAGGCGCGGTGCGCCGCGTGACCGATGGGACCCGCGTGGGTGGACAACGTCTCGCTATCGCACGACCGCACGCGCATCGCCTTCCACGGAGCGCCGGCAGGACGGCCTACGGCAGCTATGAGATCTACACGGTGAACGTGGACGGTTCGGGCCTGAAGAAGCTCACCGACAACGAGATCCTGGACGGCCACCCGGGGTGGTCGCCCGACGACGACCGCCTGGTGTACGCGTCGTTCCGTGGGGACGGGAGGGCCAAGCTGGTGCTGATGACGCCGGAGGGAGAGGAGATTGCGGTGTTGACCCCGGACGGGGTCGACGACAACGACCCCGATTTCCTACCCGACGGGCGCATCGTCTTCAAGACGGACCGCTTCAGCAGCTCCGCAGGTGCGGCTGGCCACCATGGGCGCCGACGGCACCGACGTGCGCGAGCTCACCACGCGACCGGCGTGTCGGACCATGATCCGGTGGGCGACGGAGCCCATGCGTGGTTCGAGCGCTTCCCGCGCCCCACGAGCTATGCCACCGATCCGGAGGCGGGGTTCGTGGGATGGGATCTGGTGGAGGTCGGTCTCGACGGCACCGGGGAGCGCACGATGCTCTCCGACGGATGGATCAACTGGCTGCCGGTGCCGACCCGTCCGGACGCTACCTCGCCTTTCTCAAGGGCGTCGGCTACACGGACCTCGAGCTCATGGACGCCGACGGCCGCGTCCTCGGCAGGCTGCTGCCGGACATCACCCGACTGCACTACATGGATGGAAGGCGGGCCGCCCGACGGCCTCAGCGGTCGTACTCGACCTTGCAGCCGCAGCCGTCCCACATCCGTTCGTACGTGTCCAGCCGCTCCTGCACGAAGCGGCGCGCCTCCTCCTCGCTTCCCAGGAGTCGCCCTCGCGGAGGACGGCTCCTCGATCGCCACCAGCCCGGCGTCGCACCGGGCGACCACGAGGTCGCCGGCGAGGAAGGTGGGGTGTCGCTCCACCTCCTCCAGGGCGCCGGCGAGCTCGTCCCATTCGGCTCGCGCCATGCGCACGATCCGCCCGGATCGGAGGCCGGCGGTCAGCTCCTCAGCCGTCATCGTTGTCGTATCCGGATGGGCCCGCCGGGAGCCACCTGCTCGATGCGGCCGTCGGGGTGCACGAGGTAGCGCGGCGTGGGAAGGATGTCGTCTCCCAACCAGAGCCTCGGCCCTTCCGCTACCCTCCACCACCCCGGCGGGAGCGGACGCAGGCAGGGAATACCCGTCCGCGGCGCCGGGATTCACCGTATAGCCCTCGTCGGCCAGCGACGCGATCGTGATGCGGCTCAAGGGATTGGCGCCGCCGCCGTCGAGCACGGGCGTCATGAGCTCGCGGCCCATCACGGATTCCCGCCAGTGGGAGCAGTTGCTCCGTCCCCGGGGGATCCGCCGTTCTCCACCGGCACCTTCCCTCCCAGCGTGTAGGTCGAGCCGCCCGCG
This sequence comes from uncultured Gemmatimonadales bacterium, assembly GCA_963823035.1. GTDB lineage: Bacteria > Gemmatimonadota > Gemmatimonadetes > Longimicrobiales > Gaopeijiaceae > SZUA-318. The sequence continues at coordinate 18,331 of CAWGKG010000024.1, forward strand.
GCGTCGAAGGCCACACCGCGCCCACGCCCGTGAAGACAGGGTCGTCCGTGCAGGCGCCGGAGCGCAAGGAGAGCCGCGTCCAGGTAGTGCGGATGCGGAGGACGTGCCTCATCGCGTGGAGGATAGTGCTGACGAACTGGCGTGGTACGCGAGCGAGTGGAGGTGGGCCTCGTGGAACGTCATGGCTCCGGTGATAGGGAGGCGCTGGACGGGATGTAGCATGGCTCGGCGCGGCCGAGGGTGTTGAAGGGGCCGTCGATCGAGTCCACCGTCACGTAGATGATCAGGTCGTCGACGCCCCCCGGCGTCGCCGGATGGAAGCTCCCGCACGGGGCGAGTGCGCCGACCTGGTCCGCCACGTCCCCGGTGATCACGCTCTCCCAGCGCGAGCGCGCGCCCACGAACGCTGCCGTGCCGTGACTCGCTTTGAGCTTCGCCGCGTACGCCCTGGAGACCGCCCCGGTGGGCGAGCTTCGATGTCGCTACCTCGGGTGTCGAAGATCGCTCGCTCACGGTGAGCGTGTAGGCTCGCCGCGGCCGGTCTGCCCTCCGCCGCTGCACCTGCACCGTGAGAAGGCGGACGTGGCGATCTACGGTGGGCTTGCCGTCAGCATCACCGTCCACGGGCCGAGAGCGACGAGGCCGCCGCGGGAAGCGAGCCGCCGTCCGAGCCAGGCTCCACGGGTACGTCGCGCCGTCTCCGCGAGTACGCTCGACGAGCGGCGACACACGGAGGCATCGGGGTCCGTCTTGACGGCCCGGACACCTCGATCGGCGGGAAGCGCACAGCGGGCGAGGCGTCGAGTGGGCGGTCGCCGTATCGACGCGGTGTCTACCAAGTTAGGCGACCCGTGCAGGCGCGAGGAAACGGGAGCTTGCGCGAGGCGGGTGTGCTCCAGGAGCTGCTCAGCTCGACTGGCGGCAGGCACGCACTCGAGCGGCCGGATGCGGGGTGTCAGGCGCGGGTCCTGAGGGCTCCTTCGCTGAGTCTCGGACGTGGGTGCCGTCGAGTTGAGGACGACGGAGCCGGCGCTACGACCGCCCCGTTGGCCGTAATGAGCCGATCCGGCTGATAGCCACCACCATTCGCGTCCTTCCACCCGGAGGTCCGAGACACGCAAACGATTTGGTGACATGTGTTTGCGGATACGGCACGCCCGATGCACGGTCACCGTGGGCAAAAGGGGCCAAGGCCCCCCCTCATAGATGGAGGAGAACCATGTACACCACCCTCGGAAGCCTCTTCGTCGCCGGTGCGACGATGGCGCTCGGAACGTTGGTCACGCCCGGTCCCGTGTCGGCGGTCGGTCCGCCGGCACGCCACGCTCCCACCCTCACGGTCCAGAACGACCGCCCTGTCCCCGTCGACGTCTACGTCGAGCGAGGGGACTTCGACATGCGCGTCGGCACGGTGGCGGCCGACCGGGAGGGCGTCCTGCCGTTGCCCGCCTATCTGGAGAACGGCGAGAGCGTCCGCATCGTCGTCCACCCGAAGCACGGTCTCGACCTGGAATCTCCCGACGTGAACATCCCGATGTCGGGGACGCTGCCCGTCCTGGTCCCGCTCAACAACACGGGGTACCGCCCCCAACCGCGCGACGTGATCCCCACGCCCGGACCCGACGCCACCACGCTGACCGTGGACAACCCCAGGGACCAGCCCGTGGACATCTACGTGCAGCGTGGAGAGTTCGACACGCACCTCGGGACGGTGGAGCCCCTGCACTTCCGCACGTTCGACCTCCCGCCGTACCTGGCGAGAGAGGAGGCGGACGTACAGGTCTTCGTGGTCCCGCGCTCCGGATTCGAGTTGTCGAGTCAGTTCTTCCTGCTCAAGCCCCACGCGCACCTCGAGGTCAAGGTGCCGCGGACCTGAGTCACGCGGCGGTCGCGTCCGCCCGCCGGTCGCCTCCCGATCGGGAGGCGACCGGCGGTCTGCGGGATTCAGCGACCTCGCAGCGAGCGGGCCAACATGCGGTCGAGCGCAGCGGCGAAGGCCTGCTTCTCGCGGGCCCCGTACGCCGAAGGTCCCCCGGTCTGCACCCCCGTGGAGCGGAGCCCGTCCATGAAGTCACGCACGGACAGCCGTTCTCCTACGTTCTCCTCGGTGTACTCCGTCCCGCGGGGGTCCACGACCCGCACCCCCTTCTCCACGAGGCGCGCGGCGAGCGGGATATCCGCCGTGACGGCCAGGTCACCCGGGCGCGCCTCGTTCACGATGTGGTCGTCGGCCACGTCCGGACCGCCCTCCACCCGCACGGACGTGACGAAGGGGTTGTTGGCCGGCGTGTGCAACCGCTGGTTGGCGACGAGGAAGGTCGAGAGCTCCAGGCGGAGCGCGGCGCGGGCCACGATGTCCTTCACGGGCTGCGGCGCCGCGTCGGCGTCCACCCAGATCTTCGGCCGCTCCTTCACGCCGTGACTTCGAAGCGCGGCAACTCCATGCACCCCTCGCGAAGCTGGTTGGTGAGGTGGACCGGGGATCACCCGAGGCCACGATCAACATCGACCGGAACGTCCTGAACTCCAACACCGGGATGATCGTACCATGAAGAGGCCCGCAGCGAGTCTCCCACGGGTCGACGTGGACGCTCGGGTGGCGTTAGCCTTCAGGTTTCGCTCCGGGGTATCTCTCCTTCGTGAGCGGACGCCGGCGGCGATTCCGTGCGCTGACGCCTCCCGGCAGGCTCTCTTTCCCGGGCCCAGGCCCGGCCGAGGTTTCTGATGGTCAGGAAGAACGGCTCCCCGGCCCAGCCGAGGATCATCCAGGGAGGGATGGGGGTCGGCGTGTCCGCGTGGACCCTGGCGCGTGCCGTGTCCCGCTGCGGTGAGCTGGGGGTCGTGAGTGGAACGGCCATGGACGCGATCCTCGTTCGCCGTCTCGGCGACGGCGACAGCGGCGGCCACTACCGGCGGGCCCTCGAGGCCTTCCCCTTCACCGACGTCGCGGAGCGGGTCCTGGCGCGCTTCTATCGCGCCGAAGGGCGGGAGTCGCCGGAGGCGTACAAGGCCCTCGCCATGCACAGCCGTCAGCTCGACGTGGACCAGCTTCGGACTGATCGTCGCCGCCAACTTCGCCGAGGTCTGGCTGGCGAAGGAGGGCCACGACGGGCTGGTGGGCGTCAACCTGCTCACCAAGATCCAGATTCCGAACGTGCCGTCGCTGTACGGCGCGATGCTGGCCGGCGTCGACTACGTGCTCATGGGCGCGGGCATCCCGAAGGACATCCCCGGCTCCCTGGACCGCCTTGCCGTCCACGAAGCCTGCTCCATCCGGCTGGACGTGGAGGGGGGCGCCGGTGGCGACGACGAGCGGGCGTCCTTCGACCCCTCCCAGCTATGGGAGACGAAGCCCCCGCCGTTGAAGCGACCCGCCTTCCTGCCCATCGTGGCGTCGAACTCGCTGGCCACCATGCTGTCGCGCAAGAGCAGCGGCACGATCGAAGGGTTCATCATCGAGGGACCCACCGCGGGGGGCCACAACGCGCCGCCGCGCGGCCCGCGCCAGTACAACGAGCGCGGCGAGCCGCTGTATGGAGAGCGCGACGTCGTGGACCTTTCGAAGATCGCCGAGCTCGGGCTTCCCTTCTGGCTGGCGGGCGGCACGGGAAGCCCGGAGCGACTCAGCGCGGCGCTCGAGGCGGGAGCGGCGGGCGTGCAGGTGGGGACGCTCTTCGCGTACTGCCGCGAGTCGGGCCTCCGTGCGGACTTGAAGGAGCAGGTGCTCGAGATGTCGCGGTCGGCGCCGGTGGACGTGCGGACGGACGATCGCGCTTCCCCGACGGGATTCCCCTTCAAGGTCGTGGACCTTCCCGAGTCGCTGTCCGGCGACGTCGCCTACAAGGAGCGGGAGCGTGTCTGCGATCTGGGGTACCTGCGCGTCCCCTATCGTCGGGAAGATGGCCGCATCGGATACCGTTGTGCCTCCGAGCCCGTCGACACCTTCGTGAAGAAGGGCGGAGAGCTGGAAGACACGGTGGGGCGCAAGTGCGTGTGCAACGCGCTCATGTCCAACATCGGGCTCAGCCAGGTGAGGCCGGACGGACAGGTGGAGCTCCCACTCCTCACCAGCGGGGACGACCTTCGGCTCCTCGGCACGTTCCTTGGGGACCGGACCTCGTACTCGGCCGCGGAGGTCGTGGCGTACCTCCTGGAAGGCCACACCTGAGGCGTCACTCCACCTGATCGAAGCGCAGGCCGGCGGTCGACTCCCCCTTCCCCGGCCCCTTGGCGCGCCCGATCCAGAGGAACGTGCCGCCCCCGATCCAACGTGCGTACTGGAACGCGCGCGTGACACGGATGCCGCTCCGCGGAACCTCCTCCTCGAAGAGGCTCAGATCCGTGCGCTCCGGCTCGAGGATCCTGCCCAGCGGCCGCGACAGGGCGGGCAGGCCGCCGGACCCGCCGTCCGCGTCTTCGAGCAGGGTGGCCGCACGACGCAGGCGGATGTCGGGAAGATCCGGGTCGATCCGCACCGGCAGGAAGGGGATCCAGTGGTCGGGCGTGCCGGTGGCCAGGAGGTAGCGCAGCTCCTCGGGAGGCGACGTACCGGGCTCGGAGACGGGCACGCCGTCCGGCTCGAGCGCCGCGGCGTGACGCGCGCGGTACGCCTCCACCCGGTTCACCGCGTCGCCCGACAGCCCGGGCGCGAGTCGCTCGACCGCCCAGACGAGGTTCGCCAGCTCGTCGCGCAGGAAGAGCACCTCCTCGACCGGATCCCCGTGGAGGCCCGCGGCCAGCACGGGCGGCACGAAGAGCACGTCCTGGCCCCGCGTCCCCGCGGAGGTGGAGAACGCCGCGCCGGCCCGTGGCGTGAGCGAGAAGAGGCGCCAATCGTGCGGGGGTCCGTCGAGGGCGCCGTAGTGGCGCACGAGGGTCCGCTCCCCGAAGGCGTCGGTCACCACGAGCGAGCGCGGACGGTAGACGGCCCCCGGCGTCAGCTCCACGGGGAGGAGGTACCAATCGCTGCCGTAGACCAACGCGAAGTTGACGAGGAGCAGCCTGAGGAGGTCGTCCGGGTCGCCGGCCACCCGCCCGAAGTCGACGGCCGCATCCTCGAACTCCCACCACCGGTCCACGGCCATGCCCGGGTAGCGCACCCGGCTCGGCAGCAGCGTACGCGCAACGGCCTCCGGTGCCGGGTCCGTAGCCTCCACGCCCAGGCGCAGCCCGGTCGCGAGATCGAAGGCGTACCAGTCCAGGGTCCCGCCCGGGTACTCCTCGGCCTCCAGAGCGACCTCACCGTCGCTCCCCGACGCCGACACGGAGAACGCGTACTCCATCCGTTCCGGGTTCCACGTCGGTGGCGCCTCGTCGGGCGGCACGCTGTATCGACCCTCCATCCACTTCAGGTACGCCGTCCCGGCGCGCAGCACCGCAGCCGCGATCGGCCTCCTCGACGGACGGCTCGGCCGGGAGCGACGGATCACCGCCCCCCTCCGGGCGCAGGGTGGCCGCCAGCGCCCGATAGAGCGCGAACCCGTCCGGCGCCCGTCCGGACATCACCGACAGGTAGGCCCGCCCCGTTCGGTCCTCGTCGCCCGCCGGATCGTCCGCGGGCGCGGCGAGCCGGTACGCCGGCGTGTCGACGAATCCGGCGCGCGTGGCGCCGCCGGCGCCTTCGCGCTCGAGGAGTCGCAGGAAGTAGATCCCCGCCTCCGCGGCGAGCCTCAGGTCCCGCCGCGGATCCGCCGTGACCTGTACGCGCTCGCGCTCGACGAGCGCCTCGAGGGGCAGGTCGCCGCGGTAGGGCATCCCCGGCAGTTCCCCGGCGTCCCCCACGGGGCCGGGATGGTAGCGGGCGAGGGGCGCTCGCTCGAGGCGCAGGCGTGCCTGGACCGGCGTGCCCCCGTCCTCCCCCTGGAACTCGCCGTTCTGCCACTGGCGGGAGAGCATCCACAGCGGGTCGTGGAGGCGCGCCTGCAGCCCGGTGTCGATGTCCGCCTCCCGGGCGTACGGCTCGAGGCGGGTCCAGAAGACGATGGATGGCATGTCCGCTCCGTTGAGGCGTCTACTTCCGGGCGCGCCCGAAATCCGTCGAGATCGTGTTCCCCTCCAGGTCCAGGCTCACGTACAGGGCCGGGAACAGCCGCTGCAGGAGCACGTCCTCGCCCAGGGCATGAGGGTCCAGGGCTCGCACGTGGGCCAGGTCCAGCGTTTCCTGGAGCGTCCTCTCGAGCGAGGTCAGCTCCCAGCGCTCCTCGTCCGGCGGCGCGAGCGCGAGCAGGACGGCCTGTGGCGGACGGGCCCCGGGGGCGTCGTACTGGAAGGACAGGCCGGTGGTCACCTGCGCGGCCGGGACCACCTCCACCCACTCGTCCACCATGAGACCGGCGAACGGCTCGTCGGCGACGAACGGACCGGGGAGGTGCGCGACGATCGAGATCTTGCCCGGCGGAATCGCACCGCCAGGCGCGGTGGGCAGGGCGATCCACCGTTCCCCCGCCACGAAGGGCAGCTGGGCGACGCGCAGTTCCAGCGCGCCCGGCCGGCCCAGCGCCGCGGCGTACGCCAGCGCGCCGTCCAGGCGGGACGCCCCCGCCCGGACGCGGCCGCAGCCCTGGAGCCAGGACAGCGCCTGCAACGGGTCCCCGTCCTGCAGGGACTCGCTCGCCCGCAGGGAATCCGCGAGCTCGGCGGCGTTGTCCGGTCGGAGCTGCGGGAGCGCGAGGAAGGCGCGACCGAACACGATGCGGAGGCGGTCCTGGTCGTGCTCCACACACGCCTCCGGGTCCGCGCCGGACCGGTCGAAGGAGGCTTCGGCCGCATGGAGCCGCTCCACCCGCTCGGCCGCCGTCTTCTCGACGGACTCCGCCTGCGTGGTCAGGCGCGCCACCTGTTCCCCTCCAGCGCCGCGCGCGGACAGCGGGAGGGCGTCCTCGAGCCCGAACGCGTACAGGTCGAGCAGGCGCTCGCGCAGCGCCTCGAGCGCTTCCACGACCCCCGCGGCCTCCGCGACCAGGCACGCGGCGCGCGCGGCGGCGAGCGCGCCCACCCCGTCCTCCAGCGCCTGCGCGCTCCGGTCGGCGCGCGCCCGCATCTCCTCCGTGTCCAGCGCCGAGGGAGGCTCACCCTCCCCCTGCAGGAAGTCGCGTCCGCGGAGGGAGCGCGCGGGGAGTACCAGGCGGCGGAACGCCCCGACCACCTCCACCAGCTCGTCGAGGCCGAGGTGCGTCGCCGGGAGGTCGGTCGGCCGCGCGTGGATCAGGCGCAGGGCGGCGTCCGCGGGCACGTCGTCGTCCGCGGTCCGACGCAGGTGGAGCTCGATGAGCCGATCCAGCTCGGCCGGCTGGCCCGGGCGGGAGGCCGCCGTGAGGTGGAGCACGTCGAGATGCGAGAGGCCGAGCTCGCCGAGCCCGATCGTGCGCCGTTCGCCGAGTACGTTGCCCTCGACATCGACGAGCTCCGCCTGGAAGCGAACGTCCTCCAGCCCCCCGACCATCTGCGCGAGCCACGCGTCGACGCGCGGCTCCGCCGCGGCGCGGTGGGCGCGCGGCAACGCGGGGGGAGGGGGCGTCGGTCCGCTGAAGACGGCCACGAGGCGGTGCGTGACCGCGGCTCCCGAGCGCGGCGTCTCGCTGAAGGTCAGCTCAGGGGGCGAGATCTCCCCGTGCGCCACCGCGTCCACGCTGGCGGAGGCGCGCGCGGGATTGCCCAGTGCCAGCTGATACACGCCCTCGGCCGTGAGCGCGTCGCCGAGCGCGTCCACCGCGCCGCCCAAAGCGCGGAGCTCTCCTTCCAGCCCCGCGCGCTCGGTCCCGTCGATCGCGGGGTCCACCCGGTCGAACGGCAGGCTGCCCGCCTCGAACATGCGCGACAGCGCGAGCCCATCCGCCACGCTCGCCGCGACCACCGGCTCGAGCGATTGGAGGGTGGCCTCGTCGGGGAACTGGAAGCGCTCACGCAGCCGGCCCATCTCCTGATCCAGCGCCGCGCGGGCGGCCTGCACCGCCGCCACGCTCATGACGCTGGGCGTGAGCGCCTGCGCGTCCCGCAGCCGCTCCTCCGCGAGGTAGGCGCCACCCAGGATGGAGACCCGGCGGAAGCCGTCGATGAAGCGGTCCAGCCGTCCATCGTGCAGAGCACGCTCGAACCGGTAGCCGAGCAGGTCCCCCAGCCGCTGACCCTCGCGCATCCCGTCCACGAGCCACCGCGCCAGGCGTACGCGCGCCGAGGAGAGGTCGATCGCGAACGGGCGGCTGTCATTCTCGCCGGGTTGGGTCAGATAGCCGCTGCGCAGCAAAGCCGCGGCGGTGGCTTGACCGAGCGATGGGGCGTGGATGAAGCCACCCCGTTCGGGCGCGACGAAGAGGGGTCCGCCCTCCTCCCCCGGCGGCGCGGCCACCACCGGCACGCGCGTCCCCGGCTCGAGGTCCTCCAGCCAGCCGTAGCCACCCAGGGCGAGTCCGCGGTCCCGCACCTCGCGGAGGTCCCGCAGCCGCCGGGTGGCGAGCGACGTGATCCAGGCATCGAGGCGGTACGCGAACAGGTCGAGGCAGCCGCACATCTCTCGCGCGAGCGTGTCGATCGGCAGGGTCTCGAGATGCGAGAGGGCGGCGCGCATCTCGTCCAGCTGCACGGCTTCGGGCTCGTCGGCGGCGGTGAGCGTGTGCAGGGAGGCGCGCAGCTCCGGATCCAGCTCGAGGATTCGCAGGAGCGTGCGGGTGCGGGCCGGCCGGACGCTCCCCGCGATGTCGACGAGGGCGGGCTCGAGGAAGGGCTGAGCCGACAGGCGGCCCCGACGCGTGAGGATGCGGGCGGCCACCTGCACGTACGTGAGCAGGACCGAGTGCCGCAGGAGGAGATAGAGGAGCGTGTCGACGTCCTCGAGCGCGCCGTCGTCCTCGCTTCGCTCGGCCAGGACGTCGTCGAAGGTGGCCGTGCGCAGGAAGGCGAGGTAGCCCGGGCTCGGCGAAGCGCCGGCGGGCGTTGCGGTCCGTCGGACCAGCGGCGCACCGAGCGACACCGCCGTCTCGGTCGGAAGGAGGTCGAACACCCGAGCGTCCCCGACCAGGTCGCCGACCGACAGCTGCCTGAGCCGCCCGCGCAGGAGGTCCGCGTGCCGCGCCAGGCGAGGGATCGACCCGGTCCGGCGTCACGCCGGCCGGGGCGAAGAACTGGCTGTCGAAGATCAGCCTCGCGTGGTAGCCGGTCGACATCGGCTGCATGCGCAGGATGTCGACCAGCTGCACGCTACCCTCGCTGCCCGGGCGAAGTCGCGGAGCCCGGTCCCCGGCCGCCTTCCAGGCGGGCAGGAGCCGGAACAGCCCACGCACGAACCGGCTCTTCGCCGCGCTCGACACCGCCAGCAGCTCGAGCGACTGCACCGGCAGAAGCCCGTACGGCTGCCTGCCGACGCGCAGGGTGGGCAGGGGCCCGGTGGGGCGCACGAACTCCACGAAGACGCGCCTCGCCTCCTCGAGGTCCGCCGCCGAGAAGGCCGGCTCGGCACCGGCGGGCTGGGACAGGATCTGGTCGAGGTAGTAGCCACCCGTCACGGGCCACAGCGCCGTCAGCATGGCCCGTGCGTCGGGGTCTCCCCTCCGGTCGGCCCCTTCCACCCCGGTGAGCGTCTTCCAGCGGATGCCCAGGGAGTCGGCCACGTGCGCCCCGTCGGTCTCGCCGTCGAGCCGCGGTGGATCGGCTTCCACCTCGAAGGTGTCGTCGCCGCGGCTGTCGACGCCCGACGGCGCGGTCGCGTCGTTGTTCGTGGGCGTGCCCGCCGGGACGAAGGCGAGCCCACGCGTGTAGCGGTGGGCGTCGAGCTGCGCCTCGAGGAGCGCTTCGGCCTTCGCGACGCCCAGGGAATTGCACACCCCGAACACGAGCAGACGGTCGAGCTTCCGGCCGACGGCCTCGGGCGGGAGGACGACCCGGATCCCCATCCCCACCCGCTCGGCCTCGGCGAAGTCCACCATCCACAGCATTCCCGCGTCGAGGGCGAGGGCCTCCTCGCCGGCTCCCTCCACGGCCTCGGAGGCGTCGGAGGGGTCCACGCCCACCGCCAGCTCGTCGGGCACGGGAGCCCCCACCTCGAGGAGCACGCGCTCACCGGCGATGAAGCCGGCCACCACCCACCGGTCGGGAAGGAGACGTGCGCGCGCCGGGCGGGTCCACGAGGCCTCCCGGATGGGGATGCCGTCCGGGAAGACCGGGGCCGGCCCGCCCTCGCCCACCGGCCGCTCACCGAGGTTCGTGGGCGTCAGGCAGCGGGCGATCCACGCCGCGCGCTGACCGCCGTAACGCCCCGCCAGCTCGTCGCGCGCGGCGCGCTGAACGTCCGGGTCGGCCTCCGCCGGCCAGATCCGTTCCCAGTAGCGCCGACCCCACGCCAGCTCGGCGGCGGTCAGCTCCTCCTCGTGCCCGTCCACATGCAGGTCGTCCGGGTAGACACGCACCAGGAGCTGCTCGCGGTCGTCGCGCACCACGAAGCGCGCCTGGACCTGCACCGGCAGCAGCGCCAGGGGGCGGCTGGTGAGCGGCAACCTGCCGACGAGATCCTGAGCCTCCGCGAGCGTCTTCATCGCCGGATCACCCCGCCCCCCGTCGGCGGGCGGAAGATGGGCGGCCGCGGGGGTGGAGGGGGCGGCGGTGGAGGGGGCGGAGGCGGCGGAGGTTCCGGCGCGTCCACGTGCGGGAGGAGGTGCCGCGCGTGCAGCGCGACGCGGACGGGACGCTGGCGCAGGATGGCCGCCATGTGCGCGGCGTTCCGCCCCCACGTCGGGCCGGCCGGCGGGGGCGAGAGGAGGTCGGAGAGCTTCAGGTGGTCACCGGGCTCCGTCTTCATGTCCGTCCACGCCAGGTCGTTCCACGAGGCGAGCGGCTGCGTCCGTGACTCGTCGAGACCGAAGCGCGGCGTGCTCGGCTGCTCCTGGATGACGAAGAACCAACCGGGCCCGGCGCTGCCGCCGCGGGCCTCCTCTTCGGAAAGGTCGAAGCCCAGGAAGGTGATGTCCGGCTCGATGCGGCCCCGGAAGAGGGGGAGCTTCTCCAGCGTGCCGAGGCTGGACCCGGTCTCCGCCTCCAGGGCGTAGATCAAGGCGTCGGGATAGCGCTGCAGCAGCGCGCCCCGGATGAGGAGCACCAGCTGCTCCCCGCCCGACGCGAAGTTGTCCCCCATGTGACTCGTCGGGCTCCACCCGTGGATGGGCGCGAGCTGCTCGAACGTCGCGGGCGCGCCCCCCGCGTCCCAGAAGGTGCGGAAGAAGGTCGCCCGCAGGTCGCTCGGGAACTCGCGCCAGAGGAGCTCGGAGGCGAGCTCGTGGTTGAGTCCCACCATGAACGCCTCGATGAAGCGGGGGTTGCTCTCGAGCAGCGTCACCGTGTCCGCCTCGATGGTCCCCACGCCCGGAAGAAGGAGCTCGGGCGACAGGTCGCACAGCGTCTCGTACATCGGCTGGGGGAAGCTCGGGCCGCCGATGACGCTCGCCCCCGCGTCCACCGGCGGCGTGACGGGGCCCCGGCCCGACGCCAGGCGAGCGTAGAACCGCTTCGGCGCCGTCTGCCGTGGATCGAGCTTGCCGATCAGCTCGGCCTTGAACGTCGCGGTGAAGGAGAACGTCGGCGGGGGCGGTGGTTGCCTGACCCCCGTGAAGCGATCGAAGTACGCCTGCGCCGCGGACACGGCCTGCCGGTAGCGCGCCTGTGCCGGCGTGAGCCGACCGGGAAAGCGGATCCCCTTCACGAGCACGGGGGTCACGAGCCCGGGCGTCGCGGGGGCGGGATCGATCGCGGGGAGCGCCGTGCCGAGGCGGGTCGCTGCGGCCTGGAGGGCCGTCGTCGCCGTGAACGCTCCGGCGCGCCGCGACAGGGTGCCGGCGGGGCGAAGCGCTCGGCGGAACGTCACCGAGCTGAACGACGCCGGCAGACCCTGGCGCGCGAGGCTCGCGTGCAGCGTTTCCGGCGAGGCGCGCAGGCGCGCGTGCGCCGGACCGAGGAACTGCACGAGCTGCCCCGGATCCATCGGCTGCACACGCCTGCGCACCACGGAGCCCAGCACCGCCACCGCCACCTCGAGGCGCCGCTCGACGTGCGCCGCGCCGGAAGCGTCCCCGAGCTGATCCCACGCGGCCGCGACGAGCTGCTCCTGGTTGTCCTGCACCACGCGCGCACCCAGCCCGGCCGGCGTCCGCAGCGACGGATCGAGGTTGAGCTCACGCATCCAGTGGGGCGTCTCCGAGTCGCCCGGCACCGTGACGCGCGAGCCCTGCCACCGGCCGTAGATGGGCGGGGTCACCACGGCCTCCGTGGCGCTCAGGTCGAGGACTTCGCGCAGCCTGACGCGGAACGCCTCGTCGATCTCCGTCGGCACGGCGTCCTCGGTGGAGGTCAGCGCCCCTTCGAACACCCTGAGCCCCAGGTCCGCCAGGCCGTAGGGCTGCCCGTCGACGCGCAGGGGACGCCGCCCCAGCCCGGCCGGCGCCACACGGCCCTGCAGGCGCCGCGCGAGCGTCTCGAAGTCGCCCCCGGAGCCGGTGGCGAACGTCCAGTGATGGTAGACCGGAAGGCGGACCTCCCGGCCTTCCCCGCTCCACGCGGGCGCGAGCGCCTCGAGGTCCGTCGGCGTCACGTCGAGCCCGAGACCCGCCTTGCGCCCCGCGTCGAAGGCGGGCACCAGGCAGGCCACGTAGCGCGTGGACGGCTCGAGCCGCCGCGGACAGATCAGGCGAGAGAGGTTCTGGCTCGGGCGGTCGTCGAGGATGGCCCCGACGTCCTGGCTCTCGTCCGGCTGGATCGCCTGGCCGTGCGCCCAGGCCCAACCCTCGGCCAGGTCGGGCAGCTCGGCGGTGGAGGCCGTGAGGACGGGGAGCGGCCCTCCGGGGTTGGGCGTGACCCGCGCCTCGTCGCCCTGGTGGACCACCACCAGCGCGAGCCACGGGCGGAGGCGGCCTTGCGCGCCCGCGGTCGCGGGCGTGAACAGCCAGGGGAAGTCGGGCGGATCGAAGTCGATCGCGGCCAGGAAGTTGGGCTCGAAGTCCGCGCTGTACGCCGGCGGGTCCGTCCGGATCACCACGCGCCCGTCGACACCGGTCACGTCCCCGGGGCCGACCATCGTCAGCGCGACGTCCACGGGGGCGTGGTCGTTCACGTCCAGGTGGATCGGGAAGAGCGACAGGGGCTTGCCGTCGGAGCGTGCCAGCACGGCCGCCAGGTCGTCGGGGTTCCGGAAGGCGTTCGCCGCGCCGCGGCGCACCCACGGAAGGAACTGGTACCGGGCCGTCATGGCGCTTCCTCCGCCTGGAAGGCCGCGACGACCTGGAGGCGGCCGGTGGACGCCGGGGTCGACGCGAGGTGGGCCTCGAGCGCCTGCTTCGCTGCCGTGTAGGTGAGACCGTCGGCCTCGCCGGGGATCCCGTCCGCGATGCCCGCGGCCTGCAGGTCGTCCACGCCCGCCACCACGTACCCGGGGGAGCGCACGCGCAGATCCTTCCCGGGTGCGCGGAAGCGCGTCGCGCCCGACGCGCGCAGCGTCGATCGGCCCGCGGGGCCGAAGCCGGCGGCGAGGACGGCGAGGTCGCCGCTCAGGAGGCCCGTGCCCCGGGTGCCTCCCGTGGTCCGCACCACCAGGTTGCCGTCGGCGTCCACGATCACCTCGTCGAAGTCCATCTCCGACGCGACCGCCTCGTCCGCGGACGCCGGGTCCTGTCCTCCGTAGGACGTGCCCGCGCGCCCGAGGGAGACTCCGGCCGCCAGCCTCTCGAACGAAGGACGAGCGAGCTTCTCGTCGTCGGTCATCTCGATGAACTCCGCGGGCGCGAAGAACTCGGTGACGGGGCGCAGCTCCCCGACGTGATCGAGGCCCACCGAGGCGCCCGTGATGTCGAACCGGCGCTCGCCCCCGGGGACGCCCCCCGCGTACCGATCGATGCGGACGCCCAGCGGGACCACCTGCTGACGCACGCTCAGCTCCCCGAGCGGGTGCAGGAGCACGCCTCCCTCGGGCCGTTTGCGCAGGCTCACCATCATCCGGTTCCCGGCGGGGAGGCCCGCGTTCCAGCTGCTCGCGTCGTTCAGCGCGGCCAGGAGATCCCCGAGGGGATCCACGCTGGGAAGGCGGGCGGACGGACGGTCGTCGCCGAAGGTGTGGTCGAAGCACTTCGAGACCGAGAACAGCCAGAGGTCGATGCTGACCTCGCCCTTCAGGCGCTTGGGCTCGGGGCCGGTGAGCTTGCCCACCGAGTGCGCGCCCAGGAGGGTGTGGCCCTTGTACTTGAGGGCCACCTTGATGTCGAAGTCGGCGACGAAGCGCACGTCGGGCTGCCAGAGCACGTCGATCTGCAGGAAGCCCTCGATGCTGAAGCCGGAGAACCCGGCGAAGAAGTCGAACTTGCCACCGGCCTGGCGCGTGTTCGAGGAGACGGCGAAGTAGCCGCTGAGGATCAGGCGCAGGCGCTTCGTGTCCGCGAACTTGACCGTCACCCGCTCGAGCTTCGGGAACTGCGGCGGGACGGTGAACTCCGGGTGGTAGCCTCCGATCGAGAGCAGGAAGAACGGATCCGATCCCTCGCGGATGCGCAGCGCCATGTCCCCCGCGAGGGTGACGAAGGCGATGAAGGAGTCGTAGAGGCGGGCGTCGAGCGAGAACTCCTTCTTGTCCAGGTCCCAGATCCCCACCGCGTCCATGTGCACGGACAGGATGGTCTTGCCCTTGGTCGGCGCGACGATGTGGAGCTGCCCGAGGAGGACGCGCCTGTGGTTCTCCCCCCACTCGAAGATGAGCGCCAGCTCGGCGGTGATGAGCTTCGCCGGGCCCCAGTTGAGCAGCAGGGACACGCCGAAGAGGTGGCGGCCGCGCGCGGGCGGGAAGACGCTCCGCAGCGTATTGAGCAGGCGGCCGGCGTTCGCGACCGGGTCCTTCGGGAAGAGGACGGCGTCGAGCGTGTGGTTGTGCAGGCCCTCGCGCAGGACGTCCGTGTCGAGCGTGCGGTGGACGCCGACGAGAGGCCGAAGCCGCCGATCGAGAAGCCGAGGAAGAGCTGGAGCGGTGGATCGAACTCCAGCGAGACGACGATCAGGAAGGAGTACGCCTTGGGCCCGTCCGGCAGGCGCGTGGTCAGGAGGCCGATCGCCTTGAGCGAGAGCCGCTCCTTGATCGTGAGCTCGACCACGCCCGCGTACTGCGCCTTCTCGCGATCGAAGAAGAGGAACCCGCCGCCCGAGACCGAGTCGCTGTCGACCACCACGCCGACGCCCGCTGGGCGGCCTGAAGCCCACGTTGCGCACGTAGAAGTACGGCGGCAGGAGGAGGTGCGCGTCCTCGGGGGGGTCCTCGCCCGTGGCCAGCGCGTTCAGCGTGATGCCGATCTGCTCGACGCTCGCGCGCACTGGCCCGAGCGTGAGCGAGAAGCTCGTGGCGGCGGTGAACGCCAGCTCCGAGCTGCCCTCCGCGCTCGCGGGGTCGAGGGCGAGCTGCACGGACTGGATCTTCAGCCCGCCGATCGACTTGTTGATCGGGATCGTGGTCGCGAGCCGCCCGCCGCCCTCCACGTAGACGCCGCGGTCCTGGTCGGCGGCGAGCCCAAGTCGAACTCGACGCGCACCTCCTTCGACTTGAGCGCGTCGTCGACGAAGCCGTCCGCCTCGTCGGGGCTCGATCACGAGCGCGCTCTTCTGCGTGGCGGCCTTGATCTTGAAGCCGTCCACGGAGAGGTCGACCTTGAACGAGAAGTCCCCGATCTCCAGGCGGGAGCCGGTCACGTCCGGGAGGGAGATCGCCGGCCCGACCGTGGCCGGTTGCGCCGGCTCGATCGAGAGCTTCATCCCACCGGTCGGCGCGCCGGTGAAGCTGAAGCGGTCGTCTCCGGAGAAGTGCACCACCGCGTCCAGCCCGTCGGGCGTGTTCACGGTGATCTTGATCTTGAGCGGACGCTCCTCGCTCCCCGCCGCTCTCCGTGAACACGACCGCGCCCGCGCAGCGAGAGGAGCAGGCCGAGGCGCCCGTCCTCCTCGACGAGGAAGAAGCTCGTGAGCGTCGCGGACGAGCTCTCGGGCGGGACCCGCCGGCGAGGAGATCTTGAGGGAGTAGCCGCGGCTCGCGATGCGCTCCGAGAGCGGGACGTCCGGCGCCGGGCGGCAGCTCCCAGCCGTAGATCTGGTCCACCTGCAGGTCCAGCTCCTTCAGCTTCTTGGCGAGGAACCACTCGAAGAGCGCGAAGACGCCGAGCAGCAAGTGAGTCGGACCACCCGAACGCCTCGAAGCCGATCTGGTCCAGCGCGACCTGCTCATCGGGCGTGGGCGGGTGGTCCGGGTCGGGCTCGAGGAGGAGGTCGGCCGCCTGGTCGAGGCGGAAGTGCGCATAGCCCTTCTTGAAGGCGTCGGGCCAGGCTCTTCCAGTACTCGGGGCGGAAGAGGTTCGCCGGCACCTCGGGCGCGAAGCGCCTCCTCGACGCTGAGCCGCACGTCGACCGTGATGGCCCCGAGGAGCCGCATCAGGTAGTAGGTGCCGGGGTGGCGGAACTTGATCAGGTCGACCGTCGCGACCTCGAAGAAGCGGGACACCATCGCGTCGAGCACGAGCGAAGGGTCCTCCTCCTGCGCGGCCGCGAACACGTCCCGCCAGAAGCCCACGTACGCCTGGATGAACTCGACCGCGACCGCGAGCTGCTCGGCGTCCGGCTCCACCGAGGAGACGTACGCCTTGATGCCCGCGCTGTCCGGGCGGGCGCCCTTCGCCTTGGCTGAGCCCGCCGGGCGGGAGGCCGAGGTCGGCCTCGAGCGCGCGCGAGCACGACCGGGTCGGCGGCGACCTCGTCGACGAAGTCCTCGATGTGGTCGACCACGCGCAGGAAGAACCGGCCGATGGCCCGGAAGACGCCGCCGACGCTCACGCCCCTCCCTCCGCCACGTCGTACTCGAGCAGGGGGCGGAGGTCGTCGAAGCGCTCCAGCGGCACCCGGTACACGTTGATCAGCGCCGCCTCGTGCTTGCCGGGCGGGTGGCTGTAGAGGTCCTGGCAGGCCACGAGCACGCTCGTCGGCGCGCTCGAAGCGCACGAGCCCGAGGTTGACCTGGTAGACCACCCCGCGCGTGAAGCGCAGCTTGGCGAGCTGCGCGGCGTGCCGCTCCGCGATCGCGCGGTAGGAGGCGTGGACGTCGTGGACGTCGAAGTCGGGCGGCGGTCCGGCGGGGCGAACGAAGTCCGGGCGCTCGCCGTCGGGGCGCTCGTCGCGCACGAGGTCGAGCCGCCAGGCGAAGTCCGGCTGTCGCTTCACCCGCGTGCCCGGCGGCCAGTCCCGGCCGGGGAGGATCACGGGATCGCGGCCGAGGCGGCCGCGCACCGGGAGGGGGAGGTGCGCGCCCTCGGGGAGCGCCAGCGGCGCCGGGAAGTGGTCGTTCCAGAGGAGCCGTTCGTCGGGCGTGAGGTCGAGGAGGGTGAAGGCGAAGCCCAGCCCCCGCGCCGAGCGTGGCGATCAGGTCCTTCGCGTTCTTGATGCCGCTGGACACGAACTGCGCGACGCGGGCGGGACCCGCCTCCTCGAAGACGTCCAGGCGGTCCTCCTCGTCGCGCACGAGGAAGGTCTTCTTCGCCGTGGGGTCCACGATCGACCACTCGCCGTTGTCCTCGCGCGCCGACAGCACCGCGTCCTCCGAGAGCGGGAGCCCGGCGGCCGTCGAACGCCGCGAGCACCGCCGGGGTGAGCGTGCCCGCCGTCGAGGTCGGCGCGCAGCGTAGACGGCGAGCGTGAGGCGCTTCGTGCCCTTCTTCCACCAGCTCAGCTCGGCCCCGTAGCCGAAGTGCACCTCGCCGGAGAGCACCACCACCTTCCCGTACTTCGACAGCCGCTCCAGGAAGCGGTTGAAGGCCAGGTCGTCACCGGGCCAGATCTCGTTGTCGGGGTCGAGCCCCGTCTGGTTCGCGAACTCCTGGTGGTGCTTGAGCTCGGTGATGCTCGTCATCAGCGGGACGATGAGCGAGGTCGCGAGGGCCGGCTGCAGCGCGGGGGTCTGCGAGACGACCACCACCACCTCGATGCCCGCCGGGCAGCGGCTTCTTCTCCGGGTCGGGGAGCTGGTCGTCGAGCGCCTCGGGGGAGAGCAGCCCCGGCGGCTGGTGGCGCGACCGGAAGACGCGGCGGGTGCGCGTGTCGAGCATGACGCACGCGGTGCGCCGGCCCGTCCACGGTGAAGTGCCACTTCAGCTCGGGGCGCGGGCTCCGGGTCGGGCTGGTTGAGCGCGAACATCCGCCCGAGCTCCTCCACCACCGGCGACGGGCGGCCCGCGCTCCGCCGCCGGAGGGAAGTAGCCGATCGCCTGGTCGAGGAGCGCGCGGCAGGGCCCACCCTCGTAGCGCCTGGGGTCGTTCCCCCAGTCCTGGAAGAGCGCGTACGAGACGAGCGACGAGATGAGCACGCTCCGCCCGAGCGGCGCGGTGTGCACCCGGTCGCGCCACGCGCGCGTGATGTTCCAGTCGTCCGTCACGTCGTGATCGTCGAAGATCATGTACGTGGGGATGTTCGCGAGCGCGCGCCGGACCCTCGGGAGCGACTGGAAGAGCACCTCGAGCGTGTCGTGGTCGTTCTGGATCCCCTGCGTCCTTCCTCGGGCGCAGCTTCTCGAGCGCCGCGTTCAGCCTCGCCGGGGACGGACCGCGTGTCGGCCGCGGCTCGGTGAAGCAGGCGTGCAGGTCCCAGAGCTGCGGCAGGGGGCGACCGGGCGGCACCGCGTACACGTCCTCGACCGGCGCGAGCTTGGGCTTGTCGCCCTCCATCTCCCACGACCGCGTTCGACCACACCGCGAGGTACATCGCGCAGTACTCGCCGAGGGAGACCAGGTGTGAGGCCAGGTCGCTGCTCGAGAGACTGCGCCTCGCACTCGAGGATCGGCCGGCGCAGGCCGGCGGGGAAGTGCGCCAGGTCGGCGGGCCAGTAGCGCACGCCGGGCGCGGCCGGGTCGCTCTTGAAGCCCGCCTTCGACGCGGAAGGGGTCGAGGAAGAGGAGCCCGAAGAGGCGGTCGAAGCACGGGTCGTTGCGGACGCGGACGCGCGCGTCGTTCTTCAGCGCCTCCAGCGGGTCCTTCCCCTTGGCCTTGCGCCGCGACGAACGACTGCCAGGTCGTCGAAGCCCGGCTGCTTCGGCGCGCCGAGGAAGCGCTCCCGGCTCGCGGCGTCGGCCTCCGGCGGGTAGAGCGTCGGCAGCAGCTCCGTCCTGCCGATCAGCGCGTTGCCGACGCGGTTGAGCATCGGCAGCATCGCCGTGGCCACGTCGTCGGCGTAGATCTGGTCGCCCGTGAGGAAGAGCTGGTGCGGCCGGATGTTCGGGTCCAGCGCGGTCGCACCCGGGCCGCCCCGCCGCCACTCGAGGATCAGGTCGTCGATCCAGGCCATGCCGTCGAACGTCTTCTTCCCCTGGCCCACTCGTAGATCTTCCCCGGCCGGCGGCAGGAGCCGTGGAGGATCCGCAGGTCGGTCAGCGTCGGCGGCGGGAGCGCGAAGCCCGGCAGCTCGCCCACGTCGTAGCCCAGGGGGAGGTTGGGCCGGCCGTTCAGCGGCGGGTCCGAGAGGAGGCCCTCGGAGTTGAGGTCGGCCTCCACGTCCACCAGGCTCGGCGCATCGAGCCGCCCTGCTTCACGCCGTCGCGGAAAGGTCCGAAGCCGACGTTGTAGCTGTAGTTGAGCCCGGGGAACAGCGGCTCGTCCGGGAGGAGCTCCGCGTAGACCACCGCGACGTGAAGGTGGTCGCCCAGCCGCAGGGTGTTCGCGGCCCCCATCGCGACCGCGGCGGCGCCCGCGAAGATCCCCGGGCCCCCTCCGGTCTGGACCCGGCCCTCGAAGACAGCGAGGCGCACGGACCTGGGCTCGCTCAGGGCGACCCAGATCGACACGAGCGTGGGCTCCACGCGGCGCACGATGGGCCCCGCGAGCAGCAACGGAAAATCGGCCAAAACGCTACTCCGCCGTCGAACGGGTGGTGGGAAGCGAACCGGCGGCCGATCAAGATGCGGCGGGGGATTCCGATCGGGAGATCGGTCGTCTGCCAGGCCTCGGGCGACAACGACCCGGGCGCGGCGACCCCTATCTACGAGGGCCCTCCTCGAAGTCAACGGCGCGGCGCGCGGATTCCCTCCCCGCGCTCCCGGTGGATGCCTTCACGCGCTAGTATACCCGCACATCGACCCTGCCCGGCCGCGTCCGCGCGCCCGATCCTCCCGGCAGACCCCTGCTCCGGAGTCCCCGGATGGCCAACGAAGTCGACACCCTGACGCTGGGCGTAGCCCTGGACCCGCCCGACCGGCGAAGCCGGCGCCGCGCCGATCGCGATCCCCCGCCATCAGCTCACCACCCACGGCGTGATCGTGGGGATGACCGGCTCCGGGAAGACCGGGCTTGGGCGTGGTGCTGCTCGAGGAGATCCTCCGCTCGGGCGTGGGCGCGCTCATCCTCGATCCGAAGGGGGACATGGGGAACCTGGCCCTCTGCTTCCCCGACACCGCGCCCGCCGACTTCGAGCCGTGGGTGGACGACGCCGAGGCCGCGCGCGAAGGGCTCACCCGCGACGAGCTGGCCGCGCGCACGGCGGAGCGGTGGCGGAAGGGGCTCGCGGGGTCGGGGATCGACGCGGCCGCCATGCGCCGCTACCGCGACTCGGTCGACTTCAAGCTGTTCACGCCGGGCTCGACCGCGGGTACGCCGCTGGACATCCTGGGCGACCTGTCCGCGCCGGCGGCGGCCTCCTGGGACGAGGACGCCGAGGCGCTGCGCGAGGAGATCGAGGGGCTGGTCTCGGGGCTGCTCGTCCTCGCCGACATCGATGCCGATCCGCTCACGAGCCGTGAGCACATCCTCCTCTCCAACCTCGTGGAGCACGCCTGGCGGTCGGGCACGGACCTCGACCTCGCGACCCTCCTCACCCAGATCCAGACGCCGCCGATGCGCCGGCTCGGCGTGTTCGAGATGGAGGCCTTCTATCCCGCGAAGGACCGCATGGCGCTCGCCATGCGCCTGAACGGTCTGGTGGCGTCGCCCTCCTTCGCGAGCTGGCTGGAGGGGGAGCCGCTCGACATCGGGTCGCTCCTGCGCGCGCCGGACGGGCGGCCCCGCGCCAGCATCATGTACCTCGCGCACCTCTCCGAGACCGAGCGGCAGTTCGTGGTGACGCTCCTGCTGTCGCGCATCGTGACCTGGATGCGCCGCCAGGCCGGCACGTCCGACCTGCGCGCGGTCGTCTACGTGGACGAGGTGTTCGGGCTGGCCCCGCCGACGGCGGAGCCGCCGTCCAAGAAGCCCATGCTCACGATCTTCAAGCAGGCGCGCGCGCACGGCGTCGGGATGGTGGTGGCCACGCAGAACCCCGTGGACCTCGACTACAAGCTGATGTCCAACGCCGGCACCTGGATGGTCGGGCGCCTGCAGACCGAGCGGGACAAGGCGCGCATCATGGAGGCGCTGCGCTCCGCGTCGGGTGACGTCGACGTGGCCGAGTGGGACGCGCGCATCGGCGCGCTCGGCAAGCGCCAGTTCCTCCTGCAGAGCACGGGCCCGCGCACCCGCGGCTCTTCACGACGCGGTGGGCGATGTCGTTCCTGCGCGGCCCCATCACGCGCGCCGAGATCCAGCGGCTGGAGGGTGGCGCCGGCGCACGCCGGTCGCGAGGGGGCCCCCGCGGCGCCTTCGCCCCCGCCCGAGCCCGACGCTGGCCGAGGACGAGAGCCCGGTCCCGCCGACCACCGCGTCGGGCGTGCGGGTGGCCTGGCTGGACCCGGCGGCGCGCTGGGCGACGGAGGTGGGCGCGGGCACCGGCGCGAAGAGGCTGGAGGCGGGCGTCGCCATGCGCGTGCGCCTCCTCTTCGACGACGACAGGCGGAGCTGCGCCAGGAGGAGGAGTGGGAGGCCGTCCTCTTCCCCCTCGACGCCACGCCGCGCGCCGAGGAGGCCCGGGTCGTGGACTACGACGACCGCGACTTCCGTGACGAGGCGCCGGACGGCGCGACCTACGTGGTGCCCGGGGCGGCCGTCCAGAAGTCGGAGCTCTTCCGCGACCTGCGCAAGGACCTCGAGGAGTTCCTCTACCGATCGCGGACCGTGACCCTGCTGCGCAACGAGGCCCTCAAGCTCTTCTCGCGGGTGGGGGAGACGGAGGAGGCCTTCCGTGCCCGCTGCCTGGAGGCCGCGGAGGACGAAGCCGACGAGGAGGCGGCCAAGCTCCGCGAGCGCTACGAGAAGCGTCTCGACACCGTGCGTCGTCGCAAGGAGGACGCGGAGCGGCGGGTGCGCGAGCTCGAGGTGGACGTCGGCCAGCGGAAGCAGCAGGAGGTGATCGCCGGCGCGGGGGCGCTCCTGTCGATGTTCCTGGGCGGGCGCCGGCGCGTGAGCGGCCTGTCCGGCGCGGCCTCGCGCCGGTCCCAGACCCGACGCACGCAGGAGCGCCTCCAGACGGCCGCCGAGAAGATGGAGGACTACGACGAGTCGATCCACGAGCTGGAGGACGAGCTCGCCGAGGAGATCCAGGAGGTATGGGACACGTGGAAGGGGGCCGCGGACGCCGTCGAGCCGTTCGAGGTCCCCCTCGAGAAGAGCGACATCCACGTCGACGAGATCGTGCTGTTCTGGGCGCCGCGTCGCTAGGAGCGACGAGCCTTCTCGGGCACGGCTCGTCTTGGGTACCTCGGCGATGGGGCGATCGGTCGGCGCGTATCCCGGGCTTCTCGAGGCGGCGGGCAGTCGGCGCGCTCCCGGAACAGGTCGTGTCGGAATGGGCGGAAGCGGTCCGAGAGCTCGACCGCAAGATCGCGACGGAGCGCGAACATCCGGCCGGCGCGCCGGCGCCGACCCCCGAACCATCCGGAGCAACACGATGGTCCAAGACACCCACCGGCGGCACGGGCTCATCCTCCTCGCGTTCGCGGTCGCGTTCGCGGTCGCCGAGCCCGCCGCGGCGCAGGAGTCGATCACCTGGGAGAGCTCGACCGAGCTCAGCTTCGTCGCCACGGGCGGCAACGCCTCGTCGAGCACGCTCGGCCTGAAGGCGGCGCTCACGGGCACCAGGGAGCCGAACGTCTTCAAGATCGAGTTGGGCGGCATCCGCACCAACGTCGACCAGACCACGCGCACCGCCACCGGGACCGCCACGAGCTACACGATCAACGAGACCACGATCTCGCAGACCACCGCCGAGAACTACTTCGCCAAGGCCCGCTACGACCGGAACTTCTCCCAGGCCTTCGTCTTCGCGGGCGCCGGGTGGGACCGGAACACCTTCGCCGGCATCCAGAACCGCTACGCCCTGGTCGCGGGCGTCGGGCGGACCTTCGTGGAAGGCGAGACCGGCCACTTCAAGGCCGACATCGGCGCGACCTACACGATCCAGAAGGACGTCGACCCGGCGCCCGGAGCGGACGACGGGTTCGGCGGCATGCGCCTGACCCTGGACGCCGCCCGCAAGCTGTCCGAAACGGCGGACTTCACGTCCGCGCTCGTGGTCGACGAGAACCTCGAGTCGACCGAAGACCTGCGTGCCGACTGGACCAACTCCATCGCGGTCGCGCTGTCGCAGAAGCTGGCGCTCAAGACCTCCATCCAGCTCCTCTACGACCACCTGCCGTCGCTGCTGAGCGTCCCCCTCGTGGACGGCAGCGGCGCGCCGACGGGTACGACGGTCTCCACCCCCGGGGACAAGCTCGACCGCGTCCTCACGCTGACGCTGGTCATCAAGCTCTAGGAAGCTCGCGTGGGCCGGGGTCCGCGCGCGCGGAGCCCGGCGGCCCCTCCGCCGTCAGCCTCCGCCGTGGATGTATTGCCTGAGCTGGCTGTTCTCGTCCTCGGCCATCATGCGGGACGCGTTCAGCAGGTCGCCGATCGAGACGATGCCGACGACCCTGCCACCTTCCATGACCGGCAGGTGCCGGATCCGCTTCTCGGTCATCACGCCCATCATCGCGTAGAGCTCGTCGTCGGGCGACGCCACCACGAGCTCGCTCGTCATGACGGCTGCACCGTGTGGTCGTCGAGCCGGCTCGTGCGGGCGGTGAGCCTGAGGATGTCCCGCTCCGTGACGATCCCCGTCGGGCTGCCGTTCCGCGTGACGAGCAGGCTGCCGATGCCGTGGTGCACGAGCGTCTTCACGGCGTCGAGCACGGAAGCGGTCCTCCTCGATGATCTCGACATGGTGTCCTTTCCGCACGAGGATCTCTTTGAGTCTCATCGGACGCCTCCTCGGGCAGGGTGAGGGGGGGAGGTTCAATGTGCGGCGTCGCGGGCTCCGCGTGCCACAGGAAACGGTCCCACGGCGTGCGGACGGCCGGCGGCGCGCGGCTCAGCGCCCGGCGATCGGCGGATCTCCCAGGCGCTCCCGAGCGGTGCCCAGCACCCGCTCCGCCATCGCCGCCGCGCCCAGCAGCGCCTCGTCCTCCCCGGCGCGCGCCACGAGCTGGAGGCCCACGGGCATTCCCGCCTCGTCCCTCCCGACCGGCAGGGTGACGGCGCAGGCCCCGAGGATGCTGACCGGACAGGTGGGTCGAAGGGCCGCGACGTTCGCCTCCAGATAGCGCGGTAGCGCCTCCAGCTCCGCCACGGGAGGCGGGGTGACGATGCAGGTCGGGAGCGCGAGGATGTCCGCGTCGGCGAAGAGCCCCGGCGCACGGGCCACCATGGCCCACCGCTCCGCCATCGCGGAGGCGTAGGCGGCCGACGTGAGCGCCTCCGCCTTCTCGAGACGGCTGCCGACGGTGGGATGGAGGATCGCCGGCCACTCGGGTAGGTCGCGGGCGAGAAAGGCACGGCACTCGGCGCCGGCGATGCCCCCGTGCAGGTAGAGTCGCCCGGCCTCGTCGAGGAGGGAGCCGTCCCCTTCCCCGATCCGCCAGCCGGCGCCGGCCAGCTCGTCCAGGGCGGCGCGAAGAACCGTGGCGATGTCGGGCGCGCAGTCGTCCCAGAGCGAGCAGCGGGGGACCTGCAGGGTGGGGACGTCCGACGCCGCCAGCGACGCCAGGAGGGCGTCGGGCTCACCCCAGGCGGGATCGACGGCGCCGAAGAACCAGGCGCTGTCGGCCACCGTGCGGGTGAGGCCCCCCACGCTGTCGAGCGTGGTGCTCAGCGGCACCACGCCGTCGAGGGCCCATCGGCCGAAGGTGGTCTTGTGGCCGACCGTTCCCGTCATCCCGGCGGGAATCCGGATCGAGCCGCCGGTGTCGGTGCCGAGCGCGAGGAGCGCCGAGCCCTCGAGGAGGCTCACCCCCGCCCCGCACGACGACCCTCCCGGGATGCGGTGGACCTGCGGCGTCCCAGGGGTTCCGGGGCGTGCCCCAGTGCGGGTTGATGCCCACCGCGCCGTAGGCCAGCTCGACCGTGTGCGTCTTGCCGACGATCACCGCCCCCTGGGCGCGGAGCCGCGCCACGAGCCAGCCGTCTCGCGACCAGGCGTCGGGGAGACGCCGCGCCGTGCCCGCGTACGTGGGAAAGCCGGCGACGCCGTAGAGGTCCTTGGCCGAGACGGGGATGCCGCAGAAGGGCGGCGGCGCGTCCTCCCGCGCGAGGATCCCGTCCGCGCGGCGGGCGTCGTCCAGCGTGCGCTCCGGGTCGACGTGCTTGTACGCGTGCAGCACGGGATCGAGGCGCGCGATGCGCCCGAGCGCCTCCTCGGCGAGCTCCACGGCCGAAGCGGTGCGAGCGCGCAGCGCACGCGCCACCTCGATCAGCGGCAGGTCGAGAACGTCGCTCATCTCGCAACGCTACGACGGGGGCTCCGACCCGACAAGCCGCGTCGCGCCCCTCCACCCTCGCTTGCCGAGCATTCTCCTACGCGGTAGCGTGGGCGCCGACTCGAATAGGCTGGGGGGGGGGTGCCACGGAGATCCGGACATGAGCATGGGCAAGCGGTTTTCGGCCGAGCTCTTCGGCACGTTCTGGTTGGTCTTCGGGGGCTGTGGCAGCGCCGTGTTGTCGGCGGCCTACCCCGATCTGGGCATCGGCTTCATGGGCGTCGCCCTCGCGTTCGGCCTCACCGTGGTCACGATGGCGTACGCGGTCGGCCACATCTCCGGTGCGCACTTCAATCCCGCGGTGAGCGTCGGATTGGTCGCGGGTGGCCGCTTTCCGGCCAGGGACCTGCTGCCGTACGTCGTGGCCCAGGTGATCGGGGCCGTCGCGGCGGGCGGCGTGCTCTACCTGATCGCGAGCGGCAAGCCCGGCTTCGACGCCAGCGCCGGTTTCGCCTCGAACGGCTACGGGGCGCACTCCCCCGGCGGCTATTCGCTCCAGGCCGCCATCCTGGCCGAGCTCGTGCTCACCGCGTTCTTCCTGATCGTGATCCACGGCTCGACGGACAAGCGCGCGCCGGCCGGCTTCGCGCCCCTGGCGATCGGCCTGGCGCTCACGATCATCCACCTGGTCAGCATCCCGGTCACCAACACCTCCGTCAACCCGGCGCGCAGCACGGGCGTGGCGCTCTTCCAGGGCGGCTGGGCGATCGCGCAGCTCTGGGTGTTCTGGCTGGTCCCCCTCGTCGGTGGCGCGATCGGAGGCCTGATCTACCGCAGCCTGCTGGAGAGCCGCGACCCGGTGACCTGACCCGGGGGGACCGGCGGCCCGGCGCGCTCCTCGGTGGAGCACGCGCCGTTGGTGCACGCTTTGCGCAGCTTATTCGCTCTCCCGCACGCACGACTTCGGCACCGTCCCCTTCCCGGGCTTGACCGTGTCCAAGCGGTGTTATATCGTTGCCGAAGTTAAAGGGGATAATTGTTGGACATTCTCTGTACAATCCTGCCTGGGAGGTTGTCATGACGATCCGGACACTCACCGCCACCGCGGGCGCGGCCCTCGCCGCGCTCACGCTCGCCGCCTGTGGAGACGATCCCGTACAGGGGGCCGAAGAGCAGCCCTCGATCATCGAGGTCGCCACCGCAGCGGGCTCCTTCAACACGCTGCTCGCCGCCCTGGACGCGGCCGGACTGACCTCCACGCTGGAGGGTGAGGGCCCTTTCACGGTGTTCGCGCCCTCCGACGAGGCGTTCGCCAAGATCCCCGCCGAAGCCCTGAGCGCGTTGCTCGCCAACCAGGATCTGCTCACGGCCGTGCTGACCTACCACGTCGTTCCGGGTAGGGTGGAGGCCTCGGAGGTGGTAGGACTGACGAGCGCGCCCACGGTGAACGGGAAGACGCTGTCGATCTCGGTGGTGAACGGCACGGTGAAGGTGGACGGAGCCAACGTGGTGAGCACCGATATCGAAGCCGGCAACGGCATCATCCACGTCATCGACGACGTGCTCACGCCGCAGTCCATCCTGGACCTGGTGCAGACCGCCCGGAAGGCGGGCTCCTTCAGCACGCTGCTCGCGGCCCTGGACGCGGCGGGTCTGACGGCGACCCTCGAGGGCGTGGGGCCGTTCACGGTCTTCGCGCCCACGGACGAGGCCTTTGCGGCTCTCCCAGCCGGCACGATCGACGCTCTGCTCGCCGACCCGAGGCCCTGGCCGCGATCCTCACCTATCACGTCGTGGCGGGTGAAGTGACGGCGAGCCAGGTCGTGAACCTCACTTCGGCCACCACGGTCAACGGAGCCGACGTCGCGATCTCGGTGGCGGGTGGCAACGTCATGATCAACGACGCCGACGTGGTGGCGACGGACGTCCGCGCGACCAACGGCATCATCCATGTCATCAACAAGGTGCTCCTCCCGCCGGCGATGTGACGCGAGCGGGCCGGCCTCTTCTGCGAGCATCCGCCCCGGGGGGCCTGACGCCCCGGGGCGGTCGCGTCTTCTCGGTGTCCGGGCTCCGGGGCGTCATCGTGGGGCTCCTCCGGTCCTCCAGGGGCATCTCGGTAGCTGCTGCACCAGGGGGACCTGGCCGACACGTCTGAGTGCGTTGGTCGGCGCGAGGACGTCGCGCAGGAAGCGGTCGCTGACGTGGGTGTAGATCTCCGTGCTGGCGATGCTCGCGTGCCCGAGAAGGCGCTGCACCAGGCGGATGTCGACCCCCGCCTCGAGGAGCTTTGTCGCCGACGTGTGCCGCAACATGTGCGGCGTGAGGCGACGGTGGATCCCCGCCCGTCGGCCAAGGGTCCGCAGGCGCCGACGGAGCATCGCGGCGTTGAAGACGCCTCCGTCGGTCGTGACCAGAAGCCGCTCGCTGGCCGTGCGCACGGTCCGTCTACGCGCCAGGTACCCGTGCAGCACGCCCAGCGCTTCGGGCCCCACCATGTACACGTAGCGCTCGCGGCTGCCCTTCCCGAAGACCTTGATCGCACCGGTGTGCGCGTCGACGTCGTCGCGCTGCACCGAGAGGAGCTCACCCAGCCGCATCCCCGTCGTGAACATCGCCACCACGGCGAAGTGCATCTGGGCTGCATCGAAGGAGCGTCCACCGTTCCGCTCCGCCGTCACGCGCGCGGCATCGAGCAGCCGCCGGGTCTCGACCGCCGTGAGCGAACGTGGCAACAGCCGCGGCTGCTGGAGCCTGAACCGGATGCGGCGAAAGGGGTTCGGCGCGTAGTCCTCTTCCTCGATCCACGTGAAGAACGCCCTGAGGGCGCTGACCCGGCGCCGGATCGTCGCCACGGCGAGCTTCCGATCGAAGAGGGAGCGCACGTAGCCGTGGACCACGTCGCGATCTGCGGCGCGGATCGGGATCGCCCCCGCGAAGCGGCGGAAGTCGAGGAGGTCCGCCTCGTACAGCCGGATCGTCTTGGCTGCGAGGTTTCGCACCACCAGGCAGTAGTCGAGGAAGTCGGGACACAGCTCCGGCAACGTCGGTCCGGGCGCAGGAGCTGGGGGAGGTCGAAGCTCCAGTTGGGTGGCAGTGCTTCCTTCGGGCTCGACTCCCGGTGCGATCATGGCCCCTCCTCCTCCGTCCGTGGGTCCGGTTCGGAAACGTCCGGGGCGCGAAGCTGAGCCGGCGATTCGGCCGTGGCAACGGGGGGCGGGAGTGCGCCTCCTCACTCCTCCCGGAGCACGTCCGCCGGTGGGAGCCGGCCGGCCCGCGAGGCCGGTAGCCAGGCCGCGAGGACGGCGGTGACGCACAGCGCCGCCGCGGGAGCCAGGTACGCCCAGGGCGCCAGGGAGGAGACGCCGAAGAGCATCGATTCGAGCACGCGCGCGGACAGGGCCGCCGCCACGCCGCCCACCACCACGCCTGCCGCCGCGATGACGAGGGCGGAGCGGACCACGCTCGCGACCAGGGTGGACGGGTCCGCGCCGAGCGCCATGCGCACGCCGATCTCCCTGCGCGTCGCCGCGACGTGCTGCGTCAG
Organism: uncultured Gemmatimonadales bacterium; assembly: GCA_963823035.1. Taxonomy (GTDB): domain Bacteria; phylum Gemmatimonadota; class Gemmatimonadetes; order Longimicrobiales; family Gaopeijiaceae; genus SZUA-318. The sequence continues at coordinate 47,510 of CAWGKG010000024.1, forward strand.
CGCCGCGTAGATGCCCAGGGCGCCGAGGCCCGTGGCCAGGACGGCGAGCACCACCAGGAGGCCCATGACCACCCACGAGATGGAGTACGCGGCGCGCACCACGTCGTCCATCCACGCGACGGAGCGCACCGGCACGAGGGGGTCGGCGTCCAACACGGCGCGGCGCAGGTCGGGGACGATCGACGCGTTCCGTCCCGTGGTGCGTACCAGGAGCGTCACGTCCCGCGCGGGGCTCTCGGCGAGCGCGACGTACATGGCCGGCTCCGGCGGGCCCGTGATGTCGCCCGATCGGATGTCGGGCACCACGCCCACCACGGGCACGAAGGTGTTCCACATGTGCGGATCGATCGCGACGCGCCGCCCGATGGGCGAGACGTCCGGCCACATCAGGTCGGCCAGGGTCTGGTTCACCACCACGGCGCCGATCCCCCGCCCCCGGTCCTCGGAGCCCAGCAGCCGACCCTCGACCGCCTCGATCCCCATGACCTCGAAGAAGCCCGGGTCCACGAGCTGCATCGGCGCGCCCCGCGCCTCCGCCTGGCTCACCGGGGCGGCCTCCGGGTTGAGGGGAGCGCCGGGGGCCTGGTCGCGGAGCGGCAGCCAGCCGGTGAGGCCCACGGCCTCCACCCCGGGGACCGCGGACACGCGCTCCACGAGCGCGTCGTAGAGCTGCCGGGCCGTGGCCGGATCCGAGACCCGGTCCTCCGGAGGGGACAGCTCCACGGTCAGGAGGTTCTCCTCCGCGAAGCCCAGGGGCACGTCGCGGAGGTTGCCCACCGTCGCCACCAGGAGGGTGGCCGAGACCAGCAGTAGGGTGGCGAGGGCGGCCTGCACCGCGACCAGGGATCGCTGCACGGTCATGCCCGAGCGCGGCCTCAGGGTCACGCCCGCGCGTTGGGTACGCAGGTAATGCGCTACCGGGACCCCGGCGACGACGATCCAGGCGCCCAGCGCCGCCGCCAGACAGAAGGCGAGCACGGGCAGCGAACGGACCGCGCTGCTCACCACCACGGCCTCGCCCACGAAGAGCCCGGCGATGCGCGGCCCGCCCATCGCGCCGGCCCACAGGCCGGCGCCGACGGCGAGCCCGGTGAGGACGGCGGCCTCCACCAGGAGCTGACGCACGATCCGCCCCCGCCCCGCGCCGATGGCCGCACGCACCGCCAGCTCGCCACGCCGCTCGATGGCCCGCCCGAGCAGGAGGTTGCCCACGTTCAGCGCCGTGACGAGCAGGAGGAGCGCGGTGGCGCCCAGCAGGAGGAGCAGCGGTGTGGAAACCAGGCTTCGCTGCGAGGCGTCGGCGCGGGCCACCCGCACGAGGCCGTCGTCCCAGTCGGCCCGGAAGAAGTTGGGGAAGATGCGGGCCAGGTAGGCGTCGAACGCGCCGACCTCGTCGCGGCGTCCGCGGAGGTGAAGCCGTCCGCGAGGACGCCCACCAGCTTCAGGTCCACGGCCTTGAAGTAGTCGTCCTCACGCGGATCGACGACCAGCGGGAGCCAGATCTCGGCGCGGCCGCCCGGGGCCCGGCTCCCCATCCGCTGGATGCCCACGACGCGCGCCGTGGTGCCGCTCACGTCCACCGTGCTGCCGAGCACCCCCGGGTCGGCGCCGAAGGATCGGCGCCACAGCGCCTCCCCCAGCACGGCGACCGGCTCCACGCCCAGGAACGCGTCGTCGTCTTCGAGCGCCCTGCCGAGGACCGGCTGCACCGACAGCTCGCGGAAGAGCTCCGGCGTGATGGCGACGCCGTTCACGCTCTCGCTGCCGTCGCGGGGGGTGCGCAGCGCGTAGGCCGCTTCCACGTAGCCGCCCAGGGACCGGAAGGCGTGCTCGTTCTCGCGGTACAGCTCCATCATGCCGAACGACCACTTCCGCTCCGGCCACACGCTCAGCGTGCGGTCGGGAGCGTTCCACCAGCTCGTGTTGCGGAAGGTGCCGTCCACCACCGAGTAGACGGCCACGTTCGCGCCCAGGCCGAGGCCGAGCACGGCCACCACGCCCAGGGCGAAGCCCGGGTGCTTGAGGATCAGGCGGAAGGCCCAGCGCACGTCCATGAGGACGCCGGCACCCTGTCCCGGCTGTCGGCGCCGCTGCCCGTGAGCGCGCGGTACGCCACGATGGACACGACCTGTCGCGCGTACCAGAGGCGGGCACCGAGCCGCGAGTGGCCGAGCCGGCGCTGGAACTCCTCGGCCAGGTCGCCCAGCGTACCCTGCCCCGAGAGCCCCGCGGGAAGCGCCCGCTCGGCGATGCGCTCGAGCCAGCGCGGAGGATGGGCGCTCATCGGTCCAGGGCCCCCTCCAGACCGTTCCACAGCGCCAGCAGCGTGCTCCGGGAGCGGGCCAGCATCTCCAGGCCCTCGGGCGTGAGGCGCAGGTAGCGCCGCGGCCGCCCGCCCCGCTCGGTGGAGGCCGGACCCTCGGACGACTCCAGCAGCCCCTTTCGCTCCATCCGGTCGAGCGTGGTGTACAGCGCCCCGCTGGACGGCGTGCGCCCCGCCACCGCCTCCATCTCGTCCTTCACGGCGAGCCCGTATGCCTCGTCGCCCAGGCGCATGATGGAGAGGAGCACCACCTGCTCGAACTCGCCCAGGTAGTCCTGGCTCATCGGGCGCACGTCCTGATCTCGCTGTGGACCCAACTGATGGCGATGGCACACTCGAGCACCGGCGGCGTGCCCACCAGGACGAAGCCGTCGCCGCGGGGGGAGAAGCGCGCGATCACCGGGTGGTCGCTGAGCCGATCGGGCACGTCGTGGAAGGTGGTGGCGCCGAGCTCGAAGCTGTCGGCGCTCCCGTCGGTGATGCCCGTCTCCCGGAGGACCGCCTCGTTCACCAGGAGGGCCGGAGCGCCCAGCTCGAGCATCGCCGGGTAGATGTGGCCCTGGACCTTCACGTCCAGCGCGAGCACCACGCCGTGGTAGATGCGCAGGCGTACCGGCTCGGACAGCGCGACGCCCGGCCACTCCACCGCCCGACCGAAGGGCTTCAGCACCAGGCGCCCGCCCGGTACGTCGAAGAGGACGTCGTAGCCGCTGAGCGTGTTGTTGCCCACCAGGCCGTCCATGACCTGGCCGTCCACCGTGAGGGAGGCGTCGTAGAGCGTCTCGTGGTCCTCCATGTTCACGGGCACGCCGCCGAGCGTGAGGGCCTGCCCGCCGACGCGGGCCGCGCCCGACTCGGAGAGGACGGTGACCGCGGAGCCCGTGGACACCAGGAAGGTGAGCTCGTTGCCGTCCGCGGTGCGGACCGGGACCACCATGTGCCCCGCGCGGGCCGAGAGCGGGATCTCCACGGGCGACTGCGAAAGCGCCTGACCGGCCGCCGCCGCCATGGCCGTTGTGAGCAGGATGGTGGCACACACGGCTCCCCTTAGCATCGTCGTCGTACCCATCGTCGTCCCCCAGGCCAGGTGAGCCGTCGGGCGGTCGCAGGCCATTCGCGTCGGCGACCGTAATCCTACAATGTGAGTATGCTCGAAGCTCACATTGTAGGATACGCGGGAGGAGGCGCAAGAGCGATGCGCCGCGGCCGTCGTGCCCGCCGTCACGTGCGGCCTCCGGCCGGCGGCGGCAGCATCGCCCCGCCGTGCCATCCCTCCCGCGGGAGCCCGTAGGTAGGCGCCTCACCCGTCCAGGTGTCCTCCGACGCCGGAGACGACCATGACGTCTTCGCCTGCCCCTATCCTCGCGCGCGGCTCGTCGCGCTCCTCCTCCTCGCCGTCCTTCCATCGGCGCTGGCCGCCCAGGAGGCGGCGAGAGGCCGGAGCGCCCGTCGTGGGACGTCACGAAGGCGCGCGGCACCACCCGCGACATCGACTTCACCACCTCCGAGGGGACGTGGATGTCGATGGATCTCTCGCCGGACGGAACGTGGATCGTCTTCGACCTGCTCGGCCACATCTACCGCATGCCGGCCGCGGGCGGCGAGGCCACCGTGCTCACGCAGAACAGCGGCGTCGCGCTGAACTTCCAGCCGCGCATCTCGCCGGACGGGCGCTCCATCGCGTTCATCAGCGACCGGAAGGGCCAGTACAACCTCTGGGTCATGGACGCCGACGGATCGAATCCGCACGCGGTGTTCACCGACCTGAACGCGACGGCCGTCGAGCCCGCGTGGATGCCCGACGGGAACTACATCCTCGTGAACCGGCGCCGACGCGGAGGCGGCGGGGCGGGCGAGGCGAGGGCAACGGCATCTGGATGTACCACAAGGACGGCGGCCGGGGCGTGCCGCTCGTGGGCGGCGACGGGCGCAACGGCGCCCCCTCCTGGCCGACGGTCTCCGCGGACGGGCGCTACCTGTACTACCAGGTCGGGATGGACGTGGACGACGACGAGCCGCTCTCGGGCTCGATGCAGCTCCGGCGCTTCGCGTTCAAGACCGGCGAGATCGTCGACATCACCGCGGGCGAGAGCAGCGGCGCGGCCGCGGGGCGCCTCTCGAGCGGCGGCGCGGCGGCGCCCGAGGTGTCGCCCGACGGACGCTGGCTCGCCTTCGCCCGCCAGATCCCGGACGGCACGCTCGTGTTCAAGGGCCACGAGTACGGTCCGCGCACCGCCCTCTGGATCCGCGACCTGAGGAGCGGGGCCGAGCGCATGGTCATGGACCCGATCGAGCCGATGGTCGCCTCCGGCTCGAAGACGCTCGGCGTGCTGCCGCGCTACCGGTGGGCGCACGACGGGCGCTCGATCCTGCTCATGCAGGGCGGCAAGGTGCGGCGGCTCGACGTGGCCACCGGCGAGGTCGCCACGATTCCGTTCACGGCGAGCGTGCACCGCACGCTCTCGCAGATGGCGCGCAACGAGTTCCGCATCACCGACGGCCCGCTCGACGTGAAGTTCTTCCGCTGGCCGACCTCGACGCCCGATGGCCGCCTGATCGCCTTCCAGGCCGTGGGGCACATCTGGGTGCAGGACGGACCGAGCGGCACCCCGCGGCGCATCACGCCGGCGTCGTTCACGCAGCTCGAGTACGCGCCCACCTGGAGCCCGGACGGACGCACCCTGGCGTTCGTCACCTTCGAGGACACCCTGCGCGGCGCCGTGTGGAAGGTGCCCGCCGGCGGCGGCGCGCCCGTCCGCCTGTCCCGCGACCCGGGCGACTACGTCGACCCGGTGTGGAGCCCCGACGGGCGCTCGGTGGTGGTCGCGCGCGGCGACGGCGCCACGGCGCGCGGGCGCACCATGACGCACAACGCGTACTACGACCTCGTGCGCTTTCCCGCCGCGCCCCCGGCGGCCGGCGACACCGGCGTCGTGGTGGCCACGGTCACCCGTCCGTCGGGAGCCTCGCTCTCCGGCGAGTCGCGCCGGCAGCTCGTGCGCCCGTCGTTCGGGCCCGAGGGGCGCCTCTTCTGGATCGACGAGGTGGCGGGCGCGGACGGCGCGGCGCGGGGGCACGGCGCTCATGTCCGTGAAGCCCGACGGCAGCGACAAGCAGGAGAACCTGAGCTTCCCCTTCGCCGACGAGATCGTGCCCTCGCCCGACGGGACGTGGGTCGCCTTCCAGGAGGGGGACAACGTCTACGTCGCCCCCATGGCCTGGGGCGGGATCGGCGGCGAGGCGCAGCGCGTGGAGAAGCGGCGCGGGCAGTTCCCCGTCACGCAGCTCACGCGCGACGGCGGGCTCTTCCCCCGCTGGCGGGACGCGACCACCGTCGAGTACGGGAGCGGGCCCGCACTTCTACGTGCACCACATGGACACGGGCGCGACCGACACGACCACGCTCGCGCTCAGCGTTCCGCGCGACGTCCCCACGGGGAGCGTCGCGCTCACCAACGCCCGCCTGGTGACGCTGCGGGACCGCGAGGTGATCGAGCGCGGCACGATCGTGATCCGGGGGAGCCGCATCGCCTGCGTGGGGACGTGCGACACCGCCGGCGTGGACCGCGTGATCGACGCGAGCGGCAAGACCATCATCCCCGGGTGGGTGGACATGCACGCCCACCACTACCGCGAGTGGCGCGGGATGCGGCCCAGGCACGACTTCGAGCAGGCGATCTACCTCGCGTACGGCGTGACCACCACGCTCGACCCGTCGATGTACAGCCAGAACATGTTCCCCACCGCGGAGCTGATCGAGACCGGGGAGATGATCGGGCCGCGCGGCTTCAGCACGGGCGACAACATCACGGCCGGCGACGCGACGCGCGCCAACGAGATCGAGAGCCCGGCCGACGCGCTCGCCATGGTGCGCAAGATGGCCGACTGGGGCGCGGTCACGATCAAGCAGTACGCCCAGCCTCGCCGCGATCAGCGCCAGTGGATGGCGGAGGCGTCGCGCACCGTGGGGCTGAACGAGACGTCCGAGGGCGGCCACTTCATGGAGAACCTCGGCTTCATCATGGACGGCCAGACCGGCTGGGAGCACGCGTTCAGCGAAGTGCCCATGTACGCCGACGGCGCGAAGTTCTTCGGCAAGGCCGGCGCGACGTACTCGCCCACGCTCGTGGTGGCGGGGCCGGGCGCGTGGAGCATCGAGTACTGGTTCCAGGAGAGCGACGTCTGGAAGGATCCGAAGCAGCGCCGCTGGTTCCCCTGGCGGGCGCTCGTGCCGCAGACGCGCGTGCGCTGGCTCCGCCCGGAGACCGACTACAGCTACCCGTTCATCGCGCAGGCCATGGCCGACATCATCGCCGAGGGCGGCTGGGGCGCGATCGGCTCGCACGGCGAGCACCACGGCCTCGCCTCGCACTGGGAGGTGTGGATGGGCGCGAGCGCGCTGGGCCCCATGGGCGCGCTCGAGGTCGCCAGCCTGCACGGCGCGCACTTCCTGGGCGCGGACCGGGACCTCGGCTCCCTCGAGGTCGGCAAGCTCGCCGACCTCATGGTGCTGAACGCCAACCCGCTCGACGACATCCGCAACACGGTGGACATGCAGTACGTGATGAAGGGCGGCAAGCTCTACGACGCCATGTCGCTCGACGAGATCTGGCCGGAGGCGATCCCGTTCGGGCCCTACTACTGGGTGAACGACGACGCAGCTCCAGCAGAACGCGAAGGGCGTGGACACCTTCGACCGGGGGACGGGGCGGTGAGCCCCGTCCCCGCCCGCGCCGGCGTCGGCTACGTGGCGGCCGCGGCCTCCGCACCGGCGCCCGGTGCCGCTGGATGACGTCGAACTTGAGCCCCGACGCCCGGTCGCCGCGGCCGGGACGCTTCCTGCGCGCCATCCACACGTGCACGCGCCCGTCCGCGCCGCGGGCGCGCTCCCACCTCCGCGTCACGCTCACGCCGCCGCGCGGCACCTCCTCCTCGTAGATGCGGAGCGCCCGGTCCGATCCCGACCAGCCGCCCCTTGGCGCCGACCACGGCGGGATCCAGCTCGTCCCAGCTCCCCATGCGCGCGCGGCGCAGGCGCATGTCGGCGCCCTGCCCCGTCCGCTCGGGGACGAGCGGGATCCACCAGGGGGGTACCGGGGACTGCAGCCGGTAGCGCCACGGCGGCTCCCCCTCCTCGCGGACCCGGGCGTGCGGCTCCGCCGCCGGCGCGCCCCTTCCCTGGGGGCGGCGCTTGAGCGCGCCACCCGTGGGCAGCTCGACCGGGTGCTCGATCGCCCAGCCGAGGTTGGCCTGCTCGTCGCGCACGAGGGTGACGTGCTCGACGGGCTTCCCGTGCTGGCTGTCCGCCAGCGCGGGCGGCACCAGCAGCCAGGGCGCGACGCCCGGCGCGGCCGAGGCGTCGCCCTCCAGCTCGAAGAAGCGGAAGGGGCGCCGCTTACCGTAGCGGTCGTGGTCGTTCACCGCCGTGGCCTTCACCTCCGCGTCGCCGAACACGTCGATCACCTCGAGCCGCGTGACCCGGCTGAGCGTCGCGACGTCCACGGAGACGGGCACCACGAACCAGTCGTCGGAGAACACCGTCCCGTACTCGGCCACCACCAGCCGCGCCACGTCGGCCGGGCCCGCCGAGAGGTTGCCGAAGTAGACGCGCCGGTCCTCGAACTCCCACCAGCGCGGCGCGCCCTGTCCGCGGAACATCGCGGGCTGAGGGAGCAGCTCCACCGGCTGCGTCTCGGGCTTGCCCGACGCGAGCCCGTGCGAGGCTCCTTGCCGCGGCCACGCGCGAAGGCGTACCAGTCGAGGCGCCCGCCCGGGTACTCGTCCGCCTCCAGCACGACCTCGCCCTCCCCGGTCGCGACGCCGAGCGAGAAGCCGTACTCGAAACGCTCGTCGACCCAGCAGTCGCCCGAGACCCCGGGCTGATCGAAGCGGCCGGCGTACTCGGCCCGCCACGCCCGGAAGACCGCGAGCGCGTCCTCCTTGCGTCGCGGGGCGAGCGCCCCGAACTCGGCCTCCTCGAGCGCGTACAGGCGCCTGCCGTCGAGGCCACGCCGGTCGAGGAGGTCCAGACGGCGCCGCACCCGCTCGGGAAGGAGCGTCGAGTCGATGCCCTCGGCCTCGAGGTCGAACCCGAGCGTCGCGGGCCAGTCCACGGCCCGGCGCACCTCGCCGAGGTCCGCCAGCTCGAGGCGCCGCAGGAACTGCGCGCCCGCCTCGGCCGCCAGCCCGACGGCGCGCGGGCCCGTCGAGCACGGCCTCGGCCTCTACGCGGCACTCCAGCGGCCGACCGGTGCGGAGCGGCTCCACCTTCGCCCCCGGGGCGGCCTCGTTGCGGAACGTCAGCACCGGGCTCGACTGCACGACGACCCGCGCGTGGATCGGGCTGGCCGCGTCCTCGCCCTTGAACTCGCCGAGCTGCCACTGGCGCGCCATCATCCAGAGGGGATCGGCGATGCGCGCCTCGACGCTCTCCTCGAGGTCCTCGTCGGCGCTGTTCGGCTCCAGCCGGTTCCAGATCGTCATCGTCGGCCTCAGGCGGTGGCCTCCGTCTGCAGGGGGCGGGGGGAAGATGGCCGGGAGGTGGTGGCCCCAGGCCGAGAGCGCCTGCGGGCTGACCGCCCGCAGCCGCGCGTCCTCCAGCGTCTGCATGAGCGTGGCGACGACCAGGTCGAAGTCCCACGCGGTCTCTTCGTCGGGCGTGACCGCCAGCAGGAGGGCCTGCGGTGGACGCGAGGCCGGCGCGTCGAAGTGGAAGGCGACGCCCGTCGTCTGTCGCGTCGCGGGGATGCGCTCGACCCACTCGTCCACGAGCAGCCCGGCAGCCCTCCGCCCGCCGCGGCGCGCGATCCCGCCGTGGTCGACCGCGATCCAGTGCACGCGCCCGCCGTGTCGGGCTCGGGGAGGTGGTTCGCCACCCAGGGCTCGCCGGCCACGTCGGGACGCTGCCCGACCGCGAGGTCGCGACGACGCGGTCCTGGAGCGTCTCGCTCACCATCGTGGTCTCGTCGAACACGGCGGTGTCGGGGCGCACCCGGCCGGCCTGCGTCACGAAGCCCGAGATCGCGGCCGGGTCCCCACCGGTGAGGTGTCGCTCGCCGCGAAGAGCGCGTCGACCGGCTCGTCGCCGCTCGGGGTGAAGCGGGGCATGACCGGGAACGCACGTCCCAGGACGATGCGCACCACGCTCGTCGCGAGCGCCGATCCGGGCCTCGGGGGTGTCCTCCGCCTCCGCGGCCGCCGCGTGCGCCGTCGAGCGTCGCCAGGCGCCGCTCGACCTTGCGGCCGAGCGACCAGGCGGCGGACCACAGGCGGGCCGTGTCCGCTTCCGTCTCCGCGAAGCCCACGACCGGGATCGCGCCGAGGAGCGCGTAGCCGGACAGCGCGCGCATCGCGTCGCGCACGACCTGCGGGCTCGCGGTGCCGATCGGGGTTCGGGTCCGCGGCGGCGTCCCGCTTCTCCGGAAGGAGCTCGAGGAGCACCTCCGCGGCCTTGCGGAAGGGCCCTTCTCGAGCGCCGGTCGCACCGCTTCATCATCGGGTCCACCGGACGCCGGTGGCGGGGTCGCCCGGAACGCCGAGGTCGCGCGCGTCGAGCGCGCGTGACCGCCCGAGGAGGGAGCGCAGGAGACGCGCCGGCTCCACGATCTCGGCCATCGTCACCCCGCCCTCCGGTGCGACGTCGAAGTCGATCTCGACGCGGAAGTCCTCGGGCGGCGCGAACGCCGAGCGCTCACGCAGCGTCGACTCGATCCGCCGGCCCCACCTCGAGTCCTGCGTCGGGGTGGCGGTGGGCGCCTCGAAGACCGCGTCGAGTGCCGACATGCCCAGCTCGCCCATCGAGATGGGCTCCCACGAGCGAGGCGTTCCCGCTGCCGTCGACCCAGCGGGTGTGCGCGTAGACGTTCGTGGCCGGCCCGAGCACCGTGCCCGCCCACGCCTCGAGGGCGGGATCGAAGGACGCCCGCGGGCCCTTCGCCCACCCCTCGCGTGCCGGTCGTGTCCCCCAGCAGGAGCACGACCCTGTGGGTCACGCCCACCCCGGTGACGGGGGTGCGCAGCCCGGCGAGCTCGGGAGGGGCCACCTCGCCCAGGTTGATCGCGTCGAGGGTGGCCGCCGCGCGGGTCATGTTCCCCTGCGCCACCTCGTGGACGCTCTCCGCGATGGCGGCGTCGCCGGCCGCGTCGAGCGGCGGACCCCACCGCCTCGAGGTGCTCCGTCAGGACGTCGGACGAACCGGCCGGCAGGTACTCCGCGGGCACGTCGGCGAGGAGCTTGTGCCGGCGTGCCGGTGCGGGCCCACAGGTCGAGGAGGTCGAGGCCGTCGACAGGGCCGCGCGGGTCGCGCGTGACACCCCCGTCGAGCAGGACCGCCCTGCGCACCGGATCGATCCAGGCGTCCAGCGTGCGTCGTGCAGCGCGCGCTCGAAGCGGTACCCGAGCGCCTCGCCGAGCCCCACGCCCTGCCGGACGCCGTCGAGGAGCCACGAGCCGGCGCGCACCCGGTCGCTGCGCAGGTCCACGGCCATCGCGGAGGCGTCGTCGGCCGTGCCGTGCGCGCTCCACCCCGACCGCAGGATGGCCGCGGTCGTGGCCTGCGGGATCGAGGGGGCGTGGATGAAGCCCTGGCTGTCGAGCGCGCTCGCCGCATCGGGCGCCAGGTCGATCACCCACCCGTAGCCCCCGAGCTGGAGGCCCTGGCCCGTCCGGCGCAGCTCGTCGAGGCGACGGCGGGCCATCGACGTGAAGTAGGCGTCCAGGCGGTGGCTCGCGAGACCGAGCGTCTCGCGGAGCCGGAGCTCGAGCTCGTCCTCGGGAAGAGTGGCGAGCGTATCGAGCGCGGCCCGATAGGCGTTCGCCTCGAGCGAGCCCACGCCGTCCACCACGCTGTCGAGGAGCTGGTAGAGGAGCGGCTCGGCGGTGTGGAACGCGACCGGCAGCGGAAGGTTGTCGCACGGTCCGGGAATGCCACCGCCACCGCCTCCCGGCTCCAGGTCGCCCGGGGCCTTCTTGCGCGCGCCCGACGCCCGTCGGGAAGCTCCAGCACCGGACCGCCTGGTCGGGGATGCGACTCGACGAGCCCACCCGGCGACCCGGTCGCGGCAGCGACGCGCAGGTAATGCGTGGTCGTGGCGATGGTCGGAGTGCACGAGCGGAAGCTCGAAGACCGAGCTGTCCTCGTCGCGGCCGTAGATGCCGTAGAAGAGGGTCGGGTCGTCCACCTCGTCGGCCACGATCCCCGCGAAGTCGAAGTTGGCCGATCCGATGTCCAGCAGCGGCGACTGCCGCGCCCTGTGCTGCTCGACCAGCGTGATCATCGAGTCGATCCAGATGCGCGCCGCTGTCGCGATCCGTGGACGACGTCAGGAGCTGGTTCACCCGGCCGCGCAGACTCCTGGAGCGCCTCGATCTGCGCGTCGGCGCCCCTGAGCGAGGGCGCGTCGAGCGGCCCGAGCTCGCTCGTCGCGAGGTGCCAGGTGGTCGGCGCCGCCGAGGACCTCGAGCGCCCACCCCCAGCGCCCCAGCACGCTCAGCGCCTCGTAGCCGAAGGTGGGGTCGTCGAAGTACGCGAACGGGAAGAGCGCGGCGGCGAAGGCGTCGCCGAACTCGTCGATGCTCTCGGTGTCGGTGGTGCGCCAGCTACGCAGCTCCCGCACCAGGAAGCGCGCCGGATGGGGGAGGTTCGCGAGGATCTCCGAGAGCACCGAGTCCGGGTCGTTGCTCGCCGTGCCCCCGGACGCCCCCAGCACGGGGTCCATGCGCGGCACGACCGTGTCGGCCGCCTCGAGCCACTGCCCGCGGAAGAAGTGGAGCACGTACTCGAACCAGGGAGAGGCGTCGTGCCACACCGTGGCCGGCTGCGAGTAGCGCACGGGGAGCACGCCGTACGGCTGCGCTCCGACGCGCAGGCCCGGAAGCGGCGCGCCGCCGCGCACGTCCGCGAGGAAGCGCCGCTTCAGGTCGGACGTGGCCGCGGAGGGGACGCACGAGGGCGTCGACTCCCCCGCGAGCAGGTGGTCGAAGTACTGCCCCCAGGTGACCGGCCACAGCACACGGTTCATGGCGTTCTGCGCGCTCTCCTCCTCGTCGTCGGCGTGCTCCAGCCGGTCGAAGAGCGGGTGGCCGGGGCTCCCGAGCGCCTTCCCCGCCCGCTTGCCGTTGCTGTCGCCGGCGGTGGCAGCGTCCGCCCCGTCCAGCTCCCGCGCGAGGAGCGCGAGCGCGTCGGGCTCGCGGAACGACCACGGCGACGCCACCTGGTCCGTGTTGTTCGTGGGCGTGCCCTGCGGCGCGAAGGCCACCCCGTCCGAGTAGAGGTGGGCCTGGAGCAGCTTCGTCAGCGCCCGCGCCCCCGCCGATGCGCTCCGCCCCGACACGCCCGACCACGAGGAGCGCGGCGAGGCCGCCGCTGGCCACGTCGGGGAAGTCCGCGAGGTCGATCGTGAGGGCCATCCCGGCCGAGACCGCCTCGTCGTAGTCGACCATCCAGGCCATCCCCTCGTCGACCGGGAGCGCCCCGTCCGGCGCGGTGGCGCCGTAGCTCGTCAGGTCGACGCCGGCCTTCAGGTCGTCGCGGACCGGGGCCGTCCACCGGACGAACTCCTGCGCGAGGCTCCCGTCCGCCGCGCGCGTGAAGCCGACCACCGCCCAGCGGTCGGGGAGGCAGGCCGCCCTCGGCGCCCGCGCCTCCTCGGCGCGTCGGGGGTGCCTTCTTGCGCTTCGGGTCCGTGTGGCGCGCCACCCACGCCGCCCGGCGGGCCGGGAGCTGCGTCGTCAGCCAGGTGCGTGCCGCCGTCCTGGCGGCCTCGTCGCCGGCGCCGTGCCGCCTTGCGCCAGGCACGCCAGTAGGCGCGACCGATCTTGATCTCGCGCGGCGTGAGCCCGGTGTCGTGGTCGTCGACGTGCACCTGGTCGGGGTAGACGCGCACCTTCAGCTTGCGCGCCTGCGTGCCCGTCGGGTCCGTGAACCGGGTCTCGATGCGCGCCGGGAGGAAGAGGACGGGGACGCCGTCGTCCAGCGCGGCGAAGGCCGCCGACCCCACGCCGATGTCGGGGAGATCCCACCAGTCCCTGGGCCGGTCGATGACCGACGGCACGTCGAACGTCACGTCGGTGCGCCGCGCGTTCGGGGCGATGCGCTTCCGCTTGGGGCCTTTCATGGCTCTTCGTCCTCGTCGTGGGGCGGACATTCAGCGCGCCGACGGCCCCGCACCGCCGGCGCCCTCCTCGGGCAGCATGGCGCTGGCGTGGACGAGCATGCGGACGGGGCGCTGCAGGGTGATGCGTGCCATATCCGCGGCGCCCGTGCCCCAGCGGGCCTCGAACTGGCCACCTTCCGCCGAGTCCGGGTCGTCGTACCACCGCTCGGCGCTCCCGTGCAGCCGTCCGAGGGCGCAGCGCGTGGGGGAGCCCGGCGCAGGTCCCCGGGGCTCTCGACCTGGTGGTACCAGGAGGCGTTGCGCCAGAAGGTGGGCCGCCGGTCCACGTCCTTCCCCGCCTGCTGCTCGCGGCCGATGTCCAGGCCGAAGCGCGGCCCGTGCGGCGCCTCCTCGAAGACGAAGAACCACCCACCGTCACGGTCGCCCGTCGTTCCCTCCGGGGATCGGCACGCCCTTGTCGTCCACCGGGCCGAGCGCTTCCTCCTGCTTCAGGTCGAAGCCGAGGAAGACGGTATCGCGATCGAGCGCCCCCACGAAGAGCGGGTCCTTCCGCTCGCGCGCGGATCCGTCCTTGTCGAGATCCTCCTCGCGCAGCGTATTCGCCGGCACCTCTTCCCCGTCGCTCCCGGTCCGCTTCTCGTTCCAGACGCCCTTGGTCGCGTAGATCGACCGTGTCCGGGTACTTGCGGAGGAGGTCGCCCTTGAGGATCAGGACGAGCGTGCCGTCCGCGGCGAAGCCGATCTGGTGGTCGCCCAGCGACGACCGCATCCCCCGCGCTCCCCGGCTCCACGTCGCCACGGGCGGGATGTCCTCCACGGCCGCGTCCACGTCCTGGTCGGCGGCCGGCACCGCGTCCCAGAACGTCCGCAACCAGGTGTCGCCCAGGGGCGCAGGGTACTCGCGCCAGAGGAACTCCCGTGCCAGCTCCTCGTTGGCCCCCAGGAGGAAGGCCTCGACGAAAGCCGCGTTCACCGTGACCAGCCCGACCGTGTCGTCCGGGATCGCCCCGACGCCGGGGAGGAGGAGCTCCGGGTCGATCGCGCGCAGCTTGTCGTAGAGCGGGTCCGGGAAGGTCGGGGACGCGAAGAGCGCGGCCGGGACGGTCTCGTGGGCGAAGGGCCTCCCGGGCGCGACGATCCTGTCGGCGAGCTTCGCAGAGAGCGTGGCCTTCGGACGGATTGCGCCTCGAATCTCGGCGGCGGCGGCGGCCAGCTCCGCCTGCCCCTGCACCTCCGGGCGATGGGACACGGTGCGGGCGGTTTGCTGCGCCCACGACAGCCCCTGCGCGAAGGTGACCGGCATGGACAGGACGGTCACGCCGTCCAGCGGTCCGCGGTCGCGCACCCACACCGTGCTCGCAAGGGCCCCGGCGGACGCCGCCGTCCGTCGGGCCCGAGCGGCGTCGCCGCCGCCCGGCACGCCGACCACGTTCGTCTCGTCGGCGAGCTGCACCCCCGTCGGCCGCACCAGCGCCGTGTGCGCGAGGGCACCGGCGAGGTCGTCGATGCAGGCACGGGTCAGCGCGGTGGCGGGGTTCGCCTCCGCGGCGCGCAGCGCCGCGCGCGCCCGACCGACCGGTCCCTCCGGGCGACAGAGGCGACGGAAGGCGGACGACACCATCGCGCCGGGGAGCGACGTCGCCTTCAGGCGGCCGGACACCGTGACGCGCGGCTCCACCCGCAGCCTCTGCGCCGCCGGCGCGGCAGCCTGCACGAGCGCCGCATCGGAGAGCGCGGTCACCTTCGTCTTCTGCAACTCGCCCAGCTCGGCCGCGAGGCGCGTCCAGTTCAGGACGCGGTTGATCTCGGTGAGCGAGGCGGCCTGGTTCCACGCGCTCGCGAGGAGCGCCTCCTGGTTGCGACGTACGACCTCCGCGCCCAGCCCTCCGACGGAGCGGTGGTCGGGGTCGAGGTCGGCCTGACCCAGCCAGAGCGGCTCGTGCATCGGGCTCGAGCTCCTGCGCCCGCGCGCACCGGCTGGGGGATGCGGTCCACGCCGGCGGCCAGCGCGCCGTAGGCCGGCGGGCCCACGACCGGGTCGTTGACGAGCGGGTCGTACGCCTCGCCCGCCGCGGGCTCGGTGCCGGCGCGCAGCCCCTCCTGCACCAGCGGTCGCATGGCCTGGCGGATCGCGTCCCAGTGGGCCTCGTCCCGCTCGATCTCGACGGCGGCCGGCGAGACCAGCGCGCCCTTCCAGGAGATCAGCTTCTCCCTCGGCCTGGCGGGCGGGAGCCGGTCGGTGCCCTGGTCGCCGATGTCGAAGTCGCGCATGCCGGCGTCGAGCTCGCGGGGCGTGAGGCGCCGCACGAGCTCCTCGAAGTCCCCGGCCTCGCCGGTGGCGAACGTCCAGCGAGTGGTAGACCGGAAGGTCGACGCTCCCCGTAGACGGCGTCCACGCCTTCCACCAGTCGGGATCGGACACGTTCGGGGTCGAGGGCGCGGGCAGCCCCAGCCCCGCCCTGCGCCCCGCCTCGAAGGTCGGCACGAGCGCCGCGACGTAGCCCGTCGCCGGGTCCAGCCGCCGGGGACAGACGAGCCGTGCGAGGAAGTGCTCGGGGGAGGAGGCCCACGCCTCGTCCACGCTCGTGCCGGCGAGGTCGGCGGTGCTCTGCACGTGCGCCCACGCCCACGCCTCGTCGAGCGGGGGCAGCTCGTCCGCCGCGTTGGCGACCGCGAGCACCGGCAGGAGCGCCCCCGACCTCGAGACGATCCGGTTCGAGCCGTCGTCGCGCACCACGACGAGTGCCATCCAGGGGACCAGCTTGCCGTCGGTGCCGGGCGCGGCCGGCGTGAACATCCACGGGAGGTCGGGCGTGACGAGCTCGAGCGGTGACGAAGTAGTTCTGCTCGAAGTCGCGCACCCCGTCGGCGGGGTCCGTGCGCGTCGACCTGACCGGCGGCCAGGCCGACCACGTCGCCGGGGCCGCGCACGAGGATCGACTGCGCGACCGGGGCGGAGTCGCCCACCCCCGAGCCGTCGCCGACCACCACGGAGGCGTCCACGACCGCCGCCTCCGTCGTGGGCGCACCGTCGACCGCCACGGTGGCGAGGGAGCGCGCCAGCCCGCGCCGCATCCACGGGAGGAAGTACAGCGTTCCGCGGTCGCTCATACCGACACCTCCCTCTCGTAGCTCGGCACCACCACGGAGCCGTCTCCGCCGCGCCGTCGAGCGCGCCGCGGGCCTCGAACCACCCGAGCCGCGGCCCGTCCGTGGGCGTGGCGTTCGGGTCGACGATCCCCGTGTCGGGGTCGGCCGCCACCCAGGCGGTCCGCTGCAGGGCGTACGGCGACGCCGGCGTGCGCGAGGTCGCGAGCCCCGCGGCGGCGCGCGCCTTCGACGACCGCGGAGCGACGCACCGTGATCGCCAGGTCCCGCTGCGTCGGCGCGAACACCACCTCGGGCGTCTGCTCGACGAGGCTCAGATCGGGATCGCGGATGATCTGCTCGTAACCGAGGACGAAGGGGAGTTCGGCCCCCGCCGCCACGCCCGTCTCCTCGAAGCGCACGCCGCTCGGCATGACCTCGAAGGAAGGCGCCGAGAGCTTCTCGTCCTCGTCCACGTCGTAGAACTGCGCCGGCGCGAACCAGTCCTCGAGGTCGGAGACGTCCGAGGCGGCCTTCGCCGCCGATCTTCGGGTGCACGAGCTCGAAGCGCTCGAGGTCCCCCAGCGCGTTCGCGCCGAAGTGGTCGAGGTCGCGCTTGAGCGGCACCAGGCGCTGCACGACCTCGAGCGCAGCCGGCCGGGTGGACGCGCACCACGCCGTCCGCCGCGGTCTCGGCGAGCGTCACCACGGACGCGTCGGCGGCGGGCGGCGCGCTCCGCCAGGCGCCCGGATCACCGAGCGCGTCGACGAGCAGGTCCTGCACGTCGATGGCCTCGGGCGGAGCCTCCGACGGCGCGCCGGCCGATCGTCTCGTCGACCGAGAAGCTCGTCTTCACGCCGAGGATCTTCATCTCGGCGGACCCCACCACGTGGAACGGGTTGGGGCCCTCGAGCATCACGTCGAGGTGGACGCCGAAGAGCTCGACCGCACCCGCGCGCACGTCGACGCCGAATCCGAGGTCGACGACGAAGTAGAAGGGGTTGAACTGGAGGAGCGCGTCGAAGGAGAAGTGGCCGTCGACCGTGAGGCCCGCCACGCTCGCCCACAGGTCGGCGCCCGCGCCGAACTGCACCGTGTTGGACGTGACCGCGAAGTAGCCCCACATGCCGACGCGCAGCGTGTCCCCCGTGTCGAGCGACACCGACATGCGGTTCAGGTCGGGGAAGTTCCCCGGCGCCGCGAAGTGCGGGTTGAAGCCCCCGAAGGAGAGGAGGAACGAGGGCTGGTCGACGAAGGAGGCGCGTATCGCCATGTCGCCCGAGAGCGCGAGGCCCACCACCTGGCTGTCGCGCAGCGAGGCGTCCACCGCGATCGTGCCGGCCGTGAGGTCGAAGTTGCCCGCCACGTCGATGTTGAGCACGAGGAGGGCGGCGTCCTCGTCGGGGAGCACCGCCGAGAGCGAGCCGAGCAGCGTGAAGCTGATCGGGTCGGGGAGCTCGACGACCACCCCGAGGTCCGCCTCCACCACGGTGGGCGAGCCCCACCCGATCTTCGCGACCGGACCGAACACGTACTGGTCCGGCTGCACCGGGAAGATCGCGTTGATATCGGTAGATGATCGTCTGCGCGTCGGCGATCGGGTCCTCGGGGAAGAGCACGGAGTCGAGCGCGCCCGTACGGATGCCGTCACCCAGCGCGTCGGCATCCAGCCCGCGGTGGATCCCGATCAGCCCGCCCACGCCGTTGAGCGTGAAGCCGAAGCCGAGCGGGAGGGCCGTGAAGGTGGCGGCGAGCGAGAAGAACAGAGACCACCCCTCGCTCCCGTCCGGGAGCCGCGTCGACAGGATGCCGACCGCGGTGAGCCCCACCTCGAGAATCTGGATGTCGAGCACGCCCGCGTACTGTCCGGCGGCCGGGTCGGCCTCGATGTAGCCGCCGCCCGAGGCCACGTCGGACACGATCGCGAAGCCGATGCGGGTCGGCGGCACGAAGGCGACGTCCGTCTCGAGCGCGCCGAGCGCGCCGCCGTTGCCGGAGGCGGCCTTCGACGCCAGGAGCGCCACGCCGATCCCCCCCACCGTCACGACGAGCGGGCCCAGCTCGGCCGTGGCGCCCACGTCGGCCTGGACGCGCGTCGTGCCCCCGTCTCCGGTAAAGGCGAGGTGGAGCCCGTCCACCGAGATCGGCCCCAGGCTGAGGGAGAGCGGGAGCGACACGTCGAGCCCGACGGAGCCGCCCAGCGAGATGCCGCTCTTCGACGACCAGACGAGTGCCGGGGAGAAGCCGACGCGCATCGGGCTCGAGCCCACCAGGAACTTCAGGAAGGAGTCGCCGTCGCCCAGGTCGATCACCACCACGCCGTCGCGGAGCGCGAAGGAGAGCTCGAGCTCGGCGTCCGTGGCGGGGCCGCGCACCGTCGCGTCCACGTCGAAGCCGCCCAGCTCGATCAGGCCGCCGAGCAGCTTCCACGGCCCCGCGCTGGGCGAGCCTTCGAGCGACCAGGTCACCTCCGAGCCGGCGGGCGCGTCCTCGAGCGTCGCGCCGGCCGGGGCCAGGCGCAGCCCGACCGCGCCGGTGGCGTCGAGCCCCGCCGAGACCGTGAACACCCAGTCGTCCGCGATGCGCTGGGAGAGCGACGCGGCACCCCATGCAATGTTCGTGAGGAAGAGCTGGCTGACGTCGAGCCCCGGGCTCGCGGGGATGGGCAGCAGCGCCACGCCCGTCTCCACGAAGGCGTCGCCGACCTGCCCGCTCACCAGCGGGAGGACGAGCTCCTCCACCCCGTCCGCCGCGTCCGGCGCGGTGCCGAAGAAGCGCTCCACGAAGCGCTCGCGGATGGGCTCGGTGCGCACGTCGACGCCGAGCCCCGCCGTGAGGAGCGCGAGCTCGTCGACGAGCTTCGCGGCGTCGAAGGCCGGCCCCGTTCCCCACCCGTACAGCGCGCGCAGCGCGGCGACCGGGTCGGACACCACGGCGGCGAGCTGGTCGGCGTCGAGCGCCTCGCGGGTCAGGTCACCGCCGAGATCTTCGTCGTAGATCACGCCGAGCAGGCGCAGCAGGCCGTACGCGAGCGGGATCGTCGCCCTCGAGGTACTCGATCAGGAGGTGACCGGGGAGGGCTTCGGCGAGGTCGCGCCAGAGCGCGGGGTCGGCCAGGGAGGGGTCGATCAGCGGTCCGTTCACCGACGAGAGCGCCTCGATCGCGGCGAGGAGGTCCTGTCCCAGAGCGATCAGCTCGGTGACGATCGAGAGGAGGTCGGCGTCGTCGCCGTCCGCCGCGGCGTCGAGCTCCGCTACCAGCGCCTCGCCGCGCGGGAAGAGGTCGGCGAAGGTGCCGGTGGCGTCGAGCAGGGCCAGCCCGTCTTCCGTGACCACGCCCTCGTGACCCAGGTCGAGCAGGAGCTGCTCGAAGGCCTCCGGACTCTCGTAGCGCGTCCTGCAGGGGGCTGAGCGCGTCGAACAGCGTACGCGCGATCGCGCCGAGCGCCCCGTTCACGACGTCCGCTCCATGGCGCTCATTCGTCCATCTCCGTGAGGATGTCGTTCAAGTGCTCGAGCGCCAGCGTGATCAGCATGTGGTCCGTCGGGCTCGTCCCGTACCAGTTGCCCGCCAGACGGGTTGAGCGTGTCGTCCCAGGTCTCCGCGAAGCTGTCCGTCTCGGTCCTCAACCCGTCGTTCGAGGACAGCTGCCCGTTCGTCACGGATCGCACGGGTCACGCCGTAGCCTGCGTAGGCGTCCACGAAGAGCCGCACGGCGCGCGCGCCGCGGCCGGGAGCGAGGAAGTACTCCTCGAGGATCTCGGAGAGGGGCATGCCCGCGGGGAGCCTCGCGTCGATTCCGGGGAAGTCCCCGAACACGTAGCCCTCGCCGAGCGCGATCCCGTGGACGTCGCCGCGCATCTCGACGTCGCGCGCCACCGTGCTCCGTGCCGCGTCCCACGCGGTCGCGATCGCGTCCGGGTCGTCCTCGAGGAGCCGGTCGTACGTGGGCCTCCACCAGCCGATCAGCGCATCGAAGGCGGTGTAGACCGCCTGGCCCAGGTCACCGGCCCAGGTGGCGGCGGACTTCGGGTAGCCGAAGGCCAGTTGGCCCAGGGGGTTGGGCGGGAAGAGGTACGCCTCCAGCCCCGCGAGCGCGTGCCCGATGTGCAGCTCCTCCCCGCCGGGGAGGATCACGAATTCGTGACGGTCGGACATCTTCCGGACGCGCGACGGCCCGCGCCAGCCGATTTCCGTCGTCATCACGAAGTAGCCCGGGGTCTCGTCCAGGTCGTAGGTCCTGCCGAGCGCCATGATCGGCGTCAGGTCCATGCCGTCGCGGACCGTGTACGACCCGGTGAGCGAGCTGTAGTCGATGAGCCGGGGGATGGAGCCCCGGTCGATGAGGAAGGTCCAGTTGAGGTCGTCGTAGTAGAGCTCGCGCACGCAGGTGAGCACCTCGGATGCCGCGTCGCCCGTCGTCGGCACCAGGTGGGCCTCGACGTACTGGAGGAGCGCGATCCACCAGAAGAACGACGAATCGAACCGGAGGCCGGGGCCGGAGACGGTCCTCCACATGAGGAGGTAGCTCCGGTCGCCGCAGAGTCGATCCCTCTGCGCCTCCGTGAGCTCGCGTCCCGCGAAGTACATCCCGTACGCGCTTGTCCCGGAGGAACTCGAAGTCGATCAGGCCGTCGGACAGCACGTCCGGCGCCTCGCCGGTCCACCGGATCCCGTCGTCCTCCTCGAAGAGGTAGACGCGACAGCTGTGCAGCGTCGTCTCCCGGTGCTGCAGGTCGTCGTGTGTGCAGATCTTCGTGCACGAGACGATGCAACGGACCACGTCGCGCTCGAACTCCACCTCGACGTCGGTGGTCACGTCGAGCGTGATCGTGACGGCGAGCGACGTGTCGTGGTGGTACTGGAGCGTCACGAGAGCGGTGTACTCTGCGGGCAGGCCCTCGACCGAGGCTCTGCCGTCCGCGCCCGTGGTGCCGGCGGTGAGGAGCGCGTTGTCGAGGTCGTAGAGCTCGATGCGCGCGCCCTCGACCGGGTCGCCGAGGTCGTCGAACACGTTGAAGCGCAGCGTGCCCGTCGTGGCGGTGGGCTCGCCGGGCTCCCCGGTCCCGGGCTCCTCGGTTCCGGGATCCCCGGTCCCGGGATCCCCATCCCCCGGATCCACCGGGCGCCGGCGGGCGGGTGCAGGATATTCGCCACGCCCATCTCGTGGAGGCCCAGGAGGATCTCGGTGTAGGTCAGCGAGCGCGCCTGCGCGACGCGGAAGTCCCGCCGGTGACCGTCCTCTCCGATCTTCCTCCGTCTGCGGCGGGCTCCGCGGAGACCGCGGCGCAGGAGGTGGCGATCCTCGCGGTCGTCGTCGAGGCGGCCGCGGAGATCGACCACCCCCCAGATCCCCCGCCCGAGCTCCTCGTGCAGGAACTGGTCGAGGCTCCCGGCGCTGACCCGGATCAGCATCTGGTACGCGAGCGCGAAGAGCGCGAAGGCGTCGGCCTCGCCCATCTCGAGCGCGTCGCGGCTCGGGTCCGAGACCGAGGTGAAGGCCCAGGTGGCGGGGTCGTAGAGCGTGAGCAGCCCGCTCTTGATCGTGGGATCGTTGCGCAGGTCGCCCAGCGGCGTGTCCTTCACCTCCTCCGCGATGTCGTGCAGCAGGGCCGTGTGGACCAGGTCCAACTCGGGCGTGAGCTGGTCCAGAACCTCGGCGAGGTCCAGCTCCGGGCCGCTCTCCGGCAGCGGGATGGCGAGCCATCCGTCCTGGAGGCCGGTGAGCGGCACGGGAAGGCCGAAGCGCGTCGTCACCTGCAACCCGATCACGGTCGGGGCGACGGTGAACGCGTCGGTGACGGCAGCGGGCAGATCGCGCCTGCGCCATCGCCTCGATCAGCATGTCGGTGCCGAGGAACGACCGACGGCGCCACGCTCCCGCCCGACGAGGCGACGACGATCCGCTCCACGTGGTGGTCGGTGAGCGCGAGGAGGATCAACGCCGGCTCGAGCGCCTCGATCAGAAGATCGAAGACGTCGGCGATCCACGCCGCCCTCTCGTCGGGGCTCCAGGACGGGTCGGCGAGGTTGAGCAGCTCCATGGCGTCATCCGCCACGGCCGGCGCCGGCCAGTCGCAGAAGGCCTCGAGCACGGAGGGGATGAGGAAGTCGCCGACGGCCACGTCTTCGCCCGGTGCGCGGGGCCCGGCACGTCACCGGCGGTCGGCGGCGGGGAGGGCCCTGGGAGTCGATCGCGGGGCACCGGGGGTCGTGCCCACATCCAGGAGGCGAAGAACGCCCCCCGGATGTGGACATCAGGTCGGGTACGGAGGGAGCGTGGCGGGGCCGCGCCCGATTCTCCGCCGGCTCAGCCGCCCGAGACGGTCACGTCGTAGACCACCGGGTGTCCGGCGCTGATCACCTTCTCCGAGTCGATCGTGTAGGTGCCGGAGAGCACGCCGGTCTCGGCGTCCCACGTCCCCGAGAACTCCGCGAGGATGTTCGAGAAGCCGGCCACCGTGCCCCGTCCGGACGCGGTCACGGTCCCGTCCGCGCCGAGCGTTCCGGTGACGTCCACCCAGGCGCCGTCCCCGTTGATCTCGATGGACTGGTCGCCCTCCGCCAGCAGCGGTCCGGGTGCGAGCAGCGTGCAGCCACCCCCGCTCGGGCCATCGAGGAACAGCGGGTCCAGGCGGGAGCCGCCGTCGTCGTCGTCCACGCCGGGCCCTCCGGAGGCACCGCCCGGTCCGCCGGGCGAGCCCGCTCCTCCCTCGCCCCCGTTGCCGCCGGGGCCGATCGACGCGCCTCCGTCGGGCGCGCGCACCTCGCGGCCCAGCCCGCCCGCCCCGCCCTGGGCGCCGAGATCGCCCCCGAGGCCGCCATGGCCACCCGGCCCCGCGACCTCTCCCAGGATGCGGAACACGACATCGAGGTCGATGCCGGTCCCGGCGTTGAAGATGAACGGGTCGCTGGAGGCGGGGTCGGCGTTGACGGAGATCTGCCCGGAGAGGGGGGAGTCCGTGAAGGCCGGGCACACGTCGGCGCCTCGACCGCCGTTCCCACCCTCCGCGATCGCGTCACCGCCCTCGCGGCCGCCGGCCCCCGTGGAATTACCTCCCGGGCCACCGTACGCCGAGGCGAGACCGCCCCCACCCCCGGCCGGGTGCAGGCGCACGCCGTCGCCCCCCTTTCCGGCGGTCGCGTGCGCGATGCCTCCGCCACCCCCCTGCTTCCCCTCGGCCTCGGGCTGGCCCACGAAGCCTCCGATAGTCTCGCCAGCCGCGCCACCGCTTCCGGCGAACGCGTCGGCGTTCCCGCCCGCCTGCGCGTCGCGCAGGAGGGTGGCGTCCACGCCGTCCGCGGCGACCGCGGTGGCGTTCCCGCCGCGCCCGCCACGCCCCACCTGCCAGTGGATCAAGTCGAGGTCGCTTCCGTCCTGGAGCGTGGCCGCCCCCGTGATCGTCACGCTGCCGCCGCTGCCCCCCTCACCCCCTCGCGCGGTCGCGGCCGGTGCCGGATCCAGGTCCGGGTTCTGCGCCGTCCCGGCGTTGGCGGGACCACCCGGGCCGCCGTCCCCGGGAAGGAGCTCCGTGGCCCCGCGCGTCGTGCGGAAGCGGATGGTCCCGCCCTCCGCGATCGCGATCACGATGTTGCCCCCGTGACCGCCGTACCCACCCTGGACCTCGAGGGGCGTCGCGGCGGCCTCGTTGACGGGGACTCCCGGGGCACCGTGCTGGGCATGGATCGTGGTCCCGTCCACGATCAGGTCCACGGCCCCGCGGAACGTGATGTCCGCGCCGTTCGGCCGGGGCGCCTCGGGGTCGTCCGGCTGGGGCACTTCGGCGGGGTCGGCGCGCAGGCTCGCCCCGGTCAGCACGATCGTGCCGACGGCCGGGGCGAGGGACGGGGCCGCATCGGTCCACCCCACGCGCGCGGCCATCGCGGACGCCGGCTCGCTCGTGACGGTGATCGGCCCCGAAGAGACGATCGTCGCATCCGTCAGGTCCACACCCGACGGCGCGTCGATCTGGATCGCCGGGGCGTCCGCGCCCGCCTGCGACTGCGTCGCGCAGTGGTTGTCGATCGTCCCCGAGATCGACACGGTCCCCTCGCCGCCGATCGACACCGCGAGGCAGTCGCCCATCACGGCGCCCTCGATCGTGACCGCCCCCTTCGCGTCGAGGGTCAGGTCGCTCGAGAGCGTCACGGTCGCGCCGGCCGGGACGGTCAGGTCGTTCACCACGACGGTCCCGCCGAGCAGGGTGTCGCCGGAGACCGTCAGGTCGGGGCGTACGACCACGAGGGCGGCCGTCCCGCTCACGCCGTCCTGCGATGCGCTGATGGTGGCCGACCCGTCGGACACGCCGGTCACCACGCCGCTTCCGTCCACCGTGGCGACGGACTCGTCCGAGGAGGCCCACGAGAGGCCCGGTGACGCAAGGGCGGAGCCGCCCGCGTCGGTGGCGTCGGCGTCGGCCTGCGTGGCGGCCCCGGTCGTGAGCGTGTCCGTGCCCAGCGTCACCGAGATCGTCGCCGCCGCCTGGTCGACCGTGATCGTCGCGGAGCCCGATGCGGTGCCCCCCGCCACGGTCGCCGTGATCGTGGCCGAGCCGTTCGAGACGGCCTCCACGAGGCCGGTGCCGCTCACGGTGGCGACCCCGGCGGCGGACGTCGACCAGGTGAACGAGACGTCCGAGCTGTTCACCGCCCCGCCCGACGCGTCGCTCGCGGATGCGCTCAGCTGCTGCGTCTCCCCGAGGCTCGTCAGCGTCGGCGTGCCCGGACTGACCGAGACGCTCGTGATGGCCGGGACGTTCGTTCCGTCCGAGCTGCCACAGGCGAGCGTGAAGAGGAGAAGAACGGGCGCGACGAAGCACACGCGACGTCGTGGCGGCATGGGGGGCTCCTGGGTCGGGTCGGTCAGGGCAGCATGAAGGGTCCGGCCGCACGGGCATGGCGCCCGCACGCTGGGAGCAGTGGAGCCGCGCTTCGTGGCGTCCGCATCGCCCACACTTCTCCCTTCAGGCGTTCAGCGCAATGAATTTCTTCGAGGCCACGCGCGCCGGGTTCGTCCGATCCTCGTGCGTGCGCTCGCGCAGCGTGGACGCCGCCCTTGTCATACGGCCCGGCCGCTCGGGTCACTCACCACGGACCTGAAGACCTCGCACCAGGACAAGGGAGGACCGAACATGTTCACACGTCGACGCAGTCGGCTCGCGACGATCTTGGCGGCCGCCGGCTTCGCCGCGGCCTGTGACGCCGGCACGGGACCCGAGGTCGAGACGGGCCTCGACACCGATGCCGCCCTGGCCGACTACCAGGCGCTGCAGACCGCCCTCGGATCCACGGAGTTCCTGGGCTTCCGGGCGCTCGGCGGCCGCACGCCCTTCGGCGGATCCCCGGCGGCCATCGACGCCGTGGCCGGCATGTCGGCCCCCCATGGCGCCCAGGCGAGCCGAGCGTTCGCGCTCGACCTCTTCCGGCGGATCCAGGGCGGGCAGTCGCTCACGCAGCCTGCGGCCGCGCCGATCATCTCCGGCGTCCACCGCGGGGCCACCTTCGTGTACGACCCCCAGCTCGATCGCTACGTGGTCGACCCCGACCGCACGGGAGCGCCGGCGACCGGCGTGCGCTTCATCGTCTACGAGGTCGACCAGGCCGGTGACCCCATCGTCGGGCAGGAGCGCGGCTACGCGGACCTGATCGACGAGGGCGACACGAGCAACCAGGACATCGCGCTCCGGCTGAGGGTCGTCGAGGGCTCGACCACCGTGCTCGACTACGCGACCACGCTCGACGATCAGGGCACGCGCGGCGAGCTGACCGTGAGCGGCTACCTGCGGGGCGACGACGTCCGCCTGGACTTCGACATCCACGCGATCGGCACGAACGACGGCGGCACGGAGACGCTCGACGTGGACTTCGACCTGGCCGTGGACGCACGTGACTTCAGCGTCTCCGGCTCCGTGAGCGGCGTCGAGGAGGGGAAGGACGGCGCGGGCCACATCGACGTGACCGTGCAGCACCGTGCCGCCTCGATCCGCGCCGACGTGAGCGGCGACTCGGGCGTGCTCGACGGCACCATCTACCTCAACGGCGACGTCTTCGCGACGGTGAGCGGCCCCGAGGGCGACCTGGTCTTCCAGGGCGCGGACGGCCACACGCTCACCTGGCCCGAGATGCTCGTGCTGCGGCACATCTTCGACTGCATCGAGGACGTGTTCGACTTCCTCGAGGACCTGGTCGACCCCGTCGACGAGCTCGTCGTGCTGGGCGCGATCCTCTGACGGTCGACCGCCCATCGGATGGAAACCCCCCGGCACGACGCCGGACGTGTAAGATTGGGAGGGGGCCCGGCACGCGGTGCCGGGCCCCCTCGACCGCCGGCGAGTCCGCCGGCCTTCGCGCACCTGGACAACGAGGATCCCATGCGACGCTTGTTCCTGAACGCACTCGTGCCCGCTACCGTGCTGGCCGTCGGCGCGACACCGTCCTGGGCGCAGGAGTCCACGACGCGCGGCTTCGTCGTGGGGCTGCACGCGTCGGGTGCTTCGCTCACGGTCGAATCGCAGGATCGCAACAACGCCGGCGGTGCGGGCCTCTTCGTCGGCTACGGCGTGAACCGACGCTTCACGATCTTCGCGCAGGCGGACGGAGCCGAGTTCGACAACCAGAGCACCGGTGACATCCAGGGGAAATGGGCGATGGGGCACTTCGACCTCGGCGTCCGCTTCAACTTCGCGAACTCCCTGCGGAGCTTCGTCCCCTTCCTGCAGGGCTCCGTCGGTGCGCGCGCGGTGGGCGTGCAGAACGCGACGGTCAACGGATCGCCCGCGACCGACGTGAGCTTCACGGGCTCGAGCCTCACGCTGGGCGGCGGCATGGACTTCTATTTCAGCGAGACGTTCGCGCTGGACCTGGCGCTGCTGTGGTCGGGTGGGAAGTTCACCACGTTCCACGTCAACAACGCCTCGGTCAGCGGCTTCGACGTCGACGCGACCTCGGGACGGTTCAACCTGGGCGTCGTGTGGTGGCCGTGAGCCGGAGCGCGCGCCAGCACGCCTCCACTGCGGGGACGCCGGTCCTCAGCCCCCCGGCTGCCCGCCCGCCTCACCGCGCAGCCGGTCCAGCGTGGCCTGCTGCTGGGGGGTCAGGAGGTTCTTGATGCGCACCAGCATCTCGAGGTGCGCCCTCTTGATCTTCCCTTCCGTATCCAGCACGTGGCCGAGCTGATCGAGCGACCGGTCGAGGTCGACGCGGGTCCCCGCAGTGGCCGTCTTGAGCTGCTGGACCTCGTCGAGCAGCTCCCACTGGAGCGACACGACCCTTCCCTGCAGCTCTCCGATCAACTTGCTGATCGCGTCCCGCTGCTGGTCGGTGAGCCCGATCGCGCGGCGGTGCTGCATGATCAGCTCCGGAGCGTAGAGCGTCTCGAAGAGCGGATCGTCGGCGACGGGCTTCTGCTGCTGTTGCTCCGCCTGCGCCTGGGCGGCCGCCGGTGAAGCCGGCACGGCCACTGCGAGGCCGAAGAGGACCGGAAGCACCCACTTCGCGCGGGTCACGAGTCCCTCCCTTCGGGGTCCGGCCGTCTGGAAAGTTCGTTGGGGTCGAAGTCCCTCAGCGGGTCGCCCACCGAGGGCATGGAGCGCGTGAAGCTCATTCCCGGCACGTCCAGGAGCGCCGAGGTGGGCGACGTCCAGGCGCCGCGCGCGGCGTCGTTCGCGTAGGTGGCCACCATGCGCTCGAACGTATCCTCCGAGCTGCCACGTCCGCTGTCCACGAGCAGCACGCCCGCGATCGCGGCAGCCATGGCGGCGGTCGCCCACCCTCCGATCACCAGGGCGCGCCGCGGGCGCACGACGGGGCCCTCGGCTCCTTTCCCACCCGCGACCACCGACATCGGTGGCCGCGCGGCTTCGGCCCTGGCCCTCGCCATCACCGCGCCGTAGTCCGGGACGCGCCCCTGCCCCTCCGTCTCCGACCGGAGGCGCTGGAACTCGTCGCGCAGCGCGTCGTGTTCGCGTTCTTCGCTCACGGGGCTCCTCCGCCCATCTCCTCTGCGGAAAGAAGGGCTCTCAGCTTCTTCTTTCCTCGATCATAATGTACGCGGGCCGTACCGAGGGACACCTCCATCACCTCCGCGGCCTCGCGGACGCTGAGGTCCTGGTAGAACACCAGGTGCAGCACCTCACGCTGCTTGGCGGGCAGCGTCTTCATGGCGTCGATCAGCGACGCGCTCCTTTCCGACCGCTCCACCGGATCGTCCGGCATCACGACCCGATCGTCCGTCGCGGCCAGCCGCGCCCCCAGCCGTTCGGCCCGTTCGACGTGCGAGCGTGCCCTGCGTAGGTGCTCGAAGGCCGTGAGTCGAATCACGCCGAACAGCCACGTCCTGAACGTCGCCCGGCCGTCGAACCCGGCCTGTCCCGA
Organism: uncultured Gemmatimonadales bacterium; assembly: GCA_963823035.1. Classification (GTDB taxonomy): domain Bacteria; phylum Gemmatimonadota; class Gemmatimonadetes; order Longimicrobiales; family Gaopeijiaceae; genus SZUA-318. The sequence continues at coordinate 76,409 of CAWGKG010000024.1, forward strand.
GATCACCTTCACATACGTCGTCTGCAAAACGTCCTCGGCGTCCGCCTCGTACCATCCACAGCAGCTCAGGGCCCAGCCGAAGCTGGCCTCGTGCAACCGCTCGAGCTGGGCTTCCAGCTCCTGGGGCGTCATCTCGGACGGGCTCATCCCGGAAGCTGCGCCATCCCTGCTCGAGAATGAGTGACGGGGCGGGCGCAACAATATGACAGGGGCGGCCCCCGGCGCACGTGGGCGGGCGCGGCACGGCGACGAAGTGCGCCGATTGATTCCGCGCGCCCAGGGCGGTAGGAGTATAGGCCATGACAACCTACCGGACGCTCCTCCTCGCGCCGCTGCTGGCGGTGCCGTCCCTGTCGGCGCTGCCCTCGGCCCTGGCCGCCCAGCGCACGCTCGTCATCGAGCGATTCGAAGCTCGATGTCCGTGTGGAGCCCAACGGGGACGTCCAGGTCACCGAGACGCTCACGCCCCGCTTCACGGGGTCCTGGAACGGCATCTACAGGAACCTCTCGCTGGAGCACCAGACGGCCGAGGGCCGCAGGGAGCGCCTGGACGTGGATGTCCTCGGTGCGACGGACGCGCAGGGTGAGCCGCTACGCGTCGAGGTCGACAACCAGGGAAGGTGGGCCCGCCGCTTCGAGATCTGGATTCCCGGCGCCGAGGACGCGACCCGCACCGCGGTCTTCCGCTACGTCGTGCACAACGCGATCCGGTTCTTCGAGGAGGGAAGCGACGTCGGCGCCCTCGACGAGCTCTATTGGAACGCTACCGGCAACGCGTGGGAGGTGCCGATCGAGGCCGCGACCGTCCGCGTCGAGCTCCCGGAGGGGGTGACGCCCACCCAATCGGCCGGGTACACCGGCGTGTCCGGCTCCACCGAGCGGGCGGTCGCCATCCGGACCGACGCGAACGTCGTGACGTTCCGGGCCACGCGCTCCCTCGCTCCCGGCGAGGGCCTCACGGTGGCGGTGGGCTGGCCGCCGGGCACCGTGGCCCGGCCTGCACCCGCCTCCCGCTTCGCGCGCGACACCGGGCGGCTGGCACCGCTCGTCGTGCCCTTCCTCGCCTTCTTCCTCGCCTTCCGGCAGTGGCGTCGAAAGGGTCGCGACCCCAAGGGCCGCGCGATCACCGTGCAGTACGAGCCGCCAAAGCTGCTCACCCCGGCCGAGGTGGGTACCCTCGTGGACCACAAGGCGGAGATGCACGACATCACCTCCACGCTCGTGGACCTCGCGGTGCGCGGGTACGTCCACATCCAGCAGGTCGAGAAGAAGAAGCTGGGCATCTTCTCCAGCACCGAGTACGTCTTCCACCTCAAGAAGCCCGAGGACGCCTGGACCGGGCTCGAAACCCACGAGCAGCTCTATCTGGGGGCGCTCTTCGGGCACGCCGAGCCCCAGGGATCGAAGGAGTCGAAGGGCCTCCTGCACTCCTTCTTCGGTGGGTCCGACACCGAGGCGCCGGACGACGTCGGGGACGGCGGCGGCGACGGTCCCACGTTCGGCACCGTAGAGCTCTCGGACCTCAAGAACAAGTTCTACAAGGACCTCAGCAAGATCCGCAAAGCCCTCTACGAGCAGCTCGTCGCGAAGGGCCACTACGACCGTGACCCCGAATCCGTGAAGGGCGCGTGGATGGCGGGCGGGATCGTGCTCATGGTCGGGGGCGTGGCCGGAGCCATCTGGGCCAACGACTCGGGGGCCCTGCCCTTCATCGAGCCCGTGGCGCTGGGGGCCGCCTTCGTGCTGAGCGGGATCGTCGTCCTCGCCTTCGCGCAGCTCATGCCGGCACGCACCGAGAAGGGCGCCCGGTCCAGGGAGTGGGCGCTCGGGTTCAAGGAGTTCCTGGAGCGCGTCGAGGAGCCCCGCTACAAGCGAATGATCACGTCGCCGGAGATGTTCGAGCGGTTCCTGGCCTACGCCATGGCGTTCAAGGTGGAGAGCAAGTGGTCCCGGGCCTTCGAGGAGATGTACGCCGAGCCCCCCCGCTGGTACTCGGGCCCGCACGGCGGCGCGTTCCACGCCTCGTCCTTCACGCACGACCTCAGCGCCATGTCCACGGCGGCCAGCAGCACCATGTCCTCCAGCCCCTCCGGATCCGGCGGCGGCGGCAGCAGCGGTGGGGGGAGCGGAGGGGGTGGGGGCGGAGGCTTCTGAGGCCGACCTCCACCTCCGCCCTCCTCGCCGGGCGTCGCACCTAAGACGCCGCTGCCCCCTGATCGACCGTCGAGGCGAGCTTCCGGCGGTACATCTCCAGCACCCCGAGCCATCCCCCGTCGTAGTCCGCGCGCGCGATGCCCAGGTCCCGATCGTCGTATCCATCCGTCCCCCCGTGCGCGCGGACCCTCTGCCCTCCCACCGATAGCCATGTACCCGGACGAGCGCCCGTCCGAGGGGGTGGTCCAGGAGGAGACCCCCCAGCGAATATCTGAGGCGGAGCCCCCGCGCTGGCGGGCGCTCCGAGCGGTCGAAAAGCGCGCACTCATACCGGAAGGCGGGTACTACGGAATGGTCGGCGCAGATGAGTATCGGGCAGTCTTCGACAGTCTGCCCGACGGGATCCTCATCGTGGACGACGAGGGTCTCATCCGGGATCTGAACGCTCGGATCGAGCGGTTGTTCGGGTAGCCCGTGAGAAGCTGCTGGGCGAGCCGGTCGACTGTCTCCTTCCTCCGGTGCTCCGCGCCGACCATCGCGAACATCGGAGTCGCTACCTCCGGAACCCGCACATGCGTCCGATGGGCGCCGGCCTCGATCTGCTGGGACGCCGCCAGGACGGCGAGTTCGAGGTCGAGATCAGCCTCAGTCCGTGGAGCGGTGTTAAGGGGCCGCGCGTAATCTGCTCCGTCCGCGACATCACGGCCGTCAAGCGCCTGTGCGACTTCTCGGGGGGGGCGATCCGCTCCGCCGAGGACGAGCGGCAGCGTATCGCGCGCGAACTGCACGACGACACCGCGCAGAGGCTGGCCACCTTGATGGTGCACCTGCGGCTGCTCGGGCTGCGGATGGGCGAGGCCGCGCCGAGCGACGCATTCGAGGAGATGCGTGATGAGATCCGTGACATCGTGGAGGGCGTGAAGCGCCTTGCCCGCGGGCTCCGCCCGCCCGAGCTCGAGGAGGTCGGGCTCTCGGCGGCCATTCAGGCGCACGCGCGCCGACTGCGAGAGAGCTCGGGCTTCGAGGTCGCCACGGCACTGGCTGACGTCGACGACCGGCTCATGCTCGCGCTCGACGACGACATGGTCACGCTCGTGGTCGAGGACCGTGGCCGCGGGTTCTCCCTCGACCCGCCACGGTCCGGGGGGACCGGACTCGGCCTCATCGGGATGCACGAGCGTGCCTTCATGGTGGGGGGCGATGTCGACATCGACAGCCGGCCCGGCGAGGGCACCCGGGTGGTGGTGCGCTTGCCGACCGTGATCCCGCCCCAAGCGGTGCAGCACTGAGGGGGCGAGGGCGCCCGGGCTCTACTTCCGCCGCGTCAGGCCCCCCTCGACCGACAGCACGCTACCCTTGGCCGCAGCCGCCCACGCCGGAAGGATCACCGGGTCCGGGCTACCGACGATGACCGCATGGGTCTCCGCGCCGCTGTGGAAGGTGAGGATCCAGCAGCGGTACGAACGCGCCTTCTCGAGGTCGGCGAGCGTGTGACCGGAGAGCGGCTGGAACGTCATCTGGGCGAATCCCGAACGGTCCTGCCCGTTCAGCTCAACCGTGGAGCGCCCCCAGCCGACGTTGCCCGCCGTGCTCGCCCCGGTCGACGCGCTGCACTGGATCACGGCCGCGTCGACGCCCCCGTGGACGTCGGTGAAGCGGTAGGGCACGCGGACGCCGAAGATGCCCGCGGGCAATGCGCCCGGCAGGTTGGCCACGGCGGCACCGCGGGATGGCGGCTCCGCCACGGGTGAGGTCGGCGGGACCGTGCGTTCCGCGGCTCCCGACGACGGCGTGCCGGCCCCCTGCGGAGCGGGGCGCGCCGCCTGCTCGTTCACGGTCGCCAGCCGGCCGTCCACCATCCGGATGTAGTTCTCCATCTCCGGCACGGAGGTGAGGTGAACAGGCCTGGCGATGCCGGGGAAATCCGGCACGTAGTCCGGGGGGCGATCGCCTCCCGGAGCCCGGCTCTTGAGCCGCGCGAGGTAGTCCCGGGCGCGTTGGCCCTCCTCCTGCAGCTGGCGACGAACGTCGGCGTTGGGCGTCCCGGCGTCCGTACGCTGCGCGACCGCGCCTCCCTCGGTGGGCGGCGTGTGGGGCTTCACCCCGATGAACCGCAGCTCGGGCGTGAGGGTCATCCCTGGCACCGGCGCCGGCGGACGCGCCGGCGAGGCTGGTGCGGGCTCCGGGGGCGTCGGCCTGAAGACGACCGGCTGCTGGGCCACGTTGTCGGACGCATCCTCCCCCAGCTTCTTGCCGAGATCGACCACGCAACCCGCCGCATGTGAATGCGGCCACACCATCTCGGGCGTGAACTTCTGGGGCAGGTTGACCTGCCCGGCGACGACGTACTCGAGGGTCGTGAGGTGCTTCGAGTCCGCGCTGGACGAAGAGCTGAAGGTGGTCCCATCGAGCTGGAAGCCGACGTCGATCGGCATGCCCGCGTCCGTTGGGGTACAGGTCGTGCGATAGCGGCACAGCATCATGATCGACGCGTCGCCCGGGTAGAAGTCCGTGCTCTTCGTCCACTTGCCGTCCGTCATCCGCTGGGTCTCGACCCCCAGCGCCTGCACGGTGCAGGCCCGGCTGGGGTCGCCGACCGGAGCGCTCGCGGCGCGCCGGGGAGCGGCGCCGGCGAGGAGGGGCGCCGCCGCGGCAAGCGCCAGAGGCAGTAGCGAACGTTCGAAACCGCGCCGAGGTCGCGCCTTCATCGCATGGGCCCTCTGCGCGGGTTGTCCGACGACGGCGGGAGCGGGTCCCGCCGTCCGGTGATGGCCGCCGCGCACCCGGCCTCCCCAGCCTCCAGGACGCAGAAGGGGGCACCGGGGGGCCACGGCGCCGGCCTCGAGCGCGGCATGGACCTCGAGGCCGCGCGTCACGTGGCCATCTCCCGCAGAGCCGTCACCAGAAGGTCCAGGTGTTCCATGCGCGTGAAGACGTTGGGTGCGATGCGTGCCCCCTGGTCGACCGCCACCGTGAAGATGCGGTACCGGTCCCAGAGCGCGTCCACGAGCGCGGCGGGCGTCATGCCCTCCACGAGCACGTTGGCGATGGCGCACGACTGGTCGTCGCCCAGGGGCGTGTTGATGTGGATGCCGGGAACGTCCTTCACCTCGCCCACCCACCGGTTCTTCAGGTAGCGCAGACGCGCCTCCTTGCGCGCACCGCCGATGGACTCGTGGAAGCGTACGGCGTCGCGAATGGCCTGGTCGGTCCCCTGGGGGTGGGTGCCGATGTGATGGAGCTTCTCGACGTCGTCGCCGCGGGCGTTCGCATCGCCCAACAGGGGCCAGACCTTCGCAATGTGCTCCTTCTTCACATAGAGGAGCCCCGTGCCCAGGGGGCACCCCAGCCACTTGTGGAGGCTGGAGCCCAGGTAGTCCGCCCCCAGGTCGGGGATCTTCCAGTCCAGATGGGCGAAGGAATGCGCCGCATCCACCACGACTTCGATCCCCCGGGCGTGGGCCATGTCGGCGATGGCCCGCACCGGCAACACCTGCCCCGTGAGGTAGATCATGTGGGAGACGAGGATGTAGCGCGTGCGCGGCGTGATCGCCTGGGCGTAGGCCCGTACGACCTCGTCCTGCGACGCGGGCAGCCAGGGCAGCTCGATGACCTTGTTCACCGTCCCGTAGCGCATGGCCCTCTGCTGCAGCGCCTCCTGCATGGAGGGATACTCCCGCGAGGCGTACAAGACCTCTTCGCCCGCCTCCAGCGGTACGCCCTGGAGCACCACGTTGAGCGCCTCGGTGGTGTTGCGCACGAAGGTGAACTCGGCGGGGGACACGCCCGCGAACCGACCGAACATCTCCTTCAGGTCCTCGCGTTCCTGCGCCATGAGGCGGCGCATGTAGAACGAGGGGATCTGGTTCACGCGTCGGATGTTCTGGAGCTGGGCCTCCAGGACCGGATCGGCGGCGGGGCTGAAGAACCCGCTCTCCAGATTGATGAAGCCCGGGTCCTGGGTGTACGCCCGCTGGATCACCTCCCAGTACGGCTCGTCCCGGGCGATCTCCAGGGGAGGGCGGGCGCCGGCGATGCGCTCCAACTCCGGCGGCGCGAGCGCGGCCGACGAGAAGCGCGGGGTAGCCAGCGCGCCGAGGGTGGCACCGGCGGCGGTGCGGACGAACGTGCGGCGTGTGCTCATGGTCGTCCCTTGGTAGGAAGCCCTTCCGTCGAACGTATCAGGAGACCAGAAGGGAGCGCGGAACGCCACCCCCGCGCCTGCCGACCGCGCCGTTCCGCGCCTCCCGTCCGGCCCCGCGTCTCAACTCCGCCCCCCGCCCGTCCGACACTCGGTGAAGACCCCCCCAGGCCCAGACCGGTCGCGGCACGCGTCCGGACGCCTTCGGGCACGCATGGACGGTGGCATGACACGCATTCTCTTCGTCGACGACGAGCCGTACATCCTGGACGCCTTCCGCAACCTCTTCAGGAGGTGCCGGAAGGACTGGGTGACGGTATGCGCCACCGGGGGTGCCGAAGCGCTCGAGGCCCTGGCGGGTGAGCGGTTCGACATCGCCGTCTGCGACATGCGCATGCCGGGGATGGACGGCGCCGAGCTTCTGGGGCGGATCCGGGAGGAGTACCCCCGCGTGGTGCGCATCGTGATGTCCGGTCAGGCGGAGCGGAGCCCGGTGATGCGGGCCCTCCCCTGCGCCCAGCAGTTCCTGAGCAAGCCGTGCGAGGTCGAGGAGCTGCGCCGCGTGATCGAGCGGGCCGCGAACCTCAGCCGCCTGCTCAACGACGAGGCGCTGCGGAGCGCGGTCGGCCGCCTGGACAAGCTGCCCTCCTCGGCGGCGACCTTCCATGAACTGTCGAGGCTGGCCTCCTCGCCGGACACGCGCATCGACGACATCGCGGACACCGTCACGAACGACCCGGCGATGTCCGCGAAGGTCCTGCAACTGGTGAACTCCGCCTACTTCGGGCTCGCCCGCCCCAGCGCCTCGATCCGCCACGCGGTCTCGTACCTCGGCGTCGACCTCCTCAAGGGGCTGACGCTGACGGCGAGCGTGTTCGCGGCGATGGAGGACTCTCCGGTCGCAGGCTTCTCCATCGATGAGGTGCAACGGCATTCGCTTCTCACGGCCCGCCTCGCGAAGCGCTTCCTCGCCGGGGGCCGCATGGCCGAGTCCGCCTTCACGGCCGGGCTGATGCACGACATCGGCAAGATCATCCTCGCGCTCGGCGCACCCGAGCGCACGACCGAGGTCCTGGAGGAGGTGCGCCGCAGCCCGCGCCCCTGGCACGTGATCGAGAAGGAGCGCTTCGGCGTGACGCACGCCGAGGTCGGCGCCTACCTCCTCGGCGCGTGGGGGCTGCCTTACCACGTGGTCGAGGCCGTGGCGTACCACCACACGCCAACCGGTGTCGAGGGGGACGGTGTGGACGTCCTCGCGGCCGTGCACGTTGCCGACGCCCTGGTGGAGTCGCGCAACAACGAGCCCGACGCGGGCATGGACACCATCGACGTGGCGTTCCTCGAGGCGACCGGCCACGCCGGCGACCTCGACGCATGGCGGGATGTCGCCGCGCGGGAGCTCGAGGAGCTCGAGGCGCTCGAGGCGCTCGAGGCATCATGAGCCCGGACCTCTGGCACACGCACGGACTCGAGCCTCGCGCGGAGTGGAAGCCACGCAAGAAGGGCGAAGCGCGTGCCGACGAGCTGTACCGGGAGAACCTGGCGGAGGTGTACCGGGGGAGGGACCGCCTCTTCACGGTGGTCATGGCCATCCAGTGGGTCTTCGGCGTCGCCCTGGCGCTCCATGACAGACGGGGGGGCTCGCCCGCGGGCGTGCCGGGCGTCCCCGCCGGGATCACGATCGCGCTCGCCACGATGCTCAGCGGTGGCGTCATGGTGGCCACCACCCGCTATCCCGGCCGCACGTGGACCCGCCACGTCGTGGCCGTCGGCCAGATGGGGTGGTCGGCCTTGATCACCATGCTGTTGCACGGTCGGATCGAAGCGCACTTCCACGTCTTCGGCGGACTGGCGCTCCTGGCCTTCTACCGCGACGGGCGCGTGCTCCTCACGGCAACCGTGGTGGCCACGGCCGGCCACCTCGTCCAGGGGGCCCTGTGGCCCGCGACCGCCTACGGGGTGGTCGCGGCCACACAGCTCCGCTTCCTGGAGCACGCCGTCTGGATCGTGTTCGCGGACCTCGGGCTCGCCCTGGGGATGCGGGAGCAGCACCGCGAGATGCGCACCCTGGCGCGCCGCCAAGCGGAGACGGAGGCGCTGAACGCCTCGATCGAGCAGAAGGTGGAGCGGCGGACCCGCGAGCTGGAGGCGAGCAGGGAGCAGTACCGCGGCCTCATCGAGTCCACGCATTCGATCCCCTGGCAGATCGACTGCGCCACGTGGGGCTTCGTGTACGTCGGGCCGCAGGCGGCCATCCTGCTCGGGTGCGCGCCCGCCGACTGGCTCGATCCCGACTTCTGGGCCAACCGCGTGCACCCCCACGACCGCGCCCGGGTGGAAGAGCAGCACCGCGAGGCCGCCGCGTCCGGGAGCCACGTCGAGGCGGAGTTCCGCATGCTCAGGGCGGACGGCTCCTGGGTCTGGGTACGCAGCGTGGCGAGTCCGACGCGCGAGGGTGGCCGGGTCACCCTCAACGGGTTTGTCATCGACGTGACGGAGCGCCACCATTCGGAGGAGCAGCTCGCCGCCGCGCAGCGCCGCCTGAAGCACGCGATGGCCTCGAGCAGCACGATCATCTACAAGCTGCGCATCGCGGACGCCTCGCTCCAATGGATGAGCGACAACGTGACGCGCATCCTCGGCTACGACGTCGAAGAGGCGCTCGCCCCGGGATGGTGGGTGCGCAACATCCATCCGGACGACAAGGGCCGGCTGCTGCGCGCCGCGGACCACCTGACGAAGGACGACACGCTCGAGTACCGGATGAAGAACAGGAACGGCGAGTACCGGTGGATCCGCGACGACCAGCGCGTGCTGCTCGACGGGGACGGCGCGCCCGACCTCATCGTGGGCGCGTTCACGGACGTGACGGAGAAGCGCTACCTGGAGGCGGAGCTCCAGCAGTCGCAGAAGCTCGAGGCGGTGGGAAGGCTGGCGTCCGGGATCGCCCACGAGATCAACACCCCCGTACAGTTCGTGACGGACAGCGTGGTGTTCGTGCGCGAGGCCTTCGAGGACCTGGCGCCCCTACGGGAGCGGTACAGCCAAGCCCTCAGGCGCTGCGCCGAGCGCGATCCCCGCTTCGCCGAGGCATGGCTGGAGCTCGAGCGTGAGGGCATCGACCTGGACGTGGCCTACCTGCAGGAGCAGGTGCCGAAGGCGCTGGAGCGCTCCCTCGAGGGGCTCGAGCGCATCGCGGCGATCGTGCGGTCGATGAAGGAGTTCGCGCATCCGGACCAGGAGGAGATGCTCGACGCCGACCTCAACCACGCGCTTTCGACCACCCTTACGATCGCCCGCAACGAGTACAAGTACCTGGCGGACGTCGAGACGGATTTCGGCGACATCCCGCTCGTGCCCTGCCACGTGAACGAGCTCAATCAGGTGTTCCTGAACGTCCTGGTCAACGCGGCCCGCGCGATCGCCGATCGCCTCGACGGCGGCGAGGGGAGCGGTCGTATCACCCTGTCGACGCGCGTCGAGGACGGATGCGTGCTGGTGTCGATCTCGGACGACGGGTGCGGCATCCCCGAGTCCATGCACGCCAGCATCTTCGATCCCTTCTTCACCACGAAGGAACCCGGGCGCGGCACCGGACAGGGGCTCGCCATCGCGCGCGCCGTGGTGGTGGAGAAGCACGGTGGCCGGCTGACGTTCGAGAGCGCGATCGGTGAGGGCACCACCTTCCACATCCGGCTGCCGATCGCGCGCGACGCGGTGGGGGAGGGGGAGGTGGCGGCATGAGCCAGCTCCGGGTCCTGTGCGTCGACGACGAGCCGCTCGTGCTCGAGGGGCTGACGCTGCACCTGCGCCGGCGGTACACGGTGCACACCGCCACGAGCGGAGCGGAGGGAATCGAGTTGCTGCGGTCCCTCGGCGACACGGGGGTGATCATCTCCGACATGCGCATGCCGCGCATGGACGGCGCGACCTTCCTCCGCGATTCGTGCCAGGTCGCGCCCGACGCGACGCGTATCCTCCTGACGGGGCACACCGACCTGGACGCGGCCATCCGGGCCGTGAACGACGGGCAGATCTTCCGCCTGCTCATGAAGCCGTGCCCGCCCGCCAAGCTCCTGGAGGCGGTGGACCTCGCGGCCGACCAGCACCGGCTCGTCACGTCCGAGCGCGTGCTTCTGCAGCGCACGCTGCACGGCAGCATCGCCACGCTCGTCGACGTCCTCGCGCTCACCAGCCCGGCCGAATTCGGTCGCGCCACGCGCGTGAAGCAGACCGTGACCGCGCTCGCGGACGCCCTGGGGATGGAGGCGCGCTGGCAGGTGGAGGTCGCCGCGATGCTCTCTCAACTGGGCTACGTCTCCCTGCCGCCCGAGGTCGCGAGGAAGTTGCGTGAGGGACAACCGCTCGCCGACGCCGAGGCGAAGATCGTCGAGCGGGCTCCGGAGATCACGGAGCGCCTGCTGGCCAACATCCCCCGGATCGAGGCCGTTCGGGCGATGCTGGCCCGCTTTTCGGGCACACCGCTCCCGCAGGACCTCACGGCCCTGGGCGCGAACGACCTCGTGCGGAGGGGTGCCCAGATGCTCAGGGTCGCCACCGACTTCGACATCCTGTCGTCGCAGGGAACGGCGCCGCCCGAGGCCATCGCAGTGATGCGCGGGCGGGGGGAGGCGTACGACCGCGTCGTCCTGGAGGCCCTCGCGGAGTTCCAGGGGTCGGACATCGCCGTCGGGCGCATGCGCGAGCTCCCGCTGACGGCCCTCGGGGTCGGGATGGTCCTCGCGGAGGACGTATACCTGACCACGGGGACGCTCCTCGCCGCGCGCGGCTACGAGATCACGCTCGGCTTCGTGGAGCGCGCCCGCAACTTCAGCCCGGGCATGGTCAAGGAGCCCGTCCGCGTCATCCTGAAAGGAGCTTGAGCCGAGGACGGGACCCCCTCAGGGCGGCTCCCGACCCGACCGATACGGGAGTTCAGCGCCGGGGTCCTGCCCGCCTCGGCGCAACGCCCGCCCATGCCCCACGGGTGCTCGCGCGGCCCCGTGGATTGACGACGGTGGGGCGCGTCGGTATCTCACGGGGGTACCGGAACCCACGGTGTGTTCGACCGCCGAGTGGTGAACCATCATGATGTGGCGTATAGCCTCGCCCGAGCGACCCATCGGCCGCATCGGCGGCGATGTAGATAGAGAGCGTTTTCCCTCCCGAACCCCCGGCAGCCGCCCCCCCGGCGCCGACCGCAACCGCTGGGCGCGGGTCCTACGCGCACCCGCGCGCCTGGGCACCGCCGGCGCCCTCGCTCTGGCCATCCTGAGCTGCGGGGATGCCACCGATCCGCTTCCCGATCCCGATGTCACCGAAGACCCCTTCACCTTCGAAACGATCGGGGGACCGCTCACCAACGCCCGCCTGCATGGGATCTGGTCGCAGGGAGCCAACATCGTCGCGGTGGGCTTCGGGACCATTCTGCGGTCTCCGGACGGAGGCGGGACGTGGTCGGAGACCGGGACCGAGCTCCTCAATGGCGTGTGGGGCCAGGGATCCCTGGTGCTGGCGGTGGGGGACGGGGGCGGGATCCGGCGCTCGACCGACGCCGGCGAGAGCTGGTCCGACGTGAGCAGCGGCCTGTCCAACCTCTACGGCGTCTGGGGAGACGACTCCACCGTGGTCGCGGTGGGCGCGCAAGGGGTGATGGGGAGGATCATCCGCTCGACGGACGGCGGCCTCACCTGGACTCAAGTGGATCAGGTTCCCCCCGACCCCCTCCTGCATCGTCTCTGGGCGGTCTGGGGCGAGGGGCAGACGTGGGTGGCGGTGGGGATCCAGGGAAGCATCGTCCGGTCCACCGACGGTGGCGAGAGTTGGACCGAGGCGCGCCCGCAGGAGGAGGGGGCGGACGCCCTCCAAGCGGTATGGGGTCGGGACTCCACGGTGGTGGCGGTGGGAGGCGGCGGTACCATCCTGCGTTCGGTGGACGGCGGCGCCACCTGGGATCCGATGGACAGCGGGACGCCCGAGGAGCTCTACGGCCTGTGGGGCGAGGGACCCCTGGTCCTGGCGGTGGGAACCCGCGGAACGATCGTGCGCTCGACGGACGGGGGCGAAAGTTGGGTAGCCACTACCGATGAGCATGCCCACCTGAAAGCCGTCTGGGGCGAAGGCGCGTCGGTGTTGGCGGTGGGCAATCCGGTGCTCGAGGAGGCCGGGTCGGGGCCGACCATCCTGCGCTCGACGGACGGCGGTGAGACCTGGGTGACCCTGGTGGACCCGGGCCCCTTCCTTCAAGCCGTATGGGGCCAGGACGATCGGGTGCTGGGGGTGGGGGGGAGCGGCACCCTGGTGCGCTCGACGGACGGGGGCGCGACCTGGAGCCGGAGTGACCTGGGCGCCGGCGGCCTCGGCGGCGTGTGGGGTGAGGGACCGCGTGCGGTGGCGGTGGGCGGAGACGGTACGATCCTGCGCTCCACCGACGGCGGCGAGCACTGGGACGCCGTGGCCGGACCGAGTGCCGACCTGAATGCCGTCTGGGGCGAGGGTTCGCAAGTGGTGGCGGTAGGGTGGGAAGCCATCCTGCGCTCGACGGACGGGGGCGCCACCTGGAGCCGCGTGAACAGCCCCACGGCCACGGGCCTGTATGCCGTCTGGGGCGAGGGCTCGGTGGTCGTGGCGGTGGGGTCTCGCGTGGTCCCCTACCCGCCGGCGGCGGTCATCCTGCGCTCGACGGATGGTGGTGCCACCTGGACCGAGTTGACCGACCCCGCGGTCATCCCGGCGGGCAGCACCCTGGAAGCCGTCTGGGGCTCGGGCTCGGTGATGGTGACGGCCGGGAACTGGGGCACGATCCTGCGCTCCGCCGACCGGGGCGCGTCCTGGGAGATCGTCGAGGGCGCGGAGGATCTCGGGCAGGTGACGGGCTTCGCCGGCCTGGACCGAACCCTGGTGGCGGTGACCTTCAGCGGCATTCTGGTGTCCACCGATCTCGGGCTCACCTGGTCCCCGCAGCCTACCGCGCCCGACCGGCCCCTGGTGGCCGTGACGATGCCCGACGAGCACACGGTGGTGGCGGTGGGCCCCGGGGTGATCACCCGCGGGCGGCGCTGACGTGGATGGCGTCCTCGTCGTAGCGCTTCCGGGGAGACATCGATTGCGCGCGGACGCTGGAGGCGGCCCTCACCCTCGCCCGCACGCAGCTGGGTGCCATCTGGCCCCTCGAGGTCGACGACGCCGTCATGGCTCAGTCGCTCGCGACGGTCCACCCCGGCTGAGCGCGCGTGACCTCATGCACCTGGCGTGCTGCAAGCGCCGAGACGTGGAACGTGTGAAGTGGGCGCCGCTCAGCCGGTGGCCATTCCCAGGAGGCCGGCAGCTCGAAGCACAGATGCCCGTTCGAGGCTCAGCGGCGTCGGCTCCGAGAACTCGAGCGCATCCCCCACGCGGCCGGTGAAGAGCACGACCGTGTGCCAGTCGCCCCAGAAGCCCGACCACCAGCGTAGGCCATCGCCGCCGCGATCCCACGCCGTGCGGGCGATGGGCTGGGTGCGCTCGCGCAGCCGCGAGGCGGTGACGTCGGGTCGGACGGCAAGGTCTTCCAGGACCGCGGGATCGCAGAGATCGACGAGTCGCGCCGTCTCGGGGATCTCTACGCGCGCAATGGCCAGCGGATGCCCGGCCCGTTCCAGGTGAGCGGCCGTCAGGCGACCGCCGCGCCAGGGGTGGAGCAGCTCCGCAACCGCATGCTCCTCCGATTCGGCGAGGTAGAGCACCGGCGAGAGGTCCCGAGGAAGGTCGAACCGCCCCCGCCCGGTCGTGCCGTGAACGAACGAAGGTGAAAACCGCGCGCCTTCCGCCGCGCGGGAGTCCCAGGGAAAGACCCGCCAGAGCTCAGGCACGAGCCCCTGCCGAGGCGATCACGCGTACACGCCGGCCTTCTCGGCCTCGATGGCCCCGATGACGTCGGCCACCTGACCCGAGCGGATCAGGTAGGCAGGAGACCGGCCAGACAGATGGGCATTGGGGCCGTGGAGCCAGCCCTCGACCGCCTCGAGCGCAAACCACCGAACCGCCATCTCCAGGACCAGCGCAAGGCCCCCGAGTCGATCGGCGTTGTCCAGATCCGGCATCTGTCCACCCCGCCATCGCGTAATCTGAGACGGAGAGACATCCAGCACTCCCGCCACCGCTCGATCCGTGCGGAGCACGGCGCGGCACGTGGCCAGGTGTTGTTGGACGGCGGATTCAAGGACAGCGAACACGAAGCCCTCCAGCGCAATG
>CAWGKG010000025.1:0-64740 GCA_963823035.1 uncultured Gemmatimonadales bacterium
GGCTGAGCACGCGGCCCAGCGCATCCGTGAAATTCGCGTTCGTAACCGGGTTGGGTGCCGTCGCGTTCACGACGCCGCTCATCCGCTCGTCGTGGAGGGCGTGCAGGAAGACGCCCACCAGGTCGTCCAGGTCGATCCATGAGAAGTACTGGCGGCCGCTGCCGATCCTCCCGCCCACGCCCATCTTGAAGGGGAGGAGCATCTCCCCGAGCGCTCCACCCTGCGGCGAGATCACCACGCCCTGTCGCAGGCGCACGACCCGGATGCCGGCGCTCTCGGCCGGACGGCTGGCCGCCTCCCACGCCTGGACGACCTCGGCCAGGAAGCCCTCTCCCGGCCCGCGCGCGGACTCATCGAGGCGCTCCTCACCCCGGTTGCCGTAGTAGCCCACGGCGGACGCGCACACCAGCGTCTTTGGGCCGTCGCGCATCTCGGCGAGCGTGCGCGCCAAGAGCTCCGTCCCCCGGACGCGGCTCTCGAGGATGTTCTTCTTCCGCTCGTCCGACCACCGCCCCCCGGCGAGCGACGCGGCGGCCAGGTGCACCACCGCGTCGACCCGGGCGAGGCGCTCGGCGTCGATCTCCCCGGTGTAGGGGTTCCAGTAGATCGCGTCGTCGCCGGCGCGGCTCCGCTGCCGGACCATCGGGACCACGCGATGGCCGCCTGTGGTGAGGAAGTGCGTCAGGTTCGAGCCGATCAGCCCGGTGGCGCCGCTGATCGCCACGGTGAGCCGCGGACGATCCGCCCAGGCGGCGTGGCGTGCCAGATCGGTGAGGAGCCTCCGGTAGCGGAAGGCGAACAGCCGGTCAAGCTCCCGGCGGACGAAGCCCGGACCCACGGGAAGGCCGAGGGGCGCCTCGAACTCGATCCGGTCCTCGAGCCGGGTCCCGCCCGCCTCGGTGGGCGAGAAGGCGTGGGTGTGGACCCACGACTTGAGGGGCCCGTGGACCTGCACGTCGCAGAACTGGCGACCCTCCAGGAAGTCCTGATGACGCAGCTCCCACCGGAAGGAGGCGGGCCCGCCGTGCACGCGCAGGACGACGCGGGCCCCGTCCCTGATTCCCCCCTCCTTCAGCTCGACGTCCACGTTGGCCCAGGGCGGGGTCAGGCGTTCGAGCGCGCCCGGCCGCTCGTGCCAGGCGAAGACCTCCTCGGGCGGGTGGTCCGGGATCTCGGTTCGGTAGGTCAGGCGCATCGGCAGCGGGTTCCAGAGGTGATTCGGCGCGCCCGGCGGAGTACCCCCGACGGGCGCTCGGGTCCCCGACCCGCTGCCATGGACGGGGTCAACCGGCGAGGGCGAGCGCGACGAGGGAGGCGGCGAGCTGGACGGTGAGGTTGTCCGTACCGTGGTGGCTCACCGCCTCCACGGTCGCGGCCACCACCCCCACGGCGACCGCAACGTGCGCCGCGGCCCAGGGCCGCAGCCCGATCGCCACCAGCGCCAGCAGGGCGGCCAGCGTGCTCACCACGAGCACGGCGGCCGTGCCTTCCCAGCTCCGCCGCGCGGGAACGCCGCCCAGCGAAGGCACGCGGTAGGTGTGACGCCCCCAGAGGACGCCGACCGGCTCCCCGATCGCGTCCCCCCACCCCGCGACCAGGTAGCCGACGGTCGCGAACGGGCCCGCCACGATGGCGCTGACCAGGCCGCCGACGGCGGTGGTGACGAGTGGAAGCACCACGAAGAGGCCTCGGCGCGGCCGGTCCGTGTCGCGGGCCAGCGCTTCGAAGAGGGGATGTCCCTCACCGCGCGACACGCTCCACAGCACCACCACCGCCACCGCCGCGCCGTACGCGTTCGTGCCGCCGAGCCCGAAGGCGGGCGTGGACCGCGGCCGCGCCCGTGAAGACGCCGAAGTGGAACAGCTTGCGCGTGAGGCCGACGCGTACGCCCCGGGCGCGTAGTCGTGCCGCGGGCCATCCGACCAGAACGACGGTCAGGCCCCCGAGGGCGGCCGCGCCGAGCCCGACCGCGAGGTCGGGGAGGAGCGGGCTCACCGATCGCCGCGCACGACGTGGCTACGCGTCCCCGACTCCGGGCACGGCGACCCCGCCGGACTCGCCCGCCGGGGAGAGCGCGAACATCGACTCGAGCGCCTCGCGCAGCTGGTCGCCCATGGTGTCGTCCTTGTAGATCACGCCCGACGCCATGTCGCTCAGCTCCTTCTGCTCGTGCGCCGTGAGCTCCTTGGCCGTGAGCACGAGCACCGGCAACCCCGTGTGGAGCGGGTTGGCCCGCAGGCGCTCGAGGAAGGTCATCCCGTCCATGACCGGCATCAGCAGGTCGAGGAGCACCGCGTCGGGCGCCTCGAGCCGGATCGCGTCGAGCGCCTGATGGCCGTCCGACGCCTGCACCACCTCCAGCCCCATCCCGCGCAGGTACTCGGCGAGCATCGCGCGCGCCGCCGCGTCGTCGTCGACCACGAGGACGCGGCCCCCGCGCTTGCGCACGAGGTTTCGCCAGAGGACGCGGAGCAGGTCCTCGCGCTCGAACGGCTTCGTCACCAGGTCCACGGCACCCAGCAGGCGGCCGCGGCCCTCCGCCGCGACGATGCTGACCACGACCACGGGGATGCGCCGGAGCTCGCGGTCCTCCTTGAGGTGCTTCAGCACCTCCCAACCCGTCATCCCCGGCATCATGAGGTCGAGCGTGATGAGGTCCGGCGCTTGCTCGCGAGCCGCCGCGATGCCCTCCTCGCCGTTGGTGGCCGTGATCACGCGGCACCCGAACTCCTCGAGGTAGTGGGCCATGAGCACCCGCGAGTCCTTCTCGTCGTCCACGACCAGGACCTTGAAGTCGCGCAGCCTCGGCGCGGTCACCGGGGTGACGGCTTCGCCCGCACCGACCTCCTGACGTGCGGGCGCCACGGCCTCCTCCGGTTCCGTGTCCTCCTCGGTCGAGCGCACCGGCCGCCGGGCCCGCTCGCCCATCACGATCGTGAAGGTCGAGCCCTTGCCCATCTCGGACTCCACGATGAGGTCGTAGCCCATGAGGAGACAGATCGACCGCGAGATCGCGAGGCCCAGGCCCGTGCCGCCGTACTTGCGGGCCGTGCCGGCCTCGGCCTGCTGGAAGGCCTCGAAGATGGCATCGAGCCGGTCCGGAGGAATGCCGATCCCCGTGTCCTGCACCGCGATCGCGACCGGGGTGCGCCGGTCGGGGCCGGCGTCCAGGCGCACGGTGACGGATCCGTCGTGCGTGAACTTCAGCGCGTTGCCCACCAGGTTGATGATCACCTGCTTGAGCTTGGCCGAGTCGGTGTCGACGGACTCGAGCCCATCCGGGCACGGCCGCCAGGAGAGCGACGTTGCCTTCCTTGACCTTGGCCTGCCCCTCGAGCTGCTGGACCGTCTCGGTGACGAGGTGGCCGAGGTCGGTCGGCTCGATCATGAGCTCCATGCGGCCGGCCTCGATCTTGGCGAGGTCGAGCACCTCGTTGATCAGCTCGAGGAGGTGCTTCCCGTTCGCGAGCACGCGCTGCAGGAAGCCCAGGTCCTTGTCGGAGAGGTGACCGTCCTTGTTCTTCAGCAGGATGTTCGTGAAGCCGATGACCGAGTTGAGCGGCGTGCGCAGCTCGTGGCTCATGTTGGCGAGGAAGTCGCTCTTCGCCTTGTTGGCGGCCTCGGCCTCCTCCTTCGCCACGCGCAGCGCCTCCTCGGCGCGTACGCGTGGGGTCACGTCCTTCCCGAAGAGGACGGAGCCGTTGATCCCCTCGTCTCCCTGAATCGGGTTGGCGTAGAGCTCGAAGTAGCGCAGCTGCCCCTCGACCGCGTCGGTGCGCAGCGCCACGTGCCGATCCCCGCGCAGCGCCTGCTCGTACACGTGCTCGTACCACGCCACGTCGTCGCCGAAGGTGTCGTGCGGCAGGTCGCCCACGGACGGCTCCCTCCCGGAGCGCGCCTCCATGGCCAAGCGAGAAGGCGGAGTTGAAGGTGATCAGCCGGTGGTCGCGATCCACGGACCAGATGGCGTCACCCGTGTTCTCCACGAGGGCGGTGAGGTTGGCCTGGGAGGCCGCCAGCTGCCGTTCGGCCAGCCGCTGCTCCGTGACGTCGCGGAAGATCCCCTGCGTGCCCACCGGCCGGCCGCGGCTCCACTGCGCCGCGGTGCTCCCCGAGAGGATGACGATGCGCCCGTCCGCGGCGAGGAACTCCACGTTGAAGCGGCGCGCGTCCTCCCCCGCCAGCACCCGGTCGAACTCGGCTCGAAGGCCTTTCCGGTGCGCCGGGTGGACGATGTCCATCAGGTTCAGCCGCTCGAGCTGATCGTCGCTGTAGCCGAGCGTGCGCTTCCACGTGCTGTTGACGTACAGGACCTTGCCGTCCGGCGCCACGCTCTGGATGAGGTCGTTCGCGTTGTCGAGGAAGTCCTGCAGCCGCGCGCGCCCCTCGGTGAGCGCCTCCTCCGTCTGTGCGCGCACCGTGATCTCCCGGGCGAGCGCCGCATTCGCGTCCGTGAGCGCACCGAGCACCTGCGCCTCACGGCGGAACGTCTGGTACACGCTCACGAGCAGCCCGGCCAGCATCGACGAGTAGCTCGCGATCTTGAGCATGTGGGCCGCATCGAACATCCCGTCGAAGCGCTCCTCGGACATGGACATGTACACGAAGTGCACCATGGTCGAGATGAGCAGCGAGATCAGCAGCCAGTACTCGAAGGCGTCGCGCTTCCAGGTTCCCTTGGCCATGTAGCCCAGGAAGGCCAGCAGGAAGAAGATGCCCGGAAGAAACTCGGCGGGGCGGGAGACCCCGAGGAAGGGATAGTGCGCCGTCCGGGTCTGGGGCACCCACTCGAAGAAGAAGAGGTTGACCAGCGTCAGCGTGAGCGCGATCGCGTAGACCGAGCCCTCGTGCACGCTCTCCCCCTCCCCTTCCCGCACCTCCTGACGCCAGGCGAGGAGGCTGACGAAGAGGAAGAGCGAGAGGAAGAGGCGCTCGGCCGTCCAACTCCACGCGAACAGGTCCTCGGCCTGCACGCCCTCCACCACGAGGAAGTACTGGCTCGTGAGCAGCACGTGGTTGAAGTCGAGCAGCCCCGCGCCCATGAAGCCGGTGCCGATGAAGAGGAAGGTCGCCTGCTTCCGGCTGTAGAAGCGCACGAGCGCCAGCCCGCCCACGATGAAGGCGAGCACCATGGCCACCGACTCCATGAGCGTGTGCACCGAGGAGCTGCTGTGCCACGGAGTGCCGCGCAGGAGGACCGCGCCCCCGATGAGAACGACGAGGAGGAGCGCGAGGACGACGAGGCGCTCGCGGGCCTGGTCCGGTCCGCTCAGGGCGTTCTCGACGTCGACCGGCCCTCCGCCGGCTCCACGGGCAGGAAGGCCTCCCGGGTTCCCCTTCGGGGCCGGGTCGGGCGGAGCTCAGGACGTCGTCTTCAGACACCGCCGAATGGCCCCGAGAAGCACGTCCTCGTCCACGATCGGCTTGGTCACGTAGTCGTTGAAGCCCGCGGCGAGGTACTTCTCACGGTCGCCCGCCATGGCGTGCGCCGTCAGCGCGATGACGGGGAGCTCCTTGAACTGCGGCTGCCGGCGGATCCACGCCAGCACCTCCGTGCCGTCCATCTCGGGAAGCGAGATGTCGAGAAGGACGAGGTCGGGAGGATCGCCCGGAAGGCCCTCGACCGCCTCGACGCCCGTCTCGTACTCCGAGATCTCGTAGCTGTCCTCGAGGATCGCGTTCACCAGGAGCCTGTTGTCGGGGTTGTCCTCGACCACGGCGATCTTGGCGCTCATTTCTTCAGTTCCTCGTGGACCGACTGCAGGGCTGTGATAACCTGGGAGAACGCTTCCTCCAGTTGCGGGAGGAGCGACGCGACCGTGTCGCGATCGCCCTCGGACGCGGCTTTCTCCGACTCCGCGGACAGGGCCCGGAGCCGCTCCGCGCCGAGGTTCGCGGCGCTCGACTTGAGCGAATGCGCCCCCCGCTCCCCTTCGTCGAGGTTGCCCTCCCCGGCGCCCCTGCGGATCTGCTCCATGCGCTGCGGGGCGTTCTCGAGGAAGAGGCGGACCATCTCGGAGAGCAGCTTCTCGCCTCCCCATTCGCGCAGACGATCGAGCGACTTGGGGTCGAGGACTTGGGGGTCGGTCATCGATGCCTTCGCGAATCGGTGCGAAGACGCGGGCCCTCCGGGCCCCACGTCAGGGTGTGAACGGCGATACGTCCAGTGTAGCCCCGGTGCGCGCCCTCAGCAATCGGCTCGGAACGGGTATGTCAAGGCAAGGCAGGGGTTTGGGCAGGGCGGCTCAGGGGACGGTTCCCTTTCGCGTCGGGTGCGCGTGGCCGAGGATCTCCCGTGCCGGCAGGAGGAGATCCACCGTGCCGGGATGCGTCTCCCACGCCTCGAACGCTTCGCCCCATTCGACCCCGCCCACCGTGCCCGGCGGTGCGCAGACGGTCCTCGAGCCACCCGCGATCCCCGAATCCGATGAGCGTCCCGGTGGTAGTCCGCGAGCGCGAAGATGCGTCCGACCCACGGCGACACGTCGACGGTGACGCGCGGTAGCGCGGAGTGGACGCCGCGTATCGTGAAGACCGGGCAGAAGGCCCGGTGCGGCGGCCGCGGACGGGTCACAGCTGGCGATGCGCGCGTACGTGACGGCGTCGCGCGCGATCTTCCCCGCGGCCTGGTGGTCCGGGTGCCGCATCCCCTTCACCCAGGCGTCGCCCCAGGTGACGAGACCGTCCGGCCGGACGTCCGCCAACACCTGTGCCACCGCCCGTGCGGCGTCCGGCGTCGCCTCGAGGCCGCAGTCCGGGAAGTCGAGGAAGCGGTGCTCCACGTCCAGGAGCCGCGCGGAGCCTTCGGCCTGCTCCTCGCGCCGGCGCACGACCTCCTCCGCAGGAAGGTCGCCGAAGGCACCCGTGGCCTCCCCCGGGTCAGGTAGAGGACCACCACCCGGTCCCCGCGGTCGCGATGGGCGAGCAGCGTGCCCGCCACAGGCAGCTCGTCGTCCGGGTGCGCGAAGACCGCGAGAAGGGTGGTGTCGGGCACCGCGTCAGCGTGCCAGGGCCGCCTGCAGGGCCGCGATACCCCCGGCGGCGCCCGCGGGGTGCCCGTAGACCGCCGAGCCGGCCACGACCACGGAGACGCCCGTCGCCGCCACCTCGGCCATGTTGGACGCGTCCACGCCGCCATCCACTTCGAGCTCGGCCGTCGAGCCGACGCCGTCCAGGAGGGCACGGGCGCGGCGCAGCTTCTCGCTGCTGGTCGGGATGTAGCTCTGCCCCCCGAAGCCGGGGTTGACGGACATCACCAGGAGGAGATCCAGCCAGGGGAGCACCGGCTCCACCGTCGCGAGCGGCGTCGCGGGGTTCAGCGCCACGCCGGCCCGCACCCCGAGCTCGTGCGTGCGCTCGAGCGTGCGGTGCAGATGCGGACAGACCTCCTGGTGCACGGTGATCACGTTCGCCCCGGCTCCGGCGAACGCCTCGAGGTAGCGGTCCGGCGCCTCGATCATGAGGTGCACGTCGAGGGGGAGGTCGCGTGGCCCGCCGGGCCGCCGCCACGATCGCCGGTCCGAGGGTCAGGTTGGGCACGAAGTGGCCGTCCATGACGTCCAGGTGGATCCACCCCGCCCCGCCCTCCGCGGCCGCGGCGATCTCCTCCGCGAGCCTGCCGAAATCACACGCCAGGACCGACGCCGCGATCTTCACTGTGCCCTCCGCAGGTGTCGGATGCCGTCCGGGCCCGCGAGGATCGCCTCGGTGGCCAAGCCCAGGAAGAGCCCCGTCTCCGCGATGCCCGCCCGGGCGTGCAGCGCCGCGTCGAGCCCTCGGGGGTCTGCGATGCCGTCGGGGAAGCGACAGTGCAGGATCAGGTTCCCGTTGTCGGAGACGAAGGGCCGACCGTCGTCCAGCGTGCGCAGGGTCACTTCGGCTCCCCGCGCCTCGAGTTCCGCGACGTGGCCCGACCACCCCCACGCCACCACCTCCACCGGGAGGGGCGAGCGCGTTCCCAGGCGGTCCACGGCCTTGCCCGCGTCGGCGATGATCAGGAAGCGCTCCGAGGCCTGGGCGACGATCTTCTCGCGCAGGAGCGCTCCCCCCATGCCCTTGATGAGGTCGAGCTCCGGGGAGACCTCGTCGGCGCCGTCCACGGTCAGGTCCAGGTGCGGCCGCTCCGCCAGCGTGGCGAGGGGGATGCCGAGACGGCCCGCTTCCTCCTCCGTCCACACGGACGAAGGAACGCCGACCACGTCGGTCAGCTCGCCCGACCGGATGCGCGCGCCGAGGAGGTCGAGGAAGTGCGCCACGGTGCTGCCCGTGCCGAGGCCGAGCGTCATTCCGGCCTCCACCGCGTGGACGGCGTGCGAGGCGGCCTCTCTCTTCAGCGCGGCGGCGGAGGTCATGAGGCCCTCGGAGTCATGGACTTCGGCTTGTCGGTCAGGGGGATGGCCGCACCCGGGAACGCGAGGAAGGTATCCACGGGGTTGAGGAGATTCCAGGGCAACCGTCACGGTCGGCGCGTCCCTTGACAGCATCCGCGGGGCATGGGATCTCTTGGGTCCTTTCCGCCGTGCACCCGGCCGCGTCGCCAGGAGAGATCGATGATCATCGTGACCCGCAGGGGCGTCACCCAGGAGGAACTCGATCACATCCGCGAGCGGGTGGAGGCGGCCGGCCTGCGCACGCACGTTTCGCGCGGGGAGCACCGCACGATCGTGGGCTGTGTCGGCGACGAGGAGCGCCTGCAGAACGTACCGCTGCTCAGCCTCCCCGGCGTCGAGGCGGTCCATCCGGTCCTGAAGCCGTACAAGCTCGCCTCGCGGGAGTTCGTGGTCGAGGCGACGCGCGTGCCGGTGGGCGCCACCGAGTTCGGCGGAGAGGAGGTGGTGGTGATCGCCGGACCGTGCTCGGTGGAGGGGCTCGACATGCTGCGCGCCACCGCCGCGAGCGTCGCCGCCCAGGGTGCGCGCGCGCTGCGCGGCGGCGCGTTCAAGCCCCGGACCTCACCCTACTCCTTCCGGGGGCTGGGCGAGGAGGGGCTGGAGATCCTCGCGCAGGTGCGCTCCGAGACCGGCCTCCCCGTGGTCACCGAGGTCATGGACACCCGCCAGGTGGAGCTGGTGGCCTCCTACGCCGACGTCCTGCAGGTCGGCGCGCGCAACATGCAGAACTTCGCGCTCCTCACCGAGGTGGGGAGGCTCCGCCGCCCGGTCCTGCTCAAGCGGGGGATGTCGGCCACGGTGAAGGACCTGCTGCTCGCGGCCGAGTACGTCATGAGCCAGGGCAACCCGAACGTGATCCTGTGCGAGCGGGGCATCCGCACCTTCGAGACCGCCACCCGCAACACCTTCGACCTGGCTGCGATCCCGGTGCTGAAGCGGGAGACGCACCTGCCGGTCATCGCCGATCCCTCCCACGCGGGCGGGGTGCGCCACCTCGTGGAGCCGCTCTCCCTCGCGGCGGTGGCGGCCGGGGCGGACGGTCTGATCGTCGAGGTGCACCCGGACCCGGAGAGCGCCACCTCGGACGGGGAGCAGTCGCTGGACCTCGGCGAGTTCGCGGCCCTCATGCGCAGCATCCGCCCGATCGTCGAGGCCGTGCACCGCACGTTGGCGCCCATGACGGCGGGCGCGAGCGCCTGAGGTCGAGCGGGGCGGCTGAGCCTCAGGCGCCCCCGAGGAGCACGCCTGCGCGGTCGATCTGGGCGCGCACCGAGCGGCGCGACGTGCCCCCGACGCTGTCGCGCGCGTCGGCGGAACGCTCCCAGTCGAAAACGTCGTGCACGTCCTCGCGGAAGGCCTTGTGCTCCTCCCGGAACGCCGCGGTCTCCAGCGCCGAGAGGCTCACGCCCGCCTCCTCCGCCCGCCGGACCAGACGCCCCACCACCTCATGGCTCTCCCGGAAGGGGACGCCGCGGCGCACCAGGTAGTCGGCGAGGTCGGTCGCGAGGAGCTGAGCGTCCATCACGGCACGCATGCGCTCCGGTCGGAACTCGGCCTCGCGCACGGCGCCGGCCATCGCGGGAAGGGTGAGCAGGAGCGTGTCGACGGTGTCGAAGAGCGCCTCCTTGTCCTCCTGCAGATCGCGGTTGTATCCGGTCGGGAGGCCCTTCAGGAGGGTGAGCAACGTCGACAGATTGCCGATCAGGCGCGCCGACTTGCCCCGGGCGAGCTCGGCCACGTCCGGGTTGCGCTTCTGCGGCATGAGGCTCGATCCCGTGCTGAAGCCGTCCGAGAGCCGCACGAACCCGAACTCGGTGGAGGAGAACAGCACGAGGTCCTCGCCCAGCCGCGACAGGTGCACGCCGAGCATGGCGCCGGCGTAGGCCAGGTCGCAGATCCAGTCCCGGTCCGAGACCGCGTCCACGCTGTTCTCGCTCACCCGCTCGAAGCCGAGCGCGTCCCGGAGCCCCTCCCGATCCACCGGGAAGGGACAGCCGGCCACGGCGCCCGAGCCCAGCGGAAGGACCGCGGCGGCCTTGCGGGCCGCAGCCACCCGCTCCACGTCGCGCAGGAACGCCCACAGGTGGGCGAGCGCCCACTGCGCGGCCCGGATCGGCTGCGCCTGCTGGAGGTGCGTGTAGCCCGGCATCACGGCGTCCACGCCGCGCTCGGCCAACCCCAGGAGGGCGTGACAGAGCCCCAGGACCTCCGTGCGCACCGCGTCGCACGCGTCCATCCCGAACAGGCGCACGTCGGTCGAAGACTGGTCGTTGCGCGACCGGCCGGTATGCAGCTTCCCCGCGACCTCTCCGACGGCCTCGCGCAGCATGCGCTCGACGGCGGCGTGGATGTCCTCCTCGGGGGCGGACGCGAGCCCTTCCGCCTCGATCCGATCGGCGACGTCCTCCAGTCCCCGCGCGAGCGTGGAGCACTCCTTCTCGGTGAGGACGTCCGCCTTCCGCAGCGCCCGCGCCCAGGCCAGGCTCCCGCGCACGTCCTCCCGCCACAGGCGTCCGTCGACCGGCAGGCAGAGGTTGAGGGGAATCATCTCGGGCGCCATGCCACTGCGAAAACGCCCACCCCACAGTCCTTTACCTCTATCCATCTCATCTTGCTTCGATGTCATGCGGGCCTTCTCCGACGGCGGGGGTCGACCCGGAGCATACGACGGCACGAGGGCCGCGACAACGCAGCCGAGGGGCGTGCCCTCGGGCGGCGGCCACCGGACGCGGGAGGGGTCGGGCGGATGGATGTCGTCAAGTCGCCCGTGCCGCGCTCGCGATCGCGTCCGACAGTGTGGCCAACCCCTCGTCGATCTCCTCCTCCGTGACCACGAGAGGCGGGACGAGGCGCACCACGTCCGGTCCCGCGGAGACGACGAGCAGCCCGAGCTCCCGCGCTCGCGCCACCACCGGTGCCGCCGGCCCTCCCAACAGCAGTCCCTGCATCAGCCCGATGCCCCGCACGCCCGTGACGCCCTCGTGACGCTCCACCAGGGCGCCGAGGCCGGCCCGCAGGTGGGCCCCGAGGGCCGTGACCCGCTCGAGGAAGGCCGGGTCGGAGATCGTACGCAGGACGGCCAGCGCCACCGATGAGACCAGCGGCCCCCCGCCGAACGTCGTCCCGTGGTCGCCCGGCTTCATCGTCTCCGCAATGGCGTCCGAGAGGACCACGGCACCCATGGGGAGGCCGCCGGCCAGGGGCTTGGCGAGCGTCATCATGTCGGGAACGGCACCCGAATGCTGCCAGGCGAAGAGGCGTCCCGTGCGGCCCAGGCCGCACTGGATCTCGTCGAACACCAGGAGCGCTTCGTGCGCGTCGCAGAGCGCACGCAGCTCCTCGAGAAACGCCGGAGGCGTGGGTCGCACGCCGCCTTCGCCCTGGACGGCCTCGATGATGACGGCCGCGACGTTTCCGCCTTCCAGGAGGGCCTCGACCGCGGCGGCATCCCCCATCTCCGCGAAGTGCACGCCGGGCATGAGGGGGCGAAACGGCGCCTGGTAGGCCTCTCGGTCGGTGGCGGCGAGCGTGCCGAAGAGCCGGCCGTGGAAGGCGCCCCGGAAGGCGACGATCTGATGGCGCTCGGGGCCGTGCACGGTCCCCGCCCAGCGGCGCGCGAACTTGAAGGCCGCCTCGTTGGCTTCCGCACCCGAGTTGCAGAAGAAGGCGCGCCCGGGAAAGCTCAGCCCCACGAGCGACTCGGCCAGCTCCATCGCGGGCCGCGTGCGGAAGAGGTTCGACGTGTGGACGAGCCCCGTATCCAGCGCACCCTCGATCGCCTCGCGGATGGCGGGCGCGCCATAGCCGAGCGCATTCACCGCGATGCCGGCCGTGAAGTCGAGATAGTCCCTGCCCTCCTCGTCCTGAACGCGGCAACCCTGTCCGCGGGCGAGCACGAAGTCGGGTTGGGCGTAGATCCCGAGAAGGGGGCTGGCGGTCGTGGAGGTCGAGGGGTTCATGCGGTCTCCGTCGGTGTTCGGCGCGGGTAGGGTGGTTCGTGCGCTCAGCAGCGCAGCCCGAGCGTGGGGTCGAGCCCCAGCATGAGGTTCATGTTGTGCACGGCCTGCCCCGCGGCGCCCTTCCCCAGGTTGTCGAGCGCCGCCATGACGGTCACGAGGGGCACGTCCACCCCGGGGTTGTCCGCCGCACCCAGGACGAGGAGATCGGTGCCCACCACGTCGGCGAGCGCGGGCGTGCCGTCGGTGACGCGTACCGTAGCGGCGGCGGCGTAGGCGGCCCGCCAGGCGGCGCGCACCGCCGCGGCGTCCACGCCCGCTTTCACGGGAAGGTAGATCGTCTCCAGGATCCCGCGCGGGAGCGGAAGGAGGTGCGGCTGGAAGACGAGCTGGAGGCCGGGCAGGCCCACCCGCATCTCGAGGAGGTGCCGATGCCCGTTCCCGGTGGCGTAGGCGCGATAGTCACCCGCCACCTCGGCGAAGAGGAGCTCGCGCTTGGGCGTCCGCCCCGCGCCGGTGACTCCCGAGGCGGCGTTCACCACCACGGCCGCACCGTCCGCGATCAAGCCGGCTTCCCGCAGGGGGTGGAGCGCGAGTTGGACGCCGGTGGGGTAGCAGCCCGGATTGGCCACCAGGCGCGCCTCCGCGACCTGGTCCGCGAAGAGGTCGGTCATCCCGTAGACAGCGCCCTCCTCACGACCCGAGCCGGGGCGGTGGTCCGCGGTCAGGTCGACCACGCGGGCGCCCGCCTCCAGCGCGCGTGCCGCCCATGCCACCGCCTGGCCGTGCGGGAGGCAGAGGAAGACCACGTCGGCGTCGCCCAGCGGTGCCTCCGAGCTGGAGACGAGCGCCAGGCCGGGTAGGCCCGAGGCCTCGCCCGCGTGCCCCTCGGAGGTGGCGAACACGACCCGAACGCCCGGATGACCGCGCAGGACGCGCAGGACCTCGAGCCCCGTGTAGCCGGTGGCCCCGACCACACCCACCCTGCCGAAAGACAAACTATTCATATTCATCGCAATATTATGCATGCCCTACCGGTCCCGGTCAACACCGGCACAACGTTGTCATGAATAGCTCAATGGTGTAGATGGACGAATGCTTGGGCGCCCCATCCTTGCTACTGAATATGCATGATCGACGCGACGCGCTCCCTCTCCGCCACACTCCGCTAGCGCTTGCGGAGCCCCGCCATCTCCTCCACACGCGCCTGGACGGCGGCGAGCCGGGCGGCCTCGCGCACGATGATCAGGATCGTGTCGTCCCCGGCCAGCGTCCCGAGCACCTCCGGCCACTCCTCCCAGTCGATCCCCGCCGCTACGGTCTGGGCCCCGCCCTTCATCGTCTTCACGAGGAGGAGGTTGCCGGTTCCCTCGGCGCCCAGGAAGAGGGTCGGGAGGAGCGTCTCGAGAGGCGCGGTGCTCTCCCATTCGTCGGGGAGCGCATAGTGCGCCGCTCCCTGCGCGTCGGGGATCTTGACCAGGCGCAGCTCGCGGATGTCCCGCGACAGGGTGGCCTGCGTGACGTCCGTGCCCTGCTCGAGGAGGATCTCGCGGAGGGCCTCCTGGCTGGGGACGCGATGGTGCTTGATGATGTCGAGGATGCGGGCGTGCCGGGCCGGCTTGCTGCTCATGACACCGCCTTCGACGCGAGGTCCCGCACCTTCTCGGGCTCGAAGCCGACGCTCCGCCCTACCTCGGCGCCCCCGCTGAAGACGATGAGCGTCGGGATGCCGCGGATGCCGTAGCGCTGCGCCACGCCGGGCGCCCGGTCGGTGTCGACCTTGGCGACGAGGAGGCGGCCCGCGTGCTCGCGGGCCAGCTCGTCCACGAGGGGCGCGACCAGCTTGCACGGACCACACCAGTCCGCATGGAAGTCCACCAGCACGGGCGCGCGCGCGCCGACCACGGTGCGGTCGAAGTCCTCCTCGGTCACCTTCACCGGCCGATCGAGCAGCATCGGCCGGGCGCACTTCCCGCACTTGGGACGGTCCGCCGCGCGTCCGAGGTCGATCGTCGTTCAGCGTGGCGCAGAAGCCGCAGCGGAGCGTGACGGTCCTGGAAGCTTGCATGGCGTCCCTCGTCGGCCCGCGGCGTCCTGCCGGCCCGGCCGGGTGGGCCGGGCCGACGCGCGCGCCTCGAGGCGCGGATCCGTCAGAAGAGGTCGTACTTGAGCCGAACGATCGCGAAGCGGCCGATGGTCGGCACGCCCACGAAGCTGCGGTAGCCCGTGTCGAAGAGGTTCGTCACGGCGAGCTGGGCCGTGGCGCGGGTGTTGGGGATCTTGTAGCCCAGGTTGAAGTCGACGAGCGTCGCCGAGGCCACGCAGTCCTCCTGGAAGAGCTCGTCCGGCGCACCTGGGATGCACTTCGTCCCGACGTATCCTGCGGACTCCGCCGGGAATGAGCTCGTGAAGCGCACCCGCGCCTCGGCGTTGAAGCCGGCCACGCACGTTCCGGTACGCGAGGCCGATGCGTGCCCTTGTCCTTGGGGGCGTTCAGCGCGATCGGATCGACGAGTCCGTGATCTGGAAGTAGTCGTTGTTCACGTGCGAGTAGGTGGCGTTCAGCGTCCACTCGTCCGTGAGGAACGCCTGGAAGCGCGATGTCCGCGCCCCACAGGTCGATGTCACCCACGTTCACGTACGTGACGATGATGTCGGCGCCCTGCGTCGCGACCTCGGGCGAGGACACGACGCCGACCGGAACGGAGGCGACGGCCTCCGGCGAGCTGCGGCACGAGGCGCGGCCGCGTCCTGCTGCGCCCGCTGCTGCGCCTGGTCGAGCGGGCAGCCCGGCGCCGACGTACTGCTGCGTGAGCGCGGTCACGATCGGGACCGTGATGAACGCGCCGATCTGCGGCCGTCGAGTGTCACGAGCGGCGTGCGCAGCACCAGCGGCGAGACGAAGTCGTTCTTCTTCTCGTAGTACACGTCCGCGGAGATCTTCACGCGGTTCTGCAGGATCCCCTGCCACCCGACCTCGTACGTCTCGGTGTGGCTCTCCCGGATCCCCGGAACCGCCGGGATACTCGTCGCTGGAGCAGCGGCGTGACGTTGCTCGTGTGTTCGGGTCGAGGACCATCGACCCCGATGTCGGACGCCGTGGGCGGACAGCGAGCCAGCAGGAGCTGCACCAGCGACGCCGGCAGGGGCGTTCCCGCGCGCGGCGGCGATCTTGCGCAGCGACCCCGACGGCGCGCCGGCCAGAAGTCACGGCCGTGGTGGCCGGGAGCAGCTGGTCTGGCGCCGCCGGGGTTGAACGGAGAGCGCATCCCCTTGAGCTGCCGTCGGCGTTCTGGAAGGAGTAGCCGTCCTTCCCGGTTCCGAACGCCCGGATCCGGTAGCCGAGCTCGCCGAGCGGCGAGGGCGCGGCGCCGCCGGAGATGTCGAGGAAGAAGTTCAGCGACGAGGGAGTCGAGAAGGCGCGGTTGTAGGTGAACCGCAGGCTCTGATCCTCCGTGGGCTTGAACACCAGCGCCGCCCGCGGCGAGAACACGTTGTGGTCGAGCACGGGAGTGGGAGTCCATCGCGGCCGGCGGCCACGAGGTCGACCTTGGGCGACAGCGCCGTCTTGGACTGCAGGTAGACGCCCCACTCGTCCATCTTGTCGCTCGTTCTCGTAGGAGCCGTTGATCGTGCCCTCGGTGCGGGGGTCGGTGTGGAAGTAGTCCACACCGTACGTGAAGTCCTGCCGGCCGTCGCCGAGACCGAAGCCGTGCTGGGCCTGCGCGACGAAGAGCCGGGACTTGTCGACCAGCGGCACGCCGTCGCGGAGCAGGAAGGTGTCGCCGGCGTCGCTGGTGTTCAGGTAGGTCTGCGCGAAGAAGCGGCCCTTCGTCATGCGGGCCTGGTAGAAGGCGTAGATCCAGTCGTCGCGTCTGTCCGGCGCCGAGGCCGGTGAGCTCGATTCCCGTAGCGCTGGTGCGCCCGTAGGTGAAGACGGCGGTGCCGTCGTCGGCGAAGCGGTAGTCGGCGCGCGCCTCGAGGCCGTAGCGGTGCAGGTCGAAGTCCCGCAGCCCGACGCGCTGGCAGGAGTTCGCTGCGCGCTGGCGGCGTCGAAGCCGCGGATCGCCAGGCGCCGCCTGGCACGCCGGCCGGATTCGGCGAGCGCGGCCTGGCGCGCCGCGGCCTCCGTCGGGTCCGTGTAGTGCCACTCGTTTCCCTGCACGTACTGCCCGGAGAGCTTGAAGCCGAAGTTGTCGCCGAGCAGGAAGGCGGTGCGGAACGAGCCGTCGTAGACGGAGCGCTCGCCCCCGCCGAAGGTGACCGTGGTCCCCTGCGACGTGAGCGGCGACTTCGTGAGGATGTGCACCACGCCGTTGGCCGTGTTCGGCCCGTAGAGCGCCGAGCCCGGGCCCCAGCACCACCTCCATCCGCTCGATGTCCTCGTTGTTGGCGGGGATGAAGTGCATGAGGTTGACGCGCAGCGAGGGCACGCCGGCGAGGCGGTGGTCGGTCAGCAGGTGGAGGCTACCCGGAGAAGATGTTGTTGAAGCCGCGAACGACCACGTTCGTGGACTGGATCGCCCTCGGTGATGATGTCCACGCCCGGGGCCTCGCGCAGGTGGTCGGCGATCGTGGTGACCGGCCGCTCCGCGATCTCGGTGGCTCCGACGATGTGCGTCGTGGCGGGGCGTCGACCTGCTTCTCCGCCTGCCCGCGCGACGAGCTCACGACGAGGCCGTCGAGCGCCAGCGCCATGGACGTGAGCTGGACGTCGTAGGTGGTGGTCTCGCCCGCCGTTGACGCGGATGCCGTCGAAGCGCGCGGCCCGGTGCCCCACCTCCTCGACCACGATCGAGTACGTTCCCGCGGGGAGCTGGATGCGGAACACGCCCGACTGCGTCGGTCAGGCCCTCCCGTGGACTGGCCGCCCCCCACCACCTGCACCTGCGCGGTGGAAACGGGCTGGCCCGATCTCGTCGTCCGTCACGCGGCCCGTGAGCGTGCCCTGCTGCGCGGCCAGGGGGCCGGCGAGGAGCAGCAGGGCCGCGACCAGCCCGCCAAGTGATCCCGTCCGTCTTGGAGCGCATCGAAGGAAGCCTCACGCTGGAAGAAGCGGAGAAACCACCTGCCTTCACGACGCCGCAAAGCTACGCGCCCAAACCCCGGCATCGCAAACGCCCAGGCGGCACGATAGCGGCTCCGGAAGGGGGGAGGCGTCGACTCGGACCAAAACGTATGATTACCGCCGTGAACATCCTGGCCTTCGACCGGAATCGATTCGAGGAGGCGCGCGCGCGCATCGCCGGCTCCGTCCATCGCACGCCCCTGCTCCGCTCGCGGACGCTGTCCGAGCGGGTCGGTGCGCCCGTGTATCTCAAGTGCGAGAACCTCCAGAAGACGGGCGCGTTCAAGGTCCGGGGCGCGCTCCACAGGCTGCTGCGCCTGGACGACGACGAGCGCGCGCGGGGCGTGGTGACGATCTCCGCCGGCAACCACGCGCAGGCGGTGGCCTGGGCCGCCACGGCCGCCGGCACGCGCGCCGTGGTCGTCATGCCCGAGCACGCCTCTCCGGCGAAAGTGGCAGCCAGCCGCGGGTATGGCGCGGAAGTGATCCTGCACGGCAACGCCCGGGAAGCGTTCGAGCGCGCCTTCGTGATCGCCGAAGAGCGCGACATGCGCTTCGTCCATCCCTTCGACGACGAGGAGGTCGTGGCCGGGCACGGGAGCTGCGCGCTCGAGATCCTCGAGGATCTGCCGGACGTCGGGACGGTGGTGGTGCCCGTCGGGGGCGGTGGCCTGATCTCGGGCATCGCGGCGGCCGTGGCGACGGTGCGGCCCGGGGTCGACGTATGGGGCGTGGAGCCCACCGGGGCCGACGCGATGCGCCGGAGCCTGGAGGCGGGCGAGGCGGTCCACCTGGACGCGGTCGACACGATCGCGGACGGCCTCGCCGCCCCGATGGCCGGCGTCCTGAACCATGCGCTCGTGGCGGCGCACGTCCGCGGCATGGTGGTGGTCTCGGACGCCGAGATCGTGGACGCGATGCGGCTGCTTCTCGAGCGGACGAAGCTCCTGGTCGAGCCGGCCGGTGCCGCCGGCCTGGCCGCTCTCCTCGAGGGGCGGATCCCCCTCGCGGACGAAGCGCCCGTCGCCGTGGTGCTGAGCGGCGGCAACGTGGACGTGGGGCGCCTCGGCGCCCTCCTGGGCACGGAGGCCTGAGCCATGTGCCGCCTCGTCGCGTACGTGGGTGCGCCGACCCGGGTGGCGCCGCTCGTGTATGGGGGTGGGCATTCACTCTTCCGCCAGAGCTGGGAGCCGAGGGAGTTGCTGTCGGGGTCGGTGAACGCCGACGGATACGGCGTCGTCTGGTACGCCGACGGAAGCCCGCGACGCATCGCCGAGGTCCGCCCCATCTGGCACGACGAGGAGCTCGAAGACACGCTCGAAGCGCTCGAGTCGACGTGCGTGGTCGCGGCGCTGCGCAACGGCACGCCGGGGCTGCCGGTCGACCGAGCGAGCCTCCTGCCGTTCACCCATCGGCAATGGACGTTCGTCCTCAACGGCTTCGTGCCCGACTTCCGGAAGCGCCACATGCGGGCGCTGCGTGCCTCGCTTCCCGACCATCTCTACGCCGAGCTGCGCGGGGCCTCCGACGCGGAGACGCTCTTCCTCCTGGCCGTGGCCGCGCTCGAGAACGGCGCCAAGCCGGTGGAGGCGCTGTGCGCGGCGGCCGGCGCCGTCTCCTCCCGCGTCGGGAAGGACGAGGCGCAGCTCGCGATGCTCCTCGCCGACGGGCGGTCGATCAGCATGGTCCTGACCTCGACGGTGGCGCGCGCCAACTCCCTCTACCTGGGACGGCGCTGCGGGCTGGCCCCCGGAGGCACCGTGCTCGCCTCGGAGGCGCTCGACGACGACGCCGCGCTGGGAGCGCGTCCCGGCGCACTCGGCCGTGACCCTCACCGTCGACGAGGAGGTCGACGTGCGGCCGGTCACGGGCTGACCGGACGGGGGTCGGCCCCCTCCCCTACATCTCGAAGAGGTCGAGGCCGGCGGCCTCGTCTCCCGGATCCCGTGCCTGCGCCGTGAAGCGGCGCCGGAACTCCTCCGCCCGCTCGAGGCTCTCGCCGCCGACGACCCCGGGACCCAGGGCACGCGCACCCGACAGCGCCAGATCGAAGGCGTCCAGGGCCGCGCACCGTACGTCCTCGGCGCGCACGCCTTCGCGTCCGGCACGGACGAGGAGACCCTCGTCGGCCCTCGGGAGCGCATCCTCGGTGCTCAGGAGTGCGACCGGATCGTAGAGCAGCCCGACCGCGACCACGAGCGGCACGGCGTACCAAGCCGGCCGCAGCCCGTCCACGGAGCGCAGCTCGAGATAGCCGCGGGGGCGCACCTCGGGAAAGAGCGTGGTCAGGTGCGCCCGCCACCGGGGGAGGTCCGCGCCCTCCTCCCACGCCGCGCGGAACGGCCGGGCCTCCTCCCCCTCCTCCGTACCGAGGAAATCCGCGGCACCGAGCGCGAAGGTGAGGTAGTCCCTGCCCGCGTCGTCCGTCTGCCCGAAGACACCGGAGCGCGACGGGTCCAGATGCCGCCACTGCTCGGCGCGCAGCGAACGCACCGGCAGCGCCTCCTCGTCCGCGGCACCGGGTGAGTTCGCGAAGAGGGCCGTGAGCAGCGGCGCCAGCCGGTTCGCGGCCCACCAGCGTCGCACGGGGCGCCCGCCCAGGTCGAGGTTCAGATGGAGGGCCGCGGACAGCACCATCATGCGGCTACCCCACGGACCGATGCGGTCGTAGTGGGCGCGCTGCCGACGGTGGCGCTCGGACCCGACCACGAAGGGGACGTCGCGGACGTCGCGTCCGCTGTCCATTCCCCTTGCCAGGAGGGTGATGCCGAGCTCCGCGGCGTCCTGTGCCAGCGGGCGCAGCGCGCGTTCCGTGGCGGCGATGAGCGGGTCTACCGCATGGAACGGGTCCGTGCTCAGCTCGAGTTGCCCCCCCGGCTCGTAGCTCAGCACCCCGACGCCGGGGAGACGCGCGTACGGGACCCCGTGCGGGCCCACCTCCACCTTGCCCCGCGTCCGCCCGGCGGCCCGCTCGAGGAGCGCCCGGGTGCCGACGGGGCTGGACGGCGTCGGGTCGACACCGAGGCGCGCGCCCGTGTCGGACGAGACGGGGATGAGCTCGGCCTCGAGGCCGATGCGCAGGCCCTCGTCGTCCGCCGTGGACGCTCCGAGCGCCCGCATCACGTCTGCGCGTAGGTCGGCACGCGGTAGCATGCGCGAGGCCGGGGTCAGCAGGCGCGCCTCCCCAGCACGAGGGCGAAGAAGCCCCGCGGCTCCTCCTTCCAGACGTCCACCACCAGACCCGCCGCGCGGAAGAGCGCGTCGACGGTCGGCCGGTCGTACTTGCAGCTGATCTCGGTGCGAACGGATTCGCCGGCCGCGAAGCGGACCTCCTCTCCGCCCGCGAAGGTCACGACCTGCGGCGCGTCCGCCACCAGATGCATCTCGATCCGACCCTCCCCCTCCACCCAGCGCGCCAGGTGGCGGAAGGCTTCGACGTCGAAGTCGGCTCCGAGCTCCCGGTTCAGGACGAGCAGGACGTTGCTGTTGAAGTCCGCCGTCACGCCCGCGGCGTCGTCGTAGGCCAGCTCCAGCCGCTCCACGCTCTTGGTAGGGCCGGGGCGGAGGTCGGCGCCCATGAGGAAACGGTCGCCGGGTCGCATGCGGCTCGAGACACGGCGCAGAAGCCGGATGGCGCCGGGCTCGTCGAAGTTGCCGATCGTGCTCCCCAGGAGGGCGAACCAGGCGCGTTCGGGCAGCTCGACCGGGAGATCGAACGGCTCGGCCATGTCGGCCACCGCCGGCTCCACCTGGAGGAGCGGGTACTCCGCGCGCAGCCGCTCGGCCGTTTCGCGCAGGAATTCCCCGCTCACGTCGACAGGCACGAAGAGGCCTCCCGCTTCGCGGGCCTCCATCGCGTCGAGGATGATCCGCGACTTGGCGGCGCTGCCCGCCCCCAGCTCCACCAGCGCGCCCGGTGCGAAGCGCTGCCACCCAGGCCGGCATCCACCGCTCCAGGAGGGCGCGCTCCATGCGCGTCGGGTAGTACTCCTGCAGGGCCGTGATCTCCTCGAACAACGCCGAGCCACGCGCGTCGTAGAAGTACTTGGGCGACAGCTCCTTCTGCGGTCGCGACAGCCCTTCCAGGACCTCCGCGCGCATGCGCTCCCGCACGTGCGGGTCGGCCGGGAGGATCGTCGCTTCGACGTCGGACATCGGCCGCTCAGACATCGCGCGCACACCGGAGGCCGGCGAAGATCTGCCGTCGGATCGGGTAGTCCCAGTTCCGGAAGGTGGCGCGGATCGCGCCCGGACGCGTCGCCCACGAGCCGCCGCGCAACACCTTGTACTCGTCCCCGAAGAAGGCCTCCGAGTACTCCGGATAGGGGAACGTGCGGTAACCCGGATAGCCGTGGAAGTCGGTCGACGTCCACTCCCACACGTCGCCGATCATCCCCCAGCAGCCGATCGGCGACACGCCCGCCGGATAGGCCCCCACCGGGGCCGTGTCGAAGAGGAGCTGGTCGAGGTTGCAGAGCCGGGCGTCCGGCGGCGCGTCGCCCCAGGGGTAGAGCCGCTTCTCCCCGGTTCGGGGGTCCCACGTCGCGGCCGCCTCCCACTCGAACTCGGTGGGGAGGCGCTTCCCCGCCCAGCGCGCGTACGCGTCCGCCTCCCAGTAGCCCACGTGGCAGACCGGACGACGCGGGTCGAGCGGGCCGTCCGCGTCCATCGCTGCGCACCGCCCAGCCGGCGCCGTCCCGCCGCCAATGCTTCGGGGCCTCGAGCGCCGCCTCCTGCAGCCAGGCCCAACCCCTGTCGCTCCAGGCGTCCCTCGCGCGATAGCCGCCGGCCTCGACGAAGGCGCGGTACTCGCCGTTCGTGACGGGATGGGCGTCGATCTCGAAAGGGTCCAGGGCCACGCGGTGCCGGGGACGCTCGTTGTCGTAGGCCGCCGAGCGGTCGTCCGTGCCGTGCTCGACGTCGCCCCCCGGGAAGCGCACCATCGTACCGGGTTCGGGGGCGATCCCGGAGGCTTCGGGTGCCACGATCCCGCGCGGCGCGGGAAAGGCCCTCCCCTGCATGAGCTGGAGCGTCTGCAGGATGGTCTCGTTGTGCTGGTATTCGTGCTGGAGTACCATGCGGAACACGAAGCCGTCATGGAGCAGTTCGGTGTCGGCCGCGAGGTCCAGACAGGCGAGGCGGTCGAGGACCGCACGCCGCACCGTCCCCATGTAGGCGTGGCACTCCCGCGAGGGTCGGAAGGGGGAGCGCGTCGCGCGTCGCGCGCGGATGCTCGAACGGATTGTAGATGCCCCGCAGCCCCTCGGACCCAGCGCTCGCCGACTCGATGTTCTCCAGCAGCCAGACCTCCTCGAAGTGGGCGATGTGGCCCAGGTCCCAGACGATCGGGCTCATGATCCGGTCGTGCTGTCCGCGCAGCTCGTCCTCGGTCAGGGCGCTGGTGAGCAGGAGGGTGCGGGCGCGCGCCTCGGCGAGGAGTTCGCCGATACGGCTGCGTGTCAGCGGTTCACCGGGATGGAGGTCCATGGACGGATTTCGTGCGGGAGGTGGGGAGGCTCGCAAAGTAGACACGACGCAAGTCGGGGGCCACCGGCGAGGGCGCGTATTGCGTAACGATCCGGAGGCGCCCGTGGTTCCAGGCTCGCGGTCGTGACGGAGCACGCCGCGCTCGAGGCGCGAAGGCTCGCGAAGCGGTACGGCTCCGTGCGGGCCCTCGACGGCGTGTCGCTCGTCGTCGCGCCCGGAGAGACCGTGGCGCTGGTCGGGGAGAGTGGATCCGGCAAGACCACGCTCCTGCGCAGCTTCAACGGCATGGTCCTCCCGGACGACGGCTCCGTGTTCGTGGACGGTCGTGCGCTCGCCGAAGCGGACCTGGTGCAGCTTCGCAGAGCGCTGGGCTACGTTCAGCAGGAGGGGGGCCTCCTGCCCCACTGGTCCGTGCTCCGCAACGCGGGGCTCGTGCCCCGGCTGCAGCGCCAGTCGGATGCCGACGCGCGCGCCCGCGAGGCCCTCGCGCCTCGTCGGCCTCGACCCCGTCACCTTCGGGAACCGCTGGCCGCGCGAGCTTTCCGGGGGACAGCGCCAGCGGGTGGCCCTCGCGCGGGCGATCGCGGCCGGTCCGCGCATCATCCTGCTCGACGAGCCGTTCGGTGCGGTCGACGCGATCACGCGCAGCGAGCTGCAGACCTCCTTCGCGGTGCTGGTGGAGCGTCTGGGCGTCACCGTGGTGCTCGTGACCCACGACCTGCGCGAGGCGTTCCTCCTCGCGGACCGCGTGGCCGTCATGCAGTCGGGCCGCATCGAGCAGGTCGCCGACCCGGGCACGCTGCGCCGTGCGCCCGCGACGCCGTACGTGGCCGAGCTCCTCGCGAAGGCCGGGGTGGCATGAGGCCCGGCGCCCGATGGTGGGCGGGTGTCGCCCTGGGGGTGGCCGCGGTGGGCATCGTCGGAGCCATCATCCCGGTGCCGCGCGCGGCGGGCCAGGAGCGGCCCGCGTCCGACTCGACGGCCCCCGGCCGGGACAGGGCGCCCGTGGTGGTCGGCTCCAAGCCGTTCGGGGAATCGTACATGCTGGCCGAGATGTTCGCCCAGCTCCTGGAGGCGCGGGGCATCGCCGTGGATCGCCGTCTCGGACTGGGGGCCACGGAGATCGTCTTCGGTGCGTTGCGGCGCGGGGCCGTCGACGTCTACCCCGAGTACACGGGGACCGGTCTCCTGGCGATCCTCGGCGCGACGCCTCCCAAGGAGCGCGCAGCGGCCTTTCGGCAGGTCTCCGAAGCGTTCCGGGCACGCTGGGGGGTGCGCTGGCTCCCGCCGCTCGGCTTCCAGAACACCTACGCGATCGCGGTCCGACCGGAGACCGCGGACAGCCTGGGCCTGCGTACCCTCTCGGACCTCGCACGCGTCGCCGGGCGGCTTACGGCCGGCTTCTCCCCGGACTTCATCGGGCGGGCCGACGGCCTCGCGGGGCTGCGCGACGCGTACGGACTCGAGCCGGGCTCGGTGCGCGCGCTCTACCAGGCCGTGAAGTACCAGGCCCTCGCCGCAGGGGAGGTGGACGTCATCGACGGGTACTCCACCGACGGACAGATCGCTCGCTACGACCTGGTGATCCTCGAGGACGACCTCGGCTTCTTCCCGCCGTACGACGCGGCGCCGCTCGTGGGCCGCCGCATCGCGGAGGCGCGGCCGGACGTGGTGGCGGCGCTCACCGAGCTGGGCGGGGTCCTCGACGAAGGGACCATGCGCGACCTCAACCGTCGGCTCGAGGTCGGTGGCGAGGACGTGGCACGCGTCGCCGCGGACGCTCTGGCCGACCTCGGCCTCGTGGGCGGGGGCACGTCGACCGGGTCGGGTGCGTCGGCGAGAGGCGCCGGAGGGCCGTCCCGGACCCTCCTGGGCTATCTGTGGGCGCGGCGCGCGGACACGCTTCGCCAGACGTTGCGCCACCTCCTCCTGGTCGCGCTCTCCCTCGTCGCCGGCGTGCTCGTCGCCGTGCCGCTCGGCATCTCGCTGGAGCGTGCGCCACGCGGAGCGGAGGCGACGATCCGGGCGGTGGGCGTCCTGCAGACGATTCCGAGCATCGCGCTGCTCGCCTTCATGATCCCCGTGCTCGGCATCGGCGTGCTGCCCGCGGTGGTCGCGCTCTTCCTGTACTCGCTCCTGCCGATGGTGCGCAACGCCTACACGGGCGTGCGCGACGCCGACGCCCAGGCCGTCGAAGCGGCCCGCGCGCTCGGGATGACCGACCGCCAGCTCCTCGCGCAGGTGCGCCTCCCGCTGGCAGCGCCGGTGATCATGGCGGGGATCCGCACGGCGGCCGTGATCGACGTGGGCACGGCCACGCTCGCAGCCTTCATCGGAGCGGGCGGCCTCGGCGACCCGATCGTGTCCGGCCTCGCGCTGTCCGACACGCGCATGATCCTCTCCGGCGCGATCCCGGCGGCCGTCCTCGCGCTCGCGGTCGACTCCGTGCTGGCGCTCGCGGAGCGGGCGGTGTCCCCGCGCGGGCTCAGGTGACCGGCTCGCCGCCTCCGCCGCGCTCGGCGGATCGCCCGTCCCCGTCCCCGCCGCCGGTGCTCGCCCCCGGGGTCCAGCGCGCGAGGTCGCTCCCGGCCGGCTGCTGATAGGCGCGCAGGCCGAACTCCGGCAGGACGGCGATGAAGTGGTCGAAGAGGTCCGCCTGGATCCCTTCGTAGGTCGCCCACGCCGTGTCGTTCGTGAAGCAGTAGATCTCGAGCGGCAGCCCTACGGGTCCCGGCGGGAGCTGCCGCACGAGGAGCGTCATCTCCTGGTGCAGCTTCGGATGGTGGCGCAGGTAGTGCTCCACGTAGGCGCGGAAGGTGCCGACGTTCGTCAGGCGCCGCCGCTCGGGGATCACCTCCGGGTCCTCCGGACCGCGGGCGTTCGCCTCCTCCAGCTCGCGTCGCTTCCCGCTCACGTAGTCGCGCAGGAACTCGTAGCGACCCAGGTGGTCCAGCTCTTCGGGCGTGAGGAAGTGGATGGAGCCTACGTCGAGGTGCAGGCTCCGCTTGATGCGACGTCCCCCGGAGTCGCTCATCCCCCGCCAGTTCCTGAACGACTCGGTGATGAAGCGATACGTCGGAATGGTCGTGATCGTCTTGTCCCAGTTCTGCACCTTCACGGTGTGCAGCGCGATGTCGATCACGTCGCCGTCGGCGTGCGCCTCCGGCATCTCGACCCAGTCGCCGATGCGGATCATGTCGTTGCTCATGATCTGCACGCTGGCGACGAGCGAGAGGAGGGTGTCCCGGAAGACCAGCAGAAGCACCGCCGTGAGCGCGCCCAGCCCGGAGAGGAAGACCACCGGGGACCGGTCCGCGAGGATGGCCACGATCACGATGCCCGCGGTGACGAACAGGAAGATCGACACCACCTGCAGGTATCCCTTGATCGGGCGGTTGCGCGCCTCGTCGTACGTCTCGTTGTAGATCGCGTTGACGGCCGCGAGGAAATTCGAGGCGGCGATCACCACCGTGAGGACGATGAAGGCGAGGGAGACCCTTCGCACCAGGAGATAGACGACCGTGCTCGCGGCCGTCCCCGTCGTCGGCGACATCGCCCAGGCGATGCCCGAATAGGCGACGATCGCGGGCGCGACGTGCGCCAGGCGCGCGAAGACCCGGTGCTCGATCAGGCGGTCGTCCCAGGTGGAGCGGGTACGCGCCGCCAGCCTGCGCACGATGCCGAGGAAGATGCGGCGGACCACCGCGTCGGCCAGCCAGGCCACGAGGAGGAGCACGACCAGGGCGAACGACGCGGCGGCCCACGGGTGGTCCGAGATCAGGTCCTGCATGTCCGGCTCCTGTCCGGGGGGAGGGAGTGGCTCAACGGGACGAGCCTACCTCCTCTGCGAGGAGGTCGAGCGCGAGGTTGGACAGACGGACGAGGTGGGGGTGCGCCTGGTTGCCGTTCGTGAGGAAGACGACACCGAACCCGCGCGTGCGGTTGCCCATGACGAAGGCCGTGTACCCCGGCACGCTTCCGGAGTGGCCGAAGAAGCGCTCCTGGCCGCGGTGCGTCGTCCACCAGGTGAGACCGTATCCCGCGTCCTCGTACCCCCAGCCCCCGGCCATGCCCTCGCCCGCGAACTTCGGGTACTGCAGCGTCTGCATCTGCTCGAGCGTCGAGGCCTGCAGGAGGCGCTCCGTGGTGCCGTCCGGCTCTGTGACCGTGCCGTCGCCCAGGTTGAAGCGCGCCCACCGCGCCTGATCGTGCACGTTGCCGTACACGATGCCCGCCGGCCACACGTCCGCTTTCAGACGCGGAGCCGGCGTGAGGCGGCCCGCGTCGTCCGGGACGTAGGGCACGGCCATGCGCTCCTGCATCTCCGGCGTCGGCTGGAACTCGGTGTCCGTCATGCCCAGCGGCTCCCATATCCGCGTTCGGATGTACTCCTTGTAGGGGACGCCGCTGAAGTGCTCGACCAGGTGGGCCACGAGGGAGTAGGCGAGGTTCGAGTACTCCACCTTCTCGAGGGGTCTCCTCACGACGCGCAGAGAATCCGCCAGGTAGTCGTCCAGCGGCGGCGGAACGGTCTCGCCCCACACGAGGTGGGGCCCGAATGCTCCCGGGATCCCCGACGTGTGGGTGAGCATGTGGCGGAAGGTGACCGGCTCGGACGGATCCTCTCCCGCGATATGCAGCGTCGTGAGGTAGTCGTGCACCGGATCGTCCAGCGCGAACTTCCCGGCCTCCATCTGCTGGAGGAGCGCGACCGTCGACTGCGCCTTGAAGGTCGAGCCGATCAGGTAGACCGTGTTCGTCGTCGCGGGCGTGTGGGCCCAGACGTTCGACTCGCCGAACGCGCCGGCCCACAGCTCCCCCTCCCGGTCGGTGAGCGCGATCGTGATCGACGGGATGGAGCCTTCGACCATCGCGCGCCGGATCTCCGGCTCGAGGCGGGCCACCACCCGCTGGACGGCCGGGTTGCCGGCCACCTCGATCTGCGCGGCACCGGGGGCCGGTAGCCAGATGGCGGCGGAGGCGACGGCACAGGCGACCCGGCCGCGCCAACGAGCCGCTCTGGTTCGACGGGCGGCGTGCGGGGATCGCGGGGTCCTCGGCGCTTCGATCGTCATCGCATCGGCTCCTTTCCGGGTCCGTACAGGACGTGTCCGGGCCGCGCGCCCGTGTGCCGTCCACCGTTCTCGATCACGACCACGCCGTTGACGAGGACGGTCTCCACGCCCTCGGGAAACAGCACCGGCTCGTCGTACGTGGCGCGGAGTGGACCGTGGCGAGCGGACGGGGCAACTCTACGCCCGGGAGGCCCGTGGCGCACGCCCGCATGCCGCCGCGCGCTCCCCGGGCCGCGCGGCAGCCAGGGGCGCCTTCTCGGGCCGGCGTGGTTGCGGAAGGAGCGGGCGACGCGGTATTTGAGCCGCCGACAGCGTCTTCCCGCCCTGCCCCGGGAGTCCCATGGCCAGCGAAGCCCCCAGCGCGTCCGCCTTCCGCCGCTATCTCCTTCCCGGCT
Source organism: uncultured Gemmatimonadales bacterium (assembly GCA_963823035.1). GTDB lineage: Bacteria > Gemmatimonadota > Gemmatimonadetes > Longimicrobiales > Gaopeijiaceae > SZUA-318. Next base: position 28,372 of record CAWGKG010000025.1, read on the forward strand.
TCATCTTCCAGAGCGTGGTCATCGCCGGCGGATACGGCACCGGACGCGAGCTGGTCGAGTTCTTCCTGACCCAGGGCCCGCTGGGCGGCCTGCTGGCCATCGGGGTGACCACGGTCCTGTGGAGCGCCGTGTCGATGGCCACCTTCGAGTTCGCGCGTACCTACCAGGCGTACGACTACCGGCGACTCTTCCAGAAGCTCCTCGGGCCCGGGTGGGTGCTGTTCGAGGTCAGCTACCTGGGGCTCATGCTCATCGTCCTCGCCGTCATCGCCGCGGCGGCGGGCGCGATCCTCGAGGAGACGTTCGGCATCAGCTACTGGATCGGCGTGGGTGGGATCATGGCGGCCGTCGGCGCGCTGGTCTTCGGGGGCAACGCGGCGATCGAGAAGGCGCTGGCCGCATGGTCGTTCGTGCTGTACGCCCTCTACGTGGTGTTCTTCGTCTGGTGCTTCCACCGCTTCGGCGGCGCCATGGAGCATACGATGGCCGCGGAGCCGGCCGGGCGCGGGTGGCTGTGGGCCGGGCTGCGCTACGCCGGCTACAACCTCGCGTGCATGCCCGCCGTTCTGGCCGCGCTGCGCGTCCACCGCACGCGCAAGGACACGATGGTGGCCGGGGCGCTGGCGGGGCCCATGGCGATGATCCCCGGGCTGCTCTTCTTCTTCGCCATGGTGGGGCAGTACCCGGCGATCCTCGACGAGCGGGTGCCCGCCAACTTCCTCCTGGAGCTCCTCGGGTCGCGCTCCTTCCAGATCGCCTTCCAGGTGATGCTCTTCGGCACGCTCATCGAGACCGGCACGGGCCTCATCCACGCCGTGAACGAGCGCATCTCCGGCGTCATGGCCGACCGGCGCCGCGACATGCCCGTCTGGCTGCGTCCGGCCGTGGCGCTCGGCTTCCTCGCGCTGGCCACCGTGATCTCGCAGTTCGGTCTGATCGGATTGATCGCGAAGGGCTACGGCACCCTCACGGTGGCCTTCATCGCGGTCTACGTGATCCCCGTCCTCACCGTCGGGGTGTGGAGGATCCGGGCGCATCCTGCGGCGGCGAGCCTACCCACCGGTTCATGAGCACCGCCGTGGTGATCTGACCCAGCGCGTTGACCGTGGTGCGGAACATGTCCGGGATGCGGTCGATGCCCAGAAGGATCGCCAGCCCCGAGAGCGGTATCCCCACCGCGTCCAGGGCGGGGGCCAGCGTCACCACGCTGGAGGAGGGCACCGGCGCGACGGTGAGCGAGACGAGGAAGGTGGCCAGGAGCGCGCCGCCCACGGCGGCCGGAGGGATCGGTACCGCGTAGAGGTGGGCAAGGAAGACGATCGACGCCCCCTGGAAGAGGGCGCTACCCGGGCGGTACATGGAAGCGCCCAGCGGCAGCACGAGCGTCGCGATCGCCGGAGACAGCTCCAGCTTCTCCTCCGCCTCTTCGATCATCACCGGGAGGGCCGCCACGGTGGACGTGGTCGAGAAGGCGATCGCGGCGCCCCCGAACGTCCCCCCCAGGAAGCGGAGGGGCCCGATGCGCCCGACCAGGCGCACGAGGGGGAGGAAGACCACCGCGAGGTAGATGGCGAGCGCGACGACGACGGAGATCACGAAGACCGCCAGGCTGCCGAGCAGGCCCCACCCCATCCGCGCGGTGACGGGGGCCGCGAGGCCGAAGATGCCGATGGGCGCGGTCCACAGGATCCAGTAGACGAGCTTGATGAGCGCCTCGCCGAGCGCGTCCGCGATCTCGAGCAGGCGGACTCGGGGCCCCTCGTCGAGCGTGCCGGCCGCGGCCGCGAGGAGCGCCGTGAAGACGATGAGCGGGAGGAGCGAGCCCGAGCTGGCGGCGGCGAACGGGTTCGACGGGATCAGACCGACGAGGAACTCCACGAAGCCCGGAAGCTCCGGGGCCGACTGGGCGGCCGCCTCCGGCGCGGTGACGGCGGGCGCGAAGGCGAGGCCGAGCCGCATGACGCCCATGCCGAGGAGGATCGCCGGGATGAGCGTGCTCCAGAAGAAGGCGAGGGTGAGCACGCCCAGCTTCCCCAGCTTGCGCGGATCCCCGAGCCTGGCGACCCCCGAGAAGATGACGGCCATCACGAGCGGGATCACGACCATCCGGATCGCGTTCATGAACGCCGTCCCCAGGGGGGCGGAGGCCTGGGCCACGGCCAGGAGCGACTCGGAGCCGGTCACGGCGGCCAGGAGGCCGAAGCCCAGCCCGGCCACCAGGCCGATGGCGATCGCGATGTGGAGCATCCCCGCATCCGGTTGGAGGGGTCGGTGCGGGGGCAATCGGCGGCGCGCGCCGGATCGCGTCAAGTTGCAGACTGCGGAGACCGGCCCGTCCGGGCGCCTACCAGGTGACGCGATCCCGCCCGGGCGTGAAGCGCTCGATGCCCCGGCGCGCGAGCTGGAAGGCGAGCCAGCCCAGGAGGATGACGGCGACCCCGCCGGCGGCCCAGAGCAGGCCGGACGGCCAGCGTTGACGCATCAGCCAGTCGGCGACGGCGAGCGGGTGGGGGACGAGGCCCGGCGCGAGTTCGTCCAGCGCGATGCCGACGAGGCCGAGGGAGATCGGCACGTACAGGGTCGTCCGCGCCTCGAAGCGGAAGGCCACGCCGACCATGAGCAAGCAGGCCAGCGTGGTGCTGATCCAGACGAGCCCCAACGCTCCGACGAATCCCCCCGGCACCGCTTCGAGCTCCGCCGGAAGCCACAACCGCACGGCCACGGCGAGGGCGATCGAGCAGGGAACGCAGGACATCGCCGCCGCCAGAAGCCGGCCCGCCGCCAGGCGCGCCGGGGAGATCGGCAGGGAGACCAGGAACTCCAGCCCACCGTCGAGCTTGTCCCGGAGCACGCCCATGGGGATCTGCATGAAGAAGGTCGTCGCGATGAGCGCGAGGAACCACGCGAACCTGGAGGGGCTCATCCATCCGAGGACCGCCATGAGGGCCGTGCCCGCGGCGAACACCCCCATGAGGCGCAGGTTGGGCCCGAGGCCCCGCCGGACCTCGAGGCGTACGAGGGCCCGCATTCCGTCCCCGCTCACGAGAGCCTCAGTCGCCGCACGAGCTCCTGGGAGATCGGCGTGCCACCTGTCGAGACGCGCAGGGCTTCCACGGTGACGTCTCCGATGAGATCTCCGTCGCGAAGGAGCAGAACGCGATCGGATACCGCGTCCACGTCCTCGAGGATGTGGCTCGAGAAGACGATCGTGCGATCGCTTCCGGCCGGGACGCACGCGCGGAGCAGGCCCAGGAGGTCGTCACGCATGAGCGGGTCGATGCCCGAGGTGGGCTCGTCGAGGAGGAGCACGGGTGGGCGATGGCTCTCGACCGCGACGAACGAGAGCCTCACCTGCATGCCCTTCGACAGGTTCGCCAGCTTCTTCTTGCGCGGAAGCTCCAAGCGGTCCGTCAGCGCCGCGGCGTACGCGCCGTCCCACGTGGGATGGAAGGCCGCGAGGAAGTCGAGATGCTCGGCCACCGTCATCCAACCGAAACCGGTGAGGCGCTCCGGGAGCAGTCCGACCGTCCAGCGGATGTGCGGTCCGACGGTGGACACTTCGCGGCCGTCCACGCGTACGCTGCCGCGGTAGCCGGCGGAGAGGAGTCCGGACACGGCCCTCAGGGTGGTGCTCTTGCCCGCTCCGTTCGGGCCCACCAACGCGACGCGCTCCCCGGCCGCGACGTCGATCGAGAGAGGGCCGAGGGAGAAGCCCTCGAAATCGACGCGAAACTCCCGGAGCTCGATCATGAGGTGCTCCCGTTCAGCAGGGCGTGGAGCGCGCTCAGGCCGGTGGTGAGGATCCAGAGGAAGCCCGCCGTCGCCATGCCGCGCCGCCGTGTGGACCGCGCGCACGCCGAAAACGCCAGGGCCAGGAACGCCACCCAGGCCACGTGGACCGGCGTCACCGCGTGGGCGAAGGCCAGGAGCAGAGGATGCCCGGGTGCGACGAAGAAATCCAGCCCGGTCGGTGCCGGCACGTCACCCTGCCGTGCGCCCCCCTGCACCACGAGGGTCAGGAGGAGCAAGGGGCCCTGCAACGCGAGGATCGCCTCTCCGTAGAGCACGGCGCTGAGGACTGCACGGAGCCGGCCGGGCGTACCGAGGAGCACCAGGACGGCCCAGGCCGCCAGGGCGAGCAGGCCACCCTTCACGAGCGCGATCAACGGACTGAGGCCCGCCACGACCCAGAAGACCGTGCGCAGTGCCGGGGGGGGAGGGTCCGGGAAGACGAGGTCCCACCCCCACACCCTCGTGGCGACCGCGGTGACGAGGGAGACGACCAGAACGATGAGGAGAGGCGCCGCGATCGTGCCCCGCCCGCCGAGCGAGCCGAGTCGAGGCGCGAGGTATGCGGCGAGGCGGTCGAGGAGACCGGCAGCGCGGAGGTCGGCAGGACGTTCCGGGGTCATGGCGCCCGTCCCTCCGTGGTGGCTGACACGGTACCCAGGATCCGCATCGGGTCCGCGGGTGCGCTCACTCCGACGTGAACGGCCACCACGGACCCGCCGGCGTCCAACACCGCGCGAAAAGGCACCCCGCGCACGCCCAGGGTTCGCGCGATGCTCCCGTTGGCATCGTGGAGCATGCCTTCCCGGAGAGACCGGGGAACGTGCCCACCTGCCGGATCGGATCGAGGCGACACGACCACGGTGGGGAGCGCGAGCCCGTGCGGTGGTCGCCGATGCCCAGCGGTCGAGCTCCTGGGCACAGAGCGGACATTCGTCGTCCACGTAGAGGAGGACACCGGGTGCCGGGATGGCGGCGCGCACACCCGTCGGGCGCCATCCGAACAGCGCTCCGGGCTCGAACGGAACCGGCCGAGCGGGCTCGACGCGGCGAGACCCTACGCGGAGGGTGAAGAGCACGGCAGTCACGAGCACGATGCCGAGGACGACCCACGCCGCAGCGGGGCCTGGGCCTTTCGTCCGGGCGTGGGGAGGGGGCCACGAGGGCCCCCTCCTTTTCTCGCCGCGCATCGTCAGAAGGCCCGGACGCAGATGATGCCGCACGCCGCGAAGGCCTCCGGGTAGAGCATCGCTTCGATCAGCACGCCGCCGAGCGTGGCACCGGCGGCGCCGAAGAGCCCCACCGCGCATCCGAGGCACGCCGCACGGCCGAACCACCCGGCGCCGGTGACCGACTCGACGGCGGTGTCGGCGCCCACCGGCACGGTCCGGGCAGGACCGGTCCGGGTGAACAGCGCCCCGACCAGGAGCACGACCAGCGACATCGGCCGCAGCGCCCTGAGCAAGCCGGCGCCCATCACATCACCGCCGCGATGCAGCTGGCCCCGCAGAGGATGGCGGCGGCCGTCCCCATCCGGGTCCACAACAGCCACGCCACGCTTCCGCCGGAATACAGGACGGCCGCCAGGCCGCCGCCCGCGCAGATCAGGCACGCGATCGCCGATTGCGGTCCCCTTCCGAGGAGCTCGCCCACGCCGGGGGTCGTGGTCGCCCCACGCGGCCCAGAGGGCCAACGATGCGACGACGATCAGGAGCGCCGGGGGTTGTACCAGGGTCTTCATCACCTTCCTCCTTCCATCGAGAGTTCCGTCGCCGGGTCCGCCTCCATGCGGATCGGCACGAGCGCCTCTCCCGACCAGTAGCCCCGCAGGCGTGTCCGACCGATGCGGTACGGACCCACCTGGGGGTCGAGGACGAGCGCGGACTCCGGGGAATCCGGCACGACGGTGACGAAGTGACCTCCATCCACCCACGCGATCACGGGTGTGTCCAGGGCAGCCATGGCGGCGGGGCTCAGACGACGGAGCTCGCTGGACACACCCAGAAGGCGTGCGGTGCGCGCCAGGCCCGCGAAGGTGGTGCCCCGGGCACCGGTCCCCGCGAGTCGCGCGAGCGAGTCCGTCGGCGGGGGAGTCCCGCCCAGTGTACGAAGGAGGGTGGCCAGCGCAGCCGGCCCACAGTCGGAGAAGCCCGACTGGAGAACCACGCCGGGGAGGGACACGAAGTTGCCGCCCCGGGCTCGGATGGTCGCGCGATACGTCGACCGGCCCGCGGCCATCGGGTCGATGGACGCCGCGGACGTGCCCGCGAGCGTCACCACGACACCGAGGAGCACACCACACGCCCTGAGGCGTCGACGTGTCCGGACCCTGTCGGGTCCCCGTTGAACCGGCGGGAGCGTGCGCATGGGTGAAGGGTGGGCCGCCGGAGCGGACGCGGGAATGTGTGGATGGGACGCGTCGCCCGACGGCCCTCGCACCTAGAGGCTCATCGCGCAGAAGCTCAGGCACTTGCCCCACGCCAGGGCGGCGAAGGGCGAGGCGGTCAGGGTGCTCGCCATCGCACCGCCCAGGCAGCTGTAGCAGACGATCTCGCCCCAGATGCCGTTGCCCTCCAGGGCGGCAACCGGGGACGTCGTCCCTTCGGGCGTCACCGCGGCCCGGGGCGCGGCCTGGAGTGCGAGCGCGAGGGCGCCCAGGGCCACGAACACGACGATCCGCTTCTTCTTCATGTTCCCCTCCATGTCGGGGGTGGTCGCGCGTCCGGCACCGACCGTGCCGACGCGGAGGGAATCGAGCCGAGGGAGGGGGGCGCCGGAATGCGTGCCCGCGCCCGAGGGACGCCGTCGCGGCGCGCCGCGCCCCGACGGTCAGGGGAGACGGTTCGCCGGGCGGGAGCGACACCACCGCGATCCGGCCGTCCGCCCCCGCGACCAGGAGCTCCTCCCCGCGCACCGCGAGACCCACCGGGTCCGCGAGCCCCGGAACGGCCCAGGCCTCGGTGAGCATCCGGTGCTCGAGATCGATCACCAGGAGCGTGGAGAAGGCCGCGCTGATCGCGAAGAGGCGCCGGTCCACGGCCACCGCGCCCGTCACGACGTATTCCGCCAGGGAGCGATCGGCGGCGAGGGTGAGCCCGGGCGCGAGGTCGGGAAGGAACTCGGAAGCGAGGACGAAGTCCCGGCGGTCGAAGGTCGACACCACCAGCTGGCGGTGCCGCGGCGAGGGGACGGCCACGGTCACCAGCTCCCCCTGGTCTCCGTCGTAGGCCGACGAAAGGACGTACATCTGGCGCGCGCGCACCGTGGCGAGCCGCGAGCGGCGCAGCTCCGTGACGCCACCGCTGGTCTCGAGGAAGTTGCGCCACTCGGAGTCCTCGTCCGCGGACGCGTCGACCCTGAGGAGCACGTAGCTCTTGTTCCGGGTCACCAGGGCGAGGGTGTCGCCGAGGAACGCCGCACCCACGAGCGGCGACAGGTCGACGGAGAAGTTGGGATCCAGGACCACGTGGTGCTCGACGTGCGAGAGCGTGGCGTCCAGGACGTAGACCGCGTGCCGGTCGGTGGTCGCGAGGAAGCGACCGGTGGTGGGATCGCGTGACAGGTCGGTGAGCCGCCCGTCCAGCGGCACGCCCACCTCCTCCCACGCCTTCACGCTCAGCGCCGGCAGCCCGGTCAACGGACCGAGGGCCGGTTCGCGCTCGACGTCGAGGGCGGCCGGGTCCGGCACCGGGATGGTCCAGGCCCCTCGCAGCGAGATGGGCCCCCGCAGCTCGTCGTTCCACAGCCACACCCAGTGGTGCGGGTTCCACGAGAAACGGACCGGATCGGCCTGGCCCATGAAGGGCGGAGGGCCGGTGGTGACGAAGGCCTGCACGGCGTTCGCTCCGACCACCACCATGAAGAGAACCATCGCGAGGCGGCCCGAGCGCCCCGGCTCGCGCACGCCGCGGGCGGCGCCGTCCTCGCGGAGCAGGAGGAGAAGGACGGCGAGGACCACCAGGACGATCCCGTGCACCGCCCAGGACCAGACGTAGGTGTGCGCACCGAAGAAGGACGCTGCGAAGCCCTGTCCCACGTCCCGCGCCAGGTGGAGCGAGGAGTGCCGGATCGACATGAACTGACCCCATGCGCCCAGGAGCACGACGGTGCCCAGGTAGCGGGGGCGCGGGCCGTAGCGGAGGACGAAGAGCGCGGCCAGTGCCATGAGGACCATCGACGTCCGCTGTGCCCAGCAGAGGATGCACGGGGACTCGCCGTACACCACGCCGAGAACCACGGCCATGCCGACCGGGCCCGCGCTGAGCAGGATCACCGCCCACGCCAGGACGGTGCGCAGGCGCGCCTCGGAGAGCCCGCTCACAGGTTCACCCCCGGCACGAGCGAGCCGTGCGTGCCGATGAGGAAGAGGAGCGCCATGAGCAGGCAACTCGCCACGAGCAACCCGAAGGCGAGCCGCTCCCGGGCGGGGTGGCGCCACAGGAGCCAGGCGATCACGAGGATCACGAGAAAGTTCAGGAACTCCATGATGCGCGACCTCCCACGGGGTTTGCGGGCGCGGCCCGGGCCGGGGCCGTAGGGAGGGTCCTTCAAAGATACGGCCGCGGGCGCACCGGGCGGAGGGGCTTGGCCGGCACCCTCGCCCCCGACGACCAGGAGAGGTGGGGCACGGCGGCCGGGTGCGACGCGTTGACCTGGCGTCGGTTCCTCCTATCGTTGCGGGCATGCGCCGACCCCTCCCCACCGGATCGTGGCCGCCTCGATCCGAACGCCTCTCCGCGGCCCTCCTGCTGCTCGCGCTCGGCGTCGCCGGGTGCGGACGGTCCTCGCCCGAGGAGGCGGCGCGCGCCGCCTCCCTCTTCACGGAATGCGCGGCCTGTCACGGGTCGCGCGGCGAGGGCAACCGGGAGGTCGGCGCCCCCGACATCGCGGGGCTGCCCGCCTGGTACGTCCAGATGCAGCTGCGCAAGTTCCAGATCGGGCATCGGGGGTACGCGCCCGCCGACTCGGCCGGACGGCGTATGGCGGTGGCGGCGGCCGCGCTCACGCGGGCGGCGGATGCGGCGCTGATCGCGGACTGGGTCGCGGACCTGCCCGCGGTACCTCCCACACCCACGCTCGACGGGGACGCGGAGGCCGGTCGCGTCGCCTACCAGGCGTGCATCGTCTGCCACGAATCCGACGGTTCCGGACGGCGGGACAAGAAGGCGCCGCCCGTCACCGGCCTCGCGGACTGGTACTTCGTCGCTCAGCTCCGCGCGTTCCGGGATGGATGGCGCGGCACGAAGTCGAACGACGTGTCGGGCTTCACGATGATGCGCCCGGTGAGCATCCCGCTCTCGAACGCCGACATCGTGAACCTCGCGGCGTACGCGGCGACGCTGCCCTGAGCCACGGCGCCGGCACCGGAGCCGGTGCGACCCGCCGCGAGTCCGGATCATGCCAATATGTCCTCGGGATAGGACACGTCGAGGGCTTCCCAGGGGCCCGCGACAACCCAGCGTGCGAGCAGACGAAACGCTTATCCCCGCATCACTTACCGCGCCTGCCACGCCGTCGGGTACGCTCCGTGCCCTTCCCTGCAGTCGAGAGCGCCGCATCGACGCGGCTCCGAACCGATGGGGAGGAAGGGAGGCGATCATGGACAAGGCACGTGTGGGCGCGATGGCGCTGCTGTTGGCCGCCTTGCCGGCCAAGGCCGAGTCGCAGAGCGGGTGGTGGGACTGGACGCTCCAGGAGTCGGGCGTCAGGGTGGAGGTCGGAGACCGGTCGGACGGCGTCCGCGGCCGCGCGCAGGTGCGCTACGTGGAGCCGGTGCGAGCCGCGGTCCCGCGACGCGAGGCGGTTCGCTACCGCGACGACGAGAGGTACCGGAACCGTGACCGTAGCGGCGGCCGCGATGACAGGCCGCTACGATCGCCGGGGGAAGCGCTGGGAGCGCGACTACGGGATCGCGGTGGTCTTCGGGAGATCGTGGTACCGGACGCGGGCACGCTACGTGGACGAACGCGCGCTCCGCGACCTCCTGGGGCGCGGCACCTGGGCGCGCCTGGAGTGGACGCGCCGGCGCCTGGACGCCCGGCACGCGCTCACGGGGCGTTGGCTGAGGCCGCGACCCGGCGTGCTCGTCCTCCAGATCCGCTCGGGTCCGATCGCCATCGCCGAGTTGACGGACCTGAACGGTGACGGTCGCGTCGACGTGTTCCTGGTGGCGGAGCGCTAGTCGCTCACGGTAGCGGGGGGTGGAGCGGCCGCTGGGCGAGCCGCTCCGCCCTCAGCCTCGCCATCGACACGATCCCCAGCGCCGGGCCGACGGCCAGCAGCGAATACGCGACGCCCCATCCCGCCGATCCGGACAGCGCCACCGTCCACTGCATCGACACCGACGTCAGCAGAAAGCCCATCGATGTCTGCAGGGTGAGGGCCGTGCCGACGGCCTCCCGCGGGGCGACCTCCGTGACCGCCGCGCTGAACTGCGCGGAGTCCGCCACGACCGAGAAGCCCCAGACCATCGCCAGGGGGACGACGATCCAGGGGCTCACGCGGGTCATCCACCCGAGCGCGAGCGCGCAACTCGCCGAGACGGCCATCATCGCGATGGCCGTGGGCTCCCGCCCCCACGCGTCCGCCAGCCGGCCCGCCACCACCGCCCCGATCCCCCCGGCCGCGATCGCGCCGAATGCCGCGACGTCCGCGGCACCGTGGCTCCCGAATACCACGAAGAAGTAGGCGGGGAGCGTGAGCCACGCGGCGTACAACTCCCACATGTGCCCGAGATAGCCCCCGGTGGCCAGCATCGTGGGGCGGTGACGCAGGATCCGCGCGACCAGACCCCACGAGAAGGACCGGCGGGCGAACGGGTAGGGGCCGTCGCGGTAGGCCACGGCCACGAGCAGCCCGGCGACGGTGCCCGCAGCGGAGGCGCCGAGCACGACCGGCGCGATCGTCGCCCCGCCGATCGCCTTCAGGAGGTAGGGTGTGGCCTTCCCCACCGTGAGCGCGCCGACCACGGTACCGATCGCCATCCCGCGGGCGGACCGGAACCACGTCGCGATCATCTTCATCCCCGGCGGATAGACCCCGGCCAGGAAGAGGCCGGTCAGGAAGCGCACCCCCAGCGCGGTCGCGTAGCCCGGCACCACCAGGAGGGAGGCGTTCGCCGCGGCGGCGAGGAGGGCGCACACCGAGAAGTACCACCGCGACGGCAGCACGTCCGCGAGGTTGAGCAGCGCCGCGGCCGCCGTACCCGCCACGAAGCCGAGTTGGACGACGGTGGTGAGCCACCCGACCTGGCTCGCGTCGAGTCCCCAACGCATCTCCAGCTCCGGCGCCACCGCGCTCGCGGTGAACCACGCCGACATGCCGAGGAGGAGGCCGGCGGAGAGGAGCGCGAGGATCGCCCACCGCCGGGGATCCTGGTCGAACGGCTCGGCGCCGGCCCCGACCTGGGCCGGGCGGGAGCGGCCTGCCGACGTGCATGGACGTCAGCGCACCAGCTGCTTCACGACGAACCAGACGTTCGCGGGACGCTCCGCCAGCCGGCGCACGTACCACGGGAACCAGTGGCTCCCGTAGGAGATCAGGACGCGCACCTGATGTCCGGTGCGAACCAGGCGCTCCTGCTCGCCGGAGCCGATGCCGTACAGCATGGCGATCTCGTACGCGTCCTTCCCCAGCCCGAGCTCGTACGCCACGCGGTTCACCTCGTTGACCATGCGCGCGTCGTGCGTGCCGAGGACCGGACGCCCGGCCCTCCCCTCCTTGCGCGCCCGCAGGAGCGTCCCGGCGAGCCGGATGTAGTTCTGGTCGACGTCGGCCTTGCGCGGGAACGCCACGTCGGGGGGCTCCTTGTAGGCCCCCTTCACGAGCCGGATCGCAGGCTGGAGCGGGAGGAGGTCCTCCACGTCCTGCTTCGTGCGCATGAGGTAGGCCTGCAGGCACAGCCCCAGGTTCTGGTGGTCCTCACGCACGGCACGGAAGATCTCGAGCGTGCGGTCCACGTAGGCGGAGCCCTCCATGTCCAACCATACGAGCGAGCCGGCGTCGCAGGCGCGCACCAACAGCTCGAGCCTCTTTCGGGCCTCTTCGACGCCGAAGTCGAGGCCGAGCTGCGTGAGCTTGACGGAGATCTCCGTGTCCAGGCCACGCGCCTTCACCGCGGCGAGAACGTCGAGGTAGTGCGCGACCACGCCGTCCGCCTCGTCGAGCGAGACGAGGTTCTCCCCCAGGAGGGTGAGGGTCGTGCCGAGTCCCACGCCCTTCAGCCGTTCCGCCTCGCGCAGCGCGTCCTCGAGCGTCTCACCCGGCATGAACCGGCGCGTGGCACGGCGCACGAAGCGGTACTTCGGCAGCCGCTGGGCGAGGAAGGGGTTGGTGGAGACCCACAGGAGGGTGGTGCGGAGCATGAGGGCCGATCTCCTAGCGCTGGACGAACCGGGTTGGACGGAAGCGGAGGCTATGCACCGCCGGGGCTCCTGAGGGGCGGAGCCTCCGGGAAGGGGGTGTACCCCGCGGCGCGGAGCGCGTCGCGATAGGGCGCGACCCGTTGGGCCAGAACGCGGTTCACCTCCTCCACGATCCGCGCGGCGCCGGCGCGGGCCTGGGCGAGCTTGATACGGTCGTTCTCCCCGGGTGCTCCCGCCATTCCGTACAGGGAGAACCCCAGGGAGCGCATCCGGGATGCGGGCATGTCCCCCCCGCAGATCCCCTGACATTCCGGGCCCGTGTAGAGCGTGCGGAGCGCGTGCTGCAGCGTGTCGCGGAGCGCCGTCCCCTGGTCGCGGAGCGTTCCGTCGTCGTCCTTCAGCGTCTCGAGGGTGGCCCCCACCGCCTTCAGGGCACGCTCGAGGCGGATGCGTCCCTCGGTGACGACCTCGTTCAGGCCCCCCACCTCGCGCAGCACGTCGTTGCGGGCTTCGAGGTCGGCCGTGGCCACGGGTCGGCGGGGGTCCCCACGCACCTCGAGCTCCGTGCTCGTCATGACGTCGCCCCTGCGGAAGGAGACGGCGTAGCGACCGGGCAGGACCTCGACGGAGCGCGGGAACGCCGCCTCGTCGGCGTCGCCTCCCGGCCTCAGGTCCCAGTGCACGCGGTTCACGCCCCGGCGGGTGGGGATCGGCGCGCTGTAGACGAGCGCGTCTCCCGCGTCGCGCACCTCGAGGCGTGCCGTCCCGGCCGTATCGCTCCAGAAGGAGAGGAGCGCGCCGTACGGCCGAGCTTCGCCCTGCTGCATCGCGTGGCCCGTGGAGCGGTAGCCGATCGCCTCGCCGATGTCGACCGCGAGCGCGGGCGGGGGCGGCGATGCCGCCAGCGCCACGCCCGGTCCAGCCCGGCCCGCCGCGATCTCACGCAGGGGGCGCACGTCGTCCACGATGAGGATTCCACGCCCGTGGGTAGCGAGCACGAGGTCGCCGTCCCTGGGATGGACCACGGCGTCCCGGATGGGCACGGCCGGCACCCCGTAGGTCCATGCTTTCCAACTACTTCCGTCATCTGTGCTGAAGTAGAGCCCGAACTCCGTGCCGAGGAAGAGGAGTCGGGGCTCGACGGGATCTTCGGCCAACACGTGCGCGAAGCCGTCGACGCCCTTTTGCGCCAGCCTCTCCCAGTGGGCCCCGTAGTCGCGCGTGCGATAGAGGTAGGTCTCCCAGTTCCCCCGCCGGTGGTCGTCGAAGGTGACATAGGCCGTGCCCGCCTCGTGATGGGAGGGCTCGATGTCCGGGACCCACGTCGCGTCCGGGACGCCCTCGATGCGGCCGCGCACGTGGGTCCACGTCGCGCCGTCGTCGCGCGTGAGCTGCACGTTGCCGTCGTCGGTTCCCACCCACAAAACCCCCTCCTCGAGCGGGCTGGGCGCGATGGTGACGACGGTCGTGTGGTTCTCGGCGCCCGTCGCGTCGATCGTCAGCCCGCCGCTCTCCATCTGTCGCTGCTTGGCCGGGTCGTTCGTGGTCAGGTCGGGCGAGATGATCTCCCAGCTACGGCCGTGGTCGCTCGAGCGGTGCACGAACTGCGAGCCGAGGTAGATCGTGGTGGAGTCGTGCGGATCGAGCGCCAGCCCCGCGTTCCAGTTGAAGCGGAGAGGGATCCCGTCCGGGTGCACCGGTTGGATGTCCTCCTGCAGGCCCGTGACCTTGTCGAAGCGCGTCAGGCTGCCCTGCTGGCTCATCGAATAGCCGTGGCGCGGGCTGGACGGGTCGTTCATGACGCTGAAGCCGTCACCGCCCCCTACCCTGTGCCAGTACGCGTTCAGGATCCCCTTGTTCTCCCACACGGTGCTCGGCCCGTACCACGAGCCGTTGTCCTGGAGGCCGCCGTACACGTTGAACGGAACGCTGTTGTCGATCGTCACGTGGTAGAACTGCGCGAGCGTCAGGTTCTCCACGAAGCGCCAGTGGTCGCCGCGGTCGTAGGTGAAGGCGATGCCGCCGTCCTCACCGAGGATCATCCGCCGGGGGTCGTCCGGATCGATCCACAGCTCGTGCACGTCGCCGTGGATGATCCCGCTCGAGACCACGGTTCGCCACGTCCGGCCCTGATCCTCGCTCACCTGGATCGCGCTGTGCAGCGAGTAGAGTCGGTTCTCGTTCAGGGGGTCGACGCGGAGGTCGGCGTAGTAGAAGGGGCGCGGTGCCACGTCGGGGCGGTCGGAGATCACGCCGAAGGAGCCGCCGCCGTCCTCCGAGCGCAGCAGCGCGCTCTTCGTCGCTTCCACCAGCGCGTACACCACGTGGGGATCGGACCGAGCGAACGCGAGGCCGATCCTCCCGAGCTCGCCGGCCGGCAACCCGTCGGCCGGACCCAACGCACGCCAGCTGTCACCGCCGTCGCGCGTCTCGAAGAGGCCGGAGCCGGGTCCGCCCGACGTGAAGAACCACGGATCGCGCCGGAACTGCCACATGGCGACGAGGAGGTGATCCGGGTTGGAGGGATCGAGCACCATGTCCGCCACGCCCGTGCGAGGGTTCCGCCAGAGAACCCGCTCCCACGTCTCACCCCCGTCGGTGGTACGGTAGACACCGCGCTCCTCGCCGTCCGACCACGCCGGTCCCATGGCCCCCACCCAGGCGACGTCCGGGTCGGTCGGGTGGGTGACGATGCGCGCGATGCGCTCCGAGGCGCCGAGCCCCATGAACCGCCAGCTTCGACCCCCGTCGACGGACTTGAAGACCCCGCGCCCCACCCCCGCGCTGTTCCGCGGGTTGCCCTCCCCCGTCCCCACCCAGACGACGTCCGGATTCGCCTGGAAGACCGAGATCGCCCCGATGCCGAGCGCCGGCTGGTCGTCGAAGACCGGGCTCCAGCTCAGCCCCCCGTCCGCGGACTTGAACAGGCCGCCCGTGGCCCCGCCGACGTAGATCACGTTCCGGTCCACGAGCGCCACGTCCACCGCCGCTACGCGCCCGCTCATCCCGGCGGGACCGATCGACCGGGCGCGCATGTCCTCGAACAGGTCCGTGTCGGTCTGGGCGCCGAGGTGTCGGGGTGTGGAGGCGAGGGGCCAGAACGAGAAGAGGGCGAGGAGGAGGGCGGATCGTCGAGCTGGCTTCATGGTGTGGCGCTGTGGGGGATCGGGCACGCTCGGGGGCGCACGTGCGCGCGGCGGCAGCCCTCAGAGTACTTGGGCGCGGGGGCCTGGTCCACCCGGCGGCCGTGCGGAGGGCTCGGGCGCCGCCGGGTCAGTGGAGGCAGGTGAGGGAGCGGAGCGCCTCGTCGAGCCCGTGCGTGTCGAAGGTGTAGTGGGTGCCGTCGCCCGGACCAGCGCGCACCCCGAGCGTCAGGACCGGCAGGCTGCGCGCGGCCGCCGTGAAGGGCGCGACGACCGTGTCGGGTGCGAGCGCCCCATCCGTGAACGCGCG
The DNA here is from genome assembly GCA_963823035.1 of uncultured Gemmatimonadales bacterium. Lineage (GTDB taxonomy): Bacteria > Gemmatimonadota > Gemmatimonadetes > Longimicrobiales > Gaopeijiaceae > SZUA-318. Next base: position 43,977 of record CAWGKG010000025.1, read on the forward strand.
TACCAGACCCCACGGACCGAACGAACGCTCGCCAGCGCGCGTCCGCAGCGTCACGGTCGGATCCCCGTGCAGTCGGCCGCCGGACGCGAAGGCCAGCTCGGCGACGCCGTCGCGGCACTGCCAGGTGAGCACCGCGTACGACTCCGACGAGAACACCGAGACCCTGGAGATGCGGTCGTCCGCATGGGTCGCGATCGACCCGACGGCGGCGCGAACGCCCGTGAGGGAATCGGGCCGGGCAAGCGGGGCGCGGGCCATCTCCTCCGAGACGGTCAGGTGGGCCACCGGGACCCCGAAGTCCGAGGCGAAGGCGCCGTACCAGGCGTTGGGCGCCTGCGTGTAGGCGTGGAAGCGGAGGCCGTCCCCGAAGCGGAGGAGGCGCTCGGGAAGGCGGAGGAGAGCGGTTCCGTCCGCGGCGACCACGCCGAGGAGCGTGTGCCGTAGGCAGCGGTCGAGGACGATGCGGATGTCCTGGCCGGTGCGGTTGTACACCGCGACGCGCAGGGGATGGGGGGCGTCGGAGGGAACGACCGAGGCGGCCGTGCACAGGGGTCGGAGATAGCGCGCCGGGGACGGGTCCGGCCGGGGGGCGTGCGCGCACGCGAAGAGCGCCGGAAGGAGCGCCGAGAGGAACGCGACGCCACGTCCGCTCACGGCCTGCGCGCGCGGAAGCCGTAGACCACTACGGTCTCGACGTCCATCGAGTCTTTCTGCACCCCGACCAGCCGATCACCCCGTACGTCCATGAGATCGAAGCCCTCGGGGAGCGGCACGACGCCCACGAGGCCGCCCTCGGCGTCGTACACGCGCGCCGACGTCGTGTCGCCTTCGGTGGGCCGCCTGGCCACGGCCCAGACGCGGCCTTCACGGTCGGCCACCACCCGTCCGATGGCCGGGATGGAGTCGGGGTAGTGCCTGGCGACCTCCATCCCCGGAGGCGGCTTCGGCAGCGCGTCGATCATGGCGCGGGTGAGGGCGAGGCGGGGACGCACCTCGCGAATCGAACGTACCTGCCGGCCGGAGGTGTCGAACACGTCGACCTGCCACGCCTCGCTCGTGGTCGTATAGAGAACGTCGTTCGCGACGAACGGCCTCAGGAGCACGGAGAACTCGTTCGACAACGCGGGAAACGCGCCGTCCGGGTCCTCCCACATGCGCGACACCGTGATCGCGCGCAGCGAATCCCCCACCGCGCCGCTCGCGTCGAACACCGCGAGCGCACCCCTCAGCGGACGCAGCCCCGGAGCCCCCTCCAGCAGCGCGGTCATGCGAAGGATGGCGAACACCCGATGGTCGGCCGTCGCTCCGAGCGCGCCCATGGTCGGGATCCAGATTGCGTTCCCGGGCGGCTCCGGCTGCGTGTAGGTGAGGGTGGTCGCCGAAACGAACGTCCCGGTGGGGTCCAGGAGCGTGAGGCGGCGACTCACCGCGTCGACCACCGCCACGGAATCGGCGGCCAGCAGGGTCAGCCGTGAGATGTTCCTGAACTCGCCGGGGCCCTCCCCGTCCCGCCCCGCCGTCCACATCGGGTGCCCGGCCTGCGTGTAGGCGCGCACCTCGCGTCCGCCCCCGTGCCCCACCACCACCCTGCCGTCCGTGCCGAGCCGGACCTCGCTCACACGGAAGAGCGGATCGTCGCCCGCGGCCTCGTCTCCGATCACGACCATGGGGCGCTCGTCGCGCTTCCACGTGGGCGGCTCGACCCCGACGTTGACGGCGATGGCGACGCCGGCGCTGTCCGTGGACGTCACGCCGGCCGGATTCCCTCGGCCGGAACAGGCGGCCGCGAGCCCCGCCGCCGTCAGGGCAGACGACATCCACCGCCAGGTCGGCGCCCCCCCGGCACGCATCCGCAAACTCCCTTACGCCCCGACCGGGGCCAGCGGCGACGCTACCGCACCTGGAAGGTGATCGGGAAGCTCACCCACACCGGCACCTTCTGGTCCCGGTTGAGCGCCGGCGAGAACCGGTAGACGCTCGCCACCTTCAGCGCCGCCTCGTCCAGCGCCTGGTGACCGGAGCTCTGGTCGATGCGCGTGTCCTGGACGCGTCCGTTCTCGTCGATGAAGAAGTAGACCTTCACCGACCCGCCGATGCCGGCGTCCCTCAGAAGCGGCGGATACTCGCGCTCCATCGCCCGGACGACCTCGTCCCGGTTCGAGATCGACGGCGCGACGGTGAAGGGCGTGAACGTCGGCCCGGCTTCGACGCCCTCGACCGTGCAGCTCGACGGCCACATAGTCCTTCGCCTTCTCCTCCACCGCGGCCACGTCGTCCCTGGACCCGTCCGTATAGATGTTCACCTCGAGGCTGCATGCGGCGGCGAGCAGCACGCCGGCCACCGACAGCCGCACCGCGAGCCCCTTCCACCCGAAGCGGAAGCGTTTCGCGAGCATCGTGCGGATGCGCCGCTCGAGCGAGGACGCGCGCTCCCCGAAGCCGGTCCCGAGCGGAACGGCGCTCACGCCGCGCGTGCTGACGTCGAAGAGGAGGCGCGCGTACTGGAGCGGCTTGCGCCCTCCGTCGGCGAGCACCCGGGCGTCACAGTCCGTCTCGACGGCGTCGCGGAGCTTGGCGAAGGCGAGCCAGGCGAGCGGGTTCCACGGCACCAGCACCGGAACCGCGAGCGCCCACGCCAGGAGGGCGGGATCGCCGCTGCGCCGGTGCGCGTCCTCGTGGGCCAGGATGAGGGCACGCTCGGCGGCGGGCAGGTCCAGCACCCAACGTGGGAGGACGATCGCGGGGGCGCGCACGCCGACGACGGCGGGGCCGAGATCCTCGGAGAGCAGAACCGGAGCGCCGTCCACCTCCCGCCACGCCCACCCGCGGCGCAGACGCCGCATGCGGAACATCCCGCCCATCAGCACGACGAGGAGGGCGACCGACGCGCCGATCCACATCCACACGGCCGGACCCTGCAGGTCGGCGAGCGTGGTCGTGGCCGCGCCCGCGCCGCCCAGTGCGTTCGTGAGCGCTCCGCGCACCACGGGCACGACGGGGCCGAAGACGACGTCGAGCGAGCCCCTGCCCCCACCCAGCCTGCGGAACACGGGCGGGAGCATCGGAAGCAGGACGGCGAGCAGCTGCGCGGCCGCCCACAGCCAGCGGCGTCGGGTCTGTACGCCCCGCTCCAGAAGGAGGGCCGTACCGACCACCACGCCCCCGACGAGCACCGCGTAGGCCATCCACAGAATCAGCATGCCGACCTCCATCTACGAGAAGCTTCGTAGATAGTATCACGCCCTCCTGAGATTCGTCAACGGGTTCGTTCGCAGGGGGTCCTGCGGGACGGCGAGGCGTGCCTGCGCGGCTCAGCCGCCCGCGGTGTGGAAAGCCCAGACCTGACGGGAGAGGTCCGCCACGAGCGCGGCCGCCACGGCCTGGTCGTCGATCCCCCGCACCATCACCGTGAGCACGTACGGGGGCGCGTCGGGCGGGAAGACCACGGCGGCGTCGTGGTTGTGCGCGGTGATCCACCCGGTCTTGTTCGCGACGCGGGTGCCCTCGGGGAGGCCCGCGGGGATGTTCTCGCGGAAATGCTGCCGCTCGAGGATCGCGAGCATCGCCTCGCGCGATCGCTCCGTGAAGCGCGCGCTTCCCTGCACCGCGGCCATCACCACGCCGAGGTCGCGGGCCGTGGTCGTGTTGGAGCGTCCGGCCTCGAACGCCTTGAGGTCCTCGACCCCCCGCAGGACCTCCATCGAGTCGGCGCCCATCTCGCGCAGCATCGCGGTGACGCGCTTCGGATCCACCTGCTCGATGAGGATGTTCGTGGCGAGGTTGCTCGACCAGGTGATCATCCGCTCGAGGAGCTCGCGCACGGGAACGGCCTCGCCGACGCGGCCGTAGAAGGTCGTGTCCGAGTCGGAATCCTCGGGGAGCTCGAACGTCGACCCGTCCACGATCGAGTGGAACGTGCGCGTGATCTCGATCTCCGAGTCCAGCGACCGGACGCCCTCCTGGTCGTCGAGGAAGATGCGCATCATCACCGGCACCTTCATCGTGCTGGCGGCGTGCATGCGGGTGTCGGCGTCGATCGTGACGGAGTCGCCCCCCGGCGCCAGGCTCCGGTAGTAGAGGCCCACCTCCGCGCCCGATTCGGCGATCGTGCGCCGAAGCGAGGCTTCCAGGCGGGCGGGATCGGTGCCGGCGCTCACCCCGGCCTCCGGACGGGTGCAGCCGGACGCGGTCGCACCCAGGGCGAGGAGGAGCGGGAGCGCGCGGCGCATGGCGGGGGCGGGCTCAGCGGCTCTGCGGCCGCGCCCGCGCCTCCCGCGGCTGCTCGATCCAATCCCACAGGGCCGCCGCGCGCGCCATCACCCCATCGAGGTCCTCCGCGAGGACGAAGCCGGCGATCGCCAGGTCGTTGGAGGCCTGGCGCACGCGTGTCAGGTAGTCGTCGCGGCTGGGATAGAGCGAGGCGATGCTCGGGCGGGGATCGTGGCGGGTCTCCCGTTCGGCCTCCGTCCGCGGCAGCGGGATGAACGTGCCGGTGAAGTCCACCAGCTCGTCCGTGGCGGCCGGGTACCCCGAGCGCAGGTTCCACGGCGCGTACGTCGCGAGCGGGACCCGGATCTCGACGTTGCGCACGCCGGTCTCCTCGTTGCCGAGCCCGTCCACCTGGGGCACGAGCGACGGGAAGGGCGGCCCGAGCTTCGGGGGCTGCCGGTCCACGATCCCTTCGTCCGCGAAGCGCGGCCCGTAGTCGGCGCGATAGGCCACGTGCACGACCGCCGGCTTGTGCACGCCCGGGATGGGTGGGAAGGCCAGCGCGGTGTGCGGTACCAGCGTTCCCTCGGCGATCGTCGGGTAACGGCTCGGGGGCGGCTCCTCGCCGTCCGCCACCCAGGCCACCAGGCGCACGGCCAGGGCCCGCAGCGTCGGGAAGTAGTCGAGGGGGTCGCCCCGGTAGACGCCGTCCGCGGTCTCCGCCCCCTCCGGCGGTGGGAACGCGCTCACGTAGTGCTGGCCGGAGGCGAGGTGGTAGATCCGCTCGTTGGGCAGCGGCGGCACGTCCCCGCTGCCGTCCGGCGTGGTGTGGATCAGCGACGCCGCTCGCCCCCAGTACTCGTAGCCCGAGTTCGTGTAGAAGACGAGCGGCAGGCTCTCGGGCCGCGTATGGGCCAGCAGGCCGTCCTCCACGCCGGTGACCGGGTCGGTCTGCGGCAGGCTCGTGAAGGGGAAGAGGTCCGTCGGATAGAAGAAGGCGGAGTAGCGATGTCCGTCGCGCGACGGCTGCCCGAAGCGGTGATTGAAGCTCCCCCGCCCCGCGCCCGCCGAGTGCACGAGCATCCCGTCGATGGCCTTGCGGTTGCCCTCGTCCGTGTTGAAGCCCTGGTAAAGGAACTGCCTGAGGAAGCGGCCCGTCTGGGAGACGCCGAACGCCACCACCTGAGAGGCGGGGAACTCGCTGTTGAGCGAGTACTTCGCGTAGGAGGCGACGTCGCGGATGGCGGCCAGGCCCAGGCCCACCACACGAGGGTCCTGCGCCCGGTACACGAGCTCGTAGATCTTGCCGGGCGCGAAGCCGCCGTCGAGCGCGATGCGGGTGAGGCGGCCCTCGTCGACGCTGTCGTGCGCGGCGACGAAGCGCCACTGGTCGCGGGGGACGACGCTGCGGGGCGCGTCGCGTCCGTCACGGACGGTCAGGACGTTCGCGGAGTCGGTCGGGTCGGAGGCCGGATAGGCCCGGTGCCCGCGGTGGGCCAGGTCGAGGACGGTCGGCAGCCTCGTCCACGGTCCAGTCGGCGCGCACGAGACCCGTGATCGGGCCTTCGGGTCCACGCGCGAACGGGACGTGCAGGCGGACGAGCCCTCCGCGCTCGGGCACGTCCCACTGCCACCCCACCCAGATGAGCGTCAGCCCCTCCCGGAAGAGGAGTCCGTCCCCGAAGTCGTCCGCGGTCGTGGGGTCGAGCGCGCTTGCGGCGGCGCCGTTGAAGTAGCGCAGCGTCGCCTTTCCGCCCCGGTTGCTCACCTCGAGCCACGCCACGCCGCGTGCCCGGTCCCGGTTCTTGGGGCGGAGGACCATGAACTCCGCCCAGGCCTCCACGTTGCCGTCCGCGTTGCGCGGTGCGAGCGCGAGGTCCACGATCGCCCTGTTGGCGGGATTGTCGGGGTCGAAGGCGAAGTAGATGCGCCCGACGAGCTTCTCGTACGCCCCCACCGTCCCCCAGGCGCGTCCACCCAGCACGTCCTCGCGCCGCTCCACGACCACCCGCACGACCTCCGCGCGGACGAGGGAGGGAGCGAGGAACCCGAAGGCGAGCGCCGCGAGCGACGAGCGTCCGGCGTCGCATCAGAAGGCCAGCGACAGGCCGAGGTCCGCGACCAGGAAGCGCATCCCCAGCTTCGCGCCTGCCGGAAGGGTCGTCCCCACCGTGGTGAAGCGCACGCCGGGGTTGAACGCCACCGCGTTCCACGCGCCGATGTAGAGCCCGGCGCCGACCTCACCGCCGTATCCCCGGTCGCTCACGCCGGCCGGGCTCTCGCGGAAGCTCGGGGGTCTCGACGCGCAGGGTGACGCCACCCAGGCGCACCCAGGGGATCACCGGTCCGCGGGTCACAAGGCTGAAGCGGAAGCCCAGGTCGAGCGTGGTGGCGACGAAATGTCCGCCTGCCTCGCATCCCGCGTCGGCGCAGGCGAAGCGATGCTGGCTGAAGCCCGCGTAGAGCGTCCGCCTTCCGTGGCCGGAGACCGCGAAGTCCACGCCGAACGAAGCACCCGTGCTGACGCCCTCGCCGGGATCGGTACCTCCCGCGAGGTCGGCGACCGGCACGGAGGCCCCGCTGCGGACTTCCACGACCAGCGGTGCGGCCTGCGCGGCCGCGGGCGTGGGCAGGAAGGCGATGACCGAGGCGATCGCACAGAGCACGGTGCCACGCGAGCCAGACCTCACGGACGACCTCGGCTGGATGGGGCTGTGTTCGGATTCCGTATCCTAGCCGGCACCCGTCGCTCGCGCCACGACCCCCGTTGCCGCGCTCCCCGACCGCCCGGCATCATGGGGCGCCCTCGCGAACCACGGAAAGGCGCCCATGCCTCAGCACGCCCTGCGAACCGCCCTACGCACCCACGGCTTCACGGAGTCCGTCATCCGGGAGATGACGCGCGTGGCGCGGCAACACGACGCGGTGAACCTCGCCCAGGGATTCCCGGACTTTCCCACGCCCGACCTCCTCAAGGAGGCCGCCTGCCGAGCGATCCGTGAGGACGTCAACCAGTACGCCATCACGTGGGGTGCGCCCCGGCTCCGTGACGCGCTGGTGCGCAAGTACGGACGGTGGTACGGGATGGAGGTGGACGGCGAGCGCGAGATCACGGTGACGTGCGGCGCGACCGAGGCGATGGCCTCGGTCATGCTCGCCGTGGTCGACCCGGGCGACGAGGTGATCGTGCTGGAGCCCTTCTACGAGAACTACGGACCGGATGCCATCCTGTCCCAGGCGCAGCCGGTCTTCCTCACCCTCGAGGCCCCGCGCTACCGGCTGGACCCGGAGCGGCTGCGCGCCCTGGTGACCCCGCGTACACGCGCCATCGTCCTCAACACCCCGAACAACCCGACGGGTCGCGTCTTCGGCCGCGACGAGCTCGAGGCCGTCGCCCGAACGTGCCGGGAGCACGACCTCCTCGCGATCACGGACGAGATCTACGAGCACATCCTCTACGAGGGCGAGCACGTACCGCTCGCGACGCTGGAGGGCATGCGCGAGCGCACCATCACGGTGAGCGGCGCGTCGAAGACGTTCTCGGTGACCGGATGGCGCGTGGGCACGATCGTCGCGCCCGCCGAGCTCACGGGTGCGATCCGGAAGGTCCACGACTTCCTCACGGTGGGCGCGCCCGCCCCCCTCCAGGAGGCGTGCGCCACCGCGCTCGACGAGCTGGGTGACGACTACTACCGGACGATGGCCGCCGAGTACGCGGATCGGCGTGACGTCCTCGTGGACGCGCTCCAGGCGGCCGGCTTCGCGTGTGGCGCGCCGGAGGGGGCGTACTACGTCCTCGCGGACTTCTCCGCGCTGAGCGACGAGGACGACACGACGTTCGCCAAGAGGCTGACGCGCGAGGCGGGCGTGGCATCGGTGCCCGGCTCCAGCTTCTTCAGCGTCGCGGAGCGGGGACGGAGCCTCGTACGCTTCGCCTTCTGCAAGCGTGTCGAGACGCTGCGCGACGCCGGGGAGCGCCTACGCGCCTTCCGGGGCTGAAGGGGCGCTCGCCCGGACCGGCGGGCCGCCGGCCTCGTCGCGCCCCGCCCTCCGGCGCGCTCGCCGGTGCGGGCTGGTGGATCACCGGCGCCTCGAGAGGCGCCTCCGTGATCCTGCCGTCCCAGCGGCGCATCATCTGGACGAAGGCGTGCGCGATGTCGGCGTCGAACTCCGGTCCGGCACCCTCCTCGATGATCGAAAGCGAGCGCTCGGCCGACCACGCCTCCCGATAGGGGCGGTGCGTGCGCAGGGCGTCGAAGACGTCGCACACGTGCACGAGGTTCGAGGCCTCGTGGCAGGGGCGCGGGTAGGCGAGCGACGGATAGCCGCCGCCGTCGATGCGGATGTGGTGCTCGTACGCCACCACGGCCGCCAGGTCGAGGCGCTCCTCCGCCTCGAGGATCAGGCGCGCGCCCTCGGTCGTGTGGCTGTTCATGACCGCCCGCTCGTCGTCGGTCAGCTTCCCCGGCTTGTTCAGGATCTCCTCGGGGACCTTCACCTTCCCCAGGTCGTGCAACAGCCCTGCGATGCCGAACGAGCGCACCTCCCGGGGGCCCATGCCGAGGAACTCGGCCAGCGCCATGGTGAGCACGGCCACGTTCAGCGTGTGCGTCACCGTGTACTGGTCGAACTCCTTCAGGCGCAGGAGCGGGATCAGGTAGGCCTGGTCCCCGTGCATGGCCACGGAGAGCGAGCGCACGATGCCCTGCGCCTCGAGAAGATGGAGGCGCCGTCCCTCCCTGAGCTCGCCCTGCAGCCACTCTACGCCTTCGATCTCTTCGCGGAGGGAGTAGCTGAGCGTCGCGCCGGCCGCGGTGGGCGCGTCGGAGGCCTTGTCCGCCCCCTCGCCGCGCAGCCCGACCGTCCCGTAGCGGATGTTCGTGGGGCGTCCCTGCCGAACCTCGGCGCTCGGGATCGGCGCACCGCTGAGCCGGAGGTACGCCTCGTCGAGGAAGGCCTCGAAGTCGTCGCGCGACACCGGCCCGATGAACTCGAGGCGCTGCAGCCCCACCGACGAGAGCCGGGGACCCCAGTCCCAGTGCCGCAGATCGCGGAGCGGCGTCCGGTCGAGCACGATCTCCGAGCCGATGAAGGTGAAGAGCGGCGTGGGCGTCCGATCCTGAAGGTCGCACAGTGCCTCGTAGGCCCGGTCCACGGCACGCTCGCGGGCCGGATGGTCGTCGGCGTACAGCAGCATCGCGGAGAAGGCTTGCGCCATCCCGGTCAGGAAGCGGACGGCCTCGGTCATCCGTTCTCCTCGCGGGGCGCAGCCGATCGGATGTACGGGTCCTTCGAGCGCGTGGCCTGCTGGAGGATCTCCCGCACCTCGGGCTTGTCGGACCAGTTGTCGGCGAGCACGCGGAGCGCCTGGACCATCTCCAGCGAGGCCGGCGCGAGGCGCGCCCTGCCGAAGAAGGACTTCCCGGCGCTCACCAGGCCGACCAACGTGTTGAGCACGAGAGGCGACCGGCTACCGTTCAGCACCTTCACCGCGAGCGCCCGGATCTCCGGCGAGCGCTCGGGGCTGGTCACGACCCGGTTGACGAGCGTCGGCAGCACCGGGTCGGGCACCTCGATCTGCAACTCCAGCAGCGCCATGCGCACCAGGCGCTCGTCCCCGTCCGTGAGCGAGCCGACGAGGGCGCGGTCGCGCAGGCGCGGCTTTCTCAGGGCCAGCGGAAGAGCCTCGCGGCGCACGCGCGGATCCACGTGCTCGATGAAGGGCTGCGGATCGAAGTCCGCCGGCACACGGTCGAGCCGCACGAGGAGCGCCAGCATGTTGCGCGCGACGAACCAACGTGTGTCCGACTGCAGGCGCTCGACCGCCCGCCGGCCGACGAGCGGGCCCAGGCGCGACAGCGCCCCGAAGACCCGCCGGCGCACCGAGCGGTCGTCGGACTCGGCGAGGACGTCCAGGAGCGGATTGATCGCATCCTCTCCCATGTCCTCCACCAACGCCTTGAGGCCCGCGTCGTTCACGTTTCCGCCCGCCAGGAGGCGGCGGAACTGGTCGGGTGCCGTTAGATGTCGCCGGATCCGATCCGCGACCTCGTTGTCGGACTTCACGTCGCGGAGCATGTCGAGAAGCACGCCGACCCCACCCTTGTCCGCGAGATCGAGCGTGGCCTTCGCCACGATCGGTCCCCAGGCGTCCACCTCCAGCCCCATCTGCACCAGCCGTAGGGCCCCCGCGAGCGGGTCGTCGCCATCCTCGCGGGACTCGAAGATCGGGGCGGACTTCGCGATCGCGTTCAGGACGTTGGTGTAGGCCTCCGGGTTGGGGTCTTTGAGCTCCCAGCCCGCGATGAGGGACTCGACGTTCTCCCGCAGCGCGGTGTCGGCCTGCGAGCGCTGGTTGCCGCGGCCGTGCTCGGCGTGCACGGCGAGCTTGCTGAGCAGGCGCGTCATCGAGTGGGAGATGGACTGCTCGGAGCTCTTCGCCGCCGCGGCGAGCACCTTCACCACCGAATCCACGGCGAGGCTCTGGTTCGCGTCGAGGAGGAATCGGCGCCGCTGCGTGATGTCACCCCCGAAGTGGACCAGGCGCCCGAGCGTGTCCTCGTCGAGTTCCCCGATGAGGCGGGAGAGCCGCCGGCGCACCTTCTCCGACTCGGCGCCCTCCGCGCCCTTCAGCTCGTCCGCGAGCTGGAGGAGGTACCCGACGATCACCTGGTCGTAGGCGGACTCCTTCCGGTGGGCGGAGATGCTACGCGCGATCTCGGCGGCATCGGGGACCACGTCCAGCGGCTCGTCGGAGGCGAGCGCCGCCTGCGCGAGCCCGAGCCAGAGTGCCGTCGCCCGGTCTCCCTTGTCCCCGGCGGGCCCGCCCTCGATGTCCGTGATCTCCAGGCGCTCGTAGCCCACGCGGTAGAGGCTGGCGTGCTCCCAGTGCGGAGCCTCGTCCGGGGGAAGGAGGCCGAGCGGGGTGCCGCCACGCTCCGTCTCCTGCGCCAGGGCCCCGAGGAGGCCGGAGACCTCCGAGGCCCGCACGCCCTTCGCGAAGGAGAGGGCCGACAACTGGTGCTCGTGGAGACGCCGGGCCAGGTCGGAGAGCACGGGGTGGCGCTGGTCCGTGGCGACGCCCTCGATCACGAGCTGGCGCTGGGCCACGCCGATCGACAGGGTGCGACGCATGTCGAAGATCTCGGCGAGGCGCCCGATGATGTTCTCCACCACCGGCCTGAGCGACGGGTGCCCCGGGGGGTACATCGCATAGCGATGCACACCGATCGACAGCTCCACCAGGAACTCGCTCAGCTCCCGGGAGAGCGCGGGACGATCCGACGCCGTCAAGCTGTGGGTGGATTCGGTCAAGGAAAGAGCGCTCGCCTGGCCTGTTTGGGTGCGCAGGATCCACGAACATACATTTCGTGTTGCCCGGCCGCGACGGTCGGGGCCACTCGGAACCGATGTGGAAACGTGACGGACGACGATCGAGAGACCCAGCAAGGCCACGACGCCCTCGAAGTAGGGGGGCAGATCTCACTCTTCGGGTACGAGCCGACCCCGGCGACCGTTCGCCTCCGACCCCGCTCGCGCTCCTGGCGCGTCGGCGGCTCCGTGCGGACGATGGCCATCGCGCTGCTCGTGGCGCCGGTGATGGGACTCATTCCACCCCACGTGCCGTGGGTCCTGGGCGCGCTCACGGGGGGCGGGCTCCTGGCCCGCCGTCGGTGGACGGAGCGCTTCACCGTGATGGGGGTGGAGGGTACGTGTCCGCGCTGCGGCGCGGCCGTCAAGGCGGCGAACGGCCGGCTGCGGAGCCCGCATCCGGCAGTCTGCGAGGCGTGCCACTTCGAGGCCTCCGTGCAGATCCCTCCCGAGGCTCTGGCGGAAAAGGTCGCCTGAGACGCCCGACCAACGCTTCGGTCGACTGCGGTCACTCAGGGATGTGAGACAGGCAATGGCGGTTCCCGAGCCCTCCGACAGGGACCTCTCCGATCGGATCGTCCGTGAGGGAGACGAGGCGGCCTTCCGCGTCCTCTACCGCAGGCACACGCCCGCGCTCCTCCCCTTCGTGCTCCGGGTGATGGCCGGTGCCGAGGCGGACGCCGAGGACGTGGTGCAGGACACGTGGCTGCGCGCCGTGCGGGCCCTTCCCCGGTTCCGGTGGGAGTCGTCCTTGCGCACGTGGCTGATGGGGATCGGGCTCAACCGTGCCCGCGAGATCCTCCGCAAGCACGCGCGCGTCCCGACGCCGGCCCCCGAGCACGTGGAGGCGTGGGTGGCGCCGCCGCCCACCGGGGATCGGCTCGATCTCGAGCGCGCCATCGCCTGCCTTCCCGACGGATACAGGACGGTCCTGCTCCTTCACGATGTGGAGGGGTTCACCCATCCCGAGATCAGCGAGCGGCTGGACATCGCCATCGGCACGTCCAGGAGCCAGCTCCATCACGCACGACGCACGCTACGGCGGCTGCTGGACCCCGCCGCGGAGGAAGCCACATGACCGACCACGACCTTCCGGACGAGCTCACGCCCGACGAACGCCGGGCCTTCGCCGGCCTCCCGAGGGAGCGCATCCCCTCCGCGGCGCTCGAGGAGCGGGTGGTGGGCGCACTGCGCGCCGAGGGCCTGCTTCGCGGGTCATCGGAGACCGGGGGACCCACGGGCGGGCGGACCCGGCCGTGGATGGCAGCCGCGGTCGCGGCGGGGTTGGCGCTCTTCGCGTCCGGGGTCGCGGTGGGTCAGTGGAGCGCCGGCCGGGGGATGGCCGACGCCGTCTCGGCGGCGCTCGACCGGACCGCCGACCCCGCGCAGGCGGCCACCGAGGTCCAGGAGGCCGGCTCGGAGTACGTGCGGGCCGTGGCGCACCTCGCGGAGCTCGCCGGCGACGGGAGCGGCGGGGACGTCGCGTCGGGCACGGAGGCGGCACGCGTCGCCCTGCACGCGGCGGCGCTCGAGCTGGCCCGGCTCAGCCCGGACGACGCCACGCTGCGCCTGGTGCTCGCCGTGCTCGAGGAGCGGGCGGGTGCGGCGGCCGATTCGACCGTCCAGAGGAAGACGATCTGGTTCTGACGACCACGCCATCGGCGAGGCCGGAGGCGCGACGATGACGATAAGGAGGTGGGGAGATGGGGAACGCACGCAGGATCTGGAAGACGGCTACGGTCGCCTTGCTGCTACCCGCGAGCGCGGCCGCGCAAGCGACCGCCCGGAGCGGCGAGCGGCTGGTGTGCAAGGACGGAGCCGAGCCGGTGGGCTCGCTCGGCATCACGGGCATCGCCTGCGATCGATGCCAGTTCTTCACCAACGGGAAGGTGCATCGGGCCGTGTTCTGGACCGAGCCGACGATCCTCGACCTGGACGGAGCGAACCCGGCGGCGTCCGTGCTGCGGGAGGGTGACGTCCTCGTGGCGGTCGACGGACAGCTGATCACGACCCGGGGCGGGAGCGCCCTCTTCTCCGCCCTTCCACCGGACGAGCCCACCCGGCTGCGTATCCGGCGCGACGGCAGGATGATGGAGCTGTCCGTTCCCGTGGCGGCCGCCTGCCCGACGACCAGGAGCGCGGACGCGCCGGCGGTGGCGGGCCGACCCGTGCCGGTGCCTCCACCGCCCCTGGCCCGGGTCGCCCCGGCGCCGCGAGAGGCGCGCGAGCCTCGCGTGGGCATCGCGGTCGTCGCGCCGGCACCGCCTCGGCCGGAGGTGCCCGGGGAGCCCATGCTGCCGAGCGGCGTCGAGCCCCACGCGACCCTGGGATTCGGCTTCCGGTGCGACCACTGCGGGTACGGCACCGAGGTCGACGGCACCGGCCGCTGGACGTTCCGGTCTCCTCCCGAGGTCATCGGGCTCGACGAGGGGACGGGCATCGGCTCCTCCGCGCTACGGCGCGGCGATCTTCTGATCCGGCTCGACGGCCTGGACCTGGTCTCCGAGGAGGGAGGGCGCCGCTTCGCGAACATCCGTCCCGGTGAGGCGCTGACGTGGACGGTCGAGCGCGAGGGCAAGCAGGTCCGGGTCCTGACGCATGCATGGGAGCGGGCCACCGGCACCGCCGTCGCGCGCGCGGGGCGCGTCACGGCCGGGTCGCCGGAAACCGCCCCCCTCCGCTTCTCCGGCTCCGTCGGCAACACCACCGTCGAGGTGCGCGGGGGTCGGGTGAACGTGACGGAGGACGAAGGTGGCAAGCTCGTGATCATCCGCACCGCGGACGCCGAGATCCGCATCCGCGTTCCCGGCGGCGAGGGACGCTGACGCGCCCGCGCGGCGGTCGGTCGGGTACCTTCCGGCCGCCGCGCGGCACCCTTCCCTACTCCGGCGCCTCGCGCAACACGGCGAGCGGGGGACGAGCCAGCAAGCTCCGGCTCCCCACCAGCCCCACGACCACCGTCAGGCCCGCCACCGCCAACCAGATCGCCAGCAAAGGAACGAGGTGCACCGAGTAGTCGACGTTGAAGACCCGGGGCACCATGATCGCCGAGGCCACCCAGGAGAGGCCGAGCCCCGTGGCGGTGGAGAGCGTGCCGAGCGCCAGGTACTCCGAGAACAGCACGACCAGCACCTGGCGACGGCGGGCGCCCAGCGTCTTGAGGAGCGCACCCTCGCGCATGCGCTGCACGCGGGAGCTGGCCAGCGCCCCCACGAGGACGATCACCCCGGCCAGGGCCGAGAACACGCCGAGGAAGACGATGGCGTCACGCACGCGCGACAGGATCTCCTCGATCGCGGCCTGAACACGTGAGAAGTCGAGCGCGGACACGTTGGGGAACTCCCCCACCAGAGCCCGCTGGAAGGTCGCGCGCACCTGCGGGTCGGCGATGCGCGCCACCATGATGATCGTCTGGGGCGCCCGGTCCACCGCGCCCGGTTCGAAGATCGCGAAGAAGTTGGGCTCCAGCCGGTTCCAATCGACCGTGCGAATGCTGGTGACCACGGTGGTGACGTCGCTGCCGCCCACGTCCCATGTGATCGTGTCCCCGAGGTCGACCTTGAGGTCCGTCGCGATGCCCGCCTCCAGGGACACGCCCGCCAACCCGCCTGCGTCGACCCGCGTGCCGTCCTCGGACCCGGGCGTCCCGTCCCACCACCGACCGCGGACGAGCGATTCGGCGGGCCCGATCTCCGCCCGATAGGTGTTGCGGTACTCGCGGCGCAGCGCCCAGCGCTCCGGCCTGTCCCCGCGCAGGACGTCCTCGCCCCTCAGCTCCTCCGGCGTGCGGCCGTCGATGGCGGCGATGCGCGACACGATGATCGGCGCGATGTCCGCGTCGGCGCGTACGTCCTCCGGGAGCAGCGCGCGCACCCCCTCGAGCTGATCCGGCTGGATGTCGAAGAGGAGCACGTTCGGGCGGCCGGTGCCGAACGAAAGCGTGAGGTCGTCGACGAGGTTGCCCTGCACCTCGAGGACGGTCCCCACGATGAAGGCGCCGAAGCCGAGCGCGAGGGTCACGGAAACCGTCTGGTTCTGCGGGCGGAAGAGGTTGGACACCCCCTGGCGCACGGGATACGAGGCACGGGTCGGAAACAGCCGCCTCGTCAGCCGGGTGAGGGTCCAGCCCATGCCCGCGAGCAGGCCGACCGTCACGACGAGGGCCCCGGCGAAGGCGAGCCCGACCCCCGTCTCCGGTGCCTCCAGGACGCACAGGAGCACCACGCTGCCGAACAGCGCGGCGTAGGCGGCGAGGTGCACGAGGTCGCGGCGCCTGCGGGGCGGGTCGAAGTCCCGCCGGAGCGCCTGGAGCGGAGGCACGTCGCGGACCTGGAGGAGCGGGATGAGGGCGAAGATCGCGGCGACCCACACGCCGATGCCGAGCCCCGCCAGCGCGGCCGTCACGGAGAAGTGCGTGGTGACCTCGACCGGAAGCACGCCCGCCATCAACGTCGGGAGCCAGCGCTGGACGATCGACCCGACCACCACGCCCATCGCCGAGCCGACGAACCCGAGCGCCGCGGCCTGCAGCAGATAGGCCACGAACACCGTCCACTGGTCGGAGCCGATGCAGCGGAGCACCGCGACGGAGGAGCGCTTCTCCCGGATGTAGACGTGGATCGCGCTGGCCACGCCGATGCCCTCCCAGAAGCAGTGCGCCCAGCCCGACCAGGCCGAGGAAGCGTCCCAGGAACCGCACCCCGTTCGACAGCCTGCGCGCCTGCTCTTCCGCCAGCGTGTAGCGGACCTCGGTGGCGTGGAAGATCGAGTCGTAGCGCTCGCCCAGCCGATCGCGAGCCTCACGATCGGGGAGCTTCAGGAAGACCTCGTAGCGGGCCAGGCTTCCGAAGCCCAGCAGGCCGGCCCGGTCCATGGTCCGCTGGGAGATGTACACCCTCGGCCCGATGGCCGTCTGGTAGCCGAAATCGGTGGGGAGGTCCTCCACGGTGCCGAGGAGCGCGAGGCGTGCCCGCCCCACCACGAGGGTGTCGCCCGGTTGGGCACGCAGCTGGGTGAGCACGGCCGGGTCGGCCAACACGACGTCCCCGTCGAGCTGCCGTCCCCAGAGCCCCGCCGGGCTCGTGCGCACGTCCCCGTAGAACGGGTACGCCCCGTCCATCGCCTGCACCTGCAGGAGGCGCACGTCCCCGCTACCCGGGGCGAGGACCATCGACAGCGCCGTCGTGACGTTCGCGGTCTCCACCCCGGCGGCGTGCAGCGAGTCCACGATGCGCACCACCGAGTCGGGCAGCGCCCGGCTCGACTCCAGGCGGGCGTTGGCGCCCATGAGGACGTCCGCCTCCTCCTGCACCGAGCGCGCGACGTCGTCTCGGAAGGAGTGGATCGACACCAGCGCCGCCACCCCCAGCGTGATCGACGCCATGTACACCCCGACGCGCCGCACCCCGTGGCGGCTCTCACGCAGGGCGAGGCGAAGGGCGAAGCGCGGCCTCATCCGCCCGCCGCCTCTGGGGCGTCCGCGCCCGGGGAGGCGCTCGCCGACCGGCGCGACGTCGTGCCCGCGCGGTCGGACACGACCCTCCCGTCGGTGAGCCGGACCACGCGGTCCGCCCGCTCCGCCAGCGACAGGTCGTGTGTGACCAGCACGAGGGTGGTGCGCGCCTCACGGTTCAGCTCCTCCATCATCCCGACGATGGTCGCCCCGGTCTCCTGGTCCAGGTTCCCCGTTGGCTCGTCCGCGAACAGGATGCGCGGCTCGTTCGCGAAGGCGCGGGCGAGGGCCACGCGCTGTTGCTCCCCGCCGGAGAGCTGAGCCGGGTAGTGGTCGAGGCGGTCTCCGAGGCCGACCCGCTCGAGGAGGGAGATGGCCCGGCCCCGGGCGCCGCGCGCGTCGCCCTGCAGCTCCAGCGGCACCAGCACGTTCTCCAGCGCGGTGAGCGTCGGCAGGAGATGGAACGTCTGGAAGACGAACCCGACCCGGCGCGCACGAAACTCGGCACGCTGGTCTTCGGTAAGAGCGAACAGGTTCTGCCCGTCCAGGAGGACCTCTCCGGCGGTCGGCTCGTCCAGCCCGGCCAGGAGACCGAGGAGCGTGGTCTTGCCGCTCCCCGAGGGTCCGACCACGGCCATGAAGGCCTCGGGCGGCACCTCCAGGTCGACGGAGCGCAGCACGCAGAGCGGCTTACCACCGCTGGTATACGTCTTCTCGAGGCCACGGGCCACGATCATACTATGCACCGCCGACTCCTCCCCTGGATCTGCTTCGCGGCCCTCGGCTGCTCGGTGTCCGAACCGGCCGCCGATGCGGCCACGCGATCCGCTGCGGACTCCGCGACCCTCACGACCCCCGACTCCGTGCAGACCGAAGGACGGGGGCCGGTGGTCGTCTTCCTCGGTACGAGCCTCACCGCCGGTCTGGGCCTTCTCCGCGCGGAGGATACCTACGTGGCACGCCTGGGGGAACTGGCGGACTCCGCGGGCCTCCCGATCCGGCCTGTCAACGCGGGCGTCTCGGGGGAGACGAGCGCGGGGGGGCTGCGCCGGATGGAGTGGGTGCTGCGCGACCCGCTCGACATCCTGTGCATCGAGCTGGGCGCGAACGACGGGCTGCGCGGACAGGACCCGGACGCCACGGAGGCCAACCTGCTCCAGATCGTGAAGGAGGCGCGCGCGCGCTACCCCGACGTGCGCGTCCTCATCGAAGGGATGGAGGCCCCTCCCAACCTCGGCCCGGTGTACACCAAGCGCTTCCACGACATCTTCCCCTCGGTCGCGCGTGAGACGGACGCGGCGCTCCTCCCCTTCCTCCTCGAGGACGTGGCGGGGATTCCCGGGCTGAACCAGTCCGACGGCATCCACCCCACGCCGGAAGGTCATCGCATCATGGCGCACAACGTGTGGCCCGTGCTCGAGCCGCTGGTGCGGGACTGGTACGCCGACCGCGCGGTGCCGGCAGGAGGGACACGATGAAGCGCCCGGCACTCAGCCCGGCGAGCATCCTCCTGGGCGCCGCGGCGACGGTGCTCGTGCTCTTCCTGGGGGTGGGCTGGCTCCTCCCCGGAACCTGGTCCGCGGAGCGCTCGGCGGTCCTGAGCGCGCCGCCGGCGGCGGTCTTTCCCTGGGTCGACTCGCCGAGCGGGTGGCAGCGGTGGACGCCGTGGCCCGACTCCGGGGTGGTGCGCGAGGGGCCGGAGCGCGGCGCGGGGGCCCGGCTGGCGTGGAACGACGAGGAGCTCGGCGACGGCTCCTTCGAGATCGTCGAGGCGAGGCCCGACTCGCTCGTGCGCTACCGCGTGGTCGTGCAGGAAGGGGAGATGTACACGGACGGCACGATGCGCCTGTCTCGCGACGGGGCGGGCACCCGCATCCAGTGGCGGGAGGAGGGCGACTTCGGGCGCAATCCCCTCATGGGCTACTGGGCGCGCTTCATGGAGCGCGCCCAGGGTAGGGAGCTGGAGAAGGCACTGGACCGCCTCGGTGCGCTGGCGGGGCAGGCGCCCGAGGAGGCGTCCGCCGAGTCCGGCGCGGGCTGATCGAGCCCGGTCCGTCCCTGGGCTAGGCCTGCTGCCTCGCCCAGGTGATGAGGTCCCGGTTGGTCTTGGTCTTCTTCATGATGTTGAGCAGCTCGTTCATCCCCTCGGCCGACGGCACGCCGCCCAGCTGACGGCGCATCGCGCGCGACAGCCAGAGCGCGTCGTCGTCCAGGAGGAGCTCCTCCTTGCGGGTCGCCGAGGCGTTCAGGTCGATCGCCGGATAGATACGCCGGTCGGCGAGCTCGCGGGACAGCACCAACTCGCTGTTCCCCGTGCCCTTGAACTCCTCGAAGATCACCTGGTCCATGCGCGAGCCGGTGTCCACGAGCGCCGTCGCGATGATGGTGAGCGAGCCGCCGCCCTGGTCGGGCGCGATCTTGCGTGCGCTCCCCAGGAACCGCTTGGGCTTCTCGAGCGACTGCGCGTCGAGGCCGCCGGACAGCGTACGCCCGCTCCCTTCCTCGACCGTGTTGTACGCCCGCGCGAGGCGGGTGATCGAGTCGAGGATGATGACCACGTCGTCGCCCAGCTCGACGCGGCGGCGCGCACGCTCGAGCGTCATCTCCGCGACCTGCGTGTGCCGGTCGGCCGGGCGGTCGAACGTCGAGGCGATGACCTCGCCGAAGCCGCACGACTCCATCTCGGTCACCTCTTCGGGACGCTCGTCCACGAGGAGGATGAGGAGGTGGCACTCCGGGTTGTTGGTGACGACGCCCTCGGCGACCGCCTGCAGCACCATCGTCTTTCCCGCCTTCGCCGGGCGCGACGATCATCGCGCGCTGACCCTTGCCCAGCGGGCAGAAGAGGTCGATGACGCGGTTGGTGTAGTCCGGCTGCCCGCGCAGCGTGCGCCCGCACTCCATCACGAGCTGATCGTCCGGGTGCATGGCGCTCAGGCGCTGGAACTCCGGACGCCGCTTCACCTCGTCGGGCTTGCGGTCGTTCACCCTCGCGAGGTACGCGAGCGGCGGGCTCTTGCCGTTGCGCGGCTGGCGCCCCACCACGCCCACGAGCTCGTCTCCGGTGCGGAGGCCGAACTTCTGGATGATCCGCGAGCCGACGTAGATGTCGTCACGCCCCGGGGTGTAGCTCGACTCGCGCCGGCGGATGAAGCCGGAGCCGGAGTTGAGCACCTCGAGGAGGCCGAGGGGACGCGATTCCTCCTCGAGCTTCTCGGGATCCTCCGTGAGCGGAGGGAAGTCCTCTCCACCGTCGCCGCCGTTGTCGGCGTTGTTGCTGGCGTCGGGGGCGCCGTTGCCCGTGTTGTCACGGGACCTGCGACGGGGGCGACGTCCACGGCGGCGGCCACGGCCGCGCCGTCCTTTGGACTTCTCCCCGTCGCCCTGTGCTTTGATCTCTGGCGATTCGGGCACGTCTCAACTCATGTGGCCGGAAGGGGGCGTCGCGGCGCAAACGCGCCTGCGTTACCGCCTTTGGAAGAAACTCCGGGCTCGGAAATCGAGCGGGAACGGTCCGGTCAGCTGGCCATGGGGGCCGCTGGACATCCGACGCATGGAGCAGCGTCGAACGGACGATAGGAATCCTCGCCTATTCCGCTCTGCGGGGCAAGGCATGCGTGCGCGGGCGTCTCGCCCACGGCTCCCACTCGCTTCCCTGTCCCGCGCAGCGCGCGGAGCCAGGAAAACGACGTATCGCTTATACGCCCGGCGTCGCCGAGGGTTTCCCCCGCG